>NZ_JBHJXY010000001.1:0-366362 GCF_042269505.1 Microbacterium sp. NPDC055988
AGCTAGACGAGGATAATTTGGCATTTGACAAGTGCACGCTGTTGAGTTCTCAAGGATCGGATGCTCCCACGACCCAGCCATCACAGCCAGGCCCGTAGGGCAACTTCTCTATCTTACCGATCTCGTTTCCGTTGTCAAGTCCGAGTTATTTCGGCCTGACCGTGGGAACGGATCAGCACCTTCATCCTTTTCACTCAGTGAGTGTCTGGGATTCGGGAGGTGTTCGATGCTTGACGGGAGCCGGTCCGAGGACCTCCGCTCAACCGTTTGGGGCGAACAAGTAATAAGTTACGCGGATCCCGGGGATCCGGCAAATCAGGGCGGACCGCCGGGCGTGTCGCGCAGAAACCCGCCTCACAGCGCTGCCTTCGACGGGCGTCGAGAGCACGCCCCTCGATCACGCCCATGCGCGCGCGAGTGCGCTCGAGAACAGGTGCGTCCGACAACGGGTGCGTTCGACGGGGAGAGAAACCGGCGTCGTCGCTCACTCTCTCCGCGGTCACTCCGGCCGCCTGCCGAGCGAGTACGTCGGCCTCGGGAGTCCGAGGAGACAATGAGAAACCGGCAAAAGAAGAAAGCCCCCGGTTCTCACCGGGGGCTTTCATGTTCTGTGGACCTAAGGGGATTCGAACCCCTGACCTCCTCGATGCGAACGAGGCGCGCTACCAACTGCGCCATAGGCCCGTGAACGAGATCTACGCTATCACGACGAAAGCGCTGCTCGCGTCTGCACCGATCAACCGGCGGCACGTCGCGAGAGCATCTCCCGCACATGCGCCTCGATCTCGGCATCGTCGACGAATCCCATCTTCGAATACGGAGACGACGCGGCAGGAAGCTGCACGGGTGCGGCCGGCGCCATCTGCTCGGCGCGCTCACGCAGCGCTGCGACTCTGGCCGCCTTGCGGCGCTGCTCCTGCGCCTCGATCTGGGCCTGCGCCGCCTGCGCGCGTGACCCCGACACGGACACGAGCGGCTCGGGCAGCGGACGCGGAGTCCACGTCGCCGGCCCCTGGTCGTGCAGTACGGGCGTCGCGCGCTCCGCGATCGGCGCCTTCACCTCGTGGGTGGCGCGCGCCGCACGATTCGCGACGGCAGCCATCCTCTGCAGCGCGATCCCGGCGGGCAGGATCAACGCCCCACCGAGCCACAGCAGCAAAGACGAACCGGCAGCCACGAACTGCCAGACGCCGAAACCGACCACGGCAAGACCGAGCAGGAGGGAGATGGTCGCGACCATGCGCACCCTGCGACGGGCACGAGCACGACGGATCACCGGGTCGGCTCGGGTCGCAGCAAGCTCCTGGCGAAGCGACTCGAGCTCGGCGGCCTCACGTTCCGACTGCACCCGCTTGGCGAGCTTCTGCTGAGCCAGCGCCGTGCGGGCGTTCAGCTCGACGTGCACCTCGCCCGGCGTCTCGCTCGTCTCGGCGAGGATGCGGAGCGCCTGGTTCAGTCGAACGGCGTTGCGTTCCGCGGCGTTGTACTGGAAGCGGCCTCTCCACGACGGGAGGAGATAGAGCATCCACAGGAGCACGGCGACGAGCACGATCACTCCCCCGCTCAGCACCGGCCCGTCCATATCGACAACGGTACGGGTTCGGAGGTGACAGAGCCGTACAGAAGGGCGCGTGTCGCGGCGAGTCCGTCAGGATCGCCCGGTGATCACCGGCTCAGAGAGCGATGCGGTCGGACGGGGGCACCGTCGCGGCGTCGGGCGGCACCTGACCGCTGAGCCAGCGTGCGAGAACACCCTGAGGAACGTCTTCGCGGGTCAGCGCGAACGCGTAGTGGTCACGCCAGTCGCCGTCGATATGGATGTACCGGCGGCGCAGACCCTCGTAGCGGAATCCGAGCTTCTGGACGATCCGAAGGCTCGCGGCGTTCTCCGGTCGGATGCAGATCTCCATCCGATGCAGTCCGTACTCCGTGAAGCAGGCATCCGTCGCCAGCGCCACGGCGGTGGGAGTGATGCCCCGCCCCGCGAAACGCTCGCTCACCCAATACCCGATCGTCGCCGAGCAGAGGGAGCCGCGCGAGACTCCCCACACGTTGAGCTGCCCGGCGACCTCGCCGTCGTACTCCATGACGAACGGATAGCCCGAGCCGTCACGGTACTGCTGAAGCAGCCGCCTGATGCTGAGCCGCATGTCGAACGAGACGGAACCGTAGGGGACGGTCGCCTCCCACGGCTGGAGCCATGATCTGTTCGCGAGCAGCTCGTGCTGCAGCGGACGGGCGTCCTTCGCACGCACGAGCCGCAGCTCGATCGGTCCGTGTCGCATTCCCGTCGCCAGATCCATGCCGCACCGACCTCCGCAGAATCGCCTAGAGGCGCTCTGCGAACTCCTTGAGCCAGGGCCGCAGCTCGGGGCCGAGGTCCTCCCGATCCGAGGCGAGCTGGACGATCGCCTTGATGTAGTCGACGCGGTCGCCCGTGTCGTAGCGGCGTCCGCCGAAGACGACGCCGACGACGCCGGGGCCCTCGGGATCGGTCGCGAGCTCCTGCAGCGCATCCGTGAGCTGGATCTCGCCGCCCTTGCCAGGCTCGGTGCGCTCGAGGATCTCGAACACGGATGCGGGAAGCACGTAGCGGCCGATGATGGCGAGGTTCGAGGGAGCGTCTTCCGGCGCCGGCTTCTCGACCAGACCGGTCACACGGACGGCATCCGAGCCCTCGATCGGCTCGACCGCTGCCGCGCCGTACATGTGGATGTTGGCCGGGTCGACCTCCATCAGGGCGATCACCGCGGCGCCGGTGCGTTCGTGCTCGGCGATCATGTCGGTCAGGAGCGGATCGCGCTCGTCGATGAGGTCGTCACCCAGCAGCACGGCGAACGAGCTGTCGCCGACGTGGGTGCGCGCGCGCAGGACCGCGTGTCCGAGACCCTTCGGCTCGCCCTGCCGGACGAAGTGGATGTCGGCGAGGTCGCTGGACTTCATCACGCGCTCGAGGCGCCCCGTGTCGCCCTTCTCCATGAGCTTCACCTCGAGCTCGGGCACCGAGTCGAAGTGGTTGGAGATCGCGTTCTTGTTGCGGCCGATGATGACGAGGATATCGTCGATACCAGCGTCCGCCGCCTCTTCGACGACGTATTGGATCGCCGGCTTGTCGACGACGGGAAGCATCTCTTTCGGCATCGCCTTCGTCGCGGGCAGGAATCGCGTGCCCAGTCCTGCCGCGGGAATGACGGCTTTGATCTTGTGGTCAGCCATCCTCCCAGCCTAGCGGTGAGCGTCGCCGTAGACTCGGAGCCATGTCGAATGACGTCGAACACGCCAAACGCGCACTCCGCGCCGAACTGCGCGAACGACGCCAGCTCCTCTCCGATCCGCAGCGCGAGGCCGCTGCCCTGGCGATCGGCGAGCGCCTCGACGCCCTGGTCGACGAGCTCGGCGCGCGGTCGATCTCCTGCTTCCTGTCGACGACGACCGAGCCGGGCACCCGTGACTTCGTGACGAGGGCGGTGCGCCGCGGCATCCGCGTCCTGCTGCCGGTCACCCGCGCCGACGGTTTGCTGGACTGGGCGGTGGCCACCGACGACGACGAGGTCGCCGAGGGGCTGCATGGTCTGCCGGAGCCGACCGGAGAAGTCCTCGGGCCGATCGCGGTCAACGACGTCGACCTCATGATCGTCCCGGCCGCCGCCGTGGACCGCACCGGGATGCGGATGGGCTGGGGACGCGGCTACTTCGACAAGACGATCGGCTCCATGGAGCAGTGTCCGCCCGTCTATGCGGTCATCTATGATTCCGAGGTACTCGACGAACTTCCGCGAGAGGTGCACGACCAGCCCGTGAACGGGATCGTGACGCCGTCGCAGACTCTCACCCTGTCGCCTCGGCGACGCTGAACCGCAAGGACCTCCATGCCCACCTACGCCTATGCCTGCACGTCGTGCGGACACAAGTTCGACGCCGTGCAGAGCTTCGCGGATGACGCCCTGACGGTGTGCCCCGAGTGCGGCGGCCAGCTGCGCAAGCAGTACGGCTCGATCGGCGTGACCTTCAACGGGTCCGGCTTCTATCGCACGGACTCGCGCGCCAAATCCGGTGGATCCTCGGATGCTTCGGCATCATCGAAGACGGAATCGACGACGAGCGCCAAACCGGCAGCTGCGTCGACTCCGGCCTCTTCGTGAGGCCCTGATCTACTGGGGGTTCCCATGCTCAAGGGGTTCAAGGACTTCATCCTGCGCGGCAACGTCATCGACCTCGCGGTCGCGGTCGTCATCGGCGCGGCTTTCACCTCAATCGTCAACGCGGTGGTGTCCAGCATCATCACACCGCTCATCTCGCTCTTCTTCAAGGCCGACTCGATGGGCGGCTTCGGGCCGCAGATCACAAACATCTACGGCGACAAGGTGACGTTCCCGATCGGTGACCTGATCTCGGCGATCATCAGCTTCCTCGCCGTCGCCGTCGTCGTCTACTTCGTCTTCGTCCTGCCGATGAACACTTTCAAGGCGCATGTCGAGGCCCGCAAGGGAACGCCTGCCGAGGAGCCCGAGGAAGAGCCCGCGGCAGCGACCGAGGCTGAGCTGCTGGTCGAGATCCGCGACCTGCTCAAGGCTCAGCGCGGCGCCTGACGGCCTCCGCTCTTACGCAAGACGCACGGTTCCTCTTCGGAGGGACCGTGCGTCTTTCGTTCGTGGCGCACTCGCCGTCGAACGATCAATAGTGCGGCGGCACGTCCTGGATGAGCTGATCGTCGTTCGGGCCCTTCGCGCCCTTCGGCCGGGCACGCGGCGGGGCCGGATGATCGGTCCCGGTCTCCGGCGCCGGATCGCTCCCGGGCACCGGCGTCAGCCGTGCGCGACGCGATCCGGGGACTCGCACCACCCGCTGACGCGGAACATCAGGGTCGACCTGGTCAGTCATTCGGGGTGTCGGCGATGTCGAGCGGCTGGGTGTCGTTCTCGGCCCGCGGCACGGTGTCGGAGATACCCAGCACGGCAGCAATACGTGTCGCGACCGTCGCCGGATCGCTGTAGAGATCGAAAGCATGCACGCGCACGTAGTGCCAGCCGAGGCGACGGAGCACGTGCGGCCGCAGCCGCAGCGTCTCGCGCAGGGACTCTCCGCGTGACTCCGGGTCGGGCTCGATCACGACCGCTTTGCCCCCGTGCTGCGCGACCAGCGGCAGGAGTCCGCGATAGTCGACGTCGACAGAGGCTCCGAGCCGCCGCAGTTCCCTAGCCAGTGCGAGGGTGAGCGGATCGGCCAGATCCTCGAGCCGCGCATCCCGGCCACGTGCGGCGAGGCCACCGAGGATCGACATGAGTGTGGCTGCGCCGTGCTCGAGGCGTCCGTCATCGAAGGAGGACGGACGGATCGACGAGACGAGGACCATCGAGCGCCGCGCTCGGGTCATCCCGACCGTGAGCAGACGCTCGCCGTCGGGCGTGGAGAGGTCACCGAAGTCGCTCAGGACGCGGCCGTGCTTGGTGAGTCCGAACCCGAGCGAGAAGATCACACGATCGCGACTCTCGGCCACGGACTCCTCGAGGGTCAGGACGGCGAACGGCTCCGCAGTGTCACGACCGACGAAGTCCGCCACGTCGGAACGTCCGGCGAAGGCGGAGGTGACCGCGGCGCGCACGCGCTCGGCATGACGCGCGCTGGCGGTGACGACCATGAGGGATTCCGTCGGCCGGTGCACGGCGTGCTCGACCACGAGGGTCACCACTCGCGCGACCTCGGCATCGGGGCTCTCGACCGCACCGGACACCGGGTCGGGGGTCCCGGTGCCGCCCTCGACGTAGTCGACCGTGAGGCTGCCTCGCCCCAGATACGAGCCCGCCCACGGGAGGGACACGATCTCGCCCCCGTAGAACGCGTCGTTGATGAGCTCGGCGAGATCCTCGCCGCCGGCGCGGTAGCTGCGCGTCAGAGTCATCACGGGCAGGAGCTCGGACAGGCGCTCGAACACGGAGACGTCGTCGAACGGCACCTCCGCCTCCCACGTATCCTCCGGATCGACGGCGATATGGAACGGCGTGGGGCGCTGCGTGACCGGATCGCCGAACGCGACCACCTGGCGTGCTCGGCGGATTGCCGGTGCGGCCTCGGCCAGATTGATCGCTGCGGCATCGACGAGCAGCACGGTGTCGAACTCGACCGACTCCGGGATCTCAGGTACGAGGTACGGGGAGGAGATCCAGACGGGAGCGAGCACGTCGACGAGCGTCGGCGCGGCGCTGACGACCTGCGCCGTGGTCGCGGCGGGCTGAGTCAGCGCGCGCCGGAGATGCTGCGACTGCTGCGGCTCGTCGACGATCCCGATCCGCCACTGGTTGGCGAGCTGCCATGCGAGGAGGGGGCCCGCCATCGCGGCATGCGCCTCGTCGACGAGCCGGAAGTCGCGTTCGAGGCGATCCACGACGGCGGTGTTCGCGCCGAGGAGCGCGCGGTTGTCCTGCAGTGCGCGCTCGAGGAGCGACTGCCACCAGGCGAACTCGAGCTCCTCCCCCACCTGCGACTCGGCCACGTGCCGCACCGATAGCTCGGCGAGCAGCGGCTCGAGCCCGAGGAGCGCGAGGCGATCGCGCAACTGCGCGCGTTCCACGAGGTTCTCGAAGACGTCGGATTTGGCGGCGAGACCGGCAAGAGTGCGGACGAGCCGTGCGACAGGGAGCGATGCGAGCGGCTCGCGGCGGCCCAGGGCGGCATCCAGCTCGGCGAGCTCGGCCTCGACCCGCTGCCAGGCCACGTACACATCGGCGAGACCGAGCGGGATCTCCGGCGCGACGCCCGCCTCGACGTAACGCTGCCACTGTGTGCGCTGGGTCTGGATCCGCAGCAGCGCCTCGTGCATCTCGGTGACGTGGACGCCAGGACGCACGTACTCCTTCGCCAGACGCCGGAGCCGCCGCCGGTTCGCTCCGGAGAGACCAGGGGCGTCACGACGCGAGCCGTGCGCCTGGATGAGCTCGCCGAGCGGCCGCTCGAAGACTGTGGGACTGAAGCGGTCGAGCGAGTCGCGGATGCCCTGCAGCAGGCGCAGATACTCGCCGAGCTCGTCGATCGTCGCGAACGGTCGCATGTGCGTCTGAGCGATCAGTTCGTAGCCGCGCTCGAGAAGAGCGGGGACGCTGTCCGAGTGCAGCCGACCGGCCAGCTCGTGCGCAGCCCGGGCTGCCTCGGTGCTGGTGAAGGTCACGCCGTACCACGGCGAATCGTTCGGGCCGAAGCGGAACTCGCCGAGACGCGCAGCTTGCGCGAGCGCTTCTGCCGCCTCACGTCGATCTGCCGCGAGCCGGCGAAGGGCATCGGTTCCGAGCCGGGCAGTGGTCGACGGCGGCACCGGCAGCGACGCGAGCCGGGTGAGCTGGCGGGTCGCGTCGAGCACCGAGGCGTTCACGCCGGCGATGGGAGCCGTGAGCGCCTGGCGATAGTCGCGCAGGACCGTCCGGAGGCGCACCAGCGCGTCGTCGACCTCGCTGACCTTGGGGGCCGTCGCCTTCTCGTTGCGGCCGATCGCCCTGACCAGGTCGCGACGCACGCTCGCCGGCGAGATCGCCAGGCTGTCGAGCCCGATGCCGGCGAGCCGATGACGAACGCCGTCGAGCGTCGAACGACGGGCCGAGACCACGAGCACGCGCTTGCCGCCGCGGACGAGTTCGCCGAGTGCATTGATCACCGTCTGCGTTCCGCCCGTGCCGGGGAGCGTCGCCACCGTGAGCGAGTGCCCGGCGGCGATGCGGGCGAGAACGGCCTCCTGCTCGGCGTCCGCGTCGAGAAGGAGATTGTCCGATGCGGGAGCCCGATCGTCGGGTCCGGTGTGGTGGGGCGTGGCCCGAGGCGCCGTGACACGCTCTCGGTCGCCGACATGACCGCCCAGCGCGTTGAGGAGCACGTGATCGAGGCTGCCGGCGTCACGCGCCATCGCTCCGGAGACGTCGGCGAAGGTCGACACGACCAGGCGCGGCTCCACCGAGAAGGTGTCGATCGAGCGGGTCAACACGCGCAGGTTGTCGATCACGGGTTGCGGCTTGAAGATCCCGCCGTCGTACGCGAGCGCTGCAAGCGATGCGGCATCGATCGACAGGCCGAAATGGTCCCGGGCGATGCGGACGAGTTCGGGATTGACTTCGAAAGCCCCCTGAAGCTTGAGTTCGAAGTCGGAGTGATGCCGGCGGATCGCCAGCGGCCGCAGCAGTACCGGCGCGGCGAATCCTGCTCCGCCGATGCGCCACCGGGCGACTCCTACCGCCAGGTGCACCGCCTCGATTCCGCGGACCGTGCGCAGTTCGGTGTTCTTCGCCGTGATGCGCTCGGCGGCGAGACGCGCCGTGCGCAGCCCCACCTCGTCGCGGAAGAGATTCGACAGGAGTGTCGATTTTCCGGTGATGAACTGCGGCAGGCTGCCGGGATGGGCCTTGGAGATGTCGATGCCCGATTCCGGGCTGTCGCGGAAGCTGACCAGCGGAGACGGGCCGCCGAGGTCGGCCGCTTCCGCCCGCAACCGGGTGCGCTCAGCCTCGGCGGCATGGGCGATATCGACGCCGGTCGTGGTCTCGTGCAGATCGCCGATGGACACAGCAGCGTCCGCCGCTGTGTTCTCCGCAGTCTTGTCATCACGTCGCCACACAATGACACCCTAGGCGCGAGACCGGGCGAGCTGGGGTATCCCAGGCGGGTTTCCGCCGAATCTCCGCCCTCGAGAGCCGATCCACACTTCTCCTGCCCTGAGCCGATCAGCGTCACGTTCTCCACTCCGCCCGGGAGGCCGGCGCTCGCCGCACGGCGATGCCGGTCAGGATGGTCGCATGACCTTCCGCTATGACTTCGCCCCGACTCCGTTCGGCGATGCCCTCGCGGTGTTCTCGGACGAGGGCATCGTGCGATTCGACCTCTCCGAGTCCGAAGACCCGCTGGTGCCCTGGCTTCTCGAGGGCATCACGCGACAGCTGGGCACCGTTCCCGTCCCCGACCCCGGTGCCGCCGACGAGCTCGCACATCTTCTGGCCGACTACTTCGACGGTGATCCGGTGCGCTTCGACCAGCACCTCCCGCTCGACTGGCGGCTGGTGGATGGCTTCGCTCTGACCGCCCTGCAGACGATCTGCACGATCGAATGGGGCGAGACCATGAGCTACGGGGAGATCGCCGTCCGCGCCGGCCACCCCGGCGCGGCCCGCGCCGTCGGCACCGCGTGCAGGCTCACGCCGTTCTCGATCATCGTGCCGGTGCATCGCGTCGTACGGTCGGACGGAAGCATGGGCCAGTACGGCGCGCACCCGGAGCGCAAGCGATACCTGCTCGACCTCGAGGCCGGTTGAGCGGAGCGGACGCAGACGTGGACCCGGCGAGTAGGCCGCCGGGTCCACGTCTTGCTCGGGTCCGATCCTCCGGACCCCTCGGTCAGTGCTCGACTGCCTTCTCCGCACCGAAGCCCGTGAGGGAGCGCACTTCCATCTCGGCGGCGAGCTGCGGGGACTCCTTGCGGGAGCTCGTCACCGTTCCCAGCCAGCCGAGAAGGAAGCCCAACGGGATCGAGATGATCCCCGGATTGTTGAGCGGCCATACGGCGATGTCGATCCCGGGGATCATCGACGTCGGCGTTCCCGAGAACACCGGCGACAGCATGATGAGCAGGATCGCCGAACCGAGCCCGCCGTACATGCTCCACACCGCGCCGCGCGTCGTGAACCGGCGCCAGAAGAGCGAGTAGAGGATGGTCGGCAGGTTGGCGGAGGCGGCGACGGCGAAAGCGAGCGCGACGAGGAATGCGATGTTCTGCCCCTGAGCTCCGATACCACCGAGAATCGCCAGGATGCCGATCACGATCACCGTACGACGGGCCACCCGAACCTCGCCGTTCGGGTCGGCTTCCACCGGGTTGCCGGCAGCATCCTTGCGCCCCTTCTGGATCACGTTCGCGTAGATGTCATGCGCGAACGATGCGGCCGCCGTGATCGTCAGCCCCGCGACCACCGCGAGGATCGTCGCGAAGGCCACAGCGGAGATGAAGCCCAACAGCACCGGACCGCCGAGCCGGAGCGCGAGCAGCGGCGCCGCGGAGTTGACGCCGCCGGGAGCGGCCGCGATCACATCCGCCCCGACCAGTGCGCCGGCACCGTAGCCGAGTACGAGGGTCAGCAGGTAGAAGCCGCCGATGAGCCAGATCGCCCAGACGACCGAGCGACGTGCCTCCTTCGCCGTCGGCACCGTGTAGAAGCGCATGAGCACGTGCGGCAGGCCCGCGGTCCCGAGCACCAGCGCCATGCCGAGGGACAGGAAGTCCCACGGGTTCGCGCCGTACTGCAGCCCCGGAGCCAGGATCGCATCGCCCTTGTCGGAGTTCGCCACGGCGGCCTCGAGAAGGGTGTTCAGGCTGAAGCCGTTGATCGCGAGCACCCAGATCGTCATGCCGACGGCACCGCCGATCAGCAGGACCGCCTTCACGATCTGCACCCAGGTGGTCCCCTTCATCCCGCCGATCAAGACGTAGACGATCATCAGCAGTCCGACCACGGCGATCACGATCGACTGGCCGAGCCGTCCGTCGATGCCGAGCAGCAGCGACACCAGCCCGCCTGCGCCGGCCATCTGCGCGAGCAGATAAAAGAAGCACACGGCGAGCGTCGTGATCGCGGCCGCCATGCGCACCGGCCGCTGCTTCAGGCGGAACGACAGCACATCCGCCATCGTGAACTTCCCGGTGTTGCGCATCAGCTCCGCCACCAGCAGCAGCGCGACGAGCCAGGCGACCAGGAAACCGATCGAATAGAGGAAGCCGTCGTAGCCGTTGATCGCGATGGCGCCGCAGATGCCGAGGAAGGACGCCGCGGACAGATAGTCACCGGCGATGGCGAATCCGTTCTGCGGCCCCGTGAAAGAACGGCCGGCCGCGTAGTAATCGGCGGCCGTCTTGTTGTTGCGGCTGGCGCGTATGACGATGAAAAGCGTCACCGCGACGAAAGCCAGGAAGATCGAGATGTTGAAGACGGGATTGATTTCGAGAGCGACCGGATCGACCGCCGTGCGTACCGCGTTCATGCGTGTCCCTGCGCCTTCTCGAGTTCTTCACGGATCTCCGTCGCCAGTGGGTCGAGCTTTCGATTGGCGAACGAGACGTACGCCATCGTTATGCCGAACGTGGTGACGAACTGTCCCAGACCGAGGAGGAGCCCGATGGTGATATCACCCCACACCCGTTGCCCCATGAACTCGGGAGCGAATGCTGCAAGGAGCACGTAAGCGAAATACCACAGCAGGAAAAACACGGCGAGCGGAAAGATGAACGATCTCTGGGTGCGTTTCAAACTCTGGAACCGTGGAGACTGCTCGACGGCGATGTAGTCGATCCGACCGTTCGAATCGGCGTGCGTCTGATCACTCATGGGGCCTCCTTGCCACATGTCCGGTCCCCGCGCAGTGGCACTGCGCGGATGCTAAAGTCGACGCTACGAAACGGGGAACGCAGTCGTCACCCCCGGAAGTAGGTAGTTGTGAGCGCACCAGTCCCTCTCGGATCCGAGTCGGAGCTCGTCGCCCAGGCGGTGCGAGAGCTCGCCCGGCGAACACGCTTCCCTGTCGCGTTCGGTGGCCTCATCGAAGAGGGCGTCGTGAGCGTCACCAGCATCGTGGGCGCACGAACGCGATCGCTGGACGGGCTGCGGGTGCGACCGGAGCGCGGTCTCGGCGGGCGGGCGATGATGGAGCTCCGACCCCGGATGACGAGCGACTACGGCTCGTCGCAACAGATCACCCACGACTACGACGTCTTCGTCCTCGGCGAAGGGCTGCGTACGCTCCTCGCGCTCCCGATCGTCGTGCACGGACGGTCCCGCGGCGTGCTCTACGCCGGCGCGTGGGACGAAGAACAGGTGGGCGGCATCACGACGGCACCTGCCATGCAGGTCGCGCAGTCCGTCGCCGATGAACTGCGGATCCGCGACGAGGTGCAGCGGCGACTGGAGGCGAGCCCGTTCGCGAGTGACGTCGTGGCGCCCCCGCAACGAGAGGCGCTCCGAGAGAGCTTCGCCGAATTGCGCAGCATCGCTGCTTCCGTCGACGACGCGGCGATACGCGCTCGGATCGCGGAGGTCGAGCGTCGCCTGGTCGCTCTCGCCGCGGACGCGGCGCCCGCGACGACAGCTCCTGTTCCGACCGTCCACCTCTCGCCGCGTGAGACCGACGTGCTCGCGTGCGCGGCACTGGGATCGACCAACGCGGAGATCGCCGCCCAACTCGGGCTCCGCGAAGGCACGGTGAAGGCATACCTTGGCACCGCGATGTCGAAACTCGACGCGTCCACGCGTCATGCTGCGGTCACCCGGGCACGGCGTGCGGGACTTCTTCCCTGAGCCCATCGACGACGTGAATCATGACGGTGCGATATTCATTTCTTGTCGCATTGCCCTTATGCCGGTAAAGTCACTCGCATGGCGAGACGAATTGTGCACCAGCTGGTCGACGATATCGATGGCAGCGTCCTGGAAGTCGGAGAAGGCGAGACCGTGCATTTCTCGGTCAACGGCACTTCCTACGAGATCGACTTGAATGCCGCGCACGCGGAGGAATTGCGAAAGGCGCTCGAGCCGTATATCGCTGCGGGCCGTCGCGCCGGCTCCTCCAGCACCGCACGTTCCTCTTCTCCTTCCCGCAAGCGACCGGCGCGCAATCCTGAGGTCGCCGCCATCCGCGCGTGGGCCAACGAGAACGGCTACACCCTCTCCGAGCGGGGGCGCATCCCGGCCCCGATCCTGGACGCATACAAGGCAGCGCACTGAGTTCGGCCCCTCGCGGGCCGAACTCTCTCAGTCGGACGTCTGCTGTAACCAGGCTTCGTCGCGCAGCGTGATCTCGTCCGTCATGTCCGTGAGGAATCGGATCACGACATCTCGTTCCGAAGGGGACAGACGGGCGGCGGCATAGAACCGCTTGGCCTGCTGCCGACCGACGGTCTCCATCGCCGCGAGCCGGGTCTCCTTCGTGATGCTGATGCGGAGCGCCCTTCGGTCGGTCGGGTGGGGTGCGCGGGTGATATGCCCGCCCTTCTCCAGCCGATCGAGCAGCTTGGTGGTCGCAGCCGTCGACACGTCCAGGTGGTGAGCGATTCCGCCGGGCGTCGCGACCAGGTTCCGGTTCGCGCACACGATCAGATAATGCAGCGCGCGCATGTCCGTCTCGTTCAATCGCATGTAGCGCCGCGAGGCCTGAGAGAGAGTCTGCTCGGCTTCTCGCAGCCCGGCGAGCGACTCCATGAGGCGGGCGATCTGCCGCAGCTCCTCCGGCGGCACGCCCGTTCGGTCGACCAGCGCGCTTCGAGGGTCGCTGGCTTCCACGTCGTAGATCGCGGCGTGGCTCAGGCCGTCCGGCGCGCGGTCGACACGGCTCATATCGCCGTCTTCCGGCGGATCCGTCGCCTGCGACCCCGCGCGCGGGGTGGTGCCGGGCTCGGTGTCCATGCGATCATGTTACACACCCACAGTTTCATGCTAAGTTGACTACTCACCAAGTTAGCAATCTTGAGAGGCTTCGAAAAGGGAGATGCCATGGACTACGTGACCCTCCTGGCCGAAGACGGACGCGCGGTCGGCACGCTGCCGAAGAGCGACGTGCACACGAACGACACCCCGCTGCATCTCGCCTTCTCCTGCTACGTCCTCGACGCCGGAGGGCGTCTGCTGGTGACTCGCCGATCCCTCGCGAAGCGGACGTGGCCCGGCGTGTGGACGAACAGCTTCTGCGGCCATCCGCGCCCCGACGAGGAGATGCTCGACGCTGTGCGGCGGCGAGGCCTCGATGAACTCGGCATCCGACTCTCCGACATCCGCCTCGCACTGCCCGACTACCGCTACCGCGCCGTCGATGCGAGCGGAATCGTCGAGAACGAGATGTGCCCCGTGCACGTCGCGATCGTCGAGGGACACCCCACCGCCGACCCGGACGAGGTGTCCGAGTGGACGTGGGTCGAAGTTCCCGACCTGATCGAAGCCGTCACACACGCGCCGTTCGCGTTCAGCCCATGGCTCGTCGAGCAGCTTCCTCTGCTGCGACGGCTCGGCGAGGTCTGAACAATGAGTGCGACCGCGACGGAAGAAGCACTCGGCACGCAGATCGAAGCAGCGCTGCGGCAGCGCTTCTCCACCCACACCGCGGCGGCCGAGAAGTACGGCCCCGAGTTCACGGAGCTCTGGGCAGTGGCGGCTGAGCACGCCCTCGGCGGCAAGCTCATCCGTCCACGACTGCTCGTCGATCTGGTGCAGGCGCTCTCCCCCACACCCCTCTCCGAAGAGGCGAGCAGAGCCGCGATCGACGTCGCGGCCGAGGTCGAGTTGCTGCACTTCGCGTTCCTCCTGCACGACGACGTCATCGACGGAGACCTCATCCGACGGCGCGGCCCGAACCTCATCGGCGCTCTCGTCGCCGATCGCCCCGAAGCCCCGGCCGAGTCCGCACTGCACTGGGCGCGCTCGAGCGCGATTCTCCTCGGAGATCTCCTCTTGACCGCGGCGGTGCTCGGGTTCGCGAGGGTGGAAGTCCCGGCACAAGCCCGCGATCGCCTGCTCTCGCTGCTGGAACAGACCATCCTCGAGACGGTCGCCGGCGAGCATGCCGATGTCGCTCTCAGCGACGGCATCATCACTCCTGATCTGCGGACGATCCTCGCGACCAGCGCCTACAAGACGGCGACGTACTCATTCGTGCTCCCTCTGCGCGCCGCGGCTGTGCTGGCCGGGTCGTCGTCGGCGACCGAGCAGCGACTCACGTCGATCGGCCGACACCTCGGACTCGCGTATCAGCTGCAGGACGATCTGCTCTCCGTGTTCGGTGACCCCGATGAGCACGGGAAAGACCCCTTCTCCGACCTCCGGGAAGGAAAGGAGACCGCGATCATCTCGTACGCCCGCATGACGAGTCATTGGGAGGGGATCGAAGAGCACTTCGGCAGACCGGATCTCAGCGGTGCAGACGGCTCACGCGCACGCGATCGGCTGCGCGAGTGCGGGGCGGAGGCGTTCGTGCGCGGGCTCGTCCGCGAGCACCTCGAGGCCGCGTCGACCATCCTCGGCGATGCGGAGTCCGCGGGCATCCTCCCGACGGCTGCCGCCCGGACGATCCGCGCGCTGGCTTCCCGTGTCGACGGTCGCGAGCGATGAGCGCGAATCCGCACGATCCCTCCGATGACGCCGCCCTCCGCCGATTCAACCGCACGGCGGAGATCGCGACGAGCGACGTCATCCGCACCTACTCGACATCTTTCGGACTCGCGACCCGCCTTCTCGGACGGAGACACCGTCAGCATGTGCGCAACATCTACGCCATGGTGCGTATCGCCGATGAGATCGTCGACGGTGTCGCGGCCGAGGCCGGACTGGACAGCGCGGCGCAGTCGGCGGCTCTCGCCTCCTACGTGGAGGCGACGCACCGCTCGATGCGCAGCGGGTACAGCAGCGACCTGATCCTGCACGCCTTCGCTCGGACGGCGCGCGAGTGCGGCATCGGCGAAGACCTGACCACGCCGTTCTTCGATTCGATGAGTGCCGACATCGATCGTGAGCCGGGGTTCGCCGCCTACGACGCCGATGCCCACGCCGCCTACGTTTACGGGTCCGCCGAAGTCGTCGGACTGATGTGTCTCCAGGTCTTCCTGCGCGACTCGCCCCGCACCCCCGAGGAGGTCGAGATTCTCCGACGCGGTGCGCGACAGCTCGGCGCAGCCTTCCAGAACGTGAACTTCCTGCGCGACCTCGCCGACGACACGGATCGTCTGCACCGCGGCTACCTCGGCGGAACCGCGCGTCTGAACGATGCCGACCGGGACGCCTGGGTCGACACGATCCGTCGACAGCTGTCCGACGCCCGCGCCGCGATCCCGCTGCTCCCGAAGGACGCCCGCGCGGCCGTGCGCAGCGCACTGGCGCTGTTCGCGGCACTCACTCGCCGCGTCGCGAAGACGCCCGCCGACGTCCTGTACCGACGGCGCGTGCGCGTCCCCGACCCGATCAAGGCCCTGCTCGCCGCTCGCGCAGTCGCCGTCACCTCGATGGAACGTGACCGATGAGCCGCGTGGTGGTGATCGGTGCGGGCGTCGCCGGCCTCGCGACTGCGGGACTGCTCGCGCGAGACGGGCACGAAGTCGTCGTCCTCGAGAAGAACGACCGCGTCGGAGGGCGGGCCGGAACGATCGAGCGCGAGGGCTTCCGTTTCGACTCCGGACCATCGTGGTATCTGATGCCCGAGGTGTTCGATCATTTCTTCGCGATGATGGGCACCACGACCGAGGAACAGCTCGACCTCACCCGACTGGATCCCGGCTACCGCGTGTTCCGCGACCCGACGGCAGCGGATGCCCCGTGCGACGCCGTGACGGTGCCCGCCGGCCGGGAGGCCGTGACCCGGCTCTTCGAAGCTCTGGAACCGGGATCTGCGCCAGCTCTGGACTCCTACCTGCAGTCGGCGCGTCAGGCCGGCGAGATGGCGCAGAAGTACTTCCTCTACAACCCGTTCACCCGGACACGGTCGCTCATGGCACCGGAAGTGCTGCGGGCGCTGCCCCGGTTGTTCTCGCTGCTCGGCACTCGGCTGCAATCCTTCGCGGCGCGACGTTTCCGGCATCCGGTCGTGCGGCAGATCCTCGGCTACCCGGCCGTGTTCCTCGGCACCGACCCGCGCAGCGCCCCCGCGATGTACCACCTGATGAGCGCCCTCGACCTGGACCAGGGAGTCAGCTATCCGCAGGGCGGCTTCTGGCGGGTGATCGAACGCATCGAGTCCTTGGCCCGCGATGCGGGAGCCCGGATCGTGACGGGAGCCGACGTCACCGGCATACGCACCCAGGACGGCGACGGCGGAACATGTGTGACCGGCGTCGATTGGGTGGACGGCTCGGGAGCCTCGCATGTCGAGCGCGCCGACGTCGTCGTCTCCGCCGCGGACCTGCACCACACCGAGACCCGGCTGCTGCCGCGATCGCTGCAGAGCTATCCCGAATCGTGGTGGACTCGTCGCACCAGCGGCCCCGGCGGGGTGCTCGTGATGCTCGGAGTGAAAGGCACCCTGCCTGAGCTCCCTCATCACTCCCTGTTCTTCACCGATGACTGGGATGCGAACTTCGACGCGATCTTCGGCCCCACCCCGTCCGTCCCCGCCCCGGCCTCGACATACGTCTGCAGACCGAGCGCGTCCGACCCCGATGTCGCGCCGCCCGGCTACGAGAACCTGTTCATCCTGGTTCCCGTTCCGGCAGATGTCGAGCTCGGGCATGGCGGATCCGACGGATCGGGATCAGCGGAGATCGAGCGAGCAGCCGATGCCGCGATCGACCAGGTCGCGGCGTGGGCGGGCATCCCCGATCTCCGGGAGCGGATCGTCGTACGAGAGACCAAGGGGCCGGCCGACTTCCGCGACGACTACCGCTCGTGGCGGGGCGGGATGCTCGGGCCGGCGCACATCCTGTCCCAGAGTGCGATGTTCCGTGCCCAGAATGCGTCTCGGCGCGTGCAGGGCCTCTTCTACGCCGGGGCCACGACGGCCCCCGGCGTCGGGGTGCCGATGTGCTTGATCAGCGCCGAGATCGTCCTGAAGCACCTCCGCGGTGATCACTCCCCCGGCCCACTCCCGGAGGCGGCTCCGGCTGCGGGCGGAACGGCGGACTCTTGATGGGCGCGTTGTACCTGACTGCGCTGCTGGTCTCGCTGGGCTGCATGCTTCTTCTGGACTGGCGGTTCCGGCTGTTCTTCTGGCGGGATGCGATCTCGGCCGCCGTCGTGACCCTGGTCGGCCTGGTCTTCTTCCTCCTGTGGGACGTGGCGGGCATCGTGAACGGCATCTTCCTCCGCGGCGACGCGGCGATCGCGACGGGGCTGGTGCTCGCACCCGAACTGCCCGTGGAAGAGCCGGTGTTCCTGCTCTTCCTCGTCGTGTGCACGATGGTCATCTACACCGGCTCGGCCCGCCTGCTCGCTCGGAGGCGCGACCGGATCCGGACCAAGGGGGGTGGCGCATGAGCTACATCCACGTCGCGGCCTGCTTCCTCCTGTTCGCCGCCGGCGGTGGCCTGATCCTGACCCTCGCCTCGCGTCGACGCGGCCCCGTGCCCGCGGCCGTCCTGCTGACGGTGCTCGTGCTGTTCCTCCTCACGGCTGTGTTCGACACCGTGATGATCGCGAGCGGGCTGTTCCACTACGCGCAGGATCCACTTCTCGGTCTGCATATCGGCCTCGCCCCCATTGAGGACTTCGCGTATCCGCTCGCGGGCGCGCTGCTCCTCCCCGCTGTGTGGACGGCTCTGCGCGCACGGCGGCGAGCGCGCGAAGCATCGCCCGAGGATGACGAGGCCCGCGGATGAACGCCCGATCCGCACCCGAGCGCACCTTCGGACGGGATCTCGCGCAGATCGTGCTCTCCTCGCGGCCGATCAGCTGGATCAACACCGCGTTCCCCTTCGCGGCGGCCTATCTCCTCGCCACCCGAGAGCTCGACGTCACCTTCGTGATCGGGACCCTCTACTTCCTCGTCCCATACAACCTCGCCATGTACGGGATCAACGACGTCTTCGACTACGCCTCCGATCTGGCGAACCCGCGCAAGGGCGGCATCGAGGGCGCACTCCTGGCACCTCGCATCCACCGCGCCACGCTCTGGGCGGCGGCCGCCACGAACATCCCATTCCTCGTCTACCTCGTGGTCGTCGGGAACCCGGCATCCTGGTTCTGGCTCGCCGTCAGCGTGTTCGCCGTGATCGCCTACTCGGCACCCGTGCTGCGGTTCAAGGAGCGGCCGTTCCTCGATTCGATCACCTCGAGCACGCACTTCGTGAGTCCGGCGATCGTCGCTCTCGCCCTGGTCGGCGCCCCGGTGACGGGCAGCACGATCATCACTCTCGCCGCCTTCTTCCTGTGGGGCATGGCCGCCCACGCCTTCGGCGCCGTGCAGGACATCGGCCCTGATCGGGAGGGCGGCATCTCATCGACGGCCACCGTGATCGGGGCTCGGGCGACGGTACGGCTCTCCCTCGGCCTCTGGACGGTCGCCGGAGCCGCGATGTTGTTCACCCCCTGGCCCGGCCCGCTCGCCGCCATCCTCGCCCTGCCGTACATCGTCAATGCGGCGCCGTGGTGGAACGTCGACGACGCCGGCTCCGCGTCGACGAATCGCGCCTGGCGTCGGTTCATCGCCCTCAACTACTTCGCCGGATTCCTCGCGACGATGATCCTCATCCTCGCCTGGGTCTCGTGACTGCCGACTCCGCTTCTGAACGACCGTCTCCCGAAAGGCACCTGATGTCCCGCCCCGACTCTCCACCGACTCCGCCCCTCAGGGAGCGCTCGCGAAACCACTCCTGGGCGCGTGTCTTCATCCCCGTGGCTCTGATCCTCGTGTGGCTGGTCGGCGCCTCCCTCGGCGGCCCGCTGTTCGGCAAGGTCGATGAGGTCTCCTCCAACGAGCAGACGACGTACCTCCCCGAGTCCGCACAGGCCACCGAGGTGCAGGAGCTGCTGGGAGAGTTCAACGACAGCGACTCGATCCCGGCGATCGCGGTGTTCACGTCCGAGGACGAGCTCACGCAGACCGAACTCGACGCGATCGCGGATGCTGTGGCGGATGCGTCGTCCGTGGAGGGCGTCGGCGAGGACGTGTCCCCCGCCCTGCCCTCGGACGACGGGCAGGCGGTTCAGGCATTCATCCCGATCGACAGCGACGCCGAACTGGCCGACACGACGGCGGCGCTCGGTGACGAACTGCGCGGCGCCGTTCCGGACGGCATCACCGTGTACATCACCGGGCCCGCGGGGTTCAGTGCCGACCTGGTCGCGGGCTTCGCCGGGATCGACGGGCTGCTCCTCGGTGTCGCGCTCCTGGCGGTGCTGGTCATCCTGGTTCTCGTCTACCGCTCGTTCCTGCTGCCTCTGGTCGTGCTCTCGACGAGCCTGTTCGCCCTTTGCGTGGCGCTCCTCGTGGTGTGGTGGCTGGCGAAGTTCGAGGTGCTGCTGCTCAGCGGCCAGACACAGGGGATCCTGTTCATCCTCGTGATCGGCGCCGCGACCGACTACGCGCTGCTCCTCGTCGCACGCTTCCGCGAGGAGCTGCGAGTCGCACAGGACAAGGGCGTCGCGCTCCTGGCCGCGTGGAAGGGCTCCGTCGAACCGATCGTCGCCTCGGGCGGCACCGTGATCGCCGGGCTCCTCTGCCTGCTGCTCAGCGACCTGAAGTCGAACAGCACGCTGGGCCCCGTGGCGGCGATCGGCATCGTGTTCGCCATGCTCTCCGCCCTCACGCTGCTTCCATCGCTGCTGCTGCTCTTCGGTCGGGCCGTGTTCTGGCCCCGGCGCCCGCGCTTCGAACCCGACGTCGTCACCGCCGAACACGGCATGCGCACGACGGGACTGTGGGCGCGGCTGGCCGGTTTCATCAAGCGGCGACCGCGGGTCATCTGGATCGTGACGACCCTCGTCCTCGTCGCCGGAGCGGCGGGTGTCACCCAACTCGACGCGAACGGCGTACCGCAGTCCGACCTGGTGCTCGGGGCTTCGGAGGCTCGCGACGGTCAGGTGGCGCTGGGCGAGCACTTCCCCGGCGGATCCGGCAGCCCGGTGTACGTGGTCGTCGATGAGGACCGGCTGCAGGATGCCGCGGACGTCCTTCTCGCGAACGACGGGATCGATGCGGTCTCCGTCACCGCCGCGGACTCCCCCAGCGGCACCGCCCCCGTGACCGAGGAAGGCATCACCGCTGTCGGCCCTCCGGGGACGCCCGCGCCCGACCCCACGACGGTCGACGGGCAGGTGCTGCTTCAGGGCACGCTGACGGACGCGGCCGATTCGGATGCCGCTGCCGTCACCGTGCGAGAGCTGCGATCCGATCTCCAGGGCACGGAGGCGCTCGTGGGCGGCGTCACCGCGACCTCGATCGACACGAACGACGCCTCCATCCACGACCGCAACCTGATCATCCCCGTCATCCTCCTCGTGATCATGGTGATCCTGATGCTGTTGCTGCGTTCGATCCTCGCGCCGGTGCTGCTGATCCTGACGACGGTTCTGTCGTTCGGAACCGCGATGGGGGTGTCCGCGCTGGTGTTCAACGGAATCTTCGACTTCCCCGGTGCGGACCCGGCTGTTCCGCTCTTCGGGTTCGTGTTCCTGGTGGCGCTCGGCATCGACTACAACATCTTCCTGATGACGCGGGTCCGCGAGGAGTCGAAGCAGCACGGCACCCGCGAGGGAATCCTTCGGGGCCTGTCGATCACGGGCGGAGTGATCACCTCAGCGGGGCTCGTGCTCGCGGCGACGTTCGCCGCGCTCTCCGTGATCCCCATCCTGTTCCTCGTGCAGCTGGCGTTCATCGTCGCGTTCGGGGTGCTGCTGGACACGTTCGTCGTCCGTTCGCTGCTCGTCCCGGCGCTGACGTACGACATCGGCAAGGCGATCTGGTGGCCGTCCAAGCTGTGGCGCCGCGGCGAGGACTGATGCGCGAGGGGGCGTGTGGACGGTCGCCTAGACTGGACGCACGCCCTCGTAGCTCAGGGGATAGAGCAGCCCTCTCCTAAAGGGCAGGTCGCAGGTTCGAATCCTGTCGAGGGCACGACGTGCTGAAGGGGAGCCGCCCGGAGGGTGGCTCCCCTTCAGCACGTCTCAGGGTCTCGTCAGCGGGCCCCGCCGGCCAGGAGGCTCCGCGCGCCGCCCCCTGTTCCCACCGTTCCGCGCCTGCGATCTCGCGGCGCGTGGAGGGGCTGGCGGAGGACTCGAGGGCAGGTCACGCCGCCAGTGCCAGGTACGGCTCCCACCGCGGGTCGCTGCGCTCGGTTCCGCGCACGGTCCAGGCAGTGCCATGCGGAGGGCGAGGGGTGAACCGCAACTGCCAGCGCATCTCCTGCGGGGTGCGGTCGCTCTTGACGTTGTTGCACCGAAGGCAGCAGGCCACCAGGTTCTCCCAGGAGTCCGCTCCCCCGCGCGAGCGTGGCAGCACGTGGTCGATGGTCGAAGCCGCCTTCCCGCAGTAGCCGCAGCGGTGGTCATCGCGACGCAGCACACCGCGGCGAGTGACCGGCACACGTCTGCTCGTCGGCACCCGGACGTACCGGGCGAGGATGATGACGGCCGGACGTTCATACACGCCGTGGGTCCCCCAGACGGGGTCATCTTCCACGCGTTCGATCACCGTCGCCTTGTCGTTCATCACGAGGACCAGGGCTCGCTTGAACGACACGATCGCGAGCGGCTCGTATCCGGCATTCAGGACCAGTGTGCGCATTCGTCATCCTCTCGATCCGCCGGGACGGCTTCCCGGCACTCTCGACTCACACGAGGTCGTGCAGGAGGCAGATCGATCGCGGGGACGAAAAAAGGCGCCGTCTAAAGACAGCGCCTTTCGCGCACGGCAACGCCGTGGCATCCCTGCGGGCTATGCAGAAGGACGTGACGACCGAGGGCATCCATGGTTCGGATGGTCGGTATTCGCTCCATCAGCCTCTCCCACCTGTACGACAACGGGATCAGGCTAACCCATCCAGCTGCATGCGAGGCGAAACGGCGGGTGAATGGAGCGAGGCGTGTCCGGGAATCAGCCGGCGTTGACCGAGAGCCACGACATGGGCTCGACGAGTCCGCCGTTGATCCAGGTCTCGAAGTGGAGGTGGTTCGCGGTCGAGCGCCCGGTGCTGCCGACGTAGCCGATCAACTGGCCTGCCGCGACCGTCTGTCCGACCTGCACCTGTCGCGAACCGTAGATCATGTGGCCGTAGGTGGTCTGCACTCGCTGACCACCGACGACGCTGTCGAGCATGACGCAGACGCCGTATCCGCCGATGCTCTCGGCAGATGCACGGACGACGCCGGCAGCGGCGGCGTAGATCGGAGTGCCGGCGGGAGCGAGCATGTCTGCGCCGTTGTGGCCGCCGCCGATCGTGCGGCTGACGTTCCAGGAGCCCATCGGGAGCGGATAGCGCACCTCGCCCGAGCCCGGCGAGGTCAGTGCGTAGCCGGCGGTGTTGAACTGGCCCGACGACGACGCCGTGGATGCCTTCGCCGCGGCGGCGGCGCGAGCGGCAGCAGCCTCTTCGGCCTTCTTCTTCGCGATCTCCTCCGGAGTCGTCGCGCTGAAAGTGCCTCGACTCAACGGAGCGGCCGTGGCCTGCGAGGCCACGACCAGGGACTGCGCGTCGACTGCGGCGAGCTGCTGCAGGGTCGTCGGAGCGGCTTCGCTCGGCTTCGACTGCGCGAAGGCAGGAAGGGCGATGCCGGCGACCAGCGCACCGACGGCTCCGAAGATGGCGATCGATCGGAGTGGCTTGACGGCCTTGCGAGCAGTCGCCCGCGCACCTGCGCGTCGGGCGGGTACTCGGTCTTCAGATGTCTTCTTCGCGGGCTGTTCGATGTCTGCGGCCAAAACGTGGTCCTCCTGGGCCCTTGCGCTTTCGGGTAGCGCTGGCTCGTCGGCACTCTGCTCTCGTGGCACGAACGCATCTCGGGCATTTTGTGCGTTCCTGCCGTGAAGACGACGAGCCTCAAAGGCGTATCTTCGCGATCCATCTCCAGCGGGCTTCTTCGCTGGCGACTCGACCGAGGTTACCGGAAGATAACGATCATGTCACCCCGGGAACCTGACAATCGCCGCAGAGGGCGGTCGTGGAGCGCTCCGTCGCCGACAGTCGGGCTCGGAAACCCCTTCGGATCAGGCGGGTTCGCCCACCAGGAAGATGTGCGACGCAAGCTCCACGGGGAGCTCGAGACCGTCTTCCTTGCCGTCCATCTGGATGAGGACGTAGCCCTCGCTGAAGCGGAAGTCGCCGTGCGCCCCGGGAACCACCCCGGCGTCGCGCAACTGCTCCAGCAGCTCGGGGTCGACCTGTGCGGGCTCGGCGAGGCGGCGCACGGTCCCCTCGACGGGCTCGCCTGCGGCGTTGAGCCGTTGGACGAGACCGATGACGCCCTCGTCGAAGGTGCGAGCCGGCAGGTCGCCGAGCTGGTCGAGCCCCGGGATCGGGTTTCCGTAGGGCGATTCGGTCGGGTGGCCGAGCAGCTCCACCAATCGTCGCTCGACCTGTTCGCTCATCACGTGCTCCCAGCGGCAAGCCTCTTCGTGCACGTACGCCCAGTCGAGTCCGATGACGTCCGACAGCAGGCGCTCTGCGAGACGGTGCTTGCGCATCACGTCGACGGCCTTGCGGCGGCCGGCGTCGGTGAGCTCGAGGGTGCGGTCCTCGGAGACGATGACGAGACCGTCTCGTTCCATGCGCCCGACCGTCTGCGAGACCGTGGGACCGGAGTGGCCGAGCCGTTCGGAGATGCGCGCGCGCAGCGGCACGATGTTCTCTTCCTCGAGTTCGAGGATGGTGCGGAGATACATCTCCGTGGTGTCGATCAGATCGGTCATGTGCAGGCCCTCCGAGGTTCTTAGGCAAGCCTACATTCCCGGACGGACATCCGGCCGCCGACGGTCGGGGCCTCGCCCGGCGCCCCCTTAGAATCAACCCATGGCGATCGAGATTCCCCGTGACCTCCTGCCCGCTGACGGCCGCTTCGGCTGCGGTCCCTCGAAAGTGCGCCCGGCGCAGCTCGAGGCGCTCGTCTCATCCGGGGCGACGATCCTGGGCACCTCCCACCGCCAGGCCCCCGTGAAGAACCTCGTCGGGAGTGTCCGCGAACAGCTCGCCGCCCTCTTCCGGGTCCCCGAAGGCTACGAGATCCTCGTCGGCAACGGCGGCTCGACCGCGTTCTGGGACGCGGCGGCCTTCGGTCTCATCGAGCGACGCAGCCAGAACCTCGTCTTCGGTGAGTTCGGAGGTAAATTCGCTGCATCCGCCGGAGCCCCCTGGCTCGAGGCGCCGGACGTGCGCAAGGCGGAGCCCGGATCCCTGACCGTCGCCGAGATCGTGCCCGGCGTCGACGTGTACGCCTGGCCCCACAACGAGACCTCGACCGGCGTCGCAGCGCCCGTCCGGCGCATCGAGGCCGACGGCGCACTGACCGTTATCGACGCCACGAGCGCCGCCGGCGGGATCGAGTTCGACGCAAGCCAGGCCGACGTCTACTACTTCGCCCCGCAGAAGAACCTCGGCTCGGACGGCGGACTGTGGTTCGCGGCGGTTTCGCCGGCGGCGATCGAGCGCATCGAGCGCATCGCGGCATCCGGTCGCTACATTCCCGAGTTCCTGAGCCTGAAGAACGCCGTGGACAACTCCCGGCTCAACCAGACGCTCAACACCCCCGCGATCACGACGCTGCACCTTCTCGACAGCCAGCTCCAGTGGATCCTCGACAACGGCGGGCTCGCCTGGGCGGCGTCCCGGACATCCGAGTCGTCGTCGGTGCTGTACGACTGGGCCGAAGCCTCAGCGGTCGCGACACCCTTCGTGGCGGAGGCCGCGGATCGCTCTCCTGTGGTCGCCACGATCGATTTCGATGACAGCATCGACGCCGCGGCGATCGCGAAGACCCTCCGCGCCAACGGCATCGTCGACACCGAGCCGTACCGCAAGCTCGGCCGCAACCAGTTGCGCGTCGCGACCTTCGTGTCGATCGACCCGGACGACGTGCGTCAGCTCACCCGCTCGATCGACTTCGTGCTGGAGAACCTGGGCGCCTGAGCGCCCGGGATTCACTCCTCTTCGTCGACCTCGCCGGCGTCCGCATCCAGGGCGTCGGCGTCGTCGTCTTCGTCTTCGTCTTCGTCTTCGTCTTCGTCGGACGAGTCGTCGAGTTCGTCGATGTCGACCCCGTCGAGGTCGCCCGCGTGCAGGGTGTCCGCGGCACGGTCATCGTCATCGTCATCGTCATCGTCGAGTTCGTCGTCGTCGAGGATGTCGTCATCGAGCGCGTCTTCGTCATCGATGCCATCGGCATCGTCGAGGGCGTCGGCATTCTCGCCCCCCGCGGCGGCCGCTGCCTCCGCGATCTCGACCTGATGCGCACGATACTCCGCCAGGCGCTCGGCCCACGGCACCCATTCCGGCGCCAGGAGCGCGCCGTCTCCGGGCAGCAGCTCGATCTCGAGGACCGTGGGGTCCTCATCGTCCACCTGCGCGACGGTCACGGTCCAGTACCAGCCGGGGTAGCCGGCGAGGCGGTTCTCGAACCGCAACGACACCGAGCCGTCTTCCTCGGCGAGGTACCCGGCTGCCGGACCGACCGTGGACGCCGGAGTGATCTCCCCCAGGGCTGCCAGGGCGAGGTCGTGGGCGCCGATGAGACGGGCGTCGGCGTCAGGCTTCGAGGTCATCAGCGACCTTGCGCAGGACGGCAGCGATCTTGCGGCCGTGTCCGGAAGCGGGGTAGCGCCCGCGACGCAGGTCTCCGCCGATGCCGTCGAGCAGCTTCACGAGGTCTTCGACGATGATCGCCATGTCATCGGCCGGCTTCCGCTTGGCCTTCGAGAGGCTGGGCGGCGCTTCGAGCACTCGCACCGACAGCGCCTGCAGACCGCGCTTGCCGTCGGCCACGCCGAACTCCACGCGCGCACCCGCCTTCACCGCGGTGCCGGTCGGCATCGCTGAGGCGTGCAGGAAGA
Organism: Microbacterium sp. NPDC055988; assembly: GCF_042269505.1. NCBI lineage: Bacteria > Bacillati > Actinomycetota > Actinomycetes > Micrococcales > Microbacteriaceae > Microbacterium > Microbacterium sp. NPDC055988. Next base: position 26,464 of record NZ_JBHJXY010000001.1, read on the forward strand.
CGTCCTGGCCGTCATCGCTGGCGATGAAGCCGAAACCCTTGTCTTCGTCGTAGAACCTGACCTTGCCGGTGGGCATGGGAGAACCTCGCTGGAATCGATATGCAGAACGATGGGCGCGCTCGAGCGCGTACCCCCAGCCTACCGGTCGCCTGGGCCGCGGAACCGAAGGCCGCGGTACGAGTAGGCTGGGACGGATGAGCACGCAGAATTCCGAACCGGATGTCCCCATCCGGCGGGTCGATCGCTTCCTGGCCTTCGGTGCGCTCGGAATCGCTGCAGCGTCGGTCGTGTGCTTCTTCGCCATCATCATCGGCACCTGGGTCGGGATGGATCAGGCCGCTTTCGGCGAGGGAGCGTGGCCGATCATCGCGGCGATCCCCTACTGGGGCCTGCCTCTCGCCTTCGTGATGATCATCGCTCTCCTCACGATGAGCTTCATCCGGAAGGGCCGCGCGTCTTCGCGTTCGTGAGGCATCGGCCATGAGCACTCACGCGCGACCGCTGGCTGATTGGCTGTCGGCTGCGAGCGATGACGACCTCCGAGGGCTGTTCGCGGCGCGGCGGGTGCGACCGGACGTCAGCTGGCAGGACTTCTTCGACGCGGCGGAGTCGCTGCTCGACCCCGCCTCCCTGTCGAAGGTGTTCCCGTCGCTGACCGCAGCCGAAGCGAGGGCGCTGATGGATGCCGCATCGGGAGAAGGCGCCGGAATCCTGCAGAAGAGCCTGACGGCGCTCGCCCTGCTCCGCCCGGACGGCACACCGTATCCTCCCGTGGCGGCGGCGCTCGCCGGGCGTCCGGTTCCGGACGTCTCCGCAGATCAGCCGGCTGCCGATCCGTCCTCCGAGACGGCATCGGCCCACGCCGCGGAGCGCGCGTTCACGACCGTCGCCGTGCTCGCGGACCTACTTCTCGTCGCGAGAGAGAATCCCTTCTCGCTGCTCACCGGCGGCGGGGTGAACGCCGGCGAGAAACGACAGCTCGGCGAAGCCGGCGTCCCCGTGGAGATCGTGGACACGCTCGTGTCGATCGCGCTCGAGTCCGGGCTCGCGGTCGCGGCGGACCGCCGATTGCGGTCGAGCCGCGCCGCGGAGGACTGGCTGCGATCCTCGGCCGTCACGCGCTGGAGCGTGCTCGCGACGTCGTTCCGGGACGCCCTCCCACGCGGTGTCCGTTCGCCGGGCGGCGGCTGGATCGCGCCGCAGGCATGGAGCGACGCGCATCCCTGGGATCCGACCTGGCCCGATCGCGCCCGCGTCCTGCGCGAGGCTGCGCGACTGCTCGGCTTGATCGCCGAAGACGGCAGCGAACCGGAATGGGCGGTCGGCCTGCGCAGCGGCGGTGCGGCCGACCCTCGCGCCCTCGTGCGCCTGCTGCCGGCCGAAGTGGACCGCATCTTCCTGCAGAACGACCTCACGGCGATCGCCCCCGGCCCGTTGGAGCCCGCACTCGACGTGCGTCTGCGCACGATCGCCGCGCGCGAGTCGGCGGCGCAGGCGTCGTCGTACCGGTTCACCACGGAGTCGGTGGCACACGCCTTCGTCGCCGGCGAGACCGAGCAGTCGATCCTCGAGTTCCTCGGCTCCCTCTCCCTGACGGGTATCCCGCAGCCGCTCGGATACCTGATCGCGCAGACCGCGCAACGCCACGGCCTCGTCCGCGTGTTCACCGATGAGGAGACCGGGCGCACGCGGATCGAGAGCACGGATTCACATCTCATCCAGGCTATGGCGGTCGACCAGTCGCTGCGCCCCCTCGCACTCGCCGCGCACGTCGGTTCGCTCACCACGCGTGTCGGCCGGGAGACCGTGTACTGGGCGCTCACCGACGCACGGTATCCGGCGACACTGGTCGGAGCCGACGGTGGCCTCCTCGTGCGCGAGCGACACCCAGCTGTCCCGGCGACGCAGCCCGAGCCGGACGCCGGCGACCTGACACCCCTTATCGCGCGTCTGCGTTCCCACCAGGGCCCGGACGCCGACGCCGCCTGGCTCGACCGGGAACTGGAGGCGGCGGTGCGCGCGAAATCCGTCCTGCAGGTCACGGTCGGCATGCCGGACGGCTCGACACGAGAACTCCTCCTCGAGGCGACGGGGATGGGCGGTGGTCGCCTTCGCGGCCGTGACCGCGCGGCCGACGTCGAGCGCACTCTTCCGGTGTCGAGCATCCTCGCCGCGACGATCGTCGCGCCGTAGGCCGAGTGGCTTCCGCGACCGGTAAACTGGACAGCTATGTCTGATGGCCCCCTGATCGTCCAGAGCGATCGCACCGTGCTGCTCGAAGTCGCCCACGCCGATGCCGAGAGCGCCCGCCATGAACTCGCGATCTTCGCCGAGCTGGAGCGCGCTCCCGAGCACATCCACACGTACCGGATCACCCGCCTCGGGCTGTGGAACGCCCGCGCCGCCGGGCACACCGCGGAGGACATGCTCGAGACGCTCGACCGCTGGTCGCGCTTCCCGGTCCCGCCGTCGGTCTCCGTCGATCTGCGCGAGACGGTGAACCGCTACGGGCGACTGGTCATCGAGCGCGACGACGAGGGGACGCTGATCCTGCGCTCCACGGATCCCGCGGTCCTGGCCCAGGTCGCGAACAACAAGCGCATCCAGCCCCTCCTGATCGGGCATCCGACTCCCGAGACCTTCGTGGTGGATGCCTGGGCACGCGGGCAGATCAAGCAGGAGCTGCTGAAGATCGGCTGGCCCGCCGAGGACCTCGCCGGGTACACGCCGGGTACTCCGCACGAGATCGATCTCGCGGAAGACGGCTGGCGCATCCGCCCCTACCAGCAGGATGCCGTCGACGCCTTCTCGAAGGACGGATCGGGCGTCGTCGTGCTGCCGTGCGGTGCGGGTAAGACGATCGTCGGAGCCGGCGCGATGGCGGCCACCAAGACCACCACACTGATCCTCGTCACCAACACCGTCTCCGCCCGCCAGTGGCGCGACGAGCTGCTCAAGCGCACGAGCCTTACCCCGGAAGAGATCGGCGAGTACTCCGGCCAGGCCAAAGAGGTCAAGCCCGTCACGATCGCGACCTACCAGATCCTGACCGCCAAGCGGAAAGGCGAATACGCACACCTCGCGCTGCTGGACGCGCTCGACTGGGGCCTCATCGTGTACGACGAGGTCCACCTGCTCCCGGCGCCCGTGTTCAAGCTCACCGCCGACCTCCAGGCCCGCCGCCGCATCGGGCTCACCGCGACGCTCGTGCGTGAGGATGGTCGCGAGGGCGACGTTTTCAGCCTGATCGGCCCCAAGCGCTTCGACGCGCCGTGGAAGCAGATCGAGGCCCAGGGCTTCATCTCCCCTGCTGCCTGCTACGAGGTGCGCGTGGACCTCCCGCCGAGCGACCGGCTCGAGTACGCCGCGGCGACGGACGACGAACGATACCGACTCGCCGCTTCCGCTCCGGCCAAGGTCAAAGCGGTGCGTGAGTTGATCGCGAAGCACGAGGGCGAGCGCATCCTCGTGATCGGGCAGTACCTCGATCAGCTCGAGTCCCTGTCGGCGGCGCTGGACGCTCCCCAGATCACGGGCGCGACTCCGATCGACGAGCGCGAAGAGCTGTATCGCGCGTTCCGCGAAGGCGACATCTCGCTTCTCGTCGTGTCGAAGGTCGCGAACTTCTCCATCGACCTGCCCGAGGCATCGGTCGCCATCCAGGTATCCGGCTCGTTCGGATCGCGCCAGGAGGAGGCACAGCGACTCGGCCGGCTGCTGCGCCCCAAGCAGTCAGGGCACACGGCGAGCTTCTACACGCTCGTCGCGCGGGACACGATCGACCAGGACTACGCGCAGAACCGTCAGCGCTTCCTCGCTGAGCAGGGCTACAGCTACACGATCATGGATTCGGCCGCCATCGCTGCGTGAATCACCCTTCGGCTGTCGTACGGCTCAGCCGTGCAGCATCCGGTCCAGGCGATGGGTGCCGCTTCCGACGGCGACCCGGCTCGCGGTCCGCGCGATGCCGAGCCTGCCCGCCCAACGATCGGCGAGAAGCGCGTAGACGACCATCGCGATCGTCGACGCGAGCAGATCGACCGGCGTCCCCGTAGTGGCGTTGGCATCGACCGGGCCGACGGCGCCGAGCAGGAAGATGAGCGCATTGTTGACGATGTGCAGGGAGATCGCGGCTTCCAGACCGCCCGTGCGCCAGGTCAGCCACGCAGCGACGAGCGCGAACATGCCCACGCTCGCGGCCCCCCAGATGTCGTAGCCGTGGCCGAGGACGAACAGCGGCACCGGAAGCAGGATGGCGAACGCCGGATGCCGCAGCCAGCCGCCGACGAGCTGCATCAGATAGCCGCGGAACACATACTCCTCTGCGGCGGCCTGCAACGGGATCAACAGCAGCACGAGCAGCACCATGACCCACAAGGTGGGATGGGAGAAGTCGACGACGATCGCCTCGCCCGTAGCGGCCGCCCAGCCGAGCACGACGGCGAAGTACATCACGAACACGGCGAGTGCCAGCAGCAGGCTCCTGCCGAGCCAGCCCATCCGCAGCCGTCCGGTGACCGATGACAGCAGGCCGACACCGCGCCCCTCGACGATGCGCGACGCGAGCAGCAGCGCCGGGATCATCAGGATCAGCGGCACCACCAGAGCGAGGAAGAGCCACGGGCGGTCGAGGTCGAAGTATTGGACGGTCGTGAGGAGGACCTGCATCTCCGCTCCCCACCCCGGCACCAGCAGCGAAGCGACGACGAGCGGAACGATCAGGAGCAGCAGCATCGCGACGTAGAGCCCCACTCCGAGGACCCCGGTCACGAGCATCCGCCACCAGCGATACCGCGGTCGCAGGTGCGCAAGTCGGTGGTAGGGGATCTGTTCGGCGCGCGATGACCGGGCCGGAGCGATGGCGGATGCGGGGGCGGCGGAGGCGTCCTCGTTCGAGCTCATGCTTCCATCCTCTCAACGATGCAGAGGAGTGCGAGTGCGCGCCGTTCCGGACAATAGTCAGCATCTGCATGGCCGAAGTCACCATAATGGGGACATGACTGCTCCGCGCATCCTGGTCGTCGACGACGAACCCAACATCCGTGACCTGCTCTCGACGGGTCTCAGCTTCGCCGGATTCCAGGTGAAGACGGTGGCCAACGGCGCCGCCACGATCTCGGCCGTCCTCGAAGAGGAGCCGGACCTGATCATCCTCGACGTCATGCTCCCCGACATGAACGGGTTCAGCGTCACCAAGCGTCTCCGCGGCGCAGGATTCACCGCTCCGATCCTGTTCCTCACCGCGAAGGACGGCACCGAAGACAAGATCGAAGGCCTCAACGCCGGCGGCGACGACTACGTCACCAAGCCCTTCAGCCTCGACGAGATCGTCGCGAGGGCCCAGGCGATCCTGCGACGCACGATGCAGGCCGACGAGGAGTCGATCATCCGCGCAGGCGAACTGTCGATGGATCAGGACACGCACGATGTCCATGTGGGCAAGGAGCCGATCGAGCTGAGCCCGACCGAGTTCAAGCTGCTGCGCTACCTGATGCTCAATCCGAATCGCGTGCTCTCGAAGGCGCAGATCCTCGATCACGTGTGGGAGTACGACTTCAACGGCGACGCCGGGATCGTCGAGAGCTACATCTCGTACCTGCGTCGCAAGATCGACCCTTACACCGAGGAGTCGCTGATCCAGACCAAGCGCGGGTTCGGATACATGCTCAAGGTCGGCAAGTCGGTCTGACGACCGACCCCGACCATCGGCGCCGCCCTGCGGCATGGTGAACGCCCGAGGAGGACCGCATGGCGCACAAGCCCGATGCGGTCACCGCCTGGTGGCGTCGAATCAGCCTACGCGCGAAGGTCACCGGCGTCACGGTGGCGGTGCTCGCTCTCGGTCTTCTCGTCGCGGGCCTCGGAACCGTGCCGATCCTGCGCAACGCGCTCGTCGCCAACATCGACGCGCAACTGCCCGCACTGGTGTCCAGCGATCTGGTCGAGCGCTACTTCGAGGCGACGACGATAGACGGGGTCACGACCTACACCCCGCGTGAGGAGCAGCCGCGGGACTTCTCTTTCGCGATCTACGACGCGACGGGGGTGCTCCGTGCCACTGCTCGCGGCACGTCGGGCCAGGCTCCGCTCTTCCCCTCCGAGTACTCGCTCGCCAAGGCGACCGCGGACACGGATCAGATACCGCTGGAGATCCCCGGCGCCGACGGCACCGTCTTCCACGGAGCGGTCGCCGTGGTGGGATCGGAGGGCGGCGCGCTGCGCATCCAGTTGGTCGCCCTTCCGCTCGCGCCCGCCGACCGCATCATCAGCCAGTACTTCGGGATCTACATCACCATCGCGCTGATCACGATCCTCGTCGCGGCCCTCCTCACCCGAGGGCTCGTCACGCTCACCTTCCGCCGGCTCGGACAGGTCGAGGCGACGGCCATGTCCATCGCGGCAGGCGACTTCCGGCAACGGCTGACCGACCTCGAGCCGACCACAGAGGTCGGGCGTCTGAACACGGCGATCAACACCATGCTCGATCGCGTGGACGGCTCGCTCGCGCAGCGCGACCGCAGCGTCCAGCACATGCGACGGTTCATCGGGGACGCGAGCCATGAACTGCGCACGCCGCTGGTGAGCGTGCGCGGCTATGCGGAGCTGTATCGCATGGGGGCGATCAAGGGCGAAGAGGATACGGCGAGGGCCATGGAGCGGATCGAGAAGGAGGCCATCCGCATGGGCGTCCTCGTGGAGGACCTTCTCGCACTCGCCCGTCTGGACGAAGAGCGCGAGCCCGAGATCGTGGCTCTCGACCTGCGGCCGATCGCACGGGATGCCGCCCTCGATCTGCGCGCCGCGGCTCCGGGGCGGACGGTGACGGTGATCGACCGCACGGTCGAGGCGATGTCCCCCATCCCGCTGCGGGAGACGTCTTCCCCGCAACCCGACCCGACGAGTGCGCCACCCGCGCGAGGGCTCTCCCGCACCGCGCTGTCGCGTCTGCGTCGTCGCCCGCGGCAGCCGGAGCCGGCACCGGCGATCGACTTCACCGAGATCCCCGACATCCCCGTGCGCACCCCGCCGATCGTTCTCGGCGAGGAGAACAAGGTGCGCCAGGTCGTCACCAACCTGCTGGGCAACGCCCGCCGCTTCTCCCCCGAGGACGGTCCGCTCGAGATCGTCGTCGATTCGGACCGGGTGCGCGGCACCGGCAGCATCTCGATCGTGGATCACGGGGAGGGCATCCCCCCGCAGATCCGGGAGCAGATCTTCGAGCGCTTCTGGCGCGCAGACACCTCTCGCGCACGGGAGACCGGCGGTTCCGGTCTCGGGCTCGCGATCGTCGCGTCGATCATGAAGGCGCTGCATGGCGGCGTCGCTGTATCGGAGACGCCCGGCGGTGGAGCGACCTTCACGGTCACGCTTCCGCTCGCGCCCGCGCGCGCCACACCCGAGCACCTTCTCGAGGACACCCAGCCCCTGGAACGGCTCGATCTGAGCTGACGGCTCTGCACGATCGACTGTCGGTCGGGGTTCTGCACACCCACGGCAAGCAGGCGTCGACGGGACGGATCGGGCGCGACCGGCCCTCTAGCGTCGGAACTCCAACAGAAGGAGTTCACATGTCCGTCTTCACCGTCGACACCGAAGCCGTCCACGCCGCGCACGGGGCGACCCGAGCCACCATCGAGCGGCTGCAGAGCGAGTCGGCCACCCTCATGGCCCAGTTGCGCCAGCTGCAGTCCTCCTGGGTCGGTAGCGCATCCGCTGCGTTCCAGGGCTGTGCGGAGCAGTGGCAGGGCGCGCAGCTCCATGTCGAGCAGGTGCTCGACTCGATCGGCACCTCACTCGGCTCGGCAGCCTCTCAGTACGCGGACGCCGACCAGTACTCGGCCAGCCTGTTCCGCTGAATCGCGCCTGGCACAACGCAGAACGCCCCCGGCCGGAGCCGGGGGCGTTCTGTCATGAGGGCTGGATCAGAAGTCCATGCCGCCCGACGGGTCACCCATCGGAGCAGCAGCCTTCTCGGGCTTGTCAGCCACGACGACCTCGGTGGTGAGGAACAGCGCCGCGATCGAAGCTGCGTTCTGCAGCGCCGAACGCGTCACCTTGGCCGGGTCGATGATGCCCGCACCGAACATGTCGACGTACTCACCCGTGGCCGCGTTGAGGCCCTGGCCCGCGGGGAGCTCGGAGACCTTGTTCGCGACGACGCCCGGCTCGAGACCGGCGTTGAGAGCGATCTGCTTGAGCGGAGCCTCGATCGCCACGCGGACGATGTTCGCACCGGTCGCCTCGTCACCCGTCAGCGTCAGGCCGTCGAGAGCCTTGGTGCCGGACTGGATCAGCGCGACGCCACCGCCGGGGACGATGCCCTCTTCGACGGCTGCCTTCGCGTTGCGGACGGCGTCCTCGATGCGGTGCTTGCGCTCCTTGAGCTCGACCTCGGTGGCCGCGCCCGCCTTGATGACGGCGACGCCACCGGCGAGCTTCGCCAGACGCTCCTGCAGCTTCTCGCGGTCGTAGTCGCTGTCGGTGTTCTCGATCTCACGACGGATCTGCGTGACGCGACCCTCGATCTGGTCTGCCTCACCGGCGCCCTCGACGATCGTGGTCTCGTCCTTCGTGACGATGACCTTGCGCGCACGGCCGAGAAGGTCGAGCGTGGCGTTCTCCAGCTTGAGGCCGACCTCTTCGGTGATGACCTGACCACCGGTGAGGATCGCGATGTCCTGCAGCTGCGCCTTGCGGCGGTCGCCGAAGCCGGGAGCCTTGACGGCGACCGACTTGAAGATGCCCTTGAGCTTGTTCAGCACGAGCGTCGCGAGAGCCTCGCCCTCGACGTCCTCGGCGATGATGACGAGCTCCTTGCCGTCCTGGATCACCTTGTCGACGATCGGCAGCAGGTCCTTGATGTTGGAGACCTTCTGGTTCGCGATGAGGATGTACGGGTCTTCGAAGACCGCTTCCTGGCGCTCCGGGTCCGTGACGAAGTACGGGTTCAGGTAGCCCTTGTCGAAGCGCATGCCCTCGGTGAGCTCGAGCTCGGTGCCGAACGTCTGCGACTCCTCGACGGTGACGACGCCTTCCTTGCCGACCTTGTCGATCGCCTCGGCGATGAGCTCGCCGATCGCCGGGTCTGCAGCGGAGATGGATGCCGTGGCGGCGATCTGCTCCTTGGAGTCGATCTCCTTGGCGCTCGACAGGAGCTCCTCGGTGATCGCGGCGACGGCCTTCTCGATGCCGCGCTTGAGCGAGATGGGGTCGGCGCCGGCTGCGACGTTGCGCAGACCCTCGCGGACCAGAGCCTGTGCGAGGACCGTGGCGGTGGTGGTGCCGTCACCCGCGACGTCGTCGGTCTTCTTCGCGACCTCCTTGACGAGCTCCGCGCCGATCTTCTCGTACGGGTCGTCCAGCTCGATCTCCTTGGCGATGGAGACACCGTCGTTCGTGATCGTGGGAGCGCCCCACTTCTTCTCGAGGACGACGTTGCGACCGCGCGGGCCGAGGGTCACCTTGACCGCGTCGGCGAGGATGTTGAGGCCGCGCTCGAGGCCGCGGCGGGCCTCCTCATCGAAAGCAATGATCTTTGCCATGAGTTTTTTCGTCCCTCCTGGACGTAGACGTTGGGTTTAGCACTCAGAGTATGAGAGTGCTAACGCCATTCTGGCACTCGACACCTTCGAGTGCAAGCCGCCGGAGGAGCGCGCGTCCCAGGTCAGGAAGCGGGCGCCTCGTCGGGTGTCTCGGGTGCCGAGGTCGACCGATCGAGACCGATCACGACGGTGAACTGCTTCTGCCCGTCCTCCGTCTGCCCGGAGTAGTAGTCGCTCTGCTGCACCGCCGCACCGCCGAGGAGGTCAGCGAGCCCGACGGCTGCGAGTTCGTCTGCCTCCTCGACGTAGAAGACCGTCGTGGTGGCGAAGTCCTGGCTGGAGCTGTCGCCGGCGAATACGTCGTCGGCCGCCCAGCCGTTGTTGATCAACGTGTCGCGCATCTGCGTATCGAGCCCCTCGTCGGGCGTGCCGTTCAGGATCATCACCGAGATGCTGGTATCGACGATGCCGGTCTCCTGCGGGGTGGGAGCAGCGCTCGGCGCAGCCTCGGGGAACAGAGAGACGCGCCCCATGACCACCAGGGATCCGAAGATGCCGGCGATGATGAGGACGAGAGCGGCGACGAACGACCAGAGCAGCACGACCCAGCCGTTCATTCCCGGCGCTTCGGCGCGGTGCGCTCCCACTCGTCCGGACGTACGGGGCGCATCATCGAAGCGATCGCGGAGGGGCTTTGACACCCCTCGATGCTAGCGGCACCTTCCTGTCAATCCGTTTCGCCGCACGCGCGGACCCTCCGGGCCGGTGCCTTGTCGGCTCAGCCGACGAAGCCGGGCAGCCGCGCGGTACGCCGTGCCGCGCGCGAATCGCGGATGCGGCGAAGGCGACGAACCAGCATCGGATCGTACTCGAGCGCGGACTCGGATTCGATCAGTCGTCCGAGCAGCTGGTAGTAGCGTGCGGCGCTCATCCCGAGCTGCGCGCGGATGATCTCTTCCTTCGCCCCGCTGTGGCGCGGCCACGCCACTTCCAGGGCCAGGATCGCGCGATCGCGCTCCGTGAGATCTCCGAGCATGGCTCCAGGTTAGGACGCAACCGCCGCCACTTCGGGTCGCCACTCCCACCATCGCCCGAGCGGATCCGCGGCCGCGCGCACCTGCCCGTCGAGCGCGACCACGAACCCCGGCCACCGATCCGCATCGACCGGCGGATCCCACACGTCTGTGACCGCGGGCGGATCGATCGTGATCCAGCGCGCGTCCATGCGCGTGATCCTCGCGATCAGGGCCGCCCGCTCCGCTCGAGGGATGTGCACCAGCACCCCGGGAGTGGTGAGGACGAGGGTCGCCCGCGGCGGTGCCGCCGCCGCCAGCGCGGCGAGGTGCGTGACGGCGTCCCCTTCCACCAGAAGAGGAGGGTCGCCGGCTGCGACGTCGAGGGCGGCCTCGATGCGCTCCTCGCGCCCCGACTCCCCCGGCCACACGAGACCACGCAGCCACCGACGATCACGCTCGTCGGCGGCATCGAGCGGCGCCAGGTCGATCCCGGCGCGCCACACGACGTCCGGCATCCGGAGCGCAGGAAGCGGACCGGTCACGCGACTCTCGAGCACGACCGTCGAGACGCCGTCGGCCGGGTCGAGCGCGGCGCGCAGCGCCCCGTCCTCGCCGGTGAAGCGATACGAGTACCGATCGGGGTAGAGACACAGTCCCGCCGACGCCCCGATCTCGAGCAGCGCAATCGGCCCCTCGATCTCGGAGAGCACCGGAAGAAGTGCCGCCAGACGCAGCGGCTCGTTCGTCTGCAGCGACCTCCGTGCGCACTCGACGACGACCTCGTCCGCATGCCGGAGCACGACGTCACGCCATTGCGCGTACTCGTCGAGCGGAACGCCGAGCATCCGGGTGACGGCGAACACGAGCGGGGGCTGGCGTCTCGTCTCCGGGATCCGGAGCAGGACGCGCCGCACGTCCTCATCCCCGGCGACCCCGGCGGCCCACTCCGCGTAGAGGGCGCTCCGGCCCGGCGCCTCATCACGGGCGAAGCGCGCGTAGCGCTCCTGCACAGCATCGGTCATCCGTCCATTGTGACTCGACGCACCCGAGGCACCACCACAGGAGGGAGAATGGACTCGACTGAGGAGGACACATGTCGTACAGCGTGGACAAGACCGAAGACGAATGGCGCCGCGAGCTCGGCGATGAGCAGTACGCCGTGCTGCGTCAGGCCGCGACCGAGCGGGCCTGGACGGGTGAGCTGCTCGACGAGGAGCGCGCCGGCCTCTACACCTGTGGGGCGTGCAACGCGGAGCTGTTCAAGAGCGGCACCAAGTTCGACTCCGGATGCGGCTGGCCGAGCTTCTACGAGTCGATCCGCCCCGATGCGGTCGAGCTCATCGAGGACGACAGCCTGGGTATGGTGCGAACGGAGGTGCGCTGCGCGAACTGCGGCTCGCACCTCGGCCACGTGTTCCCCGACGGGTTCGGCACGCCGACCGGAGATCGCTACTGCATGAACTCGATCGCACTGAACTTCACCCCCGACGCCTCGTGAGTGCTCTCGACGCGGTCCGCGCGCGTCAGTCCTGGTCGAAGGTCGAAGATTCGGCGCCGGGCCGCGAAGAGCTGCTGACGCTCGTGGCCGCGGCCGGCCGCGTCGCGGATCATTCGTCGCTCCGCCCGTGGCGGCTCGTCGAGTTGCGCGGGTCCGATCGTGAAGTGCTCGGCGCCGCCATCGCCAAAGCGCAGGGGGACTCGTCCCCGTCGTCGAAGCCCCTGCGTGCTCCACTCCTGATCGCGGTGGTCGCCAGCTATCGCAAGAGCGACAAGGTCCCCCGGTGGGAGCAGGAGGCCGTCGCCTCCGGAGTGGCGCACACCCTGAGCCTGCTCCTCGACGAAGCCGGCTGGGGCGTCATCTGGCGCACGGGCCACTACACACGCGCGAAGGCCGTCGCCAAGGTCCACGGCCTCGACAAGAACGAGGAACTCCTCGGCTGGCTGTACGTGGGCGGCAAGCCCGCGGGCAAGAAGCCGGGTCGCCGCAAGGCCGTGGATGCGCGGAAGCTGATCACCCGGATGCCGAAGGCCGGGCCGAAGAAGGCGAAGAAGAAGTAGCGGGTCAGCGCCGGCGTCTGCGGGGAACGGCGACGATCACGGACGCCACCGCGACGATGACCATGGCGACGACCTGCCAGAGCGCGGGCCCCGCCGCCGGAGGCCAGATCAGGTCGATCACGACCGAGGTCACGAGCTGTCCGAGCACGGAGCCCAGCCCCATCAGGAGAACTCCGGTGTGCGCGACGATGAACGCGCCGAGCAGGATGTAGGCCGCTCCGAGGAACCCGCCCAGGTACAGCCAGGGTTCGGCCGGCAGGGCATCGGGCATCCCACGGAAGGCGATGCTCGTCCCGGCCGCGAGCAGCAGGACGACGGTGCCGGTGATGAAGCTCATCAGAGTCGCAGCGAGCGGCGACTGGACCCGCTGCGAGAGGCGACCGTTCGTGGCCGCCTGCCACGCGATACCGACTCCGGCGGCGAACGGCAGCAGCAGCATCCACAGCGGAGCGGTGGCGAGCACGTCGCCCGAGAGCGAGATGGCGACAGCGGCGAGCGCGAGAACTCCGCCGGCGACCCGGCCGGGGGTGACCGCGACGACGCCGGCGGGACCGAACCCGATCCGATCCAGCACGAGCCCGTGCAGCGTCTGCCCCGCGACGACGCCGACGCTGAACAGAGAGACGCCGAGGATCCCGGCCGTCAGCCCCTGGGTGGAGACGGTGAGGGCGCCGCAGGCGCCGCCCAGCAACATCCAGAACGGGATCGTGTGACGTCGGATGCCGCTCCAGAGGCGTCCCACTCCGCGCCGGGCGGACGGGATGCAGCAGATCACGGCGACCAGCGCCAGCAGGCCCACCGAGAACGAGAGCAGGCCCGCGACGATCCCGTCGTCGACGCGAACCCCGAGGACGCCGTTGATCCGGGCCTGGATCGCCGTCATGACGCCGATCGCGACAGCCCCTCCGAGCGCCAGGGGCGCGGGGAGTCGACGAGATTCTGGCACCCGTCGACCCTACCGGAGGCCCGGATTCGCCATGGCGAGACGGATGTCGGCGGCCGGCGCTACGCTGGCGGCATGTGCGCGAGCTACGGTCTCGATCCCCGGTTCACCGATGCGGAAGTCCTCGCCGCCGCCGACGATGCGGTACTCGAGGGCCTACGAACCTGGGCGGAGGAGAACGCGGGTGAGACCATCCGTCCGACCGGGAAGAACCTCCGCAACCTCAACCCCGTGATCGTGCAGCCCGACGCTGCTCCGACTCTGGAACCGGCGTGGTGGGGCTTTCTCGTGAACGGGGAACCCGCGAAGTTCCCGTCGATCAACACCCGATCGGAACGCCTGCAGGAGCGTCCAGGCGGAGCGAAGTCGCGAGCGATCGTCCCGGCGACGAGCTGGTACGAGATGCAGAAGCCCTCCCGGCAGTGGAACGAGTTCATCATCGATGACGGAACCCTTTTCGGCATGGCGGCGGTCACGCAACGGGGTCGCACCGCAGACGGCGAGTGGTACACCTGCTATTCGATCGTGATGCGTCCCGCCCCCGACCACCTCGTCGATCTGCACGACCGCATGCCACTGCTCGTTCCGGCGTCATTGAGCCACGACTGGCTGACGGCGCCGCCGTCGAGGGAGATCATCGATGAGGCGATCCTCGCGTCGGATGAGATGGCCGCGCGAGTCCAGGCCCGCCCCCGCTCCTGAGTCCGACTTGTCCACCACCGGGAGGACATCCCGAGCAGAAGGACGGTACCTGAGGAGGACGCGCGGCTGAGCGGCCCTCCGTAGCGTTGTACCCATGATCACAGCAGAAGGCCTCACGAAGAGGTTCGGAGACAAGACGGCCGTCGATGACGTGTCGTTCACCGTCAAGCCGGGCAGCGTCACCGGCTTCCTCGGCCCCAACGGTGCCGGCAAGTCGACCACGATGCGCATGATCGTGGGCCTCGACCGGCCGACGTCCGGACGTGCAGAGATCGCCGGTCGCGAGTATCGCAAGCTTCGGGCGCCCCTCACCGAGGTCGGCGTCCTGCTCGATGCGAAGGCCGTGCACACCGGTCGGACGGCGCGCAATCACCTTCGCGCGATGGCGGCGACCCATGGGATTCCCTCCTCTCGCGTCGATGAGGTCATCGAACTCGCGGGCATCGGCTCGGTTGCTCGCAAGCGTGCCGGGAAGTTCTCGCTCGGAATGGGACAGCGCCTCGGTATCGCCTCGGCGCTGCTCGGCGATCCGCACACGCTGATCCTCGACGAGCCGGTCAACGGCCTCGACCCCGAGGGCGTCCGCTGGGTGCGTCAGTTCGTCCGGCACGCAGCATCCGAAGGACGAACCGTGCTCCTGTCGAGCCACCTGATGAGCGAGATGGCGCAGACCGCCGACCACGTCATCGTGATGGGTCGCGGCCGGGTGCTGGCGGATGCTCCGCTCGCCGACCTCGTGCGCTCCTGGACGCAGAACACGGTGCGTGTACGCACTCCGCGGCCCACCGAGCTCGCCGCCGCCGTCGGCGGCCCGGACGTGGAGATCGTGAGCTCGGCACCCGACCTCCTCGACATCGTGGGACTTCCCGCCGCCCGGATCGGCGACCTCGCCGCGGACCGCGGCATCCCGCTGCACGAACTCACCCCCACCACCGGTTCACTCGAGGACGCCTACCTCGCCCTCACCGGCGATTCCGTCGAGTACCGCACCAAGGAGATCTCATGACCACGACACAGGCACCCGCGCCCGCGCGGCCGCGCGTCGACACCGGTCGCCGGCTGACATTCGTTCGCGCACTCCGCGGCGAATGGATCAAGCTCGCCACGCTGCGTTCGACATGGTGGTCCATCGGGATCGCTGCGGCTCTGACCATCGGGATCGCCGTGCTCATCGCGCAGGCGATCGACATGCCGGGGTTCGAGCCGATTCAGGCCGTCGTCATGCCGATCCAGTTCACGATGCTGCTGGCCGGCATCATCGGTGCGATCTCCGTGACAGGCGAGTACTCGACCGGCATGATCCGTTCGACGCTCACGGCCAACCCGATCCGCGGCTCGGTGCTCGCGGCCAAGTCGACCGTGCTCGCGGTCTTCATGTTCGTCTCGTCTCTGGTGATCTTCGGCCTCGCGGCCGTCGCGGTCTCGCTCATCGTGGCGCCGCGCGATCAGAGTATCGATTGGTCGGACCCTGCCGCATCCTTCCTGCCCATCGTCGTCTCCTCCCTCGCCATGGCGGTTTTCGCCCTGATCGGAGTCTCCTTCGGGTTCATCCTCCGTTCCGGGGCCGGAGCCATCGCGGCGACCGTCGGAGTCCTGTTCGTGCTGCCGATCGTGGCGAACTTCTTCTCCTTCGCCGGTGAGGCATGGGCATGGGTCATCGAGGCATCCGCCTACCTCCCGGTGGCCGCAGCGCAGAGCGCGATCCTGCCGGGCGACGGTGCAGCACTCGATGCACCGGTCGCGTTCCTGACCCTCGCCTGCTGGGTCGCCGGCGGAGCACTCGTCGCCTGGGGCGTGCTGCGCACCCGCGACGCGTAAAGTCGGCCTGTGAGCAGAACGCGAAGCCGCAGCGACTCGATCCGAGAGGACGAGGAGCTGCGGCTTCCGCGTGCGCCGGGGCTCTTCCGGCGATTCTGGGCGCGGCATCCACTGTTCGCCGACATCCTGCTGACGCTGCTCTGCCTGCTCCTCTCGCTCGCCCCGGCGGGTCGGTTCGCCGAAGAGTCGGTTCCGGAATCCACCTACATCGCGATCAACATCGCCACGCTGGCGATGATCGTGGTGGCGTGCAGCACACTCCTGTGGCGACGACGGGCGCCGCTCGGTCCTTTCGTCGCGGCGGTGATCCTGGGAACGGTCGGCTTGTTCACCGGGTTGTCCAGCGGAATCATCCTGCTGCTCGTCGCCTGTTACGGTCTCGCGGTCTATCGGTCGTCGCGCGCGGCCTGGACCTGCTACGGAATCGGCGCGGCGTGGTTCCTCCTGCTCAGCGGACTCCTGATGCTCACCGGCGTGATCGTGATGCAGAACGGACTCGACACCGCGCTCAGCTACATCGTTCTCGGCCTCATCGGCACGCTCATCGGCGTCAACGTCGGCGGCCGCAAGCGCTATCTGTCGGCCGTCATCGATCGATCGCGGCAGCTGCTCGTCGAGCGTGACCAGCAGGCGCAGCTCGCCGCCGCGTCCGAGCGGGCGCGCATCGCTCGGGAGATGCACGACATCGTCTCGCACTCGCTGACGGTGATCGTGGCACTGTCCGAAGGCGCCGCGGCGACGCCCGACCGCGAACAGGCACGCAAGGCGGCGACCCACACGGCGGACACCGCTCGTGCCGCCCTGACCGAGATGCGATCCATGCTCGGTGTGCTGCGGGATGATGACGCGTCTCCGCTGCCCCTGGCCCCCATGAATCCGGCCCGGCCGCGCGACACGGTCGAGGCGGCCCAGCGCGCCGGATACCCCGCGACGCTCACGGTCGCGGGGCACGCCGAGGTCACTCCCGCCGTCGCACATGCGATCGGACGCATCGTGCAGGAGGGCGTCACGAACGCGATGCGTCATGCCCCCACCGCCTCGACCATCGGTGTGCGACTGGACTACGCACCGGATTCGGTGACGATCGACATCGTCAACGACGGCGTGTCCGGCGGCATCGGGACCGAGGGCTTCGGTCTGCGCGGACTCGCCGAGCGCGCCGCCCATGTCCAGGGAAGCGTCGAGTCCGCGCCGTCCGGTGCAGGACGATGGGTTCTACACGCCGTGCTGCCGACGAAGGCGACCGGCCCGGCCGTGCCGAGCGAATCGATGGAGGACGACCGATGACGGATCCGATCAGGGTGCTTCTGGTGGACGACCAGGAATTGATCCGCGTCGGGTTCCGGATGGTCCTCGAAGCGGAGGGCGACATCGTGGTGGTGGGCGAGGCCGGCGACGGGCGTGCGGCGATCGCGCAGAGCGCCGCACTCGCGCCAGACCTGGTGCTCATGGATATCCGGATGCCGGAGCTGGACGGCATCGCCGCCACGGAGGCCATCGTGCGAGACCACCCTCAGACAAAGGTGCTCGTGCTGACCACGTTCGATCTCGACGAATACGCCTTCGGCGCCATCCGCGCAGGCGCGAGCGGGTTCCTCCTGAAGGACGCACAGCGCCACGAGATGATCTCCGCGGTGCACGCTGTGTACCGCGGAGACGCCGCGCTCTCTCCTCGGATCACCCGAATGCTGCTCGAGCACGTGACCCCGCAGCTCGGCTCGTCATCCGCCCGGACACCGGATGCCGCGGAGAGCGCGGCATTGGAAGCCCTCACCGATCGTGAGCGAGACGTGTTCCTCGCGATCGGGCGCGGACTGACCAATGCCGAGATCGCCCGCACCCTCTACGTCGGCGAATCGACCGTGAAGACCCACGTCGGCCGGGTGCTGGCGAAACTCCACGCGCGCGACCGCATCCACGCCGTGATCCTGGCGCACCGACTCGGCCTCGTCGGAAACGAGACCTGACGCATCAGGCGCCGGCGGGGGTCCATTCCGACACGCGGTCGAGCAGGCGCACCTCTTCGGCGGAGAGCTCGAGTCGAGCACCCGCCAGCAGGTCCGGCACCTGCGCGATCGTGCGAGCACTCGCGATCGGCGCGACGACGGTCGGCTGCGCCCGCAACCAGGCGAGAGACGTCGCGGCGACCGACGTCCCGTGAGCATCGGCGACCTGCTCGAGCGCATCGATGATCCGCAACCCGGCCTCGGTCGCGTACTTCGCGGCGCCCTGCGCGCGCGGGGAATCCTGCTCCGAGCTGTCGGTCGAGCGATACTTGCCCGTCAGGAATCCGCTCGCCAGTGCGTAATAGGGAACCAGCCCGAGATCGAACTCCTCGGCGACCGGGATGATGGTGTCCTCGACCTCATTGCGATGAACGAGGTTGTAGTGCGGTTGAACGGCTACCGGCACGGCGACGCCCGTGCGCCGCGCGATCTCGATCCATTCCCTGATGCGCTCCGCCGAATAGTTCGACACCGCCACATGACGAACCAGACCGTCTTCGACGAGTTGTCCGAACGCGGCGACTGTCTCCTCCAGCGGAACGGTCGCGTCGTCGAAGTGCGCGTAGTACAGATCGATCTCGTCGGCGCCGAGACGCCGGAGCGAGGCCTCGGCCGCCTTTCGCACGTTCGGTCCGGAGAGGCCGCGGAACTGAGGGTGCTGGCTCACCTTGGTGGCCACGACGACACCGGACGGCTTACGGGATGCGAGCCACTCCCCGATGATCGTCTCGCTCTCGCCACCCTCGTTCCCCGGCACCCAGGAGCTGTACGAATCGGCCGTGTCGATGAAGTCGCCACCGCCGTCCACAAATGCATCGAGCACGGCGAACGAGGTATCGTGATCGGCCGTCCAGCCGAACACGTTGCCGCCGAGCGCGAGCGGGAGGACGTCAAGATCACTGGTGCCGATACGAGTCATGACCAGGACAACCGCGGATCGGGATCCACGCATTCCCGGATGACGTCATGTTTCCGCATCGGCGCGGGAAGGGTTCGTCTTCGGCGTCTCACCCTCGTCGTAGATCTGCGAGGGTCGCCCGACGAGCCGTGAATCCGGAGCGTGGGCGACCAAGGGATCCTTGCCCGGGTAGTCGAACCGGGCGAGAACGCACCTCATCGCCTCGAGTCGCGCCCGCTTCTTGTCGTTCGACTTGATGACGATCCACGGCTCGGATGGTGTGTCCGTGTGGAAGAACATGGCTTCCTTCGCCGCCGTGTAATCCGCCCAGCGGTCGATGCTTGCGAGGTCCGTGGGGCTCAGCTTCCACTGCTTGACGGGGTCCTCGCCGCGCCGCCTGAACCGACGACGCTGCTCCGCCTCTCCCACCGAGAACCACAGCTTGATGAGGCGGATGCCCGAGCTCACGATCATCCGTTCGAACTGCGGAGCGGTCTGCATGAACTCCTCGTACTCGGTGGACGAGCAGTAGCCCATGACCCGCTCGACGCCCGCGCGGTTGTACCAGGAGCGGTCCATCATCACGATCTCGCCGCCGGAGGGCAGATGTGCGATGTAGCGCTGGAAGTACCACTGCGTCCGCTCCGCATCCGTCGGCTTGTCGAGAGCGACGACCCGAGCGCCCCGAGGATTCAGGTGCTCCATGAAGCGTTTGATCGCCCCACCCTTCCCCGCCGCGTCCCGTCCTTCGAACAGGATGAGCAGCCGCTCGGAGGAATGCTTGATGTGCGACTGGAGCTTCAGGAGCTCGATCTGCAGCAGCCGCTTCTCCCGTTCGTACTCGGCCGTCGAGATCTTCTTCGTGTAGGGGTAGTCGTGCTGCCACTCCGGCGTGACCGTCGCTGTTTCGGGTGCGCTGCTCAAGATCTCGCCCTCTCAGGTGCTCTGGATCCCCGAATTCGAGCAGGCAAGCGCAGGTGGCCGGAGCGGGGAGGCGGCCACCTGCGCGTCTTCTACCTGGCACGATCCATCGGCCCACCAGGAAACCTGCCTGATGTGTAACATATCATCGACTGAGGCGATACATCGGAATGCGTGGTCAGCACCAGGCGGCTATCGTTCTGGCATGGGAACGATCCAGTACGGCAACGGTGATGACATCCACATCGAGGACCGCGCCCTCGCGCATCTGAAGGTGGTCATCGCCACGAAGCTCCGCCGCAACGAGAGCTTCACCCTCTCCTGGCGGCATCCCGAAGGCCAGCAGGTGGGTCGTTCGACGATCTGGTTGCATCCGTCGATACCGTTGCGCTTCACGTTCGAGGAACCGGAGGCGCCGCAACTGAACCCGAAGTGGATTCAGGATCTGATGCAGTCTGCGAGTTCCACGGGCGGCATCAGCCTCATCGAAGAGGTGATCGACGCACCCGAGGCCTCCGCCGAGAAGTGAATCCGCGAACCCCACTCTCGTGAGGGATTGAAGAGCCGACTACGGGACTCGAACCCGTAACCCCCGTATTACAAGTACGGTGCGCTACCAATTGCGCCAAGTCGGCGGATGCCACCAGCTTAGCGATGGCATCGACCCGGCTTCGACCTACGGAGTCGTCGTGGGCGAGGGGGTCGCCGTCGCGCGGGAGGCATCGCTCGCCACGCTCAGCACGAACTGCGAGAACTCGGCCGGGTCGTCCAGCGCCCCGACGTAGGCCTCGCCGTTCGCGACGATCATCGGCGCGGCGGTGAGCACCAGGTCATCGGAGCCGGCGAGCGGTCCGTCCAGAGCCCTGGTCGTCGCCTCCTTCGCCCAGCCGACGAAGTCGCCGTCCTCGATGCACGAGCGCACGGCCTTGGCGTTGTCGACGCCGACCGCGCCGGCGAGGTTCGCGAGGTCCTCATCGGAGAGGCCGTCGCTGCCGACCTCGGGCTGGTCGTCGAGCAGGTCGTGATTGAACGCGTAGAACTGTGCAGGCGAGTGCGTGGCAACGCACGCCGCAGCCGCGGCCGAACGGAGGGAGTACTTGGTGCCGTTGGAGCTGGCGGTGAGCAACGCGACCGGGTGGTAGCTGACCGTGACCGCGTCCTCGCTGATCCAACCGGCGAGCTGTCGAGCATTGGCACGCTCGAACTCCCCGGCGTCGGGCGACAGGTAGTCGACGTACACGTGGATGTCGACCTTCTCGGACGCCGTCGGGTCAGGCGTCGGGCTGGCCGATTCGCCGGCGTCGGACGCTTCGGGACTCGGAGTCTCCGGCACGGCACCCGTTCCGGCGAACGACTCGAGATCGGTGACGACGACGCCGTCCGACTCCATGCCGGTCGGTGTGAGCCTCGGCTTGGAGACCTGGGAGGACACCGCGAGCGTCACCGCAGTGCCGATCGCGCCCACCGCGACGAGCGCTACCGCGCCGATGATGATCCGTCGCATGAGGCGCGCCCTGGACTGCTGGGCGTGCACTCTCTGAGCCTTCTCCCGTACGACCTCGCGGGAATTGCGAGGCGTCGGGACGTTCGGCGTTTCGTCGCTCGACATCGTTCCTCTGTGAGTCTCAACGGGGGTCCGGGTTGGCCCCGACCGCCGCTCGGCGACGATCGCCGCTGCGCGCGGCCGAGTTCGATGGTAGTCAGTGAGGCTGAGAAATACCCAGGTACCGCCGTTCATGTCATACTGATCCCGACCCAATGACGGGTCACGGCGGGGTCACCCGCCGCTTCATCACTACGGATCGTCCGGCACGTACCTGCCGGTGAAGGAGAAAAGACAATGGCATCTGTGACTTTCGACGAGGCCACCCGCCTGTACCCCGGCGGAACCCGTCCGGCCGTCGACAAGCTGAACCTCGAGGTCGGTGACGGCGAATTCCTCGTCCTCGTCGGTCCTTCCGGTTGCGGCAAGTCCACGTCCCTCCGCATGCTGGCCGGCCTCGAAGAGGTCAACGCCGGCCGCATCCTCATCGGCGACCGCGACGTGACCGACGTCCCGCCGAAGGACCGCGACATCGCGATGGTCTTCCAAAACTACGCGCTGTACCCGCACATGACCGTCGCCGAGAACATGGGCTTCGCGCTCAAGATCGCCGGCGTCGGCAAGGAAGAGCGCGCATCCCGCGTGCTCGAGGCCGCCAAGCTCCTCGACCTCGAGCCCTACCTGACCCGCAAGCCGAAGGCCCTCTCGGGTGGTCAGCGTCAGCGCGTCGCCATGGGTCGCGCCATCGTGCGCCAGCCGCAGGTGTTCCTCATGGACGAGCCGCTGTCCAACCTCGACGCCAAGCTCCGCGTGCAGACCCGTACGCAGATCGCGTCGCTGCAGCGTCGCCTCGGCGTCACCACGGTCTACGTCACGCACGACCAGACCGAGGCTCTGACCATGGGCGACCGCATCGCGGTCCTCAAGGACGGCCTGCTCCAGCAGGTCGGCTCCCCGCGCGACCTGTACGAGAAGCCGAACAACGTCTTCGTGGCCGGCTTCATCGGCTCGCCCGCGATGAACCTGTTCGCCGCTGACCTCGCCGACGGCGGCATCCGCTTCGGCTCCGAGGTCGTCCCGCTCGACCGCGACACCGTCGGCCGTGCGAACGGCAGCCAGGTCACGGTCGGCGTGCGCCCCGAGGACATCACGGTCGGACCGGCCGACGGCAAGGGCCTCCCGGTCGTCGTCGACCTCGTCGAAGAGCTCGGCGCCGACGGCTACCTCTACGGCCACACCGAGATCAACGGCAAGCGCAGCGACATCGTCGCCCGCGTCGACGGTCGAAGCCACCCGAACGCCGGCGAGACGGTCACGCTCGCTGCGAACCCGGGCCACGTGCACGCGTTCGACATCGAGTCCGGCGAGCGTCTGAACGACAAGCCGGTCGTCTCCGCCTGATCGGATCCACAGACGCGGCGCAGGCTGACTTCGGTCACCTGCGCCGCGTCTCTTTTCCGACTCATCTCGACCAGGGAGCATCATGCAGGATTCGCTGCGGATCACCGCCAGCAAGATCGATCCGGGGCTGCTGGCCCTCCCCTGGTCCACGACGCTGGCGAAGTGGCCGTCCGAGCACATCGTGTCGCTCCCGAAGGGGCTGTCCCGTCACCTCGTGCGCTTCGCCGATCTCTCCGGCCGGGTGATCGCGGTGAAGGAGACCACGGCGGAGATGGCCCAGCGCGAGTACGACATGCTCGGCAACCTCTCCCGCCTCGACGTGCCCTGCGTCGACCGGGTCGCGGTGATCGCCGGACGTACGGATGCCGACGGCGAGGCTCTTCCGGCCGCCCTGGTCACCTCTCACCTGCGCTTCTCGATGCCGTACCGCGCCCTGTTCACCCGGGTACTTCGCCCCGACACCGCGACCCGCCTCGTGGATGCCCTCGCCCTGCTGCTGGTGCGGCTGCACAACGTCGGCTTCTACTGGGGCGACGTCTCCCTGTCGAACACGCTGTTCCGTCGCGACGCGGGCGCGTTCGCCGCATATCTGGTCGACGCGGAGACGGGTGAGCTGCATGAGGAGGGGCTGACCGACGGGCAGCGCGCCTACGATCTCGACCTGGCCCGCACGAACATCGCCGGCGAGATCATGGACCTCGCCGCGGGCGGTCGCCTCGAACACGGGGTGGACGCCGTCGCGATCGCCGACGGGATCGTCTCGTCGTACCGGTCGCTGTGGGCCGAACTCACCGCACAGGAGTCGTTCTCGGCGGCGGAGACCTGGCGCATCACCGAGCGGGTCGAGCGCCTGAACGCCCTGGGCTTCGACATCGACGAGATGTCCATGTCGACGACCGCGGACGGCACCGTCGTCGAGATCCAGCCCAAGGTGGTGGATGCCGGCCACCATCAGCGCCGGCTGATCCGCCTGACCGGCCTCGACGTCGAGGAGAACCAGGCACGGCGCCTGCTGAACGACCTCGACGAGTTCCGCGCCCGCTCGACGAAGCAGTGGGCCGACGAGGAGATGTACGCGCACGAGTGGCTCACCCGTGTCTTCGAGCCGGTGGTGCGGGCGATCCCGTACGAGCTGCGCGCCAAGCTCGAGCCCGCCGAGGTCTTCCACCAGGTGCTCGAGCACCGCTGGTACCTCTCGCAGGCGCAGGGGCGCTCGGTTCCCCTCGCGGAGGTACTGACCAGTTACATCAACGAGGTGCTGCGACACCGGCGCGACGAGGCGACGATCATGGGACCGCCCACCGAGACGATGAGCCTGCCTGTCGTCACCGGTGTGACGCCGGTTGCCGACGAGGACGAAGACATCGACTGGCGCGACCTGGTCTGACGCGAGGACGCGCGCCGAGTGCACGGGTTGTTTCCGAGCGCACCGGGTGCAGGCGTCGACGAGCCGCACATTCGGCGAAAACTCGTGCAGTCGCCGAGGATCGTGGCGTCAGTAACCGACCGTGAACCGCCCGCGGTGATGGTTGCCCTGCTCGATCTCGTCCACCACGGCGACGGCGAAGTCCGCACCGGAGATGAACGACTTCCCATCCGCATCGCGGACGATCACATCACCGCCGTCGCGGTAGTGTCCGGTGCGCTCGCCTTCAGCCCACGGGCCGAACACCTCAGCGGGGTGGATGAAGAACCAGTCGAGGTCGGCACCCGTCCCCTCGAGGAGCGCGAGGGAGTCGATGCCGACCTGCGCCTCGTGCTTGTACTCCTCGGGGAAGTCCTGATCGAACAGACGCGGTCCTCCGGGCGCGACGAGGCTGCCACCCGCGCCCCCGACGACTCCGAGACGCGTCTCCGTGCCCGCGAGCCGGTCGACGACGTTCGACAGCGCCTCGAGCGCCCGGTCCTCCATGTCACCACGAGGTGAGAGCGCCGACACGACGGCGTCCGCTCCGACGAACGCCTCGGCGAGAGGACCGAGGTCGAGGGCGGATCCCTGCAGATACGCGGCTCCCGCAACCGGGTCGGTGGGCACGGAGCGGGAGATCGCGATGACCGCATGGCCGCGACTCACCGCCTCACTGACGATGTGACGACCGGCGTAACCGGTGCCTCCGAGCACGACGATGCGAGCCATGATCTGCCTTTCCTCGGACGGTCTAGTTCTTGGCGGCGCGGAGAGACGCGACCTGGTAGAGCGCGACCGAGGTCGCGATGCCTGCGTTGAGCGACTCGGTGGCTGCCGAGATCGGGATCGAGACGATCTGATCGCAGGTCTCGGAGACCAGGCGCGACAGGCCCTTGCCCTCGGAGCCGACCACGATAACGACGGGACGATCGGCCAGCTGCAGCTCGGGGAGCGACACATCGCCGTCTCCGTCGAGGCCGAGCACGAACACACCCTGCTTCTTGAACTCCTTGAGCTGCGTGGTGAGGTTGGTCGCCAGCGCCACGGGCGTGCGGGCGACGGCTCCGGCGCTGGTCTTCCAGGCAGCGGAGTTGACACCGGCCGAGCGGCGCTGGGGAAGGATGATGCCATGACCGCCGAACGCCGCAGTGGAGCGGATGATCGCGCCCAGGTTGCGCGGGTCGGTGATGCCGTCGAGCGCCACGAAGAGTGGCACCTCGCCCTTGTCGATGACCTGCTCGAGAAGATCCTGCGGATGCGCGTACTCGTACGGCGGCACCTTGATCGCGACGCCCTGGTGCACGCCGTCGAAGCCGGCCATGCGGTCGAGTTCCGGACGGGTGACCTCCATCACGGGGATCCCGCGATTCGTGGCGATCGCCAGCATCTCCTTCACGCGGTCGTCCATCTCGACGCGCTGCGCGATGTAGAACGCCGTCGCCGGAATCTTCGCCCGCAATGCCTCGAGGACGGAGTTGCGACCCGTGACGTTCTCGGTGTCATCTCCTGCCTTCGCCTTCGGCGCGCGGTTCGAACCGCCACCGGAGCCCTGGCGACTGCCGCCGGGGCGACCCTTGCCGCCCGTCGCTGCGGCGTAGCGCTCGGCCGCGGCCTTGCGCTTGCCCGCCGGGTGCCAGGCGCGGTCCTCCGCCTTCGGCGTCGGTCCCCGCCCCTCGAGCGCCTTGCGCCCGAGTCCGCCGGTGCCCTTGGTCGGGCCCTTCTTGTTTCCCTTGCTCGCGCCGGGGCGCCCTGGCTTAGCCATCGATACTCCAATGAGTTCCGGCCGGAGTGTCCTCCAGCGTGATTCCTGCGGCGGCGATCGCATCTCGGATGCGATCCGCCGCCGCCCAGTCTTTGTCAGCGCGCGCTTGTGCGCGCTGGGTGATCATCGTCTGGACGAGTGCGTCCAGAGCGGACGCCGATGCGCCGCCCTTCGTCGATGACGTCGGGGTCAGGCCGAGGACGGACGTCATCGCTAGAACGGCAAAAGCCGAATCCAGCGCCGCATCGGTCTCGCCCGCATCGAGCGCGGAGTTCCCTGCGCGCACCGTCTCATGCAGGACGGCGAGGGCCTGCGGCACACCGAGGTCGTCGTCCATCGCGGCCGCGAATGCCTCGGGAAGGCTCTGTGAGTAGGACCTTCCCCGTCCCCCGTCCTCGTCACGGAACGCGCGCTGGAGGAACGAGCCGATTCGGCCCAGCGCCGCTTCGGCCTCGGTCCACGACGACTCGCCGAGGTCGAGGCTCGAACGGTAGTGCGCCGCAGCGAGGGCGTAGCGCACCACCAGCGGGTCGTGCGCGCCGAGAACGTCGGCCGCCAGCGTGAAGTTGCCGAGCGACTTGGACATCTTCTGTCCGTCGACGGTCACGAGCCCGTTGTGCACCCAGTAACGGGCGAAGCCGTCGCCCGCGGCGGTCGACTGCGCGAGCTCGTTCTCATGGTGCGGGAAGCGGAGGTCCAGCCCGCCGCCGTGGATGTCGAACTCGGCGCCGAGGTAGCGCTTCGACATCGCCGAGCACTCGATGTGCCAGCCCGGGCGACCGGCTCCCCACGGGGAGGCCCACCTCGCATCCGCCGGCTCCCCCGGCTTCGTGCCCTTCCAGAGCGCGAAGTCCTGCGGATTCCGCTTACCGCGGGGATCAGCATCCTCCGCCGCCTCCATGGCGTCGAGCGACTGATGCGTCAAC
Source organism: Microbacterium sp. NPDC055988 (assembly GCF_042269505.1). NCBI lineage: Bacteria > Bacillati > Actinomycetota > Actinomycetes > Micrococcales > Microbacteriaceae > Microbacterium > Microbacterium sp. NPDC055988. The sequence goes on from NZ_JBHJXY010000001.1 coordinate 53,408, forward strand.
GATCCGTAGTCGGACCACGAACGCACGTCGAAGTACACGTCTCCGGAGCCGTCCGGAGCCGGGTAGGCGTGCCCCCGCTCGATCAGCAGCGCGATCAGCTCCTGCATCTGCGGGACGGATGCCGTAGCGCGCGGCTCGTAGGTCGGAGCGAGGATGCCGACGCCGGCATACGCCGCGGTGAACTCCCTCTCCATCCGGTAGGCGAGCGCCCACCACGGCTCAGCATCCGTCGCGTTGGCGAGCACCTTGTCGTCGATGTCGGTGACGTTGCGGACGAAGGTGACCCGACCGTACCGATGCTCGAGCCAGCGACGCAGGAGATCGAAGCTCAGAGCCGCCCGGACATGGCCGATGTGGGGGCCGGACTGCACCGTGGGTCCGCAGACGTACATCGTGATGTTCTCGGGATCGAGAGGCACGAAGTCGCGCAGCAGCTGTGCGCGGGTGTCGTAGAGGCGGAGGGTCACCGCACAAGCCTACTCGGGGACTGCTGAGCGCCCGCCCCGCGGAGACGATTCACCGAGGTTGTGACGTTCCGCCGACGTATCGGGGGGTATTTCTCGGCCGATCGTCACATGCTCCGCGGAACGTCGGCCACCACCACCGCGGCGATGGCCGTGACGGCGATGCCTTCACCGCGACCGGGGAATCCGAGGCCGTCGGTCGTCGTGGCCGTGACCGAGACGGGAGCGCCCAGAATCGCTGACAGGACCGCCTCCGCTTCCCGGCGCCGAGAGCTGAAGCGCGGCCGGTTCCCCTGCAACTGCACGGAGACGTTCCCGATCGCGAACCCGGATTCGGCGAGCAGTTCACGCGTGCGAGCGAGGAACACATCGGCATGCGCGCCGGAGTACTCGGGGTGGGACGTACCGAAGTGCTCACCGATGTCGCCGAGGCCTGCCGCCCCCAGGAGTGCATCGACGATCGCATGGGCGACCGCATCGCCGTCGGAGTGCCCGGAGAGCGGCTGCTCCCCCGGCCACTCGAGGCCGGCGAGCCAGAGGTTCCCGTCGCCGCCGAAGGCATGGACGTCCGTGCCGATACCGACGCGAGGGATGCCTGCGAGTTCGACCGATGCCGGGCGAGGCGCCGGAGTCGATGCGTCCAGCAGGTGCCTCGCACGCTCCAGATCGCCGGGAGTGGTGATCTTGAACGCGCGGGCGGAACCCTCGATGTGCCGCACCCTGTTTCCGGCGGCTGCGAACAGGGCAGCATCGTCGGTGTACTCGATCCCGTCGGCCAGCGCCGCCTCATAGGCCGCTTCGAGCCCTTCACGGGGGAAACCCTGGGGCGTCTGCGCGGCGGCAAGCTCGGAACGGTCGACGGCGGAGACCACGGCACCGCCCGCCACCTTCTTGAGCGTGTCGACCACGGGCAGCACGGGGATCACCCCCTCCCCCGGGACGACCGCCTGAGCGACCGCATCGATCTGCGCCGGAGGGGTGAGGGCGCGAGCGGCATCGTGCACGAGGACGGTCGTGACATCTCCCCAGAGTGCGGTCAGGCCCGCAGCCACGGACTGCTGTCGGGTGGCGCCTCCGGTCACGACTCGGCCGAGGTCGCGTCGATCACCTGCCGCCTCCTCCAACTCCGCCAGCGCATCCCCCTCGTACCCGGCCGGGGCGACGACGATCACCTGCGCCGGACCCGCAGCGAAGACGCCGTCGAGCGCGTGGCGGAGGATCGAATGCGCGTCGATTCCGACGAGAGCCTTGGGCGCCCCCGCATCCAGGCGGGTGCCGGAACCGGCGGCGACGACGATGATCGCGATGTCGGGAACGGGAAGCAGAGTCACCGTCTCACGCTACCGCGTGGCGAGTACGACGAAGGGGCGGATGCCGAAGCATCCGCCCCTTCGCAGAGAACTCAGGAGGCGAGGACCTCGTCGAGCAGTGCGCCCGCCTTGTCTTCGTCGGTCTTCTCCGCGAGCGCGAGCTCGGAGATGAGGATCTGACGAGCCTTCGCCAGCATCCGCTTCTCTCCCGCAGACAGGCCGCGGTCCTGGTCGCGGCGCCACAGGTCGCGGACGACCTCGCTCACCTTGATCACATCGCCGGAGGCGAGCTTCTCGAGGTTCGCCTTGTACCGACGAGACCAGTTGGTGGGCTCTTCGGTGAAGGGTGCGCGCAGCACCTCGAAGACATGATCGAGACCTTCTTTTCCGATCACGTCGCGAACGCCGACCAGGTCGACATTCTCAGCAGGAACCTCGATGATGAGATCGCCCTGGGTGACGTTGAGCTTCAGATATTTCTTCGCCTCACCCTTGATGATGCGCTCCTTGACCTCGATGATGGTCGCAGCGCCATGGTGGGGATAGACGACGGTTTCGCCAACCTCAAAAAGCATAAAAACGTGTCCTTTCGGCAACCTCAAGGATACCACAGGGGAGATGCGCTAAGGTTCGCGCCCCCTGGACCTCGGGGCGGTCGCGAGTTACCCATAGAATGGATGCGGACATCCCGCCGGACCTCAGGAGGACCCGTGAAATCGCGCCTTGTTGCGTCTGCTGCGCTCAGCGCTCTCGTTCTACTCGGCGCGACGGGGTGCACGTTCATCACTCCCCAGTCCACGAAGACCGAGTATGCGGCCTCGGACGGCGTCAACATCTCCGACGCCGACGGCCCGATCGATGTGCGCAACGCTCTCGTCATCGCCAACGAAGACGGCTCGGTCGGCAACTTCATCGCCGGCATCGTGAACCCGACCGATGAGAGCGCCACGCTCACCATCGCGCTCGCAGACAGCGAGCCGTTCATCGTCACCGTTCCGGCTGGTGGCACCGTGAGCCTCGGCGCCGACGAGGAGCCGCTGCGCATCGTCGGCCTCGACACCATGCCCGGCGCGACCGTCGAGATCCACTTCCAGTCGGGCGACTCCACGGGCGTCAAGGCAGAGGTGCCCGTGCTCGACGGCTCGCTCCCCTACTACGCAGACCTGGTCCCCTCGGAGTCGGTACCGTCTCCGACGCCGACCCCGACCGACACGGCGGCTCCGGCACCCGCCGACTGATCCTCCGCGCAGAACGCGCAAGAGGCCGGCACCCCGTGGGGTGCCGGCCTCTTCGTCGTTCAGCCCTCGAAGCGGTATCCGAGGCCACGCACGGTGACGAGCATCACGGGCTCGCTCGGGTTCTCCTCGATGCGGGAGCGGATGCGCTTGATGTGCACGTCGAGCGTCTTCGTGTCACCGAAGTAGTCGCTCCCCCAGACCCGATCGATCAGCTGACCGCGAGTGAGCACGCGCCCGGAGTTGCGCATCAGGACCTCGAGCAGCTCGAACTCCTTCAGGGGCATGTTGATCTGCTCGCCGGCGACCGAGACCGTGTGCCGGTCGATGTCGAGCGAGACCCTGCCCCCGTCGAGCACCCGCTCGTCGAGTTCGCTGTCGGCCTGCACGACGCGGCGCAGCACCGCGCGCATCCGGGCCAGAAGTTCGCGTGACGAGTAGGGCTTCGTGATGTAGTCGTCGGCTCCGAGCTCCAGGCCCACCACGATGTCGACCTCGGAGTCCTTGGCCGTGAGCATGATGATCGGCACCGCCGACGTCGAGCGGATCTGCCGGCACACCTCAGTACCGGGCATCCCGGGCAGCATCAGATCGAGCAGCACGATGTCGGCGCCCCGCTCCCGGAATCCCGCGAGCGCGCCGGGTCCGTCCTCCGCGATCTCCACCTCGTAGCCCTCGCGTCGCAGCAGGTACGCGAGCGGGTCGGCGAGGTCGGGCTCGTCTTCGACGAGAAGGATTCGGGTCATGCTCTCTCTCCGTTTCGAACGCGCGCGGATGCCGCGGCCTTGGCCGCTTTGCGTGCGCGCTTCTTCTTGCTCTTCTTGCCCGTGTCGGTGTGATCCGGGGCGTCGATCCGAGGAAGTCGGATCGTGAATGTGGAACCTCGTCCCGGGCGCGACCACAGTCGCACCTCCCCGCCGTGGCGCTGCGTGGCGTGTTTGACGATGGAGAGCCCGAGTCCGGTGCCTCCCGTGCGCCGGGAACGGGCCTCATCCGCTCGGTAGAAACGCTCGAAGATGCGTTCCCGATCCGCTTCGGCGATTCCGATGCCCTGGTCGGAGACGGCGATCTCGACCACGCCGTCCTCGGCCCGGACGCCTACCCCCACGCGCGAACCGCGGGGCGAGTAGACGATGGCGTTGGCGATCAGATTGCCGACGGCCTCGATCAGGATCTGCGCGTCACCGCGCACCCAGATACCTCGGTCGCCTCCCCTGGCGAGTTCTACGCCCGCAGAGTCGGCCTGCACGACATGAGCCTCGATGGAGGCGGCGATGACCTCGTCGATCGCGACGGGGCCCACCTTGGTCAGACCGTCCTCGGCCTGGAGCCGGGAGAGGCTCATGATGCGTCCGGTGAGCTGGCCGAGCCGCCCCGCCTCCGCCGAGATCCGCGCGGCGAAGATGCGTACCTGCGCCGGGTCGTCGGCCGCCGACTCGATCGCTTCGGCGAGCAGGCTCACCGCCCCCACCGGGGTCTTCAGCTCGTGGCTCGTGTTCGCCACGAAGTCTCGACGCATCTGATCGAGCCGTTCCTGCTCCGTGACGTCGCGGATGATCAACAGGACCAGGCGCGTGCCGATCGCGCTGGCACGAGCCGAGACGAGACGCGGATCGAGGCTCAGTCCGCCGCGCGTGATACGCATCGACTCGGTTGCCGAACCGCCGGCCGTCCTGACCCCGCGCACGAGCTGGCGCAGCTCCGGGTTGTCGAGCGTCGATCCGACGTCGATGCCGAACCGGCTCGCGGCGTCCGAGGCCGCGAGCACCAGCCCCGATGTGTCGACCACTCCGGCCGCGTCGTCCATGCTGTGCAGCACATCGGTGATGCCGGGAGGAATCGCCAGCGATGTCTCCTCCTGGACCCGCGCCCGCGCCCGATAGGCCCACACCACGAGCAGGGAGAGGCCGACGCCTATCACCAGCCCGATGGCGAGCGAAGACAGCGCGAGCTGCGGCAAGGTCATGTCATAAGGGTAGAGTGCGTTCACCCTCCGTCCGGCGGGTTTCCGCGCCCTGGCGGGAACAGGAGAAGTACTATTCACGTGCTGGGCACCGTTCGTTAACCTTCGAAGCAGACAATCGCTTCGGGCTTGTGCGGGAGCACAGACCTGCTCCTGTGCGGACGACCCGCCTTCTCGCGCTGACCCAGCCGAGATCCGAATGAAAGGTTGCGCCCCAACATGCGCGAAGTCTTCCACCAGTCCCTCGAGGACCTCCAAAACCGCCTCGTCGAGATCGCCGACCTCGTTACGGTATCGATCGACAAGGCCACCAGGGCTTTCGCCACCAGCGACGTCGCCCTGGCCGAAGAGGTCATCGCGGACGATGCGAAGATCGACGAACTCGCCGTCGCCCTCGACGAGCAGGCCATCGAGATCCTCGCCCGCCAGCAGCCGGTCGCCCGCGACCTGCGCATCGTCGTCACGGCGCTGCGCGTGAGCGCCTCACTCGAGCGCATGGGCGACATGTCCGAGCACATCGCCCAGCTCGCCCGACTCCGCTTCCCCGAGCGCGCCATCCCCAAGGGACTCAAGGGCACCTTCGTGAAGATGGGCGAGCTCGACGTCGAGGTCGCCCGTACGCTCTCGGAGCTGCTGCGCACCCAGGACCTGCGCTTCGCCGACGCGATCCGCAACGCGGACGACGACGTCGATGAGCTGCACGCCACGGTCTTCGAGAAGGTGCTCAGCGACAACTGGAAGGGCGAGGCCACGGCCACCGTCGACGCCACGCTCGCCAGCCGCTACCACGAGCGCTTCGCCGACCACGCGGTGGCCGTCGCGAAGAAGGTCGTCTACCTCGCCACCGGTGACTGGGCGGTCGAGGAGGAAGACATCCCCTTCGCCGTCGAGCAGCAGGAGCTCGGGCAGCAGGAGTACGGCCACGCCTGACCCGCGCACGCGAAACCCCGCTTTCACGCCGAAACCCCGTGCTGCAGACATCTGCAGCACGGGGTTTCGGCGTCTTCTCGGGGTTTCGGGCTCTTACTTCTTGCCCTGGGCCGCGACGGCGGCGGCGCCGGCGGCAGCGGCCTCCGGGTCGAGGTAACGCCCGGGACCGGTGGGCACGTTGTTCTCGTCCAGCTCGTAGACCAGGGGGATGCCGGTCGGGATGTTGAGCTCGGCGATGTCATCGTCGCTGATGCCCTCGAGGTGCTTCACGAGACCACGCAGCGAATTGCCGTGCGCCGTGACGAGCACGGTCTTGCCGGCCTCGAGGTCGGGGACGATCGCGCTCTCCCAGTAGGGCAGCAGACGGTCGATGACGAGCTTGAGCGACTCGGTGCGCGGCACCTCTCCGTCGATGTCCGCGTAACGGACGTCGCCGACCTGGCTGAACTCGCTCTCATCGTCGAGCACGGGCGGCGGCACGTCGAACGAGCGACGCCAGAGCTGGAACTGCTCGGGGCCGAATTCCTCGAGGGTCTGCGCCTTGTCCTTGCCCTGGAGCGCACCGTAGTGGCGCTCGTTGAGCCGCCAGGAGCGGGTCACCGGGATCCAGAGGCGGTCGGCGGCGTCGAGAGCGATGTTCGCCGTCTGGATCGCACGACTCAGCAAAGACGTGTGCAGCACGTCGGGGAGGATGCCGGACTCGGCGAGGAGCTCGCCGCCTCGGCGCGCCTCCTTCTGGCCCTGCTCGTTGAGGCGGACGTCCACCCAGCCGGTGAACAGATTCAGTTCGTTCCATTCGCTCCGGCCGTGGCGGAGCAGGATGAGGGTGCGCGTCGCAGTCATGTCGCCAGTTTATCCGGGCCGGGGCCGGCACCGGATTCGGATGCTGGGAGGATGGAGACATGGCGTCATCTCCCCTCGGTCGGCCGACCCGTGGCACCACGGGGACGAACCGGCTGCGGCGCAACGATCGCTGGATCGCGGCGAGCGACGCCCTGCGCCGAGCATCCGATCCCCTGGTCGTGGATCTCGGCTACGGTGCCAGCGGCGTCACTGCGTTCGAGCTCGCGACGCGCCTGGTCCGGGTGCGCGACGACGTCGAGGTGCGAGGTCTGGAGATCGATCCGGCCCGCGTCGCGACGGCCGACGCCCAGCTCGCCGAAGTGCGAGCGGGACGCACCTCCTTCGCCCCCGACCTCCCGGTCTCATTCGCGCGCGGCGGCTTCGAGGTTCCCCTTCCCGACGGTCGCAAGGCTGCGGTGATACGCGCCATGAACGTGCTGCGCCAGTACGACGAGCAAGACGTACCGACCGCGTGGGCGCGTATGGCGTCGCGCCTCGCACCGGACGGCCTGCTGTTCGAGGGGACCTGCGACGAGATCGGCCGCGTCTCGAGCTGGATCGACGTCGACGCCCGCGCTGTGCCGCTGTGCTTCACGATCTCTCTCCGGCTCGCCGATCTGGAGCGGCCGAGCGTCGTCGCCGAAAGACTGCCGAAGGCGCTCATCCATCGCAACATCCCCGGGGAACGGATCCACGCACTGCTCGTCGAGCTCGACCGCGAATGGGAGCGGGCCGCGCCCCTGTCGACGTTCGGTGCCACACAGCGCTTCCTCGCCGCCGTGGGCGCCCTTCGCGCCCAGGGGTGGCCGGTACTCGGCGGACGGACACGCTGGCGGCTGGGCGAGCTCACGCTGCCCTGGGCGGCCGTCGCTCCCCTACCGGGCTGAGGTCAGCTGCCGACGCCGGTGCTGCGCGGGTCCGGGGCGGACGGACGACGAGACAGTCGTGTGAGGCGCGGGATGTCTGCCACGGCACCGGCATCGGCCGGCACGATCACCTGCTGAGACGCGGCGATGTCGATGCCGTCGGCACGCACCACCAAATCGCCGATCGGCGCGCGACGGGAGAGGATGGCGAGCGCGATCGGCCCGTCCTCGTGGTGCCGTGCCACCGAGGTGATGTGCCCGACCTCATCGTCTCCCGCGAAGACCGCGTCTCCGGGCTCGGGAAGCACGGCGTCGCTGCCGTCGAGGTGCAGCGCAGCCAGACGGCGCGGAGGGTGTCCGAGGTTGTGCACCTTGGCGACGGTCTCCTGTCCGCGGTAGCAGCCCTTATTCAGGTGCACCGCACTGCGGATCCAGTCGGACTCGTGCGGCAGCGAGCGCTCATCGACCTCGGTGCTCCAGCGCGGACGCCAGGCGGCGATGCGCAAGGCCTCGGCGGCGAGGAGTCCGGCGAGGGCATCGCGGTCGAGCGATGCGGCGAGCGCATCCGCCGCGTCCGCGCTCAGGATCGCGACCCGCCACGCGTAGTCCGCAGCAGGATGCTCGACGACCTCGGCGTACTGATGCCCGCCGCTGCTGATCCGCTGCCACGGGTCGGCCCAGATCAGGGGGCTGCCGTTCGGCGCGAGCGCGGCGGCGGATGCCGTCGTGGCCACCGCACCCCCGTCGATGTAACCGATCAGCGCGAGGTCGGAGCGCACGTCGACCGTCGCCTGAGTGCGGAACTTCATGCGGGTCAACCAGCCCGCGAGCGCATCGGCATCGCCGGCGTCGGCGATCAGCCAGGTCGATGTACCGTCGTCGAGGACACCGGCCGCATGCTCGACGCGCCCCTGCGGGTCGAGCACCAGCAGCTCCGTGCTCTCGCCGGCGGCGAGACGGCCCACCGACTGCGAGGTGATCGAGTCGAGCCAGGTCAGCCGCTCCGGGCCCGCGACCTCGATGATCGTCCGGTCGCCGAGCGGGGCGAGGGCCGCGCCGTCGGCGAGACGCCGCTGCTCGCGGAAGGCGTCACCGAAATGCATGATCCGGTCGTCATCGGATACGACACCGTCGAGCTCGCCGAAACCCGGCATGTCAGACCTTGGCCAGTCGCGCCGAGGCATGCGCGCGGAGCGGGGTGCCGAGGGCCGCGACGTCCCATGCCCACAGCAGGTGACCGTCGACCAGGCCGTACATGCGGGAAGAAGCGGTGTGCACCTTCGCTCCGGAGCTGCGGACGACGGCATCCGTGCCGATATCGACGCGGGGTCCGTTGATCTCGCCGATGTAGAGCTCGAGCGCGCCGTCGGAGTGGGCGACGGAGACCTCGATCGGGAATCCGCCGCTGGGTGCGCGCAGCTCCTCGACGTCGTCGACCGTGCGGGTGACGGCGGGAGCCATCGGCGGGAGCAGTGCGGGACCCGGATCTGCCGACGTGGCCGGGCGAGCAAGCCGCCAGAAGCCGGTCTCGGCAAGGAGAGCCGTAGCCGGTGCGCCGTCTTCCGAGAGGAACGTCGCGGTACCGGAGTAGTTCAGGAAGGGGCCGCCGTCGTGGCTGAAGCTGACCCGGTGCGTGAACTCGCCCTGCAGACGTTCGTCACCCACCGGATAGTCGATGACGCCCGTGCCCTCCCACACGCCGATGAGCCACGCGAGAGGCGCGAGGTCGGCGGGAAGGTCGGTGGGGAGTTCGATCACGATCGCGTCAGCGCTGGCCGCGGAAGAGGTTGCGCAGCACCACTGCCGAGACGAAGACGATAGCGAGGCTCGCGAGGCCCAGCAGGCCGATGAAGAAGATTTCGAGCGCCATGAGGTCCATGTGCTCCACCTTACCGCGCCGCGCCGGCGTCAGGACGGGATCAACGCCGCCAGGCCGAAACCGATCGAGATGAGCCCCATCAGCAGCAGGGCGCCCGTGACACTGCTCGCCACCCGGAAGATGAAGCCCTGCGTGCGCCCGTACCAGAGCTGCACGGCGAACGACAGCAGCACGACGCCGCCGAAGCCGACCAGCATCCACGGCACGCGCCACTCCTCGGGCACGAAGATGCCGATCGCCACCGTGGCGACGAACGCCGCCGCCCACACGACGATCACGCCGACGAACGCGTTGCGCGGTGCGAGTGCTGGATCCGTCATGACACCATTGTTGCGCATCGCCTCCCGGTATCATGGCGGCACGACGTCGATCCCCCCGTCGGTGAGGAGTGCGCGTGGCCCTGGTCCTGGTTCTGACCAACGCTCCGCTCTCGGAGCAGGTCCTGCCCGCTCTCGAGTTGCTGAGCCATAAAGCGCGCCAGATTCCGGCGGAAACCGCACAGCTGGTCAACGCCCCGGAGTACGACGTCGTGATCGTCGACGGTCGTCATGACCTGGTGGCGGCGAAGTCGCTCTGCCGCCTGCTGCGCGCCACCGGACAGGACGCGCCGCTGCTCCTCGTGGTCACCGAGGGCGGCATGAGCGCTCTCTCCGGCGATTGGGGCATCGACGACGTCCTGCTGGTCACCGCGGGCCCCGCCGAGATCGACGCACGACTGCGTCTCGCACTCGCGCGGCGCGATGACGTCGCCGAGCCTGCACGGGTGCAGGCCTCCGGGGTCACGATCGATGAGCAGTCGTACTCGGCGAAACTGCGCGGCCGACCCCTGGATCTCACCTACAAGGAGTTCCAGCTCCTGCACTTCCTCGCCACGCATCCGTCACGCGTCTTCACCAGGGAGCAGCTGCTCAGCGAGGTGTGGGGCTACGACTACTTCGGCGGCACGCGTACCGTCGACGTGCATGTGCGGCGGCTCCGGGCGAAGCTCGGCGACCAGGAGCAGATCATCGGCACCGTGCGCAACGTCGGCTATCGCTTCAACGTCAACGAGGACGAGAACGTCGCCGCGGCCGGGTGAGGACGGACGCCGTTCACACGAGCGTCACCCGGCGGTGCTTAGATGTACCCCATGATCGATCCCGCACTCGCCGACGCCGGCCTCGGAGACGCCGAAGACGATGACTTCGACGCCATCGAGTCGCCCGACTCCCAGCTCCCGGACCACCGCTACCTGGATCGCGAGCTGAGCTGGCTCGCGTTCAACCAGCGCGTGCTGGAGCTCGCCGAGGATCCGTCGCTGCCCGAACTCGAACGGGCCAACTTCCTGGCGATCTTCGCCAGCAACCTCGACGAGTTCTTCATGGTGCGCGTGGCGGGCCTCAAGCGGCGCATCATGACCGGGCTCGCCGTGCCGACCAACATCGGCCGCTCCCCCGTCGACGCACTCGCGGACATCTCCCGCGAGGCGCACGCCCTGCAGCTGCGTCACGCCGATGCATGGATCTCGCTGGTTCGCCCTGCCCTCGCAGAATCCGGCGTGGAGATCACCGACTGGACCGAACTCACCGACAGCGAGCGCTCCGCGCTGTCCGAGTACTTCCAGGCCCAGGTGTTCCCGGTGCTGATGCCGCTCGCGGTCGACCCGGCTCACCCGTTCCCGTACATCTCCGGCCTGTCGCTGAACCTCGCGATCCGCATCCGCAACGCGCGAACCGGTCGGCAGGAGTTCGCCCGCCTCAAGGTCCCACCCATGCTCCCCCGCTTCGTCGAGGTGCCGAGCGGTGGCGAGATCAAGCGGTTCCTTCGCCTGGAGGAACTCATCGCGAACCACCTGGGCGATCTTTTCCCCGGGATGGAGGTGCTCGATCACCACGCCTTCCGTCTGACGCGCAACGAAGACGTGGAGATCGAGGAGGACGAGAGCGAGAACCTCATCCAGGCCCTCGAGGCCGAGCTGCTCCGCCGCCGGTTCGGTCCGCCGATCCGTCTCGAGATCACCGACGACATGGATGACGTCACGATGGACCTGCTGGTCCGCGAGCTCGACATCACCGACCTGGAGGTCTACCGCCTCCCCGGCCCGCTCGATCTGCGCGGCCTGTTCGATCTGTCCCGCATCGACCGCCCAGACCTTCGCTACCCGCCGCACCTGCCCACCACAGCCGTGGCCTTCCAGCCCGCGGGGTCGAGCAACCGCGCCGACATCTTCAAGGCCATCCGCAAATCGGACGTGCTCGTGCACCACCCGTACGAGTCGTTCACCACCAGCGTCCAGGCGTTCCTCGAGCAGGCCGCGCGCGACCCGCATGTGCTCGCCATCAAGCAGACGCTGTACCGCACGTCCGGTGACAGCCCCGTCGTGCAGGCGCTGATCGACGCCGCCGAGGCCGGCAAGCAGGTGCTGGCACTCGTCGAGGTGAAAGCCCGGTTCGATGAGGCCAACAACATCGTCTGGGCACGCAAACTCGAGAAAGCCGGCGTGCACGTGGTCTACGGACTCGTCGGACTGAAGACGCACTGCAAGCTCGCCCTCGTCATCCGCGAAGAAGACGGCAAGCTCCAGCACTACTCCCACGTCGGCACCGGCAACTACAACCCGAAGACCAGCCGCATCTACGAGGACTTCGGCCTGTTCACCGCCGATGCGCAGGTCGGCAAAGACCTGACGCGACTCTTCAATGAGCTCAGCGGCTACGCCATCGAGAAGAAGTTCAAGCGTCTCCTCGTCGCCCCATTGCACCTCCGGAAGGGCCTCGTCCGCCAGATCGACGCCGAACGCCGGAACGCCGAGGCCGGGTTGCCGGCGCACATCCGCATCAAGGTCAACTCGATGGTCGACGAGGAGATCATCGACGCGCTCTATCGCGCGAGCGCCGCGGGCGTGAAGGTCGACGTGTGGGTGCGCGGAATCTGCAGCCTGCGCACCGACCTCGACGGCATCAGCGAAAACATCACCGTGCGCAGCATCCTCGGGCGCTACCTGGAGCACTCGCGCATCTTCGCGTTCGAGAACGGCGGTGACCCGCAGGTGTACATCGGCAGCGCCGACATGATGCACCGAAACCTCGATCGTCGCGTGGAAGCGCTGGTGCGGGTCACCGATCCTGCGCACCTGAAGGAGCTGCAGACGTTCTTCGACCTGGCGATGGATGCCGGGACGACGTCGTGGCACCTGGGCGCCGGAGGTGTGTGGCAGCGCCACGCCGTCGACGCGGACGGCAAGCCCCTGATCGACCTGCAGGATAAGACCATGGGGTTGATCCAGAGGCGTCGCCGCGCACGGGCGGTGCGATGACCGGGCGGCAGCTGCAGCTCCCGCCCGACACCGCGACCGGCTCGAAGTGGGCGGACAAAGCCGTGTACGCCGCGGGGGCCGTGGTCTGGCGCCTCGTCGAAGGCAAGCTGCGGATCCTCCTGATCCACCGCACGAAGTATCGCGACATCACGCTGCCCAAGGGCAAGGTCGATCCCGGAGAGATGCTCGCCGAGACCGCCGTGCGTGAGGTTCACGAGGAGACCGGCATCCGCGTCTCGCTCGGCGTCCCGGTCGGCGTCAGCCGCTATCACCTCGCCTCCCGGAAGCAGAAGGTCGTGCACTACTGGGCCGCCGAGGCGACCGAAGACGCGATCCGCGAGTCGACCTTCCTGCCCAACCGGGAGATCGCGGCGCTCGAGTGGGTCAGCGTCAAGAAGGCTCGCTCCCGCCTGAGCTACCCCGTCGACCTGGAGATCCTCGACTTCTTCACGAACCTCGTCGACGACGGCGTGCTCCGCACCTTCCCGGTGATCGCGCTGCGCCACGCGAAGGCGATGTCGCGATCGGACTGGGATCGCTCGGATGCCGCGCGACCACTGACCGACCGCGGCCGCAAGCAGGCGAAGTCCATCGTCGGCCCCTTGCGCGCCTTCGGGGTGCGCAAGATCGTGACCAGCGACGCCGTGCGCTGCGTCGAGACGGTCACCCCCCTCGCCAAGGCACTCGATCGCAAGCCCGTGCAGACGGAGAAGATCAGTCAGGACGCGTGGGAGGACGGCACCGCCGATCTCCGCTCTGTCGTCGGGCGTCGTGTCCGCTCCGGAAAGCCCGCAGTGCTGTGCAGCCACGGCCCGGTGCTCCCCGCCCTGCTGTCGGAGATCGCCCTGGCCACCGGCACCGTCCACGGCTCGTATCTCGGCAGCGCCTCGGACCTGGAGCCCGCCGCGTTCTCCGTCGTCCACCTGTCGGCCACGAACCCCGGCTCGGGCATCATCGCGATCGAGACGCACATCCCCAAGGTCTGACGCTTCGACAAGCTCAGCGACCCAGGCCCGGAATCTCGCGGGAGCGCCCCAGAGAGTCGCCCGTCGTTCACCTGCCGTTCACCTGCTCGGGAGAGTCTCGTTAACCGTCGCCCATAGCGTCACTGTGTGCCCTGCACCGGGCCCCACCCATCCAAGATCGAAGGATCCACAGTGAAGATCTCCCGAATCGCACGAATCGGCGCCATCGGCGCCGTGGCCGCTCTCGCCCTCGCCGGCTGTGCCGCGAACGAAGGCGGAACGGGCGGCTCCAGCGAAGAGCCCTCCGAGTCCACGCTCTCCGGCACGATCGACGCCACCGGCGCGTCCTCGCAGGCCGCCGCCCAGGAGGCCTGGGTCGCCGCGTTCCAGAGCGCCAACCCCGATGTGACCGTCAACTACGAGCCGACCGGCTCCGGCACGGGTCGCGAGAACTTCCTCGAGGGCGGCAGCAACTTCATCGGCTCCGACCGCGCCTTCAACGACGAGGAGATCGCCGCCGGCGGCTTCGGCGCCTGCACGACCGACGACATCGTCGAGGTTCCCCTCTACATCTCGCCCGTCGCCGTCGCCTTCAACCTCGAGGGGGTCGACACCCTCAACCTGGATGCCGCCACCATCGCGGGCATCTTCGCCGGCACCATCAGCAACTGGAACGATCCGGCCATCGCCGCCCTGAACGACGGCGTCGAGCTGCCCGACCTGGCGATCTCGCCGGTGCACCGCTCCGACCCCTCCGGCACGCAGGAGACGTTCACCAAGTACCTGAGCGCCACCGCCGGTGACATCTGGACCTACGAGCCGGCCGACGTCTGGCCGATCCAGGGCGGCGAGGCCGCGCAGGGCACCTCGGGCGTCAAGCAGGCCATCACGGCCGGCAACGGAGCCATCGGCTTCCTCGACGCATCGCAGGCCGACGGTCTCGGCCAGGTCGCGGTGGGCGTCGGCGAGGAGTTCGTCCCCTACTCCGCCGAGGCCGCATCGAAGCTCGTCGAGAACTCCCCGCTGGCCGAGGGCCGCGGCGAGGCCGACCTCGTCTTCGACGTCGACCCGGCTTCTGCGGCCGACGGCGCCTACCCGATCGCCCTGGTCAGCTACCTCATCGGCTGCGAGCAGTACGAGGACAGCAACGTCGCGGAGCTCGTGAAGGAGTACTTCTCCTACATCGCGAGCGCCGAGGGCCAGGACGCCGCTGCGGAGAACGCCGGCAGCGCCCCGATCTCGGACGGTCTGCGCGAGCAGGTGCTGGCCGCGATCGACCTGATCCAGGTCGGCTGATCCAGCCGATCGACTGACGGCAGTGCCCCCGCGTCCTCATCGGGCGCGGGGGCACCTCCCGGTCAGAATCCGATCCATATCGACCCGGCCCGAAACAGGGAGATCATGAGCACGACCGCGCAGGCGCCCACACCGGCACCGATCAAGGCGCCGCCCGCACCGATCAAGGCGAAGCAGCGACTGGGCGACCGGGTCTTCTCGGGCACCGCGCTCGGGGCGGGGATCATCATCCTCATCGTCCTCGCGCTCGTCGCCGCCTTCCTCTTCATCCAGAGCCTTCCGGCGTTCCAGCTCGACACCACCGACAACCACATCCTCAAGGGCGAGTCCTTCTGGGTGTACGTGTGGCCGCTGGTCTTCGGCACGCTCTGGGCCTCGTTCATCGCCCTGCTCATCGCCGCCCCGATCGCCATCGGCATCGCGCTGTTCATCTCGCACTACGCGCACCGGCGACTCGCAGCCTTCCTCGGCTACGTCATCGACCTCCTCGCCGCCGTGCCTTCCGTGGTGTTCGGTCTCTGGGGCGGCCTGGTGCTCGCTCCCCTGCTGCAGCCCATCTACGCCTGGTTGAACACGAACGCCTCCTGGGTCCCCTTCTTCGGCGGCCAGGTCTCTTCCACCGGCAAGACGATCCTCACCGCGGCCCTCGTGCTCGCGGTGATGTGCATCCCGATCATGACGGCCATCTGCCGAGAGGTCTTCCTGCAGACGCCGAAGCTCCATGAGGAAGCAGCCCTCGCACTCGGCTCCACCCGGTGGGAGATGGTCCGCATGGCCGTGCTCCCCTTCGCACGCGGTGGCATGGTGTCGGCGGCGATGCTGGCCCTCGGCCGCGCACTCGGCGAGACCATGGCCGTGACCATGGTGCTCTCCCCCTCGGCCGTCGTCAGCTTCCTGGTGCTCACCGCCACCAACCCCACGCCGATCCCCGCGAACATCGCCCTGGCCTTCCCCGAAGCGCACGGCACCGGTGTCAACACGCTGATCGCGACCGGCCTCATCCTCTTCGTCGTGACCTTCGCGGTCAATGCGCTGGCGCGCTGGATCGTCGCCCGCCGCGCCGAGTTCTCGGGAGCGAACTGACATGACCACCCTCACCGCCGCTCCCACCGCGTCCGGTACGGCCTCCCTCACCTCCGGCAAGCTGCCGAAGTGGGCTCCGTGGGCCCTGCTCGCGGCATCCTTCGCGATCTCCGCAGCGATCTTCGGGGTCGCTGCGGCCGCCGCCGGGTCCAGCCTCGCCGACTTCAACATCGTCGGCACCGCGATCGTCGGCATCCTGCTCTACATGATCATCATCACGGTGATCTCCTCGATCGCGGAGAGCCGTCGCAAGGCCGTCGACCGACTGATGACGGCCCTCGTCGCCACGGCGTTCCTTATCGCCCTGCTTCCGCTCGTGTCGCTGCTGTGGACGGTCGTGGCCAACGGCATCGAGCGGTTCGACGCCGAGTTCTTCAGCTACTCGATGCGCAACGTCGTCGGCGAGGGCGGCGGCATCGTGCACGCCATCTGGGGCACGCTCCTGATCACCCTGACGGCGACCGTCATCTCCGTGCCGATCGGTCTGATGACCTCGATCTACCTCGTCGAATACGGCCGGGGCAAGATCGCCAAGGCGATCACCTTCTTCGTCGACGTCATGACCGGCATCCCCTCGATCGTGGCCGGTCTGTTCATCTACGCCGTCTTCGCGCTGATCTTCAAGCCCGGCATCTCGATGGGATTCATGGGCGCGCTCGCACTCGCCGTGCTGATGACCCCTGTGGTCGTGCGCGGTAGCGAGGAGCTGCTGCGGATCGTGCCGAACGAGCTTCGCGAGGCGTCCTATGCGCTCGGAGTGCCGAAGTGGCTGACGATCCTCAAGGTCGTGCTGCCGACCTCGATCGCCGGCATCACGACCTCGATCATGCTCGCCATCTCCCGCGTCATCGGCGAGACCGCACCCCTGCTGCTCACCGCGGGCTTCACGCAGAGCATGAACCTGAACATCTTCAACGGCCAGATGATGACGCTGCCGGTGTTCGCCTACAACCAGTACATGAACCAGGGCACGAGTCCCGATGCCGCCGTCGCGCGCGCCTGGGCCGCCGCCCTCACCCTCATCCTCATCGTCATGGTCCTGAACCTTCTCGCGCGTCTCATCGCGAAGTTGTTCGCCCCGAAGGTCTCCGGCCGCTGAGCGCCCGACCACTCAGAACAGGAATACACGTGTCCAAGAGCATCGAAGTCAACGACCTCAACGTCTACTACAGCAGCTTCCTCGCGGTGGAGGGCGTCTCCCTCGACATCCAGCCGCGGAGCGTCACCGCCTTCATCGGCCCCTCGGGCTGCGGCAAGTCCACGTTCCTGCGCACCCTGAACCGCATGCACGAGGTCATCCCCGGCGCACGCGTCGAAGGCGAGGTGCTGCTCGACGGCAAGGACCTCTATGGTCCGGGCGTCGACCCGGTGCTCGTGCGCCGTCAGGTCGGCATGGTCTTCCAACGGCCGAACCCGTTCCCCACGATGTCCATCAAGGAGAACGTGCTCGCAGGCGTGAAGCTCAACAACTCGCGCATGTCCAAGAGCGATCAGGACGCCCTGGTGGAGAAGTCGCTCACCGGTGCGAACCTGTGGAACGAGGTCAAGGACCGCCTCGACCGCCCCGGCTCCGGCCTGTCGGGCGGACAGCAGCAGCGTCTCTGCATCGCACGCGCGATCGCCGTGTCACCCGAGGTGCTGCTGATGGACGAGCCGTGCTCGGCCCTCGACCCGATCTCGACCTACGCGATCGAGGAGCTGATCGGCGAGCTCAAGAACGAGTTCACGATCGTGATCGTCACGCACAACATGCAGCAGGCGTCGCGCGTGTCCGACAAGACGGCCTTCTTCAACATCGCCGGCACGGGCAAGCCGGGGAAGCTCATCGAGTACGACGACACCACGAGCATCTTCACGACCCCGTCCGTGCAAGCCACCGAGGACTACGTCTCCGGCCGCTTCGGTTGAGCTGAGGTTCACTGCCACTGCCTTCTGCTACTGCCACTGCCGCTGAAGGGCTCGGGCGCCGCGGCATCCGGGCCCTTCCTGCATGTCCGCCGGCACAG
This sequence comes from Microbacterium sp. NPDC055988, assembly GCF_042269505.1. NCBI lineage: Bacteria > Bacillati > Actinomycetota > Actinomycetes > Micrococcales > Microbacteriaceae > Microbacterium > Microbacterium sp. NPDC055988. The sequence continues at coordinate 71,543 of NZ_JBHJXY010000001.1, forward strand.
CTTCGGAGATCGGACGATGACACGCCGATGCGAGCATCCGCTCTCCGGGGTGTCGTGCGCGATCTCCGAAGTTGTGCTCCTGCATGAACCTTCCTGCACAGGCAGCGAGTCGCCCGTGATCTCCCCGCGTTGCGGGGCCGGGGTCATGATGCGAACCGCGAGCGGGGCACTCTCGAAGCATGTGCGGTGCTGCGGGTGATCAGGTGTGGATGTACGGCACGCTGCGTCGGCGGATGCGGCGCGCGGAGATAGCGCGCCTCGCTCGGGACGGCCACCTCATCCACCTGCGCCGTGGCGTCTACGCGAGTTCTGACGCGTGCCAGGATGTTCTCGACGCTGCGGCTCACGGCGGTGTGATCGGCTGCGAGTCGGCCGCGCGGCACCTTGGACTCTGGGTACTCGATTCCCCGCAGCTGCATGTCTGGATGTACGGCGACCGCCATCAGTACGCGCACGGCGACGAACCGTGTTCCTGCATCGCGCATTGGGACGACGCTCCGCACGCATCGGCGTTCGCGCTCCCTTCGGTCCCGCGAGTACTGTGGCAGATCTTCCGATGTCGCGGCGGAGAGCGCTTCTTCGTCGCGCTTGAGTCCGCGCGGCGGCAAGGTCTGATCGACGCGTCCGGTCTGCGGTGGCTGCGACAGGCGCTGGGAAGGAAAGGCCGAGATCTGGTGGCGTTCTCTCGCACGGACTCGGACAGCGGATTGGAGTCGCTGCTTCGGCTGAGGCTGCGCGCATACGGTTGGAATGTCCGCACCCAGGTGTGGATCGTCGGTACGGGTCGTGTGGACCTCCTCATCGGGGATTGGCTCATCGTCGAAGCAGATGGCCGGGCGAATCACGATCCTCGCTCCCTCCGTCACAAGGACTTGGTCCGAGATGCCAACGCCGCCGCGTGGGGGCACGCGACTCTGCGATTCGACTACGCGATGATCGTGCACGATTGGGATCTCGTCGAGCGCGCGATCGTCGAGACCCTGCGGCAGCGCCGCTGACACGACCCCTCCCGCGGCATCCGTCCGGCGACACAACTTCGGATCTCGTGGCCGACACCCCGTTGGCTGGAGCCAATCCTCGGCGCGTCGGCGACGATCTCCGAAGTTGTGTCGCAGAGGGGGTGTCGCAGAGGGGGTGGGGCGGAGGGGGTGGGGCGGAGGGGGTGGACGAGGGGGTGGGGCGGGTGGGGTGGACGAGGGGGTGGGGCGGACGGGGCGGGTGGGGAGGGGACCGGGGTCAGTCGCGCGGGGAGAGGAGGTAGCGGTTCAGATCCGCGGTGAAGGCGTGGTCGACCGGGAGAGAGACGTCGTCCACAGCCGTGATGGCCGCGGCGAGGCGGACGCTCGACACCAGCCACGCGGCATCCGCCCGCGGCAGATCCGTCGCCGGGATGCGGTCGTATCCGACCTCGAAACCCTGGCCGGCGAGATGCTCGTACACGCTGAGCTGCGTCGTACCGTGGAGGATGCCACCGTTGGGAGCGGGCGTGACGAAGCGATCACCGAATCGGAGGATCAGCGAAGCCGTCGGAGCCTCCAGCACGAAGCCGTCGCTCGACAGGAAGATCGCATCATCCGCGCCGCGCCGTCGGGCCTCCCGCAGTGCAGCCATGTTCACCGCGTACGACAGCGTCTTCGCTCCCAGCAGCAGCCACGGCGCCCGCTCGGCCGCACCCAGGTCGTACCCGCGGTCGAGGGTGACCACGCGCACGCCGTTCTCGCGCACAGCGGAGAAATCGGATGCCGGCGCCGCCGTCACCCATGCCGTCGGTGTGGGCCCGTGCTCGACGCCCCGGCTGAGGATGAGCTTGATCACCGATTCCCCCGCACCCAGTTGTGCAGCCGCTCGGTCGATGGCCTGACGCCATTGCGCGAGGTTCGGCACCGGCAGGTCGCACAGGCGTGCCGAGTGCGCGAGACGCTCGAGGTGCGGGACGACCTCCTGCGCGTGGCCGTCGACCACACCGATCGACTCGAACACGCCGTCACCGCGCTGCGTGCTCAGCTCCCCCACACTGAGCGCGGGAGCGGCAGCATCCACCTGGGTGAACGTGTCGGCATAGTCGGAGCGCGGCTCCTCGGCGGCCACGGGATCGATCATGAGTGCGAAACGCCCGGTCATGATCCGAGCCTAGAGGGCGGGAATACCCATGGCCGCATCGCGTTACAATTGAACGGCCGGGCCGCATAACCCCGGGCTCCATTTTTCGCCGCTACGAGCGGCCTTCCGCCGAGAGGCGTTTTTGCGGCTCGGTCTTTTCTTGCCCGGTTGCTTTCTGCCCGGCCGAGCAGATGCCGATCTCAGCTCAGTGCGCCCGTGCGCCACAGCACGGCGGCGGCCGCCAGATCCTGCGCGTAGCTGCTCAGTCGCAGCGCTCGCGAGGTCAGCTCGCTGGCCCGCGCCGGTTCGGTCGCCTCGTAGTCATCGGCGGTGTGGGTCGCTCCCGATGCCTGCACGCGACAGAACGCGGCGGCGCGGTCGAGAGCGACGGCGAAGTCACCGCGGAACGCCCCGCGCAGAATCGTGTCGATGAGCGCGACGAGCTCGTCCGGGCTCGCCGGCACCGGGGCTCCGGCGATCACGACGTCGGCCGAAGCCAGCTCCACCCGCCCGCGGTCGTATAGCAGCGCCGCTGTGCGGGAGTCGGCGTGGATCGCCAGCTGCAGCACGTACAGGCGCCACAGAGCCCCGGGAAGCGTGCGAGATGGCGCCTTGGACCAGAGCTCCGCGATCTCGTCGATGCCGTGCTCGGAGGTGAAAGCGACGAGCCGCTCCGCGCTGGCGCCGCTCTCGTCCGCGCGCACGCGGGTCAGCAGAGCGGATGCCGTGGCGTGCGCGACCCGGGTCTCCTCGGCGGGATCGTGCGCGCCGACGATGTTGTCGAAGGAGGAGGTCGGTCGACGCACAGGGCGGTGGTGCTGCTCGGGCATCCCTCCAGGGTACGCGCGATCAGCGGCGTTCAGGCCGTGGGGATGACGATCACCGGGTCGGACGTCGGCTGTCCCGTCGGCGATCCGCCGGCCTGCTCGACCGTGACCGCGATCGCATCGCCCGCCTGCATGTCGCCGTCGAGCAGGGCGGTCGCTTCTCCGCTGTCCACATCGAACACGCCTGCCGAGACGGGAGCGTCACCGCGCACGAACCAGAGTTCGTAGGTCTCGCCCTCCCCCGGACTCGGAAGCCCGTCGGCCACGAGCACGGCCTTTCCGACCGAGCCCGACCAGTGCGCCGTCGCCGTCCCGCCGTCATCGAGCTCGACCGTCGCCTGCTCGGCGTCTCCGGCCGCTTCGATCTCCTGCAGTGCGACGACGCTCGCGGGGCGGTTGAGCTGCTGGTTCAGGGCGACCGCGCCGACGCCGACACCGACGAGGACCGCCAGGCATGCAGCCAACGCGAAGACCGCGCGACCCCAACGGCGCGGCTTCCGCGTCGGAACCTCGGCGACGGACTTTTCCGCCGCAGGACTCTCGGCCGCGGGTTCCGGTGCAGGAGCGGCCGCACGCGGCTCGTCTGCGTCCGGTGCGCTCCCCTGCGGCGTCATGGCGATCTGCGCGAGCAGAGCCGATCGGATGCTCGCGGGTGGATCGACCGTCGCGGCTGTCTCGGCGAGCAGACCGGCCGCAGCGGCATCCGACTCGACGATGGTCTGCCACTCGGGGTGTGCCGCGAGCGCATCACGGAAACGGCGCTCGTCTTCTGCCGAAAGTGCGTGCAGGGCGGCACCTGCCGCGAGCTCTGCGAATTCGTTCTCGTTCATGCCGTCACCCCCATCGCCGTGCGCAGACGCGTCAGGCCGTCTCGCATCCGTGTCTTGATCGTCCCCAGCGGCGCGCCCACCAGGGCCGCGATCTCGTTCTGACTGTAACCGCCGTAGTAGGCGAGGACGAGTGCCTCGCGCTGCACCTCAGGAAGCCCCGAGAGAGCGTCGACGACCTTCTCGCCTTCGATCCCCAACTCCACCTGCTCTGCCACGCTGTCGTGTGCCACTCCGATGTCCTTGAACCCGGCCCGCACATCGCGGTCGGCGCTCGACTGCGATGCCCGCACCCGGTCGACGGCCCGACGATGTGCGATCGTCATGACCCACGTTCGTCCTTGACCTCTGTTCGGAGCGAAGCGGGAAGCGGATTGCCAGATCTCCAGGAAGACCTCCTGCAGGACTTCCTCGCTCTGCGCCCGGTTCACCAGCACGCGGAGGATCAGCCCGAAGGCGCGGGAGGAGAGGGCGTCGTAGAGCGCCGCGAACGCAGCCTGATCACCGTCGGCGACGCGCACGATGAGGTCGCCGACGGCATCCTGCGTCGCACCGTCCTCCGGGACGTCCATTCCGTCGATGACCATCTCCACAAGCATGCCGCATCTCCTCTCCTTACCCGCGCAGACGTCACCCGAATGTGAAGGAATAGACCTGGATCCCCGGCGGGACGTCGAGCGTGAGGGTGCCTTCGGCGATGTCGCCCTGCTTCAGCAGCTCGTAGGAGCGCGGAGTCCCGTCGACGGCGATGGTCTCCGTCGAGCCGTCGTCGCGGCGGAGCTCGATGTCGCCGCTTCCGGCGACCACGACCCGCACCTCGGCGGCGTGATACTTGAGGCTGATCCGGCCGTCGTCGCCCTCGGGCGTCGCGAACTGCGTCTCGATCGTCCAGTCCCCCTCGAGCGCGAAGCTGTCGGCCGGCTGATCCTTCGGGGTCGTGTACGCATTCGTCCCGGCGCGGTAGTCGCCGTCGCCGCCGTAGTTCACGTCTTTCGACGAGCCGAGGAAGGTCTCCCTCGTCGTCGAGCCCACATCGGGCGTGTCATCCTCGACGTCCGTCGCGGCGGGCAGGTCGACGGAGGGGTCCGCGTCCTTCAGCAGCTCGCGGATCATCGATTCGGTCGCGGCGTAGTTGCCCTCGCCGAACGAGATGTGACGCACGGTTCCCTCGGCATCGATCAGGTAATGGGCGGGCCAGTAGCGGTTGCGGTAGTTCGTCCACGTCGACAGGTTGTTGTCCAGCGCGACGGGGTACTCGATGCCGAAGTCACGGGCACCGGCTGCCACGTTGCCCGGATCCTTCTCGAAGGCGTACTCCGGAGAGTGGATGCCGATCACCTGGAGACCCGCATCGCGGTACGTCTCATCCCAGGCCACGACATGCGGAAGAGAGCGCTGGCAGTTGATGCACGAGTACGCCCAGAAGTCGATCAGCACCACTTGGCCGCGCAGATCCTTCAGGTCGAGGGCCTCGCCGTTCGGCGTGTTCTGCCACTCCTGGATGCCCTTGATCGACGGGGCCGTGCCGCACGATTCCAGCTCTTCCGCGCCGTTGGTGCACTTGTCGAGGTCTTTGTTCTCGTCGTTGACGAGTCCGCCGAGATCGAGGGCGTCCTTCACCTGGTCCGAGTCGGCGATCTGCTCCTGCAGGGGCGCGGTGTAGTCCGGGAGCAGACGTTGCAGGGCCTGGGGCACGTTGAACACGAGGCCGACGGCGAGCGCGATCATCGCGACACCCGCGGCGATGCGCAGTCCACGCTCCTTCGAGCGGAACGAGCGGATGCGCTCGACGACGCTGCGACCGGCGAGCGCGAAGATCAGCAGCGGCACAGCCACACCGATCGAGAACGACACGGTGAGGAGCACGGTGCCGATGCCGATCTGCCCGGTGGAGCCCGCGACGATGATGGCGGCGAGCACGGGTCCGGCGCAGGGCACGAACACTGCACCGAGCGCGAGGCCGACCCCGAAGCCACTCCCCCGGTTCTTCACCTCGCGCTGGCCGAACCGCTGGAACGGCCGCTCGAGGATGTGCTGGAACCGCGGCACGATCAGGCCTACGCCGATGATGATCAGCACCGCGATGCCGACCCATCGGATGATGTCCTGCGGCAGGTTCAGCAGGCCGAGCAGGAGCGAGCCGCCGAGGGTGACGAGCGTGAAGCTCAGGACCAGTCCGGCGATCACGAAGTAGGGGCGGCTCCGCTTGGCGGGCACCACCTCGTCTTCGTAGCGCGCCGACTGCGCGCCCCCGGTGAGGAAGATCACGGGCAGCACGGGCAGGATGCACGGCGAGATACCGGTGATGAGCCCGCCGAGCAGGCCGATGATGATCAGGTCCATGAGGTCCCCACTTCTGTCGGGAGCTGTTCGCTCCGGGGACGACAACGGATTGGATTCGGTCGATCTGAGAGATTTCTGAGATTTCTCCCATCCGATCTCGAAGGTGCTCCGAACAGCCCTCGACGCCACGGAGAGGCCGTGGCTCAGTTCTGAAGGAGCTCGACATGTTCAGCACCAAGAAGAAGGTCACCGCAGCCATCACCCTCGGCCTGGCGAGCGCGTTCCTGCTCTCCGCCTGTTCGATGGGCAGCGGCAGCACCACGGAGGAGTCCACCGAGCCCAAGACTCCGGAGACGTCGGAGTCGACGCCTATGGAGGAGATGGACCCGGCCGCGAACCTGGTCGGCCCCGGTTGCGCCGCCTACGCGGAAGCCGTTCCGGAGGGCGCAGGCTCGATCCAGGGCATGTCCCAGGACCCGGTCGCCGTCGCCGCATCCAACAACCCGATGCTGACCACCCTGGTCGCCGCAGTGAGCGGACAGCTCAACCCCGATGTGAACCTCGTCGACACGCTCAACGGAGACGAGTTCACCGTGTTCGCACCGGTGGATGACGCGTTCGCGAAGATCGACCCCGCCACGATCGAGGCGCTCAAGACCGACAGCGAGACGCTGAGCTCGATCCTGACGTACCACGTGGTCCCCGGCCAGATCGAGCCGGCCGACATCGAGGGCATGCACACGACCGTGCAGGGTGCCGACGTCGAGGTCACCGGCAGCGGCGACGAGTGGATGGTCAACGACGCCAAGGTCGTCTGCGGTGGAGTCCAGACCGCGAACGCGACCGTGTACCTGATCGACACGGTCCTGATGCCCCCGGCTTCCTAAGCACGGGATGGCCGGGAGGAGGACCCGGCCGACGACCTTCCCGGGGTAGGGGGAGCCACCCGGGAAGGAAAAGGGGCCGTCGGCGACGTTCTGTCGCCGACGGCCCCTCGTCGTGCGCACTAGACTTTGAGGAGGGGCCTCTAGCTCAGTTGGCAGAGCATCGGACTTTTAATCCGCGGGTCGTGGGTTCGAGCCCCACGGGGCCCACCGTGAAGGCCGCACCTCGGCATCCCTCTCAGGATTCGCCGTCGTGTGTGCCCGCCAGCAGTTCCTCGCGGATGTCGGCCACCCCACTGGGCAGGGACTCGCCTTCGAGTTCGAATGTCGGGGCTTTCGGGGTGCCGCCGATCGCGCACACCGCGACGGTGTCCTGGTCGTCCAGCGTCTTGGGGATGACCACGAACCAGAGCGACTTCTCCCCCAGCCACTCGGTGGTCGCCATGTCGGCGAAGTAGGTCGCGTCCGGCGCGAGGCTGCGCGTCCGCTCGGTGCAGAGTTTCACGAGCTGGGATCCGGTGAACTCCGAGGCGGCCTCCGTCGGGTCCGGCGTCGGCGTGGCCGTCTGCGACGGCGAGGGAGTCGGCGACTCCGTGCCGGATGTCTCCGATGCCGACGGCGACGGGCTCGGGGCCGGCTCAGGGGCGCAGGCCGCGAGCAGAACGAGCATCGGCAGGAGGACGAGAGCAGGACGAACGCGCATGTCTGGATGCTACTGCCGGAGCAGCGGAATGCGACGGGAGCGCTCCGGAGACGAGGGCTTCTCCTGTATCACCGGCTCTACATCGCGGCCACCCCCTTCACACTTCGAAGCGTCCGGGAGAGGGTCGACTCATCCGCGATCCGCGGACGACCCTCCACGAAAGGACGACGAACCATGGCTCTCACCGGCAACCGAGTGGCATTTCTGGCGACGGACGGATTCGAGGACAGCGAGCTCACCAGCCCGTGGGATGCGGTGACGGCCGAGGGAGCCAGCGCGACGCTGATCGCTCCCGACGGCGCCGCGATCACCGGGAAGAACGGTCATGAGCAGGCCGTCGATCTGCTCGCCTCCGAGACGACGGCCGATCAGTTCGATGCGCTCGTACTGCCCGGCGGCGTCGTGAACGCCGACCACCTGCGCCTCGACAAGCCGTCGATCGCCCTGGCGCGGGCCTTCTTCGAGCAGCACAAGCCGGTGGGTGTGATCTGCCACGGCGCCTGGATCCTCATCGAGGCAGGGGTCGTGGACGGGCGGACGCTCACCAGCTACCCGAGCCTGACGACGGATCTCCGCAACGCCGGGGCGACCTGGGTGGACGAAGAGGTCGTGGTCGACGAGGGCCTCGTCTCCAGCCGCACGCCTGACGACCTGCCCGCCTTCAACGCGAAGCTCGTCGAGGAGATCGGCGAGGGGAAGCACTCCGGGCAGACCGCCTGACGGGGCTCTCAGTCAGCCGGCTCCACGGTGGGCGGAGTCCAACCCGACAGCTCGTCGAGCCGCGGCCGGTACAGACGGATCAGCAGATTCCACCCCTCCGGCGTAGGGACCTGGTTGGGACGGTCGTCGTCGAAGTCTCCGAGCCAGACGGTCAGACCCCCATCCGGGTCCTTCACTCCGAACACGTCGTTGACGTTGGTGGCACCCGAAGGTCCGGGCTCGAAATAGCCGTCGCCGTTGTAGACGCTGACGGAGTAGAACGCGTCCGCCGGCACGTCGCGAAGGGTGATCCGGTACCGCCCCGGCGGGAGGTCCGGAAACACGGATACGTACTGAGCCTCGTCGTCGGGCAGACCGCCCCAGCCGGACGCCGTTCCCAGGAGGTGGTGCACGGGGTCGACCTGATCGACGCTCCCGAAGCTCTTCGAGTACCCGGGAAGACCCCGCGCCAGCGCCAGCAGTAGATCCCGCGTCGTCTTGTGCGTGTTCGCGTCGAAGCCCGACGACGTGAAAGGCCTCGCCGACGCGGCTTCGAGGTGCATCCCATCCTGGATGGCGTGGACCTCGGCGATGTCATCGAGATCGGACGGATCGAACAGGGTTCGCGCGGCGACGACCACGAAGTCGGAGCCGAACTCCTCCGTCGTCAGGTCGTACGTTCCCGACTCGTGCAGCACTCGATTGATGTAGTGGTCCTGGTTGATGACCATGACCGAGACGTACCGGTCGCCGACCGGCGGAAGCGTGAACCGCGCCCCCTGGGAGATGTCGACGATCGCGAACGAGTACAGGGTGTCGCGGTTCTGCCGGATCACGGGCTGGTTCTCGAGCGGGGCGAGCTGCCGATCGTGATAGATCTCGTTCACCGCTCCGGATAGCTGCAGCATGCGGCTGATCATCGCGTCGGTCTCCGCGCGGGCGAAGTTGTCCACATTCACGATCACGTCGGTCACATCGTCTCCTCGTCTTTCCGGCAATCCTGGCAGAGGACGCGGCCGCGCGGTGTGGCCGAAAGTCTCGATCCCTCAGACGCGGGCCCGATGGCGCCGCACGGCGGCGCGGTTCGCACAGCGCACGGAGCAGAAGCGCTGACGACCGTTGCGGGTCACGTCGGCGACGACGTTCGTGCACGGCTCCGCCTGGCACCTCCCGAGCCTGCTCATCCCCCGCGTGACGAGGTGGAGCGATGTGCCGAGGCTGATGATCGCCCGCAGCACGTACGGCAGCGACGGCACGTCGTCACGGTAATGCAGGTGCCAGCCCTCACCGTCGTGGTTCGTGAGCCGTGGATAGGCGGCCGCGGCCGCGAGCTGGGCGTTCAGCAGCTGCGCACGGGCATCGGGGTCCGGCTCGTCGACGATCCTGAGCCAATCGTCGATGACCACCCTGACCTGCTCGTGGTCGTCGACGGCCGGCGGGAAGGTCTGGGTCATGCCCAGTTCGAGGGTGCGCTCCTCGATCCCGGCACGATCGGCCGGCCAGTCGTTGGCCAGCGAGGCGGCCAGCAGCACCGCGTATTCGCCGTAAGGGTTGAGATGCATAAGACCATTACATCACGCTGGATGCATGATCTCACAGAACACGCTCCCGATCCCCCGCGTCCGACCCCCCGCAGAGACGCACGAGCATGCATGGCTCGTCGAGTCCCGGCATCCGACGAGCGAGGGCGTCGTCCTCTACGTGCGGTGCGGGGACTGCGGCACGCGCCGCGTCGACCTGCAGTCGCACCCGCACACGCCGCCGGCCGCGCTGAGCACGGAGGCGGGCGCGGTCCGGGGCTGAGACTCAGGCTTCGACGATCTCGCCGTTCCGCGGAACCCACCGGCCACCGCCGAGCCGAGCGAACAGGATCGGAATGCCACGGGCTTCGCGCCCGAGCGAGTCGGACACCTGAACGTGCACGTGCGGTTCGGTGCTGTTGCCCGAGTTCCCGCACTCGCCCAGCTGCTCGCCGATCGCCACGTTCTGCCCCTGCCTCACGCGGATGCTCCCCCTGCGCAGATGGGCGAGAAGCACGAGTCCGCCGCCCACGCGGACGACCACGTGATTTCCGGCGATCGCCGGAGCACCCCCGCGGATGCGCGACGACTGAGTGAGCGCGTACCCGATCAGCGACAGCGGGGAGCGACGCGCGACGTGGTCGATCTCGCCGTCGTGGAGGGCCACGACCTCGCCCTCCACCGGGCTGAGAATCGGGCGGCCGAACCCCGCGAATGATTCCGGAGCCTCCGTGCCGATCAGACTCGCAACGGTGCGGGGCGCACTGCGCCCCTCCGGTCCGATAGGCACGAAGTCGATCGCGTGCGATGTGCCGAACAATTCCGTGCCGTGGCTCGGAACGCGGGATGCGGGACTGTTCTGAACCAGCCACCGCCCGGTGAACGGCAGGGCCAGCTCGACGGCATCCGGTGCGGTCACGCCGTCAGCTCGATGAGTTTCCGTGTCGTGCGGAGATTTCGGGCGGTCCCGGCGACGCCCAGTGCGCGATCGAGCACGGCCTTGGTGAGTTTGGTGGAGTGCACACCGCCGCTTCCGTAGTCGATCCACAGGTCGTTCCCGATCAGTGCGAGACGCTCCTCGGGCAGGAGTCGCTTCTCCAACTCCTCGACCGCTCCGTCGGACGGCGGCCCCTCGAGGAACATCGCGTGCACGAACTTCACGTCACCCTCGGGGAACGGCTGGGCGGACTCCGACGCGACCAACTGCGCATGCGTGCGATGGATGACCGGGGTGTCGACCCCGAACTCCTCCTGGATCGCGGCGCGCACGGCCGCGCATGCGGCATCCGGGTTCTTCGGGGTCGCGCAGATGATGTTGCCACTCGCGATGTAGGTCGACACGTCGGCGAGTTCGGTCTCGGTCGCCAGAACCTCCCGCAACCGCACCATCGGAACGCTGTTGCGCCCACTGACGTTCACGGCTCGGAGCAGCAGGACGCTGCGGCTCACGCGTCGGCGCTCTCGACCAGTTCTGCTCCCGCGTGCACGAGTTCGGCGAGGGCCGCTTCGCTCGGTTCCGGAGCAACCCCGGCGATGAGATCGGTCAGGATTCGGACGCGCACGCCGTGTGCGATCGCATCCAGTGCAGACGCGCGCACGCAATGGTCGGTGGCGATGCCGACCACATCGGCGCTGAGCACTCCCGCGGCAGTCAGCAGGGCGCCGACGGTCTCCCCCGCCTCCGTCTGTCCCTCGAACATCGAATACGCCGGCTTGCCCTGCCCCTTGCGGACGTGGTGCGTCACGGCATCCGTCACCAGGAGCGGGTCGTACTCCGCGCCTTCGGTGCCGGCGACGCAGTGCACCGGCCACGAGTCGACGAAGTCGGGGGCCTCGGCGAAGTGCCCGCCGTTGTCGCCGTCCGCGTCGTGCCAGTCCCGCGAGGCGATGATCACTGCGTAGTCGGAGGAATGCGCGGCGAGGAACCCCGTGACAGCGGCCGCGACCGCATCACCGCCCGCGACCGCGAGTGCCCCGCCCTCGGTGAAATCGTTCTGGACATCGACGATGAGAAGCGCTCTGCTCATGCTTCGAGGGTACGCCGGAGGAACGGGAAAGGCCCCGTGACCGCCGACCTCAGGGCAGGACGATCTCGAACGCGGGATCGCCGGGGCTGAGGACGCCGAGGATCTGCCGCAGCACACCGATGTCGCCTCGCGTCTCCACTCCGTCCGAGTCGACGTCGCCGCCGGCCAGCGCGATGAGCCGCGCCTTCGTGAGCTTCAGATGCAGCGCTGTGTCCTCGGCCGGTGATCTCTCGACGTAGACGAGGACTCCGTTGCGGAGGGTGAGATGGAAGCTCCGAGCAAGATCTGTGAGAGTGACATCGATCGCGAGATCAAGATCCCACGCCCGAGGCCCGTCGACGGTGATGGCGAGAGCATCGAACAGCTGCTCCGGGGTGAGCTGGGCCCGGATCGCGGGGGCAGTGGTCACCGTGGGCGTTCCGAAGTTCCCCTCGCGGAGCTCAGTGGCCCCGGAGAGGAAGAAGTTGCGCCAGGTGCCGTTCTCGGCCCCGTAGCCGAGCTGCTCCAGCGTGTCGGCGTAGAGCGACGTCACGGCCGCATTCGAGGGATCGGCGAAGACGCCATGATCGAGCAGGGTCGCCGCCCATCGGTAGTCCCCGGAGTCGAACGCGGCGCCCGCCAGTTCGACGACACGATCGATGCCGCCGAGGGCTTCGACGTAGCGGTCGGCCTGCTCCTTCGGCGGGTGCGGCCAGAGCCGCGCCGGATTGCCGTCGAACCAGCCCATGTATCGCTGGTAGATCGCCTTGACGTTGTGGCTCACCGACCCGTAGTAACCCCGGGCATGCCAGGAGTTCTCGAGCACGGGCGGCAGCTCGATCCGCTCCGCGATCTCGGCACCCTGGAGCCCTTGGTTGATCATGCGCAGCGTCTGGTCATGGAGGTAGCCATAGAGATCGCGCTGCAGCCCCAGGAACTCGACGATCTCCCGGTTCCCCCACGTCGGCCAGTGGTGCGAGGTGAAGACGACCTCGGCCTCGGGGCCGAATCGCTCGATCGCCTCTGTGAGGTACTGAGACCACACGTGCGGATCACGCACGACGGCCCCTCTGAGCGTCAGCAGGTTGTGCAGCGTGTGGGTCGCATTCTCGGCCATGCACAGCGCCTTGTACCGCGGGAAGTAGAAGTGCATCTCACTCGGAGCCTCGGTCCCCGGCGCCATCTGGAACTCGATGTCCAGCCCGTCGACGGTGTGCGTCTGACCGGTCGTCGTGATCTCGAGAGTCGGAGCCAGCAACGTTGCTTCCCCGGTCGACGTCGTCTGCCCGAGCCCTGCGCCGACGGCCCCCTTCGGCCCTCGCGCGAGCGCCGCTCCGTACATGTATCCGGCGCGACGGCCCATGGCAGTACCCGCGTATACGTTCTCCGCGACAGCGTGTTCCACCATGCCCTCGGGCACGATGATCTCGACCCCCGCATCCACCTGTTCCTGGGAAACGATGCCCTGCACGCCACCGAAGTGGTCGATGTGCGAATGCGTGTGGATGACCGCCGTGATCGGTCGGTCGCCGCGGTGCCTCCGATAGAGCGCGAGAGCAGCCGCCGCGGTCTCCTTCGAGATCAGCGGGTCGATCGCGACCACGCCGGTGTCGCCTTCCACGAAGGACATCACCGACAGGTCGAGTCCTCGGATCTGATAGAGCCCGGGAACGACCTCGAACAGGCCATGTTTCGCGACGAGTCTGCTCTGGCGCCACAGGCTGGGGTTCACGGTGTCCGGCGACTCGCCGGTCAGGAAGTCGTAGGTGGATGCATCCCAGACGACCTCGCCCGCATCATTCCGGATCGCCGGGTCATCCAGCGTCCCGATGAACCCGCGGGCCGCCGCCGCGAAATCGCGATCGTCATCGAAGGGGAGGTTGCGACGAAGCTCCGCCTGCTGCCGCCGGATCGAATCCGATGCGTCGTTCTGAGTCATGCTGTCCTCCAGATTCTCGCGTGCATGTGCATACCGAAGAGTCTGGTTCAGAGAAGCGCAATGAGCCAGGACCTCGGCGAGGACTCACCCGGGGGAGAAAACAGAAGGCCCCCGGATCACCGAGGGCCTTCTTAGATGGAGCCGCTTGTCAGAATCGAACTGACGACCTTTTCATTACGAGTGAAATGCTCTGCCGACTGAGCTAAAGCGGCGTGCGACGCGTGAGCGGCGCGATCACCGATATTACCCTGTCTCGTGCTCGCTCGCGAATCGAGCCCGCTTCACTCGCAGCGCAGGCCGTCTTCGGGCACCACATCGTCGAGCAGGAACGCCTCGACGGCGTCGTCCACGCACACGTTGCCCTTGTTGTAGCCGGTATGTCCCTCGCCGACGCGAGTGATGAGGACGCCTTCTTCGAGTTGGTCGGCCAGCGACTCGGACCACTCGTACGGCGTTGCAGGATCGTTCGTCGTGCCGATCACGAGGATGGGGCCTGCGCCCTCAGCCGTGATCTCCCCCCGCGTGCCGGTCGGCGGGTAAGGCCAGACCTCGCAGGAGTCGGGTCCGGTCCAGTACGGGGCGATCGTCGGAGCACCCTCGGCGATCTTGGCCTCGGTCGCGGCTTCGGCGGCCGGGTCGTCTTCGACCGGGTAGTCCATGCAGTTGTATGCCCGGAAAGCCTCGGTGGAATTGTCGGTGTAGACCCCGTCGTCGCCGCGCTTGTTGTAAAAGTCGGCGAGCAGGAATGCGGTGGTCGGGTCGCCCTGGAGCGCCTCGTCGAGGGCCTGGGTGAGGATCTCCCAACTCTCCTGGGCGTACAGCGCGGCGATGATCGCCGTCAGCAGGGAGTCCGCTCCCATCAAGCGTCCGTCGCCGTTCTCGAGCGGCGTGCGATCGACACTCGCCAGCAGCGCCCCGAGGTCGGCCATCGCCTCATCCACCGTTCCGTTGAAGGGGCAGCTTCCCGAGTCGAGACAGTTCTGCATGTAGGCGCGCAGCGCCGACTCGAACCCCAGCGCCTGAGTGGCGCCCACCTCGAGCCCCGGAACCGCGGGGTCGATAGCACCGTCGAGCACCAGGCGCCCGGCCTTCGCGGGGTACAGCTTGGCGTAGGTCGCGCCGAGGAACGTGCCGTAGGAGTACCCGAGGTAGTTCAGCTGCTTGTCGGCCAGCACGGCGCGGATCAGGTCCATGTCGCGGGCGGAGTTGACCGTGGTGATGTGGGGCAGGATGCCTTCACTGTTCGCCTCGCACGCCTCGGCGAACGACTTGTGCGCATCGAGCAGCTCGGCCTCCCACTCGGCGGTGCCGCGGGCTGCGGAGGGGATGCCGTAGAGGTAGTCGTCCATCTCGGACGCGTCGTAGCAGGTCACCGCGGTCGAGCCGCCGACTCCGCGCGGGTCGAAGCCGATCACGTCGTAGTTCTCGATGAGATCGGGCCCGACGGCGAAGTCGAGGCTGCTCTGGACGAGCTCCACACCGCTCGAGCCGGGGCCGCCCGGGTTCGTCAACAGGGAGCCGACGGGGGTCCCCTGCGCTCGGTGCCGGATCACCGACAGGCTGATGTCACCGGCTCCCGGGTTCTCCCAGTCGAGCGGCGCCGTCACGTCGGTGCAGTCGAAGCCGGGACCGCAGTCCGTCCACTCGAGCTCCTGCGAGTAGAAGGGCAGCAGGTCTTCGGCGACACCCTCGGTGTCGGGGACGATGGTGGTCGCCGGCCGCGAGGACTGCTCGGGGATCATCGCGTAGAGGCAGCCCGAGAGGGCGACGGATGCCGCTGCGATGCCGGCGATGACCGCGGCGGCGCGACGGAAGCGGGAAGTCGATCGGTGATTCACGGTTTCCTCCCGCTCGTGATCGTCACGAGCAAGCTCTCCAGTGCGAGCAGCGGAGCGACGTTGCGCTCCAGCGACTGCCGCGTCTCGGCAAGGTGGTCAAGTACGACAAGGGTACGGGCCTCGGGCCAGGCCGATGCCAGGCCCTCCAGCTCGGAGCGCAGCTCGCTGTTGATGAGGTCGTCTCCGCGGCTGAACTGGAGCATGATGACGTCGCGGAACAGCGACTGCATGTCGGTCAGCACGCGGTCGATCCCGTCACGCAGACTGCGCGTGGCACGCTTCTTCTGATCGTCTTCGAGGGCCGCGAGCTGCGTGCGCAGCGCCGGCGGTACGGCCTGCCCCTCGGCGATGCCGATCGTGCGCAGGAGCGAAGCCCGTTCCTGCGCGTCGCGCTCCGCGGTCAGCGCTTTCGCGTCGTCGGTCGCGGCCTGGATGATCCGTCCCGCCACGTCGACCGCATCGCCGACACCGCGGACGCCGATGACCGCGCGAAGAGTCTCGTCGCGCCGACGCCGCGCCGCGTCATCGGTGGCGAGACGCTGCGCCATGCCGATGTGGCGCTGCGCGTGCCGAGCGGCCTGCTCGGCGACGGCTTCGTCGACCCCCGTGCGCAGGCTGATGAGCCTGGCCACATCGGCGACGTCCGGCTCACGCAGGCGCAGGGAGCGCACCCGCGAGCGGATCGTCGGCAGCAGGTCGGCCTCGCTGGGCGCGCACAGGATCCACACCGTCTGCTCGGGCGGCTCCTCGAGGGCCTTCAGCAGCACGTTGGAGGTGCGTTCGACCATGCGATCGGCGTCTTCGACCACGATGACGCGGTATCGACCGGCGGAGGGTGCGAAGTAGGAGCGCTCGACGAGAGCGCGGGCCTCGGCGATCGTGATGATGACCTTGTCGGTGCGGAGCGCCGTGACATCTGGATGGGTGCCCGCGAAGACCTGCCGCATCACCGCCTCATCGTCCGCGTGGTCGGCGATCAGCGCCGCCGCGAACGCGTACGCGAGAGTCGAACGGCCGGATCCGGGCGGGCCCGTGATCAACCAGGCGTGCGAGAGCGCAGCCGGATCGGATGCGGCCGCACGGAGCGTGTCGACGGCGGCATCCTGCCCCCACACATCCGCCCACGGGAAAGGAGCAGGAACGGTGGGAGGCATGCACTCAGCCTAATCGCGACCACCGACGCCGAACGGCACGGGTGTCGTTCGACCGGGTCAGCCCAGAAGAGCGGCGACCCGAGCGCGGATCTGCTCCGCGATCATCGACGGCGCTGCGGCGGCGTCGAGCACGAGGAACCTGTCGGGCTCGGCCGCCGCGAGGGCGAGGTACGCATCGCGCACGCGGCCGTGGAACTCCGCCTGTTCTGCTTCCAGCCGATCGAACGGCTTGTCGGCGGAGTCGAGACGGGTACTAGCGGCCGCCGGGTCGAGGTCGAGCAGCACGGTGAGGCCGGGCAGCGCACCTTCAGCCGCCCACAGGGACAGGTCGCGAATTTCCGTCGCATCGAGCACACGGCCGGCACCCTGGTACGCCACGGACGAGTCGAGGTAGCGGTCCTGCAGCACCACGTCGCCGCGGTCGAGTGCGGGCCGCACGACCGTCGCGACATGATGCGCGCGGTCGGCCGCATACAGCAGCGCCTCGGCGCGCGGCGCGATGTCACCCCGATGATGCAGCACGATGTCGCGGATGAGGTGCCCGACTTCGGATCCGCCGGGTTCGCGCGTGCGCACGACCGTTCGGCCCGTGCTTTCGAGCCACTCCGCGAGAAGGTCCGACTGCGTGGTCTTGCCCGTGCCGTCGCCGCCTTCGAGCGTGATCCACACCCCGTGGCCCGGGGTCACGAGCCCGCCTTCTCCGCAGCCTTCGCGGCGGCGTTGGCTGCACGCGTGGCCGCGGCCTTCTTCGCCGCCGCCGAGCGTGCGGCCGACGTCGCCGCCGTGGTCTTCTTCGCCGCAGTCTTCTTCGCCGGAGTCTTCTTCGCCGCGGTCTTGGCTGCGGGCTTCTTGGCGGGCGCCTTCTTGGCCGGCGCCTTCTTGGCTGCGCCGCGCTTCGGGGCCGGCCCCTTCGCACGCTTGTCGGCGAGCATCTGCACCGCGATCTCGAAGGTGATGTCGTCGACGGTCTGGCCGCGCGGGATCGTGACGTTCGTCTCGCCATCGGTCACGTAGGCGCCGAAGCGGCCGTCGCGGATGCGGATCGGCTTGCCGCTGACGGGGTCCGCCTCGAACTCGGCGAGTGCGCTGGACGCACGGCGTCCGGCGCCGTACTTCGGCTGGGAGTAGATCTCGAGCGCCTGTTCGAGCGTGACGTCGAAGATCTGCGACTCGCTCTCGAGCGACCGCGAGTCGGTGCCCTTCTTCAGGTAGGGACCGAAGCGGCCGTTCTGCGCCGTGATCTCGTCACCGGATTCGGGGTCGACGCCCACCACTCGCGGCAGGCTCAGCAGCTTCAGGGCCGTGTCGAGGTCGATCTCGTCGACGGACATCGAGCGGAAGAGCGATGCGGTGCGCGGCTTCGGGGCCGTCTCCTTCTTCGCGCCGCGCTTCGGCTTCGGGGCCTCGACGACCTCGCCGGTCGTCTCGTCGACCGCGGCGTCCTCGGACACCGGGTCGTTCTCCTGCACGTACGGACCGAACCGGCCGTCCTTGACGACAACGATCTTGCCGTTCTCCGGGTTCTCGCCCAGCACGCGGTCGCCGGCGACAGGAGCATCGATGAGCTCCTGTGCCTTCTCGGCGGTCAGCTCGTCGGGCGCGAGGTCTTCCGGCACGTTGACGATGCGCGGCTTGGCGTCGGGGTTCTCCGGGTCGGCGACCTCGAGGTACGGGCCGTACTTGCCGAAGCGCAGTGTGGCCGTGTCGGTGATGCGGGTGGAGTTGAGGGCCCGCGCGTCGATCTCGCCGAGGTTGTCGACGACCTGACGAAGCCCCGTGTGCGAGTCGGAGCCGAAGTAGAACGACTTGAGCCACTCCACCCGGTTCTGCTCGCCGCGGGCGATCGTGTCGAGGTCGTCCTCGAGCGCGGCGGTGAAGTCGTAGTCGACCAGCTCGGCGAAGTGCTCCTCGAGCAGCCGGACCACGCTGAACGCCAGCCAGGTCGGCACGAGCGCCTGTCCGCGCTTGACCGCGTAGCCGCGATCGAGGATGGTCTCGGGGATCGAGGCGAACGTCGAGGGACGGCCGATGCCCTTCTCTTCGAGCACCTTCACGAGCGACGCCTCGGTGTAGCGCGGCTTCGGCGTGGTGCGATGCCCCTTCGCCTCGGCATCCGACACCGCGAGCTGATCGCCGACGGCCACGGCGGGCAGCGACTGGTTCTCGGCGGCATCCGCATCGCCGCGCTTCTCGTCGCGCCCCTCTTCGTAGGCCTCCAGGAAGCCCTTGAAGGTGTACACGGTTCCTGACGCCGTGAACTCCGCCTTCTTCCCGGCGGCATCGACGGCGATGGTGACCGTGGTGGTCTCGTACTTCGCGTCGGACATCTGGCTCGCGACCGTGCGCTTCCAGATGAGGTCGTAGAGGCGCTGCTCGTCACGATCCAGTTCCGACGACAGCGAGGCCGGCGTGCGGAAGTTGTCACCGGAGGGGCGGATCGCCTCGTGCGCCTCCTGCGCGTTCTTGCTCTTGGACTTGTAGACGCGCGGCTTCAGCGGCACCGCGGCGTCGCCGTACAGCGCGACCGCCTGGCTCCGTGCCGCCTGCACCGCCTGGGTGCTCAGCGACGTGGAGTCGGTACGCATATAAGTGATGTAACCCTTTTCGTACAGCCGCTGGGCCACACCCATCGCCTGCTTGGCTCCCATCGAGAGCTTGCGCCCCGCCTCCTGCTGCATCGTGGAGGTCGTGAACGGCGCGTACGGGCTGCGCGTTCCCGGCTTGGCCTCGACCTTGGTGACGCTTCCGGTGCCGACGGCGTCGACTGCCTCGGCGAGCGCTGCGGCGGTGGCCTCGTCGAGGATGACGACGGCCTTCTTGAGCTTTCCGTCATCATCGAAGTCGGTGCCGCGGGCGAGCTGGCCGCCGTCGACGCGCACGAGGCGGATCTTGAACGACGTGCCGGTCGCGGCTGCCTGGGCGTCGACGTCCCAGTACTCGGCGGAGGTGAACGCCATGCGCTCGCGTTCACGGTCGACGATCAGGCGAGTGGCGGCGGACTGCACGCGTCCGGCCGAGATGCCGGTCTTGACCTTGTACCAGAGCACAGGCGAGACGTCCCAGCCGTACAGACGATCGAGGATGCGGCGGGTCTCCTGCGCGTCGACGAGGTCGTGATCGAGCTCACGCGTGTTGCCGACGGCAGCCTGGATCGCGTCCTTCGTGATCTCGTGGAACACCATGCGCTTGACGGGGACCTTGGGCTTGAGCGTCTCGAGCAGGTGCCAGGCGATCGCCTCGCCCTCGCGGTCCTCATCAGTGGCGAGCAGGAGCTCGTCGGCGCTCTTCAGGGCGCGCTTGAGTTCGGCGACCGTCTTGGTCTTGCGATCGGAGACGACGTAGTACGGGTCGAACCCGTTGTCGATGTCGATGGAGTACTTCCCATAGGCCTGCTTGTCCGCAGCCGGGATCTCCTTCTTGTCAGCGAGGTCGCGGATGTGGCCGACGGAGCTGAGCACCTCATAGCCGTCGCCGAGGTATCCCTGAATAGACCGCATCTTCGTCGGGGACTCGACGATGACGAGCTTCTTGCCTTCAGCCAAGGGTGCGTCCTTTCTTCGAAGCACACCATACACACCACTGTGTGGGGTCGTTCACAGTGAGTGAGGTCGCACGGCCGTCACTGTCCCTCGGGTGGCCCGGCACGGGCTCGGGAGACGGCTGCGAGTCCAGCGTACGCCGCCTGCACCTCCACGGTCGCCACGAAGCCCTCGAGAGAGCAGGCGGTGAGCACCGCGCCCGCCGCCTCCGCAACCCGCCCGGCGAGCGCGCACGGCTCCGCTGCGGTCGCAACGGCGCCGCTCGCGGCATCGGCTGCGGCGAGCGCCGCGGCATCAGCCGCCCCGGCAGCGCGCTGCGCCGTCACCGCCGCTCCACCGACGGCGGCGAGCCCGAGCGAGAGCGCGGCCGCGACCACCAAGACCCCGGCGGCCACCGCCGTGCCCGCCATCAGCGGCCTCCGTCGAGCGCACAGCTCGCCGCCTGCAGTGGCAGCCGCACCAATGCGCCGATGGAAGCCTCGAACGTCGCCGTGACGCACACCAGGTCGCCCGAGCGCGACGTCGAGATCCCTGCGCCCGAGACGGCCGCTCCCACCACGCGCTGCGCGGCGTCGGCGCCCTCGCCGCGCCCGAGGAGGCGGGCCGCATCCGCCGACGCATCCTGCAGCGCCACCTGGCGCGAAGCCGCGCCGAGCGCGCCCGCACCGAGGAGGAGCGTCAGGACCACCGCGGGCAGCGCGAGAGCGAGTTCTGCGGCGACGGAGCCTCGCTCCCCCACCCCGCCACGACCGGCGCTCCTCCAAGTACGCATCACGACACGGTGAGCGCGCGCCGGACGAGATCGGTGAGGATGCCGCGAACCTCATCGGACCGCATGATGACGACGAGGAGCCCGGCGAAGGCGACCGCGGCCATCGTGGTGATGGCGTACTCGGCCGTGGCCGCACCGGTGTCGTCGCCGAACAGCGCAGCCGCGCGGCGCCGGTCGAGTCGGGGGATGTCGATCATGATGTACCTCTTTCTCTGTGTGATGGTTTCGTCCCGGTGGGGTGGTCTCCGCAGGTGCACGGGAGCTCGCTCACAGGGGCAGCGGTGTCGCGGCCAAGACGCTGAGCAGCATCGGTGCCACGCCGAGCAGCAGGAATGCGGGCAGGGTGCACACGCCGAGCGGGATGAGCAGTTGCGTCGAGAGCTTCGCCGCGCGCAGTCGGCCGTGCACCCGCGCGGCATGCCGATCCTGCGCGGCGGACGCCCGGAGAAGCTCCACAGCGGGCACGCCGGCGGCACGGGACAGCTCCAGCACGGACCGGATTCCCTCTTCGGCCCCGCCGCCGGCCGAGCTCTCGGCGACCAGACGGAGGGCACGGTCGACGGATGCGCCGCCGGCGAGCGCGACGGCCACCAGTTCGGCCCGCATTCCGGGCGTGCCCGTCTCGGGCGCAGCGCGGCGGAGCAGCCGCCTGGTCCACAGCCGCGCCGCGAGCACGAGCAGCAGGCCCGCGACCACACAGGCGGCACCCAGCGGGTTGCCGACGATGACCCCGATGGTGTCGAAGCCGAGCGCGAAGCCGAGCAGGAGTCCCGCAAGCGGCATCCACAGCAGCAGACGTGCCGTTCCCGCAGGTTCGGCGAGTGCGATGCGCACGTCGTCAGCGGCAGACGCGGCATCGCGAAGGGATTCGGCGATGATCCTGAGCACCTCCGCGAGCGGGGCTCCGACGGTCGTGGCGATCTCCCACGCAGCCGCGAGGTCGACCCAGGCCCCGCCCTCGGCCTCGATGGCGTCGAGAAGAGGCACCCCCGCCTCGACTCGATCGGTCACGGCCACCGCGTGGGGATCGCCGATGCCGGCGAGATGCCGCCAGGCGACGACCGGCACAGCCCCCGCCTGCAGCAGCACAGCCAACGTCTGCACCGAGGTCGCGGCGTCGCTCGATCCCGTCCCGCTCTCGCTCTGAGCAGAACGACGCCGGATCACCACGGTGTCACCTCCTCGATGTCCAGCCGGTCGCCCACCATGACGAGCCGCCCGGCCTGACGGATCCGACGGACACCGCCGGGGGCGCGGTCGAGATGCAACACGACGCTGAACGCGCTCACGGCCTGCCGCGCGAGGGCGACCGCGTCCATCCCCGCCAGCGCGCCGAGGGCCTCGAGCCGCGCCGGCACGTCACGGAGTCCGCTGGCGTGCATCGTGCCGGCACCGCCGTCGTGTCCGGTATTGAGCGCGGTGAGCAGCTCTCGGACCTCTTCCCCGCGGCATTCTCCGACCACCAGCCGGTCGGGCCGCATCCGCAGAGACTCCCTCACCAGCCGAGCGAGTGTGATCCCTCCCGCTCCTTCGACGTTCGCCTGGCGCGCCTCGAGCGCGACGTGATGGGGGTGGCGCGGTCGAAGCTCGGCGACGTCTTCGATCGTGACGATGCGTTCGGTCGTGGACACCTCGGAGAGCAGCGCGGACAGGAGCGTCGTCTTGCCCGTGCCGGTGCCGCCGGTGATGAGGATGTTCGCCCGCTCGGCCACCAAGCCGACGAGCCAGGCCTGCTGGCGCGCACCGAAGGAGCCGAGCGCGGCGAGCGCCTCGAGGTCGGCTGCCCGCACCCGAGGGATGCGGATGGAGAGCGCGGTGCCGGTCGTCGAGACCGGAGCGAGGACGGCGTGCACGCGGATGCCGGAATCGAGACGGACGTCGACGCACGGCGCCTGGTCGTCGAGATGGCGTCCGCCGAGACCGACGAGGGCGACGGCCAGGTCTCGGACCTCACGCTCCGACGCCCGCCATCCGCTCACCGGCTCGGCGCCGCTGCCCCGGTCGACGAACACGCCGCCCGGGCCGTTGACGAAGACATCGGTGACGGCGTCGTCGATGTGCGGGAGGAGCGGGCCGAAGGCGGGGTCGAGCCGCAGCGGCTCGGGAGCGGCCTCCGTCGCGCCGGCGAGGGGGGCCGCGCCTCGGGGTTGGATGACGAAGGAATCGGACATACCGCGAAGGTAGGCGGCACGAACGGCGGAAGTGAGGGGATGCGCAACCGAACCTCGGACGCTGTGCAGAAGCGCCGCGGTGACCGGCCGGTGCAGGAGACGGACGGGCCACTAGGCACCGAGAACGGGAGCGCTCCCAACGGAATGGGCGGCATCTCACGGGGGGAATGAGATGCCGCCCACGGC
Organism: Microbacterium sp. NPDC055988; assembly: GCF_042269505.1. Lineage (NCBI taxonomy): Bacteria > Bacillati > Actinomycetota > Actinomycetes > Micrococcales > Microbacteriaceae > Microbacterium > Microbacterium sp. NPDC055988. The sequence goes on from NZ_JBHJXY010000001.1 coordinate 94,991, forward strand.
GATGCACGATTGGGGGAATCGGGCACGCCAAGGCCGGAATGAGATTTCGGCTGTCGTCGAGTGTACGCAAGGCAACCGTCCTGACAAAACCGGCGCGACTACCGACTTTCGGCAGTATGCGATGTGTGGCCGCGCGGATAGATTCGCCCTGACCAGGCCGTCCACCCCCACGGCCGGGCTCGAACGACCCGAATGCCGCAAAGGAGCGTCTGCCGATGAGCAGCCAGATCGACCACCTTCTCGACGAGACCCGGCGGTTCGCACCGTCGGAGGAATTCGTCGCCCAGACCATCTCATCGCCCGAGCTCTATGAGCGCGCCGCCACCGACCGCGAGGCGTTCTGGGGTGAGCAGTCCCGCGAGCTGGTGCACTGGCACAAGCCGTTCACGCAGGTGCTCGACTGGACGAACCCGCCGTTCGCGAAGTGGTTCGACGACGGCGAGCTGAACGTCGCGTACAACTGCCTCGACCGTCACGTCGAGGCCGGGAACGGCGACCGAGTCGCCCTGCACTGGGAGGGTGAGCCCGGGGATTCCCGGCGCATCACGTATGCCGAGCTGACCGAAGAGGTCAAGCGGGTCGCCAACGTCCTCGAAGGGCTCGGCATCGGCCAGGGCGACCGCGTCGCGATCTACCTGCCCATGATCCCGGAGGCGATCGCCTCGATGCTCGCGGTCGCGCGTCTCGGTGCGATCCACTCGGTGGTGTTCGGCGGATTCAGCGCCGACAGCCTCCGCTCACGCATCGACGACGCGGGGGCGAAGCTCGTCATCACCGCAGACGGCGGCTACCGCAAGGGCCGCGTCTCCGCGTTGAAGCCCGCGGTGGATCAGGCCCTCGCCGACCGCGGCGAGGGTGAGCAGCAGACCGTCGAGCACGTCCTCGTGGTCCGGCGGGGCGAGAACGAGGTGGACTGGATAGAGGGACGCGACCTCTGGTGGCACGACGTCGTCCCGGCGGCGTCCGCCGAGCACACGGCCCAGGCCTTCCCCGCGGAGAATCCTCTCTTCATCCTCTACACCTCGGGGACCACCGGAAAGCCCAAGGGCATCCTGCACACCTCCGGCGGCTACCTCACCCAGGCCGCGTACTCGCACAAGTACGTCTTCGACCTGCATCCGGAGACCGACGTCTTCTGGTGCACGGCCGACATCGGATGGATCACCGGGCACAGCTACGTCACCTACGGTCCGCTCGCGAACGGCGCCACCCAGGTGCTCTATGAAGGCACGCCCGACGCACCGCACCCCGGCCGCTGGTGGGAGATCATCGAGAAGTACAAGGTCTCGATCTTCTACACCGCGCCGACGGCGATCCGCTCGTTCATGAAGATCGGCCGCAGCGTGCCGAAGAAGTTCGACCTGTCGTCGCTGCGACTGCTCGGTTCGGTGGGCGAGCCCATCAACCCCGAGGCGTGGATGTGGTACCGCGAGGTCATCGGCGCCGGCAAGACGCCGATCGTCGACACGTGGTGGCAGACCGAGACCGGAGCGATCATGGTCTCCGCCCTCCCCGGCGTCACCGAGACCAAGCCCGGGTCGGCTCAGGTTCCGCTGCCCGGCATCTCGATCGACGTCGTCGATGAGCAGGGCGTCGAGGTCGGCAACGGCAACGGCGGGCTGCTCGTGATCACCGAGCCTTGGCCCAGCATGCTGCGCGGCATCTGGGGCGACCCGGAGCGATACCGCGAGACGTACTGGGAGAAGTTCGAGGATCAGGGCTACTACTTCGCCGGCGACGGCGCCCGCCTCGACGAGGACGGCGACCTGTGGCTGCTGGGCCGCGTCGACGACGTCATGAACGTCTCGGGTCACCGTCTCTCCACGGCCGAGATCGAGTCGTCGCTGGTCGCGCACGAGGCGACCGCCGAAGCTGCCGTGGTCGGCGCATCGGATGAGACCACCGGCCAGGCAGTCGTGGCCTTCGTCATCATCAAGGAGAGCTACCTCGCCGAACACGAGCCGGCAGGTCTCGCCCAGCTGCTGCGCCTGTGGGTCGGCGAGCAGATCGGGGCGATCGCCCGCCCGCGCGACGTGTACATCGTCGGCGAGCTGCCGAAGACCCGCTCCGGCAAGATCATGCGGCGACTCCTGCGCGACGTCGCCGAAGGCCGCGAGGTCGGCGACACGACGACACTGGCCGACACCGCGGTCATGAGCATCATCTCGGCGCAGGTGAAGTAGCACTCCCCGCGTACGAAGAACGCGCCTTCCCGATCCGGGGAGGCGCGTTCTTTCATGTGCGGCACGGATGTGCCGGATGGCCGGATGCTCAGGCGAGGATGAAGGTCACCTCGACCTCGACCGGGCTGCCGAGGGGAAGCTCTGCGACGCCGACGGCCGCACGGGCATGACGCCCGGCCTCGCCGAAGATCTCGCCGAGGACCTCGCTGGCGCCGTTGATGACGCCGGGCTGACCCGTGAAGGCTTCGGCGGAGGCGACGAAGCCGCCCACGCGGAGCACCCCGCCGATGCGGTCGACGCCGCCCGCGGCATCCGCCGCCGCGGCGAGGGCGTTCAGAGCGCAGGTGCGCGCGTAGACCTTCGCGTCCTCCGCCGAGACCGCGTCTCCGACCTTGCCGACGGCGGGGAGCGCACCGGCGACGAACGGGAGCTGACCCGAGGTGTAGACGAGGCCGCCGTGCGCGACCGCGGGAACGTAGGCCGCGACGGGTGCGGCGACCGCGGGCAGCTCGATGCCGAGCTCGGTCAGGCGGGCGGCGACGCTCACGCCTGGCCTCCCTCGAACTGACGGGCCGCCTGCTCCGCGGCGGCGAGGCCGGCGTTCGCCGAGGAATCCGACGTGACCGGACGCTTCAGGTAGGCGACGAGACCTCCTTCGGGACCCTGCACGACCTGTACGAGCTCCCAGCCCTGCTTGCCCCAGTTGTTGAGGATGGCTGCGGTGTTGTGGATCAGCAGCGGCGTGGTGAGGTACTCCCACGTGGTCATGGCACTCCTGTCGATCGGGGCGCGACACCGTGATTGCGGGCCGGCTCGTCAAAGGTGGTATTCAGGGAACTCCCCTACGATCAAGCGTATGCCCCAAAAGAATCGCACGGTGAGAGGCGTGCTCGGCGGTCTCGTCGGGCTCGTCGGCTTGAGCGCCGTCGCCGGCCTCCTGGTCGCTGCCAGCGTCACGCCCGTCCTCACCATGACCGGTCTCGCCGGCACCCAGGCACTCACTCTCTTCGACCAGCTGCCCGAGAACCTCAACCCGGGTACGCCGATGGAACAGTCGACGATCTACGCGACCGATCCCGACGGCAAGCCGGTCGAGCTGGCCTCGTTCTACGAGCAGAACCGCATCCCGGTCACGTACGAGCAGGTCTCACCCGTGCTGTACGACGCGATTCTCTCCAGTGAGGACAAGAGCTTCTACAGCCACGGCGGCGTCAACCTCGGCGCGACCGTGAAGGCGCTCATCGACAACGTGCGCGGCACCTCCAGCCGCGGCGCTTCCACGATCAGCCAGCAGTACGTGAAGAACGTGCTGATCCAGGAGTGCGAGCAGGACGTCGACCGGGCCTCCGAGACCTACACGGACGACCTCCGCAAGTGCTTCGACGACGCGACCAACGCCAGCGGCAACGAGGGCATCGAACGCAAGCTGCAGGAGATGCGCTACGCGATCCAGGTCGAGAAGGACTTCTCGAAGAACGACATCCTGCTCGGATACCTGAACATCGCGAACTTCGGCGGCACGGTGTACGGCATCGAGGCCGCATCGAAGTACTACTTCAGCACGAGCGCCGCGAACCTCACGGTCGCGCAGGCCGCGACCTTGGCCGGCATCGTGCAGAACCCGAACACGTACCGCATCGACATGCCGCAGGGCACCACGACGAACCAGGACGGCGAGGCGGTGAACACCGCCGAGAGCGGATACTCGCTCACGAAGGACCGTCGCCACTATGTGCTCGGCCGCATGCTCGCCGACGGCAAGATCACCCAGGCGCAGTACGACGAAGCGGACGCCTCCGACATCACGCCGTCGCTGAAGCAGCCCACGCAGGGCTGCGCGGCGGCCGGCCTCAACGCCTACTTCTGCCAGTATGTGCGGTCGATCGTGCTCGACGACGAAGCCTTCGGCAAGACTCCCCAGGAGCGCGCCGACCTGCTCCGCCGCGGCGGCCTGAAGATCTACACCTCGCTGGACTACCGCATTCAGAACCCGGCGGCACAGACGATGAGCGAGATCGTTCCGGCCAACTACGACAACGACTACTTCGGCGCTGCGGGCGTCTCGATCGAGGTCGGCACCGGTCGCATCCTGTCGATCACGCAGAACACGCGGTTCGACGAGACCACCACCGATGATCTCGGCAAGACCTCGCTCGTCTTCGCCGGCGACCAGAAGCACGGCAACTCCGGCGGCTTCCAGGTGGGCTCGGTGTACAAGCTGTTCACGCTGATCGACTGGCTCGAGAAGGGCCACTCGGTCAACGAGGTGCTCAACGGTCGTGTGCAGACGAACCTGAAGATCCCTGTCTGCGAGAGCCCGCAGAGCACGAACACCAAGGAGATCGGCAACTTCGGCGGCGGTGGCGGCAGGACCGGGAACGTGATGGACTTCACGCGGCAGTCGCTGAACAGCGGCTACTTCGCGATGGCGTCCAAACTCGACATCTGCGACATCAATAAGGTCGCCGACCGGATGGGTGTCACGCTCGCCAGCGGCAAGAAGGTCACCGACGAGAACGTGCCGTACGACGTGCTCGGCCCGAAGAACATCTCCCCCATCGCCATGGCGAACGCCTATGCCACAGTCGCGAGCGGCGGCAAGTACTGCACCCCGCGCGCGATCGACCGCGTGGTCGGCCCCGACGGCAAGGACCGCGAGCTTCCGGCCGCCTCGTGCACCGACGGCGTGCTCGCCCCTGAGGTAGCGGCGACGGCCGCGTATGCGCTCAAGGGAGTGATGGATTCGGGCGGCACCGGTCAGAACGCCAACCCGTTCGACGGCACGCCGCTGATCGGCAAGACCGGGACGCACGACCGCTGGTCGACCATGATGATCGAGTCCAGCACCAAGGTCACCACGGCGGTCTGGGCGGGCCGCTGGAAGGGGCAGTCGGACATCTACCAGAAGTGGGCCGGGAACTACCAGCTCAACAACATGCGCTATCCGCTGGCCAAGGCCGCGCAGGCCGCCGCCAACGAGGTGTACGAGGGAGGCGCCTTCCCCCGTCCGGACGACAAGCTGATCCGTCGGGTGGTGGTCGACGTCCCGAACGTCGTCGGCATGACGATGGAGGAAGCGGAATCGACCCTCAAGAGCAACGGCTTCGGCGTGTCCGTCGGTGCCGCTGTCGACAGCGACAAGCCGACCAACATCGTCGTCGCGCAGGATCCCTCCGGACAGACCGCGGGCGGATCGACCATCACGATCTCGCCCAGCAACGGCCAGGGCACGACGGTTCCCGCCAACCTCGTCGGCATGTCTCGGTCCGACGCGTCGGCAGCGCTCACCGCTGCGGGATTCACGTCGATCGCCATCGATAACTCGTGCAACCCGCCAACCGCGGTGGTGTCCTCGACGGACCCGGCACCCGGCACGGCGACCAGCAAGTCCACCCCCGTCACCGTGACGTGCAAGTAAACGCTCGCGGTGCCGCGCACCCGGCCCTCATCGCGCTCGGCGCGGTGGGGGCCGTCGGTGCTGCCGCAGCGGTCTGGGGCATCGGCATCGAGCGCTACCTGTTCACGGTGCGCGAGGCGACGGCATCCGCGCTCCCGCCCGGCTCAGCGCCGCTGCGCATCCTGCACGTGTCGGACGCGCACATGGCGCCGTGGCAGCATCGGAAGCAGGACTGGCTGGCCTCACTCGCCGAGCTGAAGCCGGACCTCGTCGTCAACACGGGCGACAACCTGGGGCATGAGAACGGTCTGGAAGGCATCCGCCGTGCATTCGACCCGCTCGCGGGCATCCCCGGTGTCTTCGTGCACGGGTCGAACGACGTGACCGCTCCGTCTCCCCGCAACCCGCTTCGTTACTTCCTCGGGCCGTCCAAGAAGCAGCCCGAGCCGGAGCACCTCGACACGGCGGCCATGGACCGCTACTTCACCGACGAGCTCGGGTGGACCGACCTGAACAACGCGGCGGCACGGCTCACCATCGCCGGCGCGACGGTCGACCTCTTCGGCGTGAACGACGCCCACCGCGACTGGGACCGCCTCGACGTGCTGCCGGATGCCATCGGCGCGCTCGGTCCCCGCGACGCCTCCACACCGATGCTGGGCGTGACCCATGCGCCGTACCAGCGCGTGCTCAACGGATTCATCGACCTCGGCGCCGACGCCATCCTCGGCGGTCACACGCACGGCGGCCAGGTGTGCCTCCCCGGTTACGGCGCCCTCGTGGCCAACTGCGACATCCCCCTCAAGCAGGCCAAGGGACTGAGCACGTGGTCGCACGACGGCCATGCGGTGCCGCTCAACGTGAGCGCCGGCTGCGGACACTCGATCTACGCACCGGTCCGCTTCGCCTGCCGCCCCGAGGCGACGCTGCTCACGCTCACCGCGCGAGACTGATCGCCGCCTCGATTCGGCGCAGGGAGCATTTCCCTGTAGACTCGGAGGGTTGCAAACGGGGTGTGGCGCAGCTTGGTAGCGCGCTTCGTTCGGGACGAAGAGGTCGCAGGTTCAAATCCTGTCACCCCGACCAGTGACACCGGAAGGCCGCCCCCACAGGGGCGGCCTTCTCTGTATGGGGAACACGCACGAAGGGGGAAGGGACGCATGGGGTCTCTGCTTCCGCCACCGCGCCGATTCACCCGGGCGTGGGCACTGGCTCTCGGCATCCCGTTCCTCCTGGGCCTCGCGGCTCTGACCCTCACACCGACGCGAGTCGAGCAGGTCATGCCCAATCTCCTCGACCTGACCCTCCGCGCCGCGCACCGCCTCGGTTGGGAATCGCTCGACTTCACCCGGCTCGAGATCATCGCGAACATCCTGGTGTTCGTGCCCGTCGGCATCCTCGCCTTCCTCCTGCTCCCCCGCCGGGTGTGGCCGATCGCTCTGCTGGTGGGGCCGCTGCTCTCGCTCGGCATCGAGACCGCCCAGCGCGTGGCCCTCCCGCATCGGGCAGCGACGGTAACCGACGTCGTGGCCAACTCGACCGGCGCGCTCGTCGGCGTCGTGTTCGCCGTGCTCTGCACACTGCTGCTCGCTTCACGACCCTCCCAGCGGCCACCTTCTAGGCTGGAGACACTATGACCGCGCCCACACTCGTCGCCTTCGACCTCGATGACACGCTCGCCCCGTCCAAGGGCCTGATCGACCCGCGCATCGCTTCGCTGCTGCGCAGTCTGCTGCGATCGGTCGACGTCGCCATCATCTCCGGCGGCAACGAAGAGCAGTTCCGCAATCAGGTCCTCGCGCGCCTCGGCGATACGGATGCCGCCGACCTCGCCCGCCTGCACCTGCTCCCGACCTGTGGCACGCGCTACCTCCGCCACGACGGGTCCGACTTCGCTCCGGTGTACGCGCACGACCTCAGCGACGAGGACAAGCAGGCCGCGTTGACGGCACTGCGCGAAGAAGCCGAGCGCCTGGGACTGTGGGAAGCCGAGCCCTGGGGCGAGATCCTCGAAGACCGCGGCTCGCAGATCACGTTCTCTGCACTGGGGCAGCGGGCGCCGCGCGAAGCGAAGCACGACTGGGATCCCACGGGAGACAAGCGCGCCGCTCTTCGCTCCGCCGTCGCCGCGCGACTCCCCGGACTCGAGGTGCGCTCCGGCGGATCGACGTCCATCGACATCACCCGGGCCGGCATCGACAAGGCCTTCGGGATGCGACAGCTCGCCGAGCACACCGGCATCCCTCTCACCGCGATGCTGTTCTACGGCGACCGCCTCGACGAGGGCGGGAACGACTATCCGGTCCTCGCCATCGGCGTGCCGTCCGTGGCCGTCGACGGGTGGGAAGACACGGCGGACAAGCTCGATGAGCTCCTGCTGACGCTCTGACGTCGGAAGCGTCCTGCGGCACAGTCTCGCGCCGTGGTCCTAACATGGCGTCATGGATGCCCTGCTGATCGTCATCGTCACCGCCGCGGCCGCCAGCGTCGCGTGCTGGATCCTCTCCCTGATCACGCGCGACACCTCATGGGTCGATCGGGCGTGGTCGATCGTTCCCGTGGCCTACGTGTGGATCTTCGTGGCCGGCGCCTTCGCGAACGGCGACGGCTCCGTGCGTGTCGTACTCATGGGAGTGCTCGCGACCGCCTGGGGAGCCCGCTTGACCTTCAACTTCGCGCGCAAGGGCGGCTACACCGGCGTCGAGGACTACCGGTGGGCGATCCTGCGCGGACGCATGCGCCCGTGGCAGTTCCAGGTCTTCAACGTGCTGTTCATCATCGGCTACCAGATGACGCTGCTCGTGCTCATCACGCTGCCCGCCCTGGTCGCGGCGGAGCACCCCGCAGCCCTCACCGGGTGGGATGCACTGTTCGTCGCCGCGTTCCTCGGGTTCCTCGTCGGCGAGACCGTGGCCGACCAGCAGCAGTGGCGTTTCCACCAGCGCAAGAAGCAGGCAGGGGGCACGCTCGCCCCGGGGTTCGTGACGACGGGGTTGTTCCGCTTCAGCCGCCACCCGAACTTCTTCTTCGAGCAGGCGCAGTGGTGGGCCTTCTATGCGCTCGGCGCGACCGCGGCAGTCGCAGGCGGTGTGGGCTTCGTCGGCGGCGCGCTCAACCCGACGATCATCGGACCTGCCCTGCTGACCCTGCTGTTCATCGGTTCGACCATCTTCACGGAGTCGATCACCGCATCCAAGTACCCTGCCTACGCGGAGTACAAGCGCTCGACCTCGATGCTCATCCCGTGGCCGCCGCGCGTCCGCGCCGTGGTCCCGCAGTCCTGAGACGGCGAGGCCACGGTACGGCCGACGCGATCAGCGCGTGCGCACCTCGGCGCCCGCACGGGCGACCGGCACCAGACGCGTGAGCTGGGTGACGTGGCCCGGCTCCAGCTCCGCGAGCGAAGAGACACCCAGCAGCCGCATCGTGCGCTCGATCTCGCTGCGCAGGATGGCGATCGTGCGGTCGACGCCCTGGCGCCCACCGGCCATCAGGCCGTAGAGGTACGCACGACCGATGAGCGTGAAGTCGGCCCCGAGGGCGACGGCCGCGACGATGTCGGCGCCGTTCATGATGCCGGTGTCGATCATGACGGTGAAGTCATCGCCGACAGCCCGCCGGACCTCGGGCAGCAGATGGAACGGGATGGGCGCGCGGTCGAGCTGGCGTCCTCCGTGGTTCGACAGGACGATGCCGTCGACGCCCGCATCGCGCAGACGCACGGAGTCCTCGACGTTCTGCACGCCCTTGATCACGATCTTGCCCGGCCAGATGTCGCGGATGACGGCGAGGTCGTCGTAGCTGATCGTCGGATCCATCGCCGCGTCCAGCAGTTCGCCGACCGTGCCGCCGGTGGTGCTCAGCGACGCGAACTCGAGCTTGGGTGTCGTGAGGAAGTCGAACCACCACCACGGGCGCGGGATCGCGTTGATGATCGTGCCGAGCGTGAGCTGCGGCGGGATGCTGAAGCCGTTGCGCTTATCGCGCAGACGAGCACCGGCGACGGGAGTGTCGACGGTGAACTGCAGCGTGTCGAAGCCGGCCGCGGCCGCACGGCGGGTGAGCTCGTAGGAGATCTCGCGATCACGCATCACGTAGAGCTGGAACCAGTTGCGGCCGTGCGGGTTCGCGGCCTTGACCCCCTCGATCGACGTGGTGCCCAGCGTCGAGAGGGTGAACGGGATGCCGGCGGCGGCCGCAGCCCCGGCTCCGGCGACCTCGCCCTCGGTCTGCATCAGCCGCGTGAACCCGGTGGGCGCGATGCCGAACGGCAGGGCCGACGGGCCACCGAGGATCTCGGTGCTCGTGTCGACGTCGGGTGCCGGACGCAGGATGCCGGGATGGAACTCCACGTCCTGGAAGGCCTGGCGGGCACGGGTGAGGGAGAGCTCGCCCTCGGCCGCGCCATCGGTGTAGTCGAACGCCGCCTTGGGCGTGCGCCGCTTGGCGATCAGACGCAGGTCGTCGATGGTCAGCGCGGCGTCGAGGCGGCGCTTGCGACCGTCGAGCTCCGGCTTCTTGAACTTCATGAGGTCGAGGAGTTCGACGGGATTCGGGAGCTGGCGCTGCACCATGATGTGCCTCTCAGTTCTGGGGGTGGATGTCGCGGGTGAGCCCCGCGGACGTGTAGTAGCCGGTGATGTGCGTGCGGACGAGAGTTCGAGCAGCCTCGACATCGGCGGCATCGATCGCGGTCACCAGTGCGTGGTGCTCGGCGCGGAGCCTGGCCGCCATCGCCTCCCAGTCCGGGATCGCCGCAGCCCCCGCCCGTACGTACGACTCGATCGACGAACGCAGGCCCGCCATCATCGCGGCGATGACCGTGTTCCCGCTGGCTTCCGCGAGCGAGAGGTGCAACTGAGCGTCGAGGGCGAGGAACTCCTCGGCGGAGAGGTCGGCGGCATCCATCGCGTCGAGCAGTGCGTGCGCTCGTGCGGTGTCGCGATCGGGGGAAGTGGACAAGGCGCTGACGACCGCATCCTCGAGGACGAGGCGCGTGCGGACGACATCGTCCAGCGGAAAGCCCTGCGCCGCCACCTGCAGGCGCAGCAGCGCCGACATGCCCCCGGTCGGGGTCGCGATGACGATGGCACCCGACTGCGGCCCGGAACCGGTCGCGGTGCGGATGAGTCCCATCACCTCGAGCACGCGGAAAGCCTCGCGCACGCTGGACCTGCCGACGCCGAGCTCGGTCGCGAGATCGCGCTCCGACGGCAGGCGGTCACCGGGTCCGAGTCGACCGTCGAGGAGATCGCGCTCGATGTGCTCGAGCACGAGCTGCCATGCGCGCGCCGGCTGGTCGCTCATCGATCCTCCTGTGGTCTGACCACAGGTTAGCGCGTGTGGTCCGACCACGCAAACGGGCTCGGGGATGCGGAGCGTCCCGCCGAGCCTGCGCCGCCGAGCCCTGCGCCGCCGAGCCGCCCTTTTCTGTGCGAGCCAGCCCCTTGCGCGCGTCCGAAACGGGGCCAGTCGGGCGAAAGGGGGTGGCTCGACGGGAATCGAGTGCGCGGCTCGCTCGGGAGAGGGGCACGCGGACTCAGCCCAGCCGGCCGCCGGACTCCTCGAGATAGCAGGTGCCGCACAGGGACTCGTAGGTCGTCAGTTCCGGCGAGGGGGATCCGATGGCGCCCTCGTCGATGGCGACCTGGTCGCCGTCGAACACGAAACGCCCGCCGACGACGCGGCCGTTGAACACGGCCTTCCGCCCACACCGGCAGATCGTCTTGAGCTCCTCCAGCGAGTGCGAGATCGCGAGCAGGCGCGCAGACCCGGGAAAGGCATGGGTGAGGAAGTCGTTGCGGATGCCGTACGCCATGACCGGGATCCCGTCCTCCACCGCGATTCGAAAGAGATCGTCTACCTGAACCGGCGTGAGGAACTGCGCCTCGTCGATGAGGAGACACGCGACATCGGTGGGCCCCGCGGGGAGCAGCTCGTCGTCGGATGCATGCTGCATGCGCGCGCGGTGCTCCGCGAAGAGCGCTCGCGCGTCGTCGTCGGGGCCGATCAGGAAGTCGACCTGACGGGTGACACCGAGCCGGCTCTCGATCTCGGATGCCCCCTTGGTGTCGATCGCGGGCTTCGCGAGCAGCACGTGCTGGCCGCGCTCCTCGTAGTTGTACGCAGCCTGCAGCAGAGAGGTCGACTTGCCCGAGTTCATCGCGCCGTAGCGGAAGTAGAGCTTCGCCACGGTGCGGACTCAGACGTTGATGCCGAGGGTGGCGGCGGTCGCCTCGGTGGACTGCTCCGCGAGTGCGGCATCCGCGTTCAGCTTCTCGCCGAACGTGGGGATCAGAGCGCGGAGTTCAGGCTCCCAGCCCGGGTATTCCTCCGGGAAGCAGGCCTTGAGCAGCGAGAGCATGATCGGAACGGCGGTCGATGCGCCCGGCGAGGCACCCAGGAGGCCGGCGATCGAGCCATCTGCGGATGAGACGACCTCCGTGCCGAACTGCAGGATGCCGCCCTTCTTCGGGTCTTTCTTCATGACCTGGGCGCGCTGACCGGCGTCGATGAGAGTCCAGTCCTCGTCCTTGGCGGTCGGCATGAAGGTGCGCAGGCTGTCGACCTTCTTGGCGTGGTTCTTCAGCAGCTCGCCCACCAGGTACGTGATCAGGTCGGGGTTCTTCACGGCCACCTGCAGCATCGGCAGCAGGTTGTGCGTGCGCACCTGCGAGACGATGTCGAGCATCGATCCGTTCTTGAGGAACTTCGGGCTGAATGTCGCGAAGGGCCCGAACATGAGCGAGGACTCGCCGCCGACGACGCGGGTGTCGAGGTGCGGTACCGACATCGGCGGAGCACCGACGGATGCCTGCGAGTACACCTTCGCCTTGTGCTGGGCGACGACCTTCGGGTTCGTGGTCTTGAGGAACTGGCCGCCGATCGGGAAGACGCCGTAGCCCTTGATCTCGGGAATGCCAGAATTCTGCAGCAGCTTGAGCGCCCAGCCGCCCGCACCGACGAACACGAAGCGCGCCTTGACCTCGTTCGGGGTGCGACCGATGGTGGTGCGGTACTTGACCAGCCAGCCGCCGTCCTTCTGCTTCTTGAGGCTGCGCACCTCGTGGTTCGTGCGCAGCGTGACACCCGACTCGGTCAGGTGGTCGAAGAGCTGATGCGTCAGGGCTCCGAAGTCGACGTCGGTGCCGGCCGGCACGCGCGTCGCGGCGAACGGCTCACCCTTGCGACGCTGCTGCATCAGTAGCGGCGCCCACTTGTTGATGACGCGGGAGTCCTCGCTGTACTCGATGCCGGCGAACAGCGGCTGCTCCTTGAGCACCTCGTAGCGGGCCTTGAGGTACGCGACATCTTTCTCACCGCGGACGAACGTCATGTGCGGAGTCGCGTTGATGAAGGTCGACGGCGCGTCGAGCACGCCCTTCTCGACCAGCGACGACCAGAACTGGCGGCTCTGCTGGAACTGCTCATTGATCGACACGGCCTTGGCGGGGTCGAGCGGAGCACCACCCTGCTGCGGCATGTAGTTCAGCTCGCACAGGGCGGCGTGCCCCGTGCCGGCGTTGTTCCACGGGTTCGAGCTCTCCTGAGCCACATCCGAGAGTCGCTCGAAGGCGACGATCTTCCACTCCGGCTGCAGCTCGTGCAGGAGAGTACCCAGGGTGGCGCTCATGATGCCACCGCCGATCAGGACGACATCGACGTTTTCTGTCACCGAACCAGTCTAGGTGGCGGGCACGCGCTCGCAGACCATGTGGACCGCCCCTGCCAGAGCGGTTCCACATGGCGGGGATACCGTCAGGCTATGACCAGACGCTCCGCGAGGACCTCGGCGATCTGCACGGCGTTCAGCGCAGCCCCCTTGCGCAGGTTGTCGTTGCTGATGAAGAGGACGAGCCCCTTGCCCTCGGGAGCAGACTGATCGGCACGGATCCGTCCGACGAAGCTCGGGTCCTTGCCCGCCGCCTGCAGCGGCGTCGGCACCTCGTCGAGCACGACGCCGGGCGCCGCACTCAGAACCTCGCGGGCACGCTCGGGCGTGATGTCACGGGCGAACTCGACGTTGATCGACAGCGAGTGACCGGTGAAGACCGGGACGCGCACGCAGGTGCCCGCGACACGGAGGCCGGGGATCTCGAGGATCTTGCGGCTCTCGTTGCGGAGCTTCTTCTCTTCGTCGGTCTCGTTGTCGCCGTCGTCGACGAGGTTTCCGGCGAACGGGATCACGTCGAACGCGATCGGCGCGACGTACTTCTCGGGCTCGGGGAAGTCGACCGCCGAGCCGTCGTGCACGAGGCGCAGGGTGTCGCCCTGGGCGAGCACGCCCTCGACCTGGCCGAGCAGCTCCTGCGCACCGGCGAGACCGGAGCCGGAGACGGCCTGGTAGGTGGAGACGATCAGACGCTCGAGGCCGGCCTCGGCATCCAGCGCCTTCAGCACCGGCATCGCGGCCATGGTGGTGCAGTTCGGGTTCGCGATGATGCCCTTCGGGCGCTCATCGATCGCGTGCGGATTCACTTCGCTGACGACGAGCGGAACCTCGGGGTCCATGCGCCAGGCGCTGGAGTTGTCGACGACCACGGCGCCGGCCGCAGCGAAACGCGGAGCGTAGGCGCGGCTCGCCGTGGCGCCGGCGGAGAACAGGGCGATGTCGATGCCCGCGGCATCCGCCGTCTCGACGTCTTCGACGATGACCGTGGCGCCGCCGAACTCGATCGCCGTGCCCGCGGAACGCGCGGAGGAGAACAGGCGCAGATCGCGGATCGGGAACGAGCGCTCGGCGAGAATCTCGCGCATCACGGTGCCTACCTGGCCGGTGGCGCCGACGATGGCTACGGAGAGTCCTGATTCGGAGATGCGGGTCATGATGTTCCTTGGCGTCGTGCGGTGCTGCGTACGAGGCTTCGGGCGCGGCGTCGGGATGCGGATGCTGCGCCTGGCGCCGGTGTCAGGGTTTCGGTGAGTCTACCGTGGTCCGAGATGATGCGGACGATTCACGGTGCGGGTGACGATTCGCCGACGAATTCGTGGAACCCCTCCGCGAATCGTCCATCTCTCGGTCAATCGTCGGGCAACCGCCAGAGATCAGCGCCCGGTGCCGGCGTGGACCGTGGCTTCCGACTCCCCGTCGAGCCCGTAGGCGGTGTGTACGGTGCGGGCCGCCTCGGTCAGGTCGGTGTCGCGCAGGACCACGGAGATGCGGATCTCGGACGTCGAGATCATCTCAATGTTGATCCCGCCGGCCGAGAGCGCCTCGAACAGGGTCGCGGAGACACCGGAGTGCGTGCGCATCCCCGCACCGACCACCGAGAGCTTGCCGATCTGGTCGTCGTGGATCAGGTTCTGGAAGCCGACCTCGGCCTGGTCGCCCGCCAGCGCCTTGAGCGCGGCGGCGGCATCCGCCTTGGGGACGGTGAACGAGATGTCTGTACGCCCGGTGGCCGACACGTTCTGCACGATCATGTCGACGTTCGCGCCGGACTTCGCGACGATCTTGAAGATCTCGGCGGCCTTGCCCGGGACGTCGGGCACGCCCGCCACCGTGATCTTGGCCTGGCTGAAGTCGGTGGCGACCCCGGCGACGATCGGTTCTTCCATGACTGCTCCCTCGGCTTCGCGAGGGTTCTTCATGCCCTCGCCCAGAACGTACGTGCCCTCGGCCGACGAGAACGTCGACCGAGCGTGAATGAGGACGCCGTGACGTCGTGCGTACTCGACGGCGCGGATGTAGAGCACCTTGGCGCCGTTGGCAGCGAGCTCGAGCATCTCCTCACTGGAGACGTGATCGAGCTTCTGCGCCTTCGGGATCACGCGCGGATCCGCGGTGAAGATGCCGTCCACGTCGCTGTAGATCTCGCACACGTCGGCGTCGAGAGCGGCGGCGAGGGCGACGGCGGTGGTGTCCGAGCCGCCGCGACCGAGCGTGGTGATGTCGCGGGTGTCGCGGTTGAAGCCCTGGAATCCGGCGACGATCACGATCGCGCCCTCGTCGAGCGCTTCGCGCAGGCGCACCGGGGTCACGTCGACGATGCGGGCGGCGCCGTGCTGCGAGTCTGTGATCATGCCCGCCTGGCTGCCTGTGAACGACCGCGCCTCGAAGCCCATGGAGTGGATCGCCATCGCCAGCAGCGCCATCGAGATGCGCTCTCCGCTGGAGAGGAGCATGTCGAGCTCTCGCGGCGCCGGGATCGGGGCGACCTCGTTCGCGAGTTCTAGCAGCTCATCGGTGGTGTCGCCCATCGCGCTCACGGCGACGACGACGTCGTGCCCGGCGCGTCGGGTGTCGACGATGCGCTTGGCGACGCGCTTGATGCTCTCTGCGTCGGCGACGGACGAGCCGCCGTACTTCTGCACGATGAGGGCCACGATCACTCCCTGGGATGTCGGGCGGATCCGCCCACGCTCATTCTACGATCGGCGCGTATGCCCCGTTGTGCATGTGTCATCCCCGCGCATCTCCCGGGGCCCCCGCGCATCTCCCCGGGGCGCCGAGTGCACGGGAAACTGCCGAGTGCACGGGAAGTTCGCGTCGACAGGCCGTGCGCTCGGCGACAAGCCGTGCACTCGGCGATGCGAGCGCGGAGTGCGGCGTGCGGAGCGCGGGTCAGAGGGTGGGAGGGAGCGCGGTGGGAGATGCCGGACGCAGGCGACCACCCGTGGCGGCGAACCAGCAGCCGATGATGATCAGCGGGAAACCGAGCAGCAGTCCGGGCGTCAGCGGCTCGGCGAGGACGATCGCGCCGAGGACGATCGCGACCACCGGATTCACATAGGTGAACAGCGGGGCGCGCACCGGGCCCACCTCGCGGATCAGGGCGAAGAACGCGAGGAACGCCACCGCGGTGCAGATCACGGCGAGCGCGAGGAGCGCGGCGATCGAAGGCAGCGTGGGGACCTCGTGCTGCGTGAGAAGACCGATCGGGAGGTAGAAGACACCGATCATCAGCAGCGACAGGGTGATGGTGCCCAGCGACGGGACGTCGTGCAACTTGCGCGCGACGATGAACGGCGCGATCGCGTAGAGCACGGCCACCAGCAGCACCTCCCCCGCGGCCAGCAGACTGACCTCGCCGCCGAAGAGCCCGGGACCGGCGACCACGATCGCGACACCGAGGAAGCCGACGAGAAGTCCGATCCCGCGGGCGGGCCGCAGCACTCCGCGGTCGCCGCCGCCGAGCGCGATCAGCGCGGCGAAGAGCGGAACGGTCGCCACCAGCAGGCCGGTCATGCCGGACGGCAGCGTCATCTCGGCGTGCCCGAGCAGCAGGAAGGGGCCGGCCATCTCGACCGCTCCGAAGGCCAACACCCACGGCCAGTGCTTCAGTGCCGCCCGGAGTGCTCCGCTGCGGATGGCGAACGGCAGGAGCAGCAGGGCGGCGATGAGAGTGCGCCCGGCGACGATCGCGGGCGGGGAGAACGACTCGACCGCGACGCTGATGAACAGGTACGGCACACCCCACAGCAGCGCCATGGCGCCGAAGAGAAGCCAGCCTCGACGCGAGAAACCCGCGTTCGGGGTCACAGGATGCGCCGGCCCTCGAAGGCACGACCGAGGGTGACCTCATCGGCGTATTCGAGGTCGCCGCCGACGGGCAGCCCGGAGGCGAGCCGAGACACCGTGATCTGCATCGTCGTGAGCAGCCGGCTCAAGTAGCTCGCGGTCGCCTCCCCTTCGAGGTTGGGGTTGGTGGCGAGGATGACCTCCTGCACCGTGCCGTCGGCGAGACGCGTCATGAGCTGCGCGATCCGGAGGTCGTCGGGCCCGACGCCGGCGATGGGGCTGATGGCCCCGCCGAGCACGTGGTACAGCCCACGGAACTCGCGCGTGCGCTCGATGGCCGCGACGTCTTTGGCGTCTTCGACCACGCAGATCAGCGTCTGGATGCGGCGCGGGTCGCGGCAGATGGCACACCGCTCCTGCTCGGCGACGTTGCCGCAGATCTCGCAGAACCGCACCCGGGTGCGGATCTCGCTGAGGAGTTCGGCGAGACGCGCGACGTCGAACGTCGGTGTCTGCAGGATGTGGAACGCGATCCGCTGGGCGGACTTCGGGCCGATGCCGGGGAGCCGACCGAACTCGTCGATCAGCTCCTGAACGATACCGTCATACATCAGTTGAACCTCGTCGGGGGCTCGTAGGGCTCTTCGCGCAGGAACGTCGCGCCGAGCACCTGGCGGATCACGGCCTCACCATAGCGCTGCACTCCCCCGACCGAGGGGGCGCGCTCGATGACGACCGGCGGGGCTGCCGCACGCTGCATCTGCGGGGCAGGTGGCTGCGGCGCCTGCGGAGCGGTTCGCTGCGGCGCAGACTGCTGCGGGGAAGACTGCCGTGAGACCGGCGGCTCGTACGAAGGATCGTAGGGCGGCTCGTCATCGAAGGCCGGAGCCTCATCGTCGCCCGGAAGCGGAGGCTCATCGCGATCGATCGCACCGTCGGACGGCGGGATGGGGGCGGATGCCGCCGCCTCGACCTCTTCGGGCTCGTCGTCGACGGGCAGCGGCGAAGCCGACACGGGCGGAGCACTCGCCGGTTGTTCCTGCGCGGTGGGGATCGGTGCGACCGCCCACTCCGTCACGGCGGAGGCCGAGGCGCCACGGACCTGCGAGCGGGGAGAACCCGCTGACGCAGGCTCCGATGCGGCAGCGGAATCGGCGGGCGCCGAGGGACCGGATGCCGCGGACTGGCGCGGAGCACCACCGGCGGGCATCGGCGCGGGAAGGTACTTCACCCGCACTCCGAGCTCATGCTCTATCGCGGAACGCAGGTGATCCGAAGGCCCGGAACCCGGAGTGGTGCCCTTGAACTTCGCGACGTCATGCTGGCTCGTGAAGCCGAGTGTCAGCACCTCGGTGTCGGCGACGTACGCCAGCGGCTGCACCGCAGTGGCCAGCAGCCAGGACGTGCGGCTGATGCCCTCGAGCCGGGTGAGGACAGCGGGCCACGAAGCACGGATGGCGTCGAACGTCACCGGCCCTCGCGGGGCGGCGGGCTCGGAGGCCGCCGGCGCGGTCGCCTGCGGAGCGGGCGTTTCGGTCTCGGCGGTCGGGGTCTGGTCCGTCGGAGTGGGAGACGCCGCAGCAGCCGCCGGCGACGCGGGTGAGGCGGCGGCGGCCGGGGCCGCGGCTGGCGCGTCCGACACCGATGAGGCCGCGGCGGGGGCCGAGGCCGAGGTGGCGGGGACCGGGGCCGAGGCAGCGGCTGCAGGTGCCGAGGGCGCGACGGGCCGCGCGGGCGCCGCTGTCCGCTCGGCAGCGGGAGCCGTCGGCGCCGCAGCGGCAGCATCCGTCGCACCGGCGAGGACGCGCGCCACCATGAGCTCGAGATGCAGGCGCGGAGACGTCGCCCCCGACATGTCGTCGAGGGCCGCGCTCACCACGTCGGCGGTGCGAGAGAGACGCGCGGCGCCGAAGACCTCCGCCTGGCCGCGCATGCGCTGCAGGTCGTCTTCTGCGATCCCGCGCAGGACGGCCGAAGCGCCGGCACCGACGGCCGCGATGACGATTAGGTCGCGCAGCCGTTCGAGCAGGTCGTCGACGAAGCGCCGCGGGTCTTGACCGGTCTGCACGACGCGGTCGATCGCGGGGAACGCGGCGGCGGCGTCTCCGGCGGCGAGCGCGTCGACGATCTCGTCGAGGAGGGCGCCGTGCGTGTATCCGAGCAGAGAGACGGCACGCGCGTAGCCGACCGTCACGGTCTCGGAGCCGGCGGGTGCGTCGGACCCGGCGATGAGCTGGTCGAGCAGCGAGAGCGTGTCTCGCGGGGAACCGCCACCGGCGCGGACGACGAGCGGCAGCACACCCTGCTCGACGATCACGCCCTCTTCGGCGCAGAGTTTCTCGACGTACTCGAGCATCGCCGCCGGCGGTACGAGACGGAACGGGTAGTGGTGCGTGCGGGAGCGGATCGTGCCGAGAACCTTCTCGGGCTCGGTTGTCGCGAAGATGAACTTGACGTGCTCCGGCGGCTCCTCGACGAGCTTGAGCAGCGCGTTGAACCCCTGCGGGGTGACCATGTGCGCCTCGTCGAGGATGAAGATCTTGTACCGGTCGCGGCTCGGCGCGAAGGTCGCCCGTTCGCGCAGGTCGCGGGCGTCGTCGACGCCGTTGTGACTGGCGGCGTCGATCTCGACGACATCGAGGGATCCGCCGCCGGCGCGCGACAGCTCGACGCAGCTCGGGCAGACGCCGCACGGCACGTCGGTCGGCCCTTCGGCGCAGTTCAGGCAGCGCGCCAGGATGCGCGCGGAGGTCGTCTTGCCGCAGCCGCGAGGGCCGGAGAACAGGTACGCGT
Organism: Microbacterium sp. NPDC055988; assembly: GCF_042269505.1. Taxonomy (NCBI): domain Bacteria; kingdom Bacillati; phylum Actinomycetota; class Actinomycetes; order Micrococcales; family Microbacteriaceae; genus Microbacterium; species Microbacterium sp. NPDC055988. The sequence goes on from NZ_JBHJXY010000001.1 coordinate 114,825, forward strand.
GGCCGACCCGATCGCCGCGCAAGGCCGTCATGAGCGGGTCGGTCACCTGGGACTGCCCGATCATCTCGCCGAACGTCTCGGGTCGGTAGCGGCGGTAGAGGGCTGTGGTCACCTCAACAGCCTACGGCGTGCCACCGACCTTCGGCGGGTCGGCGGCTCCCCGGCATCCCGACCCGTCAGTCGATCGACTCGATCACCGGAATGGCCGTGGTGATCACCGGGACGGATGCCGACATCCGCGTGCCGTCCTCGCGGCGGGCATCGGCGAACTGCCGCAGCGTCGGACGCCCGGGGATCAGCGGACCCTGATCCGCCAGCGGCACGACGACCTCATCCTCGACCGTCGCGAAGTACGCGGTGTCCCGCACGCTGAAAGGCACCGGAGGGCCGCTGCGCACCTGTACGCGCAGCTCGTCCTTGGTGACCTTCACGTGCAGCGTGGATCCCTGCCACTGCAGCGGGAAGGACAACGACGGCCAGTCGACCGGCAGTCGTGGGTCGAAGCTCAGGTCGCCGGCATAGTCGCGCATGCCGCCGAAGCCGCACACCAGCGCCGTCCACACTCCACCGGCGGAGGCCACATGCACGCCGTCGGCCGCGTTGTGGTGCAGGTCGTGCAGGTCGACGAACAGCGACTGCTCGAAGTACCGCTGCGCGAGGTCCTGGTACCCCACCTCGGCGGCGAGGATCGACTGCACGACCGCCGAGAGCGTCGAGTCACCGGTGGTCAGCGGATCGTAGTAGTCGAAGTCGGCCTTCTTCTCCTCCGGCGAGAAGTGGTTGCCCTGCAGGAACAGCGCCAGCACGACATCCGCCTGCTTGAGCACCTGGAACCGGTAGATCACCAGCGGGTGGAAGTGCAGCAGCAGCGGTCGCTGCTCGGCGGGAGTGTTGGCGAGATCCCAGACCTCGCGCTCGAGGAACAGCGAGTCCTGCGGATGGATGCCGAGGCCCTCACTGTAGGGGATGTACATCGCCTCCGCCGCGCGGTCCCACGCCTCGGCCTCGCCGACGCCGAGCCCCGTCCGATCGACGAGCTTCACGTAGTCCTCGGGGTGGTTCTCCCGGATCTCGCGGACGATCTTGGCCGCATAGCGGAGGTTGTAGCGTGCCATGACGTTCGTGTACAGGTTGTCGTTGACGACCGTGGTGTACTCGTCGGGCCCCGTGACGCCGTGGATATGGAAGGTCTCGATCCCGTCGCCGGCATCCGTCTCCTCCACCAGCCGCGAGGCACGCCAGAAGCCGAGGGTCGCCCACAGGCGCGCGGTCTCGATCGCGATGTCGGCGCCCTCGCGCCGCAGGAACTCCTCGTCACCGGTCGCGCGCACGTACTTGCCGAGCGCGAAGCTGATGTCGGCGTTGATGTGGTACTGCGCGGTGCCGGCCGCGTAGTACGCGGAGGCCTCCTCGCCGTTGATGGTGCGCCACGGGAAGAGCGCCCCAGCCTCGTTGAGCTGCGCGGCCCGACGACGCGCAGCGGGGAGCATCTTCACCCGCGCCCGCAGTGCGTTGTACGCCCACCGCGGCGACGTGTAGGTGAGGAACGGGAGCACGTAGATCTCGGTGTCCCAGAAGTAGTGTCCGCTGTAGCCGGAACCGGAGACGCCCTTCGCCGGAACGCCGGCGCCGTCTGCGCGGGCGGAGGCCTGGGCGAGCTGGAACAGGCACCAGCGGGTGGCCTGCTGCAGGTCGTCGCGGCCGCCGATCTGCACGTCGCTGCGCTCCCAGAAGGCATCGAGCCAGGCCCGCTGACGCTGGAAGACGGTCTCGACGCCCTCGTCAGCCGCGCGGTCGAGCGAACGACGGCAGCGATCGACGAGCTCGCGCGGCGGTACGCCTCGGGAGGTGTGGTAGCTGACCAGCTTCGTGACCGTGATGGGAACACCGGCCTTGGCCTGCACCCGGAACACGTTCTTCGCGATGTCGGGCTCCACGAGCGTTCGGGCGTTGTACTCGTTCTCGGTCTCGACCACGTGGTCGGCCACGACGGCGACCGTCATCCCGGAGTCCGCGACCCGGTACGACAGCGCGGAGCGCAGCCCGTCCTGCCAGTGCTCGGCGGGCTCCAGAACGCGGTCCGCGATCTTCTCGGCCTTGCGGGGGTCGAACGCTGCTTTGGTCCCGATCGGAGTGCCGGCGTACACGCCCGCGCCGTCCTGGCGGTTCAGCAGCTGGCAGCTGATCGTGACCGGCGCGTCGGCGTTCTCGACGACGACCTCGAGCCGCAGCACCGCGAGGTGCCGCTCCTCGAAGCTCACGATGCGCTCGTCGCGCATGCGGACGCGCTTGCCCGACGGGGTCTCCCAGACGACGTGGCGCTCGAGGACCCCGGTGCGCAGGTCGAGCGTACGGCGGTACTCGCGCACATCGGCGTCGTCGAGCGAGATGGGCTCGTCGTCGACGTACACGCGCATGACCTTGGCGTCAGGGGCGTTCACGATCGTCTGCCCGACCTCGGCGAAGCCGTAGGCCTGCTCGGCGTGGCGGATCGGCCAGGTCTCGTGCAGCCCGTTGATGAACGTGCCGTGCTCCTGTGCGCCGCGACCCTCGATGTGGTTGCCGCGCAGGCCCAGGTAGCCGTTGCCGACGGAGAACAGCGTCTCGCCGACGCCCTCCTCCGAGTAGTGCGTGTCGATCAGACGCCACGGGTCGACGGGGAAGCGGTCGCGGTCGATCATGCGGTCTCCGGGGTGTCGGTGCGGGAATCGGGGGCGAACACGGCCAGGTCGTCGACGACGACGGTCGCGCCGGCAGCTCGGAGTGCGTCGGCTCCGGCGCCGCGGTCGACGCCGATCACGGACGCATAGCCGGCTGCGGCGGCGGACGCGGCACCGGAGGTGGCGTCCTCCACGGCGACGGAGCGGGCCGGGTCCACTCCGAGGGCCGCGGCACCGGCGGCGAACATGTCGGCGGCGGGCTTCGAGGCGAGACCATCGCGCTCGGCGACGACACCGTCCACGACGACCCGGAAGAAGGAGCGGATGCCGGCGGCGCCCAGTACCTCCTCGGCGTTCTTGGAGCTCGACACCACTCCGAGCGGGATGCCGGCGGCGTGCAGTGCCTCCACGAGCGCGAGCGAGCCCGGGTACGGTGCTATCCCCTGCCCGCGCAGCGATTGCGCGAAGGCGGCGTTCTTGCGGTTGCCGATCCCGCAGATGGTCTCGGCCGAGGGGTCGTCGTCGACCTGCCCCCACGGCACTTCCACATTGCGGCTGCGCAGCAGACTGGCCACTCCGTCGTAGCGCTTCTTGCCGTCGACGCAGTCGTAGTAGTCGGCGTCGGTGTAGGGCGACGTGATGCCCCAGCGAGCGAACACGTCGTCGAACACGACCTTCCAGGCCCGCATGTGCACCTCGGCGGTCGGAGTGAGCACGCCGTCCAGGTCGAACAGTACGCCTTCGGCGTGGAACAGGTCGGGCAGTGCTTCTGGCACAGAGCCTCCAGGAGAAGGGCGATCGTCGGGCCGGCACCGCTCCGTGCCACTGTGCAAGCGTAATGCTGTGGCGCGTCGGGAGGTAACCCCGGCGGGCCGATCAGAGCAGTTCGGCCGTCTGGCGCGCGATCTGCAGTTCCTCATCGGTGGGCACCACGAGCACCGTCACCGGAGAGGTGTTCGTCGAGATGCGCCGGATGCCGCGCTCCCTGGCCTCGTTGCGGGCGGCATCCAGCTCCACACCGGCGAATCCGAGGGTCGCCATCGCGGCCGCCCGCACGGCAGCCGCGTTCTCGCCGACGCCGGCGGTGAACGAGATGACATCCACTCCCCCGAGCTGGGCGATGTAGGCGCCGGCGTAGGCGCGCAGGCGGTGCACGTACACGTCGAAGGCCAGCATCGCCGCGTCCTCCCCTGCCTCCACCCCGGCGAGGATGTCGCGCATGTCGCTGCGCCCGGCGAGACCGGCCAGACCGCTGCGGGTGTTGAGCAGCGAGTCGAGGTCGTCGATCGAGAGGCCGGCACGACGCGACAGGTGCACGAGCGCCGCGGGGTCGAGGTCGCCCGAGCGAGTGCCCATGACCAGGCCCTCCAGCGGGGTGAGTCCCATCGAGGTCTCGACCGAGCGGCCACCGTCGATCGCTGCCACGGATGCCCCGTTGCCGAGGTGGAACACGAGCTGTCGGAGGCTGCCGAGGTCGCGGCCGAGGAACGCTGCCGCGGCCTCGCTCACGTACTGGTGGCTCGTACCGTGGAAGCCGTAGCGGCGCACGCGGTGCTCCGCGGCGAGCGCAGCATCGATCGCATAGGTGTACGCGGCGGGCGGGAGCGTCTGGTGGAAAGCCGTGTCGAACACGGCGACGTGCGGAACCTGATCGAACACAGCGCGAGCGGCGCGGATGCCGGCCAGGTTCGCCGGGTTGTGCAGCGGCGCGAGCACCGCGAGCTCGTCGATCTGCCGCTCCACATCGGCGTCGATCAGCGTCGGGGCGTAGAAGCGGGCACCGCCGTGCACCACGCGGTGTCCGACGGCGACCGGGCGATGCTCCTCGAGCGACGGCCCGTGCGCGGCGAACTGCTCGCGCATGATCTCGAAGGCGGCGGCGTGATCGGCGATCGGGCGCTCATCGCGGTAGGTCGCATCGAGCATCGTCGGCATGGCCGCCCCGTCGGTCTCGGGACGGACGGTGTGCGCGACGGCGCTGGCGTCCTGGCCGATGCGCTCGATGAGTCCGCTCGCCAGCAGGTTCTCCTGTTCGATGTCGATCAGGCTGTACTTCAGCGACGACGACCCGCTGTTGATGACCAGGATCGCGCTCATGCCGAATCTCCCTGCGCCTGGATCGCGGTGATCGCGACGGTGTTGACGATGTCGGCGACCAGCGCGCCGCGGGACAGGTCGTTGATGGGCTTGTTGAGCCCCTGCAGCACCGGTCCGATGGCGACGGCTCCGGCCGAGCGCTGCACCGCCTTGTAGGTGTTGTTGCCCGTGTTGAGGTCGGGGAACACGAACACCGTCGCGCGCCCGGCCACGGCCGAATCGGGGAGCTTGGCCTTCGCGACCGCCGCATCCGCTGCCGCGTCGTACTGGATCGGGCCCTCCACCGGCAGCTCGGGCGCCCGCTCGCGCACGAGGGCGGTCGCCGCGCGCACCTTGTCGACGTCGGCGCCGGTGCCGGACTCACCCGTCGAGTACGACAGCATCGCGACACGAGGGTCGATGCCGAACTGACGGGCCGTCGTCGCCGAGGAGATCGCGATGTCGGCGAGCTGCTCGCTCGTCGGGTCGGGGATAACGGCGCAGTCGCCGTACACGAGCACGCGGTCGGCGAGCGCCATCAGGAACACGCTCGAGACGACGTTCACCCCCGGCTTGGTCTTGATGATCTCGAACGACGGGCGGATGGTGTGCGCTGTCGTGTGCGCGGCGCCGGAGACCATGCCGTCGGCGAGGCCGAGGTGCACCATCATCGTGCCGAAGTACGACACATCGGTCACGGTGTCTGCCGCCTGGGCGAGCGTGATGCCCTTGTGGGCGCGGAGTCGCGCATATTCCGCGGCGAAGCGCTCGACCAGCTCGGGGTCGGTGGGGCTGATCACCTGGGCCGCGGCGATGTCGACGCCGAGCTCGACGGCGCGAGCGCGGATGGATGCCTCGTCGCCCAGGATCGTCAGGTCGGCGACCTCTCTGGCCAGCAGAGTGGCGGCGGCACGCAGGATGCGGTCGTCTCCGCCCTCCGGCAACACGATGCGTCGGCGGTCGGCTCTGGCGCGTTCGATGAGTCCGTACTGGAACATCAGCGGCGTCACGACCCGCGACTCGGCGAGCCCGAGCTGCTCGGTCAGCTCGGCGATGTCCACGTGCGCCTGGAACAGGCCGAGCGCACGGTCGTACCGGCTGCGGGAATCGGCGGAGATCCGGCCGCGGGCTCCCATCACCCGCACCGCGGTGTCGTACGTGCCCAGGTCGGTGGTGATGATCGGAACCGTCGACGCGAATCCGTCGAGCAGCTGGAGGATCGGCTCCGGCAGCGGGAAGGGGCCGTTCAGGATGATGCCGGCGATGCGCGGGAACGTGCCGGACGAGTCCGCCAGCAGCGCGGCGAGGAGAACTTCGGTGCGGTCGGCCGGGATCACCACGACCGCCTCTTCGGTGAGCCGCGGCAGCACGTTGACCATCGACATCCCCGCGACCACGATCGTCAGCGCCTCGGCCGCCAAGCGGTCGTCGTCGCCCTTGAGCAGCTCCCCGTCGACGGCCGAGAGGATGCCGCGGATCGAGGGGGCGACGAGGGCGCGGTCCTCCGGGATCGCCCACACCGGTGTCCGGTCGTCGTGCAGCACGGCGCGCACGGCATCGATCACGGCCTCGAGTGCGTCGGGATCGGCCCGGTTCACGGCGACCGCGAACAGCTCGGCACGCTCTGCCGTGAGCTCGGACAGCGCCAGTTCCGCGATCTGTCCGACGGCGGCAGCGGCGCGCGCCGTCGTGGTGCCGAGCTGCTCGGCCTGACGCTGCTGATCGCGACCGCTGAGGACGAGCAGCACCGGGGCGCCGAGGTTGGCGGCGATCCGCGCGTTGAACCCGAGTTCTGCGGGGCTGGCGACATCCGTGTAATCGCTGCCGATGATGACCACGGAGTCGCACTGCGCCTCGACGGCCTTGAACCGCGCGACGATCGTCGACAGCGCCGCTTCCGGATCGCTGCGCACATCGTCGTAGGTGACGCCGATGCAGTCCTCGTAGTCGAGCTGCACGCCGTCGTGCGCGAGCATCAGCTCGAGGATGTCGTCACGTTCGGTGACCGAACGTGCGATCGGGCGGAATACCCCCACCCGCGGCGATACGCGCATCAGAGCGTCGAGCGCCCCGAGGGCGATCGTCGACTTTCCGGTATGGCCTTCGGCCGAGGTGATGTAGATGCTCTGCGCCACGGCTTCAGCTTAGGCGCGGCATCCGTGAACCCGCCCGGCGTCGTACCGGGACTATTGCTTCGACTTCACTCGCACGGCCCCGACAGTGCGTCGACGACGGCCGTGGCATCCCCCTGGAACTGCGAGTAGTAGTCGCGATCCATGTTGATCTGCACACGGTGGATCGCGTGCGACGGCACCATGGCCTGCCAGCCGGGAAGCCGGCCGAGGCGGTCGAAGAACAGGGTCGCGGCGGTCGCGGGATCCATCCGCTGCTCGGCACTCCCCCACCAGTCCTGCTGCTGGAACAGTCCGATGCTCGTCGTGCGCGAGCCGTCGGGGTTGGTGAACCCGCGCGTCTCCCAGTCGCCGTAGTCGATGTTGTGGAGGCTGCTCTCGCCCATCGCCGTCATCACCCCGAGGATCTGTCCGTCGCGATCGAAGCCGAGCCCGGCCGCGGTGCGGACGATCGTCGCCGCGTTCTCGAGCTGCTCCCCGCTCCATCCCTCGATACCCGCCGCAGGGAACGTGCGCGGCTCGTCGATGCAGATCGGCGCCGGGTCGCGCGCGAGGCCGAGCGGGATGAGGGCCAGCAGCCCGCCGAGTACCAGGACGGCCGTGGTCGACACAAGTACCCGCTGCAGGATCTTGCGGCGGCGGAGCCGGATCGCCGCCTGCCGTCGCGTGCCGGGCTTGCGCCGCCGCGCCGTGCTCTTCCGCTTCGATCTCGGCTTCGTCGTCGCCCGCCTGCGCTTCGCCGGCGACGCCGCGCGTCGTGGGCTCATGCCGCGAGGGCTCCGCGCTCTGTTCGCGGGCGGCGGCCGATCAGTGCAGCGATTGCGCCGCCGATCGCACCGAAGAGATGCCCCTGCCAGGAGATGCCGTCGGCGACGCCGAACACTCCGGCCAGCATGGTGGCGCCGTACAGGGCGAGCACGATCAGCGCGATGACGGCGTAGAGGATCCGGTGGGCGACCCGGCCCGGCGCGAACACCCGCATCACGACGTACCCGAAGTAGCCGAACACGAGTCCGGAGGCGCCGACGGTCAGGGTTCCCGGAGCGTTGAACACCCAGGTGCCGATGCCGCCGACGATGGCGACGATGGCCGTGACGGCCCAGAACCGGCGTGTGCCCTCGACCGCGACGAGGCAGCCGAGCACGAGGAACGGCACCGAGTTCGCGATGAGATGCTGCCAGTTCGCATGCAGGAGCGGACCGAGCACGATGCCGCCGAGACCCGAGATGTCCCATGACCGCAACCCGAAGCCGGTGAACGAGCCGGGGAGGATCGCATCGGCGAACTGCACGACCCACATCGCGACGAGCAGGAGCACCGGCGAGGCGAATCGGCCGAGCGGATGCTGTGCCTTCGGCGGCTGGGAGACGGTCACCGGATGATTGTCGCAGGTGCAGCCCGGAGGCGACTGAGCGTCGGGGCGGAGCAGCGCAGAAAAAGAAAGTGACCCTCCGCGCACCCAGCAGAGCCCGGTTACCCTTGCTGCGTTTCCGCCCTGGGGGAATTGGCCTGGATGCCGCCACGCGGAGAGCCGTCAACCATCCTAACCCGGCGACGACGGGCTCGACGACACTCCCCCGCTCTTTGGCGGACTGAGCAGATCACGGATGCCATCAGTCTCCCGCTCTAGTCACGGCGTTTTCCGCGGCACCCTGCGCTCGCATGAGGCGGAGGCGCGATGAAGCGCGTCGATCCGAGCTGGGTCGCGTCCGGCGGGTGCCAACGAGCCAGCGTCGACCGACCGTCAACGCAACCGCCGTCTACATCCACAGGCCCACGACTCGGCTCCTCCGCGGAGGGCAGAACCATGACGGGGCGCCGATGATACTCCGGTCGCCCCTATCCGGCGAGTCAGCCATTCGGAGGACAGACATATCGAGATCTAAAAGGTAACGTGACACTCTCAGACAGCGAGTGCTATAGGAAAGAGAAGGAAGAAGCCCATGAGATATTCGTCCATCACCACGCGCGACGCCAGCAGCAAGGCTCGGCTGATTGCCTCATTCACCGCCGCTCTGGTCTCGGGAGCACTCATCGCGTCGAGCGTCACTGCAGCCAGCGCACAGGAAAACGACCCCGTTGCGGATGCTATCGACGAGGCACCGCTTAGCAGTCAGGTCATCAATGAACCACATGAGTCAGCCTCGATTGATCTAGCCACAGGTGAAGGTTCGATCGGGGCCGACAACAGCGAGCAGGGCGCCAGCATCTCATACGATCTTGACTCCGGGGTCTCCCTCGTGATCACTGCCCAGGACGACGAAAACTCTGCGGGCGCGGCCACCACCGCACAGGTTCTCACAGACAATAGCGTTCGACTCCTGACTGTCTTCACGGACCCGGATGCCTCTCTGACCTCGAGCTACTCGACCGAGATTCCCGAAGGCTGGACCGCCGCAAAGCGGGCCGACGGCGGGTACGACATCGTCCCCGGGACTGCTCTTCTCGAAGGGCTGAGAGAGGACGGCATCGACGGTGACTTCGTTCTCGCGACGATCGATGCACCCTGGGCAATCGATGCGAACGGCCGAAGAGTCGAGACGTCCTTCCAGCTCGAGGGAAATCAACTGAAGCAGAGCATCGAGCCTGATGAGAACACCGTCTTCCCGGTCACTGCCGACCCCAGCGTCGTTGGCCATGGCTACTACTTCTCGATCTACTACAACAAGTCCGAGACACGGAGCATGCGCGACACCGGCGCCGTGGTCGGATTCATCCTCGCTGCCGGCGCGGCGATTGCCGCGCTGCCTGGAGGCGTCGCGGTCACCGCCGTTCTCTATACCGTGGGCGCGGGTGCCGTCGCGGCAATCGCCACTGTGGCTGGAAATGCCTCCGGAGAAGGACGCTGCCTCAAACTGGACGTGCCATCGTTCATCCCCACAAGCGTGAAGTGTTAGATTCGCCGCATGCTTTGGGCAATGATGTCGGCGATGCTCTTCTTGGTGGTGTTCTTCTCGTTCACCCGTCGATCCCATAAGAAGCACGCCGGGGACAAGACCAGATCTCGGAAATAAGAGGCAAACGCGAGTACGGCCCCCAGAACCAGCTGTGGTTCTGGGGGCCGTACTTTACTGTTACGGCCCTCGCCTCCTGCGACGCCCGACCTCAGCGCGAGGAACTGCCAGAGCGATACCCCCGCCACAGGGTTACGATCGAGTAACGCGCACCGCAGCGCCGATGTGAGAGGGAACGCATGCCCGAGAACGCCCCCCTGGTCCCGGTGATGATCGACGCCGAGCGGTTCGCCGCGCAGACCTCCGCGATCCTCGGCTCCATCGGCCAGGTCATCGACGGCAAGCCGGACGCCGTGCGCAGCGCTCTCGTCTGCCTCCTCGCCGAGGGGCACCTGCTCATCGAAGACGTCCCCGGGGTCGGCAAGACGATGCTCGCCCGCGCACTCGCCGCGAGCGTGGACGCGACGGTGCGCCGCATCCAGTTCACCCCCGACCTGCTTCCCGGCGATGTCACCGGCGTCTCGGTGTACAACCCGGTCGATCGGGAGTTCGAGTTCAAGCGCGGTGCGGTGTTCGCCCACATCGTGATCGCCGACGAGATCAACCGCTCCTCGCCCAAGACGCAGTCCGCGCTGCTCGAGGCGATGGAGGAGGGCCAGGTGACGGTCGACGGTGCGACGCATCTGCTGCCGAAGCCGTTCCTGGTCGTCGCGACCCAGAACCCGCTCGAGATGGAGGGCACGTACGCCCTGCCCGAAGCGCAGCGCGACCGCTTCATGATGCGCATCTCGATGGGCTACCCGGATGCCGCAGCCGAAGCTCTCATGCTCCGCCAGCGCGATGTCGTGAGCCCGCTCGCCGCGGTGACACCCGTCGCCGATGCGACATCGATCTCGCAGCTCATCGCGTGGGCGCGCTCCGTGCACGTGGCTCCCGCGTTGGAGGAGTACACGGTCGCCCTGGCACAGTCGACCCGGTCCGACCCGAACCTCCACCTCGGGGCGAGCCCCCGAGCGACGCTGCAGCTGATCCGGGCGGCGAAGGTGTGGGCCGCCCTCGACGGACGCGACTTCGTCATCCCCGACGACATCACCGCGCTGCTGATCCCCGTGCTGGCGCACCGCCTGCTTCCCGCGCGCGGGACCCACCGTGCGGGAGCGCAGCCCGTCGAGGCCGCGCTGAGCCAGATCGTCGAACGCGTGCGCGTGCCCGTCGCGACCCGTTCCTGACCGAGACCCTCATGCGACGACGCCGATCCCTCACCAGCCGCGGCGCCGGTGCGCTCATCGCCGCGCTGTGCTGCATGATCGCCGCCAATGTGCTCGGCGCCCGCATCCTGCTCTACATCGGCGTGCTGCTCGCCACCCTCACCCTCTTCTCGCTCCTCGGCGTCCGCCTCCCCCGCCGGTCCGGGACGGTCACGCGTCAGATCTCCACCGACCTGCTGACCGTGTCGGAGACCTCGCGGGTCACGGTGCGCTTCACCTTGCGCGCTATCCGCGTGCCGCGAGGGCTGTGGCACGACGTGCTGCCCGACGCCGTCACCGGCGACTCCGGCGGCGAGTACCCTGCCGAGACGGGCCAGCTCAGTTACCTGATCACCGGGGTCCGCCGCGGTGTCTGGCCGCTGGGACCACTCATGCTGCGCACGGTGGATCCGTTCGGGCTGGCCCAGCGCGAACAGTCGTTCGGCGACACCCGCAGCATCACCGTCGTGCCCGAGGTCTTCGCCCTCGCGCCTCTCGCGGTGCGGGTCGGGGCCGCCGGCGGAACCGCGCACACCTCCTCGACGAGGCTCGGGCAGGGCAGCGACAACCTGTCGCCGCGGGGTTACATCCCCGGCGACTCGATGCGTCGCATCCACTGGCGGGCGACCGCGCACCGCGGACAGCTCATGGTGCGGCAGGAGGAGGAGGAATCGAGCCCCGACGCGGTCGTCGTGCTCGACCGCAGCAGCCACCACTGGGACGCGCCGGGCGTCGACGCCGATCCCGCCTTCGAAGCCGCCGTGTCCCTGTGCGCATCCTCCGCCATCCACCTCGCGGGCGAGGGGTACAGCGTCGACGTGATCGACGGCGCGGGGACCCTGCTCGGCGCGCTGCGCGGGCACGAAGACGATCGCGACGGGCTGCTCGTGGCGCTGGCGATCGTGACACCCCGCGGTGAGAGCCGGGATCTCGCGTCGCTCATCGGCGGAACGCCTCCGGGCCCGCTGGTCTACATCACCGGGCGCCTCGACGAGGAGGATGCCGCACTGCTGCGTCCGGCGGGAGCCACCGCTCCGATGCTGTTCAGCACCGAACTGCTGCCCGGAGCCGTCGAGGCCTCCACCCCGCACGGATGGACGGTGGTCGAGCTCGGAGGGGACATCGCCGAGGCGTGGGAGGATGCCGTCTCGGCGCGGATCGGAGTCGGCGATGTTCCGCGCTGAGCAGTCGCCCCCGACCGCGGCCGCCCCCGCACCGACGGCACCGCGGTGGCATCGCGATCGCGAGGAGCCGACCGGCGTGGTGGGTCCCGGTGCGCTGGCGGCCGTGGCGACACTCGTCGCGACGTGGCCGTACACGTCCGTCATCTCTCCGGGAACTTGGTCGGGCACGGTCCTCGTCGTGGTCATCGTCGTGGCGGGAACGGGCATGCTGCTGCGTCATCTCCTGCGCCGGCGGGCGGCATGGCTGCAGGACACCGGCACCCTCGTCACGCAGATCCTCGTGGCCATCGGCGTCGTGACGCTACTCGTCGCGGGTGACACCGCGATCTTCGGGGTGATCCCGACGACCACCACCATCGCGGTGTTCGGGGCTCTCGGAGCCGCCGCCTTCGAGGAGGTGGCGTTCGGTTCCGCACCGCTGGATGCTTCGCCCGGGCTCGCCGCCACGATGGGCGCGGGCTTCGCGATCGTCGCGATCCTCGTCGATCACCTCGTGGCGCACCGGTCGGCCGTGCTGGCGGCGCTGCTGACCGGAGCCATCGGCGCGGTGCCGATGATCATCACCCTCGGTGACACCAACGTGGTCTGGTTCGTGCTCTACGGCGTGATGGCCCTGCTCCTCTTCCGGTACACCGCGCGCCGGCATCCAGAATCGCCTCGCCGATCGTCGACCTCGCTCGCCGTTGCGATCGGAGCCGCCGCGCTCGTCACGACCGTCGCCATCGCCCCCGCGCTGCCCGTCGCCACGAGCATGGCCGGCACCGGCGTCGGCGTCACGGTCGATGCGTCGCTGCGGCTCGGCGACGATCTGCGTCAGCCGAACCCGGTCGAGGTGCTGACCGTGGCGGCGGACGGGGATGCGGCGCCCTATCTCCGACTGACGACGCTCTCGCGATTCGACGGACGTGTCTGGCAGCCGGACCGGGGCGACCTGCAGTCGCAGGACGACGGCTTCGGCGCCCCCGAGTGGAGCGAGGAGATCGCGACGGAGGAGGAGAACACCTCCATCCGGGTGCTGCGGATGTCGAGCTCGTGGCTTCCGGTGCCGTACCCCGCCACGGACGTGCAAGGTCTCAGCGGCTCGTGGCGGGTCTCCCCCGACAACCGCACGCTCTTCTCCCGCAGCGCGGACGCCGTCGGCAACGACTACACCGTCACCTCGTCCCGGCTGAACCCGACGCTCGAGCAGATCCGCGCGATCGACGCGGCTGCACCGGTCGTCGACGCCGACGCCGAACCCGTGGAACTGCCGGGCATCATCGCCGAGACGGCCACCGACGTGACCGCGGCCGCGAGCACCGACTACGACCGACTCGTGGCCCTGCAGAACTGGTTCCGCTCGCAGTTCGCCTACTCGCTCGAGACGCCGGTGCAGGAGGGCTTCGACGGCACCGGTGCCGAGGCCGTGGCGCAGTTCCTCGAAGCGCGCCAGGGTTACTGCGTGCACTTCGCCGGAGCATTCGCGCTGATGGCCGAGAGCCTGGGGATGCAGGTGCGCATCGTCGTCGGCTACCTGCCGGGGTCGCTCACCGACGAGAAGCGCGGCACGGAGTCGGTCTTCTCGGTGACCAGCGATCAGCTGCACTCCTGGCCGGAGGTGCGCTTCCCCGGAGTCGGCTGGGTTCCGTTCGAGCCGACCGCCTCCCTGGGCGTGCCGACCGCGTTCCGTGCAGGAGTGACACAGGGCGGCGGGCCCGGAGATCCTTCCGTCCCCGTGCCCACCACGGCCCCGCAGAGCGAGGAGACCTCGGGGCCGGAAGTGGACCGCGAGGATGCCGGTGGGGACTCCGCAGACGGCAGTGCACAGCGCAGCCTGGATACAACCCCGATCCTGCTCACGGCACTCGGAGTCGTCGTACTGCTCCTGCTGCCGGGGCTCATCCGCGTCGTCGAGCGCCGCGGTCGCCTGAACCGCGCACGCGACGGGGATCCCGCGGCGGCCTGGGCCGAGCTCCGCGACACCCTGATCGACCTGCAGCTGGACGTGTCCGACGCCGAGACACCGCGCGTGCGTGCGGCGGGGCTCGTGCGGGAGCGTCACGTCGACGCGGCGGCGATGCGGCGACTCACGGATGCCGTCGAGCAGTCCAACTACGCCCGCTCCGGTGAGGCATCGACTGACCTCTCCGAGCCGCTGCGCCTGGTCCTGGGGCAGTTGCGCGCCAGCGTCGACCGACCGACCCGAGTGCGCGCCGCCCTGCTGCCGCGCTCGCTGTACGCGCCACGGGCCGCCGAGCCGGGTGCCGCGGTCTGACGGCGGGGCACCGCGAGGCGGGGGCTGGAGGGTGCCGTTCAGGCGGCGTGCGCCGAGCAGGGCACAGCGACGCAGGCTTCGCACACCACGAACTGCGAGCGGCACGCGAGGTCGGGGCAGTTGGCGGTGCGCTTGGTGGGCGCCCCGCACCCGACGCATTCGCCGATGACGCGGGCGTGGTCCGAGAAGTCGACCGAGCCACGGCCGTCGAACACATAGAGCGAGCCGTCCCAGAGGCCGTCGTCGCCGTACTTCTCGCCGTAGCGGACGATGCCGCCCTCGAGCTGGTAGACCTCGCCGAAGCCGCGCGCCGTCATCAGGCTCGACAGCACCTCGCAGCGGATCCCGCCGGTGCAGTAGGTGACCACGGGCTTGCCCTTGAGGTCGTCGTAGGCACCGGAGTCGAGGAGCTGCACGAAATCCCGGGTGGTCTCGGTGTCGGGCACGACCGCGCCGCGGAACCGCCCGATCTGCGCCTCGAGCGCATTGCGGCCGTCGAAGAACACCACGTCGTCGCCGCGCTCCTCGATCAGCCCGTGCAGTTCCTCGGGGGTGAGACGCGTCCCTCCGCCGACGACGCCGTGCTCGTCGACCCGCAGCTCGCCGGGAGCCCCGAACGACACGATCTCGTCGCGCACCTTGACGCTGAGCTTGGGGAAGTCGAGGCTGCGGCCCTCGGCATCCAAGCCGGTCCCCTCGCTCCACTTGATGTCGGCGTCCGCGAACGGCGCGTACGAGCGGAAGGAACGGAGCCACTTCTTGAGGACCGTGATGTCGCCGCCCAGCGTGCCGTTGATACCGTCCTTCGAGATGAGCAGTCGCCCGCGCAGCCCGAGCGCCTCGCCGAGATCGCGCTGCCAGACGCGTACGGCGTCGGGGTCGGCGAGGGGCGTGAACGCATAGAAGAGGACGATCTTGGGGGTTGCCACCCAGGAATCCTACGTCGGGGATAGGCGGTGGGTGGAACTCGCTCAGAGCCGCTACTTCACGTCGCGCTTCAGGAACGCGACGGCACCGGCCGCGAGCGCCACCACCACCCACCCTGCTCCCACCAGCACGGCCAGGGAGGTGTCGAGGGCGTCTTCCGGTGCCAGTCCCACGGTGACGAGGTCGAACTGAAACGCCTCGAGCATCGCGAGCAGCGGGAAGTAGGCAGCGCCGACGCTCCAGAACGGCGCGACCAGCAACGCCACCGCCATGGACATGGAGGCGACGAACAGCGCCACCAGATGGGCCTGGATGACGATCCCCAGCCCCAGACCCCAGAGGCCGGCGACAGCACCGAGCGCGACGGCGGTCCCGACCGATGACCACTGCACCGGGATGCCGCCCATGGCGATCGTGAGCGCAACGTGACCCCCGACGACGCCCGCGAGCGCGACGACCGCCCCACCCAGGGCGGAAGTGGGCAGCCGGACGAGGAGGATCGCCCAGCGAGGCTGCAGCATCAGCCGCTGCGCGATGACACCATCTCGCCGGTCGACGGTGTATCGGAACGAGCCGTAGACAGCTGCGAGAACTGATCCATAGGTCGCGAGCACGGCCGCGAAGGGCGCGATGAGCGCCTCACGAGCATCAGCAGGGGCGTCCGCGAACTCCGGCGGGATGGTCGTCGCAAGGGAGAGCGACACCACGATCGCCGCCACCGCGCTCCAGAGGAGGACGACGTCAGACCTGAAGCTGCGGGCCTGTGCTCGGAGAGCCCGCCGGATCACGCGACCGCCCTTCGCCGTCGGTGCCATGCGAGTGCGACGAGGCCGAGAGTCCATGCGAGCGCGACGCCGAGGGCAGGCACGAACTCGAGCAGTCGGTCCTGGTATCCGGGGACGCTCAGCGCGGCGAGAGCCAGCCCGGGCGAGAACCTCGCCACCTCGGGCGCGTTGCGCAGCAGCGCGAACTCGACCGCCATCGGAACGGCGAGCACGAGTGCCGCAGTCACGTAGTAGTTACGGGTGATCCAGCCGATGGCGCCTCCCACGAGCGCGCCGAGCACCGCCCCCAACAGAGCGCCTGCGTACATGCGCCAGGCATCCGTCGTGAGCGCGAGCACCAGTCCGTCTTGGATCAGGACGAAATGAACGCCCACGGTCCACAGCACCATGATGCAAGAAGACAGTGCGACGGCGACGAGGGCACCGGCCACGAGCTTCCCGGTGAACACTCGACGGAAGCCGACTCCGGTGAGTGTCCGGTCCATCGAGCCGTAGTAGTACTCACGGGTGACACCGTATGCCCCGACGAACGCCGCAGCGACGGCAGACCAGGCGAGCGGCTCCAGGAGCCGGACGGTCGCCGCACCGGCATCGAGGCCGGCTAGATCGAAGCGGGAGCCGTCGGAGAAGAGCACGAACAGAGGCATGAGGATCGCTATGAAGTACACCGGCAGAATAGAGAGTCCGCTCGTG
The DNA here is from genome assembly GCF_042269505.1 of Microbacterium sp. NPDC055988. Classification (NCBI taxonomy): domain Bacteria; kingdom Bacillati; phylum Actinomycetota; class Actinomycetes; order Micrococcales; family Microbacteriaceae; genus Microbacterium; species Microbacterium sp. NPDC055988. The sequence goes on from NZ_JBHJXY010000001.1 coordinate 131,737, forward strand.
GCACGGAGCACTTCGCTTCGAATGGCGCTTCTCATGCGGGTGCTCCTTCGACGAGGTCGAAGTACTTGCTCTCGAGCGAGTCGCCGTCACTCGTCACGAGGTCGCCGAGCCGTCCGGCGTACAGCGCGCGCCGCTTGATGACGACGACCTCATCCACGACCTGTTGCAGTTCGGGCAGTTGATGACTGGCGATCAAGACGGTGCCGCCGCTGTCCGCGAAGCCGCGGAGGAACCGCCGGAGCCACCGGATGCCGTCGGGGTCCAGCCCGTTCGCCGGCTCGTCCAGGATGAGAGTCCGGGGCGAACCGATGAGAGCAGCAGCGAGTCCGAGCCGCTGGGCCATCCCCGTCGAATAGGTCTTGACGCGGCGACGCGCATCTGCTGCGAGTCCGACCACCTCCAGCACCTCGTCGACCCGGTCGGGTGGTGCGCCGGCCGCGACTCGGGATATCTCCAGATGCCTTCTCGCGGTGATACCCAGCTCGAACCCGAACCCGTCCATGTGGACGCCGACGTGCGATGCGGGGTTGTCGAGTGAGGTGAACGGCGCACCATCGATGAGGCTGTCGCCGCTGGTCGGCGCGAGCAGGCCCACGATGCTGCGCAGAGTCGTCGACTTGCCCGCGCCGTTGGGCCCGAGCAGACCGACGATGGAACCGCGCGGCACGGCGAAAGACAGCGCTTCGACGGCCGTCCGCTTCCCGTATCGCTTCGTGAGTGCTCGGACTTCGATTGCATGATCGTTCATCTTGATCCTCTTCCTACTTCTCGCTCGGGTGGGCCGACAGCGGCTGAATCACGCCGGTGACCCAGAGGAACTCCCACAGACTCGACGTGCCGAGCTCGACCCTCGCCTGCCCGGCCTCGGGAGGACTCCCGCTTCTGTCGGATATATCCACTTCGGCGAAGGACACTGCCGCGACGGACACGCCCTCCGCCGTTGCAGGGACCAGAGCATCGAGCGGCACCCTCGTCGCTTCGGGTCGCTGCGGTCTTGCCGTTCCTTCACCGACCGGCCGGCTCCCGAGGATGCCGCTGCTCAAGAGCACGATAGGGGTCCCGTCGCGTACCTTCACCGGCGTTTGCCCATTCGCGTGGACAAGGACCACTCGGCCGCCTTCTGTGGAGAAGCCGAATGTGGCGGTCATCGGAACGGAGATCAAGGCTCCGGCGATCACCATGCTCACGCCCAGCGCGGCGCAGACCGAGGTGAACCGCAGCCGCGACCTGCCCGACCGGAGCACCCGGTGCAGGGCCCTCCACAAAAGCCCCATCCCGACGAGCACGACGACGGCTTCCAGCGCCACCACGAACATCCCGAGAATCGGTCCGCCCGCGGCCAGCGATCGGACCGCGCGTGTGACGGCGAACAGCACCAGCACGATCGGTGCGATGAGGCTCGCGAGGCCGAACGGCACGCTCCACCACGTGTTCACGCTCTTGCTCATGCGTCGTCCGCCGAAGAGGAGGCGGGTCAGGAAGTTCGCTCCGTCGCGAATCGTCCGATTCCTGAGGTTCGGCTCGTCCAGCGCACTCATGAGCGCGATATACCCGTCGAACCGCACGAACGGGATCAGATTGACGAGAACGATGGCCGTGCAGGAGAGACCGAGGATCTGCAGGGTCTCGCGGACGACCGGTTGCGGAGCCACCAGTGCCGCCGTGAGTGCGATCGCGGCGACCACAGCGTGTACGGCCGGTCCGGCAAGCGCCACGTCCACGCGCTGCCGGCGGCGAGCCAGGCGCCAGCCATCCGTCACATCGACGAAAAAGGCGGGAGCGAGGTAGAAGAGCATGACGCCAGCGCGCCGGGGCCTGCCACCGTAGCGCGTGAGTGTGAGGCCGTGGGCGCTCTCATGGAGCAGGGTGAGGCAAGCGAGCACGGCGACGAGAACCACGATCGCCACCAAGGGTAAGGGCGTGGTGACGACATTCAGCAGCTCTCTCGCCTGAAGGATGGCGGCCACGAACCCCAGGCAGAGCAGGGTGGCAACGGATACCAGGATCACCCGGCGTGAGAGGGGCGCGATCAAACGGTCCACTCGACCGAAGATGGCGGCCGCGCGAAGCGTTGCGATCTGCAGCGTGAACGGAGGCCGATAGGTCAGCCGACCGGGCGGCAGCTTCGTTTCGCCCTCGAGCAGCCCCGTGGCGCGAAAACGCTCGACCAGCTCCAGGAAAGCCTCCGACGACTCGGATGCGGCGAAGCGCAGGTGCAGATCCTGCAGCGAGGTCGTGCCGTCCATCGCCGACAGCAGGGCGATGACCGGCGGCGAGACCCGGGATGAAGGCACGCCGTGCAGCACCGCTATCGCCATCGGTTCATCGTCGGCTCCCACGAACGTGACTCCGGACGACAGAAGCGGACACGCATTTGCAGTGAGCGGAGTCGGCGTGGATCTCTTCCGCCCCCGAAGCGAGCTAGTCGGAAACATCGCCATCCGCCGGCCCCGGGGTTGCCGGCCACGAAGTCTTGAGAAGGAGGATCTCCGCGCCGAGGTGCGTTCGAACGGGAGATACAGCGGGCTCGTCGAAACCGGCTTCGACGAGCTCTCTCGAGAGGACTTCGTGGCTGAGAAGCTGCAATCTGCTCGTGAGAACGGTGACTTCTCCCCCGTCTGTCAGGTCCGAGGCACGGACCCAGTTGACCACCCGCGCCGCGCCGTCCGGTTCCACCTGCTGCGAGAAGAGATAGATCTCGTCTTGGCCTGCACCGGGGACCCTGATCTCTTGCTCCCTCGGCACGGCAAGGCTGTGCGCAGACGCCCCTGCGGCGACCGTGAAGGCGAACACCCCTCCGGGCGCGAGGTGACGCTGCACGTTCGCGTAGAGAAGCGATCTCCCCACGCGGTCGAGCAACGTGATGGATGTCGCGCCGATGATGACGAGCCCGTATCGACGTCCCAGGGAGAAGTCGCGCATGTCCGCGACGACGCACTCCCATGCCGACTGGTCCGGCAGGGCACGACGAAGATGGGCGAGCATGTCGTCCGAGAGGTCGACGGCGGTGACTCGATTACCGGATCTCACCAGCGGGATCGTCAGCCTTCCGCTGCCAGCCGCGACATCGAGGATCGGACCGGCGGTGTCTCTTGCAAGCGCTAGCACTTCTCGAATCTCTGCGCGATCGGAACCGACCAGCCGCTCGTAGAAGTCGGTGCCGGTGCCCGCGTACAGGTCCTGCTCCTGGGGGACGGCGCCGACCATCTCCAGTCGCGCCGACATGGCTTCGGTGATGAAACCTGACATTCAACAATCGCCTTTCAGCGGGGAGCAATGGGGTGCGGGCGCGCGATGCGCCCGCACCCCTCGGTCAGGTCGCGATCGCGGCCGCACCGCCGATGATGGCGATGATGTAGCTCGCGTGCTCCCACCATTCGAGTGGCGAGTCGATCTGTTCGAGTTCCTGGAACTCCAGCGACTTCGTCTGCAATTCATACCTCCTGGGTCGACATGCGAATGCGACTCCTACGTCAGCGCGAGGATTCCGATGATCACGCCAACGGCGAAGCCCCGCATGTAGTCATCAGCGTCGTTCAGTGCTTCCATAGCCTCGAGTTCGGTGAACTCGAGCTTCGGGGTTGTGGCTTGCATGCTGACTTCCCTTCTCTTGTCGATTGATCCGGCCGATGAGATCACGTGGCAGCGGCCGCGCCGATCCCGATGAGTATCAGAGCGCTTCCGACGCCCCTGTAGAAGCTCTCCCAGTCGGGGGCATCCATCTCCTCCAGCTCTTGGAAGTGGATCTGCTTTTCCATGCTGTGGTTCATTCAATTCACCTCCTCCGATGCGAATGTCGATGGTCGGCACGCGTTGCCGACCGGCTGAGGGCTCCAGCAGGAATCGCGGAGCACGTCGCAGAAGTCCTGTGCGACGAGACCTGAAAGCATCGGGTGGTGATTTCCCCATGCTCGTTCTGTGGCAGCGGAGATACGGCCGATATCGTGAGCGCTCGGCTGCCGTGGACACGGGATCCCCCAGCGGTCGATGAGCGCAGCGATGCCGGCGGGTGGATGGAGGGGCAGTGCCACCCCGCCTGCGATCCTCGTCCAGAAGTCCTCAAGGCTCTCCCGATCGCCCCACCTCGCGTCTCCCGAGCAGATCCGACGCCAGATCGCAGCGATGACCGCGGCCGTGGCGACCATCTTGCGCACCTCGAGCAGGAAGGCGACCTCGTTCGCGAGGTACCAGTGGCGCGCGCTGTAGGGGTCGCCGCCGCGCAGTGCCGCCGTGCGCTGCGTGGCTGCGCTCAAGCGAGCGAGACGCAGCCTCCCCGCGGCGGACGCCGAGTCGCGAGCGGCCGTTTCGAGGAGCGCCCTGCCGAGGGCGACGGCGTCGCCGTTCGCCCTGGCGCTTCGTCGAGAACTCGTCGACGCGCCCGCCAGACGCAGGAACGCCTCCATCGCCCCTTCCCTGACTGCGGCGTGCGAGAGGGTGATCAGGTTGGAGGGATCGATGATCGCGTGACGCGGTCTCAGAGAGCGCCCGACGATGAGCCGGTAGCCTCCTTCGTTCTTGAGGATGCCGACGCTGTTCGTCTCCGACGAGGTGCCGAGCGTCGTCGGCACCGCCACGATCTCCACGGGCGGCGGCGAATCGGGCAAGAAGGTCAGCGCTGACCTCGATGCATGCCCGACGGCGTAATCGAACACCCGTCCGGGGGCGAGCGCCAGGGCCGCGATCTTGCTCGCATCGAGAATGCTACCCCCGCCGACCGCCACGATGACTCGGGGAGGACGACGAACGATCTCGCGTGCGATGTCCGTCACCGTCGTGACATCCACCGCGAGTGCGTCGACGGCGATCATCCGCGCGCCGTAGTCGTCCAGCAGGGGAACGGTGACGGCCGAATCCGCGATCACGAGAGTCTCGCGCCCTGCCGTGAGGGATTCCACCCTCTCGCGCGCCAGCCCTGTCCCGTGCCACAGCGTGGGAATGCGCTCGGCAGATTCCCGGGTCATGCGGAGAGCTCCCACGCCTGCACGACACCCGCACGCACCGCCGTATCCATCTCGATGAGTTCGGCAGCGGTGAACCCATACGCGGGAATCAGTTCGATGCAGCTCGGCCCCGGCTGCACCACGACGCCTTTCTCCGCGATTGCGGAGACGACGCGGAGAACCTCGGGGCCGGACAGCGGATTCCCGTCTCGGTCGTGGAGTTCCAGTCCAAGGAAGCAGCCGCGTCCCGCGACCCGGTCGACGACACCGTCCGACACCAACCGCGTCGTGAGCTGCGACAAGTCGTCGGCCAGTGACGTGGTCACCGATTCCACGTCGATGCGGTGCAGTTCTTCGATGACGGCGACGATGGCCGCCGCGCACGCGGGTGTGCCCGCCTGCGTCTCGCCGTGAACGAACGTCCAGCCTCCTCGGACGAACTCGGAGGCCACTCGGTGCCCGATGAGGAGTGCGGCGGCGCCCATCGCGCCGTTCGTCAGCGCTTTGGAGAGAATGAGGACGTCGGGTGCGGCGGCCCAGCGGTCAGTGGCGAACATCGTCCCGGTGCGGCCGAATCCTGTCGCGACCTCATCGGCCACGATCAGGAACCCGTACTCCTCTCGGAGAGCGAGAAGACGGGACACGAAGGCAGCGGAGAGCGCGTACGCCCCGCTGCCGAGGACGGGCTCGACGACCACCGAGGCCACCCGCGAGCCTTCGCGTGAGAGCAATGTCGCCAGCTCTTCCCCGTCGTCGCTGTGCGAGACGTGCCGCACTGACCTGCGGTCCACCGAATACACCGCTTGGAGGAGGTCATCGCCGCTCAGCGCGTGACTGCCGTACATGGTGCCGTGATAGCTGCCCTTCAGACCGACGACGAGCGAGCGGGATCCGGCCCCCTTCTGTGCCCAGTACTGCCGTGTCAGCTTCACGGCCGCATCATTCGCTGCTCCGCCCGATGTGGAGAAGATGACACGGCCGTACCTGCTCGGGTTCGCCAGTTCGACGAGAGCCTCCGCCGCGACTTCCGCGTACCTGTGCGGCGCTCTGAACAGGGAGAGGTACGAGGCATCATGTGTCGCCCTGCTCACTGCTTCGGCGACCGCGGGGTTGCCGAAGCCGAGCGGAGCGTTCCATAGCCCACTCGTCGCGCAGAGCCGTGTCGAGCCGTCTGCGAACTCGATTCGATTTCCGGCCGCGCCGACGGCGATCCGGTCACTCGTGAAGGTCGCGTCTGCCGGGAGCATCGAGGTCCACAGCGCGTGCGGGTCGGTCATGCGTCGACTCCCGTGGTGCGTCGTACGGAGGCAGCGCGGCTGCCGAAATGTATGCCGAGAGCCGCAAGGGCCTCACCGCACAGGGATCCCGCCTCCGGCACGGGAATGCCGAGCTGCCGCGCCACGCGCTCCGCCGCGAGCTGAGGGGCGCTCGAAGTCTGCACGACCGCGACCACCATGGCTGTCAGTGGTGACAGCAGCTGGCGCCTCAGCGTGGTGGGGTCGGCCAACAGGAAGCCTTCTGTCGTCTCGAGCAAGAATGGATCGCTTGTCCGCGGTTCGGCATCGTCGAGCGCATCGTCGATCAGCGACCAGCCGAACCCCGCGATCCTCGCCGCACCGTTGGCGAGCCGGAGCATCTTCATGAGATCCGTCGCGTTGAGGTATCGACCGATCCATCTCCGACTCGCGAGATCAGCGAGGAATATCTCCCTGGGTGCGATGTCTTCCCACACAGCAACATGGGGAAGCGGGACCGCGAGCAGGCGGTGCAGGTCGTCGACGTGGCCGATGACGGGCCCTCGAACACCGATGCTGGCGCTGCCATCGGGACTCACTCGGATGGCACTCGGAGCCTCGATTGCACCGGGGTCGGCGAGCGCTGCGCGGTTCGCGAAGAGAATCCTGGGGTCGATCAACGCTGAGGGAAAGACGCCCGTCTGGCGGGCGAGCTCAGCATCGTCGAGGAAGGCACGCCAACTCGACATGTCGAAAAAGCACACTGCAGTGGGTCCGACGATCTGCACGTAGTCGGCAGCGACATAGTCCTGGAGCTCGACTCCGCGTTCGCCGAAGAACAGTTCATCACCGACATCATGAAGCGCTCCGCCGTAATGGACAGCCGTGGCGGGCCCCGCATATGGCTCGCTGTCCGCCGGCAACAGAACGACGTCGCCCTTGCCCGCCACCGTGTTCAGGCTCCGCGCCGAAGCTCCGCTCTCGACGAGAAAGACCCGCGGGTACTGTTCACGCGATCCGGTGATCCACTCCCGCAGCGCCCGGGCTCCGACGGCGTCCCTCTCCACGCCTGCCGCCTCGTCCCGCGTCATGCTCCATCCCGCCGCATCGCCGTGACGTCGAGCCCCGCCGCGGCGAATCTGTCTCGTAGCTCGCGCACCAACGGAGTCACACTGCTCACCCGGCTCCCGAGTTCGATCGCAAGCAGTGCCGCGGCCTCCGACTCGTCAGACGTGGCGATCAGACATTCGGCCGCCCTCGCGGAATCGACGGTGAGACGTAAGCGTCTGCGGTTGATCCGATCGACCAGGACGTATTCATCGCCGTCCCCCGTGACGAGGAAGGGTGCGCGTGCCGACAGTGCCGCGGGGTACGACCCGCCCTCGTCGAGCGCCGCGACAAGGTGGCCACCGAAGCCGGAAATGGCGGGGCGCTCGGGCGCGCTGCCCCAGAGTCGCAGCAGGTCGAGAGCCGCCAGATAGCGCTCGAACCACGGGCGGTCGTCGAGGTCCGCCTCGAGGACACGCGGGTCGACGATCCCGGCGAATGATCGGCCGCGCCCCTCCCTCGACGCTGCTTCCGACTCGACGTCGGCCCGTTCCTCCCCCACCTTCCCGAGGAGCAGCCCATCGGGTCCGTCTCGATACTCACCCCGACGCGTGACATGGATTCGTACAAGAGAATCGCCGACGGAGTCAGCCGCGAGAAAGGAGTCCCGGGAATCCAACTGCACGTCGGCACTCAGGAGCTGCCCGACGAAGGCTCCGGACTCCCACGCCGTATCGGCATCGCTGAGGAAGGCGGCGATGCCTGCTGCGGAGCGCTGCCGGACGACGGTCGGTCCGACGACGGAGAGGAACGGGAGGGCGATGTAGTCCTGCAGCTCGAAGGTGTGTCGTCCGTCAAGGGTGATCTCGTCGCCAGGCTCCATGTAAGAACCGTCGTATCCGATGGTCCGGGGATCAGCAGGTGGGGCGAGGGCGGCGGCGGGGGCGATCACGACGTCGCAGGGCTCTGCCACACGAAGCACTTCGTCGAGGTGGTCTCCGGTTTCGAGAAAGAACACCGCACCCTCGACGATCCCTCGCCTTCCGGTGACGTACTGCTCGAAAGCGGTCGCCGTGCGGTGGCCGGGCCGTGACGCCATGGTCGAGCTGTCTTGCATGTTTCCCCCAGAAGCACGAATCCCGTTTGAAGATGATCTGCCGTCATCTGAGGTTATACACGCGACGTGTGACATGCAATATTCCGTCCACAGGCCCGTCGGAAGCGGCCATCGCTGAGCGCGACGACCCTGTCACGCCGCCCTCCCCCGATCGGATAGGATGGACAGGTTGTTCCTGGTGACGTGTCCGAGCGGCCGAAGGAGCACGCTTGGAAAGCGTGTGTTGTGCAAGCAACCGCGGGTTCGAATCCCGCCGTCACCGCCAGAAACGCAAGAAGGGTCTCCGCGCCAGCGGGGGCCCTTCTTGCGTTTCTATCGAGTACTGGGGATTCGGGGAGGAGCGAGCGCAGCGAGCACCGGAGTCCCGCCGTCACCGCCAGAAACGCAAGAAGGGTCTCCGCACCAGCGGAGGCCCTTCTTGCGTTTCTCTCGAGTACCGGGGATCCGCCTCAGCCGTCGAAGCGCACGCCGTAGATCTGCCCGCCGGGCGCCGCGGGCAGCCGTGTCATCCCGAGCCGCTCGTAGAACGCGGCCGCTCCGGCGTTGCTCGGGTCGATCCCCAGGTGCAGGCCGCTCACCCCGCGGCGGGTGAGCTCGGCGAACAGGGTCTCCATGAGCCCACGCCCGAGCCCCTGCCCCTGCGTCTCCGGCAGCAGATCGATGTGGAGGTGCGCGGGGTACTCCGCGGCGTTCGGCTCGATGCCGGGAGCGCGCTCGTACCCGTACTCGACCATGCGGTCCTCGCGGGTCGTGGGCTCCGCCGGCCGCGGGTAGCGCTCCTGCAGCGTGGGCCACCACTCGTCCCGGAACCAGGCGTAGAACACGTCGGTGTCATCCGTCGCCACGATGTAGCCGATGGTGCGCTCGTCGTCGCTCTCCACTACCCAGGCGAGGTCAGGGTGCCGTTCGGCATAGGGAACGGCGAACAGGTCGCCCCACAGCGAGTCGTCGGGGAGGATGCCGGTCGCATCGCCTCCCGCATCGGCGGTCTTCACGCAGATGTCGTACAGCGCGGCACGATCGGTGGGGCGGTAGGGACGGATGCGCGACACGAAGGCTCCTCTGACTGAACGGTCGGAATCAGCCTATCGGCGCGTCGACCTCGGACTTCTTCTGCTGCACCCACGGCAGCAGCCAGGCCGCCAGCACGAGCACCACGCCGGCGCCGACGAGGGCACCGCCGAGTGTGTCGGTGGCCCAGTGCACCGACAAGAAGGTGCGCGAGAGCGCCATCGCGAGCACCCACAGTGCGCCGAGGATCGCCGTCCACACGCGCGGGAACAGCACCCAGATCACAAGGGCGATCGTCGCGGCATTCGCGGTGTGACCCGACGGGAAGGAGCCGTAGTCGCTCACCACCAGCATGTCCTCGGGCCGCGCTCTCCCGAAGAGCTGCTTCAGCAGCTGCACGGCGCCGGCGCTCGCGGCGAAGCACACGGCCGCGAACACCGCACTACGCCAACGTCGCGCGAGCACGAGCACGAGGATCGACAGCAGCGGCACCCCGAGGATCGCCACCCAGCCCCCGCCGATCCAGTCCATGACCAGCGCGAACTGCAGCAGCCAGTCGCCCCGGATACCCGCGACCATCTCGTTCCACCAGTGGTCGAAGCCGGGCGTCTCGGGATAGACGAACACCACCACGGCACCGAGGGCCGTCGCGAGGGCGAGCAGGCCCACTCCCCACCACAGCAGCATCCGTCTGTCCATCGTCCCATTCTGCGGGACGACGCCGTGCCGATCAGGGATTGAGCATCCCTACGGTCCGCGGTCGCACGACGAACCAGAGCGAGAGGATGCCGATGACGGCGCAGCCGACCATGACCGACGCCATGGTGGTCGCGGTGATCCCGGCGTCGTGGGACAACCATCCGACGACCGGGGAGATGAGCCCGGCGACGCCGAAGTTCGTCGCGCCGATGATGGAGGCCGCTGTGCCGGCCGCCTTCCCGTGACGGTCCAACGCGAGCACCTGCACGTTGGGGAACGTGAAGCCGCAGGCGGTCATGAACACGAAGAGCGGGATGACCGTTCCCCAGAGCCCGAGACCGAGCTGATCGGTGACGACGATCGCGACTCCCGCGAGCAGCAGCACCCCGGTGGAGTACGCCATGACCCACTGCGGTCCGAAACGTGCCGCCAGCCGAGACGCGGTCTGCACGCCGGCGACCACGCCGAGCGAGTTCACGGCGAACAGCAGACCGTACTGCTGGGCATCGAGCCCGTGCGTCACCTGGAACAGGAACGGGGATGCGGAGAGGTACGAGAACAGGCCCGAGAAGGTCATGCCTCCGATCACCAGCACACCGAGGAACACCCGGTCCGTGAGCACCGAGCGGTAGCGCTGCAGCATGGTCGCGCCCCCGCGGTCCTGCCGGCGGGCGACGGGCAGCGTCTCGGGGATGAACAGGATCGCCGAGGCCAGCATGACGATGCCGTACGCGGCGAGGACCACGAAGATCCCCCGCCAGGGCATGAGGGTGAGGAGCCACGAGCCGATGAGCGGCGCGATGACCGGGGCGACGCCCGACACCAGCGCGAGACGCGAGAGCATCACGACCAGGCGGCGGCCGCCGAAAAGGTCGCGCACGATGGCCATGGCCACGACGCCACCGGCGGCTGCTCCCACGCCCATGAGCACACGTGCGGCGCTGAGCAGGCCGAGGTCCGGAGCGAAGGCCGCTCCGACGCTGGCCAGAACATGCAGGGCGGTGACCGCGATCAGCGGCACCCGGCGGCCGACCTTGTCGCTGAGCGGGCCGACGACGAGCTGCCCGAGGGCGAAGCCGATCATCGTGCCGGTGAGGGTCAGCTGGATCGCCGCGGCCGTGGTCTGGAAGTCCTCTTCCAGCACCGGGAAGGCCGGGAGGTAGAGGTCGATCGTGAACGGCCCGAGCGCCGTGAGCGCGCCGAGCAGGATGATGTAGAGCGTCCGGCGACCGAGAGGGATCGCGTCCCCCGGGTGGAGCATGATGGGTGCCGTCGCCGGGTTCGCGCCGAGGGTGCGGATGGCGCCGGTGGCGGTGGAGGTGCGGATACTGCCGGTGGCGGTGCGCTCGGGTTCTACGGCCGGGGCGGTCTCCGGTGCATCGGGTCGCGCGGTGGGGATGGAGTCAGTGCGGGGAGCGTCGGACACGACGTCCTTCCAGAGTTCGGGGTGCGTGGTCGAATCGATTCGCCAGGGGAAGAACCCATGCTACCGCCGCCCCGGCCTCGCCCCGCGATCGCCCGGAGGGGAGCTCAGCGCGCGATGCGCTCCAGCCCCTGCTCGAGGTCGGCGATCAGGTCGCCGATGTCCTCGATGCCCACGGAAAGGCGTACGACGTTCTCGGGCACGGCGAGCTCGGTGCCGCGCACCGACGCGTGCGTCATGTCCGGCGGATACCCGATGAGGGATTCCACGCCACCCAGCGACTCGGCCAGCTGGAACAGGGAGGTGCTCTCGGCGAAGGCCCGCGCGGCGTCGGCACCCGCGGCGAGCCCGAGCGAGAGCATCCCGCCGAAGCGGCTCATCTGCTTCGCGGCGATCTCGTGACCGGGGTGCGAGGCGAGTCCGGGGTAGTACACCTGCGCGAACTCGGGGCGCGCGGCCGCCCACTCCGCGATCGCCTGCGCGTTCTCGGAGTGCTGCCGCATCCGCAATGCGAGCGTCTTGATGCCGCGCGTGGTCAGCCAGGCGTCCAGGGGCGCGGACACCGCACCCACGGCGAACTGCTGGAACTTCACCTGCTCGAAGAAGCGGTCGTCGCCGAACACGACGGCGCCGCCGAGCACGTCGGAGTGTCCGCCAAGATATTTCGTCGTGGAGTGCACGACGAGGTCGGCCCCGAGCGCGAGCGGCTGCTGCAGCGCGGGCGAGGCGAAGGTGTTGTCCACGACCACGATCGCGCCGGAACCGTGTGCGATCTCGGCGATGAGCGCGATGTCGACGACCTTCAGCAGCGGGTTGCTCGGCGTCTCCAGCCACACGATCTTCGTCTCGGGGCGGATCGCCGCGCGGAGCACGTCCGCGTCCGAGAGCTCGACCGTCGTCGTGTCGATGCCCCACGGCGCCAGCACCTTGGTGAGCAGTCGGTAGGTCCCGCCGTACACGTCGTTGCCAAGCAGCACGTGGTCGCCGGGCTTCAGGATGCCGCGCAGCAGCGCATCCTCGGCAGCGAGGCCCGAGGCGAATGAGAGGGCGCCCGCACCGCCTTCGAGCGCGGCGAGCTGCGTCTCGAGCGACGACCGGGTGGGGTTGCCGGCGCGGTTGTACTCGTAGCCCTCGCGGAAGCCGCCGATCCCATCCTGCACGTGCGTGGAGGACTGGTAGATCGGCGGGATGATCGCCCCCGTCGTCGGATCGGGAGCTTGTCCTGCATGGATGGCGCGGGTGGCGAAGGCGTGGTCGGACATGCCCTCAGCCTACGACCGCCCTCGCAACGGTGGCCTTCCCGTTACGCCCGGGGTCGGCCGCCGTCCGTGCGTTCAGCGCGACAGGTAGCCGAGCAGGTCCTGGCGCGTCAGCACGGTGTGCGGCTTCCCGTCTTCCGTGACGAGCAGCGCATCGGCGTCGGCGAGCGCCGCCTTCGCCTGGGCGACCGAGGCATGGATGCCGATGAGCGGAAGCCGCTCCCCCACATGTGCGCCGACGGCATCGGTCGCACTCGCCTCGCCACGGAACAGCAGATCGAGCAGCCCCTTCTCGTCGACCGTGCCGACCACCTCGCCCATCATGACGGGCGGTTCGGCACTGAGGACCACCAGCTGCGAGACGTCGTACTGCGTCATCATCCCGATGGCCTCGAGCACCGTGTCCGTCGGATGCGCGTGCACGAGGTCGGGGATGCCCTCCCCCTGGCGCGACGGGCGTGCGGCGAGCACGTCGGCGACGGTCTCGCCCTCCTCCACGTCGCTGAATCCGTACGACCGCATCCACCCGTCGTTGAAGATCTTGCCGAGGTAGCCGCGCCCGCCGTCGGGCAGGAGCACGACCATCACGGCATCCGCGGGCAGATCCCGTGCCACGCGCAGCGCGCCGACGACGGCCATTCCGCTCGATCCGCCGACGAGGATGCCCTCTTCGCGGGCGAGCCGCCGCGTCATCGCGAACGAATCCGCATCGCCCACCGCCACGATCTCGTGCGGGACGGTCGGGTCATAGGCACCGGGCCAGATGTCCTCCCCGACGCCTTCGACGAGGTAGGGGCGACCGGTGCCGCCGCTGTAGACGCTGCCCTCGGGATCGACGCCGACGATGCGCACGCGGCCTTCCGACACCTCGCGGAGGTAGCGCCCGGTGCCCGTGATCGTGCCGCCCGTACCGACTCCGGCAACGAAGTGCGTGACCTCCCCCTCGGTGTCGCGCCAGATCTCCGGTCCCGTGGTCTCGTAGTGACTGCGCGGACCGTTCGGATTCTCGTACTGGTTCGGCTTGAACGCGCCGGGGATCTCGCGGGTCAGTCGATCACTGACGCTGTAGTACGACTCCGGGCTGTCCGGCGCGACCGACGTGGGCGTCACCACGACCTCCGCGCCGTAGGCCCGCAGCACGTCGATCTTGTCCTCGCCCACCTTGTCGGGCAGCACGAACACGCACTTGTAGCCGCGCTGCTGGGCGACCAGCGCGAGACCCACTCCGGTGTTGCCACTGGTGGGTTCGACGATCGTGCCACCGGGCTTCAGGTCGCCCGATGCCTCGGCGGCATCGATGATCCGCGCGGCGATGCGATCCTTCGACGACCCACCCGGGTTCAGGTATTCGAGCTTGACGAGCACCGTGCACGCGACGCCCTCGGTGACGCGCGTGAGCTTCACGAGGGGCGTGTCGCCGACGAGGTCGACGATCGAGTCTGCGTACTTCATGACTTCAGGGTAGACGCGCGGATGCCGCGGGCGGGGCTGTATTTCGCCCGCCCGCGGCATCCGTTCTCACGAAGGGCCTCGGAGTCCTTCGACGTGTCAGCCCTTCGTCGATCCCGCCAGGAGTCCGCGGACGAAGTAGCGCTGCAGTGCGAAGAACACGATCAGCGGAACGATGATCGACACGAACGCGCCCGCCGTCAGCAGGTACCAGCCCTCGCCGCGACCGGTGATCTCGGCGAGCACCTTCGTGATCGGCGACGCGGCTCCGTCGGCGAACACGAGGGCCACGAGCAGATCGTTCCAGACCCAGAGGAACTGGAAGATCGCCACCGACGCGATGGCCGGCATCGTGAGCGGCAGCACCACCCGGAAGAAGATCTGTCCGCGCGAGGCACCGTCGACGCGCGCGGCCTCGATGATCTCGCCGGGGATCTCCGACATGAAGTTGTGCAGCAGATAGATCGCGAGCGGCAGCGCGAACATCGTGTGGGCGAACCACACCTGCGCATAGCCGCCGGCGACGTCGAGTCCCTCCGTCACCTGGACGCCGAACAGGTTGATCCCGCGCGAGAACGACGACAGGAGGGGAACGAGAGCCATCTGGATCGGCACGATCTGCAGCGCGAACACGAAGATGAACAGCGCGTTGCGGCCCTTGAAATCGATCCACGAGAACGCGTACGCCGCCATCGCCGCGATCATCAACGGGATGAGCGTGGCAGGGATGGTGATGACGATCGAGTTGAAGAAGGACTCCAGGATCGTCAGCTGGGTGGTGCCGGACTGCAGCACCGCCACGTAGTTGTCCAGCGTCAGCTGCGGGTTGGTGAAGACCGTCCACCACCCGGTCGTCTCGATCGCGTCCCGCTCACGGAACGACGAGATAAAGAGCCCGAGCGTGGGAACGGTCCACATGACGGCGATGATGATCGCGGCGACACTCGCCCAGGGCCGGCTGAGGCGCTTGCGCGCGCGTCCGGCGGAAGCATCGAACCGGCCTGCGGTCGTGATGGCCCGCGTGCTGTCGCCGGTGTCTGTCTTCACGGTGTCGGTCATCGGATCTCCCGCTGCTTCTTGATCTGGCGTGCGTTGTAGATGACGATCGGCAGCACCAGGATGAACAGGATGACGGACAGCGCAGCGCTGCGACCCGCCTCGAACTTCGAGAACTGGGTGTACATCTCGTTCGCCAGAACCGAGGTGCCGTAGTTTCCACCGGTCATCGTGCGGACGATGTCGAACACCTTCAGGGAGGCGATCGAGATCGTGGTCAGCACGACGATGAGCGCCGGACGGATCGAGGGGATCGTCACCGACTTGAAGCGCTCCCAGGCGTTGGCGCCGTCGAGCTCAGCCGCCTCGAGCAGTTCGGCCGGGACGCCCTTGATCGACGCCGAGAGCACGACCATCGCGAAACCGGTCTGCACCCAGATCAGCACCACGATGAGCGCCAGGTTGTTCCACGGACCGTTCAGCAGGAACTGCTGCGGCTCACCACCGAACCACACCAGGATCTGGTTGAGCAGACCGATCTGCTCGAACTCCGGGCCGCGGTAGGCGTACACGAATCGCCAGATGATGCTGGCGCCCACGAACGAGATGGCCATCGGCATGAATACCAGCAGCTTGTAGATCTTCTCGCCGCGAGTCCGGTCGATGAACACCGCATACGCCAGGCCGATCATGGTGGAGAGCGTCGGGACGAGCAGCACCCACACGATCGTGTTGATCACCGCGGTCACGCCGTCGGACTGGGTGAAGATCCAGAGGTAGTTGGAGAAGCCGACGAAGTCGCTGCCGGTCGAGTTCCAGAACGACGCGTACACGGTCTGGATCGACGGCAGTATGAGTCCGGCGAGGAGGAGCAGCATGGCGGGAGCCATGAAAGCCACGAGCTGGATCAGGTATCCCGCGCCGTCGCGGGACCGGTAGTCCAGGAAGAAGAACAGGGCGCCGACGGCGACCGCGACTCCCATCGCCCAGTAGTAGGAGTTGAAGAACCACATCACCGCGAGCGGGATGAGCAGGCACATCGCGAGACGGATGCCGGTGTAGAGCGCGCCCTTACGCGGCGCGATGTCGACGAGCAGCAGGATTATCACCACGACCACCGCGAATGCGATGACCACGGCCACGGCCTGGAGGATCGGAGGGAGCGTCCCGATCCATTGGAAGAACACAGTCGCGTTCATGGAATCCCCTTCATGAGACGGAGCTGATCAGCGGTCGGCGCGGCGATGCGCTGACCGGGTGTGAGAAGGAGGGCCGCCCATCGGGGCGGCCCTCCTCATCCGATCAGCTGGAGGGCCAGCCGGTCTCGATCTGGGTCAGCACCTCATCGGTGGAGGTCCCGTTGATCCAGGCGACCATGCCCTTCCAGAAGGTGCCGGATCCGACAGCACCCGGCATCTGGTCCGACCCGTCGAAGCGGAACGTCACCGAGTCGTCCTGGAGCAGCTTGATCGACTCCTGCAGGATCGGGTCCTCGACCACGTCGAGGTCGACGCCCTTGTTGGCCGACGTCACGCCACCGAGGGCGAGACGGCTGTTGGCCCACTCGGGGCTGGACAGGTACTCGAGCACCTTCTGCGTCGCCTCCGAGTCGCTGAACGCACCGACGATCTCGCCGCCACCAGTGATGAGGGTCTCATCCGGGTTCGGGCTCGGCGTCAGGAACGCCCAGACGTCGCCATCCTCGGCGAAGTTCGTGCCCTCGGGGTAGAAGCCCGACAGGAACGAGGCCTGGTGGGTCAGCCCGCACTCGCCGCTGGCGACCTTAGCGGCCACGTCACCGAACGCGGTGGAGTTGATCGAACGCACGTCGCCGAAGCCGGCGTTGACGTACTCCGGGTTCAACAGGATCTCACCCGTGGCGTCGAACGCCTCCTTGATCTGCGGGTCGGTGAAGGGGACCTCGTTCTTGACCCACTGGTCGTAGACGTCGGGGCCCGCGTTGCGGAGCACGAGGTCTTCGATCCAGTCGGTACCCGGCCACCCGGTCGCGACACCGGACTCGAAGCCGGCGCACCAGGGGGCGGCGCCGCTCTTGTCCTTGATGGTCTGCGTCAGAGTCAGCAGCTCGTCCCAGCTGGTCGGCTCCTCGACACCCCATTCCGCGAACTTGGTCGGCGAGTACCAGACCCAGCCCTTGACGCTCGCCATCAGCGGTGCGCCGTAGAACGTGCCGTCGTAGGTGCCGAAGTCGACCCAGCCCTGCGTCCAGTACTCCTCGGCGTTCTTCTTGACCGCTTCCGGAGCCGGCTTCAGCAGATCACGCGAGGCGTAGTCCGCGAACAGACCGGGCTGCGGGAAGATCGCGATGTCGGGCGGGTTGCCGCCCTGTGCGCGCGTGCCGAGCTGCGTCTCGAAGTCCTGGCTGCCCTCGTACTTGATCTCGATGTCGTTCTCCTTCTCGAAATCCGCCCAGGATTCCGCGAGGAGTTCGGCTTCGCCCTCGACGATCGTGCCGTAGATCGTGACGGTGTTGTCTCCGCCGCCACCTCCGCCGCCTCCGGAGGTCCCACCGGGAGCCCCGCATCCGGCGAGCGCGATGCCCGCGACCCCCAGCAGGGCGAGCGGCGCGTAACGCCGGGAACGCTGTGACAGAGCCATGTGAATTCTCCTCTTCGAGTACAGGGTCCCCACCTGATGCGATGCCACCCCGCGGCATCGGTAGGGAACCGATTCCAGGCCAACCTACTGGCGATCGATATCCCGGCACAACACGGAAGGGTCACAAGCTCACAACCATTCGACTCCCATCGACGCCGCCAGTGGGAGCGCTCCCTCGCTCACGGTGTGGAACCGGTTCCTTTTGCGCGCATCGGCGACTACGCTGTCACCCGGCGCGGCCACCGCGCCGCCACCCACGCAACCGCGTGATCAGGTCGAGGAGGACCGATGAGCACGATCGCGGATGTCGCTGCGCGTGCCGGGGTGTCGAAGGCCACCGCGAGTCGAGCGCTGAGCGGGCGCGGCTACGTCTCGGACGACACCCGCGCCCGCGTCGCGCATGCGGCCCGCGAACTGTCCTATGTGGCGCACTCCTCCGCGACGAGCCTGGCCACCGGTCGCACACAGACCGTCGGCGTCGTGATGCCGCCCGTGGACCGTTGGTTCTTCGCCGAGCTGCTGGCGGGGATCCAGGAGTCTCTGTTCGCGCTCGACTACGACCTCTCCCTCTACGGGGTACCTGAGCGCTCGCAGACTCGGGAGCGGCTGTTAGAGAACGTACTGCCGGGACGGCGCTTCGACGGCATCATCGCAGTTGGCATCCAGCCCAGCGCGCGCGAGCTCGAACGCCTGCAGCGTACCGGGCGCCCGCTGGTGAGCGTGGGCCCGTACAGCGACGGGTCGAGCGCGGTCTCGATCGACGACACGGCTGCCGCGCGCATCGCCACCGAGCATCTCATCGAACTCGGCCACACCGACATCGCCTTCGTGGGCGGATCCGGGGACGGCACCGAGCAGAGCTTCGGGGACGCCCGGCGTCTCGCCGGCTACAACGATGCCATGCGGGCCGCCGCCCTCGCGGCCCACGCGCGTATCGTCGGTGCGGCACCGACCATGCCGGGAGGGTTCACTGCGACGGCCGGCCTGCTCGGCGACCGTCGGAGCCGCCCGACCGCGATCGTCGGGGTGTGCGACGAGGCGGCCATCGGTGCGATCATCGCCGCTCGCCGCCTGGGCATCGCTGTGCCGACCGAACTCAGCGTGGTCGGCATCGACGACCATGAGCACGCCGACATGTTCGCCCTGACCACGATCGGCCAATCACCCCGGGAACAGGGGCACGAGGCCGTGCGACTCCTGATGCAGCGGATCGACCGACCGGATGCTCCGCTCGATCACCTCGCCGCAGCATCCGCCCTGGTGGTGCGCAACTCCACCGCTCCGCCGCGCTGACCCGCTCGGAACACCCCTACGGAAACGCACGAAGGCCCCGGGCGAACCCGGGGCCTTCGATCAGAAACGCGTGAGCGTCGCGATTACTTGAGGGTAACCGTTGCGCCTGCCTCTTCGAGAGCAGCCTTGGCCTTCTCGGCGGTCTCCTTGTTGGCGCCCTCAAGGACAGCCTTCGGGGCACCGTCGACGACAGCCTTGGCCTCGCCGAGACCCAGCGAGGTGAGCTCGCGGACGGTCTTGATGACCTGGATCTTCTTGTCGCCAGCAGCCTCGAGGATGACGTCGAAGGAGTCCTTCTCTTCCTCAGCCTCAGCAGCGCCTGCGCCACCCGCAGCACCGGCAACGGCGACGGGAGCAGCAGCGGTGACCTCGAACTTCTCCTCGAACGCCTTGACGAAGTCGTTGAGCTCGACGAGGGTCAGGCCGGCGAACTGCTCGAGCAGCTCCTCAGTGGTGAGCTTAGCCATGATGTATCTCCTAGATAGATGGGGTTTGTAGACGAGATCGCAGGTCGCTTACGCGGCCTCTGCGGTCTCCAGCTTTTCGCGAAGAGCATCGATGGTGGCGGCAGCCTTGCCCATCGTCGCCTTCATCATGCCCGCAGCCTTCGCCAGCAGAACCTCACGGCTCTCGAGCGCGGCGTACTTGTTGACCTCGTCCGCGGTGAGGGCGTTGCCCTCGAAGATGCCGGACTTGATCACGAGAAGCGGGTTGGCCTTGGCGAAGTCACGCAGAGCCTTGGCGGTGGCGACGAAGTCACCGTGCACGAACGCGACAGCCGACGGACCCTTGAGGTCGTCGTCCAGCGCGGAGATGCCAGCCTTGTTGGCGGCGATCTTGGTCAGCGTGTTCTTCACCACGGCGTACTCAGCGTCCTGACGGATGCTGTTGCGCAGCTCCTTGAGCTGGGCAACCGTCAGACCGCGGTACTCGGTCAGCAGGACGGCGTTCGAGTTCTCGAATGACTTCGTGAGCTCGGCGACCGATGCATCCTTCTGCGCCATGGTCACTCCTTGGTGTGTACGAGGCGCCGCACGGTGGTGGGGCGCCGACCTGGACCACCTGCACAGAAAAAAGCTCCGGCGCAAGCGCACGGAGCTTTGAGAAGTTCGTGTCCTGCGCGGGCCCCTGCTGTGCAGAGCTTCGATCCTGCGTGCTTGCGCACGCCTGATGACCAGCGGTCTTCGGTTGCCACAACTCTACCCCACCCGCTCCCTTCCCCCAAATCCCCCTCTCCCCCAAATCCCCTCTCCCCCTCTCCCCCTCTCCCTTCCTCCCTCCCTCTCCCTCCCTCCCTCTCCCCCTCTCCCCCTCTCCCCCTCTCCTCCCTCCCTCCCTCCCTCCCTCCCGTCGCGATCGCGACCGCCGAGTGCACGGGATGGTGACGAGTGCACGGGAAGTTGACGTGAAGATGCGGTGCGCTCGGCAGCAAGCCGTGCACTCGGCGATGGGCGGGAGGCACGGGACAGGGCGAGGCGGGACGGGACAGGGCGAGGCGGGACGGGACAGGGCGAGGCGGGACAGGGCAGGACAGGACAGGGCAGGACAGGGCGGGTCAGGGAGGAGTGATGTGGAAGGAGGCGAGTCGAGCGGCGAGAGCGGCGGACGTCGCGATATGTTCGGTTCCCCATCGGGCGAGGCGCCAGTGCGTGCGACCCCGGATCCAGTCCTCGCGCTGCTTCTCCGCGAGCAGAACCTGTTCGACCGTGCGACCGGAACGTAAAGCCTCGTCAAGGTACTTCGTCTTGCCGTCGAACTCGCCGAAGCTGCGGACGTCCGCGAGCCCGAAGTCGACGAAGTACGCGCGGCCGTCAGGTCCGTCGATCGGTACCTGCAGATCCGGGGCAGCGAAGCCGAGTCTGTGCAGATGCAACCGGCTCACGCTTTCGCCGGGAAGCTGCGCCCGCCCGTCGGCGAAGTCCGCCACCCACCGCGCCTGACGGATCCCCCGAGCTCCCCCGGCGGCGGTCAACCTGGTCGCGAGCTCACCACGCCACGAGAGGACGGCATCCGTGTCCCACTCCCACTGCCGCTCCGCCATCTGACGCTCAGCGGCATCCGCCAGCGCCACAGCAGCCGGGACCGGCAGCACTCGGATGAGGTCGAACACCGTGCGCGACAACGTGGTGCACCGGATGCCGCCACGTACCGTGACGTCGACAGACGGGAGCGGCGCGACATGACGGAACACATCCGGAGCGCTCGAGATCCGCCGCGGCGAAGGAGTCGTCATGTGGACACGGGCGAGGCGCATCCCGTACAGCGGCAGCCCCCAGAGCACAGCCGCCGATGTGTGCGACATGACCGCGGGCCCGCTCGCATCCCGAGCCACAGCGATGACGTGCGCATGGTGCCTCTGCTCCGGCCACAGGGGCTCTCGCTCGACGGCATCCATGAACCATCCTCGCCGGACGTTGAAGAGCTCTCCTCTCTGCAGCGCGGCAGCGATCCCCCGATCCGTCCATCCGTTCAGAACGAGGTCTGCCCGCGATCGGACGAGCTGGGTGAGTACGGGCGCGGTCGTCGTCGGCATACCCCATGGTTCTCCCCCGCCCATCCCCAAACCCCGGTTTCCCCAACGCGTCCGCTCTCCTTCGCGCCCCCGGCTCTTTGTGCAGGAGGAGTGACCAGTCGCGGGTGCACCGGATGCTGCCGAGTGCACGGGTTAGACACGTGAACAGGTCGTACATTCGGCAACAACCCGTGCGCTCGGCGGACGGGAGGGAGGGAGGGAGGGACGGAGAGGGAGGGACGGAGAGGGCGGCGTGTGGGGAAGGGAGGGTCGGCGGGCGGGGTTAGGGTCGTAAGGTGACCCCGGAACTCGCTGCACGCATCGTCGCGGACTCTCGCGACCGCGTGGCGTGGATGCGAGCACGTTCCCGCGGCATCACCGCCACCGACGTCGCCGGGCTCACCTCCGAGAAGTCGATCGCTCGCGCCGCGGACTCCAAACTCGGCGGAGGCCCCCGCTTCGGTGGCAACGCCTACACCGATCACGGCCGGCGACGGGAACCCGAGATCGCGGCGTGGGTCGCGGCGACCCACGGCATCCTCCCCTCGTCCGCCCTGTTCCGCGCCGAGGTCGAGCACCGTCACCTCGCCACACCCGACGGCATCGCGGTCGACGCCGACGGGCGTGTGAAGCTCGCCGAGATCAAGACGACGAACAAGGCGTTCCGCGGCATCCCCCGCACCTACCTCCGCCAGATCTGGTGGCAGCAGCACGTCCTCGGTGCCGAGCGGACGCTGTTCGTCTGGGAGGAGCACGTCGACTTCGCCCCGATCCACGACGAGCCGCGCTGCGTATGGATCGACCGCGACGACCGCGAGATCGCCAAGCTGGTCGGCCTCGCCACCAACCTGATCGACGAGCTCTACCGACGCACCACCGGTCGGCAGGTTCCGAGCAGGACCCCGGATGACGCCGCGGCCAGCCGCCGCGAGCAGCTCCGCGAACGAGACGCGTTCCGCGCGCTGGCACTCGCCGACTGAGCCGTCGGCTTCCGCCTAATAGCTGGCGGCGGTGGCCATCGTGCACTGCGGGTTCGCGCCGAGGAGCCCCATGGTCGCATTGGCCACGAGCCAGTCGGACTTCCAGCCGCCCGGCCCGGTGAAGCGGATGCCGAAGGTCTTCGTCGCCCCGAGGAGCCCCGTGAGCAGCCCGCCGTCGATGACCGTGACGTAGGCGGCCGCGTTCCCCGACGTCTGGACGTTCCCGAGAAGGTTGCTCAGGATCGGCTCGAGGAGTCCCTGATTGGCGATCTGCCCGAACTCCGCCTTCGTGAGGTCGTACCCCGTCGCGGCGGCAGGCGCCCGCCACGATATGGTCACCCGGGGGTTGGCGCCCAGCAGGCCGCTGCTGGCCACACACCCCGGGGAACCCGAGGCGATGGGTTCGGGGATGTTGATCGAGGTTCCCGTCGCGGTCGCCCGCTCGGCGTCGGTCCACGCCGCCTCGGTCGAGGGGACGGTCGGGACGAGACCGACGGCGACCAGCAGCGAGATCCCGAGCACGGCGCCCGCCGAACGCAGGCGCTTCGCCGGACTCACCCGTCACCGCCCGGTTCACGCGGAACGACGCCGATCGCGACGACACGACGACGAGCGACGAGCAGGACGCCGACGACGACCAGCGCAGCCCCTCCGGCGAGCGCCCAGGGCGGCAGCGGCGATGGTCCGGTCGCGGCCAGTCCCCCACCGGGGCCCACTGCCACGTCTTCTCCGACACCACTGGCATGGAGTCGAATGGTCGTCGAGCCCGCGCCCGCGCCCTCACCGAGCCCGATGGAGAGCCGCACATGAGCGACATCGGTGTCGGCGACCTCGCCGAGCTGCATCTCCCCGCCGTCGCGCGGGATCTGCCATGCCGAGCGCACGGTCGCGGGGCCACCCGGGCACACACTCCCCTGCCATTCGCGCAGACAGATCGACACGTCGAGGACGAGCGGCGCGTCACCCGTGGCACTCAGAGCGATCGTGACGATCCCCGGATCGGGCGCCTCCGCGCTGACCGTGACGTCCCATCGCACCTGCTGCCCGGGGAGCAGGGATCCGGCGGCGTCCCAGTCCGCGACCGAGACGAGCCGCAGGATGCGCCCCTGGATGACCTCCGTGGTGGGCGCCGCCCACGCCGGAGCGGCCGAGCCGAGCAGCATGACGAGCACGACCAATCCAGCGCTCAGGCGTCTCATGAGCGTCGATCCCTGCGCCGCGTTCCCGCCGCGACCAGCGCCTCCGGAGCCGCCGGCTCTCCGGCGGCCGCCGACTGCTCGCCGCCCCTGGAGGATTCCTCGGCCGCCGCGCGTTCCCTCCGTGGCCAGAACGCCCAGATCACCAGCAGCGATGCGCCGAGCGTGACCCCGCCGAGCACCCACGGGCTGCCGAACCAGACGATCACATTCGCGAGGGCGGGTACCGAGCCGCGGACGATACGGACATCGGAGACGGTGTACGGCGCCGGATCCTCGACGTCATTCGCGTCGCCCTTCATGGTGATGGTCCGCACGTCGCCGGCATCCCCCGGCTCGATGCCGGTGACGCGGTGCGTGATCGGCAGGGCCGCATCCCGATCCACCGTCACGACATCACCGACGGCGATATCGGAGGCGGGGATCTTCTGCACGAGGGCGACGGATCCTGCCGGGATGGTGGGCGTCATCGATCCGGTCTTGAACATGATGAGCGAATAGCCGCCGGTGAAGGCCATGATCACGAGCACGATGCAGATCACACCGCCGATGGCCGCCAGGGTGAGCAGCACCTCGCGCACTCCGCGTCCCACTGCGCGGGCGCCGCGTGCGATGGTGGCCATGACGTCGCTCAGCTCGTGCTTCCGGTGAAAGTCCAGGTCGGTTTCACAGTGCCGCCCTGCGCCGTTCCGGTCGCGTCCGCCGGTAGCTCGAGCACGATGCAGTACGTGATCGTGTTGAGCGGGGTCACGGTCAGGGTCTGCGCGGGGAGTGCCGGAACCGCGGTCAGCGCTGCCGCCGCGGTCGCACTCGTCGTGCAGTTTGCGGGGGCCGCGACCACGGCGATGTTGACCCTGATCGCATTCTGCAGCGCGAGGTCCGCCCCGGTCGGCGTCGTGCCCGCATTGTTCGTCACCGCGACGCCGGTGAGGTTGACGGTGCCGCCCAGGGTGCCCGACGCCTGCACCTGCACGTACGCCGCCTTCTTCACTCCCGGGTAGAGGCCCGACGCGTCGAGAGGCACGGTGAGCACGGTCTCGGTGGGACCGTGCGAGACGAACGCTCCCTGGTCCGACCGCGATGCGATCGAGAAGCTCCCCGCGCTGACCGTGGTCGTGGCGAGTTCCTGGTCGGTCCACGCCGCGATCGTCATCGTCGCGCCCACGCCGAGCACCAGCCCGCCGGCGAGCAGCGCCCGCACGCGTCGAAAGGTGCGCGAGGGCTTCGAACGGACGGATGCACGCAACGAGCGACGGGTCGGCGCTACGGCTGCACCGAGGTCGCGTTCCACTGCCATGTGACGGTTCCCGTGTCGCCCTGTTCGATCCCGCCCGAACCGGAGGCGGCGGTGACCTGGATGCACAGGTTGACGTCCGTTCCGGGCGTCATCGTCGCGGGCACCGCGGTTCCCGCGGCGAACGCGGTCGCATCGCATCCGAAGGTCGTCCCCGTCGACACGATGCCGTAGGTCAGCTTGCCGGCGGTGGCGAAGTCGCCCGCTCCCACCGGGGCCACCGAGTCGAGCGTCGCGTCGTAGGTGCCGCCGAGCCGCAGGGCGTAGGGCGCGTAGACCACATCCCCCGGGCTGAGGTTCGTCGGGTCGAGCTCGAAGGTCAGCGCAGCTGCCGCATCGTCGGTGGCATGGTCACTGAACGTCGTCCCATCCGTCGACCCCGTGAACGTGAAGGAACCGGCGGTGAAGGTCCCGTTCGCGAACTCGGAGTCGTTCCAGGCGGCGAGCGTGACCGCCGCCCCTACCCCGAGGACGAGTCCGCCCGCCAGAAAGGCGAGAACCTTGCGCTTCGTGTCTTTGGTAGCCATCGGAGTCCCCCTCAGGAATCAGGCGTTCCGCGTGAATGCCTGGAACCGCCTCCTCGCGGAGGCCCCCGGCATCCCCGCCGTGCCCTCATCCTCACCGACGCCTTCCCGCAGAACAAGGCGATTTCGCGCACGTTGCCCGCACATCGCGCGCACTCGAAACACGAACCATGATGGTTGACGTAGATCAACGATTGCCATATAGTTGACCCAGTTCAACCTTCTCGTGTGCGCCAGAGCTGTCGCAGCATCCTCCCTCCCGACCGCGAAAGGTCTCGCATGACCACGGACTCTCCCGTCAAGATGACGCATCGCCAGGTGCTGGAAGCCCTCACCGGTCTTCTGCTGGGCATGTTCGTCTCGATGATCGCCACCACGGTGGTCTCCACGTCGATGCCGGTCATCGTGCACGACCTCGGCGGCGACCAGGCCGCCTACACCTGGGTCATCACGGCGACGCTCCTCACCACCGCGATCTCGACGCCGATCTGGGGCAAGCTCGCCGACCTGTTCAACCGCAAGCTGCTGATCCAGATCGCGATCATCATCTTCGTCGGTGCGACGGCCGCCGCAGGCTTCGCCCAGGACACGAACACCCTGATCGCCTTCCGCGCCATCCAGGGCATCGGCGGCGGCGGACTCGCCGCCCTCAGCCAGGTCATCATGGCCGACATCATCAGCCCGCGCGAGCGCGGCCGCTACATGGGCCTGTTCGGCGCTGTGATGGCCGTCGCCACCGTGGGGGGTCCGCTGCTCGGCGGCTGGATCACCGACGTCGCGAACTGGCGCTGGAACTTCTTCGTCGCGCTCCCCTTCGCCGTCGCCGCGCTGATCATCCTGCAGAAGACGCTGCACATCAGCACCGAGCGCACCCGCAAGGTCTCGATCGACTACGTCGGCATCGTGCTGCTCTCGGCCGCAGTGTCGCTGATCCTCATCTGGATCACGAACGCCGGCTCGACGTTCGACTGGTGGAGCACCGAGACGGTGCTGATGGTCGGCGGCGCGATCGTCTCGGCCATCGCCTTCATCATCGTCGAACTCAAGGTGCGCGAGCCGCTCATCCCGCTCACGCTCTTCCGCGGTCGCACCTTCACGCTGTCGGTGCTGGCCTCGATCTCCATCGGCGTCGCGATGTTCGGCACCTCGGTGTACCTCGCGCAGTACATGCAGCTCTCGCGCGGCGCCACGCCCACCGAGGCGGGGCTCATGACGCTGCCGATGATGGCGGGGCTCCTGATCTCGTCGATGGTGATCGGCCAGCTCGTGACCCGCTTCGGCAAGTGGAAGGGCTACCTGATCCTCGGCTCCGTGCTGCTGATCGCCGGTTCCGTCATGCTGTCGACGCTGCACTACGACACGAACTTCGTCCTCGTCTCGATATACATGTTCGTGATGGGCGCCGGTGTCGGCATGACCATGCAGAACCTCGTCCTCATCGTGCAGAACGTCGCGAAGCCCAGCGAGATGGGTGTCGCCAGCTCGGGTGTCACGTTCTTCCGCAGCCTCGGCGGCACGGTCGGAGTCTCGGTGATGGGTGCCGTGCTCGCGAACAGCCTCACCGGCCTGTTCAGCGACGGGAAGGAGCGCCTGGGCACCGCGATCGCGAAGCTGGGCGACAAGGGCGCCGAGGTGGCGGCTCAGCTCTCCAGCGGAACGCTGCCCGAGGTCCGGCTGCTTCCGGAGCCGGTGCGCTCCATCGTCGAGGACTTCTACGCGCAGGCCATCTCGCATGCCTTCCTGATCGGCATCCCGCTCGCCGTGATCAGCCTCATCGCGATCCTGTTCCTGCCGAACCGTCCGCTCACCACGATGACGACGACCGAGCGCGCACAGGCGGATGCAGCGAAGTCGGATGCAGCCGCAGACGGCAGCGGCACCCCGGTCGACGACGCGGCAGACGTCGCGATCGACGACGCCGCAGCGCTCTCCGGCGCACCGACGACGGGCACCGTCGGCGTGGTCGGTCGCGCCCGCGACGCCCACGACGATTCGGCCTCCGATGCCGGACGCTGACCGCCTCTCCGACACCCCCGAGGCGCGGGCCGCTGCGGTCCGCGCCCTCGAGGCGGAGTTCGGCGAGCTGATCACGCACTTCCGCCGTGTGATCTCGGAGAATGCGAACCGCGTGAGCCCCGGTCTGCTGCCGGGCGCGTACAAGACCTTCACCACGATCGCGCGATGCGAGACTGTCACGGTGTCGGCGCTGTCCGAGCGGATGCTGCTGGACAAGGGCCAGGTCAGCCGGATGGTGCGGGAACTCGAGGAGCTCGGGCTCGTCGAGCGCTCGACCGATCCCTCCGACGGACGCTCCTTCCTGCTGCAGCTCACATCCCTGGGCGAAGAGCGCCTCGCGGCCGCGCGGCTCCCTCAGGAGGGCAGGCTGCTGCGCACTCTCGAAGACTGGAGCCTCGCCGACATCGGCAGCCTCACCCGTCTGCTCCACGCCCTGGCTTCGGGCGCGAGCCCGGACGCGACCGCGGCCGAGTGACGGGCGCCTCGGCGAGCACGCGGCGCGCTTCGAGGGCGACCTCGGCGGCGATGGTGTCGAGCAGCTCCGATCGCAGATTCCACTGCTGCCAATAGAGCTGGACACGAAGGGTCGGGCCACCCAGCGGGACCAGCCCGGTCGACTCCTGCAGGAGCGGGACCATCCCCCACCCGAGCCCGAGCGCGACGGCGACGGCATAGTCGTGCGATGCCGGGACGTAGTGCCGCGGCACCCCCGCCTCACTGACGGACATCGCTCGGAGCCACCCGTGCTGCAGTGTGTCCCGTCTGTCGAAGTCGACGAACGGTGCGGCTGTCAGGGCATCCGGCGTCACCCCGTCAGGGAACCACCGCGATGCGAACCCCGATTCCGCCATCGCCCGATACTCGAGCACGCCGAGGGGCGACACCGAGCATCCGGCGACCGGTGCGGCCTCGCTCGTGACCGCGGCCATCACGGTGCCGGATTCCAGGAGCCGCGCGGTGAAGTTCTGGTCGTCGCGGTGCAGGTCGAAGTCGATGTCGTGGCCGGCCGCGAGCCGGGACAGCGGCGCGAGGAACCACGTCGCCATCGAATCGGCGTTCACGGCGAGCGGGATGGTGATCCGCCGGCTGCCCGCCACATCATCGATGCCCACCCCGATGAGCGCGTCATGTTCGAGCAGCGCGATCTGGCGGGCCAGGCGGACGACGGCCTCTCCCGCCTCGGTCAGCCGCGCGGGCTTCGTCCGCACCACCAGGATCCGACCGAGTTGCTGCTCCAACGTCTTCAGGCGCTGGCTCACCGCCGACGGCGTGATCTGCAGTCGCCTCGATGCGGCATCCAGCGTGCCCTCGTCGACGATCGCGGCGAGTGTGGCGGCCAACTCGGGATCGATCCTCACATTAGCCATGCTAATGGCACGCAAGGAATCTTCGCTTCTCTTCATGGTGCGTGATTCCTAGGCTGGACCCATGCTCACGGTTCTCGCCGGCCTCGGACTCGGCCTCTCCCTCATCGTCGCCATCGGCGCGCAGAACGTCTTCGTGCTGCGCCAGGGCATCCGCCGCGAGCACGTGTGGGCTGTCGTGATCATCTGCGCCCTGTCGGATGCCGCCCTCATCGCCGCCGGCGTCGCCGGACTCGGATTCGTGCTGTCGGCCGCTCCGTGGCTCATCGTCGTGGCCCGCTGGGCGGGGGCGCTTTTCCTGCTGAGCTACGGCATCCTCGCCGCGCGGCGTGCCTGGCGCGGCGGCGAAGAGCTTCAGGTGGACGTCGCGGATGCCCCCGCCGCCGGGTCGACGACATCGGTCGGCTCGACGGCGACCGCCACCCGCACCCGGCTGGCGCCCGTGATCCTGACCACGCTCGCGCTCACGTGGCTGAACCCGCACGTCTACCTCGACACGGTGCTCATGCTCGGCTCGATCGCGGCGACGCACGGCGACGACCGCTGGCTCTTCGCGGGCGGGGCCATGGCTGCCAGCCTCCTGTGGTTCACGGCTCTGGGGTTCGGCGCGCGCTATCTGGGTCGCTGGCTGCGCACGCCGCGCTCCTGGCGCATCCTGGATGCGGTGATCGCGGTGGTGATGATCGCCATCGCCATCAGCCTGGTGCTGCCGGTGCTGGGCGGCTGACGGATCAGCTGCCGTCGATCTGGGCGAGCCGGGCCTTGACCAGGCGCTCGAGCACCATGTCGGGAATCGGATGCTCCGGCTGGAACCGGATCGTCCCCTTGTCGACGCTCACCCCCGGCTGCCCCTCCAGCGCGCTCGCAACTGCCGCGACCGCGTCCGGGCTGAACGGATAGATCCCGATGTGCTTCTTGGCGCGCATCACCGACAGGAGCGGCTTGCCTCCGTGCACGAGGGCCGGCATACCGTAGCCCTTGCCCTGCTCGGCCTCCGGAGCCTCCCGTCGCGCGACCGCATAGACCCGGTCGATCGCGTCACGGTCCGCAGGGAGGAGTTCTTCGAGGTAATCGTCGACGGTGCCCATCACGGCATCCTTCCACCGTTCCGCACGCAGGGCGAGGACCGGGCGGAATCAGGCGCCGTCGAGCGGACGCATGATGCGCGTGAGGAAACGCTGCGTGCGCTCGTGCTTCGGCGCGCGGAAGAGTTCGGCCGGCGGGCCCTGTTCCACGATCACACCGGCATCCATGAACAGCACATGATCGGCTGCCTCGCGCGCGAAGCTCAGCTCGTGCGTCACGACCGCCATGGTCCAGTTCTCATCCGCCAGCTCCTTGATCACCAGCAGCACCTCCCCGACCAGCTCGGGGTCGAGCGCACTGGTCGGCTCGTCGAAGAGCAGCAGGTCGGGCTTGAGCGCGAGCGCCCGCACGATGCCGACGCGCTGCTGCTGGCCACCCGAGAGCTGATGCGGGCGCGCATGCGCCTTGTCTGCCAGGCCCACGCGGTCGAGCAGAGCGAGGGCCTCTGTCACGACCTCGGACTTCGGTCGCCCCTGCACCCTCCACGGGCCCTCGATCACGTTCTCGAGGACAGTGAGGTGCGGGAAGAGATTGTGATGCTGGAACACCATCGCCGAGCGGTCGCGCAGAGCGAGCCGCTTCTGCTTCTGCTCGCGGTTCCCGGGCTTGGCGTCGGGAGCGAAGTCGATGTCGGGCCCGCCCGCGACGGCGATGGTTCCCGCGTCGGGGGTCTCGAGGCCGTTGAGCGCGCGCAGCACCGTCGTCTTTCCCGAGCCGCTGGGGCCGATGAGCACGACGACCTCGCCGCGATGCAGCGTCAGGTCGATGCCGCGCAGCACCTCGTTGTCTCCGAAGCTCTTGCGCAGACCGCGGGCTGTGAGGAGCGGTTCGGGTGCGTTGTCAATGGGCGACACGGCTGTCGAGCCTCCTTTCGAGAGCACTCTGACCGAAGGAGAGCACCAGGCAGAACACCCAGTACACCAGCGCCGCGGCGAGGTAGACCACCATGAACTCGAGGGTCGTCGCGGCGATCTGCTGCGCCACCTTGAACAGCTCCGTCACCAGGATCAGCGAGGTGAGGGAGGTGTCCTTGACGAGCGAGATGAACGTGTTGGACAGCGGCGGCACCGACACACGTGCTGCCTGAGGCAGGATGATCCGGGTCAACGTGCGGGTGCGGTTCATCCCGACCGTGTACGCCGCCTCCCACTGCCCCTTCGGGACCGAGAGGATCGCCGCACGCACCACCTCGGCCCCGTAACCGCCCACGTTGAGGGAGAGCGCGATTATGGCGCTGGGCCAAGGGTCGAGCGTGATCCCGATCGACGGCATGCCGTAGAAGATCACGAACAGCTGCACGAGCATGGGCGTGCCGCGGATCACCGAGATGTAGAACCGGGCGACGCCGGAGACGACCGGGTGCACCGATATCCGCATCAGTGCGACGCCGACGGCGATGACGAGCCCCAGGACGAACGACACCAGGGCGAGGGGCACCGTCGCCGTCAGACCCGCCCAGGCGATCGGCCCGAGCGAATCGAAGAACAGCTGCCAGGGGCTCTCCATCGACTACTGCGTGACGTCTTCGCCGAAGTACTTGTCGCTGATCTCGGCCAGGGTCCCGTCGGCACGGAGCGCTTCGAGAGCACCGTCCACGGCCTCGACGAGCGCCTCCTTGTCCTGGGTGAACACGAAGGCCTGCTCGCCGGCCTCATCCGTCTCGGCGGCGATCTTCAACCCGGTCGGGCTGTTGGTGGTCTCGTAGTCGAGGAAGGTCAGCTTGTCGTTGACCGTCGCATCCACGCGGCCCTGACGCAGCAGCTCCACCGCCTGCGCCCAGCCCTCGACCGCTTCGACCTTGGCTCCCGAGTCGGTGGCCAGCTCGTACCAGTTGCTGGTGAGCGACTGCGCGGTGGTCTTGCCGTCGAGGTCGTCGAACGAAGAGATCGAGTCGTCGTCCTCGGCCACGACGATGACTCCGGGCGAGACCGTGTACGGGGCGCTGAAGAGGTACTTCGCCTCGCGCTCGTCGTTGATCGAGACCTGGTTGGCGATGACGTCGAAGCGTCCCGCGTCGAGGCCCGCGAAGATCGCATCCCACTGCGTCTCCTGGAACTTGACCTCGAGGCCGAGCTTGTCGGCGACCGCCTGGATGATCTCCACATCGAAGCCGGTGAGGTCGCCCGAGCCGCCGTCGCCGTGGAAGCTGAAGGGGCGGTAGGTGCCCTCGGTCGCGACCGTGAGCGTGCCCTCCTGCACCAACCCGAAGTCGGATCCCTCTGCGCCGTCGGATGTACTGGCCGGCGTGCTCGACCCGCTGCAGGCGGTGAGCGCCGCGGCGGCGACGACGAGTGCGGTGACGGCGATGAGACGACGGGACATGGACCCTCCTGGGGTGAGAAGCGCGGTGCGAGTTTACGCGACCGTCGCGGGAACTCCCTCACAGTACGCGGCCGGCGCCGCGTCTCCGCATCCGATGACGTTTCGTTTCGCGGGGGATGGAACGCAGAAACGCCCCCGGGCGGACCCGGGGGCGTTTCTCTGCGACTGGGTCGCTGAGCTTGTCGAAGCGTCAGATGGAGTTGACGTCCAGCGGGATGCCGGGGCCGAACGTGGTCGACACCGCACCCTTCTGGATGTAACGGCCCTTCGAGCTCGACGGCTTGAGGCGGACGATCTCCTCGAGCGCTGCGCCGATGTTCTCGTCGAGCTGCTCAGCGGTGAACGATGCCTTGCCGACGACGAAGTGCACGTTGGCGTGCTTGTCGACGCGGAACTCGATCTTTCCGCCCTTGATCTCCTCGACGGCCTTGGCCGGGTTCGGGGTCACGGTGCCGGTCTTCGGGTTCGGCATCAGACCACGCGGTCCGAGCACCTTTCCGAGACGACCGACCTGGCCCATGAGCTCCGGGGTGGAGACAGCGGCGTCGAAGTTGGTCCAGCCATCGGCGACCTTCTGGATGAGCTCGGCGCCGCCGACCTCATCTGCACCTGCGGCGATCGCTGCCTCGGCCGCGGGGCCTGTGGCGAAGACGATGACGCGGGCGGTCTTACCGGTGCCGTGGGGCAGGATGACGGTGCCGCGCACCATCTGGTCTGCCTTGCGGGGGTCGACGGCGAGCTTCAGCGCGACCTCGACGGTCGAGTCGAACTTCGACGAGCCGGTCTCCTTCGCGAGGGCGACTGCCTCGGTCGGGGTGTAGAAACGGTCTGCCTCGATCTTCTCGGCGGCAGCCTTGTAAGCCTTGGACTTGGTAGCCATGATTATTCTCCTCAGCCCTCGACCGTGATGCCCATGGAGCGGGCGGTGCCGGCGATGATCGAGATCGCGGCCTCGATGTCGTTCGCGTTCAGGTCGGCCTGCTTGGTCTCGGCGATCTGGCGGACCTGGTCCTTGGTGATCTTCGCGACCTTGACGGTGTGCGGGGTCGCAGAGCCCTTGGGGACGCCTGCGGCCTTCTTGATGAGCTCCGCCGCCGGCGGGGTCTTCAGGACGAAGGTGAAGCTGCGGTCCTCGTAGACGGTGATCTCGACGGGGATGACGTTGCCGCGCTGCGACTCGGTCGCGGCGTTGTACGCCTTGCAGAACTCCATGATGTTGACGCCATGCTGACCGAGCGCGGGGCCGATCGGCGGCGCCGGGTTGGCTGCACCGGCGTTGATCTGAAGCTTGATCAGGCCGGTCACCTTCTTCTTCGGTGCCATTCTCTTTCCTTTCATCGAATCGGATGCCGGAGCATCCGCTTCTCCCACAGATCCGGCGTTTCCGGAGCGTGGTCGTCTCTGCGCACGCCGAGGCGCCGCACAAACCACACAAGTCTACCCGATCAGGACGAGTCGCGCGGACCCCGGCCATCATCGCCGTACTGGGACACGATCCGCACGCCGAGCGCCAGGAGCGCGGCGCGGACGGCGGCGGGTTCGATGACCTCCACGGCGCCCGTCCAGCCCGCCAGCTGCTCCGCGAGCGCATCGACACGGTGCGCACTGACCTCCATCCGCACGCGTCCGTCGGCGTCTGGCGCGTCGGGGAGAATCCGGGCCTGCACGCCGAACCGGTCGTGCAGCGCCTTCACCGCCCAGGGTTCCACGCCGACCACGGCGCGAGCCGCCCCACGCATCTCCTCGACGCGCTCGACCATCTCCGACCACGCCTGCGAGTGGTCGAAACCGGCGGGAGCGGAACCGCGAGACGACAGCACACGGACCTCCACGATCCGATCCGCCCGATATGTGCGCAACGCCTCCTCGTCGGCGGTGTCCGTCCCGGCGGTAGCCGGCGCGGCGAGCACGTACCAGCGCGGCCCACGGCTGCCGACCATCAGGGGGACGACCTCGAAGGAGGATGATCCGGATGCTCCTTCGTAGCGCAGCTCGACACGGAATCCTCCCGCGATCGCCCGCTGGAGCTCCGCGACCGACGGCGGCACCGCGTCGGTCTCGGTCACGCCCCACGGGGCATCGCGCACCGTCGTGGCAGCGACGCGCTGAGCGCCCTCACGGAACGGCTCCGGCAGCGCGCGGACGAGCTTGCGCGTGGCGGCGATCCGTTCCGGGGTCGCCGCACCGCTCTGGGTCAGTGCGACGAGCAGCGACGTGACCTCGCCCTGCGTGAGGCCGGTGAGATCGGTGCGCGCGCCGCCGATGAGCCGCCACCCGCCGCCTCTCCCCCGACTCGGATAGATGGGCACGCCGGACATCGCCAAGGCTTCGAGGTCGCGGCGCGCGGTCGGCACCGACACCTCGAGTTCGGCCGCGAGCTGCGCAGCCGTGATCTGCGCTCTGCCCTGGAGCAGCAGAAGCGCCTGGATGAGGCGGTCGGCGCGGATCAGAACCTCTTTTCAGAAGTGATCATTTGGTGATCACTTCACCCGAGAGCATAGAAGAACAAGCCCATCAGAAGAAGTACCCACTCAGAAGGAGAATCCCATGTTCCGTGGTCTCGCAAATCTCAACCTCGTCGCCGAGGACATGCCCGCCGCCGTCGCCTGGTACACGGCGGTCTTCGGATCGGGCCCTTACTTCACGCGCCCCGAGGCCGGACCCGCACAATACGCGGAGTGGCGGTTCGGCGACGACGAAGACGAGTTCGCCCTGATGGATGCCCGCTTCCGCCCCGCGCTTCCCCAGCCGGGTGGCGCGCTGGTGAGCATGCACGTCGACGACATCCACGCGGAGGTGGCCCGGCTCCTCGAACTCGGCGCCACGGCTTTCGACCCGGTCACCCAGCGCGGTGAAGGCTGGTGGTCGGCATCGGTCAGCGACCCGTTCGGCAACCTGATCGGCCTCATCCAGAGCCCGCACTGGGCAGGTCAGCACTGACGGGGCGCCGTTCCGGTCGCAGTTGCTGCCGCCTCGCGGACGATAAGGCGACAGCAAGTGCGACCGGAACCGAAGCAATGCGCCCCAGACGCGAGAACGGCCGCCCCGAAAGGGACGGCCGTTCTCGTGAGGATGTGTGGGTCAGACCATCTTGGTGACCTGGTCGAACGACAGCTCGACCGGGGTCTCGCGCTCGAACAGGGAGACGAGGACCGTGAGCTTGCCGCTCTCGGGCTTGATCTCGCTGATCGAACCGGGAAGACCCGCGAACGAGCCCTCCTTGATCGTGATGGTCTCGCCGACCTCGAAGTCGACCTCGGCCGGGAGCGGACGGGCGACGGCGACGCCGCCCTTCGACGCGATGTTCTTGGCCGTGGGGACGTCCTTGACCTCGACGAGCGACTTCAGCATGTTGAAGGCCTCTTCGAAGCGCAGCGGCGTGGGGTTGTGGGCGTTGCCCACGAAGCCGGTCACACCCGGGGTGTGACGCACGACCGACCAGGTGTCTTCCGTGAGCTCCATGCGCACCAGCACGTAGCCGGGGATGCGCACGCGGGTGACCATCTTGCGCTGGCCGTTCTTGATCTCGACCACGTCTTCCATCGGGACCTCGATCTGGTAGATCTCGTCCTCGACCTCGAGCGTCGACTTGCGCTGCTCGATGTTGGCCTTCACCTTGCGCTCGAAGCCGGCGTAGGAGTGGATGACGTACCACTTGCCGGGAAGCATGCGGAGGTCCATGCGGAAGGCCTCGTACGGGTCTTCCTCTGCGTCCTCGTCGTCGGCGTCTGCGGAGTCCTCGTCATCGGCGGAGGAGTCCTCGTCACCGTTGACATCCGGACCGTCGTAGGGGGTGACCTCGTCGGCCGCAGCCGCGTCGAGGTCGGCGGCCTCTTCGGCCACAGATTCGTTGAGGACCTCAGCGGCAGCCTCAGACTCAGCCGCTTCGTCCAGGTTCAGAGCGTCGTTCACGATCGCGTCCGCCTCCGGGTCGTCGATGTCGATGTCGATGTCAGCCGTGTCATCCGCTTCGCCGTCTTCGTCTTCGACGTGGACGGCGACGTGCTCGGCCGAAGTGGCCGAGAGCTCTTCCTCGGCGAGGACGTTGCCCTCCTGGGCTTCGTCTTCCTCGCTGGACTGCTCTGCGGCGGTCGCCCAGTCGGCGTCGTCGGAATATCGTTCAGACACGTTGTTTCTTCTCCATAGC
This sequence comes from Microbacterium sp. NPDC055988, assembly GCF_042269505.1. Classification (NCBI taxonomy): domain Bacteria; kingdom Bacillati; phylum Actinomycetota; class Actinomycetes; order Micrococcales; family Microbacteriaceae; genus Microbacterium; species Microbacterium sp. NPDC055988. Next base: position 168,266 of record NZ_JBHJXY010000001.1, read on the forward strand.
TGCGGCGCGAGCCGCGGGGGTCATCAGCCAGGGATTCCGAACACCCAGTGCGTCAAGAACGCGAACAGCGTGTCCAAGCCGTAGACGATGCCCATGACGATCAGAACGAAGACGAGCACCACCAGGGTGAACTTGAACAGCTCCTTGCGAGTCGGCGTGACGACCTTGCGGAGCTCGGCGATGACCTGGCGGATGAACAGGGCGATACCCCCGAAGAACCGTGAGAAGGGGTTGCCCTTCTTCTCGCGGGTGGCGCCGGCCGCGACGACCTCGCCGCGCGGTTCGTCCTGATCCATCCTGAATGTACCTTTCGTGTGTCAGCGTTGCGCTGACGCGCAGGGCGGACAGGAATCGAACCTGCAACCTGCGGTTTTGGAGACCGCTGCTCTGCCAATTGAGCTACCGCCCTAGAGACCGGGAGGTCTCGGGGTTCTCTCTCCACTCTGCCACCGTGACTGTGATCGGGAGACCCCAGGCATGGCGAAAGAATGCAGAGAACAACTGCCCCACAAGCATACGGCATCGATCCGGTGGCGCCGAACCGGGATCGCAGAGGCGTGTTCTTGTTAGGCTCAGCGAGCGTATGCAGGAGGAGGGAGCGCCGGTGAGCGCTGAGGTGCAGCAGTTCCAGGTGGATCTGCGCGGTGTGGTCGATCTGCTCAGCAGACACATCTACTCCAGTCCACGGGTGTACCTGCGGGAGCTGCTGCAGAACGCCCGCGACGCGATCACCGCACGCCGCGAGGTCGACGGCGGCGGAGGACGCATCCGGATCACCCCGCTGACCGCGGAGAACGGCGAGTTCGTGCTGCGCGACGACGGCGTGGGTCTCACGGCGACGGAGGTCGCGGATCTGCTGGCCACCGTCGGGCGCAGCTCCAAGCGCGACATCTTCGACCTTCCCCGCAGCGACTACCTCGGCCAGTTCGGGATCGGTCTGCTCAGCTGCTTCATGGTGGCCGACACCATCGTCATCCGCTCCCGCAGCGCCCGCGGCGGCGCATCGGTCGAATGGACGGGAAGCGCCGACGGCACGTTCCAGGTGGCCGAGATCGAGGAAGAGCTGCCGATCGGCACCAGCGTGCACCTCGTGCCGCGCTTCGACGCCGACGAGCTCCTGCGCCCTGCCGCCGTGCGCGAACTCGCCACGACGTTCGGGGAGTTCCTTCCTGTGCGGGTCACACTCGATGGCCCGGGCGGTGACATCGACATCACCAGGGATGCGCCCTTCCTCGATTCCGCCCAGGATCCTGACGCTGCCGTGCAGTACGGGCGCGACCTCCTCGGCGCGGGTCCGCTCGACGTGATCGAGCTGGGCGAGCCCGCCACCGGGACTCGCGGCCTCGCGTACGTGCTGCCCTACGCCCCGCCGCCGGGTGCGCGTCAGGCGACGCGCATGTATCTGGGACGGATGCTGCTCTCCGAGCGCGTCGACGACGTGCTCCCCGAGTGGGCGTTCTTCGTCCGCGCCGTGATCGATTCGACCGGCCTCGCCCCCACCGCGAGCAGGGAGTCGCTGGTCGAAGACGCGGCGCTCGAGCGTGTGCGTGAACAGCTCGGCGCCGGCATCCGCCGCTGGGTCCTGGAACTGGGCCTGAGCGAGCCGCATCGTCTCGCGCAGTTCGTGGCCGTGCACGAGGTCGGGCTCAAGTCCCTCGTGCGCCACGACGAGGAGCTGGCCCACTTCATCTCGCGCTGGCTGACCGTCGAGACCACGCACGGCACGATGCGGATCGGCGACCTCGTGGAGCGATACCCGAACGTGCGGTATGCGCAGACCGTCGACGAGTTCCGCCAGGTGGCCGGCATCTCCCCCTCCGACGAGGTGCTCGTCAACGGCGGATACCTCTACGACGCCGACCTGATCCGGATGCTGCCCGACCTCTACCCGCACGTCACCGTCGAGAAGGTCGATGTCACCGGAGAGCTCGACCGCCTCGACCCTCCCCCGCTCGACGACCGCGACGCCGCCGTGGCACTGGAGACGCGCGCGGGGGCCGTGCTGGCAGCATCCGACTGCTCGGTGGTCGTGCGTTCGATCGACCGCCCCGACCTCGCCGGACTCTACGTCGCCGACCCGGAGGTCCTGCGAGCGATCGACCGCGGCCGCACCAAGGGTGTTTCGGGCGCGCTCTGGGGCGGCGTGCTGGACCGCATCGACAAGACGATGTCCTCGGCGCGCGAGGACGACCTCCGCGCCCGCCTGTGCCTGAACTGGTCGAACCGGGTGGTTCGCGCCCTGGTGCGCGTGCAGGACGACGCCGTCTTCGCCCGCACCGTGCAGCTTCTCTACATCCAGGCGCTGCTCGCCGGGCACCATCCGCTCGCCGACGCCGATCGTGCCCTGATGACCAGCGCACTCGCCGACCTCGTCTCCCTTTCGGCCGGCATCGAAGGGGACCAGATCCCCTTCGTCGAAGGCCGCTGACACACCCCACCGAAGGATCCCCCATGGCACGTCCGAAGAAGCGCTTCCAGCAGCTGATCGAGGAGATCGACCGCACCCCGTGGGGTCCCGCCGAGCAGGCCCTGGTCTCGGAAGCGGTGGCTCTCGCCATCGAGATCGGCGATGAGCGACTCGAGTACGAGGCACGGATGCGGCAGACGGCGTCGGCGAACATGGGCGGCGCGACCGATGTGATGCTGAACTCGTTCGCCTGGTGCCTCGCGCACCACGAGGCCGACCCGCAGCGATTCCCCGCCGACCTCGACAACGGCGGCGCCGACCTGATGTGGCAGTTCAAGTGGATGGCGTCGTCCCTGCGCTCTTCGCCGGCGTTCTCCCAGGAGCAGATCGCCGCGGTGCTCGATGACATGGAGAAGCACTACCGCGCCGGCGGACTCGGAGTGAGCGGTGTGCTCACCGCCCGATTCGAGGATGCCTGGGATGCCGGACGCATGGACGAGGCCGAGGCGCTGCGGGTGCAGCTGGAGGCCACACCGCGGGATGACCACAGCCACTGCGACGCCTGCGGCCGGAGCCAGATCGCGGGCTTCTTCGCGGACACCGACCGCGACGCGGAGGCCATCGTCCTGGTGGAGGAGATGATCGAGGGCGGCTTCTCGTGCGGCGAAGAGCCGGAGCACGCCCTCTCGCGCGTGCTCCTTCCCTTTCTGCGCGCCGGGCGGTTCGACGAGGCCAAGACCGCGCACCTGCGCAGCTACCGGTTGGCGAAGGACAACCCCGACAACCTGCGCATCGTCGCCAACAACATCGTGTTCACAGCGCTCACCGGGAACGAGGCTCGTGCGCTCGCACTCGTCGAGAAGCACATCGCCTGGCTCGCCCACGACGGACTGAACGTCGACGCGCACTTCGCCGCCCTCGCCGCCCTCGCCGCCCTCGCCGTCGCACTGGACCGGGTCACGGCAGTGGGCCACGGCGACACCCCCGTGCGCGGAGCGGAGTCGCCCGCGCTCGTCCCCTTCTTCGGAGAGCACGACGGCCGCTGGAGCGCTGCAGCACTCGCGGCGTCCGCGTGGTCGGCCGCGGACCGCATCGCCGCCGCGTTCGACGAGCGCGACGGGACGGACGGGCATGCGCGCAGCCTGGCTCGCATGCGCGCACTCGCGGGTGAGCAGTACGACGTGCCGATCCGCTCGGACGCGTTCGCGGCCCCGACCCCCTCGAACACGCCGGCGGACGCCGACGGCTGGTTCGAGCGTGCCATGCAGCTCGCCCAGTTCGGAGCAGAGCACGAGACCCTCGACGCACTCCCCCGCGCCCTCGAGGTGGAAGACCCCTGCAAGCGCGCCCAACTGCTCTCGATGCGCATCGGGATCCTCATCGCCCTCGAACGCGCCGACGAGGCCCTGGAACTGCTTCCCCAGCGGGTCGCCGCCCTCCGCGCCGCCGGCCGCGACGAGCAGGCCGACCTGGAGGAGCGCCTCGGACTCGCGACCTTCGGGATCGACACCCCCGAGGCGACGGCCGACCTGGAGGATGCGATCGCCGATGCCGCATCGCTGCCCGCCTGGTCGCGCGGCGATCTGGCCATCAGCCGCGCCGCGCTGCACCTGCGAGCCAGGGAAGCGGATGCCGCGCTCGATCTCGCCGAGCTCGCCGCGCGCTCGTTCGCCGAGGCCGATGACACCCGGCTCGCCAACACCACGACGCTCCTGGCGATCTCGGCTGTGCTGAGCAAGGGGGACATGGAGGCGGCGACGGCACTGCTCGACCGCTTCCTCGCACAGGACGACCTCAGCACCGGGCACCGGGCGCAGGCACTGCAGACCAGGGCGCGCGTGCGCGGCTGCAGCGACGCCTATGCCGAAGGCGCTGTCGACGCCGACGAGGTGTGCCGGCTGCTCGCCGAACTGGGCGCGACGCGCGCCCTCGGTGACGCCCACCTTCTCGCCGGAGCGCTCTGGGAAGACGCGGACGAGGCGGAGAAGGCCGTCTCCCGCTACCGCGTCGCCGCGCGCATCGCGGGCGAGGGCGACGGCGACTCGACCGGAGTGGACTTCCGGCTCGCCCGGACCATGCTGCGTGCCGGCGATGCCGAAGAGGCAGCAGAGCTGTTCGGCGACGTGCTGCAGCGCGAGGAGGAGGCCGAGGTTCCCGCCGGTTCGCGCGCGATGACCGCCTCGATGCTGGCGCGCTCGCTGAGCGCCGCCGGTGAGTTCGGCCAGGCCGTCGGTGCTCATGGCTACGCCTCCGAGCTGTTCGGGCAGGCGGAGGAGCACGCCGACCAGGCGATGTCGATGACCGAGCAGGCCAAGATCCTCGCGCGCTTCGACGAGCACGACGACGCGATGGGCCTGCTCGAGTCGGCGGCCGACATCGTACGCCGGGCCCCGGATGCCGTGGGAGCCGTGACCGAAGTGCTGCACAGCCTCGGACAGGCATACGGCGGACGCGGCGACGAGCGGGCGTTCGCGCTCTTCGACGAGGTCGCCGCCCTCGCTCAGCAGCACGAGGCCGAGTGGCTCCTCGCCGACGTCACCGATTCGCGCGGACGGGCGTTCGCCGAGCTCGGCCGGATCGACGAGGCGGTCGCGGCTGCCCTCACCGCAGCCGACGGCTTCGCGGCGCTCGGCGACCTCGGCTCGGCCGGTGGGTCCGAGCTGTTCGCCGGGCGCGTGCTGGCAGCGAACGACCGCTCAGCCGACGCCGTGCCCGTCTACCGCAGCGCGATCGACCACGCCGCCGGCCACCCGCCACTGCTCCAGGTGGCAGCCCTCGAGCTCGGCAACGTCCTCGAGTCGCTCGGGCGTCACGGCGAGGCGGCCGAGGTGCGGACTCTCGCGCAAAGCTGACGGTCAGAACAGCTGGCGCCAGTTGGCCTTGGCGAGGTCGAGGAGCTCGTCGCCGCGGCCGGACATCACCGTACGGATCGCATAGAGGGCGAAGCCCTTGACCTGCGCGGCCTCGATCGCCGGCGGCATGGACAGCTCCTGCCGCTCGGTGACGACGTCGAGCAGCGCGGGGCCGTCGTGCGCGAGCACCTCCCGCACGGCATCCGGGAGGTCGTCGCTGCGCTCCACCCGGCGCGCGAAGATCCCCATGGCCTCGGCGATCGCCGCGAAGCTCGGGTTCTCCAGCCCGGTGCCGTAGGTGACGAAGCCGGCGGCCTTCATCTCGAGCTCGACGAAGTTCAGCGAGGAGTTGTTCACCACGATCGTCTTCACCGGGAGCTTGTTCTGGGTGAGGGTGAGGAGCTCGCCGAGCATCATCGCGAGTCCGCCGTCGCCGGCCAGCGCGACCACCTGGCGGTCGGGGTGCGCGACCTGCGCGCCGATGCCGTGCATCAGGGCGTTCGCCATCGAGCCGTGCGTGAACGAGCCGATCAGGCGGCGGTCCTCGGTCATCGACAGGTAGCGCGCAGCCCACACGGTCGGCGACCCCACGTCGGCGGTGAAGATCGCGTCGTCGGCCGCGTGTTCGTCCAGCAGGCGAGCCAGGTACTGCGGGTGGATGGGTCGCTTGCCCTTGGCGGGCACGGCGAGCTCATCGAGCTTCTTCCTCGTCTTGCGGTAGTGCGCGATGGCATCCTCGAGGTGGCCGCGGTCGTCCTTCCTCGCCACCCGCGGCAGCAGCGCCTCGGAAGTCGCGCGCACGTCGCCGACCAGGCCGAGATCGAGTGGATGCCGTTTCCCGAGCTGCGCGCCGCGGATGTCGACCTGGATGGTCTTGGCGTGATCCGGATAGAACTGCTCGTAGGGGAAGTCGCTGCCCAAGACCAGGAGCGCGTCGGCGGCCTCCATGGCGCGGAACCCGGAGGCGAAGCCCAGGAGCCCCGTCATGCCGACGTCGAAGGGGTTGTCGTACTCGATGAACTCCTTGCCGCGGAGGGCGTGCACGATGGGGGCGCCCAGCTTGTCGGCGAGCACGATGACCTCGTCGTGTGCGCCTTCCACGCCGGCGCCGGCGAGGATCGTGACGTTCTTCGCCGCGTTCAGCAGAGTCGCCGCCTTCTCGAGTTCCGCCGCGTTGGGGACCACCACGGGTCGCGCACGCTCGATCACGACGGCGCGGTCGTCCGCGATGTCGGCCAGAGCCACGTCCCCCGGGATCACGAGCACGGCCACGCCGCGCTCCTCGATCGCGGCGCGCATGGCGATCTCGAGCAGCCGCGGCATCTGCTTCGGATCGGCGACGTATTCGACGTAGACGCTGCACTCGCGGAACAGCTCCTGCGGATGCGTCTCCTGGAAGTACCCGGTTCCGATCTCGGTGGTCGGGATGTGCGCGGCGATCGCGAGCACGGGCACGCGCGAGCGGTTGGCATCGTAGAGGCCGTTGATCAGGTGGAGGTTGCCCGGACCGCAGGAGCCGGCGACGACCGCGAGCTCTCCTGTGGTGGCGGCATCCGCGGCTGCCGCGAAGGCGGCGGATTCCTCGTGCCGCACGTGCACCCAGCGGATCGTGCCGTCCTTGCGCAGCGCGTCCGTGAAGCCGTTCAGCGAGTCTCCGGGGATGCCGTAGACACGGTCGATCCCGTTGGCGTGCAGAGTCTTGACGATGTTCTCAGCGACGTTGGCCATGCTTCGACCCTACGCCCGGTGCGCTCGCGCGGGGCGGGGCTACGCCCACGCTGAGAGGTCAAGACACGCCGCGCGCACACCGCGGCATCCGACTTCTTTTGGCTCCTCACCTCAACGAGCCGCTATGAGCAGACGACGAATCCGGCGTACGAGCGCATCAGGATCGTCGAAGTCGCGGCGGGTGACCACGATCATGCGATAGCCGAGCGATTCGAGCTCGGCGCGGCGGATCTGGTCCCGACTCCACTGATCAGGGTCTCGGTGGTGATCTCCGTCGTACTCGATGACGAGCCATTCGTCGGCATAGAGCATGTCGACTCGCGCCACGAATCGGCGATGGTGCCAGATCTCGACGTTGCACTCCGGACGGGGCAGCCCCGCCTCGATCAGAATCAGCCGCACCATGGATTCGCGCGGGGACTCGGCACGACCGTCCGCCAGTTCGAGCGCGCGCTGCCGCACCCTCGCCCCGCGCCCACCCGCGAACCGTTCGTGATGACGTGCGAGTTCCTCCGCCGAGACGAGCGGATGCCGGGCGCTGAGGAGTGCATCCGTGAGGGCGAGGAACCGCGGCAGACGCATGACGCGAGACACGTCCACCCACGTCCGCGCGGGCGACAGCACCGCCAGACCGCGGCGTCGGACCACGTCGTCACCTTCCACTGCGAGTCGATGGCCGAGAACACCCTCCCGGCGAATTCGGGTCTCCGCCGGGGGGACACCGATCCGCGGTCGCGTCCAGGCCTCCGCTTCCTGCTGCGCCGCCAGGGGCAGACCCCACAGGCAGGCGGCCGTCGTGCCGCACACGAACGCGTGCGGCGGAAGCGCTGCCAGCAGCAGCGATACGGTCTCCGCGCCGACGAGCCGTCTGCGAGCGCGCGTGCCGTGGAAGGGGCTCGACAGATCCTTCGCTCGCAGACGGCGCGGGGTGATTCCCCGTGTGAGCGCATCGGGGACGGTGAAGCCGATCGGAGTTCCGGGCGGCAACGGCGATGGATGCATCCGCCGATCTTGACCTCTGCGCGTGCCTGCGGCGTGCGCCAGCCCCGCGTGCTGTGCACACCCTCCCCCCGCGTGCTGCCGTGCAGAGGAACACAAGCACCTGGTGAGGAGCCAAAGAACGCCGCCTCCCGAGACCGGGAGGCGGCGTTCTTTGGCTCCTCAGGGAAAGACTCAGCCGATACGGATCAGCTTCTTGTTGACGAACTCGTCCGCCGCCAGGTGTCCCAGCTCACGCGCGGTGCCGCTGCGCTTGACGCCGCCGAACGGCAGCTCGGGGCTGTCGGCCAGCACGAGGTTGACGTAGACCATGCCCGCCTCGATCTTGTCGGCGACGCGCTCGGCCTGCTCGGCATCCGTCGTGAAGACATACGAGCCGAGGCCGAAGGTCGTGTCGTTCGCGAGCTCGACCGCCGCGTCCTCGTCCGCCACGCGGTACACGACCGCGGCGGGGCCGAAGAGCTCCTCGCGGTACACGTTCATCTCGGGCGTCACGTCGGCGAGCACGGTGGGTGCGAAGAACGCGCCGTCGCGGGTGCCGCCGGTCAGCAGCGTCGCGCCCTGCTCGACGGCCTGGTCGACCTGCTTCTGCAGGTTGACCGCCGCTGTCTCCGACGAGACCGGGCCGAGGACCGTGTCGTCGAGCATCGGGTCGGTCGCCTCGACCGCCGCCATCGCCGCCGTGAACTTCTCGACGAAGGCGTCGTAGAGACCGTCGACGACGATGAAGCGCTTCGCGCCGTTGCACGCCTGACCGTTGTTGTCGAGGCGCGCGTCGACGCCGGCCTGCACGGTCGCGTCGAGGTCGTCGGTGGAGAGCACGATGAACGGGTCGGAGCCGCCGAGCTCGAGCGCGACCTTCTTGAGGTTGCGACCGGCGATCTCGGCGACCGCGGCGCCGGCACGCTCGGACCCGGTGAGCGAGACGCCCTGCACGCGCGGGTCGGCGATCATCGTCGCGATCTGCTCGTTGGTGGCGAGCACGTTCTGGTAGGCGCCCTTCGGGAAACCGGCGTCGTGATAGATCTTCTCGATCGCGGTCGACGACTCCGGGCACTGCGGCGCGGGCTTGAGCAGGATCGTGTTGCCGACGATCAGGTTCGGAGCGGCGAAGCGCACGATCTGGTACGCGGGGAAGTTCCAGGGCATGATGCCGACGAGCGGGCCGAGCGAGGAGCGGCGGATGATGGCCGACCCCTCCCCCAGGATCGCGATCGGCTGGTCCGCCATGATCGACTCCGCCTGGTCGGCGTAGTACTCGGCGATGTCCGCGGCGAAGTCGACCTCGCCGAGGGCGGCCTCACGGGGCTTGCCCATCTCGCGCACGAAGATGTCGGCGAGCTCCTCGCGACGCTCGCGGTGCAGTTCGGCCGCGCGCCGGACGAGGGCTGCACGCTCGGCGACCGTCGACGAGCGCGACCACTCGCGGTGGGCCTCGTCGGCGGCAGCGACCGCCTGGTCGATCTGAGCGTCGGTGAACGTGTCGAAGGACGCCAGCGTCTCTCCGGTGGCGGGGTTGATGACGGCGTAGTCGGTCATGTTCTCTCCTCCTCTGGCTGCTCGGTCAGGAGACCGGGATCAGCGTGTACTTGGTGGACAGGTATTCGTGGATGCCCTCGAATCCGCCCTCGCGGCCGACACCGGACTGCTTGACGCCGCCGAAGGGGGCCGCGGCGTTGGAGACGACGCCCACGTTGAGTCCCATCATGCCCGTCTCGAGCTTGTCGATCATCCGCTGGCCGCGCTGCAGGTTCTCGGTGAACACGTACGAGACCAGTCCGTACTCGGTGTCGTTCGCGAGGTGCACCGCTTCGTCCTCGGTCTCGAAGGTCGCGATCGCCAGCACCGGGCCGAAGATCTCCTCGCGGAGGATGGCGCTGCCCGCGACCACGTCGGTGAGAACGGTGGGCTCGTAGAACGTGCCGGTGCCCTCGACGGCCTTGCCACCGGCGAGCAGCGTCGCACCGCGACCGACGGCCTCATCGACGAGCTCGCCCGCCTTGGCGACGGCATCCGCGTCGATGAGCGGTCCGATCGCGACGCCCTCCTCGGTGCCGCGGCCGATCTTCATCCCGTTGACACGGTCGGTGACCCGCTTGGCGAACTCACCCGCGACGTCCTTGTGCACGATGAAGCGGTTGGCCGCGGTGCACGCCTGTCCGATGTTGCGGAACTTCGCGGCGAGTGCGCCCTCCACGGCCTTGTCCAGGTCGGCATCGTCGAACACCACGAACGGCGCGTTACCGCCGAGTTCCATCGAGACCCGCAGCACGCCCTCGGCCGCCTGCGCGATGAGCTTGCGTCCGACCTCGGTCGATCCGGTGAAGGAGAGCTTGCGCAGACGCGGGTCGGCGATGATCGGGGCGGACAACGCGCTGGACTTCGACGTCTGCACGACGTTGACGACACCGGCGGGGAGTCCTGCCTTCTCGAGCAGCGAGACGAAGAAGATCGTGGTCAACGGGGTCAGTGCCGGGGGCTTGATGACGACCGTGCAACCGGCCGCGAGTGCCGGCGCGATCTTGCGGGTGGCCATCGCGAAGGGGAAGTTCCACGGCGTCACGAAGAACGACGGGCCCACCGGACGCTGCGACACGACCATGTGGCCGGTGCCCTCGGGGTTGATGCCGTAGCGGCCGCTGATACGCACCGCCTCCTCGCTGAACCAGCGCAGGAACTCGCCGCCGTAGACGACCTCACCACGGGCTTCCGCGAGCGGCTTGCCCATCTCGAGCGTCATGAGCAGCGCCAGATCCTCCTTGTGCTCCTGCACGAGGTCGAACGCCTTGCGGAGGATCTCGCTGCGGACGCGCGGCGCGGTGGCCGCCCACTCGTCCTGAGCGGCGACCGCGGCATCGAGGGCACGGATGCCGTCGGCCGGTGTCGCGTCGGCGATGGTCCGGATCACGGAGCCCGTCGCCGGGTCCTGCACGTCGAAGGTGCCGCCGGTCTCGCCGTCGATCCACTGACCGCCGATGAAGAGGCCGGTGGGGATGCTGTCGAGGAGCGCCTGTTCGGTCTGAGTGCTCATGATTCTCTTTCTGTGAGGAGGGCTATGCGCGCTTGCGTCGGCTGGGCGGTGCGTCGATGCCCAGCGTCTGGCCGCGGAAGAAGGCGGGCCGACGGACCGCGTTCCAGATCATGACCGCGATGCCGACGACGATGATCAGCATCCCGAGGATGAAGACAATGCCGACGCCGCCGATCTGCGATCCGGAGCCGTACTCCGGGTCCATCGAGTCGATCAGCGTCGTGAAGAACAGCACCGCGAGGATCGCGCCGCCGACGAGCGGGAAGAGGAACGTGAAGAAGAAGTTCCGCGTCGAGTCGAACCACTGCTTGCGGAAGTACCAGACGCACGCGAACGCGGTGATCCCGTAGTAGAAGCAGATCATCATGCCGAGGGTGAGGATGGTGCCCCACAGGGTGTCCTCGCTGACGACGCGCATCACGGCGTAGAACGCGGAGGCCACGATCGCCGAGACGATGGTCGCGTACCCGGGGGTGAAGAAGCGGGGGCTGACCTTCGCGAACGCCTTCGGCAGGGCGCCGTAGTGCCCCATCGCCAGCAGGGTCCGCGCGGGACCCACGAACGTGGACTGCAGCGACGACGCCGAGCTGGTCAACACCGCCAGCGACACCAGGAAGGCCAGCGGTCCGAGGATCGGTCCGGAGAGGTGGAAGAAAACGTTCTCCTGGATGTCTTCGTTGCCGAGCCCCAGCGCTCCGGTGCCGACGCCGGCGAACATGATCATCGCGACCGCGAGCAGCAGGTACAGCGAGACGATCGTCAGCACCGTCACGGTGGCCGCGCGGCCCGGCGTCTTCTCAGGGTCCTTGGTCTCCTCGTTCATGGTGAGCGTGACGTCCCAGCCCCAGAAGATGAAGATCGAGAGCGAGAGACCGGCGGCGACCGCGCTGAAGGAGGAGATCGCGAACGGGTTGAACCAGTTCAGGTCGAACGGCTGGTAGTCGAAGCCGTTGCCGTTCACCGCCTGCACGATGGCAGCGACGGCGAAGAACACCAGCACGAGGATCTGGAAGCTGACGAGCCAGTACTGCAGCTTCTGCGTCGTCTGCATGTCGCGATATGAGATCCACGTCGCCCCGAGCATGAACAGCAGGCAGACGCCGATGTTGATCCAGGTGACACCGGCGAGGTCGCCGATCTCCGGATTTCCGGTGATCTGCGACAGCAGAAGGAAGAGGAAGTCGACCGCGACGCCGGCGAGGTTCGACAGCACCAGGATCGTCGCGACGACCAGACCCCAGCCGGCCATCCAGCCGACCCACGGGCCGAACGCGCGGGCCGCCCAGGTGAAGGACGTGCCGGAGTCCGGCATCCGGTTGTTGAGCTCGCGGTAGCCGAAGGCGACGAGGAGCATCGGGATGAAGCCGACGAGGATGATCGCCGGGATCTGGGCTCCGACCTCGGATGCCGTGGGGCCGACGGCGGCGGTGAAGGTGTAGGCGGGGGCGATGCACGAGATGCCGATCACGACCGCGCCGATCAGGCCGACCGTTCCGGCGCTCAGACCTTTGGTGGAGATGCCGGTCGTGACACCGGATTCGGGCTCCGTCGCCCGGTTCGTGCTGCTCATCAGCGGTCTCCTGCTTCGTTGCGGGTACGCGGGACGACGATCATGGGAACGGGCAGCTCGTGCAGCATCTTCGCCGCCGTGGAGCCCAGGAACAGACGGCGCGGTTGCGCCAGTCGGCTGGAGCCGACCAGGACGACCTCACCCGGAAGCCAGGAGAGGTGGGCGACGGCGTCTTCGACGGAGTCGCCCGGTGCCTGTTCGACCGCGGCGGAACGGCCGTCGGGCAACAACTCCGACGCGACCGCGAGCACCTCCTGGCCGTGCGTGTCACCGACCGTGCGGATCGCTCCGGTGTCGAGTCCCGGGGGCACGTCGAAAGGGACGAGGGACACGAGCCGCAGGTCGACGCCGCTGTCCGCCGCGAGCGCGACCGCCTCGTCGAGGAGGGCATCGGCACCCGGCCGGGATCCGACGGCGACCGTGACGCGCGGCAGGACATGATCGTCCTGCTGGGCGACGCCGACGGGCGCGAGTGCCACCGGGATGGTCGACGAGTGCAGCAGCTCGGAGGCGACGCTGCCGAGCCGGTGACGGCCGAAGATGCCTCCGCCCGCGGCGCCGATGACGATCACTCGCGCGCCGAATTCCTCGCCGGCGGCGATCAGCCCCTCGGCGAACGACTCGGCGAAGCGCACGTGACCGCTGCGGGTGAGCTCCTGAGGGAGCCGGACCACGGCGTCCGCGAGCCACTTCCTCGCCTGCGATCTGAGGTGCTCCTCATAGGCACGCTCGGGCGGAACGGCCGCACTGCGCGTGCCCTCGTTCGGCAGCACGATCACGAGGTGCAGGGTCGCACCGAGGCTGCGGGCGAGCCGGGCGCCGAGCGCCGCGGCATCCGCTCCCGCATCCGTCGCCGTGTATCCGACGACGACCGAGCCGGTCATCAGCCGGCGCTCTCAGCGGAGCCCGCGTCACGGCTCGCGTCGACGATGTTCGATGCCACGAGGTGCCCCATGCGGATTGCCCCGTCGACGTGCTGGTATCCGGCGCCGGCCATGTCGCTGCAGGCGAAGTGGATCGGCCCGACCGCGGTGCGGAGGTCGGCGCCGTAGCGGTGCAGGCCCCCCATGTCGAAGCTCGCGGCGTACGCGCCCCGCGTCCACTCCTCGCTGCCCCAGTCGCTCTCGTAGTAGACGACGGGATTCTTGGCCTCTGGGCCGTAGTAGTGCGACAGCGACTCGAGGATGCGCTCCTTGCGCTCCTCGGCCGAGAGCTCGAACACGCCGTCGGCGTTGGCATCGGAGACGAAGCCGACGAGGGTGCCGCGCTCGTCGCCGTGGTTGGTGTTGTCATACGCCTCGTGCGAGAGCTCGTACGGGCTGAAGGCGGTGCCGCTGAGGCCCTGCTCGCGCCAGAACGGCCGGTCGTACACGGCGTGCACCTTGATGACGAAGCCCATCGACAGGTGCTGGTGCAGTTGGTGCTGTCGGCGCGGCAGCGGCGGGTCGAACGCGATGCGGCTGTAGAGCACCGGCGCGTGCGCGAGGATCGCGTGGCGGGCGCGCACCGTGTGCTCGTCGGTGGTGGCCACCACAGCCTGGGTCCCTGAGCCCGTCGAAGGGTCGGACCATTCGAGGCTGCGCACGGGCTGGTTCAGCAGCACGTCGTCGCCCAGGCGCTCCGCGAGCCGCAGCGGAACCTGCTGCAGTCCGCCGACGACGCGCTTGTCGAGGATGAAGTCCGCGTCGACGAGGTTCGAGTACGAGCCGGCGGATGCCGCCATCAGCAGCGACTGCAGCAGCGAGAAGGAGTGCGTGGGCTTGGTGAGCATCGCCGACCCCGTGGCGAAGGCCAGGTTGCGCACGGCCTCGTCGTCGTCGGTCTGCGAGCGCAGCCAGGCGTCCCACGTGATCGTGTCCCAGTCTTCGGCGCTGGGGTGGGCCCAGGGACGGTCCGGGTCGATCTCGGCGACGAGCGCGTCGAGGATCTCGGTGATCCTGGCGATCTCGGCCTCGGTCTCCGGCGCCACCGGGAACATCTCGCCGGTGAAGCGGTGTGCTTGTCCGTCGGGGCCGACGTAGACGCTGTCGCCTTCGCGGTAGCGGCTGTACGTCTCGAGCCCCAGCTCCTCGATCGTGTCCTTGAGCGCGTCCTGGTCGGGCGAGACCCACTGGCCGCCGATCTCGAGCATGGCGCCGTCGATGACGTCGGTCCACAGGCGCCCGCCGACGCGGTCGCGGGCCTCCAGCACGGCGACCGACAGGCCGGCCCTGCGGAGGTCGTTCGCCGCCGTGAGCCCTGCGGCTCCGGCCCCGATGATCAGTACGTCGCGAGTGATCTCAGCCATCTGCAACTCCTTCGTTGGGTGAAACAGTGCCGGTCGCGACCCGAAATCCCCCGATCGGGGTCGCGACCGGACAGGGGGGTCATGCCGCGGCGAGCGCCGCGGCGACGATGTCGAGTCCCTCGTTCAGCAGATCGTCGCCGATCGAGAGCGGGGGGAGGAAGCGGATGACGTTCCCGTAGGTTCCGCAGGTGAGGACGACGACGCCCTGGGCGATGCACGCCTTCGCGACAGCGGCCGTGAGGGCGGCATCCGGAGCCTTGGTCTCGGGATCGACGAACTCGGCGGCGATCATCGCACCGTGTCCGCGGACGTCGCCGACGCGCGGGTCGTTCTGCTGGATCGCGGTGAGACGCTCCGTGAGGATCACGCCGATCTCCCGTGCGCGCTCGATCACGCCGTCGTTCTCGAACACGTCGATGGACGCGAGGGCGGCAGCGCAGGCGATCGGGTTGCCGCCGTAGGTGCCGCCGAGACCACCGGAGTGCGAGGCGTCCATGATCTCGGAGCGACCGGTGACGGCGGCGAGCGGGAGGCCGCCGGCGATGCCCTTGGCCGTGGTGATCAGGTCGGGCTCGATGCCGAAGATCTCGCTCGCGAACATGTGGCCGGTGCGGGCGAAGCCGGTCTGCACCTCGTCGGCGATGAAGACGACCCCGTTCGCGCGGCACCAGTCGACGATCGCCGGCAGGAAGCCGTCGGCCGGGACGATGAAGCCGCCCTCGCCCTGGATCGGCTCGATGATGACCGCGGCGAGGTTGTCTGCGCCGATCTGCTTCTCGAGCTGGAGGATGACGCGGACGGCAGCCTCACGGCCGTCGAGGCCATCACGGAACGGGTACGACATCGGAGCGCGGTACACCTCGGGGGCGAACGGACCGAAACCGCTCTTGTACGGCATCGACTTGGCGGTGAGCGCCATGGTCAGGTTCGTGCGGCCGTGGTAGCCGTGGTCGAAGGCGACGACCGCCTGACGGCCGGTGTGCTTGCGGGCGATCTTGATCGCGTTCTCGACGGCCTCTGCACCCGAGTTGAACAGGGCGCTCTTCTTCGCGAAGTCGCCGGGGGTGACGCGGTTGAGCGCCTCGGCGACGCCGACGTACGACTCGTAGGGCGAGATCATGAAGCAGGTGTGCGTGAACTGGGCAGCCTGCGCTGCCACGGCTGCGGCGACCTTCGGGTGCGCGTTGCCGACCGTGGTCACCGCGATGCCGGAGCCGAGGTCGATGAGCGAGTTGCCGTCGGCGTCGACGATCACTCCGCCGCCGGCGGCCACGGCCGCGATCGGCACGGTGTGGCCCACACCGGCGGCGACGGCATCGGCCTTGCGTGCGAGGATCTCGGCCGAGCGAGGGCCGGGAAGGTCCGTGACCAGGCGACGCTCCTGTGGGAGGTCGGGTCCGCCGAGAGGGACTGCGGGTGCTGCGGTGTCGAGGAGTGCCATGTTCGCGAGCGTACGGCCGCGACGGAAACCCTCGCACTCGCCGACTTGTACAATCTGAGACAGCTCTTCGCCACTCTGTACATTCGGGAGATCGGTCATGACCGTCACTGAACATCCGACCCTGCGGGCGCTGCTTCACCGTCGCGATCTCGGGCTCGTGCTCGTGCCGCTCGAGGACGACCTGCCGGAAGGCGCGCTCGACCGACCGCTGCGCTGGGTGCACAGCTCGGATCTCGCCGATCCGACCCCGTTCCTCTCCGAGGACCTGGCGCTGCTGACCACCGGCACCCAATTCGACGACGCCGTCGACATCGACACGTATGTCGCCCGCCTCGCCGATCGCGGCATCCTCGGACTCGGCTTCGGCACCGAGGTGCACCGCTCCGGCATTCCGGAGGAGCTCGTCGTCGCTTGCGCGGAACGAGGGATCCCCCTGTTCTCGGTGCCGTATCGCACCCCGTTCATCGCTGTCGCCCGCGCACACGCCGAGGCGATCGCCGCCCAGGCATACTCGCGCCGGTCGTGGGCACTGGACGCCCAGCGCGCACTCGCACTCGCGGCGCTGCGCCCGAGCGGACTCGAAGCGACCATCGCAGAGCTCGGACGACGACTGGGGGTCTGGGCGGGCATGTTCGACGCGGCGGGAGCGGTGATCGCCTCGCATCCGCGCGACCGATTGGGGGCCGCAATGCGCGACACCCTCGGTGAGCGCGTGATGGACATCCTCACCCGCGGCCTCGAGGCAGGGCAGTCCCTCACTCTCGGGGAGAGCACCTTCATGCTGTTCACCGTGGGGCGCGGGGGCCACCTGCGCGGGGTGATCGCCCTGGCGGTCGACGCGCTCGACCCCGAGGCACGCTCGGTGGTCACCTCGGTGATCGCGATGGCCGGACTCGCGATGGAGCAGAGCGAGCAGCTCGCCAGGAGTCGGCGGCGCCTGCACGCCCAGCTGCTCGGGTCGCTGCTCACCGACGACCCCACTCTGGCTCGGAGGGTGCTGGGCGGTCTACCTCCGGCCCCGGTCGTCGTGGCCGTCACCGCGGATGCCCCCGCCGGTCCGCTTGCCGATTGGTGGGAGCGGCACCGCGCCGAACACGGCACTCCGGTCTTCCTCGCCGAGTCCGCGGACGGCGTGACGATGTGCATCTCCGCCGGCGAGGAGGCCCTGCTCGACGAGGTCGCCACCCGTTTCGGCATCCGCATCGGCGTCTCAGACCCCGACACCTACGACTCGTTCGCCCGCGCGCACGCACAGGCTCTCACCGCGCTCCGCCAGCAGGGGACGCACGGCGTGGCGCGTTACTCCGAGACGGTGGGCTCCCACATCCTCACCGCCCTCGCCACCGATGAGGCTCGTCTCGTGGCGGAGTCCCGGCTCGCGCCGCTGCGCGAGCATGACGTCCGCACCGGCGCCGAGCTGGAGCGTTCACTGCGCACCTGGCTGGAGCACGATGCCCGGGCCGAAGCCGCAGCCGCCACCCTCGGCGTGCATAGGCACACCCTGCGCTCCCGTATCACGCAGGCGAGCGGCCTGCTCGACATCGATCTGTCGACGTTCCCCGCGCGCGCCGAGCTGTGGACGCTCCTGCAGACCGCCCGGGACTGAGATCTGCGCCGACCCGCGCGCGGGAGATCAGCGAGGGGCGGGCGCCCTCCCCGCCCCTCGCTGCCGGACAGCCCCCACAGCCGCCCGTTCCATCCCCGGACGACTCCCACAGCCGTCCACATCCCCAGGACGGCTCCCCCGCCGTCCGCGACCCCGGACAGCCATCCGCGCGACTCCCACAGCCACCCGTACGGCCCCGCGACCACCCGGACGGCTCCCCCTGGCCGACCGCGCAGTCCCCATCACCGGTCGAACGCTCCCATGTTCGTTCGCGCCGCCGTTCATCCCGATCGCGCGCAGCCCAGCGGAATCGCTGTGGATCGCACTGCTCACGGTCTCGCCCCTTCGTCGGGCGTCGATCGCCCTCTGCCACCCTCACTCAGGAGGAACACGGCCGTAGGGCCCTTCGTCCCTCGGCCGTCAGCCGACGTCATGGATCCGCGAGAGCTCGAAGACCGCCGCCTGCGTCCGATGGGTGAACCCGAGCTTCCCGAGCATCGACGTGACGTAGTTCTTGATCGTCTTCTCGGCGAGACCCAGACGGTCCGCGATCTGTCGGTTCGTCAGCGCATCGGCGATGAGCGCGAGGATCTGCCGTTCACGCAGACTCAGGGACGCGAATCGCGGATCGGCCGAATCAGTCGATCCGGGAGTGAGCTGCCCGGTCGCTCGACGCACCGCCGCCGGGTCGAGCAACCGGCGGCCCGCAGCGACAGCGCGCACCGCATCCGGCAGGTCCGCCGCACGGACGGTCTTGAGCAGGTGACCGTCCGCGCCGGCCATCACTGCCGCGATCACCGCGTCATCGTCGTCGTAGGCCGTGAGGATCAGGCACCGCATCGCAGGATGCCGCTGCCGGATCGCGCGGCACAGGTCGATCCCGCTGCCGTCGGGGAGGTGCACATCGAGGACGACGACGTCAGGAAGCGTGGCCGCGATCCGTCGCGTCGCCTCGCGGCAGGCTCCCGCCTCCCCGACGACCTCGAGGTCCGGGGTGGCCTGGATCACACCGGCGACGCCCCTTCGCACCATCTCATGATCATCGACAAGGAACACTGCCGTCATCGCCCACTCGCTCCTGTTCCTGCCGGTCGCTCGTCCGGGGTCGCCCGGCGGCGCCCCTGGCACCCTAACGGCCTTCTCGTCGCATATGTGGGGACCATGGTCCCCGCCGATCGGGTACGCAGGTCGCCGACCGCGCACGCGGTCGGCGACGCGTCTGCCATATACCGGCTGAGCGTTGCAGACGGGTCGGTCTCCGGGGAAGGTGGAGGGATGCAGGACAGATGCCGACACAAACGCATATCACGCCCCGCCACCAGCAGGACGACGGGAACGATGCTCCCGTGACACGCGCCACCCGGCTCCTCGCCACTCGCCGCCAGCTTCGCGGCCTTCACGACTCCACGCCGGACGCGTCCGGCCCCGAACCCGATGCCGACAGGACTCTCAACCGGATCGTCCGCGCGGCCGCTGATCTCATCGAAGCGCGCGACGGAGCTCTCATCGTGATCGATGCGGCCGGAGCCGTCGAGCGTTTCGTCCACGTCGGCGTCGGCGTCGGCGTCGGCGTCGGCGTCGGCGTCGGCGTCGGCGTCGGCGTCGGCGTCGGCGTGGACAAGGGAAGCGCGCAGACGATCGCCGACCTGCCGGAACCGGGCAGTCTGGTCAACGCCGTGCTCGACAGCGGCCGTACGATCCGGCTGAACAAGCTGAGCGATGATCCTCGGTCCCCGGGCTTTCCCGCGCATCATCCGCCCCGGGACGGTTTTCTCGGGGTCCCGATCCGGTCGCAGGGCGAGGTGTGCGGCGTCCTCGTGCTGACGAACCGCCGCACCGGGGTCTTCACACTCGAGGATGAAGAGCTCATCGGATCTTTGGCGGCGACGGCTGCCCTCACGATCCGCAATGCGCGCGAGCACGAGGAAGCCCGCCGTCAAAGGCGGCTGAGTCGGGCGTTGTCCGATCTCCGCGCAGCCCTGCTGACTCCCGAGCGCGAAGACATCCTGGATGTCATCGCCGAATGCGTCACTCACGTCGTGTCCTGCGACCTCGTCACGATCGTCGTCCATGCGGACGCCGATCACCTCCGTATCGACGCGGCTCACGGGTCGCTGTCCGCTGCCTTCGAGCACGGAGTACTCCCTGCGCAGACGTCGATCGCCGCGGTCGCGATCGCGAGTGGGAGCATGTCGAGCGGACGACTCACCGACGAAGCCACGCACACGAGCCTCGCCGGAAACCAGGATGCCGCGGGGCCGACCGTGGCCGTCCCGCTCGTCGCTGCCGGTCATGCGATCGGAGCCCTGTGCGTCACTCGTGGGGCATCGGGTGGCAGCTTCTCTCCGAGCGAGATCGATGCCATCTCCGACTTCGTCGTCCAGGCGGGTGTGGCGACCTCGCTCGCCTGGGCCCGGGAGGATCGGCAGCAGCTCGACATCATCGAAGAGCGGAACCGCATCGCCCGCGACCTGCACGACAACGTGATCCAACGATTGTTCGCGACGGGAATGAGCCTGCAGGCGTTCGCCGCCACCCAGCCGGGCCACGCGGAGGAGCTCGAGCAGCACGTCACTGAGATCGACGCCGCCATCACCGACATCCGGTCGGGGATCTTCTCACTCCGCACGCGCCACGGGAAACGCAAGGACCGCCCGGTGCGCAAGCGGGTGCTCGACGTGATCACGGAGCTGACTCCCGCGCTGCCGTCGGCCCCTACGATCACGTTCGTCGGTCCGGTCGACCCGGTCGTCACCGGGAAACTCGCCGATGATGTGATCGCCGTCGTCCGCGAGGCCCTCGCCAACGTCGCCCACCATGCGCGGGCTCGCAACAGCGCGGTCATCCTCACCGTCTCGGAGAACGAGGTGGTCGTCGCGGTGCAGGACGACGGCAACGGGGTCGCCGCATCGCCCGGCGACCCCGGCGGCACGGAGAACCTCGCCGAGCGCGCTGCGCTGCACGGAGGCACGTTCACGCTGGATCAACAGACGGAGCGGGGAACCGTGGCGCGTTGGAGGGTGCCCCGCCCTCCGGCCCCCGGTGGACCGGCGACCACGGAGGCACGTCGCCGCGAGGATCGCGCGCGCAACGATCCGCCCGGGACTGCGTCGGCATGAGCACGGGCGAGGCTGGATGCCCGGTTCAGACGGTGCACGAGGGTCGGCAGTACGACTGGACATAGGCCAGGAAGTCGGTCATGAACCCCGAGATGCCCTCGGCGACCACGGCCGGGTCGGTGCTCCTGATCGCGGGCGCCCAGTTGGCGGAGAACGCCGGCGAGACGGCGAGGAATTGCTGGGCGACGGGTGCCATCGCGTCCGCTTCTGACTGACTGGAGACGGTGATCCCGAGCTCGGCGATCAGCTCGGGATAGGCATCGGCGATCGTCCCGCGCCCCGTCATGAGCAGCATCAGCAGATCCAGATCAGTCGAGGAGGCGAGGCGCGGATCGAGAGCGGCGTCCAGCGCCGCGGCATGCACGCCGGAGCTCGTCGCGGCTGTGACCTCCGATGCGCCGTGACCCGTCGTGGCAGAGGCCGACGACACGCCTGTAAGCGACAGCGTGAGCGCCAGGACGGCGGATGCGAGGGACGTGGTCTTCGGGCGAACGAGCATGGGAATTCCTCCGGATGTTGGGTGATTCGGCGAAAGTACCACAGGAGTGAAATGTAAAACAGTACTCACTCCCGCTCGGCCCCCGCTCACACCTCCGCTCAGCGATCGCACGAGCGCGACGTGTCACGTACCCCATCTCGATCGCGACCGGCCAGGAGCACGCGGCACCGGCTGACATCGTCCTCGCTCTGCGAGACCAGCGCCTCGATCCCCTCGAAGTGCAGCGTGGGGCGCAGACGAGCGACGAGCGTGACCGCCAGTGTCCGACCGTATAGATCGAGATCCACATCATGCAGGTGCACCTCGACCCGCCTGTCTCGGTCGCCCGCGAAAGTGGGATTCGTCCCGACGCTGACGCTCGCCGGCCAGACCTCGGGGTCATCGTCGATACGCGTCCATGCCGCGTAGATCCCGTCGGCAGGCAGGCCGTCGAGGTCGAGCGCCAGGTTGGCCGTCGGGAAGCCGAGCTCGCGCCCCCGCCCGTCGCCTGGCACGACCACGCCGACGATGGTCGGGAGCGGCGGAGTGCTCACGCTCTCTCGGAGCCTGCGATGGACCGATAGCGACTCTGGTGGAAGACGAGTGGCTCGACATCGTCGAACAGAGTGATGTCGCCGATCTCGTACAGCGCGATCTCGTGATCCCCGCCGTCGAACGTGCTGTGCAGGCGACAGGTGAGCCAGAGCGCGGCATCCGAGATCAGCACGGCACCACCGTCGGTGCGCTGCCACTCGTGCCCGCCGAAACGGTCGCCCTCGCGCGCCGAGAGCGACCGACTGAGCGGCTCGTGGTGCGCGGCCAGCACACTCATGCCGAGCTCGGGCACCTCGCGGAGTACCGGCCAGGTCTTCGACGTCCGAGCGGCGCTGATCGCGACAAGCGCGGGTTCAAGCGAGATCGAGGTGAAGGAGTTGACCGCCATTCCGACGGCACGGTCGTCGACGTGCGCGGCGAGGGCCACGACGCCGGTCGGATACACCGAGAAGGCCCGGCGGAGGGAGAGGTCTCGCGGCAGGGCGTCGGTCATGGCAGTCGTCATTCTGGCTTCCTTCCATAGTCAACTTTGACTAGTTTGAATAATAGCCAAGTTTGATCGTGCAAACAACAGGAATGCGCGAGAGCTGCCGTTAGCATGAGGGACATGTCGACCACCCGCCTCGTCGTCCTCGGCGCTGTGAAGCAGTTCCAGCCCGTGCACGGGTACTTCCTCCGCCGCGAGCTGATGACCTGGCACGTCGATGAATGGGCTCACATCCAGCCCGGATCGATCTACAACGCCCTGCGCGCCCTGGAGGTCGACGGCTACATCGCCGAGAGCGGAACCGAGAGCGAGGGAAAGCGTCCCGCACGCACGACCTACCGCATCACTCCGGCGGGCGAGGTGGAGCTGCAACGGATGCTGCGCGAGAACCTCTGGAACGTCGCGGCCTTCGACACGCAGGCGATCATGACCGTCGCCTCGTTCATGTTCGTACTGAGCCGACAGGAGGTGATCGCCGGCCTCGAGCACCGCCTCATCAAGAGCGACGCGATCATCACACAGAACGGCTTCGACGTGCAGGACACACTGCGTTCCGAGACGACGCCGAAGTACGTACGGGAGATCTTCGACCTCTCCACCGCCCGTCTCACCGCCGAGAAGCAGTGGCTGCTCGATCTGCTGGAGCGCCTGCGCGCCGGCGAGTACACATTCGCGGGCGAGGCCGCCGAGGGTGCGGCACCGACTGACGCCGCGTCTTCGAAGTAGCCGCTCAGCGCGAGGCCACGAGCGCCGCGATCGATGCGGGTGAGAGCTCCGGCGTCGTCGCGCCGCGGTGCTGCGCGACGACCGCCCCGGCTGCGTTGGCGCGGACCAGGGCGGCCTCGATGGCCTCACCCTGCGCGAGGGCCGCGGCGAGCGCGCCGCAGAATGCATCACCAGCCCCGGTCGTGTCCACCGGGTCGATCCGGAACGCATCGACGCGCACGGGGCCGCGCCCGGCGCGGTGCAGCGTCACTCCCCCGGCACCCTGGGTGAGCACGACGATCCGCGCGCCCGACGCGTGCAATCCGTCGATGCCGCCGAGTTCCGCGCATTCGGTCTCGTTGACGACCAGTACGTCGACATCCGAGAGCATCTCGATGGCTCCCTGGTGCGCGGGGGCAGCATTGAGGATCGTGACTGCTCCGGCCATCCGGCCCGCTCGCAGCGCGGCAGCCACGCTCTCGAGCGGCACTTCGAGCTGAGCGAGGACGACCGCCGCGTCCGCGACTCCCGCCGCGGCATCTTCGGGCGTCAGCTCCGCATTCGCGCCGGCCGCGACGATGATGCTGTTGTCACCATCGTCGAACGCCAACACGTGGGCGACGCCGGTCGGAGCAGTGGCACTGCGTCGCACGGACACCCCCACCCCGGCATCCGTCAAGGTCTGCTGCAGCACGTCAGCGGCCTCATCGTCGCCGACCACGGCGCAGAACCGCGTCGGTGCTCCGCTGCGGGCGGAGGCGACGGCCTGATTCAGCCCCTTGCCTCCGGAGAAACGGCCTCCCGCCCGACCGAGGAGCGTCTCGCCCACGCGCGGGGGGCGCGAGACCTCGACCACGAGGTCGAGGTTCGCGCTCCCCACGACGGCGACACCGGTGAGGGTGTCAGACACGCGACATCGTCCGTCGGTACTGCGATCCGGTGTGCGAGTCGGCGAGCGCCGAAGTCGGAGTTCCGATCAGGCGCTCACGCAGCGACTGCGGCTCCGACGAGGGCTCGACGATCGCGCCGCGCTCCTTGAGGATCGGCAGAACGTGCTCGATGAAGTCGACGGTCGACGCCGGCGGGATGACGGGGGCGAACAGGAAGCCGTCGAGGTCGGCGCCGTCGGCGAGCTCGATCATCCGGTCCGCCACCTGTTCGGGCGTGCCGACGATCGGGCGGGCGCCGACGCCGTGCGCATGCCAGTCGCCGAGCACGTCGCCGACGGTCTTGTCGGCGAAGCGCGCGACCTGCGTCTGGGAGAGCTCGGTGCTGAGCTCCGACATCGGCGTGTTCGGCGCATACGCCGACAGATCGAGCCCGGTGAACCAGGCGTAGGAGGCGACAGTGACATCGGGGTTCTGCGCGTCGGCGACCTCGGCGTACTTGCGCTGTGCCTCTTCTTCCGTGCTGCCGACGATCGCGGCGAACGCCGACATGATCTTCACCTCGTCTGCCGCGCGGCCGTTCTTCACGGCCTCCTCACGAATCGCCGAGGAGTGCGCACGGAGCTGCTCGACCGAGCCGCTGCCCACGAAGATGACCTCGCCGTGCTTACCGCCGAACTCGCGGCCGGCCGGCGATGCCCCGGCCTGGAACAGCACCGGGGTTCCCTGCGGCGAGCGCGAGGTGTTGCCGTAACCGTGCGAGCGGAAGTAGGGCCCGTCGTGGGCGATGCGGTGCACCTTGGAGGGGTCCGCGAAACGGCCGGACTTGTCGCGCTCCAGAGCCCCTTCCTCCCACGCCTGCTCCCACAGCTTGTAGACGACCTGCATGAAGTCGTCGGCCATCAGGTAGCGCTCATCGTGACCGACCATCGGCACGCCGAAGCCCTGCACCGCTGTGTCGGCGGTGCCGGTGGTGACGACGTTCCAGCCGATGCGACCACCGGAGAGGATGTCGAGCGTCGCCATGCGGCGCGCGAACGAGTAGGGCGGCTCGAGCAGCGTGGATCCGGTGGCGACGAGCCCCAGACGTGTGGTCTCGGGAATCAGGGCCGCGAGGATGATCGCCGGGTCGAGACGCGGAAGGTCGAGGCCTTCGACGGAGCAGATGTCGGGACGCTCGCCGGCGACGTCCGCCCACCCCCAGGCATCCGCGAGGAACAGGAAGTCGAACCCGGCGTCCTCGACCATGCGCGCGGTGTCGCGCCAGTACTCGAGTTTGTCGAACAGGTAGCGCCCGTTATCGGGGTGCCGCCAGGTCGCGGTGCCGGAGTCGTTCGCCTGCGCGTTCTCGAAGAGGCCGAGACGCAGCTGCTTGACGGTGTTCTGATCGGTCATGTGCGGGTGCCTTCCTTGGGGGTGGATCTGTTCGTTGTGGAGTGATTCCGGGCACGCCGGAGGAACCCCGGGACGGACGGGGGTCCGTCCCGGGATGCGGATGCCGCGTCAGCCCTTCGCCGTGACCTCGCCGTCGCTCCACCAGAGCACGCGCTTGCGCACCAGGGCGAGCACGATGATCAGGAGCACGCCGAGGAGGCAGAGCAGGGCGATGCTGGCCCAGGTGACGGCCAGGTTCGCCTGCGCAGCCGATGTCGTGACGAGCGAGCCGAGTCCGGCCTGCTGTCCCGCAGCGACGAACTCGGCGACCGCGGCGCCGACGACGGCGAGCGGCAGGGCGATGCGGAGTCCCGCGAACACGTAGGGCATGCTGCCGGGGAAGCGCAGTTCGCGGAAGATCTCCCATCGCGAAGCGTGCAGCGTCTTGAAGACGTCGAGCGCCTTCTGGTCGACGTCGCGGAGCCCCGCCAGCGAGTTCACGAGCATCGGGAAGAAGACCACGAGCCCGGTCACGATGAACTTCGGCACCATGCCGAAGCCGAACGCCACGACCAGTGCCGGGGCGATCGCCACGATCGGGGTCACCATCACGATGATCACGAGCGGCATCACGGCGCGCTCGATGATCTGGAACTCTGCCATGATCACGGCCAGCAGGAAGCCGGCGAGGATGCCGGCGGAAGCGCCGACCACGACCTCGAGCAGCGTGACGAGGAAGTTCGACCAGTACATGCCGGCGTCGTCGACGAGGCTGGCACCGATCGCCTCCAGCGTCGGAAGCACGTACGGGTTGGTCCAGGCCACGACCTGCCAGAGGAGAGCGGCGATCACGAAGGTGATCAGGGTGGGCCCCCACGCTCCCCAGCGCAGCCAGGTCGGAACGCCGCGGCGGGGCTGCGCCTTCAGGCGGGCGGTCGCGAGCGTCGCGGTCGTGTCTCTCATCGTCAGCTCAGACATGGGCCTTCTCCGTCTGCGCGCGCAGCGCACCGCGCACGACTGCTTCCAGTTCGCGGAACTCGTCCGTGGCGTAGGCCTCCTCGGTGCGCGGCCTCGGCAGGTTCACATCGATCACCTGGGCGATGCGCCCCGGGTGCGCGGCCATCACCACGATGCGGTCGGAGAGCATGATCGCCTCCGGCACCGAGTGCGTGACGAACATGACGGCCTTGCGGTTCGACTGCCAGAACTCCAGCAGGGCGATCCGCTGCAGGTCGCGGTTCATCTCGTCGAGGGCCGAGAACGGCTCGTCCATCAGCATGATGGCCGGGTCGAACACGAACGCCCGCGCGATCGCGGCACGCTGCTGCATGCCGCCCGAGAGCTGGCCGGGGTACTTCTTCATCGCCTGACCGAGCCCGAAGGTCGCCAGCAGCTCGGCCGGATCGCGCAGTGCGCGTCCGGTGTTCGCCTTGGCGTTGATGCGCACCGGCAGCTCGACGTTCTCGCGCACGGTCTTCCACGGCAGCAGCGCCGGAGACTGCGGCACGAGACCGATCTTCTTGTCACGCGAGGCCGCGGTGACGCTCTCGCCGTCGATCGTGACGGTGCCGGAATCGGCGTCGAGGAGACCCGCGACCACCTTGAGCAGCGTGGACTTGCCGCAGCCGCTCGGGCCGATCACGGAAACGAACTCGCCCATGCCGATCGTGAGGCTCACGTCGTCGAGCACCGTGACCCGAGCACCGTCGACGCCGAAGGACTTCGAGACGTTTCTGACCTCGACGCCTGCTCCCTGTGCGCCCGCCATCACTTCGCGGTCCAGGTCAGGGTGTCACCGTCGTAGAGGTCGGCGACAAGGTCGGCATCCATCATGTCGGAGATCGCGGGCAGGTTCTTCACGTCGCCGTACTTCTTGACGAGCGCGTACTCGGGCTCCCACATGGACTCGTTCTGCACACCGGGGTTGCCGCCGGCACTCTCGCGCACCCAGGCGGACTCCACTTCCCACGTGCGGGCCAACTGGTCGCGCGGGAACGCGGCACCCTGGTTGTTGTCCTCCGCGAGCTTCGCGAGCTTGTCGATGCAGGCATCCGACTCGTCGAGGCAGTACTGCAGTGCCTTCAGGCTCGCGCGCATGAAGTCGGCGGCGACCTCGCGGTGCTCGTCGAGGAAGCGGGAGTTGACCTCCATCACGTTGTACGTGCCCTCGACGCCGAGGTCGGCGGGGAGGAACTCACTGAACGGCAGGTCCTGCGCCTTGAGCGACTGCGGCTGGTTGGAGGCGTAGCCGACGATCGCGTCGACCTGCTCGCGCACCACCACGGTCGGGTCGTAGTTGGTCATCTTCACCATCTCGACCTTCGAGACGTCGACACCGGCTTCGTCGAGCATCGCCGAAGCGATCGGGGTCAAGTTGATGAAGTATCCGAGCGATCCGCCCTCGAGGTCGGTGAGGCTTTCGAGCTTCTCGTTGCCGAAGATCGAGAACGGCGGGGTGGTGCCGTAGGTGGCGACCGCCGTGAGGTTCTTGCTGTTCGCCGCGGCCAGCATCACATCGGATGCCGAGCCGAGCGCGGTGAACTGCGCCTGACCGGAGGCGACGAGCTGCTGCCCGTTCGCGCCGGAGGCGTTGATCTCCACATCGAGGCAGAGGTCGTCGAAGTAGCCCAGCTCCTCGGCGAGGAACACGTCGAGCTGACCGGCGCTGGCGGAGTAGCCGTAGCCGGAGATGTAGGTGATGGTGCCGGCATCCCGATTGCGCTTGCAGGCGTCGGTGTCGCTCGCACTCGTGGGGGCGGAATCGCCGCCTGGCGTCTGCGCGGAGCATGCTCCGAGCGTCAGCGTGGCGGCGAGAACGCACGTCAGGGTGGCAGTGATGCGGAATCGGGTTTCCGCAGAGGAAGTAGCCATGAGGGTCCCTTCTCGGCCGTTCGTCATTGATGGCTCGTCGAAAGTAACATAGTCAAGATTGACTAAGCAAGATCAAACTAAACTTGCGAGAACGCGTGCACCCCGTCCGCCCACACGTCGAGCGCACGGCTTCGCGTCCAGCGCACGGCGTGTTGACGCGAATAGGCGGTGCCCTCGGCAGGATCCCGTGCGCTCGAGGACGCGGGGGTGAAGCCGGGGAGTGGGGCGAGGGGCGAAGCCGGAGCGGGGCGAGTCAGGACTGGGGCGCGCCAGCCGGGTAGAGGTAGCGGCTGACGAACTCGTCGAAGAGGGGAACCATGTCTATCGACTCATCGAGAAGCCACTGCAGCTGGATGCCGTCCATGACCGCACTGATCAGACGTGCGGCGAGCGCGGGGTCGATGTCATCCCGGACTTCTCCGGCCTCCTGCCCGCGACGGAGGATCTCCACGGCTTCATCGGCACGCGCCCGATAGCGCGCGGCGAAATCGGCATGCGACGGATGCTCGGGGTCGGTCGCCTCGGCAGACACGATGGCGTAGAGCGACGTGAGACCGCGCGAGGTCTGGTTGTGCGCGACGACCCGCTTGGCCTGCTCGATCAGGGTGTGCTCGGCGGGGTCGCCGGCCGCCGCCCGCACCTTCTCGTCGCGCTGGTGCAGCACCTCGGCGAACAGCTCCTCCTTGTCGGCGAAATGGTGCAGGAGCCCGGCCGGCGTCACGCCGACGCGCTTCGCGATCTCGCGCAGGGATCCGCCGTGGAATCCGGCCCGGGAGAAGACGACCAGCGCCTCGTCGACGATCGCCTGCCGCCGCGCCTGCCCCGTTGCGTAGGGCCCACGAGAACCTCGCCCCGCCGTCGACTGCCCGTCCGTTCCCACCGCGCGCTCCTGTCTGTCGACGCGAGGAAGCAGGGGCTCAGCCCTGGTGACCGTCGCCTCCCGCACCCCACGACGAGCTGAAGTCCTGCTGTCGCATCGCGGGACGCAGGAGCTTCTCCATCTCGCGATCCACGAAGTAGTCCTTGAGCTTATCCTTCGTGAGCTCGTTGCCGATCGCGGCCATGATCATCGACTGGTCGAGCGAGAGATAGCGCTCGGCGATCGTGCCGCTCTTCACGGCGACCGCGTCGTAGAAGCCGCCGGGACCATAGGCGCCGAGGTCGTTCTCGATGCTCTCGAGGTTGCTCAGCACGCCTTTGCGGTCATAGGGGAGCGCGAGGAACGCCGCATGCGGGGTCACCACGCCGTCCCCGAAATCCGGGGAGGGATTCGTGCCCGCCGCGCACCCGGGCCGATCGATGTCGACGTCGGTCTTCTCGGCGTCGGACGTGTAGCCGTCGGACCGCATTCCCGCGATGTCGACGCCGTACTCCGCGTAGCCACCGAACGGGTCGCTCGCGGGCGAGAACCCCCAGTAGCCGTATCCGGCCTCGTCGAGACCGTGCTGCTTCTGCACGGCCACGGTGATCGGATGGTTGAGCCGCCAGGACTTCGGCCCCCACTTCGCCTCCGGGACGAGGAGATCGGGCATCAGCGACTCGAACATGCTGCCGCCCCAGCTCGGAACGAACGACATCCCCGCGTAGCTGTATGCGCCTTCCCAGACCTCGACTCCGCTGTAGGTGCGGTACTCGCCCTCGGGGAGCTGCTCCTGCCATGCCCAGTCGCAGCCGGGCGGCATCGTGCGGTGCGTGCCGTACAGCGCCGTCGCCGGAATCTGCCCGTTGGCGATGCCGAGGTAGGTGGCGATGCGGCTCTCGCTCACCGTCGTGTCGTAGTGGTGGCAGGTGTAGTACGCGGTCTCCCCCGATCCGTTGTACATCGGAGCCGCGACGCTGCAGTCCGGCGGGGCCTGCTCCCAGAAGCCGCCGCGGTTCGTACCGGCGGGAAGACCGGCCGCACCAGCGGGGTCGAAGAACGCGGCGAAGTCCATCGAGTCGTAGAGGGCGTCCGCCTGCGCAGCCAGCGCGGGATCGGCCTCACCGACGATGCGCAGAGCTGCGGCCAGCCACCCGTTGTCCACGGTGCTGAGGAACGGATGCACGGGGTCCCCGGAGTCGGGCCAGGTCGTCAGCTTCTCCCCCGTCGTCGGCGAGTACCAGTTGTAGAACATCCCGCTGGCTTCGTTGCGCTCGAGCCCCTGAAGGGTGTCGAGCGTGGCGGACAACCGGACCCGCGCTTCGTCGGCACTGATGATGCCGAGGTCGCGCGCGGTGACGGTCGACCACAGATAGCCGCCGATGTTCGTCGGTGAGGTGTAGGCGCTGGATGTCTCCAGATCGCCGGTGATGTTGTCGGCCGGAAGACCCGTCTCCTCGTCGGTCATCGCCACCAGGGAACCCCAGGTGTCCTGCGCCCAGCGCTTGAGCTCCGCGTTGCCCTGGCGTCCGTCTCCCGCTGCGGCCGGCCCCGCGAGGGCCAGTCCCGAGACGACCAGTCCGACCGTCACCAGCGTGCTCATCCATCGCTTCATCGCGTCTCCTCATCGAGAACGGCGCCGTTGATCACGGCGCACTCAACACGCGAAAACCTAACATGCGTTCAGTGTTCACTCAACCCCCCTCCCGCGGAGGAGCCTCCCCGTCGGTTCCGGTCGCACTTTCTGTCGCGCTCGCGACTTCCGGGCGGCAGAAAGTGCGACCGGAGCGGGGGCTGGGCCGGAGGCGAGGGGCGAGGGCTGGAGGCGAGGCGGGGAGGGGAGCGGAGGTGGTGGGGACGGGGTCAGCGCGGAGCGTGCGCCTCGAGGAACTCGTACACGTCGGTCGTGTCGACTCCGGGGAACGCACCGGTCGGCAGGGTCGCCAGCAGCGTGCGGGGCGTCTTCACGTTGGGCCAGGAGTTCTCGCGCCAGCGGCCTTCCAGCTCGGCGGGCGCCCGGCGGCAGCACACCTCGACCGAGTGCTTCGAGACGCCGCGGTGCGAGGTGTCGCGCCCCACGAACCACTTCGTGTCGTCGAAGCGCACGCCCACGCTCACCGAGTGCAACCCCTCGCTCGACGACTCCACCCGGGCGGTGCACCAGTAGGTGCCGTTGCCGGTGTCGGTGTACTGGTAGTACGGATTGAAGCGGTCGTCCTCATCGAACACGACCCGCGAGGTCCACCGGCGGCAGCACATCTGCCCCTCGATGGCCCCGAGACGATCGGTCGGGAAGTTCACGTCGTCGTTCTCGTACGCCTTCGTGATCGTGCCCGACTCGTGCACCTTGAGGAAGTGCACCGGGATGTCGAGGTGACGCGTCGCGAGGTTCGTGAAGCGGTGCGCCGCCGTCTCGTACGACACCGAGTACGCGTCGCGCAGGTCTTCGATCGAGATCGCCCGCCGCTGCTTGGCATCCTTCAACGCGGGCACGACATGCGCTTCAGGGATGAGGAGCGCGCCAGTGAGGTAGTTGGTCTCGACGCGCTGCCGCAGGAACTCGGCATAGCTGCGCGGCTCGGAGTGGCCGAGGATACGGCTCGACAGCGCCTGCAGCACCGCGGTGCGGGCGTCCCCCTTCGCGGGAACGCTGCTGGAGAGATACAGCCGGCCGTTCGCGAGGTCGGCGACACTACGGGTGGTCTGCGGCAGGTCGGGCGCGTAGTGCAGGGTGAAGCCCAGGTAGGCCGCGATCTCGGATGCGGTGCGCTGCGTCAGCGGGCCGCCGGGGTGACCGACCGCGGCGAGGATCTCGGCGGCCTTCGTCTCGAGGTCGGCGAAGTGGTTGTCCTGCCGGCGCATCAGGTGCCGCAGCTCCACGTTCGCCCGCCGGGCCTCCTCGGGCGTCGCGGCGCGCTCGTCCTTGAGCCGGTCGATCTCCCCGTGCAGCGCGAGCAGGGCCTTCAGCGCATCCGTCGGCAGACTCTTCGCGATGCGGAACGGCTCGATGCCCAGCGCCTGGAACGTCTGCCCCTTCATCGCGCGTTCCAGGGCGATCTCGATGGCACTGCGCTCGTCGAGCGGCTCACCCTCCAGCAGCGCGTCGATCGTGACCCCGAGAGCCCGGGCGATCGCCTGCAGCTGCGTGAGCTTGGGTTCGCGCTTGCCGGTCTCGATCATCGACATCTGGCTCGGAGCCCGATCGACGGCCGAGGCCAGGTCGTCGAGAGTCATCCCCTTCGCCGTACGGAGCCGGCGGATCCGTCGACCGATCGTGAGGGCGTCGGTCTCTTCTGCCTCAGAGCTCTGGGTCCCTGAGCTCGTCGATGGGCTCATGGCGGCGATTCTGTCACAGAAACAGAATTTCACACGATCTTCTCTCCGAAATCGGTCGTTGGATATCCCGAACTTCACCCACAGTGGAACCACGCCACCCCGGCACCGCAGCCGGATCCACCGAGGAGACACCATGACGAACACCGCCCACACCCCGACGCCCCGCCCCGCCGGTCTGCGAGCCGGCGACCAGGTTCAGACGGCCGCCGAGCTCCAGGAGATCTGGGACACCGATCCCCGCTGGGACGGCGTCGAGCGCACCTACTCGGCCGAAGACGTCATCCGCATCCGCGGCTCGGTCCGGGAGGAGTCGACCCTCGCGCACCGCGGTGCCGACAACCTCTGGAACCTCCTGCACACCGAGGACTACGTCCGGGCGCTCGGCGCCTACACCGGAGGTCAGGCCGTGCAGCAGGTGCGGGCAGGCCTCAAGGCGATCTACCTCTCCGGATGGCAGGTCGCCGCCGACGGCAACCTCGCCGGTCAGACCTACCCCGACCAGTCGCTGTACCCGGCGAACTCGGTACCGGCGGTCGTGCGCCGCATCAACAACGCGCTCATCCGTCAGGACCAGCTCGAGCACGCCGAGGGTGAGATCACGCAGGACTGGCTCGCGCCGATCGTGGCCGATGCGGAGGCTGGCTTCGGCGGACCGCTGAACGCCTACGAGCTCGCGCAGTCGCTCATCCAGTCGGGAGCCGCGGGCATCCACTGGGAGGACCAGCTGGCCAGCGAGAAGAAGTGCGGTCACCTCGGCGGCAAGGTGCTCGTGCCCACCCAGCAGCACATCCGCACCCTGAACGCCGCTCGCCTCGCCGCCGACGTGGCGGGTGTGCCGACCGTCATCATCGCCCGTACGGATGCCCTCGCCGCCGACCTGCTCACCAGCGACGTCGACGAGCGCGACCAGCAGTTCACCACCGGCGAGCGCACCACCGAGGGTTTCTATCGGATCCGCCCGGGTCTGGAATCGGTCATCAGCCGCGGACTCGCCTTCGCCCCCTACGCGGACCTGCTGTGGGTCGAGACGGGAGAGCCCGACATCGAGCTCGCGCGCAACTTCGCCGCAGCCATCCACGAGAAGTTCCCGGGTAAGCTCCTGGCCTACAACTGCTCGCCGAGCTTCAACTGGAAGAAGCACCTGTCGGACGCCGAGATCGCGACGTTCCAGCAGGAGTTGGCAGACCTGGGCTACAAGTTCCAGTTCATCACCCTCGCCGGCTTCCACGCCCTGAACCACTCGATGTTCGACCTCGCCCGCGGCTACGCCGATCGCGCCATGAGCGCGTACGTCGAGCTGCAGGAAGCCGAGTTCGCCGCCGAAGCCCACGGTTACACCGCCACCAAGCACCAGCGCGAGGCGGGCACCGGCTACTTCGACGTCATCTCCACCGCGCTCAACCCCGACAGCGCGACGCTCGCCCTCGCCGGCTCCACCGAAGCCGCGCAGTTCCACTGATCCGTCGAGACCCCCGGTTCTCGTCGAGACCCCTCGCTGTCAGCATCCACAGCCCGGGGTCTCGGCGACAAGCCGGGGTCTCAGCACACGTAAAGGACTCACGATCATGACCACTCCCACCGCTCCCCCGACCACGGCTCCGATCCAGACGACTCAGCAGGGTCCCGCGATCGAGGTCACCGGCGCCCTGCGCGACCGGTACGACGAGATCCTCACCCCCGAGGCCATCGCCTTCCTCACCGAGCTGCACCACCGGTTCGCCTCCCGCCGTCACGACCGCCTCGCCGACCGCATGCGCCGCCGCTTCGAGATCGGCAACGGACACGACCCGAAGTTCCGCGACGACACGGCGCACATCCGCGAAGACCGCGAGTGGCGGGTCGCCGGCGCCGGGCCCGGCCTCGAGGACCGCCGCGTGGAGATCACCGGGCCGACCGACCCGAAGATGACGATCAACGCCCTGAACTCCGGGGCCCGGGTGTGGCTCGCCGACCAGGAGGACGCCACGAGTCCGACCTGGAAGAACGTCATCGAGGGCCAGCTCTCGCTGCGGGACGCCATCCGCGGCGAGCTGTCGTTCACCTCGCCGGAAGGCAAGGAGTACCGCGTGACGGCCGAGCGCACGCCCACGATCGTGATGCGCCCGCGCGGATGGCACCTGCCCGAGAAGCACATCGCGTTCATGGACCGTGCCGGTCGTCGCACCTCGGCATCCGGATCGCTGGTCGACTTCGGCCTCTACTTCCTGCACAACGCGCAGGCGCTGATCGACGGAGGACGCGGACCGTACTTCTACATCGCCAAGCTCGAATCGAGTGAAGAGGCGAAGCTGTGGGACGACGTGTTCTCGTTCAGCGAGGAGTACTTGCGTCTCCCGCACGGCACGATCCGCGCGACCGTGCTGATCGAGACGCTGCCGGCGGCGTTCGAGATGGACGAGATCCTCTACGAGCTGCGCGATCACTGCGCGGGGCTGAACGCCGGTCGCTGGGACTACATCTTCTCGATCATCAAGAACTACCGCGGCCGCGGAGCGCGCTTCGTGCTCCCCGACCGCAGCGAGGTCACGATGACGGTGCCGTTCATGCGGGCGTACACCGACCTGCTCGTGCAGACCTGCCACAAGCGGGGCGCCTTCGCGATCGGCGGCATGAGCGCGTTCATCCCCAACCGCCGCGACCCCGAGGTGACGGCACGCGCGATCGAGAAGGTCACCGCCGACAAGAAGCGCGAGGCCGGAGACGGCTTCGACGGCACCTGGGTGGCACACCCCGACCTGATCCCCACCGCTCAGGCGGAGTTCGACGCCGTGCTGGGGGACCGCCCCAACCAGGTCGACCGTCAGCGCGACGACGTGCACGTCGAGGCCCGCGACCTGCTCGACCTGCACATCGGTCGGCCGATCACCGCGCAGGGCGTGCGGGACAACGTGTCGGTCGCCATCCGCTACCTGGAGGCCTGGCTGCGCGGACTCGGCGCCGTGGCGATCGACAACCTGATGGAGGATGCCGCGACGGCCGAGATCAGCCGCTCGCAGGTCTGGCAGTGGATCCATCAGGACCGATCGACGCAGGACGGCTCCCCGATCACGGCGGAGTACATCGAGGGGCTGATCACCCAGGTGCTCGCGCAGGCGACGCGCAGTCACGGTGATCGGTACGACGATGCGGCGGAGATCTTCCGCGAAGTCGCCCTGAAGGAGGAGTTCCCCACCTTCCTCACCCTCGGCGCTTACAGCCGGTTCCTGATCGACGAGGACTGAGCGCACGGAGAGAGCCCCCGGGCTGCGGCTTTCGCCGTGGTCCGGGGGCTCTTCCGCGTGCCGCCTACGCGCCGGCCTACGGCGAGACGGCCCTGTTCCTGATCGCCGAGCTCAGGTAAAGAGCCGCCACCGTCAGCCACGTCGCACCGCCCACGAAGACGAGAGGCGGGTTCGGGGACTGGAGTGCTCCGAGTGAGGTGACAACTCCTTGGATGAGGAACAACGCACTGAGGACGATGCCACCAGCCCGTGTGCTCGTCATCTTCCACCAGGGCCGAGGAGCGTCCGACTCTTCTCGCCCGCGAAAGGTCCGAGCGGCCACGGCCACGGCGGCGATCAGAGACACCACCGCCCACGCGAACCCGAGATCGAAGTTGACGACCATCAACGGAATGACCGTGAGCGTCACCCCGATGACGACGACGAGTAGATAGCCCACCTGGGCTGACGGTTCCTTGATCCGCATGATGTCTCCTCCATCCGCTGACGCTCCTCGCCGAGCCCGCAGGTAGAACGTTACCTTCGTGCTGCGTGCGGCGGGAAGGGTGTCCGGAGCCGGCGCCGGAGCCCGTGTCGGCAGGCAGGCGTACCCTGAACGCATGACCGACGCCTGGGCGGACATCGCCACCGAGTTCCTGCACTTCTACCCGCGCGGCCGGCGGCTGCTGGCGGTGGCCGGCGCGGACGCCGAGCGCTCGCGACAGGCGGCTGACGAACTCACGACCGCGCTGACGGCGTCGGGGCAGCAGGTCATCCGCGAGCACTCGCCGGAAGGCGACGAAGCCGGGCTCCGCGCCGTGGTCACCGCGTTCCGCGAGGGCCCGAAGAGCGACGAGGTCCTGCTCGTCTCCGGGCCGGCTGCGTTGCTCGGCGAGCGCACCAGGGGCATGTGGAACTACGCGGTGTGGCAGCTCGCCGGCGACGAACCGCCGCACACGGTCGCCGGGTCGATCGTCGATGTGAGCGACCCCGCGCAACCGGCGCGACGGTACGCCGACTACTGCTCGCTGCCCGCCTCGTACGGAGCCTGATCCGCGAGACCGCTCAGCGCACGTCGCCCGGTTCGGCGTCGAGGCGCTCGCGCACCTCGGCATCCAGCACCAGGTCGGCAGCCCCCAGCGCCTCTTCCAGCTGCGCCAGCGACGACACCCCGACGACGGGGATGACCGGGACCTCACCACCGAGGAGCCACGCGAGCGCGACCTGATTCGGCGTCGCGCCGATCTCGGCCGCGATCTCGTGCAACAGCCCACGGCGAGCGTGGCTGCTCGGATGATCGACCCCGCCCCACAGCGGCTTGTCGAGACGCGCGATCCCACCCTGATGCAGCGGGGAGTACACGGTGATGGCGAGCGGCGGCCGCTCCGGAGTACCGGTGGATGCCGCGTAGTCGAGCAGGTCGGGCGTGACGAAGTTGTTCCGCCCGACGCGCGGCGCGGGATACAGGTAGCTGTACTGCTGCTGCACCACGCCATAGGGGGCGATGCCCTGCCGCTGCGCCTCCAATCGCGCTTCGACCACGCGCCAGGTGGGCACGTTCGAGATGCCGGTGATGCCGACGAGGCCTTGTTCCTGAAGCTCACCGAAGGCACCGACCGTCTCGGTGAGAGCCACATCACGGTCGTCGACGTGGCCGTAGAGGACGTCGATGTGGTCGATGCCGAGATGGCGGGCACTCTCCGGCGCCTGCCGACGGATGACCTCGGCCGAGAGTCCCTCGAAGTTCGTCGGCGGCGTGTTCGACAGTGGCTTCGACGGATCCTTCTGCGCGGCGCCGAGCTTGGTGGCGATGCGGAGCG
This sequence comes from Microbacterium sp. NPDC055988, assembly GCF_042269505.1. Classification (NCBI taxonomy): domain Bacteria; kingdom Bacillati; phylum Actinomycetota; class Actinomycetes; order Micrococcales; family Microbacteriaceae; genus Microbacterium; species Microbacterium sp. NPDC055988. The sequence continues at coordinate 205,878 of NZ_JBHJXY010000001.1, forward strand.
CGTCGCGATTGCCACGGTCGCTCATCCAGCGCCCGAGCAGATCTTCGCTGTCGCGGCCGGCACCACCCGCCCAGAGGCTGTAGTTGTTGGCGGTGTCGATGAAGGTGCCGCCCGCCTCGACGAAGCGGTCGAGGATGGCGCGTGAGGTGTCCCCGTCGGTGCGGGTGCCGAAGTTCATGGCTCCCAGGCACAGGGTCGAGACGTCGAACGAGGTGCGGCCATCGGAGAGGGTGCGGTACTGCATGTTGTTCCTTTCTCAGGGATGGCTCCACGGTAGGGAGTGATCGGCTCGGAGATACACTCCAATCACGATGCAGAACACCAGACCGATTCTCGCGTGGGAGACGCTCCTCGACGTCGACTCGGCGAGCGGATCCGACGTTGCCGGACCGCTGCGGGACCGAGTGGAGAACGCGCTGCGCCGCGCGATCGACGAGGGTCGCCTCTCCCCCGGCGCCGCCGTGCCGCCCAGCCGCACTCTCGCGGAGACGCTCGGCGTCTCGCGCTGGGTCGTGACCGAGGCGTACGGACAGCTGGTGGCCGAGGGAGTGCTGGAGGCCAGGACCGGATCGGCCACCCGCGTGGCGGAGCGGCAGGAGATGCCGGAGGCCACCCGGGGCATCGAAAATCCCGTGCCGCGCGACCCTGCGCCCGCATCCGCACCGCCCATCCGCTACGACCTGCGTCCGGGCATCCCCGACCTGCGCGCCACTCCCCGATCGCGGTGGGCGGCAGCGCTGCGCGCCGGCCTCGCCGACCTCCCCGATCGCGAGCTCGCCGCCGCGCACCCTTCCGGCTACGCACCGGCGCGCGAGGCGGTCGCCGCGTACCTCTCGCGCTCGCGGCACGCGGTCGCCGACGCCACCCGGATCACGATCACCCACGGCGCCACCGACGGCATGGGACTGCTCGCCCGTGAACTGCACCGCCGCGGCCATCGGACGATTCTCGTGGAGGATCCGAGTTGGCCACGCCTGCGCATCGTCGCCGAAGACAACGGCCTGCGCCCGATTCCGGTGCCCGTGGACGGCGACGGCATCGACACCGGGCAGCTGCGCTCGCTCACATCCGGCACCGGGGCCAGGGCCACCCTCGTGACTCCCGCCCACCAGTTCCCCCTCGGCGCGGCGCTCGCCCCCGCCCGCCGCGAGGAGCTGGTGCGCTGGGCCCGGGATCACGACGCGCTGGTGATCGAAGACGACTACGACGCCGAGTTCCGCTACGACCGCCGTCCCGTTCCCGCCCTGCAGCGCCTCGCGCCCGACCGCGTCGCGCTCATCGGTTCGCTGTCGAAGTCGGTCTCGCCCGCGCTGGGCCTCGGATGGATGCTGCTCCCTCCGGACATCGCTCCCGCGCCATCCCCGAGCACCCCTTCGCTGATCGACCAGGCCGCCCTCGCGCATTTCGTCACTCAGGGTGACTTCGAGCGGCATCTGCGCGCCTCGCGCACGCGCTTCCGTCGCCGCCGGCAGCGACTGCTCGACGCCCTGACGATCGAACTCCCCGAGTTGTCGGTCGCGGGCATCTCCGCCGGCATGCACCTGGTGCTGACGCTCCCGTCGCATGTTCCGGCTTCCGCCGTGGTCGATGCCGGTGCCTCCGAGGGGCTGGCTCTCACTTCGCTGCGCCGCTACACCGACGCGACCGATCGCCCGGACGCGCTGGTCCTCGGATACGGAGATCTCGACGATGCCCTCGTCGAGGAGGCGGTCGCTCGCCTCGCCGCCCTCGTCCGATGAAGGCTCGGGCCGCACATACCCACAACTCCGGTCGCACTTTCTGCCGGATGTCGCGCGTCGAAGCGACAGAAACTGCGACCGGAATCGAACTCGAGGCGTTCGACGCCCGTCTCAGCGGAACGAGGCCGCGACGGAGTTGCGGTGGTAGTCGAACACGATGCTCGTGCGGGTGGAGGCGACGCTGCTCTGCGCCGAGAGATGCTCGAGCACGAACTCGCGCATCTCGGACGAGTCGGCGACCGCGATGTGCAGCAGGAAGTCATCGTCGCCGCCGAGGAAGAAGACCTGGATCACCTGCGGCAGCACGCGCACGCGGTCCGCGAACTCGACGATGCTCTCGCGCCGTCCGCTCGGGCGCAGGGTGACCCCGATGACGGCCTGGAGCCCGGCACCCAGCATCCGCTCATCCACACTCGCGTGGAACCCCGTGATCACGCCGCGGTCGACGAGAGCCCGCAGCCGGGTGTGGGCGGTCGAGGGCGCGACGCCGAGGCGACCGGCGAGCTCGGCGTTCGTCATGCGTCCGTCGGCCGTCATCAACTGCACGATCCGCGCATCGATCGCGTCGAGGGCGGGCGCCCGAACGGTGTTCGGCTCTGAGGCTCCTGAAGTCGTCTCCATACGAAGCATTATTCAGGATGCTGCCTCATATCGAATGATCTTCAGTGATTCTGTTGTTCCGTCGATGTTTCTGCGATCCTGGTGCCGCACCGCATCAACCCAGGAGGATCAATGAAGATCGGCGTCCCCACCGAGGTCAAGAACAACGAGAACCGCGTCTCCCTCACCCCCGCCGGCACCGATCGTCTGGTGCACGAGGGCCATCGCGTGCTCGTGCAGTCCGGCGCGGGCCTCGGCTCGCGCATCACCGACGACGACTACCGCGCAGCCGGCGCCGAGATCGTGGCGACCGCCGCCGAGGCCTGGGGCGACGCCGACCTCGTCATCAAGGTCAAGGAGCCGATCGCGCAGGAGTACGGATTCCTGCGCGCCGACCTCACCCTCTTCACCTACCTGCACCTCGCCGCCGACCGCCCATTGACCACGGCGCTCGTGGATGCCGGCACCACCGCCGTCGCCTATGAGACGGTGCAGCTGCCCGACCGCAGCCTGCCGCTGCTCGTGCCCATGAGCGAGATCGCCGGACGGCTCTCGGTCGTCATGGGCGCGCACTCGCTGCTGCGCTCGCAAGGCGGCCGCGGGATGCTGCTGGGCGGGATCGCCGGCACCCCGCGTGCCAAGACGGTCGTGATCGGAGGCGGCGTCGCCGGAGAGCACGCGGCTGCCAACGCGCTCGGCCTCGGATCGAAGGTGACGGTCGTCGATGTCTCGCTGCCGCGTCTGCGCGAGCTCGAGCACCGCTACGGCGGAGCGCTGGAGACCCGCGCGTCGAGCCGCTACGACATCGCCGAAGAGCTCAAGACGGCCGACCTCGTGATCGGATCCGTGCTGATCCCCGGCGCGGCCGCCCCCAAGCTCGTGACAGACGACATGGTCGCCGCGATGAAGCCCGGCTCGGTGCTGGTCGACATCGCGATCGACCAGGGCGGATGCTTCGAAGGCTCGCGGCCGACCACCCACGACGACCCGACGTTCGCGGTGCACGACTCCATCTACTACTGCGTCGCGAACATGCCGGGCGCTGTTCCCGAGACCGCGACCCGCGCGCTGACGAACGCGACCCTGCCCTACGTCTCGGCCATCGCCGGCAAGGGCTGGGCGCAGGCCGCGGCATCCGACCCCGCACTCGCGAAGGGTCTGAACGTGCAGGACGGACGCATCACGCTCGACGCGGTCGCCCGCGCGCACGGCCTCTGAGGAGGAGATCCTCCGGGGCGGCGCGGGCAGCCGCCCGAACCTGAGGGGTCAGAACACGCCGCACCCCCACTCCCCGATACGGCGTGTCCTGACCCCTCACGGGGGCGCTGCGGCAAGAATCGGCGATCTTGCTGGCGTCATCGCCCGCGCAACGCCCGAGCCCCCGAGTACGCTCGTAATCGTGACCGAACGCGCTCCTCTCTCCCGCAAGCTGTCCGCCATCGCCGAGTCCGCGACCCTCAAGGTCGACGCCAAGGCCAAGGCCCTCAAGGCCGAAGGCAAGGACGTCATCTCGTACGCCGCCGGCGAGCCCGACTTCGCGACGCCGCAGTTCATCGTGGATGCCGCCGCCGAGGCTCTGGCCGACCCGGCGAGCTACCGCTACACGCCGGCTCCGGGCCTTCCGGCGCTGCGCGAGGCGATCGCCGCGAAGACCCTGCGCGACTCCGGCCTCGAGGTCTCCCCCAGTCAGGTCATCGTCACCAACGGCGGCAAGCAGTCCGTCTACCAGGCCTTCCAGGCGGTGGTGAACCCCGGCGACGAGGTGCTGCTGCCCGCGCCGTACTGGACCACGTACCCCGAGGCCATCCGCCTCGCCGACGGCACGCCCGTTGAGGTGTTCGCCGGCGCCGACCAGGAGTACAAGGTCACGGTGGAGCAGCTCGAGGCCGCCCGCACCGCACGCACCACCGCGCTCGTGTTCGTGTCGCCGTCGAACCCGACCGGCTCGGTCTACACCGCCGACGAGACCCGGGCCATCGGCGAGTGGGCACTCGAGCACGGCATCTGGATCATCAGCGACGAGATCTACCAGAACCTCACATACGAGGGCGTGAAGGCCACCTCGATCGTCGAGGCCGTTCCCGAGGTCGCCGGTCAGACGATCCTGGTCAACGGCGTCGCGAAGACCTACGCCATGACCGGCTGGCGCGTGGGCTGGATGGTCGGCCCCGCCGACGCCATCAAGGTGGCCGGCAACCTGCAGTCGCACCTGTCGAGCAACGTGAACAACGTGGCGCAGAAGGCGGCGATCGCCGCGCTCAACGGCCCGCAGACCGAGGCCGAGCAGTTCCGCGAAGCATTCGACCGCCGCCGCAAGCTCATCGTCTCGGAGCTGTCGAAGATCGAGGGCTTCGTCGTGCCGAACCCACTCGGCGCGTTCTACGTCTACCCCGACGTGCAGGGTCTACTCGGTCGCACCTGGGGCGGCGTCACGCCGACCACCTCGCTCGAGCTCGCCGACCTCATCCTCGAGCAGGCCGAGGTCGCGGTCGTCCCCGGCGAGGCCTTCGGCCCCTCCGGCTACATCCGCATGTCGTACGCCCTGGGCGACGACCAGCTGCTCGAGGGTGTGCAGCGCCTCCAGCGACTGTTCACCTGATCCGCGGAAGCACCGATCCGGTGCGCCGAAGCCCCGCTTTATCGCCGAGACCCCCTCTTATGCGCGTCGCGAAGAGGGGGTCTCGGCATCTACCCGGGGCTTCGACGTCCAGCCCAGACCTCCTGGCCGCGATCAGTCCTCGGGGTGGAAGCCGATCAGCCAGCGGATGCCGTAGCGGTCGACGAGCGTGCCGTCGAAGTCTCCCCATGGGCGCTTCTGCAGAGCGTCGATCACTCGGCCGTCGGCAGCGAGTTTGTCGTACCACCCCGTGAGGGTGAGTGCATCGGCCGTGCCGAGCAGCGAGAGGAACATCCCGCTCATCTGCACGGCGTCGTCGTCGGCTCCGGCATCGGCACCGGCGAGTTCGACCGGCCCGCTCAACTGGCCGTGCGCGATGGCGTCGTCAGGCCCGTCGCGTCGCCCTGCCTGGGCGTAGTCGAGCAGCTGCAGCTCGCCGCCGAACACCGAGCGGTAGTGACGCAGCGCCTCTGCGGCATTGCCGGGAAACAGCAGGTACGGGATCAATCCGCTCATGCCGCGAGTGTAGCCGCGACCGCCGACGCCCTACAGGCGGATCGCCCTAGAGCTCGACGCCGACCAGCACCGGCTCCGGTTGCAGCACGAGACCGAACTCGGCGTGCACTCGGCTCTGGATGAACCGGGCGAGCTCGGCGACCTCGGCCGCCGTCGCGCCGCCGCGGTTGGTCAACGCGAGCGCGTGCTTCGTCGACACGGATGCGCGGGAGCGCGGGAGCTTGAACCCCTTGCGGATCCCGGCCTGTTCGATCAGCCAGGCTGCGCTCACCTTCACGTCCGAGACGGTCGCCGGCTTCGAGAGCGGGACCTGGCCGTCGTAGGAAGCGAGCGGGATCACGGTGACCGCATCGAGATCGGGGGCGACCGGCCAGCGCGGGCACTCCGGCGGCAGCGCGCCGGCCACGGCCGCGGTCACGATCGCGTTCTGGAAGAAGGAGCCAACGCCGTGGGTGTCGGGGTCGGCCTCGTCGAGCAGCATGCCCTTCGATGCTCGCGTCGCGAGAATGCGCTCGCGCACCCAGCTCAGCGGGACCGGGGTCTCGTCGGTGAGCCCGAGCGCACGACGCAGCTGCTCGCCGCGTACGACGCGTTCGCTCGCGATCGCCAGGTCGACGGTGACGGAGAGGATCACGGCACGTCGCAGGGGCACGCTGCCGTGGTGATGCTTGAGGACGGAGGTGCGGAAGCCCAGTCCGAGGTCGGCCGCGGGAACGGTCGAGATCTCACCGGTCGACTCGTCGATGAGCTCGACCTCGACCAGCGTCTCCTGGATCTCCTGCCCGTATGCGCCGATGTTCTGCACGGGAGAGGCGCCGACCGTACCCGGGATCCCGCTCATGGCCTCGAGGCCGGCGTAGCCGTGCGCGACCGCGTAGGCGACCAGGTCGTCCCACGAGTGCCCGGCCTGCGCGCGCAGACGGATGCGGCCCGCATGCGGGGACGGCAGCTCTTCGATGCCCTCGGTGCGCACACGGATGACGGTGCCCTCGAAGGGCTCGTCGCCGACGAAGAGGTTGGAGCCGCCGCCGAGGACGAACCACTCGTCGCCGCGCGCCCACGTATCGCGAAGCGCCTCGATCAGGCCCTCGGTGGTCGTCGCCTCCTGCATCCGCTCGGGCGCGGCGCCCGTGCGCAGCGTGGTCAGCTCCGCCAGTCGGACCGGCTCGATCTCCCGCATCACCGCGTCCTCATCAGACGGCGACGCGCAGCTGCGCCTTGACGAGCACCGTGGTCTCGCCGAACGTGACCTTGAGGTCGATGCGCGCGACCTCGTCATCAACCGCACCGACCGTGGCGACGACGGTGATGTCGGCACCGTCGACCGGGTCGACGACGACCGGCTTGGTGAAGCGCACGCCGTAGTCGAGGATCTTCGTCGCCGGGTCGAGGGCTGCGACGACCACCGACGAGGCGATGCCCATCGTGAGCATGCCGTGCGCGAGCACGCCGGGAAGTCCGACGGATGCGGCGACATCGTCGCGGTAGTGGATCGGGTTGAAGTCTCCGGATGCTCCCGCGTAGCGCACGAGGGATTCGCGGGTGAGATGCACGGTGCGCTCGGCGACCACGTCTCCGACGGTGTAGCCCATCAGGCGGCCTTCCCTTCGTCCGTGCTCTCGGCGGGCTCCTCGGCCCCGACGAGCAGCACGCTCGTCGCAGTAACGACGTGGTCACCCGCGGCATCGCTGATCGCGGCCTCGCTGGTGATCATGGCGTTGCCGCCCATCATCCGGATGCCGGTCACGCGCAGCTGCGCGGTGAGCTCGTCGCCCGCCACGATCGGTCGCGTGTAGGTGAAGCGCTGCTCGGCGTGGATCGTGCGGGCGAGCACGATGCCCGAGTCCTCCTGCGCCAGCAGTTGCTGAAGCGTGAGGTCCTGGATCACCATCGCGAACGTCGGCGGTGCGACGACGTCGGAGAAGCCGGCCGCGCGGGCGGCCTCCACGTCGGTGTGCTGAGGGGCGTCGGCGAAGACGGCGCGAGCGAACTCGCGTACCTTCTCGCGGCCGACGAGGTAGGGGGCCGTCGGCGGGAACTCCCGGCCGACCAGTTCTTGGTTCACTGCCACCCCTCGATCCTACCGAGGGGTGGCAGTGAAGCAGGCCGCGAGGGGTGTCAGGCTGCCCGCGCCGACATCGCCGATCCGAGAAGGACCATCCGCATGCAGCGTTCAGCAGCGTCGCGCAGCAGTCCCTCCCCCTGCTCCACTGCCTGCTCCAGCGGCATGGGCACCGTGATGATCGAGGCGATCGCGCCGATGCCGATGTCGTGCACGGTCGGAGCCCCGACGCCGAGGGAGCCGGCGATGCCGAGCACCGGCACACCTGCCACTCGAGCGCGCATCGCGATCTCCGCCGGCACCTTGCCGCGGGGCGTCTGGAAGTCGATCGCGCCTTCGGCGGTGATGACGAGATCGGCGGCGGCCATCAGGTCGTCGAGCGCGTCGGGCAGCAGACCGCCGTCGAGCAGCACTTCGAAGCGCGGAAGGAGGCCTGCGCCGAGCACGGCAGCGAGTCCGGCGCCCAGTCCGCCGGATGCTCCCGTGCCGCCGCCGGTGCGCACATCCATCGCCGCGCCGTACGGGCTCTGTGCTTCCAGCACACCGGCCCAGACGTCGAGGGCGTCCGCGAGCTGGTCCACCTGATCCGGGGTCGCACCCTTCTGCGGACCGAACACCCTGGCCACGCCTCGGGGTCCGCACAGCACGTTGTGGATGTTGCACGCGAGCACGATCTCGACCTCGCCGATGCGCGGGTGCAGGTCCGTGAGATCCAGGTGCGCGGCTTCGACGAGGTGCCGTCCACCGACGGGAAGCGGCTTCCCGTCACGATCGAGGATGCGCGCACCGAGCGCTTCGAGCGCACCCGCACCGCCGTCGCTCGTGCCGGAGTCGCCGCACCCGACGACGATGCGCTCGACACCGGAGTCCAGCGCCGCGACGATGAGCTCTCCGACCCCGCGGGTGGTGGTCTCCCCCGGATCGCGCCGGTCCCGCGGCACGAGTCGGAGTCCCGCCGCAGCGGCCATCTCGACGACGGCAGTATCGCCGGCATGGCCGCCGAGCCGCGCCCAGTGCGCGTCGACAGGATCGCCGACCGGTCCGGTGACCCGCGCAGCGACCAGTTGGCCGCCAGTGGCCGCGGCGAGCGCGGCAGCAGTGCCCTCCCCACCGTCCGGCACGGGATACTCGTCGACCTGGACGCCGGGGATCACCCGACGGACGCCGGCCGCGATCGCCTGCGCCACGATCTCGGCACTCAGGCTCTCCTTGAAGCCGCTCGGCGCGACCAGGATCCGCTGCGGGGTGTGGATCGACATGATTCCTCCTTCTGCGCCCAAACGGGCGACGACCGCCCGATGTTCGGGCACGACGAACAGCGGTGCGCCGACGGCGCACTCGGGATGATTGCGGGTGGCTATGGGGCGATCACCGCGACTCAGAGCAGCAGCGGCAGCCCCATGAGGGGCCAGACCCACAGCGCGAAGACGACGACCAGGATGAACATCGCCGGTGCCAGCAGCACCGACAATCGACGCAGATCCTGCGCCGTGAACCCTCCCCTGACGATGTCGGGGTCGGCGAACATCGCGACCGGCTTCGCCGAGCTGGGCAGCGTGTGGCAGAAGCCGGCGGCGGCAGTCGAGGCGAAAGCCGCCGCCATCGGGGAGACACCCAGCGCCGGGGCGAGGGCGATCACCACGGGGATGATCGCGGCCGAGCGCGCAGACCGGGACGGGATCAGCAGGTGCGCGGCGATCGAGAGAGCGATGACCACGATCACGAAGGCGACGGCTCCCGCGGCCCCCAGGCCGCGGAGCGGCGCGAGGGCCGACGAGCTGAGCCAGGCCGCGGCGCCCGTGGTGGTGAGCGCGGAGGCGAGAGCGAGGGTGGCGGCGAGGAACAGGAGCAGAGACCACGGCACACGTTTGATCGCGGCCGGAAAGGTGAGACAGCCGATGCCGGGTGTGACGGCGGCGACGGCGCCGATGAGGGCGACCAGGGCAGGAGGCAGGTGATGCAGCGGCTCGGTGCTCCAGAGCAGGATCACGCCGCCCAGCAGCAAGGCCGCCCGACGCTCCATGGCACTGAGCGGGCCTGTCACCGCCATCGAAGCGGAACGGCCGATCTCGGCGGCATCCACGCGCAACGGCGTCACGCGGTCCTCGGGGCGCAGGAAGCGCCAGAGGATGAGCTCGCAGGCGAGATGCGACGACACGAGGGCCAGGGGCAGCCCGAACCAGAGCCAGCTCAGGAACGTGAAGCCCTGCTCGCCGGCTGCCCGCAGCAGCTGGTCCGTGATGACATGGGCACCCGCGCCGAGCAGAGATGCGACGGCCGATAGCAGCACGACGGTCGGCATCAGCAGCGCCAGGGACCGAATCACGCGCTCGCGTCCGGGAAGGGTCGCGGACACGGCCGTGAACACCGGGACGGCGAGCGCCGCACGCCCCGAGGTGGCGGGGACCGCGAAAGCGGTGACAGTGAGGGCGACGGTCGTGAGGTGAAAGAGACTCCGCGGTCCCCGCGCGAATCGGAGCAGATGCGAGGCTCCGCGCAGGGCGAGCCCCGAGGACGAGACGGCGGACGCGATCACGAATGCGCCGATGAGCAGCCAGATGGTCTCGTCCCCCAGCGACGCGAAGAAGTCGCTGGCCGGGAGCACGCCCGTGACGATCAGGGCGATGGCCGCGAGGAAGGCCACGAGCGTGTCGTCGAGGCGCGTGGATGTCCAGGCCCACACCGCGAGCAGGAACACCGTGACCGTGATCGTGATCGGCAAGGTGATCGAGCCCGGCCCCGAGGGAGACGCGATCGACGACAGGGCCAGCGCGATACCGATGGCGAAGACGAGTCCGAGGGCCACGAGGCGAAGGACGCTTCCTCGCCGAGGCCGAGCCACCGCGAGACGTCGCCCGGACGAGCGGCGCCCGGACGAGCGGCGCCCGGACGAGCGGACCCGATCCGGACGTCGCCCGGCGGGCAGGGCGTAGCGCTGCGGCGGCACCGTCGTGAAACGTGCACGCTCTCCCGGGCCACGATCCAGGCTGGCAGCGGACTCTGCATGCGTCTGCTCGGTCATCGGAATCGGTATCCCGCCCCGCGGACGGTCTCGATGCGATCGACGCCGATCTTGCCGCGCAGGGCCCGCACGTAGACATCGACCACGTTGGATGCCGGATCGAAGTCCATCCCCCACACGTGCCCGATCAGCTGGTCCCGAGACAGCACCTGCCCCGCATTCTGGAGGAACACCTCGAGCAGCGAGAACTCCCGCGAGGTGAGCTCGCGCATCTCTCCGTCGACGGTGACGGTGCGGGCGCGGACGTCGACCCGGACGTCGTCGTGAGTGAGGACGGGGCCCGCCGCGCGCCCCTCTCCGTCACCGATCCGCAGTCGCACGCGAGCGATGAGCTCGGCGAACTGGAACGGCTTGGTGACGTAGTCGTTCGCACCGCTCTCGAGCCCCCGCACGGTGTCGATGACCGAGTCGCGGGCGGTGAGGATGATGACCGGAGTCGTCACGCCCTCGCCGCGCAGGTTGGCGACGACGTCGAAGCCGTCCATGCCCCCGAGACCGATGTCGAGCAGCACCAGGTCGAACATGCCGCTGCGCGCCATCAGGAGAGCGCTGTGCCCATCGTCGGCTTCGGCCGTCTCGTAGCCGGCCGCGCGGAGACCGCGACGGACGAACGAGGTGATGTGCGGGTCGTCTTCGGCGATCAGGATGCTGCGCATCTCACACGCTCCTCTCTGCGGCGGCGTCCTGCCGCTCATCGGTGGCGGCCGGGAGGTCGATCCCGAAGGTGGCGCCCTCGCCGAGCACGCTGTCCACCCACGCCGAGCCGCCGTGACCATCGGTGATGGCACGCACGATCGCCAGCCCCAGTCCCGACCCGCGCCGCACGCCGGAGCTGTCACCCCGCGCGAAGCGCTCGAAGATGCGCTCGGCATCGGCAGCCGCGACGCCCGGACCGGAATCACGAACCCACAGCCGCAATCGCCGCTCGGCACCCTCGCCCTCGAAGCGAGAGCCGATCAGGATGCGGTCGCCCTGTCCAGTGACCTGCACCGCATTCGCCGCGAGCTGCAGCACCGCCTGGGTGACCCGCTGAGGGTCCAGCGGCGCGACTCCCTCTGCGACCTCCATGAGCTGCCAGCGACGATCGCCGAGGTTCTGCGCCTTCGCCTCGATGTCGAGGGTGAGCGCCGAGACCTCGCAGTTCGCGACCCGCACGAAATCAGGCTGCTCTGCCCGCGCGAGGACGAGGAGGTCGGTGACGATACGGCTCATCCGGTCGAGCTCATCGCTCACGAGCCGCAGGGTCGCCGCACGCTCCTCGGGTTCTTCGCTGAGCAGCTCGAGCTGCCCCCGCACGATCGTGATGGGCGTGCGCAGTTCGTGCCCGGCGTCGTCCACGAAGCGCTGCTGCGTCGCATGCACGGCTTCGAGGCGGTCGAGCATCTGGTTGAAGGTCGTGGCCACCGCAGCGATGTCGTCCGTGCCCTCGACCGGAACCCGGGCGCTGAGGTCGTGCTCGCCGATGTCGCGGGCGACGCGGTAGACCTCCCGTACCGGTGCCAGGATCTGACCGGCCACGAGCCAGGCGACACCCGAACTGAGGAGGATTCCCACCAGCGCCACCCACGCGATCGTCGTGAACTCCGCGTCCACCTGGGCACGCGCCTCCTGCGTGTACTGCACGATCAGGATCGCCCCGGAGCGGTCTCCCGCCTCGAAGTCGAGCCGCCCCCATCGCAGCGGACCGGCCTCCGGCGACTCGGTTGCTCCAGAGGCCGCCGTCTCACCGAGCAGCGTCGTCACGAGCGCCTCGCCGCCGGGCACGGCCGACAGCGTCGAGGGGTCGGTCGCCGCCGTACGACCGTTCGCGATCGCGACGACTCCGCCCTCCATCGTCCCGATGACGACCTCGTCCTCGTGCACCGACTGGTGTGCGAGGTACTCGCTCAGCATCGCCTCGGCTGTGCTGTGTCCGCTCCCCGCGGCATCCGAGGCGAATCGCGAGAACTCGGCCGCTTCCTGCTCGATCTCGGCATTCGCCGCCTGCTCGACGCTGGCGAGGAAGATCCCCCGCCCGATCATGCCGACGGCGAGGATCGTGATCACGGTGCTGAGGATGATCCACAGGGTGATCCGCCAGCGCGCAGGGAGGGTGCGCCGGCGGAGCGTGCGCAACGGGGCTCCCGCGACGATGTGGCCGCGAGGCGGCGGAATCGGCTGGCGTCCCGCCGGTTTCTCGTTCGCACCGATCGCGAGCGGCAGCGTGGGAGCGTCAGTCATCGTCGCCGCCATCATCATCATCGTCGTCGTCGCCGATCGGAGCGGGGGCGGGAGCGGGCGCCGGCGCGGGGGCGGGAGCGGGGGCCGGCGCCGGGGCGGGAGGCAGCACCGGGCTGCTCTTCGTCGGCGCACCCGACGGTGCAGGAGCGGGTGGGGGCACCGGGGCCGTCGGGTCCAGTTGCACCGACACGGGCTCGGGCGGTATCCGCGGCGACGGCGGCATCTGCGCCAGCACGACGCTGCCGACCGCGAACGCCACCGGGATGGCGATCAGGGCACCGGGGATCAGGAGGCGTCGGGGGCTGGTCATCACCCCATGATGTCGGGCGATGATGAGACGCAGATGAGCCGAGGATGAAGATCCTTTCATCCTCAGGTGGTCAGGCGCGCTTGCGCCCCCGGACGGCCTTGATCGCCATCTGCACCGCGATCACGACGAGGTATGCCGCGAACAGCATGTTTCCCAGCGTGGGGTCGACGATCGTCGCCAGCCACGCCCCGAGCGCGGTCGTCGTACAGGCCGAGACGCCGATGAGCACGGCGGCGAGCAGGTCGACGTTGCGGTTGCGGAGGTTTCCCACGGTTCCCGAGATCGCGGTCGGGATCATCATCAGCAGCGAGGTTCCCTTGGCGACCAGGTCGCTCGTGCCGAAGGCGAGCATCAGCACCGGGACGACGATCACGCCGCCGCCGACGCCGATCAGCCCCGCGAGGATGCCGGTGCCGATGCCGACCCCGACGAGCGCGATGCCGGTCAGCCAGGTGAGCTCGAAGGCCGCGTCACGCGAGGGGATCACCAGGAACAGGCTGACGATCACGACGACGAGGAAGCCGACGAAGCCCCACCGCAGCGCGGTCTGCGAGATGCGCGGCAGCAGCCGCGTGCCGATCTGCGCGCCCACGACGGCCCCCGCCGCCAGGATGATGGCGGGGATCCAGGCCACTGACCCCGTCGTGGCGTACGAGATGACCCCGACGCTGGCCGTCGGCACGATCGCCGCGAGCGAGGTCCCGGCCGCGAGTCGCTGATCGAAGTGCAGCAGGAGCACCAGCAGCGGGACGATGACGGTGCCGCCGCCGACGCCGAAGAGTCCGGAGAGGAGGCCGGCGAGAAGGCCGATGCCGATGAATGCTGTGTAGGCGCGAGGCCCTCGTGCGGGGGCCTGTACGTCGCTCACCGGATCAGCCTACTCGCGGCCGCCTCCCCTCTCGAACCGCCCGCCTCGAACTCAGACCTCCGAGTCGGCCTTGATCGGCACGGCGATCGACTCGGTCAGCGCCTGCTCGTACCGGCGCTGCCGTCGACGCAGCCACAGCCCGCCGACGATCAGGAGCGCGAGCACACCGTAGGCGATCGCCGCGAACGGCTGCATGACCAGGGTGCTCAGGTCTCCCTGGCTCAGTTGCAGCGCCTTGCGCAGCTGTTCCTCGGCCATCGGCCCCAGGATCATCCCGACCACCAGTGGCGCCACGGGGTAGCCGTAGCGCCGCATGAAGAAGCCGAGGATGCCGACGATCAGCAGGATCACGATGTCGGTCGGCGAGCTGTGCAGTGCATACGCGCCGAAGACGGCGAAGAGCAGGATGCCCGCGTAGAGGTACGGCCGCGGGATCTGCAGCAGCTTCACCCACATGCCCACCAGCGGAAGGTTGAGCACGATCAGGATGACGTTGCCGATGTACAGGCTCGCGATCAGGGCCCACACCAGGTTCGACTGGCTCTCGAACAGCAGCGGCCCCGGCTGGATGCCGTACGACTGGAACGCCGTGAGGATGATCGCCGCGGTGGCCGTCGTCGGCAGGCCGAGCGTGAGCAGCGGCACCAGCACGCCGGCGGCAGCCGCGTTGTTCGCCGACTCGGGACCCGCGACGCCCTCGATCGCGCCGCGTCCGAACTCGTCGCGGTGCTTCGACAGCTTGCGCTCGGTCGCATACGACAGGAACGTCGCGACATCCGCACCGCCGGCCGGGATGGTGCCGATCGGGAAGCCGATCGCGGTTCCCCGCAGCCACGGCTTCCAGGAACGACGCCAGTCCGCCTTCGTCATCCACGACCGCCATCCGCGCGTCACGGGGATCACATCGACGCCGCCGTGCCGCAGTCGCGCGGCGATGTAGAACGTCTCCCCGACAGCGAACAGGCCGACGGCGACCAGGACGATGTCCACGCCGTCGGACAGAGCAGGGAGTCCGAGCGTGTACCGCTGCTGCCCGGAGAGCCAGTCTGTGCCGACGAGACCGAGGAACAGGCCGACGCCGAGCGAGAGCATTCCGCGGGAGACCGAGCTGCCGATCAGTGCACCGACCGTGATGAACGCGATGACGATGAGGGCCACGTAGTCGGCAGGCCCGAGGTTCACCGCTAACTGCGCGAGCAGCGGGGCCAGCATCGTGAGTCCCAGGGTCGCCAGGGTGCCGGCGATGAACGATCCGATGGCCGCGGTGGCGAGCGCCGCTGCACCGCGCCCCATCCGAGCCATCTTGTTGCCCTCGATCGCCGTGACTATCGACGCCGACTCCCCCGGTGTGTTCAGGAGGATGCTCGTCGTCGAGCCGCCGTACATGCCGCCGTAGTAGATGCCCGCGAAGGTGATCAGCGCGGCGGCGGGGTCGAGCGTGTAGGTGAGGGGAAGCAGCAGCGCCACCGTCATGGCGGGGCCGATGCCCGGGAGCACCCCGACCGCGGTGCCGACGAAGACGCCGAGGAAGGCGAACGCGAGGTACTGCGGCTGCAGCGCCGTCGCGAAGCCCTCCAGGAGCAGGGTCCAGCTGTCCATCAGAACATCCTTCCGAGCCAGCCGAGGGCAGGACCCCAGGGCAGCGACAGTCCGAGCAGACCGCCGAAGACGACCTGGATCACGAGGGCTACGACGATGCCGATGAGGAACGCCATCCACCACCGCTTGGCGGCGAGTGACCACGCGACTCCGCCGAACAGCAGGGCGGCCGCGGGGGCCCATCCCAGCGGCTCGATCAGGAGCAGATGCGCGACGACGAGTCCCGCGAGCTTGGCGAGGGTGACCCAGTCCGTCGGGAGGCTCTGATCGACATCCTCCGCCTCCTCCGCACCTCCGCGCTCCCCACGCAGCACGCCGATCAGGACGGCGACCGCCGAGGCGAGCAGGATCACCGAGACGAAGATCGGGAAGACCGTCGGCCCGGCCTTCATGCCGACGGGGACATGGATCCGGAAGATGCCGACCACGGCGAAGACGCCGAGGGCGACCATGATGCCGGCGAATACGAGCTCGCCGATGGGGACGGAGGGAGCACGGCGTGCGAGCCGGCGGTCATGGCCGTCTCGCACGCCCCGCTGCTCGGTCCCCGACGATGCGGGGATCGTCATGTCACTGCACCAGGCCGATGTTCTTCAGCGTCGCCGTGACCTCTTCGATGTCCTCGGTGAGGAACTCGTCGAACTCGGCTCCGACCAGGAACGCATCGCTCCATCCCTTCGTCTCCAGCTGTTCGGTCCACGCCTCGGACTCGTGCAGCTCGGTGATCACGCGCACCAGCTCGTCCTTCTCCCCGTCCGAGATGCCCCCGGGCGCGATCACCCCGCGCCAGTTGGTGAGCACCACGTCGTAGCCCTCCTCGGTGATGGTCGGCACGTCCGGGAGCTGCGGGACCGGCTCCTCGCTCGAGACCGCCAGCGCACGGAGGTCGCCGCTCTCGATGTGCTGAGCGAACTCCCCCACGCCGGAGATGCCCGCCGCGACCTTGCCTCCGATGAGCAGCGGGACCGCCTCGCCGCCGCCCGAGTTCGGGGTGTAGTTCAGCTTCTCCGCGATCTCCGCACCGTCGAGGCCCGCCTCCTCGAGCATGAGTCCGGCGAGGATGTGATCGGCGCCTCCGGCCGAGCCGCCGGTGATCGTGACCGACTGCCCGTTGTCGGCGACGTCCTCCACCAGATCCTCGAGCGTGTCGTACTTCGAATCCGCGGGGACGACCACGACGAGCGGCTCGTCCGTGAGACGGGCGATCGGCGTCGTGTCCTCGATCCGCACTGCCGAGGCGTTCGTCTCGACGGCTCCGACCATCACGAGCCCCATCACCATGAGGGTGTTCGGGTCCTTCTCGTTCGCGAGCTGCGCCAGGCCCACGGTTCCGCCGGCACCGCCGACGTTCGTCACGGGCGCCGAGCTGACGATGTCCTCCTCGGTGAGCACTTGCGACAGGGCGCGACCCGTCTGGTCCCAGCCTCCGCCGGGGTCTGCGGGGACGACGATCGAGACGTCCGTGACAGCCGCGACATCGGCGTCACCGCCGTCGCCGTCGCCGTTCGCCGTGCTCCCTCCGGCGCACGAGGTCAGTGTGAATGCGGCCACCGCCGCGAGTGCGGTCAGGGTGGCGATGCGTGCGTTCTTCATGTGCGCTCCTCCTTGAGCGTTCGTGCTGCTGTCCGTCCATCCTGGGAGGACAGCCGCCATCGCTCAAGCTTCGGAAACCATTGGTCGGAGTTTCGGAACTATTGGTCGGAGACGGTGTCCGCCCGGGCTCGCGGGGCACTGACGCAGGCGCGACAATGATCAGGTGGCCTCGAAGATGACGCTCCGCGTGCAGCTGCTCCTGCTCCAGGCGCTGATCGTGTTCCTGGTGACCCTGGCGACCGGCATCGTGGCCGGGGCCTTCCAGGAACAGGCTCTCCGCGAGGCCTACAAGGATCGGATGCAGGCGGTGGCGCAGTCGGTGGCCGCGCTGCCGACCGTCCTCGACGCCTTCGATGATCCAGAGCCCTCGACCACCATCCAGCCGATCGCCGAGGTCATCCGCGAGGCGTCCGATCTCGCGTATGTGGTCGTGGCCGACGAGGACGGCATCCGCTACTCGCACCCGAATCCGGACCGCATCGGCGAGGAGGTCTCCACCGACCCCTCGATCCCCCTCTCCGGTGAGATCTTCGTGGGCACGCAGACCGGAACGCTCGGCACGTCCTGGCGGGTCAAGGTCCCGATCCGTGACGACGACGGCATCGTCATCGGCACCGCGTCGGTCGGGATCCTCGAGTCGGAGCTGAACGAGGAATTCACCGCGAACCTCGCCTGGCTGATCTCGGCGATGCTCGCCGCCGCCGTGTTCGGGGTGTTCGGCTCGGCGTGGGTGACCTCGATCATCCGTCGTCGTATCTACGGCCTCGAGCCCCATCAGATCGCTGCGCTCGTGAAGAACCAGGAGACCACGCTGCACGGTCTCAGCGAAGGCGTGATCACGGTGGACGGAGGCGGGCGGATCACGCTGGTCAACGACGCCGCCGCGCGATTCCTCGGCCGGGATGCCGCCGACCTCGACGGCGCTCCCGCCGCGGATATGCTGGGCGCCGAGCTGACGACGGTGCTCCGCGAGGGCGAGTCGGCGGGGCGGCCCGTGATCATCGGCTCCCACGTGCTCGTCGCGCGAAGTACCGGCAGCGACGCGGACGGCGGCGGCATCGGGGCGACTCTGCTGCTTCGGGATCACACCGAGCTGCACGACGTCGTCCGCCGCGTCGAGGCCGCGGATGCGATCATCGCGTTCCGGCAGCGGTTCGGAGTCCCCAAGGGACTCAGCGCCGAGACCCTCGACCGTGTCTCCGCGGCGCTCGCGGCGCGCCCAGATGCCTCCGCGACGGAGATCGGCGAGGACGTCGACATCTCCCGGGTCAGCGCGCGACGCTACCTCGAGCATCTCGCGAGCACCGGTCGAGCGATCCGCACACTCGACTACTCGACGAAGGGCCGTCCGAGCACGCGCTACCGGCTGAACGGCGCAGTCTGACCCTTCCGACCTCTGGGACCCGGTGCCGTTGTGTGCGACACTGGATCGCATTCGACGACGACGTCGGCACCCCCGGATCGAAGGAGATCTCATGGTTCGCAGCGCATATCCCGATGTGGAGATCCCTGAGGTCTCCATCCACGAGTTCCTCTTCGGCGGGCTCGACGAGACCGAGCTCGACTCGATCGCGCTGATCGACGGGGTGAGCGGGGCGACCACGAGCTACCGGCAGCTCGTCGGACAGATCGACCTCTTCGCGGGAGCCCTCGCCGCCCGCGGGGTGGGCGTGGGGACCACGGTCGGGGTACTGTGCCCGAACATCCCCGCGTTCGCGACGGTGTTCCACGGCATCCTCCGCGCTGGGGCGACGGCGACCACCATCAACTCCCTCTACACGGCGGACGAGATCGCGAATCAACTCACCGATGCCGGGGCGACCTGGCTCGTGACGGTCTCCCCGCTGCTCCCCGGGGCGCTGGCGGCTGCGGAGAAGCTCGGCCTCGCCGCCGACCACGTGATCGTCCTCGACGGAGCGGAGGGGCATCCCTCGCTGCCCGCGCTGCTAGGTGAAGGGCATCACGCACCGGAGGTGTCGTTCGATCCCGCGACGCACCTGGCCGTCCTGCCCTACTCCTCGGGCACGACCGGGCGACCGAAGGGCGTGATGCTCACGCATCGGAACCTCGTGGCCAACGTGTCCCAGTGCCGGCCCGTTCTCGGCGTCGGCGCGAGCGACCGACTCCTCGCGGTACTTCCGTTCTTCCACATCTACGGCATGACCGTGCTGCTGAACTTCGCGCTCCGGCAGCGCGCCGGACTCGTCACGATGCCGAAGTTCGATCTGCCCGAATTCCTCCGCATCATCGCCGAGCACCGGACGACCTGGGTGTTCGTCGCGCCCCCGATCGCGGTCGCCCTGGCGAAGCATCCGATCGTCGACCAGTACGACCTCTCGGCGGTGAAGGTGGTCTTCTCCGGTGCCGCTCCGCTCGACGGCACTCTGGCGTCTGCAGTGGCGAACCGGCTCGACTGCATCGTCACCCAGGGGTACGGCATGACCGAGACCAGCCCGGCCGTGAACCTCACCTCCGAGACGCGCACCGACATCGACCGCTCGGCCATCGGTCCCCTCGTGCCCAACACCGAGGCGCGGCTGGTCGATCCGGAATCGGGCGAGGACGTGGCCGTTCCGGCTGAAGGCGCCAGCGAGCCGGGCGAGCTCTGGGTGCGCGGCCCGCAGGTCATGGTCGGCTACCTGAACCGCCCCGACGCCACGGCCGAGATGCTCGACGCCGATGGCTGGCTGCACACCGGCGATGTCGCGACCGTCACCCCCGATGGCATCTATCGCATCGTCGACCGGCTCAAGGAGCTCATCAAGTACAAGGGCTACCAGGTCGCCCCCGCGGTGCTCGAGGCCGTGCTGCTCGAGCACCCCGCCATCGCCGACGCCGCCGTGATCGGTGCGCTCGACGAAGACGGCCAGGAGGTGCCGAAGGCCTTCGTGGTGCGGCAGCCCGATGCCGACCTCGACGCGGATGCCGTCATGGCGCACGTCGCCGCCCACGTCGCCCCGCACGAGAAGGTGCGACAGGTCGAGTTCATCGACGTGATCCCGAAGTCCAGCTCCGGGAAGATCCTCCGCAAGGATCTGCGCGCCCGCTGACCCCGCGGTCGGCGCTCACCCGGGTGCCGACCGCGCTCAGTCCGCGTCGAGGAGGTCGGCGTACGTCTGCAGCGACACCGGCTTGACGGGCAGCTGGGCGGCGAAGCGACCGGCCTCGGCCGCGGTCCCTCCGCGCGCGGCGGCGACAGCGCCGGCCACGGTCGTCTCGCAGTACCGGCCTTGGCAGGGCCCCATGCCCGTCCGGCAGCTCAGCTTGACCGCGTCCACGGTGTCGGCATGCCGGTTCCCCTCGAGGAATCCGTCGACGTCCGATCGCGGGATCCCTTCGCACCGGCAGACCGTCGTCGCCGGTGTGGCGAGCGCCGTGAGCCCGGGTCGCTCGGGCGCGAACATCCGCTGCACGACCGCGGCGAATCGTCGGGCACGACGCAGGTCCCGGTCGATCGCACGCGCGCGGACGGCCTCGACGGGTTTGCCGAGACCGGCGGCGATCGCCGCCGCAGCCGCGGCCCCCTCCGCCCGTGACTGCTCGGCGCCGGAGACGCCGGTGGGCTCGCCCGCGACGAAGACCCCGGGCACGCCCGTCTCGAAGTTCCCGTCGACGTCCACCAGCCACCCACCGGCGGCGGAATCCCAGCGCACCGGGCAGCCGAGCTGACGCGCGAGCTCGGTGGACGCCTGGAACCCGTAGCCGAGAACGACGGTCCGCGCCGGAACGTCGCGCTCGCGGCCGCGCACGCGCCACGCCCGGTCGGCCTTCGCCAGCCGGACGCCACTCACCCCGCCGTCGCCGACGATCGCGGTGGGGACCGTCGACGTCGCGATCCGGACACCGTGTCTCACGAGCGTGAGCACGCAGCCGGCGAGCTCGGCCAGCAGGCGCACATGCCCGGGGACCGCCGGAGCGGCGAGGAGCATCTCACGCGGTGAGGGCAGTCCGCGAGCGAAGACCACCTCCGTCACCTCTGCCCCCGAACGGACCAGCTGGGCTGCCACGATCAGCATCAGCGGATGCGATCCGGCCAGCACGACCGGGCCCGCTGCGCGCAGGTGTTGCGCCTTCAGGAGCCCCTGTGCCGCGCCGGCCATCAGCACGCCAGGCATCGTCCATCCCGGGATCGCGACGGGCATGTCGTAGGCACCTGTCGCGATGAGCAGCCTCCGGGCGTGCGCGCGCCGCGACCCCTGAGGACCCGTGACGAGCACCTCGAAGTCTTCACGGCCGGTCGAGCGCGCATCGAGCACGCCGAACACGGTCGACTCGAACCACCAGTCGATGCCGGTGGCCCCGTCGGCACCCGCGAGCAGCTTCGCCGCCCAGGGATATCCGACCGGAGATCGCACCGGCTCGTCGAACTCGACGGGCGGCTGACGGAAGATCTGTCCGCCCGCGGCGCGCTGCTCGTCGATCACGACCACCCGAAGACCCTGCGCGTCGGCCTGGAGCGCCGCGGCCAGACCGGCCGGTCCTGCCCCGACGATCGCGAGGTCGTAGAGGTCGACGCTCATGCGTCGGTCCGCACGTTCATGCCGTCGCGGACGGTGGTCAGACAGGTGCGCGTCATCGCGACGCCGTCGACCGTGATCGCGCACTCGAAGCAGGTGCCCATGTTGCACAGCGGCGCGCGCTGCTCGCCGCCGCCCCGACGCGCGAAACACCGCTCACCCTCGGCGAGCATGGCCGCCGCCACGGTCTCCCCCGCGGCAGCGCGCACCGATCGGCCGTCCACGACGAAGGACACGTCCAACCGTCGCGGCACCGCGCGATCGGCGAGGGGCTGGTCGTTCATGCCATGACTCCGAATCTGTCCGGGGCGTAGGGGTGCAGGTCGATGTGGGGTGTTCGACCGGCAGCCAGGTCGCAGAGGGAACGGGCGAAGCTCGGGCCGAGGGTGAAGGCCGATCCGCCGGTGGCCACGAACATCCCCGGACAACCGGGCACCTCTCCCACGAGGGGCAGCTGATCCGGGGTGATCGTCGTGGTGCCCGCCCACGACCGCACGATGGGCAGGCGGGCCGTGCCCGGCACCACGCCGATCGCCGCGCGCGCATTGCCCACGATGGACTCGGGCAGAAGGCGAGGACGCGTCTCCAGATCCGGGTGTCCCCCGCTGCGGCTGAGCGCCGCGGGCCAGCCCCCGCCGATCAGCACCGTGCCGTCCTGCGTCTGCTTGAGCGAGAGCTTGGCGCCGGCGTGCTGGATCAGGTGGCCGATGAACGGCTCGACCGGCGCGCTCACGCTCATCATGAGAGCCAACGGGATGGTCGGCAGATCGGCTCCGGCGAGCGCGCCAACCTCGGTGGTCCACACTCCCGCCGCGATCATCACCGTGTCGGCGTGGATGCTCAGCGTCGAGTCCGGCCCGGCGCCGGTGATCTTCCAGCCGTGTCCGTCGCGCTCGAGTCCGGTCACGCGGGTGTGCGTGCGGACTTCGGCGCCGAGCTTCACGGCACCCCGCACCAGCGCTGGCCCCGCGGTGCGCGTCTCGGCTTTGCCTTCGATCGGGCAGAACGCGGCTGCGAGCACGGACGGCGACAGGTAGGGCGCGATACGCCGCGCCTCATCGCCGTCGAGGAGCGTGACATCCAGCCCCCACTCCTGCTCGAGACCGACCTTGCGCTCGAGCACCGCGACCTGCTCCGCCGTCTCGGCGAGCATGAAGCCGCCGCGCTGAACGACGCCGACCGATTCGCCCAGTTCGTCGCCCAGCCGGGTCCAGGCCTCGGCGGCATCCAGATGCAGGGGCATGGCCGCGGCGGCGGTTCGTGCCGACTCCCACCCGTTCTCGACCATCCGATACTCGAGCTGGAAGTGCAGGCTGCCGGCGTTCTGGCCGGAGGCGTGCTGGTTCAGCTGGTCTTTCTCCAGCAGCAGTACGGAAGCGCCCTCGCGTGCCAGCATCCAGGTCAGCGCCCCGCCGAGCAGGCCACCGCCGATGACGACTGCGTCGTACCGCATGCTCACGACAACGGCACGGTCGCGATGCCGAGCCCTTCCAGCGTCGTGCGGACGCGGTCGACCTGCTCCGTCGAGAGCTCGAGCAGCGGGCGGCGGACGTAGCCTGCCGGAACGCCCTGCAGGCGCAGAGCGGTCTTCATGATCGCCTGCTGGTTTCCGAACTGCGCACCGTAGTCGGGTCCGAACCAGCTGGTCATGACCACGCGATCGCGGGCGCCGAGTTCGATCGCCCGTGCCCGATCCCCCGCGGCGAGCGCGTCCCAGAAGCCGGGGTGGTCGTTGCCGAGCGGGGCTCCGGAGCCCATGAGGCCGTCGCCGTGGCCGAGCGTCGCGAGATCGGCGCCGAGCGCGTTGGTCGGAACCCCGAAGTATCGCACGCGATCCTCCACGAGATACATGGCGTCGAGGAACGCACGGAAGTCGCCGGTGGAGTTCTTGATCGCCACGACGTTCTCGATGTCGGCGAGTTCGCTCAGCAGATCGGGGCTCAGGTCGACGATGCAGCCGCGCGGCCAGTTGTACACGGTGATGGGAAGCGATGTGCCGTCGGAGACCTCCTGGTAGAAGGCCACGATCTCTTCGCGCGTCGGCACCATGTAGGGCGGCGGCGTCACGAGGATGCCGTCGAGCCCGGCCTCCTCCGCTGCTCGCGCGTGCCGGATCGCCTCGGCCGCCGTGAACGCGTTGCAGCCGCCGATCACGCGCATGCCCGCACGGAACCGGCCGCCGAGCACGAAGAGCTCTGCGCGTTCGGCTTCGGTCATGCTGAACCATTCGCCGGAGGTGCCGGCGAGGATCACTCCGTGCATGCCCTGCTCGGCCAGCCACTGCATCTGCCCCTTGAACGCGACGGGATCCAGCGCTCCCTCGCGCGTGAACGGGGTGGTGATCGCGGGGATGTACCCGTGCCAGTCGACGGTGTTGCGGTCCATCTGTCTCTCCTTGCTCCGACTCGGGCGACTCACTCGACCGGCATGTCCTGGGCGTGGTGATGCACGATCCGCCATCCGTCCGCGTCTCTGCGGACCACATCCGTGACGCGCACCACCTCGACCAGCGGCCCGCCCGCCGCAGGGCGCACCTCGAGCACGTAGCGGATCACCCCGGTGTCACCGAAGTCGTTCGTGACGATGCCCGTCGGCACGACGCTCGGCAGCGTCCGCCGGCGCTCCTCGGGGTCGGCGGCGGGTCCTCGCAGCTCGTCGAGTTCGGCGATGCCGTGCATGAGCGTCGGCCAGGGGGTTTCCCACACGGTCACGTCGTCGGCGAGGCGTGCGTCGAACGCGGCTCGGTCGGCGAGATCCTCGTACAGCGCGACGATGAAGCGCTCGAGCTCGGCAGTGGTGGTCATGCGTGTTCCTTCGTCAGGTCGTGCAGCAGGCGCTCGCGCAGTGGCGCGAGTCCCATCGGTCCGAGCGCGAGCGCCCGGGTGTGGAAGTTGAGTGTGGATGCGGTGCTCGCCGTGCGGGCCTCGGCCCAGAGCTTGGCGCCGACCTTGAACGCCAGCGCCTGGCCGGGCCAGCCGAGGTAGCGGTCCACCTCGAACCGTGCGGTCACGGGATCGACGAGGCCGTAGTGCACGAGGAAGTCGCGGGCGATCTTCGGCGTCCATGCCGTCTGGTCGGTGACCTCGTTGCGCCGCAGGGACCGGCCGGTGTGCAGCCCGATGTCGGCGACGATGCGCACGGTGCGCCACAGCTGGCCGAGCAGCATCCCCAGCCGTTCCGGCGCATCACGCAGCAGGCCCAGCTCATCCGACAGCGCCTCCGAGTAGTGCGCCCACCCTTCGGCATACCCGTGGATCTCGCACAGGTAGCGCTGCCAGGGGTGCAGAGACGTGTTGGCCCGGTTCACCGCGTGCTCGAGGTGGTGACCGGGGACGCCCTCGTGGTGGAGACTCGTGAGCTCCTGCCACGTCGGAACCGACGTGGCTCCGGCGGGAATCGTCCACACGATCTTGCTGCGCACCGAGCCGTCGGGCGCACCGGGCGTGTAGTAGACGACGCCCTTCGCGGCACGCGGTACGACGATGTCGACATCGCGCACGTCCGAGGGGAGAGCGAAAGCCGTGCCGTCGACCCGTTCCAGCGTCCAGTCCAGACGGTCGCGCAGCCAGCCGACGACATCGTCCGCGTCGACGCGGTGCGCGGCATCCTGCGCGAGTGACCGCGCGGCGACCGACACGTCAGCCGGCGCGCCGGTACCGAGGATCTCTCCGGCGACGCCGCGCGCCTTTCGCCACAGTCGATCGAGTTCTTGCCAGCCGTAGTCGTACACCTCGTCGAGGTCGAGCTCGGTGCCGAGGAAGCTCTGCGCGGTGGCGCGATAGACGCTCTCGCCCACGGCATCCTGCTGCGGCGCATGCGGAAGCAGCTCGTCCCGCAGCATGCGCTCGAAGCCCGCCATCGCGTCGGTCGCCGCGAGTGCCGCACGGTCCAGGGCGGCGCGGCGGGCGGAGGAGAGGTCTGTCGAGCGCAGGGAGCGGAAGTAGTCGACCCCGTCGGGGTCGATCCAGCCCGCGACCTGATCCGCGACCTCGAGCACCTGCCGTTCCGCGGCGATGCCGGTGCCGATGAAGTCGCCCCGCTCCCCCGCCGCTCGCGCCCACTTCAGGCGATCGTCGAGCTGGGCGAGTGCGTGGGGCACGGCCGCCAGACGGGTGATGACCTCGTCGCCGGCGGCATCGTCCGTGATGGTGACGTCGTCGAACGCCTCGCGCACCAGATGCACCGGTGTCGCCAGCGGAGCGAGCAGTCGCGCGGTGAAGCCGGTGTCGAACAGGGCGATGTCGCTGTCCATGCGCTCCCGGAGGGCCGCGTGCAACGCCGCATCCGCCGTCGTCGGCTCGACGGTCGCCAGGGCGTCGCGCGTGCGCGCGGCGAGCGCGCGGCGTTCGACCGCCCACTCGGCGCTCAGGTCGGGCAGTCGATCCTGCGCAGCGGCGCCGAGCGCCTGCGCTGCCGCCGGCTCGTGGTCGGCGAGTGTCGCCACGTATCCGTCGGCGATGGTCGTGGTCGGGGTGCCCGTGGTCGGTGTGCTCACCGTCCGGCCCGGTCGTCCCGCAGCACGGCGCCGCCCTGCATGACCCAGTCGATTCCGCGCAGCGCCGCCACATCCGCTGTCGGGTCCGCGTCCGTGGCGATGAAGTCCGCTCGCGCGCCGACCTCGACGACGCCGAGGTCATCGGCACCGAGCAGCTCCGCCGCGTACGAGGTGGCCGAGCGCATGACGTCCAGCGAGGTCATTCCCGCGTCGACCATGAACTCCATCTCGCGCACCGTCGCGGTCGTGCCGTCGAAGTCCGCGGCCGGGGGCATGTCGGTGCCCATGGCGATGCGCACCCCGCTCGCGATCGCGTTCTCGAGGCTCTCCCAGTGACGCGGACCCGCACCGAGCGCGCGCTCCTTCATCCAGGAGGGCACGCCCTGTGCGTCGAAGAACTCCTCGCAGCGGCTGACGGTGATGGTCGGCACGTACCAGACCCCGCGCTCGCTCATCAGATCGGTGACCTCGCGGGTCAGCTCGTAGCCGTGCTCGACGCAGTCCAGGCCGAGTTCGATGGCACGGCGCAGCGTCTCGGACGGCCCGACGTGCGCGGTGACCTTGCGGCCCCAGTCGTGCGCGGTCTGGATGACGGCGGCCATCTCGTCGTCGGTCAGCTGCGGGGTGTCGATCTGCTCGTGCTCTCCCGCGATCCCCCCGGAGATGCAGACCTTGATCAGGTCGGCTCCGTGGCGGATCTGCAGGCGCGTGAGCCGACGCAGGTCGTCGGCGCCGTCGCCCTCCAGCGCGTCGGACTCCCACCCGTGCCCACCGGTGCAGCACAGCGCGTGTCCGGCGGTGTACAGCCGTGGGCCCGCGACGATCCCGGCGTCGATGCCGCGGCGCAGAGCGAAGTCGAGGTAGCGGCTCTCGCCGACCAGCCGCGCGGTGGTGACGCCGGCGTGCAGGGTGCGTCGGGCGCTGTCGGCCATCACCAGCAGCAGGTCGGGGTCGCCCTTGGAGGCGATCTCCGCCCCGGCCGTCCCGGGAAGCGCGAGCCCCAGGTGCACGTGCATGTTGATCAGTCCCGGGCTGAGGACGCGTCCTGCCAGGTCGATCACGCGTGCGTCGCCGGCGTCCAGGGTGCCGGTGGCGCCGACCCCCGCGATCACTCCGTCGGCGTCGACGAGGACGTCGATTCCGTCCCGCAGGTGCTCCGAGCGTCCGTCGAAGATGCGGGCTCCGGTGAGGAGGACGCGGCGGTCCTCGGCGATGGTGATCATGCTTCTCCTCCCATGGCGGGGGCCGCACCGGCCTCCGCGAGGTCTTCTTCTCTGCCCGGCAGCCGCTTCGTCGGGCCGATCTCCGGGATGGCGTCGATGAGGCGCTGCGTGTAAGGGTGCTGCGAGTGCTGCCACAGCTGTTCGCTGGGCCCGCGCTCGATGATCTCACCCGCGTACATCACCGCGGTCTCGTCGGCGATCGCCCGCACCAGCGACAGGTCGTGCGAGATGAACAGCATCGCCATGCCGAGCTCGCGCACGAGGTTCTGCAGCAGCTCGACGATCTGCGCCGACGAGAAGGCGTCGAGGGCCGTGACCGGCTCATCGGCGACGACCACGCTGGGCTGGGCGGCGAGCGCACGGGCGATCGCGAGTCGCTGTCGCTGACCGCCGGAGAACTGGGCCGGGTAGCGGGAAGCGGCCGACTCGTCGAGCCCGACCAGCCGCAGCAGTCGCGAGACCTCGGCGGCGCGGGCGGATCGTTCCAGCGCGTCGGGGGCGCCGTCCAGCAGCTGCGCACCGATCGAGCGACGCGGGCTCAGCGAGGCGTACGGGTTCTGGAACACCATCTGCAGCCCGCGGTCGCGACTCGGGCGGCGGCGCATCGTGAGCGGATGCAGCGGCTCCCCGTCGAAGCGCACGGTGCCGGAGGTCGGACGGTCGATCCCGACGGCGACCCGGGCGAGCGACGACTTCCCGCATCCCGACTCCCCCACGAGGCCGACGATCTGCCCGCGTTCGACGGTCAGCGAGACACCCTTCACCGCGTGCACGGGCGGGGCTCCGCGCCGGCGGTGCGTGACGACGACGTCGTCGATCTCCAACGCGCTCATCGTGCGCCTCCTCGGTGGGTGCGCTGAGCGGCCAGCGACTGCGCCCTGGATGCGATCAGCGCACGGGTGTAGTCGTGCGACGGCGTGTTGAGGATCTCATTGGTCGGACCGTGCTCGACGACGGTGCCGTCCTTGAAGATGTAGGTGCGGTCGGCGATCGCGCTCATCACCCCGAGGTCGTGCGTGATGAACAGCATCGACACTCCCGTCTCTCGCGCCAGGCGGTCGAACAGGCGGAGGATGCCGGCCTGCACGGTGACGTCGAGCGCGGTCGTGGGTTCGTCGGCGATCAGCAGGCGGGGCTCGCACGCGAGCGCGATCGCGATGGCCGCACGCTGGCGCATGCCTCCGGAGAACTGGTGCGGGTACGCCGTGATCGCCTGATGCGGGTCGCGGATGCGCACGAGATCGAGCAGCTCGATCGCCCGCGCCTGTGCCTGCTTCTGGCTGACACCGGTGTGATGGACGAGGTGTTCGGTGATCTGCGTGCCGATCCGCAGCAGCGGGTGAAGTGCGGCGGTCGGATCCTGGAACACGATCGAGATGCGGTTGCCGCGCACCTCGTTGAGCTCCCGGGTGCTGAGGGTCAGCAGGTCGCGCCCCTCGAACAGGACCCGGCCGGAGGCGGTCGCCCCCTCGGGGAGGATGCCCATGACCGCCGAGGCCGTCATGCTCTTCCCGGAGCCGCTCTCGCCGGCGAGGCCGACGACCTCGCCCTGGCCGATCCGGATGCTCGTGTCGTGCACGAGCTCGATCTCGCCGTCCGGCGTCGGCATGACGACGGAGAGGTCTTCGATCGAGAGCAGCGTCGCGTCGCTCATCGCTTCCTCGCATTCCGTGAGCGCGGATCCAGGTAGTCCTGGACGGCGTCTCCCAGCAGGTTGAAGGCCATCACGATCGTGAGGATCGCGAGGCCCGGGAACAGGCTGATCCACCAGTTCCCGAGGTTCTGCGAGCCGAGGGCGATCATCGCACCCCATTCCGCTGCGGGGGGCCGGGGGCCGAGGCCGAGGAACGACAGCGCGGCGAGCATGAGGATGGCGTTGCCGAGCTCGATCGTCGCCATCACGAGCGCGGGGCCCGCACTGTTGGGAATGACGTCCTTGACGATGGACTTCAGGGTGGTCGATCCGAGCAGGCGTCCGGAGAAGACGTACTCCTGCTCGCGCACGCTGAGCACCGAGCTGCGGATGATCCGCGCGTACAGCGGCCAGGAGACGATCACGAGAGCGAGCACGGCGTTGCCGACGCTCGGCCCGAATGCCGCGGCCACCGCCATGGCGAGGATGATCTGCGGAAACGCCAGCACGAGGTCGGCCACCCGCATCAGCACGTTGTCCGCCGCCTTGCCGAAGTACCCGGCCGCGAGGCCGACGGTCCCGCCGACGAGCAGCGAGAACACGACGATCGCGAGGGCGAGCGGCAGCGAGAGCTGGGCGCCGTAGATCACTCGGCTCAGCACGTCGCGGCCGAGATCGTCCGTCCCCATCCAGTGGCCGGCCGACGGTGCGTCCAGGAACGGTCCGCTCGTCTCGAGCGGGTCGTACGGCGCGATGACCGGGGCGAGGAGCGCCGCGATGATCCACGCGGCGATCACGCCGACGGAGATCACCGTCACCGGCGTCCAGAACGAGGTGCGCGGGGTGAACCGGCGGCTGCGACGGAATCCACGACGGCGCGGTTCCTTCGCGACGGCGAGCCGGTCGGAGGACAGGATGGTCATTTCGCTCCGATCCGGGGGTCCACGATCGTGTAGAGCACGTCGACCAGGAGGTTGATCAGGGTGTAGACGACGGCGATGAACAGCGTGACGCCGAGGATCGCCTGAAGATCGAGCGAGAGTGCGCTCTTGTAGGCGTACTGGCCGAGCCCGGGCCACGACAGCACCTGCTCCACGAGCACGGCACCACCGAGCAGGGAGGCGAACATCAACCCGGTCACCGTCAGCACGGGCAGCAGACCCGCCTTGAAGACGTGCCGCCAGGTGATGGTCCGCGCCGGGAGCCCCTTCGCCGTGGCGGCGCGGATGTACTCGGCATCCAGCACCTCGATCATGGCGGAGCGGACGAAGCGCAGCAGGCCCGAGACGGTGAGCGCGGTGAGGATGCCGACGGGGAGGATGAGGTGCCAGACGGCGTCGGCGAACACATCCCACTGCCCGGCGAACACGGCATCCAGCGTGTACATGCCCGTCACGGTGGGCGGTGGGTCGTACTCGTTGCTCAGTCGCCCGCCGTTGGGGACGAGCCCGAGCGCGTAGAAGAAGACGTAGAGCGCGACGAGCGCGAGCCAGAACGGCGGAGTGGAGAGCCCGACGAGGGACGCACCGCGGATGCCGCCGTCGATGGCCGACCCCTTGCGGGTGGCGGCGATCATGCCCAGCGCCACGGCGATGACGATCGCGAGGATCATGGCGGGCAACGCCACCTCGAGCGTCGCGGGGATGTACTGCGCGAGGTCCTGGGTGATCGGGCGGTGTGTCTGCTGCGAGATCCCGAGATCACCCTGGAAGAGGTTCGCGATGTAGCGGCCGTACTGCACCCAGATGGGCTGGTCCAGCCCCCACTTCTGCTCGAACGCGGCGCGCAGCTCGGGGTCGTCGTAGGCCTGCTGCGACAGGTTCGCGGCGGCCGGATCCCCGGGGACGATGGTCATGAGCGCGAAGGTCACGACGGTGACCCCCCAGAGGAGGATGATCGCGCTGATCAGCCGGCGGCCGATCATCTGCAGGAGAGCTGGCATTGCTCGTTCGCCTTCGGTGAGGTGGTGAGAACCGGAGGTCGGCCGCCCGACAGGAGGGACAGGCGGCCGACCGCGGCGGACTACTTCGCGGAGATGGCCGCGAGGTCGACCGTCCAGCCTGCCGGCGTGTACGACGCACCGACCAGGTTCGAGGTGGCGACGACGATGCCGGCGTTGTTCGCGAGCACCACGAAGGGCGAAGTCTCGTTCATGACCTTCTGCCAGGCGACCATGGCCTCGGCGCGGCCTTCCGGCGTCACCTCGGCGTTCACGGCGTCGCTGGCCTCGACGGCGCGCGGGTCTGCGCGCTCCACGGTCCATCCCGCACGGGTCGAGGTCGAGGCGCCGGGCGCCATGTTGTTCACGAGCGAGTCCGCAGCCGGGTAGTTCAGGCTGTTCGGCGAGAAGTTGATCTCGTTCTTGCCCTCGGACTGCGACTGCAGGAAGACGTTGATCGGCTCGGGCTGGAGCTCGATCTCGATGCCGGCCTTCTTCGCGTCCTGCTGCACCTTCGTGACGATGGTGCCGAGGTCGACGCCACGGTACGTGATCGCCGGGTAGACGAGGTTCACCTTCGGCGAGGGGATGCCGGCCTCCTCGAGCAGCGACTTCGCCGCGTCGATGTCCTGCGGCTGCACCTCGGACTCGTCGAGCGCGCCGCCGAATGCCGGCGGGACCAGTCCGGCCGCGGCCGTCGCACCCTCGCCGAAGATCTCGGCGATGCCGGCGCCGTCCACGCTCGCACGCAGCGCCGCGAGGAATGCCGGGTTGGAGGTGATCTCCGAGACCGCGGGGTCCTGGTTCACGCTGAGGAAGTACGAGGTGTCTGCGACGCCGGAGACCTGAAGGTCGTCGGAGAGTTCGGCAGCCTGCGGTCCGGAGAGGTCGAGTGCGATCTCGTCGGCTTTGGCGCGGGAGATCGTGAGCTTCTGGTTCTGCACGTCGACGTTCTGCACGACCACGCGCGAGTAGGCCGGGGCGTCGCCCCAGTAGTCCTCGTTCGCCTCCAGCACGACCTTCGAGCTCGAGTCGTAGCTCTTGATCGTGTACGGGCCGGAGCCGAGGCTGACCTCGTCGAGCTGCGTGCCGATCGTGTCTGCGGATGCCGCATCGGCCGCGTCGGTCGCTCCGAGCTTCTCCGCCTCCGCGGCGTTCAGGATGCTCGCCGCCGGCATCGCGAGGACGACCGGGACGTTCGGGTTCGGGGTCGGGCTGGTGACGACGACGGTGTCCTCACCGTCTGCGGCGAAGGTGAGTCCCTCGACGGTCTGGGAGGAGGATCCCTTGAGGTTCTGCAGGCGGGTGAGGCTGAACACGACATCGTCCGCGGTCACCGCGGAGCCGTCGGCGAACGTGGCGTCCGGGTTCAGCGTGAAGGTCCAGGTCGTGCCGTCGTCGGACTGCTCCCACTCGCTGGCGAGCTCCGGCACGACGGTGGTGACGTCGGAGCCTTCGTATGTGACGAGCGTGTCGTACAGCGCGTGCACGATGATGTTGCCGGTCTGCTCGTAGACGAGTCCCGGGTCGAGGGTCTTCAGCACGAACGACGTGTCGACCGTGAGGGTCCCACCGCCGCCCGAGGCTGCATTGTTCGATGAAGCTGAACAACCGGCGAGCACGAGTGCGGCCACGGCGAGAGATGAGGCCAGTGCGAGGGGTTTCGCGAAGGATGAAGTCATCGTCGATCTTCCTGTGATCAAGGGGCAGGACGCAGTAGAGTTCTGGGAAGTTGGTCCGGTTGCTCGCGCGTTCGGGGGAACGGATCTCAATCTGATCGAGATTTTCAATCCGATTAAAAGATACAATCACATTGAAATCGAACATGCAACAGTCATCCGTTCGATCGAAAGGATCGATGAATCACGTGCTCGGCGAACGCCTCAAGTCCCTCAGGGCAGCGAAGGGCCTCACCCTCCGTCAGCTCTCCGACCTGTCCGGTCTCTCGGTCAGCATGCTCAGCCAGATCGAGAGCGGCTCCGCCGACCCGAGTCTCGGTTCGCTGCGAAAGCTCGCCCAGGTCTTCGAAGCCTCGATCGCCACGCTGTTCAGCGATCCCGATGCGCCGAATGTCTCGGTCAGCCGGCCGGGCGCCCGGCACCGTCTCAGCGGGTCCGACGCCGGCTTCGTCTACGAACGGCTCACCCCCGGGCGCGGCGACCTCGAGGTCCTCACCGCAGACATCCCCCCGGGCGCCGCGAGCTCCGCGCACCCCTGGGGCCACCCGTCGACCGAATGCGTCTTCGTGATCAGCGGGGAGCTCACCGTCGAGATCGCCGGGCAGACGTACGTGATCGTGGGCAGCGAGTCGATCACCTTCGATTCCCGCCAGCCCCATCGCTACATCAACGCCAGTGACGCGATGACCTCGATCGTCGTCTCCGTCACTCCCCCGTCACCCTGACCTCGACCCAATGCGGCTGCAAGCACCCGGACAACGAAGAAGCCCGCCACCCCGAATGGGGCGGCGGGCTTCTTCGTGAGCGAAGTGCTTACTCGGACTTCTTCTCGACAGCGTCCTCGGCGGCAGCCTCGGCTGCTTCACCCTCGGCCTGCGACTCGGCACCGGCGTCGGCGGCGTCCTCGGCGGGAGCCTCCTCAGCGGGGGTCTCCTCAGCAGGAGCATCCTCGGCGGGCTTCTCGGCCTTCTCGGCCTTCGGCGCAGCAGCAGCCTTCTTGGTCGACTTCGCCTTCGGGGTGACGGGCTCGAGAACGAGCTCGATCACGGCCATCGGAGCGTTGTCGCCCTTACGGTTGCCGACCTTCGTGATGCGGGTGTAGCCGCCCTCGCGCTCGGCGACGAGCGGTGCGATCTCGGAGAACAGGATGTGCACGACTTCCTTGTCACCGATGACCGACAGCACGCGACGACGCGCGTGCAGGTCGCCACGCTTGGCGAAGGTGATCAGACGCTCGGCGAGCGGACGAAGGCGCTTGGCCTTGGTCTCGGTCGTCTTGATCGACTTGTGGGTGTAGAGCGCCGCCGCGAGGTTGGCAAGCATGAGGCGCTCGTGTGCGGGGCCGCCTCCGAGGCGGGGACCCTTAGTGGGCTTGGGCATAATCGTCTAACTCCTGGTCAGAAAGGTCGGGTTTCAGAAGGACTCGTCTTCGCTGCCGCCGTAGAAGTGGGCGCCGTCGAAACCGGGCACCGAATCCTTGAGCGACAGACCGAGCGAGATGAGCTTGTCGCGCACCTCGTCGACCGACTTCTGGCCGAAATTGCGGATGTTCATGAGCTGCGTCTCCGAGAGGGCGACGAGCTCCGAAACAGTGTTGATGCCCTCACGCTTCAGGCAGTTGTACGAGCGGACCGACAGGTCGAGGTCTTCGATCGGCATCGACAGCTCGCTGGAGTTCACGGCCTCCACCGGCGCCGGGCCGATCTCGATGCCCTCGGCCTCGACGTTCAGCTCGCGGGCGAGACCGAACAGCTCGGTGAGCGTCTTCGCAGCCGAAGCGACGGCGTCGCGAGGGCTGATCGCCGACTTGGTCTCGACGTCGAGGACGAGCTTGTCGAAGTCGGTGCGCTCACCGGCACGAGTCGCCTCGACGCGGTAGCTGACCTTGAGGACCGGCGAGTAGATCGAGTCGATCGGGATCTGACCGGCCTCGGCGTACTCGTTGCGGTTCTGCGTCGCCGAGACGTAACCACGGCCACGCTCGATCGTGAGCTCGAGCTCGAACTTCGCGGTCTCGTTCAGCGTCGCGATGACGAGCTCGGGGTTCTGCACCTCGACACCGGCCGGAGCCGAGATGTCGGCGGCGGTGACCTCGCCCGAACCGGTCTTGCGCAGGTACGCCGTGATGGGCTCGTCGCGCTCCGAGGAGACGACCAGCTGCTTGATGTTGAGGATGATCTCGGTGACATCCTCCTTCACGCCGGGGATGGTGCTGAACTCGTGCAGCACGCCGTCGATGCGAACGCTGGTGACAGCAGCACCGGGGATCGACGACAGCAGGCTGCGGCGCAGCGCGTTGCCGATCGTGTAACCGAAGCCGGGCTCCAGAGGCTCGATGATGAACCGGCTACGGTTCTCGACGATCTTTTCCTCGGTCAGTGTGGGACGCTGTGCAATAAGCACTCTGTGTTCCTTTCGATCACATGCCCGCTATATGACATGTGGTGGGGTGAGGTTTTGAGTTGTGGAAGTCGATGCCCGTACGCGGGCGTCGAGCCGCTCGGACCACGAAGGGCCGAGCGGCTCGAGGCGCGTATCAGACGCGGCGGCGCTTCGGCGGACGGCAGCCGTTGTGCGCCTGGGGCGTGACGTCCTGGATCGAACCGACCTCGAGGCCTGCGGCCTGCAGCGAGCGGATCGCGGTCTCGCGGCCGGAGCCCGGACCCTTCACGAGGACGTCGACCTTCTTGACGCCGTGCTCCGCGGCCTGGCGGGCTGCGGACTCGGCAGCCATACCGGCGGCGTACGGGGTCGACTTGCGGGAGCCCTTGAAGCCCACGCCACCCGACGATGCCCAGGCGATGACAGCGCCGGACGGGTCGGTGATCGAGACGATCGTGTTGTTGAACGTCGACTTGATGTGGGCCTGGCCCAGCGCGATGTTCTTCTTTTCCTTGCGGCGCGGCTTGCGCGCGGCGGCCTTGGGTGCAGCCATGAAAGTGTTCTCCTAGTCCCTGGGGCCGCGCTTAGCGGGCCTTCTTCTTGCCTGCGACGGTGCGCTTCGGGCCCTTGCGGGTACGGGCGTTGGTCTTGGTGCGCTGACCACGGACCGGGAGACCACGACGGTGGCGGATGCCCTCGTAGGAGCCGATCTCGACCTTGCGGCGGATGTCTGCTGCAACCTCGCGGCGCAGGTCACCCTCCACCTTGTAGTTGCCTTCGATGTGGTCGCGGAGGGCGATCAGCTGGTCGTCGCTGAGGTCCTTCACGCGGATGCTCTCGTCGATCTCCGTCGCCTTGAGGATCTCGACCGAGCGGGTACGGCCGACGCCGTAGATGTAGGTAAGGGCGATCACCACGCGCTTGTCGCGCGGGATGTCAACGCCGGCAAGACGTGCCATGCGGTTCTCCTGGGTGTAGTGGAGGTATGGAACAGGATCGGTGCCCGGGCCTCCGCCCCGAGGTGTCCCTCGCTTGCGCGAGTTCTGATC
The DNA here is from genome assembly GCF_042269505.1 of Microbacterium sp. NPDC055988. Taxonomy (NCBI): domain Bacteria; kingdom Bacillati; phylum Actinomycetota; class Actinomycetes; order Micrococcales; family Microbacteriaceae; genus Microbacterium; species Microbacterium sp. NPDC055988. Next base: position 241,941 of record NZ_JBHJXY010000001.1, read on the forward strand.
CTGCCGTTGTGTTTTCAGTTATGAGATGTGCGTGAGCGATGCCGCGCAGCTCGGGCCCGTCGATCGGATCGGCGGGCCCGCCGGGGACTCAGCCCTGGCGCTGCTTGTGACGCGGGTTGCTCTTGCAGATCACCATGACGCGGCCGTGACGGCGGATCACCTTGCAGTGATCGCAGATGGGCTTGACGCTGGGGTTGACCTTCATGATGTTTCCTGTTCGCTGTCTTCGTACCGCCCCAGGCAGGGGCAGGCCGTTACTTCTCGACCGATCAGCGGTAGCGGTAGACGATACGGCCGCGGGTCAGGTCGTAGGGGCTGAGCTCCACGACCACACGGTCCTCGGGGATGATGCGGATGTAGTTCTGTCGCATCTTGCCGGAGATCGTTGCAAGGACCTTGTGTCCGTTGCTGAGCTCAACGCGGAACATCGCGTTGGGCAGAGCCTCGGAGATCACGCCCTCGATCTCGATGACACCGTCTTTCTTAGCCATAGCCTCGCTGACGCTTCTGCAGATCGGTCGATCTGCGGTGGGTGATTGGTTTGTGGTGCTGCGCCGACGGACACGCCGAATCAAGGCACAAAGCACCAAAGATCTATGTTAGACGCTCCGAAGCCATCCGGCAACTTGACCGCCCGCGGCGGGAGAGCCGTCGGATCAACCGATCAGCTTCTCCATCTCGGTGATCTCGCCGGCCTGCAGGTCGAGGCGCTTGCCGTTGACCTCGATGGTCGGCGTGCCCTTGATGTCATGGGCCTTCGCCTGCGCCGCTCCGAACTTGCGGTACGTCTCGTCCGTGATGCACGAGACCGCGTCGTCGGCGCCGACCTGCGATGCGAACTCGGCGAGCTGGTCGGTGGTGAGACCGGCGGAATTCTCTGCCGGCTGGTTCTCGAAGAGCGTCTTGGAGTAATCGAGGTAGAGGTCCGGGTTCGACTCCGCAACGCAGAATGCCGCGCCGGCGGAGCGGGACGAGTACTCGGTGCCCTGCGAGAAGCGGTCCAGAATCGCGATGGGGTGGTACTCGAGGGTGATACGACCATCGGCGGCAGCCGCTTCCAGCTGCTCCCCGTACTGCTCTTCGAAGCTGGCGCAGATCGGGCACTGGAAGTCGACGAACACCGCGACCGTGTCCTCGCCGTCGCCGAACGAGATCGCACCGGTCTCGGAATTGAACGTGTCGTTGGCCTTGGGTGCCGCACCGGGCGAAGTCGCCTGCTGGTTGAGGAACACCACGAGTCCACCGATCGCCACCAGCACCACGACCACGGCGATGGAGACGCCGATCGCGAACCAGTTGGTGTTGCTCTTCGCCGCTGCCATTACTTTCCGATCTCTCGAGGCTCGACTCCGAAGGGAGCGAGTCCGGCTCTTCCGCCATCGGGCGCAGTCAGCACCCAGATACCCCTATCATGCAGGGCGACGCTATGTTCCCAATGGGAGCCGTCTGTGCCGTCCACCGTCGTCACGGTCCAGTCGTCGTCCTCGATGAACGTCGAATCCCCACCCGCCGTGACCATGGGCTCGATCGCGAGCACCAGGCCCGGCTTGACCTCTTCGCCGCGGTCCGGCGTGCGGTAGTTGAAGACGCTCGGGGCTTCGTGCATCTTGCGCCCGATGCCGTGGCCGACGTACTCGCGGAGGATGCCGTACGGCTCCCCCGACACCGCCGAAGGCCCCTGGGCCTCGATGTAGTCCTGGATGGCCGCGCCGATCTCGTCGATCGACGACACAGACGCCATGGCGGCGATGCCTGCCCACATGGACCCCTCGGTCACACGGGAGAGCTCTTCGCGCTGTGCGACCAGCTCGGGCCGCTCCGGGTCGGGGACCACGACCGTGATCGCGCTGTCGCCGTTCCATCCCTTGAACTGCGCACCGCAGTCGACCGAGACGATGTCACCGGGCTGCAGCACCCGCTCACCCGGGATCCCGTGCACGACCTGCTCATTCACCGAGATGCACGTCGTGTGGTGGTAGCCGCGCACCAGCTGGAAGTTCGACTCCGCGCCGCGGGCCAGGATGGTGCTGTTCGCCATCGCGTCGAGCTCGAGCGTCGTGACGCCGGCCCTGATCAGCGGGCGGACCGCGTCGAGGGCCGCGGCGGTGATGAGCCCCGGCTCGACCATGGCGCTCAGCTGAGCCGGGGTCTTGTAGATCGACCGGCGGAACATCTCAGGAGGCGGAGGCCGCGAGGCGGAGGCCGCGAGCGGCCAGAGCCGCCGTGATCCGCTCGGTGACGTCGTCGAGAGCGCCGGTGCCGTCGATGCGGTCGACGATGCCCTTGGCGCCGTACACCTCGATGATCGGAGCGGTCTCACGCTCGTAGATGTCGAGACGGTGGCCGATGGCCTCAGGCGTGTCGTCTGAACGGCCCTGCTCGGTGGCACGGAGCGTGAGACGCTCGAGGCTCTCCTCGCGCGGGACGTCGAGGAGGATGACCGCGTCGAGCGACTCCCCCCGCTCCGCGAGGAACGACTCCAGGTGTGCGACCTGCGCGGTGTTGCGCGGGTACCCGTCGAGCAGGAACCCGTGCGCCGCATCTTCCTGCGACAGCCGATCGCGCACGATCTCGCTCGTCAGTTCATCCGGGACGAGGTCACCCTTGTCGAGGATCGCCGTGACCTGCTGGCCCAGCGGCGTCCCCTCCTTGATGTTCGCGCGGAAGATGTCACCGGTCGAGACGACCGGGATGCCGTAGGACTCGGCGATGCGCACGCCCTGCGTGCCCTTGCCGGAGCCCTGCGGGCCGACGATGAGAAGACGTGCGGATGCTGTCATCGGAGGAGCCCTTCATAGTGTCGCTGCTGCAGCTGCGCGTCGATCTGCTTGACCGTCTCGAGACCCACACCGACGATGATGAGGATCGAGGCGCCGCCGAACGGGAAGTTCTGGTTCGCGCCGACCGTGGCCAGTGCGATCAGCGGGATGAGCGCGATCAGACCGAGGTACAGCGAGCCCGGGAGCGTGATGCGGGTGAGCACGTAGTCGAGGTACTCGGCGGTCGGACGACCCGCACGGATGCCGGGGATGAACCCGCCGTACTTCTTCATGTTGTCCGCGACCTCGACCGGGTTGAACGTGATCGCCACGTAGAAGTAGGTGAAGCCGATGATCAAGAGGAAGTATGCGGCCATGTAGACCGGGCTGTTGCCCGTCGTGAAGTTCGCCGTGATCCAGCTGACCCACTCGGGCGGCGTGGATCCGTCCTGCGGGGTGTTGAACTGGGCGATGAGTGCCGGGATGTACAGCAGCGACGATGCGAAGATCACGGGGATCACACCCGCCATGTTCACCTTGATCGGGATGTACGTGTTGGTGCCGCCGTACGTGCGGCGGCCGACCATGCGCTTGGCGTACTGCACCGGGATCCGCCGCTGGGATTGCTCGACGAAGACGACGAGACCCATGACGACGATTCCGACCAGCAGCACGAGCAAGAAGACCTCGAAGCCCTTGGTCTGCCAGATGAGGCCCATGGCGCCGGGGAAGGTGGCGGCGATGGACGTGAAGATGAGCAGCGACATGCCGTTGCCGATGCCGCGCTCGGTGACGAGCTCGGCGAACCACATGATCAGACCGGTGCCGGCCGTCATCGTCATGATGATGAGCAGCTGCGCCCACCACACGTCGTTCGTCAGGAGCTGCTGGCAGGCGGCGAGATCGGTCGAACCGAAGAGCTGGCCGCTGCGCGCGACCGTCACGAGCGTCGTCGACTGGAGCAGCGCGAGCGCGATGGTGAGGTAGCGCGTGTACTGGGTCAGACGGGCCTGACCGGCCTGACCTTCCTTGTGCAGCGCCTCGAAGTGCGGGATGACCACGCGGAGCAGCTGCGTGATGATCGTCGCCGTGATGTACGGCATGACGCCGAGGGCGAAGATCGACAGCTGCAGCAGCGCACCGCCGGAGAAGAGGTTGACCAGTCCGAGCAGGCCGTCGGTGCCCGCGTTCGCCGCAAGGCACTCCTCGACGTTCGGGAAGTTCACGAACGGCGCGGGGACGTTGGAGCCGAGACGGTAGATCGCGATGATGGCGAGGGTGAAACCGATCTTCCGACGCAGGTCCGGGGTGCGGAAGATCCGCGCGATGGCGCTAAACAAGGACGTTCCTCCTGAAAAGTTGCCGATTCCCGAAGGACGGCTGAAAGACCAGGGTAACGCAATCCGGGGTTCCCGGAATTCGTCACCGATACCAGGCCCGCCGGATGCGGCCCCAGAGCGAGGTCTCGGAGTGTGAAACGACGAGAGGGGCCGGAGAATCTCCGGCCCCTCTCATTGTGCGGTTACTTGACGGATCCGCCGGCCGCGACGATCTTCTGCTCGGCAGAACCCGAGACCTTGTCGACCGAAACGGTGAGCTTCACGGCGATGTCGCCGTTTCCGAGAACCTTGACCTTCTCGTTCTTGCGAACGGCCCCCTTGGCGACCAGGTCGCCGATGGTGACATCGCCACCCTTGGGGTACAGCTCCGCGAGCTTCTCCAGGTTCACGACCTGGTACTCGACGCGGAACGGGTTCTTGAACCCGCGCAGCTTCGGGGTGCGCATGTGCAGCGGCATCTGCCCACCCTCGAAGCCGACGCGAACGGTGTTGCGCGCCTTGGTGCCCTTGGTACCACGGCCCGCGGTCTTGCCCTTGGAGCCCTCACCACGGCCGACGCGAGTCTTGGCGGTGTTGGATCCGGGGACCGGACGCAGGTGGTGGACCTTCAGCACGCCGGGGCGGGATGCCGGAGCATCCTTCGCGGGCGCAGCCTTCTTGGCAGCCGGCTTCTTGGCCGGAGCGTCAGCCTTGGCGGCGGACGCAGCGGTCTTGGCCGGAGCCTTCTTCGCAGCGGGCTTCTTCTCAGCGGCAGCCTTGGGAGCTGCTGCCTTCTTCGGGGCCTTCTCGGCCTCGACGGCCTCGTTCTTCTCAGCCATTAGTCGATCTCCTCAACCTTGACGAGGTGTGCGACGGTCTTGACGTAACCGCGCGTCTGCGCGTCGTCGGGGCGGACGGTGGTGTCACCGATCCGCTTGAGACCGAGGCTGCGCAGCGTGTCACGCTGGTTCTGCTTCTCGCTCACCTTGGACTTGATCTGCGTGACCTTCAGTCGCGCGGCCATCAGGCACCTACCTTCTGTGCGGCGATGGCCTCGGCCTCTGCACGCACGAGGCGGGCAGGGGCGACCTGGTCGAACTCGAGGCCACGACGCGCGGCGACCGCACGGGGCTCCTCGAGCTGCTTCAGGGCGGCGACCGTCGCGTGCACGATGTTGATCGTGTTCGACGAGCCGAGCGACTTCGACAGCACGTCGTGGATACCGGCGCACTCGAGCACGGCGCGGACCGGACCACCGGCGATGACACCGGTACCGGCAGCGGCCGGGCGGAGCAGGACCACACCAGCGGCGGCCTCACCCTGCACGGGGTGCGGGATGGTGCTGCCGACGCGCGGAACGCGGAAGAAGTTGCGCTTGGCCTCTTCGACACCCTTCGAGATCGCCAGGGGGACCTCTCGGGCCTTGCCGTAGCCGACGCCGACCAGACCGTTGCCGTCACCGACGACCACGAGGGCGGTGAAGCTGAAGCGACGACCACCCTTCACGACCTTCGAGACGCGGTTGATGGTGACGACGCGCTCCAGGAACTGGTTGTCGCCACGGTCACGTGAGTTGCGGTCACGACCGCCGCCCTGGTTGCGATCGCGACCGCCACCGCGGCGGCCTTCGCGAGCAGGCTCAGCCTGGGTCGTGCCGGCGGCCGTCTCAGAGACGACAGCAGCCGCCTCGGGAGCGGCAGCAGCCGTTTCGGTCACTTCGTTCTCCTTGTTGTCACTCACAGTGCCAGACCCCCCTCGCGGGCGCCGTCGGCGATGGCGGCGACACGACCGGCGTAGCGGTTGCCGCCACGGTCGAACACTGCCTCGGAAACGCCGGCAGCCTTCGCACGCTCGGCGAGGAGCTCGCCGACCTTGCGGGCCTTGGCGGTCTTGTCACCCTCGAGCGAGCGCAGGTCGGTCTCGAGCGTCGATGCCGACGCGACGGTGTGACCCTTGCTGTCGTCGACCAGCTGCACGAAGACGTGGCGGGCCGAGCGGTTGACGACGAGGCGCGGACGCACCTCGGTGCCGACGACCTTCTTGCGAAGGCGGGCGTGACGACGCGCGCGGGCGTCAGACTTTGACTTGAGAGCCATGGTTACTTACCACTCTTTCCGGCCTTGCGACGCACGTTCTCGCCGGCGTAGCGCACACCCTTGCCCTTGTACGGCTCGGGCTTGCGGATCTTGCGGATGTTGGCAGCTGCCTCGCCGACAGCCTGCTTGTCGATCCCGCTGACGGTGAGCTTGGTGGTGCCCTCGACCGTGAGCGTGATGCCGGCGGGCGGGTCGATCAGAACCGGGTGCGAGAAGCCGAGGGCGAACTCGACCGAGCTCCCCTTCTGCTGAACGCGGTAACCGGTACCGACGACCTCGAGACCCTTGGTGTAGCCCTGGGTCACGCCGATGATGTTGTTGTTGATGAGCGTGCGGGTCAGGCCGTGAAGCGACCGCGACTCGCGCTCGTCGTCGGGACGGGAGACCAGAACCTGGTTCTCCTCGACCGCGACCTCGATGGGGTTGGCGACCGTCAGGGTGAGCTCACCCTTGGGGCCCTTCACCGAGACCACGCGGCCTGCGACCGAAACGGTCACGCCCGCGGGAACGTCGATGGGAAGTCGTCCAATACGCGACATTTCGAATTACCACACGTAGGCGAGAACTTCTCCGCCCACGCCCTTCTGCTCAGCCTGACGGTCGGTGAGAAGACCGGAGGAGGTGGACAGGATGGCCACGCCGAGACCGCCGAGGACCGTGGGGAGCTCGGTGGACTTCGCGTAGACGCGGAGACCGGGCTTCGAGACGCGCTTGATACCAGCGATCGAGCGCTCACGGTTGGGGCCGTACTTCAGCGTCAGCGTGAGGTTCTGTCCGACGCGTGCGTCAGAGGTCTCCCAGCCGGCGATGTAGCCCTCCTGCTGGAGGATCTGAGCGATGTTCGTCTTGAGCTTGCTCGACGGCAGGGTCACGGAATCGTGGTGCGCCGAGTTCGCGTTACGCAGACGGGTCAGCAGATCTGCGACCGGGTCTGTCATTGTCATTGTTGTTTTCCTTTGTTCATGAGGTTCCGGCTGCCGTTACACGACAGACGGCCTGCGATGACACGCAATCTTCAATTGTAGGTGCATGTCGGCGAGTGCTTCGACAGGCTCAGCAACCCGTGGGTCCCTGAGCCTGTCGAAAGGTCACGCCTGTGCGTCTTCCGAGCGGAACGGGAAGCCGAGGTGACGGAGCAGCGCCCGACCCTCGTCATCCGTCTTCGCGGTGGTGACGACGGTGATGTCGAAACCGCGAACCCGGTCGATCTTGTCCTGATCGATCTCGTGGAACACGCTCTGCTCCTGGAGACCGAAGGTGTAGTTGCCGTTGCCGTCGAACTGCTTGCCCGAGAGACCGCGGAAGTCGCGGATACGGGGCAGTGCCAGCGAGACGAGACGATCCACGAACTCCCACGCGCGGTCACCGCGGAGGGTGACGTGCGCGCCGATGGCCTGGCCCTCACGCAGCTTGAACTGCGCGATGGACTTGCGGGCCTTCGTGACGATCGGCTTCTGGCCGGTGATCTTGGTGAGGTCGTCGACCGCACCATCGATCACCTTGCTGTCGCGAGCTGCCTCGCCGACACCGGTGTTCACGACGACCTTGACCAGTCCGGGGATCTGCATGACGTTCGCGTAACCGAACTCGTCCTGCAGAGCCTTCTTGATCTCGCTGTTGTACTTCTGCTTCAGGCGCGGCTGGATCTTGCCAGCCGGCGCGGCAGTGTCGGTGCTCATCAGAGGTCCTTACCGCTCTTCTTCGCGTACCGCACGCGGACGGTGCGCTTGACGCCGTCCTTGGTCTGCTCCTCGACCCGGTGGCCGACCTTGGTCGGCTTCTTGGTCGAGGGGTCGACGAGTGCGACGTTCGAGATGTGGATGGAGGCTTCGACGGTCTCGAGGCCTCCGGTCTTGGTGCCACGCTGCGTCTGTCCGACGCGGGTGTGCTTGGTGACGTAGTTCACGCCTTCGACGATCACGCGGTTCTTGTCGGCGAGGACGTCGAGGACCTTGCCCTGCTTGCCACGGTCGCCGCCACGCTCCTGCGTGGCACCGGTGATGACCTGAACCAGGTCACCCTTCTTGATCTTCGCCATGATTAGATGACCTCCGGCGCCAGCGAGACGATCTTCATGAACTTCTTGTCGCGAAGCTCACGACCGACCGGCCCGAAGATACGGGTGCCGCGGGGCTCCCCGTCGTTCTTCAGGATCACTGCGGCGTTCTCGTCGAACTTGATGTAGGAGCCGTCCGGACGACGGACCTCCTTCTTGGTGCGGACGATGACCGCCTTGACGACGTCGCCCTTCTTCACGTTGCCACCGGGGATCGCGTCCTTGACGGTCGCGACGATGGTGTCGCCGAGACCGGCGTAACGACGCTTCGAGCCACCGAGGACACGAATCGTGAGGAGCTCCTTGGCGCCGGTGTTGTCGGCGACCTTGAGTCGGGATTCCTGCTGAATCACTTGGCCTTCTCCAGAATCTCCACCAGGCGCCAGCGCTTCGTGGCGCTCAGCGGGCGGGTCTCGTTGATCAGGACCAGGTCGCCGATGCCGGCGGAGTTCGCCTCATCGTGCGCCTTGACCTTCGAGGTGCGGCGGATGACCTTGCCGTAAAGCGGGTGCTTCACGCGGTCCTCGACCTCGACCACGATGGTCTTGTCCATCTTGTCGCTGACGACGTAGCCGCGACGTGCCTTGCGGTAACCGCGGGCAGCGGAGTCGCGGACGTCGTGCTCGGACGACTCGTGTCCTGCGGCCTGCGTCTCCACAGTCGCTTCCTTCTTGGTGGCCATCACTCAGCCTCTTCCTTCACGGCGTCGTCGGCGGAGTCCGCCTTCTTCGCCTTCGACTTGGTCGCCTTCTTGGCCGGAGCCTCGACCGGAGCAGGCGTCGCACGGATGCCCAGCTCGCGTTCGCGGATCACGGTGTAGAGGCGCGCGATGTCGCGCTTGACGGCGCGGATGCGGCCGTGGCTCTCCAGCTGGCCGGTGGCCGACTGGAAACGGAGGTTGAACAGCTCCTCCTTGGCCTTGCGCAGCTCCTCGACGAGGCGCTGGTCTTCGAATGTGTCGAGCTCTGCCGGGGCGAGCTCCTTGGTGCCGATCGCCATTACGCGTCGCCCTCCTCGCGCTTGATGATGCGTGCCTTGAGCGGCAGCTTGTGAATTGCACGGGTCAGAGCTTCACGTGCGAGCTCCTCGTCGACACCCGCGACCTCGAAGAGGACACGGCCCGGCTTGACGTTCGCGACCCACCACTCGGGGGAACCCTTACCGGAACCCATGCGGGTCTCGGCAGGCTTCTTCGTGAGCGGACGGTCGGGGTAGATGTTGATCCACACCTTTCCACCACGCTTGATGTGACGGGTCATCGCGATACGAGCGGACTCGATCTGACGGTTCGTCACGTAAGCGGGGGTCAGCGCCTGGATACCGTACTCGCCGAAGGAGACCTTCGTGCCGCCGGTGGCCTGGCCCGAGCGACCCGGGTGGTGCTGCTTGCGGAACTTGACCTTACGGGGGATGAGCATTATGCCGACGCTCCTTCTGCGACAGGTGCCTCGTTGCGCGGGGCACGGCGGCGGTCGCCACCACGGTCGTCACGACGAGCCTTGGGTGCGTTGGCCTGCTCGCGAGCGAGCTCCTTGGCGGTCAGGTCGCCCTTATAGATCCAGACCTTCACGCCGATGCGGCCGAAGGTGGTCTTCGCCTCGTAGAAGCCGTAGTCGATGTTCGCGCGCAGCGTGTGCAGCGGCACACGACCCTCGCGGTAGAACTCCGAACGGCTCATCTCGGCGCCGCCGAGGCGGCCGGAGACCTGGATGCGGATGCCCTTGGCGCCGGCGCGCTGAGCGCCCTGCAGACCCTTGCGCATCGCACGACGGAACGCCACGCGAGCAGAGAGCTGCTCGGCGATGCCCTGTGCGACGAGCTGAGCGTCGGCCTCGGGGTTCTTGACCTCGAGGATGTTCAGCTGGATCTGCTTGCCCGAGAGCTTCTCGAGGTCGCCGCGGATGCGCTCGGCCTCGGCGCCACGACGACCGATCACGATGCCCGGACGGGCGGTGTGGATGTCGACGCGGACGCGGTCACGGGTGCGCTCGATCTCGATGTTCGAGACACCGGCGCGGTCGAGCTGCGTCTTGAGCAGGTTGCGGATCTTGATGTCCTCGGCGACGTAGTCGGCGTAACGCTGACCCGGCTTCGTCGAGTCAGAGAACCAACGCGAGACGTGGTCCGTCGTGATGCCGAGACGGAAGCCGTACGGGTTTACCTTCTGTCCCATTACTTGCTCGCCTTCTTGTTGCTGTCGCCCGCGGCGGCCGGAGCTGCCTCAGGCGTCGAGAGCACGACCGTGATGTGGCTCGTGCGCTTCTTGATCTGGAAAGCGCGACCCTGTGCACGGGGCTGGAAACGCTTGAGCGTGGTGCCCTCGTCGACGTACGCGTTGGCCACGTACAGGTCCTTCTCGTCGAGGAACTCGCCGTCGCGATCTGCCTTGACCTGCGCGTTGGCCATGGCCGACGCGACAAGCTTGTAGATCGGCTCGCTGGCGCTCTGCTGCGCGAACTTCAGGATCGCCAGAGCCTCCTGGGCCTGCTTGCCCTTGATGAGCGCGACGACACGACGAGCCTTCTGAGGGGTCACGCGGATGTGTCGCACGCGTGCGATCGATTCGACCATTAGCGGCGCCGCCCCTTCTTGTCGTCCTTCTCGTGGCCGCGGAAGGTGCGGGTGGGCGCGAACTCGCCCAGCTTGTGACCGACCATGGTCTCGGACACGAACACAGGGATGTGCTTGCGTCCGTCGTGGACCGCGATCGTGTGACCCAGCATGGCCGGGATGATCATGGACCGACGGGACCAGGTCTTGATGACGTTCTTGGTGCCGGCTTCGTTCTGCACGACCACCTTGCGAAGCAGGTGATCGTCGACGAAGGGGCCCTTCTTAAGACTGCGAGGCATCTTCTCTTACTCCTACTTACGCTTCTTGCCGGCGTTACGACGACGCACGATGTACTTGTCGCTTTCCTTGTTGGCGTGACGGGTACGACCCTCAGCCTGGCCCCACGGGGAGACGGGGTGACGACCACCAGAGGTCTTACCCTCACCACCACCGTGCGGGTGGTCGACCGGGTTCATCGCGACACCACGCACGGTCGGGCGGACGCCCTTCCAGCGCATGCGGCCGGCCTTACCCCAGTTGATGTTCGACTGCTCGGCGTTGCCGACCTCGCCGATGGTCGCGCGGCAGCGCGCATCGACGTTGCGGATCTCGCCCGAGGGCAGACGCAGCTGGGCGTAGGGGCCGTCCTTGGCGACGAGGCGGACGGATGCACCGGCCGAACGTGCCATCTTCGCGCCGCCACCGGGGCGGAGCTCGATCGCGTGGATGACCGTACCCGTGGGGATGTTCTTCAGCGGGAGGTTGTTGCCCGGCTTGATGTCAGCCCCGGCACCCGACTCGACGATGTCGCCCTGCTTCAGCTTCGCCGGAGCGAGGATGTAGCGCTTCTCACCGTCGAAGTAGTGCAGCAGCGCGATGCGCGCGGTGCGGTTGGGGTCGTACTCGATGTGAGCGACCTTGGCGTTGACGCCGTCCTTGTCGTTACGACGGAAGTCGATGACGCGGTACTGGCGCTTGTGGCCACCACCGATGTGACGGGTCGTGATGCGGCCCTGGTTGTTGCGACCACCGGTCTTCGAGAGCGGGCGCAGCAGCGACTTCTCTGGCGTCGATCGAGTGATCTCGGCGAAGTCAGCCACCGACGAGCCGCGACGGCCCGGGGTCGTGGGCTTGTACTTGCGAATAGCCATTATTGTCCTTATCCCCCGGATCAGCCGATTGCCGTGAAGATGTCGATGGTGCCCGACTTCAGGGTGACGATGGCGCGCTTGGTGTCCTTGCGCTTGCCGGTGCCGAAGCGGGTGCGACGAGCCTTGCCGACGCGGTTGAGGGTGTTGACCCCTGCGACCTTGACGCCGAAGATCTTCTCGATGGCGAGCTTGATCTCGGTCTTCGAAGCGCGCGGGTCGACGAGGAAGGTGTACTTTCCTTCATCGATGAGCCCGTAGCTCTTCTCGGACACGACCGGCTTCAGGATGATGTCGCGCGGGTCCTTGTTCAGGGCCGTCTGGAGAACAGATGCCTGCTCGCTCATGCGGAGACCTCCTGGTTGGCGCCGGACTTGGAGGCGATGAAGCCCTCGAGCGCGGCCTGGGTGAAGACGATGTCGTCGGAGACGAGCACGTCGTATGCGTTGAGCTGGTCGAACGTCAGCACGTGCAGGTTCGACAGGTTGCGGATGCTCTTCAGCGTCACGTCGTCGTTGCGCTCGATCACGACGAGCACGTTCTTCGACGAGACGACGTTGGTGAGGAAGTTCACCGCGGTCTTGGTCGAGGGCGTGCCGTCGATCCCGAAGGACTCGATGGCGTGGATGCGGTCACCGCGGAAGCGGTCGCTGAGCGCGCCCAGCAGGGCGGCGGCGATCATCTTCTTGGGGGTGCGCTGCGAGTAGTCACGCGGCTTCGGGCCGTGGACGATGCCACCACCGGTCATGTGCGGCGCGCGGATGGAACCCTGACGGGCGTTACCCGTGCCCTTCTGCTTGAAGGGCTTGCGGCCGGCACCGGAGACCTCGCCACGACGCTTGGTCGAGTGCGTGCCCTGGCGAGCCGCCGCGAGCTGCGCGACGACGACCTGGTGGATGAGCGGGATGTTCGTCTTGGCGTCGAACAGCGCGGCGGGAAGCTCGATGGAGCCTGCCTTCTTGCCGTCTGCCTTGAGGACGTCGAGCGCGAGAGTGGAGTCAGCCATGTTCAGGCACCCTTCACTGCGTTGCGGACATAGACGATGCGGCCACGAGCACCGGGGACGGCGCCCTTGACGAGCAGCAGACCCTTCTCGATGTCGATGGCGTGCACCGTGAGGTTGAGGACGGTCACACGTTCGCCACCCATACGGCCGGCCATGCGCATGCCCTTGAAGACGCGGCTCGGGGTCGACGATGCGCCGATCGAGCCGGGCTTGCGGTGGTTGCGGTGCGAACCGTGCGAAGCCGAGACACCCTTGAAGTTGTGACGCTTCATGACACCGGCGAAGCCCTTGCCCTTGCTCGTGCCGACGACGTCGACGAGCTGGCCGGCCTCGAAGGTGCCGTCGACCGTGAGCTCCTGGCCCAGGCTGTAGTCGCCGGCGTCCGCGGTGCGGATCTCGGTAACGTGACGGCGCGGCGTGACGCCGGCTGCCTCGAAGTGGGCCGTGAGGGGCTTGTTCACCTTGCGGGGGTCGATCTGACCGTAGGCGATCTGCACGGCGTTGTAGCCGTCCTTCTCGGGCGTACGGATCTGCGTGACCACGTTCGAGGCGAGCTCGATGACGGTGACGGGAACGAGCTTGCCGCTCTCGTTCCAGACCTGGGTCATACCGAGCTTCGTGCCCAGCATGCCCTTGGAAATCTTGGAGTTGATGTCAACCATGTCCGACCTCAGAGCTTGATCTCGATGTTGACATCGGCAGGCAGGTCGAGACGCATCAGCGAGTCGACGGCCTTGGGCGTCGGGTCGACGATGTCGATCAGACGCTTGTGGGTGCGCATCTCGAAGTGCTCGCGGCTGTCCTTGTACTTGTGCGGCGACCGGATGACGCACACGACGTTCTTCTCGGTCGGAAGGGGCACGGGTCCGACGACGGTCGCGCCCGCGCGGGTCACGGTGTCGACGATCTTGCGTGCGGACGTGTCGATGACCTCGTGGTCATACGACTTCAGGCGAATGCGGATCTTCTGTCCCGCCATTGTCTGCTCTCTCTCTTTAGGCGTCATACCGTCCGGGACCGGGTGGCCCTGGGGCATTGGACGCACGTCGGCGCTGTTCGCGCCTCGGCACGAGAACGGCTCTCACGAGTCGATCTGCTGCACCACTGTTCTTCTGTCAGCCGCACACCTTGAGGCGAACGGATGCCCGACCTCCGCCGCGCACGGCGAACCCCTCGGTGGGAAGGGTGTCGGGGTGTGTGTTCTGCTACCCGCGGCCTAGAACCCTGCAGCTTCCCGAAGGAGCCGCCGTCTATGCACTGCCCTGGCAGTGATCCGTCGCACGCACAGCGGCGACGGAATATCGAACCTGTCTATTCTGCCATGCCCGATTTCACTTCTGCAAACCCGGGCGTGTCGCGCCCCTCGAGGCGGCCGTGCCGGCCGGTGAAATCGGGGTCAGAAGGAACGAGATAGCGGGGCGAGGCATCCCCATGCCTCGCCCCGCTTGGGGAGGGCGTTCAGTGCGAGGGGGCACACCGAACGCGAGTAGCCCGGCGTGAAGGGACGCCGAACTCCTCGATCGAGGGCGCGGCGGAAGAGCCGCCGCGCAGGCAGGGTGACGCTCAGGCGCACAGAGTGCGCGCGTCGCACGATGATCCCCAAAATCGCTTGTCCCCAGTTTCAACGCGGAAAGACCGCGTGCTTCGGGAAACCGAACCCCTTCGGCTTCCCCGACCGCAAGATCCCCAGGCAGTCGAGACGATCCTACTCGATACATCTGCGAATCCGCCACATCTGACGACCAGTAGCTCCGTCGTCGACGGTCTCGGTACGCGAAAGCGGCGACCCACCATGTGGTGGATCGCCGCTCCAAGAATGCGTGGGCTGTTACTCGTTCCCCACAGCTTTGTCTGCGCTCTCCCGGATCTCATCGATCTTGTCCGCCGCACCCGGGGCGATCTTCTTCGCGAAGTCCGCGACACCATCGAGGACCTTGTCGCTGATGTCCTCCGCCTGGTCGCTCTTGACGGCCTCGGCGATCTTGTCCTTGTTCTGCTCGTAGAGGTCCTTGCCCTTGTTGACCGCGTCGTCGATACCCATGTGAATCCCCTTTTCCGGTGCGCCCTGCCGGCCGGCAGGAACGCTCCTCATTGTGCCGTCCCTCCTCCTCCCAGGGAACCCCCCGCGCCCCCTCCACTGGAAGAAGGAACACGCCGGGGCGCCTTCCCCGCAGCGCGGCGTTTTCCTTCTTTCAACTGCGGGAGGCGAGGGCGCGACGAAGCCGGGCGATGAACGTGGCGCGTCCGGCACCCAGGTCATGCTGCGTCAGACGGATCACCAGCCAGCCCGCTTCCTCCAGTTCCCGCTGCCGACGGATGTCCTCGCCCCACTGCGCACGATCGGTGCGGTGGTGGTCGCCTTCGTACTCGATCGCGATCCGCTCCGCGATGTACGCGAGGTCCACCCTGGCGAGACGGCGCCCTCGGCTTCGGATGACATGCTGCACAACAGGCTCGGGCATCCCTGCCCTCACGATCATCAGGCGCGTCTCGGTCTCCTTGGGCGACTCCACCCCTTCTCGCGCGAATCCGAGGGCCGTGCGTATCGTCGCCACACCCGGGAACCGCCCCCAGCGGAGGAGGGCCGCACGGATCCCCTCGATGTCGGCCGGCGGACAGCGACCATCCAAAGACGGATAGTTCACAGACGTCGTGATGATGGCGTCGACGAGCACCACCGCCTCTGTGAGAGTCAGGCTCGCTGCCAGGGTGAACAGCGTCGGCACCGGGTCCAACACCGGCAGCCCGTCCACGAGAGAAGCGGCCCGACGCCGCACACCGAGCCTGCAGCCGCGGACCCCCTCCACTGCGGGCGGCGCACCGTCCGAGGGAACGACGACCTCGACAGGTTCATCCGGATGCCAGCGCCACGGGAGAGGCAGCCCCCACAGTCGCGCCGCCGTTCTGCCGGTGAAGCACTGCTGCGCTCGGAGCCGCGGCGCGTAGCAGTCGACCCGGGCCCGGAAAGTCTCGGGGGCGGACGTGGAGCGGATACCGGGGAAGGGTCGCTCGAGGGCACGATGATCGCGTCTCCAGCGCCGCACGCCCGTGGCGTCGGCCTGAGCGATGTGGAACGAGTCGCCGAGTTCCGGCGGGAGGGGCTTCGGTCGTCGCATCCGCCCAGGCTGCGCTGCAACCGCGCTCCGGATCCTCCGCCGCCGCCTCCTCCCCCGGGGTCCGGGTACAACGCACTCCTCCACCCGCCTGTGCAGACCCCTCGACGGAAGAAGGGAAACGCCGCGGCTCGGGGGCTGAGACGCGGCGTTTCCCTTCTCGCGAGGGAACCACAAAGGGGCCGGACCCGAAGGCCCGGCCCCTTGCGAGGAAGCAGCTGCTTACTTGACGATCTTCGTGACCGTACCGGCGCCGACGGTGCGTCCACCCTCACGGATGGCGAAGCCGAGGCCCTCCTCCATGGCGATCGGCTGGATCAGCTCGACCGTCATGTCGGTGGTGTCGCCGGGCATGACCATCTCGGTGCCCTCGGGCAGCGAGATGACGCCGGTGACGTCGGTGGTGCGGAAGTAGAACTGCGGGCGGTAGTTCGTGTAGAAGGGGTTGTGACGCCCACCCTCGTCCTTGGACAGGATGTACGCGGTGCCCTCGAAGTCGGTGTGCGGCGTGACCGAACCCGGCTTCACGATGACCTGGCCGCGCTCGACGTCCTCACGCTTCGTGCCACGGAGCAGGAGACCACAGTTCTCGCCGGCCCATGCCTCGTCGAGCTGCTTGTGGAACATCTCGATACCCGTGACCGTGGTCTTGACGGTCGGACGGAGTCCGACGATCTCGACCTCGGAGTTGATGGCCAGCGTGCCACGCTCGGCGCGACCCGTGACGACGGTTCCACGACCGGTGATCGTGAAGACGTCCTCGACGGGCATCAGGAACGGCTTGTCACGGTCACGCTCCGGGTCCGGAACGCTGTCGTCGACAGCCTGCATGAGGTCCAGGATCGCCTGGGTCCACTTCTCGTCGCCCTCGAGAGCCTTGAGAGCCGAGACGCGGACGACAGGAGCGTCCTCGTCGAAGCCCTGGGCTGCGAGCAGCTCGCGGACCTCGAGCTCGACGAGCTCCAGGATCTCCTCGTCGTCGACCATGTCCGACTTGTTCAGCGCGACCAGCAGGTACGGAACGCCGACCTGCTTGGCGAGCAGCACGTGCTCACGCGTCTGAGCCATCGGGCCGTCGGTGGCGGCGACCACGAGAATCGCGCCGTCCATCTGAGCAGCACCGGTGATCATGTTCTTGACGTAGTCGGCGTGGCCGGGAGCGTCGACGTGAGCGTAGTGGCGCTTGGGGGTCTCGTACTCGATGTGCGAGATGTTGATGGTGATTCCACGCTGACGCTCTTCCGGCGCCGAGTCGATGGAAGCGAAGTCACGCTGCACGTTGGTGTCGGACGGGAACTTGTCAGCAAGCACCTTCGAGATCGCTGCGGAGAGCGTGGTCTTGCCGTGGTCGACGTGACCGATCGTTCCGATGTTGACGTGCGGCTTGGTCCGCTCGAACTTGGCCTTAGCCACTGGGTCCTCCTCAGGACGTCGTTGTAAAGGTGACCGGGCACTGGTTTGCGACCGGTTCTCTACGGGTTAGGTTCTCAGTTTAGTAGAGAGGGAATGTGAAGTTGTAGGTGACCTGGGAACCCCGCGGCGCTTCGCGGTGCTCGGCGCCGCGGGGAACCCAGAAGAGCGATTACTCGCCCTTGGTCTTCTGGACGATCTCGTCGGCCACTGCGCGGGGAACCTCAGCGTAGCTGTGGAACTCCATCGAGTAGACGGCACGGCCCGAGGTCTTCGAGCGCAGGTCGCCGATGTAGCCGAACATCTCGGACAGCGGGACCTGAGCGCGGACGACCTTGACGCCGGCGGCGTCTTCCATCGACTGGATCTGGCCACGACGCGAGTTCAGGTCGCCGATGACGTCGCCCATGTACTCCTCGGGAGTACGGACCTCGACGGCCATCAGCGGCTCGAGCAGCACGGGGTTGGCGCGCCGAGCGGCCTCCTTGAAGCCCATGGAGCCCGCGATCTTGAACGCCATCTCCGAGGAGTCGACGTCGTGCGCCGCACCATCGACGATGGTCGCCTTGACGCCGACCATCGGGTAGCCCGCGAGCACACCGACGTTCATCGCGTCCTGGAAACCGGCGTCGATCGAGCCGATGTACTCACGAGGGATGCGACCACCGGTGACGGCGTTCACGAACTCGTAGGTCTTCTCGGAGTCCAGGTCCATCGGCTCGATGGTGAACTGGATCTTCGCGAACTGGCCGGAACCACCGGTCTGCTTCTTGTGCGTGTAGTCGTGCTTCTCGACGGCCTTCTTGATCGTCTCGCGGTACGCCACCTGCGGCTTGCCGACGTTGGCCTCGACGTTGAACTCGCGCTTCATGCGGTCCACGAGGATGTCGAGGTGCAGCTCGCCCATGCCCTTGATGGTCGTCTGACCGGTCTCGGGGTTGAGCTCCGTGCGGAAGGTCGGGTCCTCTTCAGCGAGCTTCTGGATGGCGACACCCAGCTTCTCCTGGTCGGCCTTGGTCTTCGGCTCGATGGCGACCTCGATGACGGGCTCGGGGAACGTCATCGACTCGAGGACGACGGGCGCTGCCGGGTCGGTCAGGGTGTCACCGGTGGTGGTGTCCTTCAGGCCGATGACCGCGTAGATGTTGCCGGCGGTGACCGAGGGGACCGGGATCTCCTTGTTGGCGTGCATCTGGAAGATCTTCCCGATGCGCTCCTTCTTGTTCTTGGTCGAGTTGATGACCGCAGAACCGGAGTCGAGGTGACCCGAGTACACGCGAACGTAGGTCAGACGACCGAAGAACGGGTGCACGGCGACCTTGAACGCGAGGGCCGCGAACGGGTCCTTCGAGTCCGGGTGGCGCTCGATGATCGTGTCGTAGTCCTTCGGGTCGTGCGCCTCGATCGAGCCCACGTCGAGCGGGTTCGGGAGGTAGTCGACGACCGCGTCGAGCATGGGCTGGACGCCGCGGTTCTTGAACGCGGAGCCGCAGAGCACCGGGTAGATCTCGCTGGCGACGGTCAGCTTGCGGATCGCGCCCTTGATCTCGGCGACCGTGAGCTCCTCGCCACCGAAGAACTTCTCGAGCAGCGCGTCGTCGGTCTCGGCGACGGTCTCGAGGAGCTGCTGACGGTACTCGGCCGCCTTCTCCTTGAGGTCTTCCGGGATCTCCTGGATCTCGTAGGAGGCACCCATGGTGACGTCACCCTTGGAGTCTCCGGCCCAGACCAGTGCACGCATCTCGACCAGGTCGACCACCCCGATGAAGTCGTTCTCGGCGCCGATCGGCAGCTGGATCACGAGGGGCTTGGCGCCCAGGCGGTTGATGATGGTGTCGACGGTGAAGTAGAAGTCCGCGCCCAGCTTGTCCATCTTGTTGACGAAGCAGATGCGGGGGACGTTGTACTTGTCGGCCTGACGCCACACGGTCTCGGACTGGGGCTCGACGCCCTCCTTGCCGTCGAAGACGGCGACGGCACCGTCGAGGACGCGGAGCGAACGCTCCACCTCGACCGTGAAGTCCACGTGGCCGGGGGTGTCGATGATGTTGATCTGGTTCTTGTTCCAGTAGCAGGTCACGGCGGCAGACGTGATCGTGATGCCGCGCTCCTTCTCCTGCTCCATCCAGTCGGTGGTCGAGGCGCCATCGTGCGTCTCGCCGAGCTTGTGGTTGACGCCCGTGTAGAACAGGATGCGCTCGGTCGTCGTGGTCTTGCCGGCATCGATGTGCGCCATGATGCCGATGTTGCGGACCTTGCTCAGGTCCGTGAGCACGTCTTGTGCCACAGGAGTGTCCTTATCTTTTGGAGCAGTCGTACTGCGAAGAGGGGGTGCCCGCCCCTCGGCGAGTGGCCGAGAGGCGGGCGAAGCTGGTTACCAGCGGTAGTGAGCGAACGCGCGGTTCGACTCGGCCATCTTGTGCGTGTCCTCGCGGCGCTTGACCGCGGCACCCAGGCCGTTCGACGCGTCGAGGATCTCGTTCTGCAGACGCTCGGTCATCGTCTTCTCACGACGGCCCTTCGCGTAGCTGACGAGCCAGCGGAGCGCGAGCGTGTTGGCGCGGTGAGGCTTGACCTCGACCGGCACCTGGTAGGTCGAGCCACCGACGCGGCGGCTGCGGACCTCGAGAGTCGGGCGCACGTTGTCGAGCGCCTTCTTCAGCGTGGCGACGGCGTCCTGACCGTTCTTCGCCTCGACACCGCGGAGGGCGCCGTAGACGATCGACTCGGCCAGCGACTTCTTGCCGTCGACGAGGATCTTGTTCACCAGCGAGGTGACGATCGGTGCGCCGTATACCGGGTCGTTGACGACGGGGCGCTTGGGGGCTGGTCCCTTACGAGGCATCTAACTCAACCCTTCTTCGCGCCGTAGCGGGAACGAGCCTGCTTACGGTTCTTGACTGCCTGGGTGTCCAGGGCGCCACGGACGATCTTGTAACGCACACCGGGGAGGTCCTTGACACGACCGCCGCGGACGAGCACCAGCGAGTGCTCCTGGAGGTTGTGACCCTCACCGGGGATGTACGCGGTGACCTCGGTGCCGTTGCGGAGCTTCACACGAGCGACCTTGCGCATCGCCGAGTTCGGCTTCTTCGGGGTGGTGGTGTAGACGCGGGTGCAGACCCCGGCCTGCTGCGGGTTCGACTTGAGCGCCGGCGCCTTGGTCTTGGTGACCTTGGGCGAGCGACCCTTGCGAACCAACTGCTGAATGGTTGGCACGTTCTCTCCTCATAGTGCTGCACGGTGACAGCGTGATGGGTTTCACATCATGACCCACCGGCACGCCGGAATCGGCGAACTTTTGGTGTGGTGGGTATGCCGTGGGGGCGGACCGGCATGGTGCCGACGCCCAGTGCGCACGTCGAGACGTGCACACACCTGGTCAAGTGTAATGCCGCGTAACGTGGCGGTCAAATGAGTGCAAGTCCGTCCGGATGGCGGCGCGACTCTCGGAGGGTCATGGCAGGTCCGGGTCGAACGGGGAGTCCAGTGATTCCGTCAACTCGGCGAGCAGGGCCTCGATCTGCGGCTCGACGTGCTGGGAGATGGCCGCCTGGATGTAGATCCGGTGGCGCAGCAGGATGCCGCAGATCTCCCGCCCGACCATGTTGGCGTACTCGTCGGCGAGGGCGACCTCCTGCCGGAGGGCGATCTTGGCCTCCTCGGTCAGAGGCGGCAACGCCGGGAGCTCCGCGGCGGAGTCGTCGGCGAGTCCGGCGATGGTGAAGAGGAACGGCGCGCCGGGAACGGGCTCGGGGTCGAGCGGGAGACCGTCGAACTCCGGATCGAGGTCTTCGGCGGGGCGGTAGCTGCGGGCCCGGTTGCGGGCGGCCTGCTGATCGAGCTCGCGCTGCAGCATCGGGAGATTCCGTGCCGTGTAGTCCGCGACGGCGTGGTCGACGATGGTCTTGATGCGCGTCGACAGTCCGTGCTGCACACCGTGCGGGGTGTTCGCGCCGATTCCCGCCGCCGAGAGGATCGGTGAGCCGAGACAGCGGCGGCACGGCGCGACTCGACCGCGGTGGGTTGCCGGCTCCCAGCGCGGTACCCAGCGCAACCAGGCCTCGACGGCCTGGTCCACCTGCGTCTCCAATGAGCGCTCCACCCCACCAGCGTACGGCGCGCCGCGCGTCGCCGCCGCGATTTCGCTCGTCACGGCGGGGCGTGCGCAGCCGACCGGACGATCCGCCGAGGAGAGGACGTTCGACCGTCGCTTCGCCGCAGGATGGTCGGCGAATCGTCGCCGGGTCGGCGAATCGTCGCCGGGTCGGCGAATCATCGGCCCGAGGTGCCCGGTCACTCCTCCTCGTCGCGCTCCCAGGGCCAGCGCGGATGCTCGGCACGAGTGCGACGAAGGGCGATGCCGCCCCACGCCGCGATCAGCCCTGCGGCCACGAGCACCGCACTCGCACCGCCGCGGACCAGATCACCCGCGACGGCTGTGGCGATCACGAAGTCTGACGAGCTGATGATCACCGTGATCCACACCGCGACGAGATGAGCGAGCGCGGTCAGCAGGGCAATGGCGACCGTCGCCACATAGGACGGAGCGCCTCGTCGGAGCGTCGACCACAGCACGAGCGCGAACACGATGACCGCCACGACCATCCCCGCCGCACCGGGTGCCTGCCCCAGGCCCGGAACCGCGATGATGTCGGTGTCGGTGGCCACGCTCAGCGCCCCGAGCCCGAACACCGCGAGTGCGAAGAAGCCGATCGTCGCGAGGACCACCGCCAGGACAGCCGAAACCCCCGCGGACTCGGGCCCGCGGGGGTTCGGCGTGGTGGAGTGCGTGACTACCTCGACAGCGTCGGACCGGCTTCGAGGGTGCGCTCGTACTCGCGCTGCGCCTCGGCGTTGAGCTCGGTCTTGCGCGCACCGCTGCGGGAGACCCATGCGCCGAACCAGATGGTCAGCTCCCGGGCGAACACGAATGCGGCGATGGCGAGCGGGGCGAGCAGCTGCTCACCGACGAGCTCGAGGCCCTGCGACGACGTGAGCTTCCAGAACGGCGCCTCGAACAGCTGCCCGAGGATGTGTCCCGCGTAAGCGATGACGCCGACGATGATCCCGAAGACGACCCAGAGGCCCCAGCGTCCGCGGTTGATGATCGCGCCGAGCAGCCAGAACCCGAGGAAGAAGACGACGACCGGCGTCCAGTAACCCCAGGTCATCAGCGGTGCGAGCGCGGCCTCACCGATGTTCTCGCCGTTGACGTCGCCGGCGATCGCGGCGAGCCCCAGCGCTGTGCCGAGGTAGAGCACGGCGAAGACGAGGGTCGCGAGCAGGCCGATCAGACCGGCGGTGCCGCGATTGCCGCGGTCACGGGGCGGCTCGGGAGCCTGCACGAAGATGGGCTGGGGCTGCGCTGCGGCGGCCGCAGCGGAGGCGGCGATCAGCGGCTCCGACGGCACGATCCGCGTCTCGACCTCGTCACCGTACTGGGCATAGGCTGCGCCGGCCATACCGGACTGCTCGTGGCCGAACGGGATGGGCTCGCCCACGATCGGCTCGGGGTAGAAAGACTCGCTCTCGGCATCGGCTTCTGCCCTGACGTCGCGCGGGCTCTCACGCGACTCGACGACCGGAGCGGGAACGACGGCAGGAGGCGGGGATGCGAACGTTCCCGGGTGATCGCGCTCGGCGGCTTCGAACGCGGCGAGGTCGGGGTCGGCGACCCTCTCGTCGACCGGGGCGGCCTGCGTGTGCTCCGGCGCATCGGTGGAACCGGGGACATCCGCGCCCGCTGCGGCGGCGGCGTCGAGACCGGCGTTCGCGCTGCCGACGACGTCGTCGACGTCAGTCGGCTTCTCGGGCTGGGGAGCGTCGGGGTCACTCATGGTGTGCGCCTCTCATCGGATATGTGCATTGTGAGGGTACCGCCGGGCCGACGGCCGCTGACGCAGGCGTGCCGACGTGTCGGGATACACGCGTCCACACTCCGACGCGAACCGTCAGGGGAGGGCGTTGCGAAGCGCGGTCCCCGCGAACTCTGCGAGGACGGGGAGGATCGGGAGGGACAGCCAGACGAGCGCGCCGATGACCCCGGCGCACATGATGCCTGCGAACCAGCTCATCGCCAGATTGCGCCCCGCCACCCGTGCCATACCTCCACGGTAGGGCCCGACCAGGATACTGGTCGGGAGCAACGCCGAGCATGTGGCACGACTCAGCGTGCGACCCGACCCCGCAATCGCCACAGCAGCCACAGACCGGATACCGGGATGAGGAGGAACCCGAGGAGGAGGAGCGCGTGCCACATGCTGAAACTCGGCAGCAGCGGGTTGTTCACGACTTCGTCGGGTGGGGCGCCGGTGCCTGAGGAGCTGCCGGTCGAGCTGTAATCCACGAAGCTCATGAACTGCACGAGGATCAGCGACAGCGCACCGAACGCGAACGGCACGACGATGGCCACGACCTTCTCCCACGTCTTCCAGAGTGTGCTGATGCTGACGAGCACAGCCCCCACGAACCAGCCGAGGACGGGGAGCACGAAGCCGCCGAAGCTCAGCGTCAGCGCGGCCGTGATCGCGAACCCGCGCGTCGATGTCGTCGGCAGGCGCGGAGCCGGCGGCGCGACGACCGGAGGTGCGACCACGATGGTCGGGCTCGCCGGCACCTCGTCCTGCGCCTCCCTCGCGATGGCCACCGGATCGCCGAGTCGAGCAATCCGCGCGGCCGTCTCTGCAGCGTCGAGGCCCTGGAGCTCTTCGACGATTCCGCCGCGGATGTCGGTCGCGACGCCGTGCGGGAGCCCGCGCATCGCCTCGTCGAGCCGCGCGAGGTAGTCCTCACGCAGGGCGTCTGCGGTGGTCTCTGTCATGGTCGTCCCTCTCCGACGAGGCCCGTGACGACACGGGCGAACGGTGTCCACTGCACTCGGAAACGCTCGAGCTGCTCCGTACCCGACTCGGTGAGCCGGTAGTACTTGCGCACCGGCCCGCTCTCCGACGGCAGGTCGAACGTGCTGACCCAGCCGTTGTCCCGCAGCCGTCCCAGCAGCGGGTAGAGCGTGCCGATGCTGGCGATCAGCCCGGCGCCGGTGAGCGCATCGGCCAGCTGCCAGCCGTACATGGGCTCGCGCGCGAGAAGCCCGAGCACGCAGTACTCGACCACCCCTTTGCGCATCTGCGATCCCACGTCAGCTGTCATGCATGACAAGCTACCATGCGATGCACGTTACCGCTGCTGCCCCCTCACGGGGCGGGCACCCTCGGGCGATCAGCCCTTCGTCGCACCAGCGGTGAGACCGCCGACGATGTACTTCTGCAGGAAGAGGAACAGGATCATCACCGGGATGGCGGCCATCACGGCACCTGCGGAGAACGCCGACCAGTCCGCATAGCGCGGGTTCGCGACGAGCTTCGTGAGTCCGACGACGAGCGTCTGCTGATCCACGTCGACCAGCATGACGCTCGCGATCACGTACTCGTTGACCGTGCCGATGAAGGAAAGGAGCCCGACGACCGCCAGGATCGGCGCGACCAGACGCAGGATGATCGTGAAGAAGATGCGCGCGTGACCGGCGCCGTCGATGCGGGCAGCCTCGTCGATCTCCTTCGGGATCGTGTTGAAGAAGCCGTACATCAGGTAGGTGTTCACGCCCAGCGCTCCACCCAGGTAGACCAGGATCAGGCCGGTGTGGGTGTTCAAGCCGATCGCGGGGAACCAATCCCCCAGCGTCGACATGAGCAGGAAGATGGCGACGACGGCCAGCAGCTGCGGGAACATCTGCACGACCACGATCGTGACGAGGCCGACCCGTCGTCCGGCGAACCGCATGCGCGAGAAGGCATATGCCGCGCAGGCGCCGATGAAGACGGTCACGGCGCCGGTGACCACGGCGATCAGCAACGTGTTGAGGAACCAGGTACCGTACGGGTTCTGCGGGTCGCTCAGGATGCGGACGTAGCTGTCGATCCCGATCGCGGAGAACAGCTGGTTCGAGCCTGTCAGCGTCCCCTTCGGATTCAACGACGCCGAGACGACGTACAGCAGCGGGAACAGGGCGAAGGCGCTCACGACGATGGCGACGAGGTGACGCCATCCGGTATCGGCGAACCAGGCGCCGAAACTGCGGCGACGGGGGGCGAGGCTCTGCGCCTCGGTGGTGGCGCGAGTGGTGGCGGGGCCGGCGGTGCTCATGTCAGTTCAGCTCCTCGAGGGCCTTGGTCTTGCGGAAGCTGATGATCGAGATCGTCGCGACGACGATGAAGATCAGGATCGTGAATGCCGAGGCGAGTCCGTAGTCACGGGTCTGCCCGGTGAAAGCCACCTTGTAGACCATCGAGATCAGGATGTCGGTGTGTCCGACGGGGATGGACACGTCGCTGAAGCGGGGTCCGCCCTTGGTGAGCATGTAGATCAGGTTGAAGTTGTTGAAGTTGAACGCGAACGACGAGATCAGCAGCGGCGCGACGGTGACGAGCAGCAGCGGCAGTTTGATGCGTCGGAAGACCTGCCACGGATTCGCGCCGTCCATGACGGCTGCCTCGTTCACGTCTTCCGGGATGCCCTGAAGGGCGCCCATGCAGACGAGGAACATGTACGGGAAGCCGAGCCACAGGTTCACCAGCAGCACCGACACCTTGGCCAGCGTCGGATCCGTGAGCCAGGGGATGTCCGCTCCCCCGAAGATGACCTGGTTGATGAAGCCGAAGCTCTCGTTCATCATGCCGGCCCAGACGAGAGCCGACAGGAAGGCGGGGAACGCGTACGGAAGGATCAGGATGATCCGGTACCCGTTGCGGAACCGCATCCGGGTGTTGTTGAAGACCAGCGCGAGCAGGAGCCCGAGGAAGAACGTCGTGGCGACCGAGATCAACGCGAACGCGAAGGTCCACAGCGTCACGGAGATGAGCGGTCCGCGGATCGACGAGTCGGTGACCGCGCGCACGAAGTTGTCGAAGCCGACCGTCGTCTGCCAACCGGGGAGCAGCTGCTCGCCGTCGTCGGAGGTGAAGGCTCCTTCGCCTGTGTCGGAGTACACCGTGCCCGTGGCCGTGTCGGTGATGGTGTCGGCGGCCTCGTCGTAGGCGAGCGTCGAGACGTACAGGTACCCCTTCTGCCCGTCGGGCGCGCGCAGGCTGCCGTCGTTGGGGTCATCGCTGAAGGGCACCGACAGCTTCTCGAGCTCTTCGGAGAGGGTGAACACCGTGGCCAGCGGGAGCGTCGTCCAGCCCTCGACCGCGACGGCCTGCCCGCCCTCGAACTCGGCATCCACCTCTTCGAGCGGCTGCTCCGCCGTGCCGAGAAGAGCGTCCCCGGAGTCCGGATCGGTCACGAGGAGACCGTAGGTGCCGAACTGCTCGACCACGGTGACCGGATAGGTGGGCGAGTCCTCGACCCGCTCCTGCGCCGAGGCGAGAAGCGAGGAGATCGCCTGATCCTTGGTGCCGTTGTGCCCGGTGCCGTAGTTCGTGAATCCGATGTAGCCGGTGTAGAGCAGCGTGAACACCTGGAACAGGATCAGGAAGATGATCCCCGGCGTGAGGTATTTCGCGGCGATGCGCTTGCGGGAGAAGTAGATGTAGTTGACGAGGACGGCCACCGCGACGACGATGCCGAGGATCAGCCACTCCTTGTTGGCGAAGAGCACGAACGCCGCGTACAGCGCGATCGCATCGACGACCGCCAGCAGCAGGATCTTCAGCAGCATCCAGCCGATCGGGCCGGATGCCGCCTCGGCGATCTTCGCTGCCTGTCGCTGGCGTCGGGTCGGAGGAGCAGTGCGCTCGTCGATGTCTGTCATGTCGTCCTCGTCATGATCCTGCCGGGGCGGACGGAGATGTCCGCCCCGGCAGGGCCAGTGGGTGCTGTTACTTGATGGCGGCGGTCACGTCGTCGACGAGCTTCTGCCACGTCGCCGTCGGGTCTGCACCGTTGATGATCGCGGCCTCGGCGACGCCCCAGAATTCCCACACCGCACCCATGGCCGGGATGGCCGGCATCGGGACGGCGTCTTCGCCCACAGCCTGGAAGCCGGCGATGATCGGGTCGGACGCGGCGGTGTCCGCAGCGGCGGTGAGCGCGGGCAGGATGTTGCCGGCCTTGAAGAGCTCGAGCTGCACGTCTTCGGTGCCGATGTAGTTGACGAGGAAGTCGTTCGCGGCGACCTTGTTCTTCGACTCGGAGCTGACGAAGAAGCCCTTGACGCCGGCGAACGGCGAAGCGGTCTCGCCGGTCGGGCTCGGAATCGGGTCGATCGCGACGTTGATGCCGGCCTCGGTTGCGGCGCCCACGTTCCACGGACCGGTGAGCCAGAAGGCGGCGGTGCCGTCGAGGAACTGCTGCTTGGCGATCTCGCCGTCGACATCGGTGTTCAGCACGCCTGCAGCGCCCTGCACACCCAGCCAGTCGGCGAAGGCGAACCCGCCCTCGCTTCCGAGCTGCAGGTCGGCGGGGTCGTAGCTGCCGGAGTCATCCGTGCCGAAGACCGGAGCACCGAATGCCGTCTGGAACGGGTACAGGTGATACGGGTTGCCCTCGGTGCCCTGCTCGACGACGAACGTGCCCTTCGCGACCATGTCGTCGAAGCTGGTGGCCGCGGCCGGGACGAGGTCCGCGTTGCGCAGCACCGCGATGTTCTCGACCGCGTAGGGCAGCATGTACACGGTGCCCTCGTAGGTGGCGGCCTGCAGCGCGACCGGCAGGTAGTCTTCGGAGCTGTCACCGAGCTCGATCGGCGCGACGACACCGTTCGTGGAGAGCTCGCCCAGCCAGTCGTGTGCGCCCATGACGACGTCGGGGCCCTTGCCGGTCGGGACCTGCTGGATGAAGTCGTCCTTCATGTCGTCGACCGACTTGCCGACGAGGTCGACCTTGACGCCGGTCTTGTCCTCGTAGGAGTCCGCCGCGTCCTGCAGCGCATCCACGCGCTCGGCGTCGACCCAGACGACCAGCTTGCCGCCGTCCTTGGAGTCGGAGGTGTCGTCGCCGCTGGTCCCCGTGGAGCAGCCGGCAAGCGTCAGAGTCGAAACGATGGCGATCGCGCCTGCGGCGGCGATGCCCCTCTTGTTCACCTTCATTGGTGTGTGCCTCTCTCGGTGCTGGTGGCCTGCACAGACTGCAAGCGCTTACAGTATGCATCGAATCCGACGAATTTCGCAATGAAGCGAGGCGTCGATATCAAGCCGTGACCGGGAGGACTGGAGACGCACATCCTGGAAACGCTTCCACGAAGCAACCAGGCTCTCCGACAATGTGTACGCACTGAGCCCCTGAGTAGGATGAAACCATGGCAGACAGCTCATTTGACATCGTCTCGAAGGTCGACCATCAGGAGGCCGAGAACGCCCTGAACCAGGCCCGCAAGGAGATCGAGCAGCGCTACGACTTCAAGGGCACCGGCGCATCGATCGCCTGGAGCGGCGAGAGCATCCTCATCATCGCGAACACCGAGGAGCGGGCGAAGGCCGTCCTCGACGTGTTCCAGTCCAAGCTCATCAAGCGCGGCATCTCGCTGAAGAGCCTCGAGTCGGGCGACCCGTTCGCCAGCGGCAAGGAGTTCCGCATCGTCTCGACGCTCAAGGACGGCATCTCCTCGGAGAACGCGAAGAAGATCAACAAGATCATCCGCGACGAGGGGCCCAAGGGCGTCAAGAGCCAGATCCAGGGCGACGAGCTGCGCGTGCAATCCAAGAGCCGCGACGATCTGCAGTCGGTCATCGCCCTTCTGAAGGGCGCCGACCTCGATCTCGACCTGCAGTTCATCAACTACCGCTAGGCGAGTCTCCCACCTGCACGAAAGGCCCCACTCGGCGCACGACCGAGTGGGGCCTTTCGTCTGCCCACGGGCGCGACTTCGGTCTTCCAGGGCGGAGCAGTAGGATCGCATACCGGAATATGGGCCCGAGTGGCCAAGACTGGAAAGGTCGCCGACAGCCGTGTGCCCCCACACGCGACGACAGGCGTAGATCGTGTTGGAAACCGACGCGACTCATGATGTGGTGGCCCACCCGGGCCGAATCATGGGGATGCTCGGGAAATGAAGGGCAACTGGGGGCAGGTCCATGAGCATTATCGGATCGACGAGTGTCGGCGAGAGCAAGCAGCTTCTGGCTGAAGAGGTGTTCCACCACCTGGGCAGACAGATCATCGAGGGCACGCTCGAGGCCGGCGAACGCATCCGCGACGTGGACGTGGCCGAGGAGCTGCACGTGTCGCGAACTCCCGTCCGCGAAGCGCTTCAGCGTCTGGAGCGGCTGGGGATGGTGACGATGTATCCGAGCCGGTACACCGAGGTGACCGAGGTGACCTCGGAGACGATCGCGCAGTCCATCGAGTTCGCGGGGTATCAGGCGGGGATCGCCGCGCGGCTGGCCGTGCCGCGGATCAGCGATGCGCAACGCGATCACGTCGTCCGGCTCGTCGCCGGGATGCGCGAATCCCTCGAGAAAGCGGAGACGACTTCGGACGCCCGCTGGGCCGTGTTCTCGTATCTCGGGGATCGGAGCGGCAACGCGCAGCATCGCACGCTGATGGAAGACGCGAGCATGGTCCTGTTCCGCAACCTCCGCGACTGGGTCGTTCCCCGGGCTGATCGCGCCCGCATGCGCGAGGTGTACGTCGCCTTCGCAGCAGCTGTCCGCAGTGGGGACGGCGACGAAGCGGAGCGCCTCGTCCGGACGATGTACTACCTGTGACGCGAGCTCAGGTCGCCGCTCGCCAGCCCGTGACCCAGCGCTCCAGACGTCGATAGGCATCCTCGCGCGCGTCATGGCGTGAGAGGAAGACATCGTGCAGCGCACCGTCGATGCGCTCCACCGTGACGCTCGTCCCGAGACGCAGCGCCGCGCGCGCGATGTCGTCGACGACGAGCACGGAATCAGCGGCGGTGAGCTCGTCCGACCACCGCGTCGGCGGAACGAACCGCGAAGAGAGCAGCACGCACACCGGAGCCGTGATCGCCAACCCTGCCGCCACGGTCTTGTGTCCGGAGAGGATCGCGTGCAGCCAGCCCGCGTACACGGCCATGGTCTGTGCCGGGCGCCAGAGCGGATTCACCTCCATCGGATCATCGGGATCGGCGACCTCCTGCTGTGCACGGGTGTAGAAACCGAGGTCGACCTGCGGCGCCGCCTCCATCGGTCGGATCCGCGCCTGCAGCTCCACCATGGGCGCGATCGCCGCCCGAGCCGGCGCGAACTGGAACTCCAGCCAGGGGCTGTTCAGGATCACAGCGTCCGCCGCATCCGGATGCCGTGACGCCCACAGGCTCAGCGTGAGCCCGCCCGTCGAGTGGCCGAGCAGCACCAGGCGCCGAGCGGACTCGGTTCCCCCCTTGCCTCGACCCATGGCATCCAATGCCGCACCGATGTCTTCGTCGTAGGTGGCGAGGTCGGCGACGTACCCCGGCGTCTGCCCGTCGCGAAGGCTGCGGCCGTACTTGCGGAGATCGAGAGCGAAGAAGCGGGCCCCGCGCGAGGTCCAGAAACGCGCGAGCCGCTTCTGGAAGAAGTAGTCCGACCACCCGTGCACGTAGAGCACGTCGACGCCGTCGAGCAGCGGCCATCGACCGCGGATGCGCTTCCAGAGGTCCGGCTCGGCAGGAAGCGCTCGAACGAGGGTCGCCACCACCGGACCCTGCTCATCGGAACCGAGATCGAGGGTCAGCTGCTGGAACTCATCGCCGAGAACATCCGGGATCCATTCGGTCATGCCTTCCTCCCCCGTCGTCGCCAGGCTAGCCGACTCCCGAGCAGTGGAGGCGAACCGGCTACTCGCCGCGGGAGACGCGCACCATCTCGTCGCGCGGGACCACCTTGACGCGGGCGCGCTCCTCGGGCGCCCCCAGGGAGATCTCGTGCTCGTCGAGACGGTGCCATCCGTCCAGGTCGGTCCAGCGAACGCCGCGCTCCTGCAGCAGTTCGACGACGGACTCCTCGGACGGATCTTCCGGGTGCCACCAGGAGCCCTGGTCGTTGATGATGTGCCGCACGGTCTCCATCGCGTCGGACTTGGTGTGCCCGATCAGACCCACCGGGCCGCGCTTGATCCACCCGGTCGCGTAGATGCCGGGAACGCGCTCGTTCGAGTCCTTCGCGAGCACCTGGCCCTCGCGGTTCGGGATCACACCGTGCTTCTTGTCGAAGGGCACCCCGGGCAACGGCGAGCCGAAGTACCCGATCGCGCGGTAGAGCGCCTGGATCGGCACCTCGCGCAGCTCACCGGTTCCCACAGCACCGCCCTGCCCGTCGGGCTGCGTGCGCTCGTAGACCAGTGCCGCGACGCGGCCGTTCTCGTCCTTGCGCACCTCGACCGGCCGCGCCCAGAAGTGCAGATGCAGACGACGCGAAGCCGCGCCCCCGGCGTTGTTCACGGAATCGCGCTTGCGCCACGACTGCAGGATGCGGTCGATGACCATGACCTGCTTGTTGCTGGCGACGGCATCCTTCGAGGCCTCGTCGTAGTCGAAGTCCTCGTCGTAGACGACCATGTCGACATCGCGCAGCTCACCGAGCTCGCGGAGCTCCAGCGGCGTGAACTTGACCTGCGCCGGGCCACGGCGACCGAAGACATGCACGTCGGTGATCTCGCTGGCCTTGAGTCCCTCGTAGACGTTGGCCGGCACCTCGGTGACGAGCAGGTCCTCGGCGTGCTTGGCGAGCATGCGCGCGACGTCGAGTGCCACGTTGCCGTTGCCGAGCACTCCGACGGATGCGGCATCCAGCGGCCACTCGCGCGGCACGTCGGGGTGTCCGTCGAACCAGCTGACGTAGTCGGCGGCGCCGTAGGAGGCGACGGCATCGATGCCGGGGATCTCCATCGACGTGTCGCGGATCGCTCCCGTCGCGAAGATGACGGCGTTGTAGTGCTTCTTCAGGTCGTCGAGGGTGAGGTCCTCACCGAAGCGCACGTTGCCGAACAGGCGGATGTCCCCACGGTCGAGCACGTCTCGCAGCGCGTTGACGATGCCCTTGATGCGGGGGTGATCGGGGGCGACTCCGTAGCGGACGAGTCCGTACGGAGCAGGGAGCTGCTCGAAGAGGTCGATCGAGACGTCGAACTTGCGCTCGGCCTTCAGCAGGATGTCCGCAGCATAGATGCCGGCGGGGCCCGCACCGACGATGGCCAGTCTGAGCTTGGTCATGGGAGGTCCTTTCATATGCCGACGCAACCGGCGCGCGACCCGAAGGCCGCGAGCAGTCAGCTGGAGCGTTCGGCGAGGGTCTCTGCGAATCGGGTCAGTGCCTCGCGCACGGTGCCACGCGGCAGCGGTGCGAGCGCATCGACGGCATCCCGCGTCCACGCGTGCGCGAGCTCGAGGGTCTTCTGCGTCACCAGGTGATCGCGCAGCTCGTCGAGGGGGCCGTCGAGGATCGACGGGTCTGCGCCATCGGCGATGAGTGCCACCCCGTCGTCGATGCGCGCAGCGAGGTGGACGGCGGCGTCATCGGACTCGGCCTTCAGCAGCAGGTACGGCATGGTCGGCACGCCCGCCCGCAGATCCGTGCCGGGCACCTTCCCGGTCTCTTCGGGCTTGGCCGACAGGTCGATCACATCGTCGAGCAGCTGGAACGCGACGCCGATCTTCTCGCCGTACACGCGCAGCGGCTCCTCGTACTCGCTCGGCGCGTTGGAGAAGATCACACCGCCCTGCGTGGCGGCGGCGATGAGCGAGCCGGTCTTGTCGGCGAGCACCTGGATGTAGAACGCGATCGGGTCGTCATCCTGCTGCGGACCGAGGGTCTCGTGCATCTGACCGAGGACCAGGCGCTCGAACGTGTCGGCCTGGAGCCGGATCGCGCGTTCACCGAGCCGGGACATCAGCTGGCTGGCGCGGGAGAAGAGGATGTCGCCCGTGAGGATGGCGATGTTGTTGCCCCACACCGCATGTGCCGCCGGCACGCCGCGACGGCGGTCGGCGCCGTCCATGACGTCGTCGTGATAGAGCGAGCCCAGGTGCGTGATCTCCAGCGCCTTGGCGACATCGATCACCTCGGAGGTGTTGCCGTCGCCGAGCTGAGCGGCGAGGAGCGTGAGCACGGGGCGGATGCGCTTGCCACCAGCCTCGTACAGGTAGCGGCTGGCGGCGTCGGCGAGCGGGTCGGCGACGCGGACGTCTTCCGCGAGGCCGGTCTCGACGAGCTCGAGGCCGTCTTCGATCGCGCGGGCGACCTTGCGTGCGGCAGGGCCGATGAAGACGCGGTCGCTGAACCCCAGACGGCTCGCCAGCCGCGAACCCGGGGCGATGGGGCTCGAAGTCACGGTCCCAGCCTACCTGCGCCGGGATGCCGCAGTTGCGTGCGAGGCGCTCACGCGGGCTTGCGCGCTCGGTGCAGTGCCACGATGCCGAACGTGAGGTTGCGGTAGGCCACATCGCTCCAGCCCGCCTCGCGGATCCAGGCCGACAGCTTCTTCTGGTCGGGCCACTCGCGGATCGACTCGTTCAGATAGTCGTACGCGTCGCCGTTGGTGCCCGCCACCCGGGCGACCCTGGGCAGCACCTGCGCGTTGTAGAAGCGGTACGCACCGCGGAACAGCTTGCCCGGGGGTGTGGAGAACTCGTTGATCACGAGCCGGCCACCGGGTTTGGTCACCCGGTACAACTCGCTCAGTGCCTTCTTCGGGTCGTTGACGTTGCGCAGCGCATACGACATCGTGACCGCGTCGAACTCGGCATCCGCGAACGGCAGCGCCGTGGCATCCGCCTGCACGAAGGACAGGTTGCGCATCGCTCCGTGGCGACGCTCCCCCTCGGCCAGCATCCCGGGTGAGAAGTCGGCCGCGACCACCTCGGCACCGCTCCGCGCGAGAGATGCCGACGACGACGCGGTGCCGGCGCCGAGGTCGAGGATCCGCTCCCCCGGCTTCGGGGCGACCGCACGGGTGGTCGCCGCGCGCCACAGCACGTCGTTGCCGAAGGTCATGGCCGTGTTGGTCCGGTCGTACCCGGCGGCGACCTGGTCGAACATGCCGCTGACGCGGTCGGGGTCCTTGCCGAGATCGGCGCGGTTCTTCTCGTTCGAAGTCACGCGTTCAGTCTAGGCGCGAGGCCCAGGGCTTCGAGGCGGTCGAGCCACGGATCGGCCGTGGCATCGTCGAACGGTGCGACCTGCGCGCGGACCCGCTCCTCGAGGTCGAGCGCGAGCGTCTCGAGGTGCTCCATGACGTCGGCGGGATAGCCGTAGCGGGCGCTGTGCTCCGCCCACTCATCGCGGTCGTCGACCCAGGTGCCGCGGGTGCCGGACACGCGCACGACATCGAGATCCATGTCGATGCCGGTCGCGAGGAGCGGGTCGTCGGACCAGTGGATGTCCCAACCGAGGTCGATGTAGATGCGCATGCCGCGGCGGTGGCGACGGTTCACCGTCACGGCGTGATCGCCGCTCGCCGGAACGAGTGTGACGTTGGGACCTCCCGCGCGGAACTCGGCGCCCGGTCGGAAGCTGTGCCAGCCCACCGGCTGCCCGATCCAGTCGCCCCACTCATCGGCGCCGAGATACACGCACTCGTGCCGCCAGTGCGGCGACCCATCCCACTTGCGCCACTGGAAGACCATCTCGGTGCCGGGTGCGGGGCGTGCGTCGCTCATCCGTTCACCCTACGACCGCGCGGATCCGTGGCTCCTGTGCGGCATAGGCTGGATGCGTGCACACCACCCACCTGGTCGTGGAGACCCGAGAGATCGATCCGGTCGAAGACCTCCTCGCCTACGCGGATCCCGCCCGACCGCTCGCCTGGCTGCGCCGCGGAGACGGCATCGTCGCTGTGGGGGAACCGCTGGCCGAGATCCGCCCTCCTGCAGGCGCCGGAGAGTCACGCACCGCCGTGCTCGCGGCCCTGTGGCGCGAGATGACCGCCCAGGCCGAGATCGCCGACCCCGTGGGCCTGCCCGGCAGCGGGCTGGTGGCGTTCGGCGCGTTCACGTTCGACGAGGAATCGGCAGCGGACAGTGTGCTCGTCGTGCCGAGTCAGGTACTCGGGCGTCACGGCGATCACTTCTGGGAGACTCGCATCCGGCTCGCCGGATCGCCCGCCGCCGACGAGGCGTTCGCCACGCAGCCGTACGGCCCGCACTGGGCCGGCACGGTGGGACCGGGAGCCCAGAGCCCGCAGGGGTACCAGGACTCGGTGCGCCGAGCGCTCGGCCGCATCGCCGACGGGGAGCTGAGCAAGGTCGTGCTCGCCCGGGACCTCACTGGCAGCATCCCGGCAGGGTCGGACCTGCGCCGACTCGTGCGCGCCCTGTCGACCGGTTACCCCGACACCTGGGCCTTCGCGGTGGACGGGCTGATCGGCGCGAGCCCGGAGACCCTCGTCACGGTGCACGACGGGACCGTGACCGCTCGTGTGCTCGCCGGCACCATCGGCCGCGGGGCGGACACGGATGCCGACACCGCGGCATCCTCCCACCTCGCCTCGAGCACGAAGGATCTCGACGAGCACCAGTACGCCGTGCAGAGCGTGCTCGCCGCCCTGCGCTCCCACACCCGGGCACTGGCCGCCAGCGAGCAGCCGTTCCTGCTGAAGCTGCCGAACCTCTTCCACCTCGCGACCGACGTCGAGGGCGAGCTCGCAGACGGCGAGTCGGCGCTCGACCTGGTGCAGGTGCTGCATCCGACGGCCGCCGTCGCCGGCACCCCGACCCCCGCGGCCATCGCCGCCATCCGGGACCTCGAGCCCTTCGACCGCGGACGCTACGCCGGCCCGGTCGGCTGGGTGGACGCCGCGGGCAACGGCGAGTGGGCGATCGCGCTGCGCTGCGCCCAGTTCACGGCGGGCTCGGGCGAGATCGGGGTGACCGCATACGCCGGCGCCGGGATCGTCGCGGGTTCCGACCCCGAGAGCGAACTGCTCGAGACGCGGGTGAAGTTCCGGCCGCTGGTCGACGCGCTGGCCTGAGCCGGCTCAGCTCGCGGCGAGACGCTTCTTCTCGGCCTCGACGTCGAAGTCGGCGACCGGCCATTGCGGGTCGATGTCCTCCAGGGCCGCGAGCAGCAGCTCCTGCACCGCGAGGCGGGCGTACCACTTGGCGTTCGCCGGGATCACGTGCCACGGAGCCGCGTCAGTGGAGGTGCGGTCGAAGACGGTCTGATACGCCTGCATGTACTGCGGCCACAGCATCCGCTCGTCGACATCGCCGGGGTTGTACTTCCAGTGCTTGTCGGGGCGTTCGAGCCGCTCCATGAGCCGATCCTTCTGCTCCTCCGGCGAGATGTGCAGCATGACTTTGATGATGCGGGTGCCGGATGCCGCGACACGGGCCTCGAACTCGTTGATGGCGTCGTAGCGGCGCTCGATCTCCGGGGCGTCCGCCAGCTCGCGGACCTTCCCGATCAGGACGTCTTCGTAGTGGGAGCGGTCGAAGACGCCGATGAATCCCGGCTCCGGCAGACGCTTCTCGACGCGCCAGAGGAAGTCGTGGCTGCGCTCCTCGGGCGTCGGCGCCTTGAACGCGGCGAGCGCGACGCCCTGCGGATCGACACCGCCGACGACATGCCGCACGATTCCGCCCTTGCCGGCCGAGTCCATCGCCTGCAGGACCAGCAGCACGGCATCGTTCGCCTCACCGACCCGGCTCTCGGCGAACAGTCGCTCCTGCAGGTCGTTCAGCTTCTCGAGCCCTGCCGCGAGGTCGCGTGCACCGTGCGACTTGCCGCCGACGTATCCGGGCTTGGTGTCGGGGTCGAGGTCGGCGAGGCGGAATCCCTCGCCCACTCGCAGCGTCTGCGTCCAGGTGTGCGCGTCCATACGCACATACTGCCAGTCAACGCGGCAGCGGGACCTCGATGATCTGACGGCCACCGCGCGGGGATGTCAGCGCCTGGTCGAGCGCGGTGCGGGTCGTGACCCTCTGGTACTCCCACCCGTAGGCCAGGGCGAGCTGCTCCAGGCGCACGATGTGCGGCGTGTAGAACGCCCGATCGAGGTCGGCAGGACGCGCGGACCCTGCGACCTCCAGGGAATCGAAGATGGTGCCACCGCCGTCGTTGCCGACGATGACCTGGAGCCGGGGCTCGGTCTCATCCGGGGGCAGCAGCAGCGCACCGACGTCGTGCAGGAAGGCGAGGTCGCCCAGCAGCACCCTCGTCACCCCGGGGGCTCCGGCCGCCTGGCTGGCGAGCGCGATGCCGGTCGCCGTCGCGATCGTGCCGTCGATCCCGGCGAGCCCGCGGTTGGCGTGCACGGGCACCTTCTTGCCGCCGAGCACCTGGTCGGCCACGCGCACCAGCCGCGACGAACCGAACACGAGCCGGTCGTGGGGCCAGGTCGCCCGCCACACGGCATCGACCAGGAGCGCGCGGTCGAGCGGACGACGGACGGCATCGAGCTCGGCTCTGACGGCTTCTCTGCGGGCGGCGAAGTCCGTGGAGGCCAGACCGTCGGGGTCGGGCGCGTTCTCGCTCAGGTCGACGACCTCGGCGGCCGAGGCTTGAAGCCATCCACCGAGCCAGGCACGATCGGCGGGTCCGGGCGCG
Organism: Microbacterium sp. NPDC055988; assembly: GCF_042269505.1. Lineage (NCBI taxonomy): Bacteria > Bacillati > Actinomycetota > Actinomycetes > Micrococcales > Microbacteriaceae > Microbacterium > Microbacterium sp. NPDC055988. The sequence continues at coordinate 279,824 of NZ_JBHJXY010000001.1, forward strand.
ACGGACACGGCGCTGACGGCACGGGTGCGGTGGTTGAGGTTCAGCTCCTCCCCTCCGCGGCGCACCGCGATCACGTCGACATCTGCTCGCGAGAGGAGGGCTGCTGTCTCACGACTGAGCGTCGGATGCCCGAGCACGACGACGCGCTCGATCCGACCGCCGAGGTCTTCGCGCGACAGCAGACGGCGGTACCCGTGCACGAGCTGTCGCCCGAACCGCGCGCCGCTGACGATCTCGGCGATCAACGGCCAGCCGCCCGCATAGGCGATCTCCTCGGCGCCGGCGCCCGCGTCGGCGCCGGCGATCACGACCGTCCGCGGACCACGCTCGAGTTCGAACGACTCCGCCGCGGGCTGAGCCGGCACCTCGCCGGGAGTGACGGCGACCGCGGAGAGGGCGCCCGAGAGCGGCTCCCTGGCGGGGAGGTTCAAGTGCACGGGTCCTGCGACACCGGGCAAAGCACCGTCGACCTCGCGCACACCCATCGCGGCCGTCACGGCGCGCTCGGCGAGTCCTTCCCAGTCGTCCTCTCCCGGCACGGGGGCATCGACCTGATCTCGCACCCAGGGGTGGAAGAGTCCCTCCTGGAGCGTCGCCTGATTCGCGCCGACGCCGCGCAGCTCGGGTGGGCGATCGGCGGTCAGCAGCAGCAGCGGCACACCGGAGTGAAACGCCTCCAGCACAGCGGGAAGGAGGTTGGCGACGGCCGTGCCCGAGGTGCAGATCACCGCGGAGGGCACACCCGCCTCCCGGGCGATCCCGAGTGCGGTGAAACCGGCGACCCGTTCATCGATGCGCACGTGCAACCGTACGTGCCCGTCGTCGGCGAAGCGCGCGGCAGCGAGCGCGAGCGCCTGCGATCGCGACCCCGGGGACAGCACGATGTCGCGCACACCGTGCGCGACCAGGTCGGCGAGCAGGGACGCCGCGGCATCCATCGCCGGCGACGACGTCACGGGCGCGGGTCCGAGGCGGGAGGCTCGTCGGTCTCCTCGTCCAGACGGGCCAGCTCCTCTTCGAGGCGGCGGATGCGCGCATCCTGCTCGGTCTTGCTGATGCTGCGCAGGAACGCCGGGTCGTCATCCGGCGCGATGACGGGGCGCACCCCGCTGTCGTTCGCACGGCGCCGACCGATCACGAACCAGAGGATTCCACCGATCACGGGGAGGAGCACCACGATCGCGATCCAGGCGGCCTTGGACACACCACGGTGCCGCGTCGCCGGCTGCACTGCGCAATCGACGATGCTGTACACCCAGAACACGGCGGCGAGGAAGCCGCCGACGATCAGTAGTCTCGCCACCCCTCCAGTGTAGGCGGGTCAGCGACGCACGGGCCCCGGAGAGGCAGAGGCGCCGTTGCTAGACTGCGCGGGAAATGCTGCCCTCATCGCCGGATCCGCTGCCGCGAGCGCGGGCTGATCGGATGCTGGTCGCCCGGGCGATCACCGCCGTCGGCCTCGCGCTCCTGCTCGTCATCGGCGCCTGGTCCAGCTCGCACGGGCCGGCCGATGTGCACGCCACGCTCTGCCTCGCGTCCGGCGTCTCGGCCTCGACCGACACCGCAGCCGCCGAGAGTGGCGCCGACAGCGCGACCGCCATCGACGTGCTCTCCTCCGACATCGGCGTGTGCGTGCTCGCCGTGCTGTGCGGTGTCGCGCTGGTGCTGCTGTTCCTTCGGCATCGGGGCCAGGGCTCCCGGCCCCTCGTCACCCGCGCTCCCCGCCGGACGTCGCCGAGCCGAGCCGGCCCGCGCATCGTCGTCCCCGCTCTCTCCCTCACACAGCTCTCGATCTCCCGCACCTGATCCACGACGCGTGCATCGAACCGCCTCGCGCGGCACCCTTCCCCGTCGTACCCCTGTGTCTGGAGACCCCATGAAGAACTCTGTCAAAGCAACCCTGATCGTCATCGCCGTCGCCATCGTGCTGCTGATCGTCGGCATCGTGTTCGCCCTCAACCAGCAGGCGGCCACCGCGCCACCCGAAGGCGAGGAGCGGCCGACCGTCCGCACCGATTCGCACGTGCTCGACGACGGCGGCGAGGGCGCCGTCACCGTGGTCGAGTTCCTCGACTTCGAGTGCGAGGCGTGCGGGGCGTTCTACCCGATCGTCGAGGAGCTGCGCGGGAAGTTCGACGGCGAGATCACCTACGTCGTCCGCTACTTCCCGCTGCCGGGGCACATCAACTCCACGCAGGCCGCCCTCGCCGCCGAGGCCGCGGCGCAGCAGGACCGATTCGAGGACATGTATCACCGGCTGTTCGAGACCCAGGGGCAGTGGGGTGGACAGCCGGAAGAGACCCCCGAGGTGTTCCGCGGCTTCGCCGAGGACCTCGGCCTCGACATGGACGCGTACGACGCCGCGATCGCCGATCCCGCCACCGCGGAACGCGTGCAGGCCGACAAGAGCGACGGCGAGAAGCTCGAGGTGAGCAGCACCCCGTCGTTCTTCGTCGACGGCCGGAAGGTCGAGCTGCAGGAGTGGGACGACCTCGAGCAGGCGATCGATAAGGCCGTCAACGGCTGAGTCCGCGCGCCTCTGACACTGTCGAAACCCCGGCCTGACGCCGAGACCCCGCCGTGCGCACCGCAACACGAGGGGGTCTCGGCGAGAAGCCGGGGTCTCGGCTGCGCGCCCGATACGCTGAGACCAAAATCAGGGAGAGGGCCCGGACGACCATGGAACTGACGTCGATTCTGCAGGGGACGCACAACGCTCGAGAGCTCTCCGGGCTCCCGCTCACCGGCGGAGGAACGCTTGCCTCCGGCCTCCTCTTCCGCTCGGACGCGCTCGCCGCGCTCACCGATGAAGGGCTGCGCGAACTCGTCGACATGCGGATCGGCACCGTGATCGACCTGCGCACCGACGGTGAGCGCACTCGCGCGGCGGACCGGCTTCCCGCAGACGGCAGCGTCACCCTGCTGCCCCTGCCGATGCAGGGCGGGGCCATGGACGAGATGGTCAAGCAGCTGCTTCCCGCAGCGAGCGGCGCCAGCCTGTCGGTTACCCAGGTCGCCGACGTGCTCAAGCAGGTGCCGACGCTGGAAGGGCTGTACGTAGCGATCCTCGAGGCCAGCGCCGTGCAGTTCGCGACGGTGGCGCGCACCGTGCTCGATGCCTCTCGCACCGACCACCCCGGAGTGCTGTTCCACTGCACCGCGGGCAAGGATCGCACCGGACTCGCAGCAGCGATCCTGCTGTCGGTGGCCGAGGTGCCGCGCGAGGCGATCGTCGCGGACTACACGCAGACCGAGAAGAACCTCGCGCTCGGCTTTGCCGAAGCGCTCACCGGGCTCATCACCTCCCTCGGTGTCCCCCTCACCCCGGCTCTCAAGACACTCGCAACGGAATCTCCTGCGTCGGCGATCGAGGCGGCCCTGGAGTGGATCGACGCGAACCACGGAGATGTCGCCGGCTACCTGCGCAGCGGCGGCATGACGAACGACGAGATCGCGGACCTGCGCCGGGTGCTGCGCGGCGAATAGCATTCGACGCGCGGCGGCTCGCTCTGCCCCTGTCGCCGAGCGCTCCCGCGGAGCACAATGACGGTATGAGCGCTGGCTCACCGCCGGACGAGCCGGAGCCGGAACCGGCACCTGTATCGGACCACGAGGTCGAGGGCACACGCGCCGTACCCGCGGAATCGGATGCGGCGCTCGGTCGGCGCGCGCAGATCCTCGCCACCGAGCACTGGGGGCTGCTCGCCGCACGCAGTACGGCGCAGAGCGAAGTGCTCACGCGCATCACGATCTTCCTCACCCTGGTGTCGGCGGGACTCGTGACGATCGGACTCCTCGGTCAGGCGTCGCGCTTCGCCGGCTGGTTCGGCGGTGCTTCCCTCGCCATCCTCGCGTTCCTGACCCTCATCGGGTTCATGACGCAGGTGCGCGTGATGAACGTGTCCGAGGAGGACATGATGTACGTCGTCGCGATGAACCGACTCCGCGGAGCCTACGTCGATCTCGATCCGCAGGTCGAGGAGATCTTCCTGGCGTCGACGTATGACGATCCAGCCGGGATGAAGCAGACCTACTCGTTTCTCAGGCGCCGGAGCGTGAGCATCCTCCTCGGCAGCTCTGTCATGCTGCTGATCGTCGTGAACGCGTGCGTCGCCGGACTGCTCATCGGCTGTGCTGTCGTCGCCTCGGGCGGGGCCCTGGGGTGGGCGGTGGGTGTCGGCGTCGCCACCGGGCTGCTGTACGCCGCGGGGTTCATGTTCTTCGGCGGATTCGGCTTCCGTCGAGCGTGGAGTCACTACGCTCCGCGGCGCACCACTCCCGGCGCGTGAACGCCATCGCTACGCTGAGCGCATGACTGAGGAGCGCTCCCCCACGCCCCACCCGGCCATCGCCGTCGTCCGCCGCATCCCGGCGACGCTGACCATGGTGCTGCTGATCCTCGTCGTCGGCGTGGCCTGGAGCGGGCTCTGGGCGCCGTTCGAGGACACGAAGCTGTTCCAGACCGTGGCCTACGGCCTGCCGAACCTCGTCGACGGCAAGTGGTGGACGCCGCTGACGGGCACCTTCTTCGTGAACCAGCCGTGGGTCTACCTGTTCACGATCGCCGGCTTCTGGGGCATGGCATACCTGGAGTTCCGACGCGGATCGCGCGTGGCACTCGCCTACTACTGGATCGGTCAGCTGTTCGCGATCTTCGCCACCGCGCTCCTGCTCCTCGTGCTCTCGCAGTTCCCCTGGGAGTGGGCCACGACCCAGGCACAGGCGCTCGACGTCGGAGCATCCGGTGGGACCATGGCCTGCATCGCCGCAGCCGTCGGCCTCTTCCGCCCGCCGTGGCGGGTTCGCGGCTGGCTGATCCTGCTCGGCTTCGTGTTCATCGCGATGCTGTTCTGGGGCAAGCTCGCCGACCTCGAGCACCTGTTGGCCGTGCTGCTGATCCTGGTCGCCGACCGCACCCTCCGGGTGCGTCACACCACGGTCCGCGAGCAGAGGCTCATCGCCGTGATCGCGATCCTCGTCCTCGGCGCCGTCGAGATCATCACGATCCTGGTGCCGACGGACGGGCCCTTCGGACCGACGGAGCCGGTCTCCGGCGGGTTCATCGACACCGCGATCGACGCGGCAGTGATTCTCCTCATAACGAACGGACTGCGGCGCGGGCGGCGCTGGTCGTGGGTGCTGGCGATCATCCTCGGCTCTCTCAACGCGCTGGGGGCGGCGCTCATCCTGGCACTCATCATCAGCACGAGCGAAGCAGCTCTGGAGACGCGCATCGACGGCGAGACGGAGCTCGCGCTCGCAAGCGGTTTCCTGTGGCTGCTGATCCTCGTCTACCTCATCTGGGTGCGCCGGGCGTTCAGGGCCCGGCGCAAGACGAAGCTCGGCATCCAGCCCTCCCCCGCGGCCGAGGACATGAAGAAGGAGCTGCGCACGCATGGCGGAGGGACGTTGTCGTGGATGACGACCTGGGACGGCAACAGCTACGCGCGCGTGACCGGGGGCATGGTCGCGTACCAGCGGCGCAACGGCGTCGCCCTGGCGCTGGCGGATCCGATCGGACCGGCGGACGCTCGCGCCGAGGCCGTGACGGAGTTCATCCGCACCGCCGAGCAGGCGGGTCTCGTGCCGTGCTTCTTCAGCGCCGACGAAGCCACACGCGCCGCGGCGCCCTCGACCTGGCGCAGCATCGTCGTGGCCGACGACACGATCGTCGACCTGCCGGGGCTCGAGTTCACGGGCAAGCGGTGGAACTCGGTGCGGACCTCGCTCAACAAGGCCGGCCGCGAGGACATGACCTTCCGGATGACGCACCTGAAGTCCGAGTCGTGGGGCGTGCAGCAGCAGCTGCGTGCGATCTCCGAGGCCTGGGTCGGCGACAAGGATCTGCCCGAGATGCGCTTCACCCTCGGCACGCTCGATGAGGCGGAGGACCCCGAGGTGCGACTCGCGTTGGCCGTCGCACCCAACGGCGACATCGATGGCTTCCTCTCGTGGCTGCCCGTGTACGGCGGCGACGGCGCGGTGCGCGGGTGGACGCTCGATCTGATGCGCCGCCGCGACGGCGGGTTCGGCCCGGTGATGGAATACCTCATCGGCTCCTCCGCCAAGCAGTTCTCCGAGGAGGGGGCCGAGATCATGTCGCTCTCCGGCGCTCCCCTCGCCCACGACTATCCGCCGGACGCCGGCGTGATCGCCGCGCTGAGTGACCGCCTCGCGGATGCCCTGGAGCCGGTCTACGGCTTCGGCTCGCTGCACCGCTTCAAGCAGAAGTTCCACCCGCGCTACGAGACCATGTACCTCCTGTTCCGCGACGAGAGCGACCTCACCCGCATCGGCGGCGCGCTCACGCGGGCGTTCCTGCCGGATGCCACGCTGCGGCAGTTCGCGGGGGCCGGGCTCGAACTCGTGCGGGGCGGCGGGAAGGACTGACATGCTCGATGAAGAACGCCTCCGTTCGATGGCCGATGAACTCTCCGCCGTGCCCGGTGTGCGTGCCGTCGCGCTGGGAGGCAGCCGGGCTCGGGGTACACACCGGCCGGACTCCGACATCGATCTGGGTCTCTACGTCGACGCGGACGTCGACCACGCGGGGATCGCCCGACTGGCGAGCAGCTGGACGGGCACCTCGGTCGAGGTCGCCGAACGCGGCGGATGGGGACCGTGGGTCGACGGCGGCGCTTGGCTGACCGTCGACGGCGTGCCGGTCGACCTCATCTTCCGCGACGTGGACCGGGTGGCGGAGCAGTGCGCTCGCGCCGCGAGGGGCGAGTTCGCCTTCCACGCCCAGCCGGGGCATCCGCTCGGGTTCCTCGACGTCGCCTATGCCGGCGAAGTCGCCACGAGCGTGCCGCTGCGCGATCCGGAAGGGCTCCTGGTCGATCTAGCCCGCCGCGTGACCCCCTACCCGGAGGCGCTGAGGGATGCATTCCTCGCGAACCTCTGGCAGGTCGACTTCCTGCTGAACGCGGCGATGAAGGGCGCGAAGTCCGGTGATGTCGCCTATGTGGCACTGTGCGGGACAACGACGACCATGCTCACCGCGCACGCCTGGCATGCGGCCGCCGGCAACTGGATCACGAACGAGAAGGCGCTCGTCACGAACGTCGCCCGCCTGCCCATCGATACCGGCGGATTCAGTGCGGCAGCTGCCGAGGCTCTCGGGGACCTCGGCACCTCGCCGGCGGAACTGCTCGCCGCGATCGCGCGACTGCGGGAACTCCCGCGCCCGGGGGCCAACGCACCGGAGTCGGACTGACGCGCGTCGCGGGTCAGTCCGACTCCGCTGACGAGTTGCTCCGTCAGCCCACCGCATCCGCGAACTCGACCTCACCGCCGGTGGTGTCGTGCGCCGGACGCTTGGCGGCATTCGCGATGTGGGCGCGACTGACGACGATCACGGCGATGATCATGAGCCCGACGCCGAGCCAGTACGGGGCGGCGGGGCTGACCAGCGCATAGAGTCCACCCGCGATGAGCGGAGCTACCGTGCCCATAGCCGCGTTCAGCGACTGGGTGGCACCGCCGAGCCACCCCTGCTCGTCGTCGCCGACGGCGTTCGACATGGCACCGTCCATCGCGGCCTGCGACGCGCCCTGGCCCGCGGCGAGCATGAGGGCGCCCACGATGAACACCCACGGCTGGGCGAAGATCGATGCCACGACAGCGAGTGCGGCCAGACCGATCATCTGCGCGATGATGCCGCTCACGATCACTCCGCGCTCACCGATGCGCGGGAGCAGGATACCCAGCAGCACGCCCTGGATGAGGATGTCGATGATGCCGACCGCCGCGGTCAGGAGTCCGATCTGCGTCGGGCCCCACTGGATCGAGTCGAGGGCCAGCACGCTGAAGTTGTTCACGAAGAACCCGAACGGCAGAGCGAGCAGTCCGAAGCCGATCATGAGCCCGCGCAGCTCCTTGCGGCCGAACGCGTCCTTGAAGACGGCGAACGGCTGCACGTCGCGCAGCGTGATCGTGGTGATGCGGTTGCCGGGCTTGAGGCTCTCGGGGAGCAGGAAGATGCTGAGGATCGCGATCGTGAGGGCGACGGCGGCGGTGAGGAAGACGGGCAGCTCGAGGCTCACGGTGGCCAGGAGTCCACCGATCGCCGGACCGATCATGGTGCCGATGCCGGAGAGCGCGCCGAGGATGCCGAAGCGTTTGGCACGCTGCTCGGGCGGGGTGATGTCGGCGAGATAGGCGAAGAGGGCCGGGAGGTCGCCCGCCGTCAGGCCCTGGATGACCCGCGCGAGGACGAGGACCCAGATCGCACCGCCGATGCCGAACAGCGCCATCGAGAACGCTGCCCCGAACGCGGCGACGATGATGACGGGTCGACGGCCGAAGCGGTCGGAGAGGCGCCCGAGGAACGGAGCAGCCAGGAAGGCGCAGAGACCGTTGATCGCCTCGAGCACTCCCACCCAGATGGCGAGGTCGCTCTCGTGGGAGACGTACTGCAGCACGACGAAGGGCAGGACGGGGAGGACGACCGTCATCCCGATGACGGTCAGCATCGTCAGCACGATGAGCATGATCCAGGCGCGGTTCTGTTCCCGACGCGTGAGGGTGTTGGGTGAAGTCATACCGAAAGTGTAGCGATACCACTTTTGGTGTCAAGCCAGTTTTGTGGTCGGTTCACGATAGAGTGAGGAGCATGAGGACCCCAGAGCCCCTCGGGCGCCGCGAACGGAAGAAGGCCGCGACCCGCAAGGCGATCTCCGACGTCGCGACGATGATGTTCCTCGAGCGCGGCTTCGACAACGTGAGCATCCGCGAGGTCGCCGACGCCGCCGATGTCTCCCCCACCACCGTCTTCGCCCACTTCCCACAGAAGGAAGCCCTCGTCTTCGACGAGGACGACGAGCAGCGCGACCGGCTGGTGGCCGCCGTGCGCGACCGGCCGGCCGGCACCACGATCAACCGGGCGATCCACGACTTCTACGCCGCCGAGCTCCGCGCGAACGTCGATGAGCACGGCAACGACGTCACGCGCATCTTCATGCGCTTCCTCAACGAGACCCCGGCACTGCGCGACTACGCGGCGAAGATGTGGCTCCGGCACGAGGATGCCCTCGCCGAGGCCATCGCCGACGAACTCGGTCTCGCCGAGCCGATGGCCGAGATCCGCGTCTACGCCCGGTTCGTGCTGCAGATGCAGCTGCTCGTCAATGACAGCGACGACCCCCTCGCGACCGTCGATGCGGGCTTCCGGCTGCTCGACAGCGGGTGGGGCCCGATCGAGGCAGCCATCACCGAGCCCGAGGCATGATCACCATCGGCTCGAGAAATTGATCTAGCCCTCCGCGGGAACGGACGCGGCTAGCGTCGCGGATCCGTTCCGTCAACCCGATCGCCCGGCACGAACACTGCGCCTACCGTCGACCGGACAACGACGAGGAGGCGGACATGCTCGAAGCCCACCACGACAGGAAGCCCCGGCATGCGATCGTGACGGCGGCGGACTCCGGGATCGGTCGTGCCACCGCCGTGGCGCTCGGCGCGGCGGGGATCGACGTCGGCGTCACCTGGCACTCCGACCGCGCCGGCGCGGAGGAGACTGCGGAAGAGGTGCGCACCCACGGCGCCCGCGCCGTCGTCGCACAGCTCGACGTCACTGACATCCCGCGCTCAGGCGAGGTGATCGACGGGCTGATCGTGGAGCTGGGCGGTATCGACGTCTTCGTGAACAACGCCGGAGCAGGCGTGAGCACACCGTTCCTCGATCTCACCCTCGACGACTGGAACCGCGTGCTGCTCACCGATCTCACGGGCGCGTTCATCTGCCTCCAGCATGCGGCGCGGGCGATGGTCGCGGCGGAGCGCGGTGGCCGATTGATCTCGGTGACGAGCGTGCACGCGCACCAGCCGATGGTCGGCTCGAGTGCTTATGACGCGGCGAAGCACGGCCTGGACGGACTCATGAAGAATCTCGCACTCGAACTCGGCGCCCACGGCATCAGCGCCGTGAGCGTGGCGCCGGGCGAGATCGCGACCCCGATGACCGGCCAGACCGACACCGACCCGCACACCGAGCATCGACCGGGCATCCCCCTGGGGCGGCCCGGCGACGCCCGCGAGGTCGCCGCGCTCATCGCGTTCCTCGCGTCACCGGAGGCGGCTTACATCTCCGGAACATCGCTCGTCGTCGACGGCGGCATGCTGCAGATGGGGCCGCAGGCTGGAGCGAGCATCTCGAGCGACGACTGGCGTACCCTCTGACGGCGCGGTGATCCGGCGAGCGGCGGCGCCTCAGTCCTCGCGGGGCCGGCGGCGCAGACTCTTGACGTCGGTGCGGCGCTGCTTGGCCTTCAGTCGCCGCTCTTTCGAACCACGGCTCGGCTTGGTGGGACGCCGCGGTGGGGCCGGCGGCCGCAGCGCCTCGGCCACCAGCGCGACGAGCCGATCCCGCGCCGCATCCCGATTGCGCAGCTGCGCACGATGCTCGGACGCGGCGATCGTCAAGACCCCGTCGACCAGGCGCCCGCTCAACCGATCGAGGAGCCGCTCGCGCTGATACGGAGTGAGTGCGGCGGAGTTCGCCGCGTCCCACACGAGTTCCGCGCGCGAGTCGGCGGTGTTCACCCCCTGCCCTCCCGGGCCCGATGACCGCGAGAAGCGCCACGACAGCTCGGCCTCGGGGATCGTGAGACCCGACGAGACCCGCAGACCGGGACGATGGGCGGAGGGCATACCTCCATCATCGGGCCTCACGATGCCGACCGCTGCAGCCCGGCTAGCATTGCGGGGTACGGCGAGCCGCGCGGCATCCACTCCGCGGCGGCACACGCGGCCCTCACACGGAGCGCGAATGAACTCATACCGGCAGGACGACTGGGCGGCGAGCCCCTCGTATCCGTCGACCGTGGCGGAGCCGTACCTGATGGGCACGGGCGTCGTCACCGCCGAAGACACCGGCCCCCGCCCGCTCTCTCCTCCACACAGCCATGCCGATCCGATGCTCGCCTGGTGCTACCGCGGCACGGTGTGGGTTCATCTGCAGGACGCGCGGTGGCGCCTGGCCCCGGGGCAGGGGGTGTGGATCCCCGCGAACACCCCGCACACCGCCCACCATGAGCCCGACTCGACCGGGTGCTACACGTACATCCCGGATTCGGCCCTGCTCACCCCGATCGACGACATCACCCGCGTGCTGGTGCCGCGTGCGGTGCAGGAGATGCTCCTCCACCTCGGCATCAACGACATGCCCACCGACCTGCGCGTGCGCATCCAGTCAGTGCTCATCGAGATGCTGCAGCAGCCGCTGCCGGAGGCCGCGAGTGAATGGGGCGAGGTGCCGATCCCCGCGGACGAGCGCGTCGCCCCGCTCGTACAGGCCGTGCTCGCTGACCCCGGCGATCCGCGAGGTGCCGTCGAGTTGTTCCTGGCGCACGGGCTCCACGAGCGCACGGTCCTGCGCATCTTCCAGAACGACGTCGGCATGAGCTTCGGGCGGTGGCGCGCGGGAGTGCGGATGACTCTCGGCGCGCGCCTGATCGTCGACGGTACCCCCATCGGCGCCGCCGCCCATCGCTGCGGCTACGCGACGACGAGTGCATTCTCCGCCGCGTTCAAGGAACGTTTCGGGCTCACGCCCCGCCAGCACGTCGCACGCGTGCAGGCCGACGCCGCCCATCAGCTGTATTGGCGCTGACGCCCCACGGCGCGTCCGGCCGTCGTTGTCGGTTCTGCGACACAAGTCGTCGCTCCCGCGACACTGAGCGACGCATTCGCGTTCTAGCATCGTTCTGTTAGGGCATGCTTACCTAACTTCTCGCCGCGTCGACGCGGCACACCCCTCCCCCCTTCCCGAAGGAGAACCATGTCGCACGCTTCTGCGCGCCCGAAGATCCGCCGAGGCTCGGCCCTCGTCGCCGCGGCCCTCGCCGCCGCCCTCACCCTCGCGGGGTGCTCATCGGCCCCGGAGGAATCCGGATCCGCCTCCGCCGCGACGGACGGCGTGGTCATCGAGCACGGCCACGGGAAGACCGTGATCCCCGAGAAGCCGCAGCGCGTGGTCGCCCTCGGCTGGATGACCCCCGACATCGTCGCGGCTCTCGGCACCAACCCGGTCGGTATCGAAGAGGTCTGGGGCGCGGGTGAGAGCGGGTACCAGCCCTGGTTCGAGGACTACGTCACCGAGGAGTACGGCGAGACCCCCGAGATCATCCCCTTCGTCGAAGACGGTCCGAACTACGAGGCCATCAAGGAGCTCAAGCCCGACCTGATCCTGAGCCTCTACTCGGGCGTCACCGACATCGAGTACGAGCGGCTGAGCGAGATCGCCCCGACGGTGCCGTACATCGAGGGGCCGTGGAACCCGGGCACCTGGGAGGGCATGACCCGCACGGTCGGCAAGGCCCTGTCCGAGGATGCGAAGGCCGAGGAGCTGATCGCCGAGACCGAGGAGCAGATCACCACCCTCTCCGGCGAGCACCCCGAGTTCCAGGACAAGACCTTCGTCTGGGGCCTGACCCTGAACGAGGGCGGCACCGACCTCGGCGTCTACCTCGAGTACGACCCGCGTGTGCGCATCACCGAGGCGCTGGGCTTCACCTCGACCTCGGCGATGGACAGCTTCCTCGCGAGCGCCGAGGGCGACAACTGGTACACGGGCGTCAGCCTCGAGAACCTCTACGACGTGCAGGCCGACCTGTTCGCAGCCTGGGGAGGCAGCGCGGACGAGGGGACCTACACGGTCGAGAACAAGGTCGTCTCCCGGTGGGAGCCGATCGCCGACGGGTCCTACGTGATCTACGCGAACGATGCCGAAGCCTCCGCGATCAGCGCGCCGACCGTGCTGTCGCTGAAGTACATCCTCCCGAAGTACGTCGACGACCTCGCAGCCGCACTGCAGGGCGAGCCGACCATCGACGGGAAGTGACCCGCGAGATGTCCCTGGCGACGCAAGGCGGCACGGACGTCTCGAAAACGGGTGCGGGGAGTCGCAGCGACGACTCCCCGCACCGCAACGGGACGCTGGTGCTGGGACTCCTCGTCTCCGCCGTGGTGCTGGTGGTCGCCGTCATCGCCTCGCTCGCGATCGGCAGCCGCGCAATCGACCCGCTCACCGTGCTCCAGTCCCTGTTCTCCTACAATGACGAGAACCCGCTGCATCTGATGGTGATGGAGCTGCGGGTGCCACGCACTCTGCTCGGCATCGTCGTCGGCGCGGCCCTCGCCGTGTGCGGCGGGCTCATCCAGGCATTCACCCGCAACCCGCTGGCCGACCCCGGCATCCTCGGCGTGAACGCCGGTGCCTCCTTCGCCGTCACCTTCGCCGTCGGCGTGCTCGGCCTGACGGCTCCGGGCGCCTACGTGCCGTTCGCCCTCGCGGGCGCCTTCGCCCTGACCTTGCTCGTCTACGTGCTCGGTTCGTTCGGAGCGTCGGGCGCGACCCCCATGAAGCTCACCCTCGCCGGAGTCGCCCTGGGTGCGGCCTTCACCGGATTCACCACCGCGATCGTGCTGCGCGACCTCGGCACCCTCCAGGTCATGCGGTTCTGGGGCGTCGGCTCGATCGGCGGACGCACCCTCGATCAGCTCGCGTGGGCGGCGCCTCTGATCGCCATCGGTCTGCTGATCGGCCTGTTGTGCGCGCGCTCGCTGAACGCCCTCGCCCTGGGCGACGACCTGGCGCAGGCGCTCGGCGCGCGAGTGCGCGTAACGCGGATCCTCGTCATCATCGCCGTCACCCTGCTGGCCGGAACCAGCGTCGCCGCCGCCGGCCCCATCGCGTTCGTCGGGCTCATGATCCCGCACATCGTCCGCTGGTTCACCGGTCCCGATCAACGCTGGGTGCTGACCTACTCGATGATCATCGGCCCCGCGTTCCTGCTGTTCGCCGACATCCTCGGCCGCATCGTGCTCCCGAACGGAGAGATGCGCGTCGGCATCGTGACGGCCCTGCTCGGAGCCCCGATCCTGATCATCCTCGTGCGCCGGAAGCGGGTGAGCGGACTGTGAGCATCGACCAGAAGCCGGTCACGCTGCCCGACCTCGACACTGCGCACGCCGAGTTCGCCCCGGTCGATCACGGCCGTCGCCTGATCCGGATCGAGACCCGGCGCATCGCCGCGCTGATCCCGGTGCGCTCCGTCGTCGTCAGCGTCGTGCTCGTCGTCGTCATCGTCGGAACGGGCCTCGCCTCGATGACCATCGGGGCCTACGAGGTCGACTTCGCCTCGGTACTCCGAGCCATCGTCGACCCGGCATCCGACCCCGACATCCGCCAGGTGGTCTTCGAGTGGCGACTCCCGCGGGTGCTGTTCGCGGTGCTGTGCGGGGCGGCTCTGGCCCTCGCCGGCGGCATCTTCCAGTCTCTCACCCGGAACCCGCTCGGCTCCCCCGACATCATCGGCTTCGGGATCGGCGCCCAGTTCGGCGTGACGCTCGTGATGATCGTGCTCGAGCTGAACACCTACATGTTCAAGGCGGCCGGAGCACTCGTCGGCGGGCTGCTCACCGCCCTGCTCGTCTACGTGCTCGCCAACAAGAACACCATGTCGTCGTTCCGCCTGATCATCGTCGGCATCGGCGTCTCGGCGGGGCTCGGGTCGCTGACCTCGTGGATCCTGATCTCGGTCAGCGTCGAGAAGGCGATGATGGCCGCGACCTGGGGGGCGGGCTCGCTCGCCTCGCTCGGCTTCGACCAGCTGATCCCGGCGGCGATCGTGTTCGCGATCGTCACCCTGCTCTCCCTCCCCCTCGCCCGCACGCTTCCGGTCCTGGAGATGGGGGACGACGCGGCCACCGCCCTGGGCATCAGCCCCGGCCGCACCCGACTCATGGCGATGGTGTTCGGCGTGGCCCTGGTCGCGCTCGTCACCGCCGCCGCCGGCCCCATCTCGTTCATCGCCCTCGCGGCCCCGCAGATCTCGCAGCGCCTCACCCGCTCGAACACCCCGATGGGCACGGTGCCCGTGATGCTGACCGGCGCCGCCCTCGTCGTGGTGTCGGATGCCGTCGCCCAGCTCGTCGCCGTGCCGGTCGGCGTCGTGACGGTCTCGGTCGGCGGTCTCTACCTCGCCTGGCTGCTGGCCGCCCAGTACACGCGCCGCACCTGAAAGGAACACCCATGACCGCTTCGCTGCTGGCCCGCGACATCACGCTGGGCTACGGAGAGACCCCCATCATCTCCGACCTGTCGCTCGAGGTTCCCGACGGCTCGTTCACGATCATCATCGGGCCGAACGCGTGCGGCAAGTCGACCCTGCTGCGCGGCTTCGCCCGGCTGCTGCGCCCGACCACCGGTGCGGTGCTCCTCGACGGCGATGAGCTGCGCTCGCTCAAGCCGAAGGAGGCCGCCCGCAAACTCGGGCTGCTGCCGCAATCGTCCATCGCCCCCGACGGCATCACGGTCGCCGACCTCGTCGGGCGCGGACGCTTCCCACACCAGAGCGCCCTGCGCACCTGGAGCAGCGCCGACGAGCGCGCGGTGTCCGAGGCGATGGCCGCGACCGGGGTCACCGACCTGTCGCGGCGCCTGGTCGACGAGCTCTCGGGCGGGCAGCGGCAGCGGGTGTGGGTGGCGATGGCCCTCGCCCAGCAGACCAAGCACCTGCTGCTCGACGAGCCGACGACGTTCCTCGACATCGCGCACCAGATCGACCTGATGGAGCTCTTCGCCGACCTGCACCGCGACGGCACGACGCTCGTCGCCGTGCTGCACGACCTCAACCACGCCGCCCGCTATGCGACGCACCTCGTGGCGATGCGCGACGGGGCCATCATGGCGCAGGGCGATCCCCGCGAGATCATCACCGCCGAGCTCGTCCAGGCCGTGTACGACCTTCCGTGCCGTGTGATCACCGACCCGGTCTCGGGAACCCCGCTGGTGCTGCCGCTCGGACGGCGGACGCCGTGACATCCACGCCGCGCAGACTGTTCGGGATCGCGCTGAAGGACGAGGGGCGCGGCACCGCCCTCGCCGGGGCGACCGCGCTGCTCATCGTTCACTCCCTCGCCGAGGCCACGATCCCCGTCCTCATCGGAGCGACGATCGACCGCGCGGTGCTCCCCGCCGACCCCGCAGCCCTCGCGCTCTGGCTCGGCGTACTGGCGGGCACGTTCCTCGTACTGACCGCGAGCTACCAGGCAGCCTCCCGGCTCATGGTCTCGATCTACGGCTACGGCGAGCAGGCGCTGCGCCACCTCACCCTGTCGCGGATGCTGCGCCCTCGGCTCTCCCGCCGCACGGTCACCCCGGGCGAGGCCCTCACCTTCGTCACCTCCGACACCTACCGCGTGGCCGGAGTCGCCTGGTCGGTCGCGCAGCAGTGCTCCACGATCGCCGCGATCATCGGGGCCGGACTCGCGATGCTGGTGATCTCGCCCGTCGCGACCATCGTCGTGTTCGGCTCGACCATCGCGATGATGTTCGTGATGCAGGTGGTCTCGCGTCCGCTGGAGCGTCGCGGCTTCGCCGAGCAGCACGCGGCGACCGAGGCCGGCGCGGTCGCGGCCGACTTCATGAGCGGCTTCCGGGTGCTCGTCGGAATCGGCGCCCGCGAGGAGGCTGTGCGGCGCTACGTCGCGGCCAGCGACACCTCGCGCCGTGCGGCGACGGCCGCCGGTCGGTCCCTCGCTTCGTACGAGGCGGTGAGCGGCACCCTGGCCGCGGTCGCGACCACCGCGCTCGCGGGCATGTCGGCCTGGTTCGCGGCAGAGGGCCGCACCGGCGTCGGCGAGCTGGTGACCGTGCTCGGCCTCGCCCAGTTCATCAGCGGCTACCTCGCATATGCGGGCTCTTTCCCGAGCAACTGGATCCACAAGCTCGCCTCGGCCAAGCGCCTCGCCGAGGTGATCGATGCCGAAGACCTGCTCGACCCGCCCGCCGCGCCTCCTGCCCCGGCAGCGCCGGCCGGCGAGGTCATGCTGGCTTTCCGTGCCGACTCGGAGTCCCCGCGCGTGGAGGTGCGCGAGCGGGAGCTGCTCGGCATCCGTCCACCCGACAGCGACACGGCCCGCGCCCTCTCCCGTCTGCTGGGCCTGCGCACGCGCGCCGAGCGCGGCCTCGTGTCGGTCTCCGTCGATGGCGAGCTCTGCGACCTGATCGACCTGGACCCCGTCGAGTACCGCCGCCGGGTCGTCGCCCCGCCGCACGGCCAGACGATCGTGAGCGGTTCGCTGCGCGAGGCCGTGCGCGGTCACGGAGTGGAGGAGCCCGCGCACCCGCCCTTCATCGAGATGGCGGCGCTGCACGACACCGTGGTGCAGGTCGGCGGGTGGGAGTCGCAGGTCGGCGAGGCCGGACGACGACTCTCGGGAGGACAGCGTCAGCGCATCGGCATCGCCCGCGCCCTGCACGCGGAGGCCGACGTACTGGTGCTCGACGAGCCGACCTCGGCCGTCGACGCCCTCACCGAGGCGCACATCGCCCGCGCCCTCGCGGAACACCGCGAGACCGTGATCGTGATCACCACCTCCCCCGTGCTGCTCGGTGCCTGCGACCGGGTCATCGACCTCCCCTCTCCCCGGATCGAGGCTCCGCATGAGTGACCTGACCTCGCCCGCACCGCTGCTGCCGATCGCCTCCGGCGCCCGAGTACGGGCCGTCGTCGGCGGGCTGCTGCGGCAGCATCCGGGTCGAGCGGCGGCGGTCGCCGCGCTCTTCCTCGCGGCATCCGCCCTCGGGATCGTCATGCCCGCGTGCCTCGGCCGGATCGTGGATGCCGTCTCGTCGGATGCGGGATTCACGACCATCGCCGGGTGGGTCTCCGGTGCGGGCCTCGGCGTGATCGGGGCAGCCGTGGTGATGCTGTGGGCGGTGCGCGTGCTCACGGGTCTGGTGCAGGACATGTTGGCCACCCTCCGCGAAGACGTGTTCGCCTCGGCGATGCGGCTGCCGGTGGGCGCGGTCGACGACGGCGAGAGTGCCGACCTGCTCTCCCGCGTCACCGGCGATGTGGATGCCGTGGCCGAAGCCGGCGGCAACGTCGCTCCGACGCTGCTGTCGGCGGGTTTCGCGATCGGGGTCTCGGTGGTCGCCCTGACCGCTCTCGACCCCTGGCTGGCGCTCGCGGGCCTCGCCTCCGCGCCGTTCTACGTGCTCGGCACCCGAGCCTTCCTGCGGAAGTCGCGCGTGGTGTTCCGCGAGGTGCGGGTGCGCGAAGCCGCCCGCAGTCAAGCCGTGCTCGACGCCGTGGAGGGGATCGAGACGCTCACCGCGTTCAACGAACAGGAACCTGCACTCGAGCGGGTCCGTGAGCGCGCCGAGGCGTCGATCCGGATGCAGATCGAGGGCGTGCGGGTGACCAATCGGCTGTTCCGGTGGATCAACGGCGGCGAGCTCGTCGGCTTGGCCGCGATCCTCGGCGTCGGGTTCCTGCTGCAGTCCGCGGGCGCGATCACGGTGGGAGCCGTCACCACGGCCGCGCTGCTCTTCCACCGCCTGTTCGGCCCGGTGGGGCAGCTGATCTTCGGGCTCGACGACATCCAGCGGGCGGCGATCGGACTGGCGCGACTCGTCGGGGTCATCGACCTCGCGCCCGCCCCTGTCGCGCGAGGGACGGATGCCGCGCCTCAGGCATCCGACGGGATCGAGGTGCGCGACGTCACGTTCCACTACCCGACCACCGGTCGCGGCATCAGCGACGTGAACCTGCGGGTGGCCCCGGGCACCACGGCCGCACTGGTCGGCACGTCCGGGTCGGGCAAGAGCACGTTGGCTCGCGTGATCGCCGGGCATCATCCACCGACCTCGGGCAGCGTGCACCTGGCGTCGAGTGCGGAGGCGCCGTACTACCTGTCCCAGGAGCTGCACCACTTCCGGGGCACGATCGCCGACAACCTGCGGCTCGTCGCCCCCGACGCGAGCGACGACGAGATTGCGGCGGCGCTGCGGGCGGTGGGAGCGCAGTGGGCGGTCGACGCGATGGTCGCCGAGCGGGACGGAGGCGCTGCATCCGAGTCCGCCGTTCCGCTGGACGAAGGACGCATCCAGCAGCTCGCCGTCGCGCGGGCGTTCCTCGCCGATCCTGAAGTGGTGATCCTCGACGAGGCCACCGCCGACGTCGGGCTCCATCATCGCGAAGCCGTCGAAGACGCGATCGCGGCTCTGCGCGAGGGGCGTACCGCCGTGCTCATCGCGCATCGGCTGCAGCAGGCGGTCACCGCGGATCAGATCGTCGTGTTCGCCGACGGCAGGCCGACGCAGCGCGGCACGCACGAGGAGCTCCTCGCCATCGAGGGCCTCTACCGCGACTCCTGGCTCGCCCAGACCCGCAGCACTCCCCCTTCCCCGACCCCCACGGGCCAGACCCCCACGGGCCAGACCCCCACGACAGAGACGGAGACTCCGTGAGCATCCACCGCGGCATCGTCAGCAGCACCACCACCCTCACCCCGACCCTGGTCCGCGTCACGCTCGGCGGCGACGGCATCTCCGACTTCCTCAGCACCGGCATCGGCGACGAGTACGTGCGGGTGTTCTTCCCGCACGGTGAAGACCCGAAGGATGTCTCGCTGCCCGTGCCCGCGGGCGACTGGTGGGAGACACCGGAGGGCGCCCCCGAGGCACCGATGCGCACGTACACGATCAGCGGTGTGCGCCCGGATGCCGGCGAGCTCGACATCGACTTCGTGATCCACGAGGCAGGTGTCGCGGGGCCGTGGGCCGCCCGCGCGGAGCCGGGTCACGTGCTCGGGCTGAACTCCCCGACCGGTCTCTACTCGCCGCCGGAGGGCATCACCTGGCAGGTGCTCGTCGCCGACCTCACCGGGCTTCCGGCCGTGGCGCGCATCATCGCCCAGGCTCCGGCGGGTGTGCGCACCCGGGTCGTGCTCGAGGTGCCGAGCGAGGCGGACCGCGTGCCGCTCGAGGTCGGCGCCGACGTCGAGGTCACCTGGATGGTCGGCGGTAACGGCCACGGTCCCAGCGCGCTCGGCCCGCTCGTGCGCGGCATCGTCGACGACCGACTCCCGCTCGACGAGGGCTACGTGTGGGTGGCCGGTGAGACCGTCGCGCTGCGCGACGTGCGCAAGTACCTGCGCAAGGAACTCGGCCTGCCCGCGACCCGCTTCAAGGTCGTCGGCTACTGGACGCCCGTCGCCGCCTGGGACGAGAAGTTCGCTGCCCTCCCCGACTCCGTGCAGAAGGAGTTGGACGCGATCTGGGCCGATGCCGAGGGCGACGAGCCCGAAGACGTGCAGGTGCGCTTCGAGGAACGGCTGGACCAGCTGGGGCTGTAGGGGCGGTTCACGGTCTACCCGGAAAGGCAAAAGGCCTCCGAGGTCCTCGGAGGCCGAACGCCGATCGAGCGTTCCCGATGCACTGACCACTCTGTTTCCCGTGTGCACCTCGCCGCCCCCTCCCGCTCACTGCACGGCGAGTTCCGTCCCCTGCCCCACATCGACGATCACCCCGACGTACGAGGGAATCACCTTCGCCATGTCGTCCCGCAGCTCGTCCAGCGGCGGGGTCGACCCGTCGGGGGTCGTGAGGGAGATCGTGGCGGTGAGTCCGCTCCACTGCACGGCCCCGTGGATGTGTGCATCCGGATCCCCGTCGAGCCAGTCGGTCGTCGTGTTCTGGATCTCGACCGACCACCGGGCGACGGCGACGGAGGCGATCGAGTTCGCGGCGAGCGGGATGGCGATGATGAGGCTCAGAGTCGCGACGATCGCGTAGGCGCGGCGTCGATTGGCGGTGGGTGAGGATCCGGGGTCGCGGGCGTAACCGGCCATCGTGAACACGATGCTTCCGGCGATCACCAGGGCGAAGACGTTCGAGAGGAACAGCACGAGCGCGCCGAGGGCCTCGGGCCACTGCCCCTGACCCGCGCAGACTCCGACCACCCCGAGCGGCGGCACGAGAGAGATCGCGATCGCGACACCCGGCAGCACCGCGCTGAGGTCTTTCCGGCACATCGCGAAGCCGCCGGCGAGCCCGGTCGCGAGCGCGGCCATCAGATCCATCAGGCTCGGTGACGTGCGCCCGATCACCTGCGAGTTGGTCGACAGGCTCTCCGGTGTCGCGACGAAGACGGCGAGCGCCAGCCCGAGCGCGACGACGATGCCGACCCCGCTGAGGACCCACAGGATCGAGGACACCACCAGGCGCAGATGCCCCGTGACGATCCCCCAGGCGATGCCGAGGATCGGAGTACCCAGCGGCGCGATGATCATCGCCCCGATCACCGTCGCCGTCGAGTCCGTCAGCACCCCCGCGATCGCGATGACCCCCGACAGCGTGAGCATGATGAGGAAACCGGAACGCTTGCTGAGCGTGTCTCCCGCGCTCAGATTGAGGGCGTCGTCCAGCGCCTCGGCCGAGAGCCGCTGCGACCGCGGGATCAGTGTCTGCGTCAATCGCGACATGTTCGGGTCCTTCGCCCTGCGCCGGATGCGTTCGTCATAGCCGAAAGCTAGGGGCGCGCGAGGCGGCGCGCAAGCATCCCGTCGCCCACACCGAACGAGGCCACGTCAGGTCGACATCGACGCGCCCGGCTGGCAGGGTGAAGGGATGCGACGCAACGAGAGCAGCACCGGTTTGCAGTGGGGATTGCTCCTCTTCGGCGCCCTCTTCGGGCTGGTGTGCGCGGTGCTGATCCTCACAGAGGTGCTGAGCCCGACCCTGTGGTTCACCGTCGCCGCGATGGGCTGCCTGGTGCTCTCGCAGGCGCTCCTGATCCGTTCGAAGCGGCGGAATCGCTGACGGTTCCGCCCGACGGTCGCCGACTGACCTGAATTGGACGCGACGGCGGGAGTCGAACCCGCAACGCCATCAGATATGAGCTGAGGCCCGGGACCGCCCGGATCGCCGCGATGGGGATGACGTTACCCGGCCGTGATCTGACCCGCCAGGACCGTTGCCTGGGATAACCCTATGAGTCTGAGGATGACGCATGCCGGTCACCCGGCGTCATCCGGATCCGGGGCGTCGAGGGCGCGCAGCAGCCGAGCGACCGCCTCACGGAGCTCTGCCCGGTGGGGCTCCGCGAGCGCGACAGAATACTCGACGCCTTCGGGGATCCACAGCAGCGCGTACATCGTCTCGCGCCAGTCCGAGCCGCCGATCGGCCACCGCGTGCGGTCTTCGCCGACGGCCGTCGCGCCCTGCGACCAGGGGCCGAAGCGGTCCTGCATCTCGGCGAGAGGCAGGTCCATCACGGCGGCGCCCTCGACCTTCTGCGGGGTCCAGGACGACGCGATCAGCACGAGCTCCTCGATCTCCTCCTCGGTGATGTCACGGCGGGCGAACAGAACGCGCGTGTGCTCGACCGAGACGATCCGGTCGACGCGGAACGTGCGCCAGTCCTCACGGTCGAGGTCCCAGCACAGCAGGAACCACTTGCGACCGGCCGGCGCCAGTGCGTGCGGCTCGACCCGGCGAACGCTCTCCCGCCCCTCACCATCCACGTAGCGGAGGCGGAGTCGCTCATGATCGCGCGTGGCGAGAGCGATCTCGCCGATCACCGCCGGCGAGACGACGGGGCCCTCCCCGATCAACGGCGCCTGCACCGACGCGGCGAGCGCGTTCACCCGCTGGCGCAGCGCCGACGGCAGCACCTGCTCGAGCTTGGCCAGGGCCGTGAGGGTGACCTCGGGACCGCCGACGAGCTGCTGCGTGGCGGCGACGCGCAGCCCGATCGCCATCGTGACAGCCTCGTCGTCGTTGAGCAGCAGCGGTGGCACCGCGCTCCCGGCCTCGAGGCGGTAGCCGCCGGCGACACCCGGGGTCGACTCCACCCGATAACCGAGTTCGCGCAATCGGTCGACGTCGCGTCGCACCGTGCGCTCGGTGACGCCCAGCCGGCTGGCGAGTTCGGTTCCCGGCCAGTGCCGGTGCGTCTGCAGCAGATTGAGCAGAGCGAGAGCACGCGAGGTGGTATCGGTCATGCGTCCAGATTGCCAGATGATGCGGACAGGATCTGTCCGCATGCTTTCTTACGCTCACTCCCATGAACGATTCCCTCATCGAGACCGAAGGCCTGACCAAGGTCTTCACCGTCAAGAAGACGCCGGTGCACGCCGTAACCGACGTCTCCTTCACCGCCGTGCGCGGCGAACTCGTCGCCTTCCTCGGACCGAACGGTGCCGGAAAGTCGACCACTCTGCGGATGCTGACCACCCTCATCCCGCCGACCTCGGGGAGCGCGCGAGTGGTGGGGCACGACATCCGCACCGATGCGGCCGGGGTGCGCGCCCGCATCGGCTACGTCGGTCAGCTCACGAGCGGCAGCTTCTCGCAGCGCGTGCGCGACGAGCTGCTCAGCCAGGGCGCGTTCTACGGGATGTCGCGACGCGACAGCGCGAAGCGGGCCGACGAGCTGATCGAGTCGCTCGACCTCTCCTCCTTCGCAACTCGCAGCGTGCAGCAGCTCAGCGGCGGACAGAAGCGCCGGCTCGACATCGCCCTCGGGCTCATGCACGCGCCGCCGCTGATCTTCCTCGACGAGCCCTCCACCGGACTCGACCCGCAGAGCAGGGCGAACCTGTGGGAGCACATCCTCGATCTGCGCACGCAGCACGGCACCACCGTCTTCCTCACCACGCACTACCTGGAAGAGGCCGATCGCTACGCCGAGCGCGTGATGGTCATGGACAAGGGGCGCATCATCGCCGACGACGACGCCGCCTCCCTCAAGGCGACCCTGGCCGGCGACGTGCTGACCTTCGGATTCTCGGATGCCGCGGAGGCGGCGAGCGCCCGTGCCGTGGTGGCCCGTCTCAGCAGCGCGGAGGTGAGCGTGGACGACGCCGCGATCTCGCTCGCCGTGCCGGACGGCGACCGACTGCTGCCGGTGATCGTGCGCGAGCTCGACGCCGCCGGCATCCTCGTGCGCCGAGCGACCGGAGTGCCACCCACGCTGGACGACGTGTTCCTCGCCCTCACCGGCCGCACACTGCGCGACGCCGGCGAAGGAGCTGATGCCGTGGGCGAGGCATCCGAATCCGCCGACACCCCCACCCCCTCTGCGAACAGCACGACAGGAGTCCTCTCATGACCACCACCGACACCCTCGTGCGCCCCAACCTCGCGCGCGACACCCGGAATGTGCTGACGCGTGAGCTCAAGCCCGTGCTCCGCGATCCGTTCACGCTGATCTTCAGCCTGCTGCAGCCGCTGGTCTTCCTCGGATTGTTCGCTCCTCTGCTGATCGGCGACTCGGGGCAGCCCGCCGGCGACACCCTGGCCTGGTTCGTGCCCGGCGTGCTCGTGATGATCGTGCTGTTCGGCACCGGTGCCACCGGGTCGAACCTGCAGTACGAGATGATGACCGGCTCGCACGAGCGCACCCTGGTCGCCCCGCTCGCGCGCTCCTCGCTGCTGGTCGGACGTGCTCTCAAGGAGATCGCGCCGATCGTGGTGCAGGCGCTCGTGATCGTGCTGATCGCCTGGCCGTTCGGCTTCGCCGCCGACATCCCCGGCCTTCTCATCGGACTCGCACTGCTGGCCGTGTTCGGTGTGGGCCTGGGCTCACTGTCGTACTCGCTGGCTCTGGCGACGAAAGACCGGGAGTGGCTGTTCTGGGGCGTGCAGCAGTCGCTGATCTTCCCGCTGCTGATCCTCTCGGGGATGCTGTTGCCGCTCGACGATGCTCCGGAGTGGATGCGCGCCGTGGCCTCGGTCAATCCGGTCAACTGGGTCGTGCAGGCCGAGCGGGCGCTGTTCGCCGGCGACCTGGGAGATGTGACCGTGCTCTGGGGCTGGGTGTCGGCACTGGCGGTCGCCGTGGTCGGGCTGATCGTCGGAGTGCGCGCCATCCGCCGCAGCAACTGATTCGACCCGACGGTGCGCCGCGGCGTGGGGATGCCAAAACCCAGACGCAGCGGCGCACTGTCGGCGTGTCCCGGCTCGACACACGGACGGGAACAGGCCTCGTCTGGTTCTTGGTCGCGTCGGCCGACTCAGCGCCGGATCGAGTCGTCGAACGGGTTCGGCTCAAGCGTGTAGTCGGTCGAAGCGTCAGACCAGGTGCCGCCGCCTGCCGGAGCCCGGCGCGCGCGGGCCGCGGCCATCGCGCGGGTGGAGGGAACGCCGATCGCGAGCGCCACTCTCCCCCGCGCCGTGCGGTCCTCGGCCCCGAGCACGCTCGCCCGATGCCAGGCCTCGTGCAGGGCCCCTCCTCGAGCCGCCGGGACACGCCGCGCCGGCAAGGCGCCCGAGCGCCGCAGGGCGACGAGCTGCTCGACCCGCTCCCACCACGTCGACTCCGCCTCGGGATGGAAGTAGTTGTCGCGGAGCCAATCCGGATGCGGATGCCGGAACCGCCCGGCGACGACCTCGCTCCGGCCGCCGAGCAGTCCGCTTCCCACGAACACCGTGTTCAGCAAGCTCTTGCTCACCCCGAACGAGTCGAGCGCGATCACCGGCACCCCGAGGGCAGTGGCCTCGATCGCAGCGGTCGAGCTCACCGTGACGAGTCCGGCCGCGGTCTGCAGCGCGGTGGACATCGAGTCGTAGGAGAACACCAGGTTCTGCGGCCGGCGCGACGGCAGCAACCCCGCGTAGGGCTCGCGTTCGAGGTGCGTCTCCGACTCCCCCGGCCGCGACCGCAGCTTCACCACCACGCGTCGCGCGGGCTCGGCTTCCGCGGCCCGAACCAGCA
Organism: Microbacterium sp. NPDC055988; assembly: GCF_042269505.1. Lineage (NCBI taxonomy): Bacteria > Bacillati > Actinomycetota > Actinomycetes > Micrococcales > Microbacteriaceae > Microbacterium > Microbacterium sp. NPDC055988. The sequence continues at coordinate 305,335 of NZ_JBHJXY010000001.1, forward strand.
TGGCCGCGATCTCGGCGCGCTCGTCCTTCCCGACGGGCACGAGCGCCTGCGCGGCGAACACGATGTCGGTCGCGGGAGGTCGTTCCGCCACCGTCGGCGCCGGGCGTTCGGCGACCGCGATGCCACCGCGACCACCCGCAGCAGCGGCGCTCCGCATCCACTCCGGGCGCAGCATCCGCTGCCGACGCCGGGCGAACGGCAGAGTCGCGAGAGCAACCGGTGTCTGCACGCCGATATGCCGCCCGAGCTCTTCGAACGCCCGCACCTCGCGATGCGAGTGCACCACCAGCAGGTCGGTGTGACGGCGATAGCCGAGCGCCCCGCGCTGCGCGGGGATCGCCATCCCCGGCAGGCCCGAGACGGTCACCGGTCGATGCTCCAGCGCGTCGATCACCCGTCCCATCAGGCGCACGAACGGTCCGCGCCCCGCGAGCAGGACCACGTCCGGTCGCTGCCCGGCCAGCCAGTCCGCCGCCTCCGCGAACCCGATGCGGGTGACGTCGTCGGGTCCGAGCGTCGTGCCGGCGAGCGCGGTGCGCTGCTGCTCGACGCTGGCCGTGAGCGGCGTGCGCACGACCAGCAGGTGCGGCTGCAGACCCGGGACCGAGCCCAGCAGGGATGCCGCCCACTTCACGAAGGAGTCGGCGTCCGCGATGGCGACGACGCGGATGCCGGGGGCGTCGGTCATGCGGAGACGCGACGCAGCTTCGCCATCGGCGCGCGCTCGCTGTCGAACACGCGCTTGACGCCGTCGCCGGTCGCCCGCTCGATCACCCGGATGTCCCGCACGAGGTGCTCGAGGCCGGTCGGCTCGAGAGAGGCGGCGTGGTCGGAGCCCCACATCGTGCGATCGAGCGTGATGTGACGCTCGACCGCGACCGCACCGATCGCCACGGCGGCGAGCGAGATCTGGAGGCCGCGCTCGTGTCCCGAGTAGCCGACGGGCACACCGGGGTAGCGGTCGCGCAGGGTGGCGATCACGCGCAGGTTCGCCTCTTCAGGCTCGAGCGGGTACGTCGAGGTCGCATGCATGAGGACCACACGGTCGGTGCCGAGCGTGTCCAGCGCCCGGTCGATCTGCTCGATGGTCGACATGCCGGTCGAGAGGATGACGGGCTTGCCCGTCTCGCGCAGACGGACGAGCAGCTCGGTGTCGGTGAGGCTCGCCGAGGCGACCTTGTGCGCCACCACGTTGAGGTCTTCGAGGAAGTCGACGCTCGGCACATCCCACGGCGATGCGAACCAGTCGAGGCCGAGCATGGTGGCGTGGTCGCCGATCTCGACGTACTCCTCGCGGCCGAACTCGACGCGACGACGGTAGTCGAGGTAGCTCATGACACCCCACGGCGTCTCACGCGGAACGTCGCGCATGTGCTCGGGAGTGGAGATCTCGGGCGTGCGCTTCTGGAACTTCACGGCGTCGGCGCCGGCGCGGGCCGCCACGTCGATGAGCTTCTTCGCGATGTCGACATCGCCGTTGTGGTTGAGTCCGATCTCGGCGATGACGTACGCAGGACGCCCGCCGCCGATCACTCGTGAGCCGATGCTGACAGTCATGATTCCTCCGGTCGTCGAGCGCTGGTGCAGCCCCTCCCTCCTGAATACGGGGCGAGGATGAACACCGGGCGACGACCGGGTTACCGGCATCGGTCAGCTCGACAACACCCGTTCGATCAGCTCCCGCACGGCTCCCTCTCCTCCACGGCGGCGGAGAACGACTCTGGCCTCTTCGATGACGAGCGGATGCGCGTTCGCGACAGCGATGGGCCACCCCACGATCCGCAGCGCCGGGAGGTCGTTCACGTCGTTGCCGAGGTAGGCGATGTCGGCGAGGGGCACGTCGTTCTCGTGCGCCCAATCGCGCAGCGCCGTCTCCTTGTCGTCGATGCCGTGCAGGACCGGCACGCGGAGTTTGTCGGCGCGAGCGCGGACGACCGGGTTCACCTCCGTCGACAGGATCAGCAGGGGAACCCCGGCACGGCGCAGCAGGGCCACGCCCATCCCGTCCTCGCGGCTGACCCGCACCCGCTCCCCGCCGTCGGCATCGATGATCGCGGTGTCGTCGGTGTGCACGCCGTCGAAGTCGGTCACGACCGCCCGCACCGGGATGCGCCCTGGAACCTCGTGCAGGGTCGCGAGAGCGCGGGCGACCCGGAGCTGATCCGCATCGTCGATCTCGATCGCCGTCCACTCCGGTACCGCCGCGATGCGGATCCTGCCGAAGAACCGATGCCGGCTCTCACGGAAGCCGTCGGCGCGGAACACGTAGAAGGCGCCGGTCTCGAGGTGGTGCGGTTCGCGGTCCTGGCGCCGCGGGCGGTGAGCCGCCTCGTGGTTGATCGCGACCGCGCTCCCGTCGGCATCCTCCCGCCACAGGAACCCGTAGGTCTCGTGGGCCGCGAACACACTGTCGGCCCGGTCGGCGCGGATCTCCTCCACGGCCGCGGCGAGCGCGTCGCTCAGGATGAACGGAGAGGTCGCCTGCAGGAACGCCACGATCTCCACGCGTTCGCCCTGCGCCTCGAGCTCGTCGAGGGCATGCAGGATCGCGCTCTCCGAGGTCGCGGTGTCACCGGCGAGCGCAGCGGGGCGGCGGATGACACGGGCGCCCGCCGCGGTAGCGACCGCCCCGATCTCGTCGTCGTCGGTGGACACCACGACCAGGTCGATGCCGGATGCCGCGGCCGCGGCCCGGACGGCGCGCTCGACCAGCGGCACTCCGCCCACGCGCTGGAGGTTCTTGCGCGGCACCTGCTTCGATCCGCCACGCGCCGGGATGATCGCCACCGTGAGGGGCTGCTGCTCGTCCATGTCGTTCATCCTCGCGTCATCGCGTCATCGCCGTCGTCATCGTCATCGTCATCGTCATCGTCATCGTCATCGTCATCGCCCGCGCAGCGCCTTCCAGGCACGGCCGACGCGTCGCCGGGCGCCGAGGGCGTTGAGCCGCCACTCCTCGACCCTGCCCACTCCCCCGGCGGGGCGCAACGCCCGACGCGCGGCGCTCTCCCGCGGCGCCCCCGGCAGCCGCAGCTCCGCGAGCCGTCGCGGCGCGAAGTACCGATCCCGCTCGACCGGGTCCAGGCCCCGCAGCAGTTCTTCGGCGCGACCGCGCAGGTGGGCGGCGTTCTCGGGCTGCATCCCATAGCCCACCGCGTCGATCAGCAGCTGCAGTCGGGCGGAGTCGCCGTAGGGCGAATCGTCGCGGGTGAGTGCATCTACCAGGGTCACGGGGATCCGGTTGCTGTTCTCGAACGGCGTCAGTGCTGCCAGCATCCGGTCGTTGCCCGCCGACCCGATCTCCCGACCGAAGAGTGCGTGCACGGTCGGCAACGCGGTCGAGAACCCGGCGACGACGGCCAGTGCGTCGAGCCGTTCGGCCAACAGCTCCGCCGCGAGCGGGCCGCGATACTCCACGAAGTCGATCCCGTGGACGTGCGCCCTGTCGCGGACCGCCGCGGTCACCAACGGCGGCGCAGCGGGGTGCGGCTTGAAGACGATGCGCTGCGGAGACCATCGCGCGGCGCGGTCGATCAACTGCTTCTGCAGGTCGATCTCCGCGGCGGGGGTCATGAGTCCGAGCGCCGACAGGTATTGGCCGAGGACCAGCACGCTGGGCACGTCGTCATCGGCGCCTGGCCCTCCGGCATCCGTCTCTCGCAGCACCGCCGCGAACGCGGCCGGAGGAACCGGGACGACCCCGGCCTGCGGAGCACCCACGAGCGGTCGCACGCCCGGCACCACGTCGGCATGGACGACTCGTTCGATGCGCGCCGCGACCGCATACGGCAGCCGCACGCGCATCGGCGAGTACGTCATGAGCCCATCCCCCACGATCGTGATCCGCGCGTGCGGGAACAGCGCCATCAGCGTGCGGGCGGGCGCGACCTGGGGGCTCTGCACGAAGAGCTCCAGGTCTCGCGGATCGAGTTGCCACGCCCGCTCGAACAGCCGCTCCAGCATCGGGAGGTCGGCCTCGGCAGGTTCCCACCCACTCGGATGCAGCGGACCGAGCAGCTCCTCCAGGGGCTCGACGCGATCGAACCGCGTGCGCAGCGGTCCGAGCACGGGGTCGTCCGCGATGCCGACCGCCGTCTCCGGCACCCGGCTCGAGGTGAACGGCACGAGGATGCGCTCCGCCCCACCGTCATGGCCGAGAAGGCCGGCGTCGATCGCCGCGGCGGCTGTGGCGAGCCCGTAGGCGCTGTGCAGCGCGAAGATCTGAGTCATACCGACCGCCCCGCCTGCCGGAGAACCCGCGCCAGCACCCGTCGGCGCGGCCCGTCGAAGCGGGTCAGGGTCTCGTCGAGTTCGGCATCCGGCAGGCGACGGAGCATGTCCCGGATGCCGCCGCGCATCTCGGCACGCAGCCGCGGGTGCATGCGGCGAGCGCGCACCAGGTGGTGGGAGCTGAGCGCGAGCGCGGTCCACACGACCTTCGGCAGGAAGCGCTCCGCCTCGGGGTCCTCCTCGACCACGGCGATGACCTCGTCCATCGCCCGGGCGAAGTCGAGCTGCCGCCGATCCCTCGCCTGCGTGAGCGACGTCGCGACGCCGCGCCGGTAGAGCAGCGCGGGCGCGTCCACGACCGCGAACGACCGAGCGCGAAGGTGGAGCCGCCAGATCCAGGGCCGGTCCTCCGCCGTGAACAGCCCCTCCGGGAAGTGCGCCAGCCCGTCGTCGAGGACACGTCGGTGGAAGACACCCGCCCACGCGTAGGGATAGTCGACCATCGTGGATTCGTTCTCAGGCAGGATCGCCTCGCGCGGCACGGCCACGCGCTCGCGCCACGGATGCGGGGCGCGAACGAGCGTCCGGTGCGTACCGGTGACCGTGACATGGTCGGTGCGGAGGAAGTCGCAGTCCAACTCGCGCAACCGCGACACGAGCACCTCGAGCCGGCGCGGCTGCATCCAGTCGTCACCATCGAGGAAGCAGAAGGCGTCGCCCTCGACGCGTTCGAGGCCCTGATTGCGGGCGGTCGCGAGCCCCCGGGCGATGGGATTCCGGATGACCTCGACGTGCGGGAGCCGCTCCGCATACGCGCGCATGAGCGCTCCCGTGTCGTCACGCGAGCCGTCGTCGATCGCGACGAGCTTGAGCGCCGACGCATCCTCGAACTGGCGGGTGAGTGTCTCGAGCGTCGTCCCGATGTACTCGCCGGCGTCTTTCGCGGGCAGGATGACGGTGACGAGGGGTGTGCGCACGGAACTCCAGGGACTGGCGGTGTTCCGGAATCGTGCCAGGTCGCCGTTGCCGGACGGCGACGCGAAGGTGAACGAACGGTGTCCGCACACGACGCGGCCTCGTGGTGGCAGTGAGGTGTGGCCCCGTACCCGAACGGAGCCACACCTCCCAGTGCTGCGCACTGCCGAACGCGGAGCGTTCGGGGAGCAGGGCCACCGATGGCGACCCCACCCGCCACGAGCCCTGCTGGCCCCCATCAGCCGGACTCGGGACGTGTGGCGTCGTCGCGTTCCCTCCCCCCAGAGATACACGCGACGACACGTAACATGATACATGTCGCATTTCGTGAAGCTGTACGTAGGCCGAGATACAGGACGCGAGTCGCGACGGTGTTCGCGACGACGCGTGCGATCGGGGACGATGGGAGCATGCTCTGGCCGTTCGGAACGATATGGCGTCCGGTGCGACGGAAGCAGCGCGAGACGGTGGATCTGCGTTGGCTGACCGCCCGCACCTGGACTCGACGCTGGTACCCGCAGGGCATCGACCTCGGAGAGTGGCGGGGGCGACGCACCCTGGCGGTGAGCTGGTTCCGGCAGCAGCTCGACGGCGTGCACCTCGCCTCCCGCGTGACTTTCGTCGACCTCGAGCGCTCGCGCCATCTCGACGTGCTGCTCGCCATTCCCGGCGACGACGGCGAGCTGCAGCCGGCGCCGATTCACGCCGGTGGACTCGCCTGGTTCGACGACCGACTCTTCGTCGCCGCGACCGGTCGGGGCATCTGGGAATTCGACCTCGCCGATGTGCGGGAGGTCCGCGGCGCCACCGCTCAGCGCATCGCCGGCAGGCAACCTCGGCGCGGTCGCACCACGGCACTCGTCGCCGTCCGCACGCGTGTGCACCCCGTCGCGCTGCGCTGCTCGTACTTGGGCCGGGTGTTCGACGAGCGCGGCGCTCCCCTGCGGCGTGTGCTCATCGGCGAGCACCGCATCGACGACAGCGGGCGGATCGGGGAGTTCTCCATCCCCGAGGACGCCGACGGCCGATTCGCTGAGGAGCACATGTTCACGCCCGGCATCCCCCGCATGCAGGGCGCCGTGCGCTGGGGAGACCGCCACTTCGTGTCGCAGTCCGACGGCCTGCGACCCGGGGCGCTGTGGAGCGGGCCGCGGACGGCACTGGAGCGGGACGACGTGCCCCTCCCGGTCGGCTGCGAAGACCTGGCGCTCGACATCGACGCGGGGCTGCTCTGGTCGCTCGGGGAGCACCCGTGGCATCGGGTCGTGCGCGGCATCCCGTTCGCTCGGCTGGGGATCGAGGTCCCGGGCGCCGAGCGGCCCGCGCGGCGAACGTAGACTGGAGGGGTGAAGAAGCCCGCGCCTTTCCTCGTCTACACCGTGCTGCGGCTGCTGGCGTTCCTCGTCCCGCTCGCCATCCTCTGGTTCTTCTTCCCGATCTTCCGCGAGTATTGGTGGCTCGCCGCGATCTTCGCCGCACTCATCGGCATGAGCATCTCGATGCTGTTCCTGCGCACACCGCTCACCGATGCATCGGCCCGACTCGCGGAGCGCCGCGAGAGCCGGTCGTCCGGCGGCCAGGCCGATGCCGACGCCGAGGACCAGGCGATCGACGCGACCGACCCCACCGACGGCCCGAAGGCCTGACCGCCCTCCCCTGCCCCGCGCTCCCGCCTCGTCCGGCGCCCCCGCCTCGTCCCGCGCTCCCGCTCGTCCGGCGCTCCCGCCTCGTCCGGCGCTCCCGCCTCGTCCGGCGCTCCCGCCTCGTCCGGCGCGACACAACTTCGGAGATCGACGACGGCGCGCCGCGGCATCCGCACCCCGTTCGGGGTGTCGCGTCACATCTCCGAAGTTGTGCGAGAAGCGGCAGCGGCTGCGGCGGGGAGTGGGCCGGACGGCAAACCGGGACGGCTCAGCCGGACGGCAAACCGGGCAGGTCAGCCGACGAACGCCCAGAACAGGGCGCCGGCGTACAGGAGTGATGTCAGCGACGTCAGGGCGAGCGCGGTGACCAGCTCCCTCGGCTGCCGGTAGGCCCAGACGATCACGATTGCAGGGAGCCCCGCCAGCAGCGCGAGGAGCGAGATCCAGGCGATCGGGTAGAGCAGTGCGATGGCCACGGCGATCCCGAACGGCGCCAGGACGAAGAGAGTGAACAGTACCTGCGTTGCGCGGCGTCCGATCAAGACCGTGAGGGTGCGCTTGCCGACCTCGCGGTCCTGGTCGATGTCACGCAGGTTGTTGGCGAGCAGCACGGCACACGCGAACAGGCCGGCCGCGATCGCCCCGAGCCACGCCTGCAGCGGCAGCTCGAACACCTGCACCCAGGTGGTGCCGAGCGTCGCGACGAGCCCGAAGAACACGAACACGAAGACTTCGCCGAGGCCGTAATAGCCGTAGGGGCGCTTGCCTCCGGTGTAGAACCAGGCCGCGACGATGCACGCGGCACCGACCGCCAGCATCCACCACTGCCCGGTGCGCACGACGATCGCGAGGCCGACGAGAGCGGCGAGCGCGAAGAAGATCAGTCCGATGACCAGGACAGTGCGCGGCTTCACCCGGCCGGATGCCGTGAGTCGCGCGGGACCGACACGATGGGCATCGGTGCCTCGGACGCCGTCACTGTAGTCGTTCGTGAAGTTCACGCCGATCTGCAGCAGCACCGCGACGGCGAGGCACGCGAGCGCGATCACCCAGTGGAATTCGGGACCGGTGCTGCGCGCCGCACCGGTGCCGATGATCACCGGGGCGATCGCGAGCGGGAGTGTGCGCAGCCGTGCGGCTCCGATCCAATCGGATGCAGTGACCGGCCCCGCTTCGACGACCGGACGCCGCGCCGGGTTGCCGCTGGTACGGGCCGGGGCGTGCTTCGCGGACCGATTCTTCTTCTTGCGCTGGGAGGATGCTGCCACGCAGGGAATCCTACTGGCCGGGCCGATGCCAGACCTCAGCGGGACGACGGATCAGGGGTTCGGATTGCTGTCCTTGCCGTCGAGCCAGAGCGTGTCGGAGGCGTCGGAGTGAGCGCCGCCCGTGCCGACGTGCTTGGCGCTGATCTGCGGGCCCTTGGTGATCACGTGTACGAGGGCCATCGCGTGACCCTGCCCCAGCCCGTAGTCCTCTTTGAGCCACGCGACGATCGGGGTGGCCTTGGTCGTGGCGTCGAACCCCTTCTCCGTCGCGAGCTCGATGAACTGTCGCGGGGTCAGCCCCGTCTTGGTCTCGATGTTGTCGAGGTATGCCTGGAAGGACATGGTGCTCCTGGTACTCAGTCCTCGTCGAGGAACGTCTGGATGATGGTGGCGGAGGCGTGGATGCCGATGATCCTGAGGACCCCGTCACCCACGTTGGTGAAACAGTGCGGGATGTATGCGGGCCCTGTCGCGGTGTCGCCCGCGCCGGCGACGAAAGTCTCCTCGCCCACGGTGATGCGGGCAAGTCCCTCGATCACGACCCAGGTCTCGGCATACGGATGCCAGTGGAGCCCGGGGCCTTCGCCGGGCTGATTCTCGACGAAGAAGTACGACACCTCCGCGCCGTGCTCGGCGCCGACGAACCTGCGGCTGCGGCCCGTGCCGATGCGGATGTCCGCGCCGGCGACGACCGGGATGGAAAGGGTTGTGCTGTTCATGACCTCAGTCTCGACAGTCGTCGGCGCCGGCCCTAGAGTTTCGATGTGGATCGAAACAACGCGCCGGTCGAAGGCATCGAGCACCCCGACCACCGCGTCGAGTTCCACCTGAGCCCCGGCGACGTCGAGGCGGTGCGATTCGGGATCTCCCCCGGTCACGAGCTGGCCCACGCGGTCCGAGTGCTGCTGCGCCCCGCCGCGCACCCGCTGCAGTGGGGGTGGCTGCGAGCCGTGCGCGACCGCCTGCCCCGAGACGAGTTCGCCCTGCTGACGACCGTGGTCGGCGATGACGGGTATCTGCCCGACTTCCTGACGACCGCACCGCGGTGGGACCTGACGCCGGAGGCCGAGCTCGACGAGCTGCGCGGTGCACCCCTCGGTCCGATGCGCGTCGACTTCGGGAAGATGGTGCTGCGCTCGACCGGGGCCCGCCGGAAGGCGCTGGGCGAGATGCAGGGGCAGCCGGCACGGGCGCGCTCGATGATCGCCGACGCCTGGGCCGCGGTATGGGACGCCGCGCTGGCTCCCGTCTGGCCACAGCTCGAACGCCTGTTGCGCGCCGACATCGCGGTCCGCTCCCGCACGATCGCGAGCGCCGGAATCGCCTCCATGGCCGGAGACCTGCACCCTCAGGTGACCTGGGGAGAAGGCGCCGTCCGGGTCTCGCTGCGCCGCCACAGTGAACAGGTCGACTGCCGGGGAAGCGGCCTGGTGCTGGTGCCGTCAGTCATGTCGTCCTGGGGATGCATGGTGCTCACCGAGCCGCCGGCGCAACCGACGCTGTTCTACCCGGCCCGGGGCGTCACTGCCGGCTGGGCCCGGGACGCCGCCGAGACCACAGAGGCGCTCGGCGCGCTGCTGGGTCCGGCACGAGCGGGCATCCTGCTCCGAGCGGGCACCGCCCGCACGACGTCGCAGGTCGCACAGGAAGCCGGCATCGCGATATCGACCGCGTCGCATCACCTCGCCGTGCTGCGAGACGCGGGGCTGATCGGCAGCGAGCGCGACGGCGCTCGGATGCTGCACCTGCGCACTCCACTCGGTGAGGCGATGGTGGGCGCGGTGCTCTGACGCGCTCCCGGCTACTCGGCCGAGCCCACCGGGATGATCGGCCGGTGCTCGTAGTAGGTCTGCAGCACGACGGTGGTGCGGGTGCTGACGTTCGCCGCGAGCCGCACATCGCGGACCAGCTCCTCCAGCGCACGCGGCGACGGGACCCGCACGAACAGCATGTAGCTCGCATCGCCGGCGATGGAGTGGCAGGCCTCGATCGCGTCGAGGTGCTCGAGCAGCTCGGGGGCGTTGTCGGGCTGCGCCGGGTCGAGCGGGGTGATCTCGATGAACGCCGAGAGCGGGGCGCCCACCTGCTCGGGGTCGAGGATCGCCTGATATCCGGAGATGACTCCCCTCGTCTCCAGCCTGCGCAGACGCGACTGCACGGCCGAGACCGACAGGCCGACGGCTTCCGACAGCTGAGAGAGCGTGGCGCGCCCGTCACGGGAGATCGCGGTCAGGATCGCGCGGTCGACAGAATCATCCATGGCTGTAAGATTATCGTCAGGATTCCGTATATGCCGGAATCTTTCCGTTGAAGACTCCGATCGGAGGTCCCGATGTCCCTTCTTTCCGCCAACAGTTCCGCTGTTCAGGCCATCGTCGGCGAACCCGAGGTCGTCGAGGACACTTCGGCAGGCTCCGTGCAGGCGCAGAATGTGGATCAGTCCGCCGCCTGGACGCAGCTCAAGGACGCCGCGATCGCCATCCGCGAGATGCAGATCAAGGACGGCTCGATCCCGGACGCTTCGACAAGCTCAGCGACCCACCAGAAGGCCCGCGAGCTCGTCGGTGCGATCACCGCCGCGATCCGCGCACTCGCGCCCGCCTTCCCGCACGACGCCGAGTACCTCGCCGCGTCCGTGGTCGACTTCGAGCGCTGGGCATCCGAGGACTTCGGCGTGCCGGACTTCCTGGACTCGCTGATGGCCTTCCAGCCGCAGCAGACCCGCGTCGACGGCATCCGTCACCTCGTCGTCTTCCCGATGTACACGCAGAACGGCTCGAGCGACCGCCTGGTCGAGGCGCTGATCGTCGAGACGATCTGGCCGGAGTTCATCGCCGCGCTCGAAGCGGGCGACTACGGCAACAAGCTGTTCGTCTCGCTGCGCCTCGTCGACTTCACGCCCGGATACGACACCAACTCGGCCGTGCTGTTCCCCGAGACCGTCGCGATGCGCGAGATCCCGACCTTCACCTGGGGCGCGATCTTCCAGGACCGCGAGGCCGCCCGCTACCGTCGCGTCACCCGCGCCGCGGCGGAGATCACCAACCTCGACCTGCCGGAGCGGGCAGCCGCGATGCTCGACGACCAGCAGGTGGCCGAGAAGACGTTCGTGATGTGGGACATCATCCACGACCGCACCCACATGCGCGGCGACCTGCCCTTCGACCCGTTCATGATCAAGCAGCGGATGCCGTTCTTCCTCTACTCACTGGAGGAGATGCGCTGCGACATGACGGCTTTCCGCGAGTCGGTGAAGATCGAGCGTGCGCTCGCGGCCCGGATCGCTGCCGGCGAAGAACTCACCGAGACCGAACAGGAGATGCACGACTACGCGCACCTCGTTCAGTACGCGGTGATCTTCGACCGGATCTTCCGCTTCTCGATCACCGGTACCCGCATCCGCAACTACGACGCGGTCGGCGGACAGCTGCTGTTCGCGTGGCTGCACCAGCGCGGCGTGCTGCACTGGACCGACACCGCTCTCACCTTCGACTGGGATGCCGTGCCGGACGCCGTCGTGGCGCTCGGCGACGCGATCGACGACCTGTACTGGCACTCGATCGACCGCCCCAAGGTCGCGCACTGGCTCGCCGCGTACGAGCTCGTCCGCGGCACGCTCACCCCGCACCCGGCATCGCAGTGGGCTCGCGGTCTCTCGGACGAGATCCTCGCCGGGGCGCCGAAGGGCTACACGGATGCCGTGATGGACGACGAGTTCCCGCTGTCGATGTTCTTCGAGACCCTCCACAAGAAGATGAAGCCCGTCATCGAATCGACCGTCGGCATCCGCGGTACGGACGACTGATGACCACGCGCGCACTGCGCGCGTTCCGAGTGTGACGCTGGGGCGCACCGCGCTGCGGCCGGAACCTGTTCTGCGGATCTCTCCGCGGGTTCCGGCCGCAGAAGCCCCTCCGAACCGGAAGAGTGAGCGACATGGATGAAGTCATCGAATCGAGACCGTCCGGCCGCACCCTGGTGCTCGCAGGAGCGACCAGTGCGGCGGGCCGGGCGGTGGCACGCGCTCTGCACGGTGCGGGGGCTCGCGTGATCGCGACCGGCCGTTCTCCCGAAGGGCTGCAGGCGTTGGCAGATGCGGGTGCGGAGGTGTTTCTCGCGGACGCGACCTCGCTCGACGAGATGACCGTGCTGGCGGCGCAGATCGGCCCCGTCGACGCGGTGCTCCCGCTCGTCGGCGGCTGGCGCGGAGGCGGAGGCCTCGCCGGGCAGTCGGACGACGATTTCGCCGCACTGCTGCCCGCGCTCGAGGCCGTTCGCGCGACGAGCCGGGCGTTCGACGCGGCACTCCGCGCATCGGGAGCGGGCCGGTTCGCGATCGTGTCGTCGACGGCTGTCGCGCGTCCCCTCGCCGGCGGGGCGAACTACGCCGCAGTGAAGGCGGCGAGCGAGGCGTGGACCCGGGCCGTCGCCCAGGGGTATGCCAAGTCCGCGCGCGATGCCGGGGAGCCGCTGCGCGCGGCATCCGTCGTGTTCCGGGCCAAGGCGCTCGATCCAGAGGTACTGGCCGCGCGGGTCCTCACTCTGTGGGATACGGACGCCGCCGACCTCAACGACCGGGTGTTCGACCTCGACTGACACTACCTCCGGGACGATCCGCCGACGGAGTGACGATCTGCGGAGCTTCTCCCATTGAAACCTCGGGGAATCGTCCGGGGCTCGGGGAATCGTCCGACCCTCAGCGAGACTCGGGCGGTATGCCGGGGACCACGGGCGGAGCCTCGGTGCGCCGGGCACGGTCCGACTCGGTCGATGACGACTCCGCCACGACTTCTGCACCGGCATCGCCGCGGTCTCCGTCGTCCGCGTCGCCGTGGTCGATCTCCTGCTCCGGCGCCTCCGCGTAGAGCTCGGTGAGCTTGCGGTACGACCGGGTGAAGAACGCCAGCGTCGCGGCCACGACCATGATCAGCCCCGCGAACAGGCAGATCAGCGCGATGCCGCGAGCCTCGCCCTCGCCGAGCAGCCAGCCCCACCTCTGCTGGCCCTCGCGGGTGTCCATGTACGGGATGATCAGGAACTCGGCGATCGGGGCGATCAGGAACGCGGTGATCGGGGCGGCGGCCGCTTCCATGGCCGCGGCCACACCGAACACGCGGCCCTGCCGTTCGTAGGGCACGACCTTCTGGATGATGGTCTGCTCCGCGGCCTCGACCGGGGGCACCAGGGCCATGTACGCCCACATGCCGACCACGTACAGCGGCCACCACTCGCGCAGCATGAACACCGAGCCCAGCAGCCCCATCGCGATGACCACGAGCAGCATGGTGCGCATGGGCTTGGGGCCGAGCCCGAACTTCGCGACGAGGCCACCGCCGACCAGGAAGCCGGTCGAGGCGAAGGCCAGCGCGAAGCCCCAGGTCTGCGCGTCGAACAGCGTGAGCCCGTACGGGTCCATGAGCGCCATGTAGACGCCGCCGATGAGGTTGTTGAAGGTGGAGAAGATGATCAGCGCGAACAGCCCGGGAGCGAGTCGGATGGCCCGCACGCTGCCGCGGAAGTCGAGTGCGCTGGAAGCGTTCGGGTCGGGCTCGGGATTCCCCTCGGGGATGCGGATGAACAGGAGGTGGGCGAAGGTGAGCGCCATGGCCGCGATCGCGATCGCCAGGGTCCATCCCATGCCGAGGAACCCGATCGACAGTCCCGAGAACACGCTCGTGACGAGGAACGCGATGCCCTGCACCGTGCCGACGAGCCCGTTGGCGTTCGCGCGCCTGTCTTCGGGGATGAGCAGGGTCACGGTCGTGGACAGCGCGATGTTCCGCAACTGCTCGATCACCCCGCCGAAGAGGATGACTCCCGAGAACAGCCAGAACCACGGGCCGCCCAGGTCGAGCAGCGCCGCCTCGGGCTGCCAGAGATAGAGCAGCCCTGCCACCAGAAAGGCCGCGGCGGAGATGACACTCGAGATCACCATGACCGTGTGCTTGCGGTTGCGATCGACGATCGTGCCGAACGCCATCGCGAAGAACGCGACGAACAGCATGTACGCCCCGCCGATGATGCCCGTCGCCAGTACGGACTGCGTCTCGATGTACACCCAGAATGTGAGGGCGAACCAGAGGAAGCTCGTCGTCACATTGGCGATGAGCGTGTTGACGAGGACGTTGCCGAATGCCCTCTTGGCTGCGGTGCGCTCCATGGCTTCGAGGGTAGAGCGGGCATCCGACATCCGGAAGACCCTCCCCGCCCGGTGCACCCGGATCGGACGATTAGGCTGGATCGGTGAGCATCCAGCATGACCCCGCGATCCGGGGCTTCGCCAGTGACAACTACTCCGGCATCCACCCCGAGGTCCTCGCGGCCATCGCGGCGGCGAACGGCGGGCACCAGAGCGCCTACGGCGAGGATGCATACACCGCGCGCCTGCAGGAGGTCTTCCAGGCGCACTTCGGCGAGGGCGTCGAGGCGTTCCCGGTGTTCAACGGCACCGGCGCGAACGTCACCGGTCTGCAGTCGATGCTGCCGCGCTGGGGCGCGGTGATCGCGGCTTCCACCGCCCACATCAACGTCGACGAAGCAGCGGCACCCGAGAAGATCGGCGGCTTCAAGCTGCTCACGGTCCCCACCGACGACGGCAAGCTCACCACCGAGCTCATCGACCGCGAGGCCTGGGGCTGGGGCGACGAGCACCGCGCACAGCCGCTGGTGGTCTCGATCACGCAGTCGACCGAGCTCGGCACGCTGTACACGGCCGACGAGATCCGCACGATCGCCGACCACGTGCACGAGCGCGGCATGAAGCTGCACCTCGACGGGGCCCGCCTCTCGAACGCCGCCGCCGCCCTCGACCTGCCGCTGCGCGCGTTCACCCGCGACGCCGGCGTCGATGTGCTCACCTTCGGCGGCACCAAGAACGGTGCGATGCTCGGCGAGGCGATCGTCGTGCTGAACCCCGACGCCGCCGACGGCCTGAAGTACTCGCGCAAGTTCAACATGCAGCTGTCCTCGAAGATGCGGTTCGTGTCGGCACAGCTGATCGCGCTGCTCGAGGGCGACCTGTGGCTGCGCAACGCGAAGCACGCCAACGCGATGGCGGCACGCCTGCGTTCCGAGATCGAGGCCGGCATCGTCGACGGATCCATCCAGGGCGTCGACTTCACGCAGCCGACCCAGTCCAACGGTGTCTTCGCGATCCTGCCCGACGGTGTCGCCGACCAGCTCCGCGATTCGTTCCGCTTCTACGACTGGGATGCGGCGCGCAAGGAAGTGCGCTGGATGTGCGGCTTCGACACCGAAGAGGCCGATGTCGACGCGTTCGTCGCCGAATTGTCCCGCCTTACTCGCGGCTGACGCGACGGCATCCTCGAGACCCCGGGTTCGCGTCGAAACCCCTGGCTTCTGCCGCACCCAGCTCGGGGTCTCGGCGCGAAGCCGGGGTCTCGGCGCTCGCGAGGCGACGCGACGCAGCGCGACGCGACGCAGAGCGACGCGACTAGCGAAGAAGACCGAGGTAGGCGAGGGCCTGGCGGATGAGGGTTCCCCGACCGTTCTCCATCTCGGCGGCGACAGCATCTGAGCCGGCGGCTTCCGGCGAGAACCAGGTGACCTCGAGGGCGTCCTGACGCGGTTCGCACGTGCCGGTCACCGGCACCACGAAGGCCAGCGACACGGCGTGCTGCCTGTCGTCGTGGAACGCGCTCACGCCGGGGATAGGGAAGTACTCGGCCACCGTGAAGGGCAGCGGCTGCGGTGGCAGCAGCGGGAAGGCCATCGGCCCGAGGTCGTTCTCGACGTGACGGAAGAGGGCGTCGCGGATGGTCTCGCCGAAGCGCACCCGACCCGACACGATGGTGCGGGTCATCTCCCCCATCGGCGTGGATCGCAGGAGGATGCCGATCTCGATCACCTGACCGGAGCCGTCGGTGCGCACCGGGATCGCCTCGACGTAGAGCATCGGCAGTCGGCGCCGCGCCTCTTCGAGTTCGAACTCGCTCAGCCAGCCGGGGTTGCCATCGGGCACCGGCGGGTTCGAGTCCGGGAAGGCACCGAGACCATCGTCTTCGGGCTCCGGATCGGGATCGGGTGTGCGGACCGCCATGTGTCCTTTCTACCAGCCGCCTCCCCCGACCGACACCGCGTGCACGTCGGTCGTCCCTGGCAGGATGACGGTGTGAGCGAGAACCTGACGATCGACGACACCGCGACCCGCTGGTCGGCCGCCGACCGCGGACGGATGCCGCTGCTGGTGCTGCTGCACGGCTACGGCGCTGATGAGCACGACCTGTTCGGGCTCATCCCGTACCTCCCCGAGGGCATCGCCGTCGCCTCGGTCGCCGCTCCCCTCGCACCGCCGTGGCCGATGCCGGGGCGGTCCTGGTACCCGATCGAGGGGCTCGATGGACGCAGTCCCGAGGCGGTGACGGTCGCCGCCGAGGCGTTCCTGCGATGGCTCGATGCCGCCGCAGCGGATGCCGCCTCCGTCGCACTGCTCGGCTTCTCGCAGGGGGCGGCGGTGTCGCTGCAGGCCCTGCGGATCGCTCCCGAGCGCTTCGGCGCGGTCGTGGCGCTCAGCGGCTATGTGGCACCGGGCGAGCTGCCGAACGACGAGGAACTGGCCGAGCTGCGCCCACCCGTGTTCTGGGGGCGCGGCACGCACGACGACGTGATCCCGCCCGAACTCGTCGATCACACCGCGCAGTGGCTGCCCGGGCACTCCGACCTCTCCGGCCGCGTGTACACCGGACTCACGCACAGCATCTCCGAAGAGGAGCTGGCCGACGTGCACCGGTTCCTCACCAAGTGGCTCGACGGGATCGCGAAGAGCTGATCCCGACTGCGACACGCCCGGGAGTTGCGCGATCCTGACAACCCCGGGTATCGTCGTGGAGTCCTGTCCGCCGTGTCTGGAAGTCCTTTGATCTGATCCGTCGCCTCCGCGCTCTTCTTTCCGCGCGCTGACCCGACGATCGCCGACTCCACGGCTGACCTCCCTCCTCCCGCGACGCTTCCGCGTCCGGTCGAGGACCGGCAGAGGTCCGGTGTCAGTGCACCCTCGCACTCGACAGGAGACACTCATGTCACAACCCACCACTCTTCACGCGTCGGTCATCCTCGACCGGCTCACCTTCACCTGGCCCGACGGCTCGGTCGCACTCGACGGCGTCTCCGGCGCCTTCGGAACCGGACGCACCGGACTCGTCGGTCGCAACGGCGCGGGCAAGTCGACGCTGCTGCGGCTGATGGCCGGCGAGCTCGAACCGACGTCGGGCGTCGTCACGGCATCCGGCGAGGTCGCCTACCTCCCCCAGCAGCTGACCCTCGATGTCGACCGCCGCGTCGCCGAACTGCTCGGCGTCTCCGTGGCGCTCGACGCCGTGCGGGCGATCAGCGCCGGCGACGTCGACCCCGCCCACTTCGATGCGGTCGGCGACGACTGGGACATCGAAGCCCGCGCCGAGGCGTCGCTGGCGGAGGCAGGTCTCGCCCCCGAGTTCCTCGACCGCAGGGTCGGAGAGCTGTCCGGTGGCGAGGCCGTGCTCGTCGCGATCGCCGGCATCCGCCTGCGCCGTGCGCCGATCACGCTCCTCGACGAACCGACCAACAACCTCGACCGCGATGCCAGGGCGAAGCTCGCGGCGATGGTGCGCGCCTGGAAGGGCACGCTCATCGTCGTCAGCCACGACCTATCGCTGCTCGAGCTGATGGACGACACCGCCGAGCTCTACGCCCAGACGCTGAGCGTGTTCGGCGGACCGTACTCGGAGTGGCGCGCCTGGCTGGACGCCGAGCAGGATGCCGCGAAGCAGGCCGAGGTCGCGGCTGCGCAGGTGCTCCGCAAGGAGAAGCGCCAGCGGATCGAGGCCGAGGTCAAGCTCGCGCATCGCGCCCGCACGGCGAAGAAGGCCGAGATCGAGAAGCGGGTCCCGAAGATCATCGCGCACGGTCGCAAGATGGCCGCCGAGGTGTCGGCGGGCAAGTTGCGCACCGAGGTCGGGGCGAAAGAGGAGGCCGCACACGCCGCGCGCGAGGAGGCCGGGCGCCGCGTGCGCTCGGACTCGTCGATGAAGATCGAGCTGCCCGATCCGCAGGTGTCGCGCAGCCGCCGCATCGCGACGGTCGGCGACGAGGAGCGGGCGTGGGTGATCCAGGGCCCGGAGCGTGTGGCGCTGATCGGCCGGAACGGCGCCGGCAAGACCACGCTGCTGGAGCGGTTGGTCGCCGGCGGTGTTCACAACTCCTCAGAAACGACGGACGATGGCCCGGAACAGGCCTCTTCCTCCGATTCAGCCGAAGAACTGAGGAGTCATGAACGGCCGACCCTGCACATCGAAGCCCACACCGGGCTGATCGGATACCTGCCGCAGCGGGTCGACGGCCTCGACGAGGAGCGGTCGGTGTTCGAGAACATCGCCGCCGCAGCACCCCAGGTTCCGGAGAAGGAGCTGCGCAACCGGCTCGCCCGGTTCCTGATCCGCGGGGCGACGGCAGAGCGTCCGGTGTCCGCGCTCTCCGGCGGCGAGCGCTTTCGCGTCGCACTGGCGAAACTGCTGCTCGCCGATCCCGCACCGCACCTCGTGGTGCTCGATGAGCCGACGAACAACCTCGACGTCGACACGGTCGACCAACTGGTCGAGGCGCTGCGCGCCTATCGGGGAGCCGTGCTCGTAGTGAGCCACGACGACGCGTTCCTGCGCCGACTCGACCTCGATCTGACACTCGAGATCGACGGCGCGGGGTCGCTGCAGGAGGTGTCGCTGGGGTCGTGACCAGGGCGATCGGTGCCGGGCCGTGGTTCTTCCCGGCCCGGCATCATCACACCAGCCCGGCCTCGTAGGCGAGGATCACCGCCTGCACCCGGTCGCGGAGGTCGAGCTTCTGGAGGATTCGTCCGACGTGGGTCTTCACGGTCGACTCGGAGACGAAGAGGGTCTCTCCGATCTCGGTGTTGTTGTAACCCTTGGCGATCGCGAGGAGCACCTCCCGCTCGCGCTCGGTCAGCACGTCCAGCCTCGGGTCGACCGTCTCGCTCCGCCGCGGCAGGCGGGTGGCGAACAGGTCGAGCATCGACCGGGTGACCCGTGGGGAGACGAGGGCGTCGCCGGCGGCGATCGCACGGATGGCTTCGGTCAGCTGCGCGGGCGGCGTGTTCTTCAACAGGAACCCACTCGCACCGGCCCGCAGGCTCCCGAACGCGTACTCGTCGAGGTCGAACGTGGTGAGCACGAGGACACGGCTCGACGGCGTGCCTCGCACGATGCGCCTGGTCGCCTCGATGCCGTCCATCTCCGGCATCCGGATATCCATCAGGATCACGTCGGGACTCAGCTCTCCCGCTTGGTGCACGGCTTCGGTGCCGGACGCGGCCTCCCCGACGACACGCATATCGTCCTCAGCATCGAGCACCATCCGCATCCCGCGACGGATCAGTTCATGGTCGTCGACGATGAGCACGCGAATCTGCTCTTCGCTCATGAGCCCTCCTCCTGTTCGGGGATCTCCACCCGCACCTGCCAGCCGCCGCCGGGCACGGGGCCCGCTTCCACTGTTCCACCCGCGAGGCGGGCGCGTTCACGAATGCCGACGAGGCCGCGCCCCGATCCGACCGACGCCGCCGGTGGCCCCTGCCGCCCGTCGTCGGTGATCTCGATGACGAGGAGGTCGGCCCGGAAGTCGAGGCTCACGAGAACCTCGCGCGGTTCCTTCGCGTACCGGAGGGCGTTCGTGAGGGCTTCCTGCACGATGCGGTGGATCGTGTTCTGCGCGGCGGGCGACGTCGGCGCCCTCCCCTCCGTGCGCACCGTCACCGGCAGTCCGGCGGTGCGGAAGGTCTCGACCAGCGCCGCGAGCTCGCTCAGCCCGGGGTTCGGCCGCAGCGGGCTCTGCTCGTCGCCATCGCCGTCTTCGTCGCCGAGGGCGCCCAGCAATTGCCGCATCTCGACGAGCGACTGCCGACCGACCTCCCCGATCTCCTGGATGGCGCTGCGCGACCGCTGCGGATCCTTCTCGGCGAGCGCGCTCGCGCCGTCGGCGAGCGACACCATCACCGACACGCTGTGCGCGACGACGTCGTGTATCTCGCGGGTGATCCTGGCGCGCTCCGCCAGCGTCGCGATACGCGCCTGCTGGTCGCGTTCGCGGGCGAGCTGGTTCGCGCGGTCGAGGATCGCCCCGATGTACCGGCGCCGATCACCCACGGTGACCCCGAGCAGCGCCGCGATCAGCATCACGACGAGGAACAGCAGACTCCCCGGGACGGAGGTGAAGGCGGTCTCCGGTGTGCCCCGACGCAGCCAGTCCAGGGCCGGGAAGACGAGGATGCCGGCCAGCACCGTGACTCCGAACGCGATCCATCCGCTGCGGTTCGACCGGTAGACGAAGAGCGCGTACAGCGCCAGGCCGATGCCGAAGGGCTCCGCCGGCGTGTCCGACACGAGGGCGATGACCGCGACGATGGCGAACACGGCGAACGTGAGCCAGGGCCGCTGGCGGCGCAGGAGCAGTCCGGCGGCGGCGATCGCACCGAGCAACAGCGGGACGATGACCGAGGCGTCCGGCGACCAGACTCCGGACGACAGCGGGGTGATCAGCGCCAGGAACGTGCTGAGGAGGAGATAGAGGAAGGCGAGCAGCCCGTCGAACAGCCAGGGATGCCGACTCCAGAACCGCCGCACCACGCCGGGAGGCCGCGGCAGATTCATCGCGCGGACCTCGCCCTCGGCGGGTGCTGACTCTCGCATGGGACGACTCTACGCACCGCAACCGTCGTGTTCCGTCAGCCCGCGACGGCGACGAGCGCTCCGGTCGCGGGGCGCGGCGTGGCGGGCCGGTCGACGACACTCCCCCGCGATACCGGCTCCCAGGTCTGCCTGCGCACCGCGCGCGAGCGCTGCGAGACCGCCGTCTCGATGCCGAGGATCGCGAGCCACCCCATCCCGATCGTGGTCGCGACGAGTTCGAGCATGCTGCCGATGTCGGTACGGAACTGCAGGAGCGAGAGGATGCCACCCGCCGCGGCGATCACCGCGGTCGATATGCCGGCACCCAGCGACAGGATCCGCAGCATGGCGCGGTCCTTCACGAACGACACCTGCAGCATCGCGAACGCGGCGAGCGCGAACGCGAGCACGGCCACCGTCGTGTGCACGAGGTCCTGCCAGGTGAACGTGGGACCGACCGGCAGCGGGCATCCGGTGGTGCACGGCACCTGCGAGGCGACCAGGAACAGCGACGACGCGATCGCCACCGAGAGCGACGGCGACCAGATGCTCAGCCACGGCGCCGTCGAACGCAGACCGCGCGAGGCCCAGGCGACCGAGAAACCTCCGGCGACGAGCAGAAGCAGTGCGAGCTCGAACCACCCGGCCGTCGGTTCACCGGCAGCCCCGAGTCCGCTCACGTAGAGCACCCGATCGATGCTCAGCCGTGCGATCCAGATGATCGTCAGGGCCACGGCGACGAGGACGCTTCCGGCGATCGCGACGAGAGCGCGGAGGACGGTTCGGGCAGGGGCGGAAGCGGTCTGTTCGGTGGGCATAAGGAGACGGTATGAGCGGAGGCATCCGCGTCGCGTCGGACCGAAGTGCCCACTACGGAGGGGTGTGGTACTCAGGTACGACGTCCCTGACAAGCGCGTCTCGCGTCCCTTTCGCCCCGATGTCCCCGGCCTCGACGAAGATGGAGGGATGAGCGACGTGCTCGAACGCTTCACCCCCGCCACCCAGGACTGGTTCCGGGGTGCCTTTCCCGCGCCAACTCCCGCACAGGCGGGTGCCTGGGACGCGATCTCGGCCGGCAAGCACGCGCTCGTGGTGGCTCCGACCGGCTCGGGCAAGACGCTGTCGGCGTTCCTCTGGGCGATCGACAGCGTGTTCCGGGAGCGCATGAGCGAGACGGCCCCGCCCGCGAAGGGCGAGCCGCGCACGCGCATCCTCTACATCTCGCCCCTGAAGGCCCTCAGCGTCGACGTCGAGCGCAACCTGCGGTCCCCACTCATCGGCATCGGGCAGTCGGCCCGGCGGCTGGGCGTGCCTGCGCCCGCAGTCACGGTCGGTGTGCGCTCGGGCGACACGACCTCGAGCGACCGCCGCAAGCTGGTCTCCGACCCGCCCGACATCCTCATCACGACCCCCGAGTCGCTGTACCTCATGCTCACGAGCCGGGCGGGTGAGACCCTGCGCGGGGTGCACACCGTGATCATCGATGAGGTGCACGCGGTCGCCGCCACCAAGCGCGGCGCACACCTCGCCGTGAGCCTGGAACGCCTCGACGCGCTGCGCCGACTCAACGGCATAGAGACTCCGGCACAGCGCATCGGCCTCTCGGCCACGGTCCGCCCCATCGACGAGGTCGCACGGTTCCTCGGCGGCTCGGCGCCGGTCGAGATCGTCGCCCCTCCCGCATCGAAGACCTTCGAGCTCGGGGTGGTCGTGCCGATGGACGACATGACCAACCCACCACCGCCGCCCGGAGTGCCGGGGGAAGCGGCGGACGCCGAGTACAGCGAGGTCACCGGTTCGGTCTGGCCGCACGTCGAAGAGGCGATCGTCGATCGCATCCTGCAGAACAACTCCACGATCGTGTTCGCCAACTCCCGCCGACTGGCAGAGCGTCTCACCGGCCGCCTGAACGAGATCTACTCCGAGCGGATCGGGGTCGAGCTTCCGGCCGCGAGCGTGCCTGCCGCGATGATGGCGCAGGCCGGGGCCACTGCGGGCGCCGATCCCGTGCTCGCCAAGGCGCACCACGGCTCGGTGTCGAAGGAGCAGCGCGCCCAGGTCGAGGAAGAGCTCAAGTCGGGCGTGCTGCGCTGCGTCGTCGCGACGAGCAGCCTCGAGCTCGGCATCGACATGGGCGCGGTCGACCTCGTGATCCAGGTCGAGGCCCCGCCGTCCGCCGCCTCGGGGCTGCAGCGCGTCGGCCGCGCCGGGCACCAGGTGGGCGAGATCAGCCGCGCCGCGCTCTTCCCGAAGCATCGCGGCGACGTGCTGCACACCGCGATCGTGACCGAGCGGATGCTGGCGGGCAAGATCGAGGCGATCCAGGTGCCGCGCAACCCGCTCGACATCCTCGCGCAGCAGACCGTGGCG
Source organism: Microbacterium sp. NPDC055988 (assembly GCF_042269505.1). NCBI lineage: Bacteria > Bacillati > Actinomycetota > Actinomycetes > Micrococcales > Microbacteriaceae > Microbacterium > Microbacterium sp. NPDC055988. Next base: position 328,498 of record NZ_JBHJXY010000001.1, read on the forward strand.
GCGAGCGCGCTCGGAGCCATCAGCGTCGAGGAGTGGTTCGAGACGGTCCGCCGTTCGGCACCGTTCCAGGCGTTGCCCCGCTCGGCCTACGAAGCGACGCTCGACCTGCTGGCCGGCCGCTTCCCGTCCGACGAGTTCGCCGAGCTGCGGCCGCGCCTGGTGTGGGACCGCGACGCCGGCACCCTCACCGGAAGGCCCGGCGCGCAGCGCATCGCCGTCACCAGCGGCGGCACCATCCCCGACCGCGGCCTGTTCGGGGTGTTCGTGGCCGGCGAGACGACCGGTGCCCGCGTCGGCGAGCTCGATGAGGAGATGGTCTACGAGTCGCGGGTGGGCGACGTGTTCACGCTCGGGACGACGAGCTGGCGCATCGCCGAGATCACCCACGATCGCGTCAACGTCATCCCCGCATACGGCCAGCCCGGGAAAGTGCCGTTCTGGCACGGCGACGGCATCGGTCGGCCGTTCGAGCTCGGCGAGGCACTGGGCGCGTTCTCCCGCGAGGTGTCGGCGGCGACCCCCGAGAAGGCGGCGCAGCGGTTGATCGAGGCGGGCCTCGACGAACAGGCGCGGGCGAACCTCATGGCCCACCTGACCGAGCAGCGCGAGGCGACGGGCACGCTTCCGACCGACCGCACGCTCACGGTCGAGCGCGGCCGTGACGAGGTGGGCGACTGGCGGGTCATCCTCCATTCCCCGTACGGCATGAAGGTGCACGCGCCGTGGGCGCTGGCGATCAACGCCCGGGTGCGCGAGCGCCTCGGCGTCGAAGGATCGGCGGTGGCGAGCGACGACGGCATCATCGTGCGCATCCCGGATGCCGAGGCCGAGCCGCCCGGAGCCGAACTCTTCGTGTTCGAGCCCGACGAGCTGGAGCATCTCGTGACGGAGGAGGTGGGCGGCTCGGCGCTGTTCGCCTCGCGGTTCCGGGAGTGCGCGGCGCGGGCGCTGCTCATGCCGCGGATGAACCCGAACAAGCGCACGCCGCTGTGGCAGCAGCGACAGCGGTCGGCGCAGCTGCTCGAGGTGGCCCGGCGGCATCCGACCTTCCCGGTGATCCTCGAGACGCTGCGCGAGGTGCTGCAAGACGTCTACGACCTGCCGTCGCTGCGTAAACTCGCGACCTCGATCGCCGACCGCCGTATCCGCCTGGTCGAGACCGAGCCCGGCCAGCCGTCGCCCTACGCCCGCGACCTGCTGTTCGGCTACGTCGGCGCGTTCATGTACGAGGGCGACTCTCCCCTCGCCGAGCGCAGGGCCGCGGCCCTCTCGGTCGACCCCGCCCTTCTCGGCGAACTGCTGGGAACCGTCGAGCTCCGCGAGCTGCTCGACCCCGACGTGATCGCGCAGTTCGAGCGGGAGGCGCAGCGGCTCGACCCCGACCGCCGTGCGCGCGGACTCGAGGGCGTCGCCGACCTGCTGCGGATGCTCGGACCACTCGACGCGGAAGAGGTGGCGGCACGCCTCGACCCGGCGAGCGTGCTCGAGACGGAAGCGGAGACCGTCGGCACCGCGACCGCCGCCGCACTCCTGAACGATCTGATCACCGCCCGGCGCGCGATCCCGGTGACCGTCGGCGGCGTGAGCCGGGTGGCCGCGATCGAAGACGCAGGACGACTGCGCGATGCGCTCGGCGTCGCTCTCCCCACGGGCATCCCGGTGGCTTTCCTCGAACCTCTGGCTGACCCGCTGGGAGACCTCGTCGCCCGCCACGCCCGCACGCACGGCCCCTTCACGACGGATGCCGTCGCCACCCGGTTCGGACTCGGCTCCGCGGTCGCCCGCCACACCCTGCAGCGGCTGGAGAACGCCGGCCGTCTCACTAGCGGCTACTTCCTGCCGGAGGCAGCCGGCAGCGGCGACGCGGTCGAATGGTGCGACAGCGAGGTGCTGCGTCGCCTGCGGATGCGGTCGCTCGCGGCCATCCGCGGGTCGGTGGAGCCGGTCTCCCCCGAGGCCTATGCGCGGTTCCTCCCCGACTGGCAGCACGTGGGCCGACCGCTGGAGGGCGTCGACGGCGTCCTGAGCGTGATCGAGCAGTTCGCGGGCGTGCCGATCCCCGCGAGTGCGTGGGAATCGCTGGTCCTGCCCTCGCGGGTGCGCGACTACTCCCCCGCGATGCTCGACGAGCTCACGGCGGCGGGCGAGGTCATCTGGTCCGGCCACGGTACCCTCCCGGGTCGCGACGGCTGGGTGTCGCTGCATCCGGTCGACCTCGCGCCCTTCACCCTCCCGGAGCGGGATGCCGAGATCGCATCCGACTCGTTGGAGTCGCGCATCCTCATCGCGCTCGACGTCGGCGGCGCCTACTTCGCGGCACAGCTCAAAGACATGGCCGCGGCCGAGAACGAGCAGTCCGTGCTCGAGGCACTGTGGTCGCTGACGTGGTCGGGCTACGTGACGAACGATACGTTCGGCCCGATCCGCTCGCTCCTCGCGGGCGGCTCGCAGGCCCACAAGGTGAAGCGCCGAGCACCCCGTGCCCGGACCTATCGCGGCGTGTCCTTCACGGGTTCCGCGGCGCCGCGGCCGGCGTCGATCGGCGGACGCTGGTCCCTGCTGCCGGCGCTCGAGACGGATGCCGCCCGCCGCGCCACCGTCACCGCAGGCCTCCTGCTCGACCGCTACGGGGTCGTCACCCGCGGCGCCGTGCAGGCCGAGGGCGTTCCCGGCGGCTTCGCTCAGGCGTACCGCGTACTCGCCGGGTTCGAGGAAGCGGGCCACTGCCGTCGCGGCTACGTGATCGAGAAGCTCGGAGCCGCGCAGTTCGCCGCCTCCGGCACGGTCGACCGCCTCCGCACCTACGCGGGGCTCGCCGATCCGCCACCCCGCAAGGCCGTGACCCTCGCGGCCACCGATCCCGCGAACCCCTACGGCGCGGCCCTCGGCTGGCCCAAGCTCGACGGGGTCTCGCACCGCCCCGGCCGCAAGGCGGGCGGCCTGGTCGTGCTCGTCGACGGCACCCTCGTGCTCTCCCTCGAACGCGGTGGCCGCACGGTGCTGTCGTTCAGCGACGACGGCGAGGTGCTGCGCGCCGCAGCCGCCGACCTGGCCGCCACCGCACGCGCCCGACGACTCGATACCTTGACCGTCGAGAAGATCAACGGCGAGGGCGTCTACGGCACCGAGCTGGCGCTCGCCCTCCAGGAGGCGGGCTTCGTGGCGACTCCGCGCGGTTACACGCTCCGCAAGGTGGTCTGAGCGATGCACCTACGCTGGAAGCCATGATCCGAGAGTTCGCCGCCGGCATCCGCACCCTGCTGCGGGGGTTCGGGCTGTGGCGCACCCGACCGGGTCTCATGCTGCTCGGGCTGATCCCGGCGATCATCGCGGTCATCGTGCTCGCCGCTGCCCTGGTCCCCCTCGTGATCGGCATGCCGTCGGTCTCCACTTGGCTGACGCTGTTCGCCGATGGATGGATCGAGCCCTGGCGGGGGCTGCTGCGCACCGCTGTGGGGCTGGTCGTCGTCGCGGCCGCCCTGGCACTCGCCAGCGTGGTGTTCATCGCGCTGACGCTGACCATCGGCGACCCCTTCTATCAGCGCATCTGGCATGCCGTCGAGGTCGACCTCGGCTCGCCGCCGCCCGCCGATGGCGGCAGCTTCTGGATCACTCTGGGTGAGGGGCTCCGGCTCGTCCTGCTCGGCATCCTGATCGCGATCGGCGTGCTCCTGATCGGCCTCATCCCGGCGGTCGGCGGATTCCTCGGCCCGGTTTCGGGTGTCGTCCTGACCGGGCGACTGCTGGCGCGAGAACTCACCGGCCGCGCCTTCGATGCGCGCAACCTCAGCCCGATCGATCGTTCCGCGCTGTTCTCGGGCAGCCGCGCGCGGGTACTCGGCTTCGGCGTCGCCACGCAGCTCTGCTTCCTGATCCCCGGCGGGGCGGTCGCGATCATGCCGGCCGCCGTCGCCGGCAGCACGATGCTCGCGCGCGACCTGCTCGCGCGCACCGCCGTCACCGCTGCATCCTCGTCGGGGGCACCGACCACTCCGCCGCCGCCCCCGCCGCACGCCGCGCCTTCTCCGCTTCCGCCGCCCCCGCATCTCGGCGCGGGATCCGGAGCCTCCTGATGCCCGAGGGCGACACCGTCTTCCGCACCGCGAGGCGCCTCGACGAGGCCATCGCCGGTGCCGAGGTCACCCGTTTCGACCTTCGCGTTCCCCGCTTCGCGACGCTCGACCTCACCGGGCAGCCTGTGCACGGAGTCGTCCCGCGCGGCAAGCACCTGCTCATGCGCATCGGCGACAGCACCCTGCATTCCCATCTGCGCATGGATGGCGCATGGTTCACCTACCGTCGGGGTGAGAAGTGGCGGCATCCGGCCTTCAAGGTGCGTGCGATCGTCGGCACCCCGGAGCGCGAGGCCGTCGGCGTCGACATCGCCGAGATCGAGGTCGTGCCCACCCGCGATGAGGATCAGCTCGTCGGCTACCTCGGCCCCGATCCGCTCGCGGCGGACTGGGATGCGACTGAGGCCCTCCGACGACTCGGAGCCGACACCCGCAGCATCCATGTCGCCCTCCTCGATCAGCGCAATGTCGCGGGCTTCGGCAACGAGTACGCGGCGGAGCTCCTGTTCCTTCGAGGAATACTGCCGACGAGGCCGACGCCAGAGGTCGATGTGGCCGCCCTCCTCGACCTCGGAGTGCGCACCATCCGCACCAACCGCGACCGCCGCAACCGCACCTTCACCGGCATCGATCGTCCGGGCCAGGGCACCTGGGTATACGGCCGCGCCGGGCGGCCCTGCCGGCGGTGCGGAACCCTCATCCGTCGCGGCGAGCAGGGCGCCGATCCGACCCGCGAGCGCGTCACGTTCTGGTGCCCGGTCTGCCAGCGCTGACCTCGCAGCGCCGCTGACGGCTCGACCGAGTCGGTCACTCGCTGCGGCGCCCGTGCACCGGCCGGGCGTTCGCCGGCGGGGTCCCGACCTCCTGAACGGTGTGACCGCTGCAGGCGCGGTTCGTCATGCGGGCCTGCTCGATGCGGGACACGACGAACCAGCGCATCGCGTCGCGCAGAAGGCACCAGCCGACCAGGTACCACTGGCCGTTCGTGGAGGCGAACATCACGGGCTCGACCTCACGAGCGGTCGTGGCACCGGCGAGGGAGGTGTAACGGATCCTGATCGTCCGCTGCTCTGCCATCGCCTCCTCGAGCACCGACCGGACAGCGCGGGAGGACGGGGGCGATCCATCGACCCACACTCGACGCCCCAGCTCGGCGGCCCTCTCCCGCGTGCGGGGATCGAGCACGTCCAGGATCTTCTGCACCCCCGCCGATGCCAGGTCGGAGTACGGAGCATCGGGCGCCGCCGACACAGCCGCCAGGAGTGCCACGGCCTGGGCCGGCGACAGGGTGACGGGCGGCAGGGATGCACTCGACGCCAGTCCGTAGCCGCCACCGGGCCCCGGGCGCGACCACACCGCCGCGCCGCTGCTCGCCAGCGCGGCGAGGTCTCGCTTCACCGTCCGCACCGATACCTCGAACTCGGCGGCGAGGCGCTCCGCCGTGTATCCGCGGGTGCCGTTACGGCGCAGCATCTCCGTCAGGGCATGGAGCCGTTCGGATCGCTTCACCGTCGGCACCTCGTGGAATTCATGACAGAAATAGTGCCATACAGCTGTCCGGAGCGGCTGCGAGCATCGAGATATGACGACAGAAACACGGAATCCGACCATCCTCCTCATCGCGGGCCACTGGCTCGGCGCCTGGGCCTGGGACGAGGTGCGGGAGGGCCTGACAGCGAACGGTCGGGACGCGATCGCTCTCACGCTCCCCGGCCTCGACCCTCACGATCCCGAGCGATCCTCCCGGACCCTCGACGATCAGGCCGCGGCCATCGAAGAGGCCATGGCGCGCGCGGGCGCCTCTGCGGAGCGACCCGTGGTCCTCGTGGGCCACAGCGGGGCCAACGCTCCGCTCAGCATCGTGGTCGACCGGCATCCGGAGCTCATCCGCCGGATCGTCTGGGTCGACTCCGGCCCCGTCGCACCGGGAAGCGTCTTCGCGCCGGAGCTCCCCGACGCGGTGGAAGAGCTGCCTCTGCCGCCCTTCGATGTCCTCGGAGAGCAGGCCAGCCTCGAAGGTCTGAGCGCCGAGATGCTCGAGCGCTTCCGTGCCCGAGCCGTCCCCGAGCCCGGGCCGGTGCTCCGGGAGCCCGTCGAACTCACGAACGACGCGCGCCGCCGGGTCCCCACCACCCTCGTCTGCTGCTCCATCCCCAGCGCACAGCTTCTGGAACTCGCCCGCGCCGGGCATCCCATGTTCGCCGAGGTCGACGCCCTCGATGATCTCGAAGTCATCGACCTCCCGACCGGACACTGGCCGATGTGGAGTCGCCCTGCAGATCTCGCGCGGGTGATCGGTTCTGCGGCGGCCTCGGCCGACGAGGGCGCGTATACGCGAACAAGCCTGTAGGCACGAGTAAAGTGTTACCGTTCGTCGGCCGCCAGCGACATCAGGCATTTGAGCCGAAGGCACCGCGATTCCGCTCTTGAACGGAGAGGAATGAGCCGACAGGGGGGCGCCATGGAACCAGACCAAGAAGAGAGCTCGGAACAGTACCGTCAGGATTTCGCGCAGATGCCCGGAATCAATGGCAATCCGATTGGCGCATCCTTCCGAGAGCTGTCGCCAGAAGACACGACACGACGAGGCATGATGTGGTCCTCGATCGGGGTCGGTGCCCTCGTCGTGGGCACCGGTATCTACTTTCTCGGAAAATGGTTGCACTGGTTCTGAGAGACAGCGCAGAACCCTGCCTCAACAGAAGTGCCCGCGGTCATCACCACGGGCACTTCTGCGCGATCTGCCATGAAGACTGCGGGCGGGCTATCGCTCGTCCGCCTCCGCCCTGGCGGCCCGCCGGGGGAATCCCGCACCATCCCTCGCTCGCCACTCCGGGGGGGATCGGCTCCTCATGCTGCGCCCGATACCGAGCGTCCTCTTTTCGCACCTGACGCGCTGTGAGCCAGCGGGTGAAGAGGCCGAGAATGATGACGCCTGCGATGGCAGCAGGCCAGGTGATGGGCGCCGGTACGTAGTGCACGCACAGCATGAAGGCGACAGGCACGGTCAAAAGGCCGACGATGAAGATTGCCGGTGGTGAGTTGATGCTCATCCTCGGCGGAACTCCATCGTTCTGTGCAGGAACTTCAGGCGACCGCTGTTCAGCAGCGGATGATCCCACCGACTGTCCCTCCGAGGAATCCTCCGAGCGAGGAGTGTTCACGGGGAACTCCCTTTTTCATTTATCAACTCCGGCCATATAACATGCTACCTGTTACTGTGCATCTCTCACTGGAGGTCGGAGAGAACCTCCCCCGCGCTCCCCACATCCATCCGCGGGAATGAATCCGCCCCTGCCGTGGTTGTTGATATATCCGGAGAACTCCGGAGCACGGGAGGAATCGTGGGTAAGAACTACGTCGACATCGAGAACGACCAGGGCGCGACGCTGCGGTACCGCAAGCACGCGAACGGTCGAGGTCTCGTCGCGCATGGCGCGAAGGTGCATCCGAAGGCGCACATCGAGGCGGGTGCCTATATCGAACCGGGCGCGCGCATCGGCGCCGGGGCGACCATCGCCCGCGGCGCCTGGATCGACGAAGACGCCGTGGTCGGCGAGGGCGCGTTCGTCGACGCGCACGCGCACATCGGCCAGGGCGCTGCGGTCGGCGATCACGCATACGTGGGTGTCCGCACCGACATCGGCGCCGGAGCGCGCATCGTCCGCGGCGCCAGGATCGGCGACGACGAGACGGTCGCCGCAGGTCTCACCATCGCGACGGACCAGAAAGGCCTCTGGCTCGCGGCCTGACCGGCCCGCCTTCGCGGTGAGCGCGCGCCTCGCAGCGTGACCCGCCCACCGCCCGGCGACTACAGCAGTCGCCGCTCCGACGCCCAGGCGGTGAGTTCGTGTCGCGACGACAGCTGCAGTTTGCGCAGCACGGACGACACGTGGGTCTCGACCGTCTTGATCGAGATGAACAGCTCGGACGCGACCTCTTTGTAGGCGTAGCCGCGGGCGATCAGTCGCATGACCTCCTGCTCGCGCGCCGAGAGCCGGTCGAGCTCATCGGTCGCGGTCGCGGTCTCTCCCGCGACGGCCCCGAACGCGTCGAGCACGAAGCCGGCGAGCCGCGGCGAGAACACCGCATCGCCGTCGGCCACGGCGTGAACGGCCTTGCTGACCTCGAGGCCGGACGATCCCTTGGTGATGTAGCCCCTCGCACCGGCACGGATCACCCGCACGACATCGGCCGCGGCATCCGACACGCTCAGCGCGAGGAATCGTGCGGTAGTCGGCGCCGAGCCGCGGATCACGGCTTCTCCCCCGGTCGCGTCGTCGCCGGGTCCGCCCGGCAGGTGCACGTCGAGCAGCACCACATCGGGCTGCGCCTCGTCGATCACGGCGATGGCGGACGGCACGTCCGCCGCCTCGCCTACGACGTCGACGCTCGCATCGAGGTCTGCGCGCAGACCGGAGCGGAAGATCGAATGGTCGTCGACGATCACGACGCGGATGCTGTCAGCCACGGTTCTCCTCCCTGGTGGGCGCGGGTCGCGCGGCCGGCCGATCCTGGTGGGTGCCCGATCTGATGCTCAGGTGCACCTCGGTGCCGTTCTCGTCACTGCGGACGCCACCCGATCCTCCGGCGCGACGCATCCGCCCGATGATCGACTCCCGCACCCCGAGGCGGTCGCTCGGCACGTCGTCGAGCGAGAACCCGGCACCGCGGTCGCGGATGAAGACGTCGACACCGGTCGCGCTGCCCTCGATGTACACCGAGATCTCGCCGCCCGCGTGCCGGGCGGCGTTCAGGATCGCCTCTCTGGCCGCGGCCGCGAGCTCGCCACTCGCGCGCTCGGCCGAGAGGCCGGCCGAGACCACGTCGATGCGCACGGGATAGTCGAGTTCGAGCGCCCCCGCATAGTCGCGCAGATCCGTCGGCAGGTCGCTGTCGGCCGGGGCGTCGCCGTCGTACAGCCACGCCCGCAGCTCGCGCTCCTGCGCCCTGGCGAGACGCGCGGCCTCGCTGGAGGCACCGGCCCTGTTCTGGATCAGGGCGAGCGTCTGCAGCACCGAGTCGTGCAGGTGCGCGGCCATCTGACTGCGCTGCTCCTCGCGGATGCGGCGGACCCGCTCACCGGAGAGTTCGCGCCATCGCGGTATCAGCGCGGACGAGGCCACAGCGGCGAGCCCGGCGAGCGGGAGGAGCACCAGCGCCACGCCCGACCGGGCGACGGGCCAGGAGAGCAGCACCGTGAACAGCAGCGCCAACAGCAGGATCGAGACGACCCGCACGGTCATCGTGTGCCGCGGTCCGCGCGCCGTGTCGGTGCGGTCGATGAGGGTGGCCCACAGCCCGGCGCCGGTCGCGAACGCCGCTGTGCCGCCCACCACGACGGCAGCCAGGTCCGGCGGGATCGACCCGCTCAACCAGTCACTGCCCCCACGCCAGACCAGCACGACGAGCGCCCCGACGGCGGCAGGGGCGAGCAGCAGCCAGGCCACCGGCATCCGCCTGGTCGGTGCGCTCTCGCCCTCGGCCCACGGGGTGAAGATCCAGCACCAGGCGTAGAGCAGGATGCCGGCGCCACCGCAAAGGCTGAGCGCGATGAACAGCGCCCGCACCAGCCCCACGCGCACGCCGAGGTGACGCGCGAGACCGGCGCTCACGCCGGCCACCAGACAGTCGCGGTCGCGGGTCAGCGGCGGGCGCGGCGGCGCCGCCACGCGCGGAGGTCGCGCAGAAGCGTGCGCCGAAGAGGACATGACGCCATCCAATCATCCGCGTGCCCTGCCCGGGTCCTCCCCGGCGCAGAATCAGGGGTCGCTCAGGGGTTCCCCCCATGGCAGGGAACCGACCGCTGCCGCCAGGATCGAAGCATGACGATTCCGACTGCGCCACCGCCCCCCGCCGACCACGCCGCTCCGGCCACCGGCACACCGGGCACCGGCATCCCTCGCGGAGCCGAACGCTTCCTCCTCTGGGTCGCCGGGCTCGGCGTCGCCCGTTCCGAGGGCTGGCTCGGCGGCGTCTCGGCGGGCATCGCCGCACGCCTGCGCATCGACCCGCTGATTGTCCGCGGCGTTCTCGTGGTCGCGGCTCTCTTCGGCCTGCCGGTCATCTTCCTCTACGCGGCGGCCTGGGCCCTGCTGCCGGATGTCGACGGCCGGGTGCACGTCCGCGATCTGCTCCGCCGCGACTACCAGCCGGTGCAGTGGGGCATCCTCGCGATGGCCGTCATCGGCCTGTTCCCGACCGCTCCGCTCGCCGGCCGTCTCTTCGGACTCGGCTACGACGGCTGGTCGGCCCTGTCTCTCATGAGCTGGATCATCGGCCTCGTACTCGTCGCCGTCCTGCTCATCCTGATCGTGCGTGCTGCGAGCCGCACCCCGGGTGCTTCCGCGCCGGATCTGCCGATGGCTTCCGCAGATCAGGCGGCCCCGGCCGCGTCCGTCACCCTCGGCGGTTCGGGTACCGCCGCGGGGACGGACGCCACATCGTCGACCGGCGCGTATGCCGCGGCGGATGCCGACACCGTGGTCGCACATACCTCTGCCGCGGCGGAGGTCGCCCCGACCGGCCTGACCCCCTCTGACGCCGCGCCCCTCGACCCGGCGGCGCTCGCGGCGATCCCGCCCGCACCTCCCGCGCCCCTGCCTCCCGGGTCACAGGACCCGGCGGCCCTCGAGGCGTGGCGCGCCCAGCACGCCGCCTGGAAGGAACAGGACCAGGCATGGCGACGTCAGCAGCAGGATGCCGAGCGTGCCGCCCGCGACCAGCTGCGCCGAGAGCGCCAGGCCGAGGCCGCTGTGTTCGCCGCCGAGGCCGCCGAACGTCGCCGCATCCGCCGCGCGTCGAACCCGCGGGCCGGCTTCGCGTTCGCTGCGACCATCCTCGGGCTCGCGATCATCACAGGGGCGGCAGTCGGTCTCGTCGCGGGTGGCGAAGTGGTCGGCACCGCCCTCGGACTGCTCGCCGCCGCCCTCATCCTGGCGCTCGGGATGATCGTCGCCGGAGCCTTCCGCCGACGCAGCGGCTTCCTGGCGTTCATCACCGTGCTCACGCTCGTGGGCGGCCTCGTGGCTGGCGGGTTCTCCTCCCTGCAGGGGTTCACCTTCGGCTGGGCGTCGGTCACGAACAACCGCGCGGAGCACATCCAACAGCCGTTCGGCGACCTCTCTGTGACTCTGTATCAGCACGACGACAAGAGCCGCCCGATGGTGATCGAGAAGGGCTCCGGCGCGACGTACATCTACGTGGATCCGGGCGTCCAGCTGCAGCTGCGCGCAACGGTCGACACCGCAAACGTCACGTGGACCCGCGTCGACGGCGAAGACGGCACCATCATCGATTCGGGCAACTGGTCGGCGACGCAGCGCGACGGAGAATCCGTCGTGGTGGAGAACATCTCCGCCGAGGATGCGTCCACGACCACGATCCAACCCGTCACCATCGATCAGAACAGCGGCGAGATCTCGATCACCGTCGCCGAGCCCGCGAAGGAAGACCAGCGATGAGCACTCCCACGACCACCGAGACGACCACCCGTCCCCGCACCCGCTGGGCGGCCATCATCTGGGGACTGCTGTTTGCGACCATCGCAGCCCTCGCGCTCGGCCAGCTCGCCGACTCTTCCCGTCGTGCGACGATCGCGGACGCACTGATGACCATGACGCCCACGACGACCACCGCGATCATCCTGCTCACCGCCGGGGTGCTGCTGCTCGTCGGAGGGGCCGCTGGTCTCATCCGTCGTGCGCAGCGGAAGCTGGCGGCGGCGTCCGATCACCGACGAGAGGTACCGGGCCCGCTCGCCGAGTAGCCTTGTCCGCATGGCGAATCAGGGAAGACGGCCCGCGAAGGGCGCAGGCCGCGGCACACCCGTACGCCGGAACAAGGCCGCTCCCGCCGAGCGGTTCCCCCCGCAGAAGCCCAAGAAGAAGACGGCCAAGGTCGTCTTCGACGCCCCGCAGCCCGAACCCGAGGCACCGCGCACCTTCCGACTGGGCGCGGTGCCCGGTGCGACTCCGGGCAAGTGGATCGACGCGTGGAAGCAGCGGATGCCGCGCGTGCCGCTCGAGCTCGTGCCGATCGAGGCCGCCACGCAGCGTGCCGCCCTCGACGAGGTCGACGCCGCTCTGGTGCGACTGCCCCTGACGGACGAGTCGCTGCACATCATCCCCCTGTACGACGAGCTCCCGGTCGTCGTCGCCGCGGCCGACTCGCACCTGATGGCCGCGGAGGAGCTCACGGCCGCCGATCTGGAGGGCGAGGTCGTGATCGGCCTCACCGACGACGTGCTCGGAGCTCTCGACCTGCCGGGGACGACACCGGCGAGCTTCGCCGCGCTGCCGACCGACCAGGCGATCGCGGTCGCGGCATCCGGCGTCGGCATCATGATCGTGCCGATGTCGCTCGCCCGGATGCATCACCGCAAGGACGCCGATCACCGCGTCCTCGCCGACGGACCGACCTCGACCGTCGCCCTCGTCTGGCCGCGCGAGCGCACCACGCCCGACGTCGAGACGTTCGTCGGCATCGTCCGCGGTCGCACCGCGAACTCCTCCCGGTGACCGGCGACGTTCGTCGCGCTCGTTAGAATCTCCTGATGGCCTCGCTCCTCTACGTCTGCGTGCGCCCCGAGCTCGGGGCGGCGGATGCCGAGCACGCATCGTTCCGGCGGGCACTCGGCGTCGATGTGGTCGACCGGCTCGACCTGCTGCAGACGCCGCTCGACATCGCGCGGGTGCGCGGGTACGACGGGGTCGTGGTCGGCGGGTCTCCGTACAACGTCTCCGACACGGTGAAATCCACGGAGCAGCTGCGCGTCGAGGCCGACCTGCGCACCCTCGCCGATGCGGCCATCGCCGCCGAGGTCGCCGTGTTCTTCACCTGCTTCAGCATCGGCGTCGTGACCCGCATGCTCGGCGGCGAGGTCGTCACCGACACCCCGGAGCCCGCGAGCGCCACCGTGATCGACGTGACCGAGGCCGGCGCCGCCGACCCCGTGTTCGGTCCCAGCGGCTCTGCGCTGACGGTCTTCACGGCGCACAAGGAGAGTGCGCAGAGCACCCCGACCGGTGCGGTGCTGCTCGCGACCAACGACGTCTGCCCGGTCCAGGCCTACCGCGTGGGCACGCACCTCTACGCGGCGCAGTTCCACCCCGAGCCCACTCCCCGCGACTTCGCCGACCGGATGACGTTCTACCGCACCACCGGCTACTTCGACCCCGACGAATTCGACGCGGTGCAGCAGCAGGTGCTCGCGGCATCGGTCACCGAGGGCGCGGCACTCCTCCGGCGATTCGCCGAGACGTTCGCCTGAATCAGTTCGCCTGAATCAGTTCGCCGCTCCGTCACGCAGCAGACCGACACGCTCGCGCAGGTATGCCTCCAGGGGCATGAAACCCCCGGCGGTGCTCCAGCGCACCGACGGCATCCCGTCGACGAGGGCGAGCGGACCGGATGAACCACCGGCATCCACCGCATCCACGTCGATGACGCTCCACCCCACGTGCACGACGTCACCCTCGCCGAAACCTCCCCGCAGGGCCTCGGCTCGCCGCTCGGCACGCTCCCGCGCCGACTCGGCCGTGTAGCCACGGCGGCCAGGGTCGGCCGCCCGCAGCACCTCGGCGGTCGCCAACGCGTGGGTCTCGGTCAGCAGCAGCACGCCCAGATGCCAGGCTTCGCCCACCCGCACGATGCGGCGGCCCCGCCACCGGGAGTCGCGTTGCTCCCCGAGCCCCTCCTTCGGAGACCCGGCGAGGTCGGCCACAGCCGCGGTCAGCAGAGCGGATGCCGAGGTCACAGCTCCCCCTGCAGAGACTCGCCCGCGCGTGCAGGTCCGACGACCTCCGCGCGATCGCCGCGCAGCGTCATACCGATCAGCGGATACAGCAGCACCGAGAGCATGCCGGCACCCACGAGGGCTGCGGCCGTGCCGGTGTCGAGCATGTCCTGATCCACGCCGATCGCGGTGACCGCGACAATGATCGGCAGTCCGGTCGCGGCGAGCAGGCCGAGCGCCGCACGGTCGCGCACGCTCATCCCCTTCGGGGCAGAGAGCTGCGCGGCCGAGCCTCGGATCACGAGCAGCGCGATCAGGAAGATGGGGACCAGCGCCAGCGCGGTAGGCGAGGTGAGCAGCGCCTGCAGGTCGAAGGTCACGCCGGTGTAGAGGAAGAAGATCGGCACGAGGAAGCCGAACGCGATGGCCTCGATCTTGCTCTCGACCTGCTCGGCGGATTCCTTGGGCGCGCGCGTCATGATGATGCGCCAGACCGCACCGGCGACGAACGCGCCGAGCAGCATGTCGAGGTCGAGCATCACGCTGAGACCCACCAGCGCGGCGATGAGCAGGATCACGAACCGCACCCCGAACTGGTCGGACGTGTGCAGGGTGGCCAGGACGATGCGGTGCAGACGACCGTGCGGCACGCGATGCGCCAGCAGCACCGCGAGGCCGGCCAGCACGACGAAGGTGAGCAGGACGGCCGTGGCGATGGGCGTGGTCCGCGTGCTCAGGAAGATCGAGATCGCGATCAGGGGCAGGAACTCGCCGACCGCCCCGATCGTGCTGATCGCTCGGCCGAAGGGCGTGTCCAGTTCCCGCGCATCGCGCAGGATCGGCATCAGCGTGCCGAGCGCGGTCGAGCTGAGGGCGATCCCGATCACCACCATCCCCTCGCCCGGCGCGAAGAAGAACCCGAGGCCGATGCCCAACAGCACGCTGAGCAGCCAGCCGGCCGAAGCCCGCGCGAGCGGCTTGCCCGCCACCAGCTTGAAGTCGATCTCGGTGCCGGCCACGAAGAACAGCAGCGCCAGACCGAAGTCGCTGAGCTTCTCCAACAGCGGCCCCGGCTCGACCCAGCCGAGCACGGCAGGGCCGACGAGGATGCCGAGCACGAGCTCGAACACGACGATGGGCACCCGCACCACGGGGCGCACGCCGCGGGCGAGCAGAGGCGCGGCGACGGCCAACAGGGGGATCAGCACCAGGCCGAGGTCACTCGCTTCCACGAGACTCAGAGTAGCGAGTCGCCTCGCGCGATTCGCCCCCGCTGTGCATCCACGGCAGAATCGATGCACACCCTCGAGGAGCCCTCATGTCTCAGCCCGATACCGCCCGCCTGCTGATCGCCTGCGACGACCAGCCCGGCATCGTCGCCGCTGTCGCCGGCGTGCTCTCCCAGCACGGCGCGAACATCATCTCGCTCGACCAGCACTCCACAGATTCCGAGGGCGGCCGGTTCTTCCAGCGCACCGTGATCCACCTCGACGGGCTCTCCGCCGCACGCCCGGCCCTCGAAGCCGACATCGCCGTCGTCGCCGAGCGCTTCGGCATGGAGTGGTCGCTGCACGACGTGGCCCGCCGCAAGCGCGTCGCGATCTTCGTCTCGAAGTACGACCACTGCCTGATGGAGCTGCTGTGGCGCACGCAGCGCGGTCAGCTCGACATCGACATCACGATGGTCGTCTCCAACCACCCCGACCTGGCGGAGTCCGTCCGCTCCTTCGGGGTGCCGTTCGTGCACATCCCATCCGGCGACAAGGCCGCGATGGAGCAGCGTCAGCTCGAACTGCTGCGCGGCAACGTCGACCTGGTGGTGCTCGCCCGCTACATGCAGATCCTGACCGACGACTTCATCACGCGCCTCGAGGTGCCGGTGATCAACATCCACCACTCGTTCCTGCCCGCGTTCATCGGCGCGAACCCGTACGCGCGCGCCAAGGACCGCGGCGTCAAGCTCATCGGCGCGACCGCGCACTACGCCACGGCCGACCTCGACGAGGGCCCGATCATCGAGCAGGATGTCACGCGCGTGACCCACTCCGAGACGGCGGCTCAGCTGCAGAGCCGCGGTGCCGACGTCGAGCGCCTGGTGCTCGCCCGCGCCGTGCAGTGGCACGCCGAGGACCGCGTGATCGTGCACGGCAAGTCCACCGTCATCCTCTGACCCCCGGTCCTCCGCTCCGGTCCGCACCCTCCGTTCCGGTCGCAGTTCCTGCCGCCCCGAGGCCGTCAGCGCGGCAGGAAGTGCGACCGGAACACAGTCGCGCGGCAGCAAGTGCGACCGGAACACAGCAGAGCGAGCGTCAGGGAGCCACCGGAACCCCTGCGAGCAGCTCGGCGAACACCTCGGCGGCGGCGTCGTACTCGACCAGTGGGGCGGCCTGACCCATCCACAGGGACTGCAGCTCGCTGAGGTTCTGCTGTCCGGCCGCGGTGCGGAAGCGGCCCGTGAGCCAGTTCTGCATCGGGAACGGCGCGATCGTGCCGCTCGCCTCGATCGCCCGCACCGCACGGTTGCGCGCACCGCGAGCAAGCCGACCGCTCATCGCGCGCGTGAGCACGGTCTCGTCGGCGGCGGTCGAGCGGATCGCATCGCGGTGCGCCGCGGTGGCGGCCGACTCCGACGTCGCGAGGAACGCCGTCCCCACCTGCACGCCCGAAGCCCCCAGCGCGAACGCCGCGGCCACTCCACGCCGATCGGCGATCCCGCCCGCCGCGATCACGGGCACTCCGACCGCGTCGACCACCTGCGGCACCAGTGCGAACGTCCCCACCAGCGACTCCTCGGCCGGGCGCAGGAACGACACCCGGTGGCCGGCCGCTTCCGCTCCTGTCGCGACGACGGCATCCACGCCCGCCTCGGCGAGGGCGACGGCCTCGGCCACGGTGGTCGCCGTACCGACGACACGGATGCCGCGGCGATGCGCCTCCTCGACGACCGCCGACGACGGCACCCCGAACACCACGCTCAGCACCGCGGGCGCGATCTCCCAGACCGCCTCGAGCTGCTCCTCGAGCGGCGGGTTGTACCGCTCCGGCCGAGCGGGCACGTCGACACCGACCGCCTCGTAGAACGGCTGCAGCGCCTGCGCGAACACCGTGTGCTGCGGGTTCGGCTCGACCTCGTCGCCCGTGGGCAGCCAGATGTTCACCGCGAACGGCCGGTCGGTCGCCGCCCGCAGCTCGGCCCCGGTCGCGCGGATGCGTTCGCCGTCATAGCCGTACAGGCCGAACGAGCCGAGCCCGCCGGCGTTGCTCACCGCGGCGGTGAGTGCGGTCGAGGAGAGCCCGCCGAACGGGCCGAGGATGATCGGATGCTCGATCCCGAGCAGGGCACGAAGGTCACTCATGCTTCGACGTTACGCCCGCAGCGCAGGCGGAAGGTCGACCGTGACGGTCGGTCGCGCAGGCCTCGGTGCTACCCTCGCTCCAGAGGGGAGTGCGCATGAGCGAGTGGTTCGGGCAGATGCTGAGCTTCGTCGCGACCGCACTCGGACTCGTCTCGATGCCGGACGCCACGGCCCTCGGCCTCGCCATCGCGCTGCTCGCCATGACGGCTCTCACGCTCGCGATCGTGCTGAGCGTGCGCCCCGAGGCCACCTCCGACGCCCCGCATCCGCTGCGGGCCATCGACGTCGGAACCCTTCTCACGCAGAGCGATCCTGATGCCGCAGGGCATCCGCGCCCGCGGGCGCCGGGAGTCGCGACCGCCGCGTAGTCCGTCCGCACGACGGGACAGCGCGGCCTTCGCCGACCCTTCCCGACGCCACGAACGGACACTTCCATGGACCCCTTTGCCTTCCCCCCTCTCGCCGCTCTGCTCGACGCCGCCTACGGCGCGCTGACCGGGCTCTCCGACCTCCTCACCCCGATCGCCGGGGCCTCCGCCGCCGCCCTCGCGGTCGTGCTCGTCACCCTGCTGGTGCGCGCGCTGCTCATCCCCGTCGGCATCTCGCAGGCCAAGGCCGAGCAGACCAGGGCGCGCCTCGCCCCGAAGCTGCGGGAACTGCAGCGCCGCCACAAGAAGAACCCCGAGCGGCTCCAGAAAGAGATGATGGCGCTGTATAAGGCCGAGAACACCTCGCCGTTCGCAGGCATGCTCCCGGTGCTGGCACAGGCCCCGGTGGTCGGCATCCTCTACACGCTGTTCCTCCGGCCGGAGATCGCCGGGCATCCTAACGAGCTGCTCGCGCACGACCTGTTCGGCGCGCCTCTGGGCACGAGCCTGGTCTCGGCGTTGTTCGGCGGCACGGCGACACCCGCGACGTTCCTCGTGTTCGGGGTGCTGCTCGCGGTGATGATCGCGGTCGCCGAGGTCACCCGCCGGGTGTTCCGCCCGACGCCGGTCGAGGGCGACGACTCGCCGCTGAACTCTCCCGCCATGCTGCGTGTCATGTCGTCGCTGCACTACCTGACGGCGGTGTTCGCGGCGTTCGTACCGCTCGCGGCTGCGCTGTATCTGACCGTCACCGTGGTGTGGACGCTCGTGCAGCGCGTCATCCTGCGTCGACGGTTCCCGCTGCCGACGCCGGAGGTCAGTCGGGCAGCGGTATCGGGGCGGTGAAGGGACCGGAAGGGCCGCCGTCGCGGCGGTCCTTCCGCACCCCGAGCGTCGTTCCCACGCTGGCGGCGATCACGAGGGCGACGGCCAGCATCCGCAGCGGAGTCGCGTCCTGGCTCAGGATCAGCCAGCCGGCCAGCGTCGCGAACGCCGGCTCCAGGCTCAAGAGCACGCCGAAAACGCGCTGCGGCAGACGACGCAGCGCGGCCAGCTCGAAGCTGTAGGGGATCACCGACGACAGCACGGCGGTGATCGCCGCTAGCAGCAGCAGCTGCGGATCCATCGCCACCGTCGAGGCTGCGGGGATGCCGACCGGGATGAGCAGCACGGCCGCCACGACGAGCCCCATCGCGAGGCCGCTGTTGCCCGGGATGAGGGCGCCGACGCGGGCGCTCATGCGGATGTACATCACCCAGAACCCGGCCGCGATGAGGATGAACACGAGCCCGAGCGGGTCGAGCGGCTCGGCCCCGATCAGACCGTCGACGCCCAGCGCGACCATGCCGAGGAGCGCGACTCCGACCCAGGCGGCATCCGCCAGGCGACGGGTCAGCACCGCGGCGAGCACGAGCGGTCCGAGGAACTCGATCGCGACCGCCGGGCCGAGCGGGATGCGGTCGATCGCGGCGTAGAAGAAGCCGTTCATCGCGGCGAGCGAGACGCCGAAGAGCACGGCTGCGAGCCACTGCGGGCGGGTCCACTTGCCGGGCCGCGGCCGCACGATGACGACGAGGAGGATCGCGGCGATCGCGACGCGCAGCGAGGTGACGCCCCAGGGCCCGAGCACGGGGAAAAGCTGTGCAGCCACGGCCGCCCCGAAGGGCAGCGAGAGGCACGAGCCGATGACGAGTGCGACGCCCACGAGGGGGCCGGACGCGGCGGGCTTCTGCACCCGACAAGCTTAGGCGGGCGGCCCGGTGCGCCGCGTCGCCGAGACCTCCGGTACGCGCCGAGACCCCGGGCTGCATGCGCCGCTACCCGGGGGTTTCGACGCGAAGGCGGGGTCTCGGCGGGGAACCGGGCTCAGAGCGGCTTGCCGCCCGTCACCGCGATCACCGAGCCCGACGTGTACGAAGACTCGGCCGAGGCGAGGTACACGTAGGCCCCCGCGAGTTCCGCCGGCTGGCCCGCGCGTCCGAGGGGCGTGTCCTGGCCGAAGGTCGCCAGGCGCTCAGCATCCCAGCCGGTCGCGGGGATCAGCGGCGTCCAGATCGGACCGGGCGCCACGGCATTCACCCGGATGCCCTTCGGGCCGGCCTCCTCGGCGAGCGCCTTCACGAACGCCACCTGAGCGGCCTTGGTCATCGCGTAGTCGATGAGGCCCGGCGACGGGTTGTAGGCCTGGACGGATGCCGTCACGATGATGCTCGCGCCCGGCTCCAGGTCGGGGTATGCGGCGCGGGCGGAGAACAGCAGGCCGACGAGGTTCGTGTCGAACACGCGCCGCATCCGGTCGGTCTCCAGGCTGTCGAAGCCGTCGATGTCGTGCTGGTAGGCGGCATTGAGCACGAGGGTGTCGAGTCCGCCGAGCTCGCTCCGCGTCCGGGCGACGATATCGGTCGCGAAGGCCTCGTCGCGCAGGTCTCCTGCGAAGCTCACACCCGTGCGTCCCGCCTCCCGGACCAGGGCGAGAGTGTCCTCCGCGTCGTCCTGCTCCTCCGGCATGTGTGCGATCGCGACATCGGCGCCCTCTCGCGCGAAGGCGATCGCGACGGCTCGCCCGATGCCCGAGTCGCCACCGGTGATGAGCGCGCGGCGCCCTGCCAGGCGGCCGTGGCCGACGTAGCTCTCCTCGCCGTGGTCGGGGTCAGGACGTGTCAGCTCCGTGAGCCCTGGCTGATCCTGCTGCTGCGCGGGGAAGCCTCCTTCGCGATGCGCGTGCCGCGGGTCGGAAGTGCTGTCGGTCATGGCCGATCCTCCTCGTCTCGGGGTGTCCGACCGACTCTTCCCGATCGACAGCCGCGGGTGCAGGGGGTTGACAGCCGGGAACGGAGGCGGCGACTTGCGGGGTCCATCCCCCACCGCTCTCGAGGCCGTGCGCGACGGCAGCGGCGGACGCCGCAGCGGATCAGAGCTGAGGCGTGACCGGGATCTCTTCCGTGCCCGGCTCCGAACCGGCGTCGGCGGGCTCGGGGACGAGGTACAGCCCGCTCGGCGCGTTCGCGGTGAAGGCCAGGGCCTCGATCCAGGCCCGGTTGATGGAGGGCTGGCGACTGCCGAAGTACTTGAACACCAGGGAGCTGCCCGGCTGGATCCACACGGTCGTGCGTCCGCCGCCGACGCTCGCGTCTTCACGCCAGCTGAACGGGAACGGCTCCCCGCGTCGCAGCTTGGCGGTGATGACCAGCTGCAGGTGGGTGAGAGCGCGGTCCTCGATCTCGGTCTTCACTCCGCCTTCGTAGACGAACTTGCCCATTCTGTGCTCCTTGGTCGCAGTCTGGCCGAGACGACGGCTCACCCCATTCTCGCTCACGCGGCGACAGTATTCCGCCTCTGTTCCGCGTGAAGGCGGGTGCGTGTCCGCCATCGCGAAGTCAACCCCCTCGGCAGAACGCGCACACCCTCCTAATCTCGGATACCCGAGCTCGAGGAGGGCACTGCCATGAACGCACGACACATCGACGACCGCCCCGACGAGGGCTACACGCCCGGAACCACGCACGCCGAGTGGGGCGCGGGGAACCCGCGGCTGCGCATCACGCGCGACGACGAGCGCACCGAATTCGCGCTCGAGGCGGACGAGGTGCGGATCGGGTCCGCCGAGGGCAACGAGCTGCGCCTGGCCGACACCGACCCGGTGCACGCCACGATCACGCACGATGACCGCGACGAGTACGTGCTGACCCTGCACGGCGCGGGTGAGATGAACGCCAGCGCCGGCGCGGACGCCACGCACCCGGGCGACGACACCGAGACGCTCCGCACCGGAGCGCACTTCACGGCGGGACCGTGGACTCTGGTGTTCGCCCGCGACGAGTTCGCCGACCACGGGCGCCCGTACGGCGGCCGCAAGGGTGGCGAGTACTCCGATCAGCCGCTGCAGCCGCCGCGTCCGGACTACGACGGCGACGGATCCACGCAGGATGGGTCTGCTCAGCCCGACGCGGCGGACAACGCGTAGGAAGACGCGCGCTGAAGGGCGTCTCGCAGTGACCGGACACATCGATCGACTGAGCGACCTCGCCCGCGAGCGAGGACTGCGCGTGGCTGTGGCGGAGTCCCTCACGTCGGGTCAACTGGCGAGTACCGTGGGCGCGGGAGCCGAGGCGTCCGAGTGGTTCGCCGGCGGTGTCGTGGCGTACCTGACGGATGTGAAGGAGCGCGTGCTCGGGCTGGTCCCCGGTACGGATCCGTGTTCCGCGGCGTGCGCCGAGCAGCTCGCCACGGGGGCGCGCCGTCTGCTCGACGCCGACCTCTGCGTGTCGACGACCGGTGTCGGCGGACCCGATCCCGATGGAGGCCATGCTCCCGGCACGGTCTACCTGGGCTGGGCGACTGCGGATGCCGTCGGACACCGTCGGCTGGCGCTGACGGGCGAGCCCGAGGACGTGCTGGCGGCGACGGTTGAGGCCGCTGTCCGGCTGCTGGCCTTCCACGCGGAGGGCCTGCGACCGGCCGGGCCCCGCCGAAGCCCGCACCAGAGCGAGTAGGTCGGCAGTCCGACGCCCACGGGTCAGTGCCCCGGCAGCAGGCCGATCCGCAGGGGTGCGCCGGGCGCCGCGGCCTCCTCGAGGGCGGCATCGATCTCCTGGAGCCCGCGCACCGCGCCGACCGCTTCGCCGAACGGATAGGCGCGCCCACGCCCGGCGAGGAACGCGACGGCCTCGGCGAGCTCGGCTCCCGTGTAGTTGTGGATGCCGGCGACCGTGACCAGGCGCCGCACCATGCTCTCCGCATCGAACGGCACCGGATCGGCGGGAAACACGCTCCCGACCAGGACCACCGTGCCGCCGACGGCCACTCCGTCGAGGGCCGCGCTCACGGCATGCCCCGAGGCCTCGATCACGACGTCGGGCTCCCGGTCCAGACACGTCGCCCCGAATCGTGCGGCGAGCGCGCGGCGTTCCGGGTTCGGGTCGAGAACCTCGACCGTCGCACCCTGCTCCGCGGCGATCGCGGCGGCGGAGAGCCCGACGAGCCCGGCCCCGTGGATCCGCACGGCGGCACCCTCGAGGTCGTGGTCTCGCGCAGCCCTGGCCACGGCCGCCCAGGCCGTCGCGGTCGCACACCCTGCCGGGGCGAGGACGGATGCCGGCAGCGCCTCGGGCACGCGCACGATGGCGGTTCCCTCCCGCAGCTGCACGTGACTCGCGAAAGCGCCGGTCAGGTCGCCGTGGGCGCCGACCCGGTCGTGCCCGTACTTTCCCAGGTTGCGGCACTTCTGCGGCATCCCGCGCCGGCATCGGTCGCAGCTCGCGCACGAGATCGTCACCGACCACACCACGCGATCGCCGATGCGCAGCGGTGTACCGTCGACCGTGGTCGCACCGGTGTCGCCGGTCGCGATCACCCTCCCGACGCTTTCGTGACCGAGCACGAGGGGGGTAGGGGCGGATCGTCTTCCCTGCACCGTGTGCACGTCGGAGCCGCAGATCGTCGACATCTCGACCGCGACGAGCACGTCGCCGTCGGCGAGCGCGACCCCCGGCACGGCGATCGTCTCGTGCGGGTGGCCTTCACCGATCCACACCATCGCCGTCGCCGCCGGACGCAGCGCGACGTCACGGCGGTGACCGGGTGGACGGACCAGCAGCGTTCCCATGTCGATCCCGCTCAGGAGGTGGCGACGAGGGGAAGCAGCTCGCGCTGCGCGAGGACGCCGCGCAGTGCGGTCACGTCGCTCAGCACGGCATCCGCCCCCGCGGCGCTCAGCGCCGGGCGATCATGGGCACCGGTGAGCACACCGGCGACGAAGCCGGCACCGGCCCGCCGCCCGGACTCGACGTCGCTGACGGTGTCTCCGGCGACGGCGACCGCCTGCACCGAGGCGGTCTGGGTGCGGAGCAGCGCCGTGAGCACGAGGTCGGGCGTCGGGCGGCCACGACCCGCGTCGACGGGAGACAGGGCGAGGTCGACGAGGTCGCGCCAGCCGAGTCCGTCGATCAGCGCATCGCGGGTCACCGGCGCGAACCCGGTCGTCAGCACGACCTTCAGTCCGGCATCCTTCAGATCCTGGATGGCGTCCGCTGCGCCGGGGATCTCGGAGACGCCCTGCTCGGCGACGATCTCGGCGTAGGCCCCCTCGAACGCGGCGGTCGCACGCTCGGCCGCAGCCCGGTCGCCGGAGGCGAGGTGCGTGAAGACGTCGATCTTCGACTGACCCATGGTCACGCGCACGTAGTCGAGGGCCTCGGCCCACGGCATCCGGTCGGCGACGCCCGTGCGCTCGGCGGCGCGCTGGAACGCCTGCTCCACGACGCCGTCGTCGAGCACGGTGGTCCCCGCCATGTCGAGGACGATGAGTTCGAGAGAGGTGGTCATGATGTTCCTTCCATTGCTGCCGCCCACCCGAAGGCTGCGGCGAGGTTCTCTTCGGCAAGGCCCAGGCCCGTCGTCATCCCGATGCCGGTGGTCGCGGCGAGCACGAGCACGCCGTCGTCGCTGCGGTCGATCAGGAACTCCTGCGGTCCCTTCGCGTAGACGCCCTGCCACCGCTCGATCACGCGCGGAGCGGGTGCGTCGAACAGCGCCGCAGCCTCGTCGAGGAACGCAGTGAAGGCCGCCTCGGGCTGGAACGGCGCAGGGGCGACCGCGGTCGCGTGCGAGTCGCCGATGATGAGCGTGCCGTCCGGCAGCTGCGTGTACATCTGGTTGAGGTCGAGTGCGGCCAGGTCGGGGCGCTCGGTGTGCAGGCGCTCCCGCAGCGCGGTGGCCTCCGGGCCTCCGGCGAACCGGCCGTAGCGCACGAGCGACCAGCCGGTGAGCAGCGGTGCGGCCAGCGGATGCCGGAACGATACCGCCGCCCGCATCATGTCGAGGGCGCAGCGCTCGATCCCGTGCCGCTCGGCGACCTCGGGGAGCAGCTGGTCGATGTCGTGGTTCACCGCGACGACGACGCTTCCGCAGCCGATCGGGCCGCGGGTGGTCTCGACCCGCCCCGCTCCCACCGCGGTGACCACGGTGCGGAACCGGAACTCCACCCCGAGGCTCGCGAGATGACGCACGATCGCGGTGGCCGCGGTGCGCGGATCCGTCTGCAGGTCGACTTCGATGTGCGCGCCGCCGACGAGGCCGTCCGCCCGGAGCGGGGCGAGCCGCAGCAGCTCGGCGGTTTCGAGCATGCGGATGCCGCCGTCACGGGATGCGGCCTCGAGCACCGCGAGCTCGTCGTCGCGGCGAGCGGCCACGAGCGTGCCCGATTCGCGCAACCAGAAACCGGCGTCCCGGGCGAGGCGCAGCCACAGCTCGCGGGAAACGTCGGCGTAGCGCCGCGCCTCCCCACCCTGGGCGCCGATGCAGAGGTGGCCGAAATTGCGGATCGTGGCGCCGACCGGGGAGTCGGTGCGGTCGACCACGATCACGCGCAGCCCGCGACGGACCGCCGCATAGGCCGCACCGAGACCGACGATGCCGGAGCCGACGACCACGACATCTGCCGCGTTCTGCGTGCCGCTCATCGGAACACCTTCCGCATCCACATGGCGAGCCCTTCGACCACGAGCACGGTGGCGAGGATCATCAGGACGATCGCGGTCACGGTCTCGTAGCGCGACCCCTGGCTGGCGTTGAGCAGGTAGTACCCGACCCCTCCGCCACCGACGATGCCGAGGATGGTCGCCGCACGGATGTTCGTGTCGAGCATGTAGAAGCTGTGTCCGATGAGCGCCTGCATCCCCTGCGGCACGGTCGCCGACGTGTAGGTCTGCAGACGCGTCGCTCCGACCGCGCGCAGCGCACGCTCGGGGCCGCGATCGACCTCTTCGAACGAGTCGGCGATGAGCTTGCCGAGCAGTCCGATGCCGCCGATCGCGAGTGCGATGACCCCCGCCTGCGCGCCGAGGCCGGTGATGACCACGAGCACGATCGCCAGGATCAGCTCGGGAATGCCGCGGATGCCGACGAGCAGCAGCCGTGCCGTCCCGCGCGCCCCGGGGCTCGGGGCGACGTTGCGCGCAGCGAGCGAGCCGAGCAGCAGCGACGGGAGCAGCGTGAGCACGGTGGCGGCGAGCGCGATCGCGACCGTGTCGCGCATGGCCTCGAACATCGCGCTCGCGTCGTAGCTGCCGAACGAGGGCGGCCAGAACCGGGCGGCGACCTCGGGCAGCTTGGCCCAGAAGGTGAAGAAGTCCATCCAGTTGATCTGGCTCACCACGACGCTGCCGATCACGACGAGCACGGCGACGACACCGGCGATCGTGTGGCGCACGCGCTGCGCGGTCCAGGGGCGATGCACGGCCGTCTGCGGGCTGACGGCCCAGGCGGGTCGCGCGTCGGGTGCCGATGCGGCCTGCGCGCCGAGTCGCGGATGCACCATCCGGTCCATCCAGGAACGCGTGTGCCTCTGTTCGCCGAGCATCGCCCCGCGGACCAGGCTGGAGACGATCTCCATCACGATGCAGAGGATGAAGATGACCAGGGCGATGCCGAGGCCCTTGCCGTAGTTGAGCGACTTGAACGCGTACGACATCTCGAGACCGAGGCCGGCGACGCCGACGTAGCCGAGCACGACGCTGCCGCGCAGGTTGATGTCGTTGCGGTGCAGCACCGTCGCCACCCAGCTGGGCAGCACCTGCGGGAGGATGCCGGCGCTGAACTCCTGCATCTTCGAGCCGCCGGCGGCGCGGATGGCGAGACGGGGGCCCTCGTCGATCTGCTCGATGGCATCGGCGAACATCTTCGAGATCATGCCGATCGAGTGGATGCCGATGGCGAGGATGCCCGGGAGCGTTCCGAGCGAGAACATCAGCACGAACGCCATCGCGAGGACCACGTCGGGCAGCGCACGGGTGAGCACGCCGATGAACCGGGCTGCAGCACGCCAGCCGTTCCCCGGTGTCGTGTTGGATGCGGCGAGGTAGGCGATCGGCACGGACAGCACGGCCGCCAGCAGGGTTCCGACCAGCACGAGGCCGACGGTCAGGGCGATCAGCCAGGCCAGGTCGGCGGGCTCGGGGAACGACAGGCCGCCGACGCGGGCCATGAAGTTCTCGGCATTGCCCCAGCTCTGCACCATCGCGGGGATGGAGATGTCGACCTCGCGCACAGCCAGGATGCCGAGCACCACGAGGGCTGTCAGGGTGAGGGATGCTGCGATGCGCTCGGGTGAGATCGGCCGCTTCGGCGCGCGCTCGGCGACCGTGCGGGCGCCACCCCGGGGGGACGCTCCCCCACCCTGGGTCGCCGAGCTTGTCGACGCGTCCAACGCCGTCATGATGCCGCCACCTGCGCCGCCGCCACGACGAGCTCTTCCTGCACGGCTCGGATCTCGGCCGTCGTGGTCGCGACACGGCCGTAGATCTCCATGACCTCGGCCTTGGTGAGGTCGGTGGTGGGGGTGTCGAGCACGACCTCGCCGTGGCGGAGCCCGACGATGCGGTCGGCCCAGCTGATGGCGAGGTCGACCTGGTGCAGGCTGCACACCACGGTGAGTCCCTCGTCGGCGGCGATCTCGCGGATGAGAGCCATGACCTGCTCGCTCGACTCCGGGTCGAGCGAGGCGACCGGCTCGTCGGCGAGAAGGATGTCGGGCTTCTGCATAAGGGCGCGGGCGATGGCCACGCGCTGCTGCTGTCCGCCCGAGAGGGTGTCGCTGCGCTGGTAGGCACGGTCGAGCAGTCCCACGCGGTCGAGGTGCTCGAGCGCGGTGAGCTTGGCGGCCCGCGAGTAGCCCCAGAGTCCGAGGCGCGGCCCCCGCACGCTCGAGAGCGATCCGGTGAGCACGTTCTCGAGCACGGTGAGCGAGGGCACGAGCTCGAACTGCTGGAAGATGAAGCCGACGCGGCTGCGAAGGCCCCGGAGCGCCCGGCCCTTCAGCGAGGGAACCTGAGAGCCGAGCACCTCCACCGAGCCTGCGGTGGGGACCTCGAGCCCGTCGAGGTGGCGCAGCAGGGTCGACTTCCCCGAGCCGGAGAGGCCGAGGAGAACGACGATCTCGCCGCGGGAGACCTCGAGAGAGGCGCCCTTCAGTGCAGTGGTCGTGCCGAAGGTCTTCGTCACGCCGTCGAGACGGATGAGGGCGTCGGATGCCGAGGCGGTCATGTCGTAGCTCCTGTGATGTGGTGTGTCGAGCGGCGGGCCCTCCGGCTCGCCGCGCGGGGCGGACGAGGCGGAGGGCACCGGGTGAGGCGAAGGGGTCAGACCGGGCTCAGCCCTGGCACTGCTCCGCTTCGGTCTCCTTGCAGATGTCGCGGATCAGGTCGTAGTAGGCGTCATCGACCGGCTTGGTGGCGTAGAAGACGCTGCGGAAGGAGTCGCTGTCGGCGCTGTCGATGCCCGCGGCGATGATGTCGTCGATCGTGACCTCGGAGAGCCCGTCGATGAGCTGCTTCGACACCTCATCGGGAAGCGTCGAGGAGTACACGAGCGGAGCGCCGGGCACCATCGTCTCGTCGATGACCTTGACCTTGTCCGACTTCTCGACCTCGGAGTCCTCGGCGAAGCCGACCTCGCACTCGACGCCTTCGCCGACCTTGGTGACGCTGACGTCGTGCTTGCCTGCGAAGACCGGGGTGATGTCGGTCTTCGGGTCGATGCCGGCCTCGAGCAGGTTGTACGACGGGAACAGGTAGCCCGAGGTCGAGGACGGGTCGACGAAGCAGACGTTCTTGCCCTTGAAGTCCTCGAGGCTGGAGATGTCGCTGTCCGCGGGGACGATCGCCTGCGAGTAGTAGCCGGGCTCCTGGCCCTCTGCGGTCACGATCGAGGAGATGGGGGTGAGCTTGGCGCCGTTGTTCGTGGCGGTGACGTAGGTGAAGCCGGAGAACGAGGCCACGTCGACCTTGCCGGCGACGGCGGCCTCGATGAGCGCCGCGTAGTCGGTGGACTCGTGGTACTCGACGGTCTTGCCGGTGAGGTCGGCGATGTAGTCCATGAGCGGCTGGTAGTTCGTCTCGGTGTCGACCGAGTCGGGGACGACACCGAAGACGAGGGTGTTCTCGTCGACGGCGAAACCGCTCGTGGTCGACGAGTCGTCGGCGCCGGGGGTGCCGGTGGCCTCGGCGGAGCCGGCACAGGCGGCGAGGCCGAGGGCGAGGAGCGCGACGCCGGCGAGGGCGGGAAGAGCGCGAAGCTTCATGAGGACCTTTCAGGGTGTGAGGGGTGATCCACGGAAGACTCTCGCAGGTGGAACGCCGAGATATGTACCTAACTCGGATTTGTTCAGGGCTCGTTTACCGAGCATTCGTCTGGATGAACACTCCAGAAACGTGGTCGCCTTCTCCCAGCCTGACCAAGTAATGTACCTATGTGGCTGAAGCTGTGTACACCCAGATCGCCGACGACCTCCGCGCGCAGATCGCTGCCGGAGGGCTTCGTCCCGGCGACGATGTCCCGACCGAGGCGGAGCTCGCCGAGAGATGGCACACCTCTCGTGGCCCGATCCGCAACGCTCTGGCGGCGCTGCGTGGCGAGGGCCTGATCGAGACGAGCCGCGGCCGACCGGCCCGCGTCGTCGCCCGCAAGGCGAATCAGGCAGTGGACGTGTCGGTGCCGTTCACGCGCTGGGCGCGCGAACTCGGCGTCTCTCCCGGGGCCGAGACCCAGGAGCTGAGCCTGCGCCGCGCCGGCGACATGGCGGCGGCGCTCGGCGTCGACCCGAGCGACACGATCGTCAGTGTCGTGCGGCTGCGCCTGCTCGACGGGCGCCCGACCATGCTCGAACGTCTCAACTACACCGAGATCGCGGGCCGGCCGCTGTTCGACGTCGACCTCGACCAGGTGTCCATCACGGAGCACCTCGCGTCGGTCGGCCACCCGATCGTCACCCTGCAGCATGTGATCGATGCGGTCGCCGCCGACGATCAGGATGCCGCCCTGCTGCGCGTTCCGCGCGGAACGCCCATCCTGCGGCTGACCCGGACGTCGCGTGATGCGGACGGCCGGATCTTCGAGGCCTCGGAGGACCGCTACCTGAGCGAGGTCGTGCGCTTCACCGTCGCCGCGTCCGGCATCTCGACCGACGGGCACTACATGCGCGCGGTGGGCGGATAGCGAAGACGAGGACGCCTGCTCGGAGGCCACGGAATCGGCCGTTAACGCAGAAGGCGATCGCGAGCGCGCAAGTTTTTCAGAAGCCAGAAAGACCGCGCCCGCGATCGCAGCGCTGGGGACGCTTTATCTGGGGAGCCTTCAGGATACGGCCGCATGCAACACGTTCCACAGTGTCGAACGTCGAGACCTCTCTAGACTTTCGTCTAGGTTCTCGCGGATCGTGGAAGGGCTGCTCACACACTCTAGAGCATCAGACCACGGGAAGGCGGGCGGACACGACCCAGGATCCTTCCACTTCGCCGGCGCTGAATTCGCCGCTCGCGCCCATGACCCGCTCGGCCATCCGCCCCAGGCCCGTGCGACTCGACGAGAGCTCGCGGCGCGGCGTGGTCGGCAGAGGACTGCGCAGCGTGAGGAGCGCCACCTCATCATCCACGGCGAGGGTGATCTGCACCTCGCCGGGTCCGGCGTATTTGAGGATGTTCGTGGCCGACTCCCGCGTGATGCGTGCCAGCACGATCTCGACCGCTCGCGGAATTCGTTCGTCCTGCGGATCACCCGCTCGGACGACGGAGTGCCCGGCTGCTTCGAATTCCTCCGCCGCCTCTTCGATCGCGGCGGCGAGGTCGCCGGTCTGCACGCTCGACGACTGCGGTCCGTCGTCGGCGAGTTCGATCACGAAGCGGAGATCGGTCATCGCCTTGCGGGCGGCGACACGGATCGCTTCCTGAGAGTCGGAACTCGTCTGGGGGTCTTCGAGCATCTGCACGTGCAGCGCGACCACCGTGAGGTGGTGCGCGATGCTGTCGTGCAGCTCGCCGGCGATCCAACGTCGCTCGGCGAGGACGGCCTGCCGTTCCTGCTCGGCGCGCGCCTCGAGTTCCCGTTCGAGACGGCTACCACGGGCGAACGCGAGCCGAAGGGCGAACCCGACGGCTCCGGCCACCGTGGCGAAGACGAGATAGAGACCGACGTTGACGTTGACACCGGGTTCCGCGGCGAAAGGAACGAGCGCCGCGGCGACCAGGAATCCGCCGGTGTACGAGAGGATCAACGAGGTCCAGCCGAGCCTCATGACGAGGGCTGCCGAAACGGCGGCGGCTGTGAGGACCTGGAGTTCTGATCCGGGGATGAAGGAGAGCGCGAACACGACGGCGAGAGCGCACGTCGCGAAGAGCGGCTTCCAGAGATAGAGCGCGAACACTGCTGTGGACGCGACGCTCACCAAGAGAGCGACCGGGTTGACCCCCGGTGTGGTGAAGAAGCCGATGACGTCTGCGGCGATGGTGATCGAGACGATCACCAGAACGACGATGCGTTCTATCGCACTGAGCTTCTCGCCGCGGGTGAGGCGGAGCGTATCCGCGGATTCCCGGGTCGAGTGGTCAAAGGCCATGCTTCACTATCTCCTATTTGCCAACTAGATTAGTTGTGGAGACCAAAGAACTTGCCAACCTGCTGCCAGAAAGTCATAACGTTCACCTCCATTTTGTAGTCGTTCGTCGATGTCTGTATTCATCTTCTCGGCGAATCACGGAGCGCACATCTGTCTCTCGTCTAGAGGTTTTTAGCCAAAGGTCTACATCGCCATCGCCCGTCGCCCGCGCCGTTAGGCTTCCCCCATGCAGGAAATCCGTGTCGTGATCGTCGATGACGATCCCCTGGTCCGCTCGGCGCTGTCGCACTTCGTCTCTCGCGACCCCGAGATCACCGTGATAGCCCAGGCGGAAGACGGCGTGGAAGCGATCGCGACGGTCGAACGCGAGCAGCCGGACGTCGTGATGATGGACGTCCAGATGCCGGAGATGGACGGTATCGAGGCCACCGGTGTGATCGCCGAACGCTGGCCGCACGTCCGCGTCCTCGCCGTCACGACCCTCGACGGCAGCGACACGGTGCTCCCCATGCTGAGCGCCGGCGCCTCCGGTTACCTCCTCAAGGACTCCAGCGCCGAGGAGATCGTCATCGGCGTTCGCGAGGTGCACAGCGGCGCGAGCTCGCTCTCCCCGCGGATCGCCTCGATGCTGATCAAGCACGTGCGCGACTCCACGCCTGTCGCCGCCGACGCCGATGCCCTCGAACCTCTCACCGAACGCGAGACCGAGGTACTGAACTGCCTCGCGAAGGGTATGTCGAACGCCGAGATCGCGAAGGCGCTGATCGTCTCCGAGGGCACGGTGAAGGCGCACCTCGGACGCATGATGTCGAAGTGGCACCTGCGCGACCGCGTGCAGATCCTCGTCACGGCCGCGCACGCCGGGCTCGTCAGCTTCCGCTGATCACAGAGCCAGCAGGACGATCCCCGCGACCACGACGAGCGAGGCCGCGATCCGCCAGCCCGGACGCGACTCCCGCAGCACGAACACGCCGAACAGGCTCACCAGCACGACGCTCACCTCGCGCAGCGGCGCCACCAGCGCCACCGGCGCGATCTGGATCGCGGTCAGCACCAGGATGTACGACAGCGGCGACAGGATGCCAAAGACGAGGATCCGCCGCCACTGCGTGCGCCCGAGCGCCCAGACGGCGTCCCAGCGCCGACGCACCGCGATCGAGTAGAACGGCACCTGCAGCAGGCTCGTACCGACCATGAACGCGACCGGTGAGAGGTTCCAGGTGCGCACCGCGTGCGCGTCCCAGATCGTGTAGACCGCGATCGCGACACCCGTGAGCAAGCCGAACAGGATGCCGGGATCGATGCGCCGGGAACGGCTGCCGGTCCCCCGATCGACCAGGCCGATCGCCACGACGCCGACGATCACGGCCGCCACCCCGATCAGCGCCACCACGGAGGGCCGCTCCCCGAGCAGCAGCACCGCAACGATCACCGACAGGAACGGCCCGGTGCCGCGGGCGGTCGCATAGACGGTGGAGAGGTTCCCCTCGCGGTAGCCGCGCTGCAGCACCGTCATGTAGGCGACGTGCAGCACCGCCGAGACCGCCACGCCGAGCGCGAACGAGCCGAGGTCGTCGGCGCCGAGACCGCCGGTGAACGGCACGACGCCGATCCACACGAGCGTGCTGCTCACGGCTCCCCACCAGAGGAACGGCGATCCCGCTCGGCTGACGCCGTGGGCGATGACGTTCCACGCGGCGTGGGCGATGGCCGCCCCGAAGACGAGGACGAACGCGAGGGGGGACACGACGAGACCCTTCCGTCCGGCGCGCGGCGCGACGAACAGGGTCCTCCGGGCTTTTGTCCTGTCAGATGACGGCCCTCCTGCGGAAGAGGACCGTGGCGCCGCTCGGACCAGACGGGTGTGAACCCCGGAACCCTAGGCGCTATCGGGACGAGCCTAACGCGCCATTGTGAACGCCCGGCAAACGAAGGGCTCCCCGGCAGAGAGCGGAACGGCGCACGGCCCCCGACTACGCTCGAAGGACCGCCCGTCTCCAGGAAGGCCCGCCATGCCCGTCACCCCGGTCGCCCTCGCCCACGCCGAGGACCTCGCCGACTTCGTCGCCGCCTCGCCCTCGAGCTACCACGCGGCGGCGGAGGTCGCTCGACGACTGGAAGCCGCCGGATTCACACGGCTGCGCGAAGAGGATGCCTGGCCGACCGAGGCGGGCGGCCGGTATGTCATCGTGCGCGACGGCGCCGCGATCGCCTGGACCGTGCCGGCGGATGCCTCCGCGACGACTCCCGTTCAGATCTTCGGCGCGCACACCGACTCTCCCGGCTTCAAGCTCAAGCCGCAGCCCACCACGGGTTCGCGGGGCTGGCTGCAGGCTGCCGTCGAGGTGTACGGCGGACCGCTGCTGAACTCGTGGCTCGACCGTGAGCTGCGCCTCGCCGGGCGACTGGCGCTGGCCGACGGACGTGTCGTGCTGGCGGACACCGGTCCCCTGCTGCGTCTGCCGCAGCTGGCGATTCACCTCGACCGCGGCGTGAACAACGGACTCGCCCTCGACAAGCAGACCGAGACGCAGCCGGTGTGGGGACTCGGCGACCCGACCGAGGCCGACATCCTGGCCGAGCTCGCCTCGTCCGCCGACGTCTCGGCGTCCGACATCCGCGGATACGACGTGGTCGTCGCCGACGCCGCACGCGGAGCGGTGTTCGGCAAGGACGACGCGTTCTTCGCCTCCGGGCGCCTCGACGACCTCGCCTCGGTGCACGCCGGCCTGGTCGCCCTCGAAGCGCACGATCCGGCAGCGGGAGGACCCATCGCCGTGCTCGCCGTCTTCGATCACGAGGAGCTCGGCTCGGAGTCGCGCTCCGGTGCCGCCGGCCCCTTCCTCGAAGACGTGCTCGAGCGCGTGTACGCGGGGCTCGGCGCCGATGGATCCGCACGCCGCCAGGCCTACGCCTCGTCGTGGTGCCTGTCGAGCGACGTCGGCCACTCGGTGCACCCGAACTACGCCGCCAAGCACGACCCCGTGGTGCAGCCGGTGCTCGGTTCCGGACCGATCCTGAAGCTCAACGCCAACCAGCGGTACGCGACCGATGCCGTCGGCACCGCATCCTGGCGGTCCTGGTGCGAGCGCGCGGGGGTTGCGACGCAGGACTTCGTGTCGAACAACAGCGTCCCCTGCGGATCCACGATCGGCCCGATCACGGCGACGCGGCTCGGCATCCGCACCGTCGACGTCGGCATCCCGATCCTGTCGATGCACTCCGCGCGCGAGCTCGCCGGGGTCTCTGACCTGCACGACCTCACCCGCACCGCGCAGTCGTTCTTCGCGGGCTGAACCCCGGGGGCGATCCGCGCGGAATCCGCGCCGCGAAGTCCGCCCGGTGCCGTCCCGGCAGTGCCAGGATGTCAGCATGACGGACATCAAGCCGGCTCTCATCGAGCGCGCGGGCATCGAGATCATCCCCGAGTCCGAGCGGACCGCGAAGCCGCGCGATCTGTTCTGGCCCTGGTTCGCGGCGAACGTCTCGGTGTTCGGCATGTCGTACGGCTCATTCGTCCTGGGCTTCGGCATCTCGTTCTGGCAGGCGACGATCGTCTCGGTGATCGGCATCGTGGTGTCGTTCCTGCTGTGCGGGCTCATCGCCATCGCCGGCAAGCGCGGGTCGGCGCCGACCATGGTCCTCTCCCGAGCGGCCTTCGGCGTGCACGGTCAGAAGGTGCCGGGCATCGTCTCGTGGCTGACCTCGATCGGGTGGGAGACGTTCCTCGCGATCATGGCCGTGCTCGCCACCGCCACCGTGATCACGCAGCTCGGCGGCGACGGCGACAGCATCGCGCTCAAGATCATCGCGACCGTGATCGTCGCAGCCCTGATCGTCACCGCGTCCGTGCTCGGCTATCACACGATCATGAAGCTGCAGTCGGTGCTCACCTGGATCACCGGCGTCGTCACCGTGCTCTACATCGTCCTCGCGGCGCCGAGCATCGACCTCGCCGCGGTGCTGGCCCGCCCCGACGGCGGGATCGGCCAGGTGATCGGTGCGCTGGTCATGGTGATGACCGGGTTCGGACTCGGCTGGATCAACATCGCCGCCGACTGGTCGCGCTACCAGAAGCGCACGGCATCCGACGGGGCGATCGTCGCCTGGAACACGATCGGCGGATCGGTGGCCCCGGTGATCCTCGTGGTGTTCGGCCTGCTGCTGGGTGGCTCGAACGACGACCTCATGGCCGCGATCGCCGCCGACCCGATCGGCGCGCTCGCCTCGATCCTCCCGGTGTGGGTGCTCGTGCCGTTCCTACTCACGGCTGTCCTCGCCCTCGTCTCGGGCGCCGTGCTGGGCATCTACTCCTCGGGCCTCACGCTGCTCAGCCTCGGCATCCGCATCCCGCGTCCGTCCGCCGCCGCGATCGACGGCGTGATCCTCACGATCGGCACGGTCTACGTGGTGTTCTTCGCGACCGACTTCCTCGGCCCGTTCCAGAGCTTCCTCATCACGCTCGGCGTGCCGCTCGCCTCGTGGGCGGGCATCCTGATCGCCGACATCCTGCGCCGGAAGAAGGACTACGACGAGGAGGCGCTGTTCGACAGCCGTGGCCGCTACGGAGCCTGGGACTGGACCTCGATCGGCACGATGGTCGTGACGAGCGTGATCGGCTGGGGGCTGGTGCTCAACGGCTTCGCCGACGACGCCCCGTGGAACAACTGGCAGGGCTATCTGCTGTTCCTCGTCGGCGGCCCCGACGGCGCCTGGGCGTACGCCAACCTCGGAGTGTTCTTCGCGCTGGTGCTGTCGTTCCTCGTGACGTACTTCGCGCGGGCCGGGAAGATCCGCCGGCAGGAGGGCGTGTGACCGCTCGGGCGCTCGATGACGCCTGGCTCGTGGTGATCGACCCGCAGTCGATCTTCGCCGCTCCCGGCTCCGCCTGGGGCTCGCCGTTCTTCGCCGAGGCGATGCCGCGCATCCGCGCGCTGGCCGACGTGTTCGGCGACCGGGTGCTCGTGACCCGGTGGATGCCGACGGCCGACCGCTCGACCTCGTGGGGCGACTACTTCGCCACCTGGCCGTTCGCCGATCAGCCGCCGAGCGACCCGCTGTTCGACCTTGTGCCCGAGGCAGCGGGGCTCTCGCCGCATCCGACCATCGACCTGCCGACGTTCGGCAAGTGGGGTCCCGAGATCGAAGCGGTCGTCGGACGCGGAGCGCACATCGTCCTCGCCGGTGTCTCCACCGACTGCTGCGTCATCTCGACTGCACTGGCGGCCGCCGATGCCGGCGGGCACCTGACGATCGCAGCGGATGCGTGCGCCGGTTCGACCGCCGAGAACCACGCGGCCGCGCTGCAGGTGATGGGGCTCTATCCCCCGCAGATCACGATCAGCGACACGGCCGCCATCCTCGCCTGACGAAACGCCGAGCGGATGACGATCCGCCGACGAATTGACCTCGATCGTTCGGCGAATCGTCCGGGGCTCGGCGAACCGTCCGGCGCTCGGTCCGTCAGCGGCTCGGGTGATCGTCCGGGGGTCGGTCCGTCAGCCCGCGGCCCGCACGGAGGCGGCGATCTCGGAGGGAGAGCCCTGCCAGGGGGCGCCGTGACCGGGAAGCACCCACGACGCCGACACGGCGGCCAGGCGGTCGAGCGAATCACGGGCCTCTTCGGGCTCGTCCGTGAACGGCGCGGGCTGCGGTCCCGTGCGCCCGGTGAGCACGTGCCGGGTGGTCAGAGCGTCACCGACGAAGACCGCGTCGACGGCGGGCACATGCACCGCGATGCTCCCTGGCGAGTGGCCGGGCATGCCGATCACGACGGGAGCACCCGGCAGGTCGAGCACATCGCCGTCTGCCACCTCGGTCACCACGGATACGTGGTGCGTGCGCAGCGCGCTCTTGCGGATGCCGTAGGCGAAGAAGCCCGCCGTCGGGCCGAGCCGAGCCGGGCCCATCGGCGTCTTCGGCTTCTCGCCCGTGCGTACGCGGTGGCTGTCCGCGGCATGGATGAACACCGGCACTCCCGCCTCCCGCCGCAGCCGCTCCGCGAAACCGATGTGGTCGCTGTCGCCGTGGGTGAGGACGAGGCCGCGGATGTCGGAGAGCGGACGACCGATCTCGTCGAGCTCGCGCTGGAGATCATGCCAGTGCCCGGGGAGACCCGCGTCGACGAGGGTGATGCCCTCGGGCAGGTCGACCAGATACGCGGCGACGATGTCGTTGCCGATGCGGTGCAGGTGGGGTGCGAGCTTCATGGCGGATCCTCTCGGGATGTTTGCGATGGCTACGATACGTAGCTATCATGGCTATTGTCAATAGCCATGAGGGAGGATGCGATGCCGACACCCGAACGCACATCCGCAGCGGAGATCGTCGAGGCCGGGCGGGAGATCCTCGAGACCGCCGGCCCCGCGGGGCTGACGATGCAGGCCGTCGCCGAGCGCGTGGGAGTCCGCGCCCCTTCGCTGTACAAGCGGATCCGCGACCGGGACGCCCTGCTCGCCGCGGTGGCGACCGCATCCGTCGAGGCGCTCACGGCTCGACTCGACTCCGCGGGCGACGACCTCACCGCCCTCGCCCGCGGCTATCGCGCGTTCGCACATGCGCATCCGGAGGGCTTCCGGATCATGTTCACCGTCGCCGCACCGCAGGACGCGCTCGAGCGCTCGGCCGCGCCGGTCCTCCGCACCGCGGCGCTCCTCGTCGGCGAGGACGATGCGCTCGACGCTGCCCGCCTCTTCACGGCCTGGGCCACGGGCTTCCTGCAGATGGAGCTCTCGGGAGCGTTCCGCCTCGGAGGCGACGTCGACCGCGCGTTCGACTACGGGCTGCAGCGGCTCCTCGCCGGACTCACCGGCTGATCCCCCTCGGGCGTGGGGGGGGGGGGGGGGGGCGGGTGGGGCGCCGGGGGGGGCCCCCGCGGTCTGGGCCCCAGCTAGGGGGGGGGGGGGCTCAGCCCCCCGCCCCCCCCCCCACAAAACCCACCCCCCG
>NZ_JBHJXY010000001.1:366372-442882 GCF_042269505.1 Microbacterium sp. NPDC055988
AGAGGGTGGGCTGTTGGGGTGCCGGGGCACAGAGCGGGGAGGGCGGGCGGGGGTCCGGCGCGGGGGCGCCGGCGCCCCTGGCCCGTACTCCCGCCCGCACCCCCGCGGGCCTACTCAGGGGCTGCAGCGCCTCCACCCACCGGCGGCGGGGGCACCGGAGTGCTGGCACACTGATCGGTGGAGGGGTCCATGAGCATCGACGCGCACACCGAAGAACCCGCACGCCAGACGAAAGTCCGCAAGCCGTGGCACCGGACGAAGGTGACGCTCGGCATCGTCGTGGCCGTGATCGCCGTGGTCGCGATCGTCGGGACGATCACGCCCTGGCCTTCCGCGATGGTCATCCGTGCCGTGTTCACGAAGGGCGGGAACGAGACGGCCGCCGAGATGGACAAGCACGTCCCCGACACGAAGCTCTCCGTGCAGGAGGATGTCGCGTACGGCGACGACGGCGCCGACACCACGATGGACGTCTTCCGCCCGGCATCCGCCGACGGCCCCCTGCCGACCGTCGTCTGGATCCACGGCGGCGCCTGGATCTCGGGCTCGAAGGAGAACGTCGACCCGTACATGCGCATCCTCGCCGCCGAGGGCTACACGACCATCGCGGTCAACTACACGATCGGTCCGGAGGGCGTGTACCCGCTCGCCGTGCACCAGCTCGACGCCGCCCTCGCCTACATCGACGAGCATGCCGAGGAGTTGGGCGTCGACGCGAAGCAGATCGTCCTCGCGGGCGACTCCGCGGGAGGACAGCTGGCCAGCCAGATGGCGACCCTCGCCACCAGTCCGGAGTACGCCGAGATCATGGGCATCACCCCGTCGCTCGAGGCCGACCAGCTGGCCGCGACCATCCTCAACTGCGGCGTGTACGACCTCGCGGCGCTCGCCCAGCTCGACGGGCTCGCCGGCTGGGGGTTGAAGTCGGCCATGTGGGCGTACTCGGGCACGAAGACCTGGGCCGAGGACTCGACCGGTGCCACGATGTCGACCATCGACTGGGTCACCGAGGACTTCCCCACGACCTACATCTCCGGCGGCAACGGCGACGGGCTCACCTGGCTGCAGTCGATCCCGATGGCACAGCGCCTGGACGAGCTCGGCGTCGACGTGACGACCCAGTTCTGGCCCGCACCTCACGAGCCGCAGCTCCCGCACGAGTACCAGTTCCACCTCGACCTGCCGGATGCGCGAACCGCCCTGCAGAAGACGATCGACTTCCTGGACGCGAACACCACGCGCTGACGCGAGCTTTTCCCGACCCGCTCCGACCGGACGGATGTCGGGAGAACGGACGGATGTCGGGAGAATCGCCGCCGACACTTCCTGCATCCGTGATTTCTCCCGACATCCGACACCCACATGCGGCCCAGACATTTCACTTCTGTGACGCTCGCTGCAAAAGTGATATGTTCGGCGCATGCACACCGAGAACGAACGCGCCCTCGAGTCCGGGATCGTCACCGACCTGTCCGGGCGGATGACCTACGGCTCGTACCTGGCGCTCGACCAGCTGCTCACGGCGCAGCATCCGGTGAGCGAGCCGCAGCACCACGACGAGATGCTGTTCATCATCCAGCACCAGACCACCGAGCTGTGGCTCAAGCAGCTCCTGCACGAGCTGTCCTCGGCGCGCGAGCTGCTGGCCCGCGACGACCTGCGCGAGGCGCTCAAGCGCATCGCCCGGGTCAAGCGCATCCAGGACGTGATGACGCAGCAGTGGTCGGTGCTCGCCACCCTCACCCCCACCGAGTACGCGCAGTTCCGCGGCGCGCTCGGCAACTCGTCCGGGTTCCAGTCCGTGCAGTACCGCGCGGTGGAGTTCGCCCTCGGTAACAAGAACGAGAAGATGCTGAAGGTCTTCGCCGACCACCCCGCCAACCTCGCGCTTCTCACCGCCGAGTGGGAGAAGCCCACGCTGTACGACGAGTTCCTGCGCTTCGCCGCGCGTCGTGGGCTGCCGGTCCCAGCCGCGATCCTCGAACGCGACGTGCGCGAGCCCTACCGCGAGACCCCGGACCTCGTGCCCGCTATCCGCGAGATCTACCAGGACCCGAGCCGATACTGGGACCTCTACGAGGCCTGCGAAGACCTGGTCGACCTCGAGGACAACTTCCAGTTCTGGCGCTTCCGACACCTCAAGACCGTCGCGCGCACGATCGGCATGAAGGTCGGCACCGGCGGCTCCAGCGGCGTCGGCTTCCTGCAGCGCGCCCTGGACCTGACGTTCTTCCCCGAGCTTTACACCGTGCGCACCGAGATCGGCCGCTGATGAAGGCAGCCACGTTCTTCGACGGGATCGGCTGGCGCGAGGGCGTCGTCGAGCTCGTCGACGGGGGCGCGCGGCTGCGGGACGAGGTTCCGGCCACCGGGATCCCCCGCCTCGACGGCGTCGTCGTCGGCGGGTTCACCGACCACCACGTGCACCTGCAGCTCGTGGATCACTCGCAGCTGGCGTGTTCCCGACTCGGGCGCGTGGTCGACCTCGGCGGAGATCCCGATGTGGTTCAGCGGCTCGCCGTTCACCCGGTCCGCATCGAGTTCGCCGGGGCCTTCCTCGCCGCGCCGGGCGGCTACCCGTCCGACCGCGCCTGGGCACCGGACGGCTCGGTGCGCGAGATCGCCGATGCGGATGCCGCCGCCGCGGCGGTGACCGAGATGGCCGAGGCCGGAGCCTCGTGCATCAAGGTCACCAGCAACAGCGTCGCCGGGCCCGTCTTCACGGACGAGCTCCTGCGCACCGTCGTCGAGCTGGCCGCCGACCGAGGACTCCTCGTCGTCGCGCACGCCGAGGGTGCGGGCGAATCCGAGCGGGTCATCCGTCTCGGCGCCGCCCGCCTCGCCCACGCGCCCTTCACCGAACGACTCGACGATGACCAGATCGCCCGACAGTCGGCCAGCGCCTCGTGGATCTCGACCCTCGCGATCCACGACGACCCCGCGCGCGCGGTCGCGATCGACAACGTGCGCCGCTTCCACACGGCGGGTGGAACCGTGCTCTACGGCACCGATCTGGGCAACGGTCCGATGCCCGTCGACCTGAGTCCGCGTGAGATCGCCGCCCTCCGCGAGGCCGGGCTCGACGATGCCGCTCTCCTGCGGGCGCTCTCCCCGGTCGACCCGCTCGACCCCGACTCGAATCTCCTGCTGCTCCCCGGCAGCTCCCCCGCGGCCGCCGACCCGCTCGCCGCCCGCCCCCTCACCCCCGCAGACCTGAAGGTATGACCATGACCGACCCCCGCGACACCGACCTGCTCGACGCCGCCCGTGTCCTCGACGCCGCCGACCCGCTGCGCGCCCACCTCGAGGCGTTCGCCGAGGCACCGGGCGTCACGGCCTATCTCGACGGCAACTCGCTCGGCCGTCCGCTGCGCGACATCCCGGAGAAGCTCGCCGCGTTCGTGCGGGAGGACTGGGGCACCCGGCTCATCCGCTCCTGGGACGAGCAGTGGATGGCACTGCCGATGGAGCTCGGAGACCGCATCGGCCGGGTCGCGCTAGGTGCAGCCGCCGGCCAGACCGTGGTGGCCGACTCGACGAGCGTGCTGATCTACAAGCTCATGCGCGCCGCAGCAGCCGCGGACCCTGACCGCACCGAGCTCGTGATC
Source organism: Microbacterium sp. NPDC055988 (assembly GCF_042269505.1). Taxonomy (NCBI): domain Bacteria; kingdom Bacillati; phylum Actinomycetota; class Actinomycetes; order Micrococcales; family Microbacteriaceae; genus Microbacterium; species Microbacterium sp. NPDC055988. The sequence goes on from NZ_JBHJXY010000001.1 coordinate 369,981, forward strand.
GAGGCCGGCAACTTCCCCACCGACAGGTTCCTCGCCGAGGGTGTCGCCACTGAGACCGGTATGACGCTGCGGTGGCTCGAACCCGATCCGGTGCACGGCGTGACCGTCGCCGATATCGAGGCCGTCGTCTCGGAGCGCACTGCCCTGGTCTCGCTGAGCCACGTCGACTACCGCTCCGGCGCCCTGGCGGACATGCCCGGCATCACGGCGGCGGTGCACGAAGCCGGAGCGCTCATGATGTGGGACCTCTGCCACTCGGCCGGCGTCGTGCCGATGCAGCTCGACGAATGGGGCGTCGACATGGCGGTGGGCTGCACCTACAAGTACCTCAACGGCGGGCCGGGCTCCCCCGCGTTCGCCTACCTGCGCCACGGACTGCAGGGCGTGCTGCGGCAGCCGATCCAGGGCTGGTGGAGCGCGGCCGACATCTTCGCGATGGGACCTGCGTACGTGCCGTCGGGCGACATCCGTCAGCTGCTGAGCGGCACCCCGCCGGTGACGTCGATGCTCGCGATGCAGGGGATGCTCGACCTCATCGAGCAGTCCACGATCGCCGGAGTCCGGGCGAAGTCGCAGTCGCTGACCGACCTCGCGCTGCAGGCGTACGACCAGGTGCTCGCGCCCCTCGGTGTGCGGCTGCTGAGCCCGCGCGACGCCGATCTCCGCGGCGGCCATGTGACGATCGGCCACCCGGACTTCCGCGATGTGACGCGGCGACTGTGGGCCGACGGCATCGTCCCCGACTTCCGCTTCCCCGACGGCATCCGGCTCGGGCTCTCCCCGCTGAGCACCTCTCACGTCGAGACGATCACCGGCGTGCTGGCTGTGCGTGACGCCCTGGAGTCCGGTGACTTCTGACCTCGCCACAGCGCCCGTCCTCGACGACATCGATGCGCGCCCGGGCAGCACCGCCTCGCTGCTGCGGACGCTCATCGGAGTGTTCCTGCGGCCGCTCGGTGGCTGGATCTCGACGGCCGACCTGGTGTCGCTCGCCGGCGACCTCGGCATCGCGGCAGGCCCCGCCCGCACCGGCATCACGCGTCTGAAGCAGAAGGGACTCCTGCTCGCGGAGCGCGATGACGGTATCGGCTACCGCCTCAACCCGGCGGCGATCGGGATGCTCGAGCGCGGTGACCGCCGCATCTTCGAGATGCGCGAGATGTCGGATGCCGACCCCTGGTGCCTGGTCTCGTTCTCGATCCCCGAGAGCGCACGGAGCATCCGTCATCAGCTGCGTCGCCGCCTGCAGTGGATCGGCGCAGGCGTCGTATCACCGGCGCTGTGGATATGCCCCGGGCATCTCCAGGACGAGGTGGAGCAGATCCTCGACGAGCTCGACGCGCGCCGCTGGGCGACCCTGTTCCAGGCATCCGCCCCCACGCCCGCCGGCACACTCATCGACGCCGCCGCCCAGTGGTGGGACCTCGAGGCCCTGTGTACCGAGCACCTCACCTTCCAGGCCTCGCTCCGCACCCTGCCCGCCGAACCGTTCGCCGCGTACGTGCACCTCATCGACCGCTGGCGGGTGCTGCCGTACACCGATCCGGGGCTCCCCCCGTCGATGCTGCCGACCGACTGGCCGGGACGCCGCAGCTTCGACGAGTTCGCCCGGCTCTCTGCCGAGCTGGCACCTCCCGCCCACGAGCACGTGCGCGCCCGGCTGGCCTAGCTCGGTCATCCACCCCCGCCGTTCCGGTCGCAGTTTCTGTCGCCCACGCGCCTCGCGAGCGGCAGAAACTGCGACCGGAGCAACCGAAGGCGGGATCAGCCGGCGACCTCGGCGAGGAAGCCGGTGACGTGCTCCTGCAGACGCAGGATGCGCAGGTCGCGCGCGAACTCACGGTCGAAGCCCTGATAGGCGAGCGGCGGGAGGACGCGCACGTTCCGGTTGCAGCCGAACTCGGCGCACGTGAGAACGCCGACCGAATCGCCCTTGCGTCCGGCGGCGCCCGCCTTGCGCGCCACGAACAGCTGCACGTCGTTGCGGAGCGTGACGTCTTCGCACCAGGAGCACTGCGCCCGGGCGATCACGCGCTGCTCGGCGCGCTGCAGGAAGACGCCGACCGGAGCGTCGTCGATCCAGGTGATGACGTAGGCGCGGCGGGGCATCTTCGGATCGACCCAGCCGAGGAAGTCGAGGCGATCGAAGTCGATCTCGGCGAAGCCGGGCGGGAGGGTCAGGTCGGAGACCTCCTTGCGGGAGGCGTTGAGGAAGGAGGCGCGGATGTCGCGCTCGTCGATGGGACGCATGAGAAGTGCTTTCGGAGTGGTCGCCGCAGGGGGCGAGTCGATCGGATGAGGGTCCCGGACGGATGCCGGGGTATGACGCAGCACCGGGGACGGGGGTTCCGCCTCCGGCTGGTCCTCAGCCTCTGCCTGCGGCGCGGAAGGCGCCTGCAGCTCCGCTCTGCGCCCGAGGGGCGCTCATCGACGACAGCACCCCGAGAGCCTACACCCGTTTGTTTCACTGCGTGTCGGCCGGCATGGCTCCGGCATCGAAGCCGTCTTAGTCTTTCCGGAACGTCGATCCCGAAGGAGACCATCGTGTCCACGCCGCTCAACCGCCTTTCGCCCCTCCCGGTGCGTGAGCGTGCGGCGTGCATGTGCAGCCACGGCGACCGGTGCTCCTCGTTCGCACCCGGCCACGCGCTGCATCTGATCCAGGCGCGCATCGCTTCGGCGACGCCCGCCGGGTGGGTCGACGCCCTGGTGGTCGCGACGGATGCCGTCGCCGGCGACGTCGTCGTGCGCACTCTGGACGGCGACGTCCACGAGTTGTGGAATGCCTCCGGCGCGGCGCTCGAAGCGGCCCCGGGAACGCCGGTCGCGCTGCACGTCCGCTACGGAGTGCTCGCCGTCGGGCGCACGCAGTTCAACGTCGCCACCGTCTGACCCGGCCCGTCTTCGACGGGCCCTCGAGAGCGAGCGCCCGTCAGGCGCTCGCCATCATCATGTCCTTCATGGCCATGCAGGCATCCATGCACGCCTGGCACGCCTGAGCGCACATGCGGCAGACGTCGCTGTCGTCGGCGTGCCGCATGCACTGGTCCATGCAGACCTGGCACATCGCGATGCACGCGTTGAGCATGGCCATCATCGCGGCCGGGGTCATGCCCTGCATCCGCATCATCGAGCGCATCATGGTGTTTGCCATGTCGGCGCAGTTCATGCACGCCGGCGAACAGTCCATCATCTGCGTCGAGCACACCGTGCAGGCCTGCTCGCATGCGGCGCACGCATCCATGCACGCCTGCATGACGGACATGTCCATCATCCCCATGTCGGGCATCGACTCCATGTTCTTCGACATGGCGCCCATCATCATCGAGTCCATCGCTCACCGCTTCCTTCGACGTCGCGGGCAGGACCACCCGCCTGGCGCCAGGCTAGCCCCTCGCGGGGCCCGCGTCGATGGTGGCGGAACGTTGACATGACCCGCCCTGATTGTCAATCCCGTGGCCGCCTCGCGTGAGAGGTGAGAGTGTCGGAACCAATCGATCCGACGACGAGAGGAGCACCACATGAGTGCCGCAGATGACATCAAGAACGCCGCCGAGAAGGCCGCCGGAAAGGTCAAGGAAGGCGTCGGCAAGCTCACCGACAACGAGCGACTCGAGGCCGAGGGCCAGGCGGACCAGGTGAAGGCGTCGACCAAGCAGGCCGGCCAGAACGTGAAGGACGCCGCCGAGAAGACCGGCGACAGCGTGCGCGACGCGTTCGACAAGAAGTAGGACGAGAGTCCCCCCGGAAACTGCAAAGAGGTGGGGCCCGCCATCGGGCGGGCCCCACCTCTTCGGATCAGACCTTTGTGAGGGTCAGACCTTGCGGCTGCCGCTGATCGCTCGGATCAACCAGGCGATCACAGCGATCGCGAGGAGGACGAGTCCGACCCACAGGAGGAACTGGAGCGACTGCACCAGTCCTCCGGTGATCGCGAGGATCACTGCGACGACGATGACGATGATCAGGAGGATGTTCATCGGTCTTTCCCTTCTTTCGGGGCGCGAACGCCCGACTGCGGTGCCCCTACGCTAGCCGCGTCGAGCCATCTGCCCGAGGGGGTTGACTTCCACCCTCCGAGTGCGCGAAGGAGACGAGCACATGCCAGGACGACGCAACAATTCGCTGAAGGACCCCGAGCTGTACGAAGAGCTCAGGGACGACGGGGCTTCGAAGGAGAAGGCGGCCCGCATATCCAACGCCGCCGCCAAGGAGGGCCGCAGCACCGTCGGACGCCGGGGCGGAGAGCACGGAGACTACGACGACTGGACCGTCCCGGAGCTGCGCAAGCGGGCGAAGGAGCTGGGCCTGACCGGCTACAGCGGCAAGCGGAAGTCCGAGCTCATCTCCGCCCTCAGGAATCACTGAGGCCGGGGGATGGCCCGCTTCGGCATCGAGGAGGAGTTCCTCTTCCTCGACGAGCACTCGCTGGCACCCGTGGCTCTGGCCGCCGGCACGCGCGAGCGCATCACCCGGCTCCGCGCGGGCGGCGAGGTCACAACGGAGTATCTGACCTCGCAGATCGAATGCCTCACCGAGCCCGTGTCGACCGGAGCGGATGCCGAGGCGCAATTGCGTCACCTGCGGGAGCTGGTGGGGTGGCACGCCCAGGAACAGCAGGCGATCGCAGCCTCGTCGGGGACGCCCTTCGCGACGACGCGCTCTTCGACGATCTCCCCCTCCCCGCACTACGACGTGGTCGCCGAGCAGCTCGGCCACCTCAGCCGCGATCACGAGGTCAACGGGCTCCACGTGCACGTCGAGGTCCTGGATGAGGAGGAGCGCGTGCGCGCGCTCGACCGGGTACGCGGCTGGTTGCCGGTACTGCTCGCCCTCACCGGGAACAGCCCGTTCGTGGAGGGCCGCGACACGGGCTTCGCCAGCTGGCGCAGCATCCAGATCCGTCGGCTGCCGGCATCGTGGAGCCCGCCGCACTTCCGCGATCTCACCGACTACCGCGCGGGGGTGCAGCGGCTCATCGACCTCCATGCCATCGCCGATGCGGCGTCGCTCTCGTGGGCCGTGCGAATCTCGGAGCGCTACCCGACGGTCGAGGTACGGGTCTTCGATGCGCAGCTGACCCCGGAGGAATCGGTGCTCGCGGCCCTCCTCAGCCGCGCGATCGTTCTGACCGACGACCAGGCTCCGGCCTCGATCGGCGCCGACGTGCTCGACGCCTCGCTGTGGACCGCCGCTCGCCGCGGCATGGATGCCCGCGTGATCGACCCGACCACCGGCGACGTCGACGATGCGCGCACCGTCGCCGAGCGCATGCAGGCGGTGATCGCCCCCGCACTGCGTCGACTCGGCGACGAGGAGCGGGTCCGCGATGGCCTCGCTCGACTGCGCACCGCCGGCACGGGGGCCACCCGGCAGCGCGGCAGCGTCGAGGAGGACGGGACCGCCGGGCTCGCACGCCTTCTCCGCGCCGGGGCACCCGCACCCCTCCCCGCACCGCGAACCGACGCCCAGACCGAACGGCAGGAGCCCACACCGGCACCGGCATCCTGACCGCCGTCGCCCCGCTGTCCCGCGCCGGGAGTAATGTCGGCCTGTGGCCTCCTTCGCCCCTCTCCAGCGGCTCGTCATATCGATCGCCGTGCTCGCATCGTTCGTGACGTTCCTCGACGGCACCGTCGTGAACGTCGCGCTGCCCGCGATCAGCCGTGAACTCGGCGGCGGCATCACCACCCAGCAGTGGGTGGTCGACGCGTACCTGATCACGCTGAGCGCGCTGATCCTGCTCGCCGGCTCGGTCTCCGACGCCTACGGCCGGGTGCTCGTGATGCGCATCGGCCTGATCGCCTTCGGCGTGGCATCGATCGCGGTGGCCGCGGCCTTCGATCCGCTGATGCTGATCATCGCCCGCGCTGCACAGGGTGCGGCCGGCGCGCTGCTGGTGCCGAGCTCGCTCGCGCTCATCACCGCGACCATGCGCGCCGACGTGCAATCCAGGGCGATCGGCGTGTGGACCGCGTTCACCACCGCGGCGCAACTGGTGGGCCCGCTGCTCGGCGGCCTGTTCGTCGACTACCTCTCCTGGCGCTTCGTCTTCCTCATCAACGTGATCCCCATCGGCATCACCCTGCTGCTCCTCGCCCGTCTGAAGCTGCCGGAGCACCCGCGCGGCATCAAAGTCGACTGGTGGAGCGGCGCCCTGTGCGCGGTCGGCCTCGGCGCCGTCGTGTTCGCCCTGATCGAGCAGCCCAACATGGGGTGGCAGTCGCCGGCGATCTGGGTCCCCGCGATCGTCGGTGCTGCCCTGTTCGCTCTGTTCCTGTGGCGCCAGCAGCACTCGACCTCGCCGCTCATGCCGCTGTGGCTGTTCCGGGTGCGCGACTTCGGCTGGGGCAACCTCGCCACCCTCTTCGTCTACGCCGCCCTGTCGCTCAACGGGTTCGTGGTCGGCGTCTATCTGCAGCAGGGTGCCGGACTCAGCGCCACGGCGGCCGGGCTCGCGAGCCTGCCGATGACCATCCTGATGATCCTCGTCTCCTCGCGCGCCGGGCAATGGGCCGGCCGGTGGGGTCCGCGCATCTTCATGACGATCGGCCCACTGATCATGGCCGTCGGCGCACTGATGCTGCTGCTCGTCGCGGCCGACTTCGACTACTGGTGGCAGGTGCTGCCCGCGATGATCGTGATGGGCCTCGGCCTCTCCCTCACGGTGGCGCCGCTGACCGCGGCGATCCTCGGGGCGATCGACGAGAACCACTCCGGCATCGCCTCGGCGGTCAACAACGCCGTCTCTCGCGTCGCCGGTCTCCTCGTCGTCGCGATGCTCTCGACCATCGTCGGCGGCACGCTCGACCTCGACGGGTTCCACAGCGCGGCCTGGGTCACCGCCGCGCTGCTCGTCGTGGGCGGAGTGGTGTCGTGGGTCGGCATCCGCCGCAACCCGGCCGAACCGGCACCGGCCGACGTCGCCACCTCCGGCGCCCCGCAGTGAGCGTGACCGCGCGCACTCGCCGGGCCGGGGCGCTGCTCGCCGTCGCGATGCTGGCGTCGGGGCTCGGCGGATGCGCGGTGCCGTCCGATGTGTCCGGGCCCGGCGAATCGTCCGCATCCGCCGCGTCATACGAGCTTCCACCGGTCGGTGCGACCCCCGACTATCAGCTCGGCGGCGCCTACGAACCGGCACCCGAGGTCGGAATCGTCGGCCGGGATCGGAGCGCGGAGCCAGCCGAGGGCGTGTATTCCATCTGCTACGTCAACGGCTTCCAGACGCAGCCCGCCGAACTCGAGTCCTGGCCCCGCGACCTCCTCCTCCAGCGCGACGGCGAGGTGGTCTTCGACCCGGACTGGCCCGACGAGGCGCTGCTCGACACATCGAGCGCCGAACGCCGTGACCGGATCGCCGCCACGGTGATCCCCTGGATCGAGGGATGCGCGGATGACGGCTTCGATGCGGTCGAGTTCGACAACCTCGACTCCCACACCCGGTCGGATGGGGCGCTCTCGTTCGACGACAACCTGGCGCTGGCCACCGCGTTCGTCGACGCCGCCCATGCCGCCGGGCTCGCGGCCGGGCAGAAGAACACCGCCGAGGACGCGGCTGTGCTGCACGCGCAGGCCGGCTTCGACTTCGCCGTGACCGAGGAGTGCGCGGTCTACGTCGAGTGCGGTGCCTACGCGGCCGTCTACGGCGAGCACGTCATCGACATCGAGTACGCCGACGCGCTGCCCCGCCCGTTCGCCGAGATGTGCGCGGACGACGACTCCCCGGCGTCGATGGTGCTCCGCGACCGCGACCTGGTCACCCCGTCCGGCGACGACTACGTCTTCGAGACCTGCCACTGACTGGCGTCGGGCGACGGGGCCGCGCCACCCCGCGGCGCGTATGCCCCGCATGCACGTCCGCGTCAAGTCCCTGGAGCTGCCGGCTCGCACGCGGCAGGATGCGAAGCATCGCACCGATGGGAGCCCTGTTCATGACCGCATCCGCCCCGGCAACCGCCCCGGCCGCAACCCTCCCCTTCAACGACCGCGGGGCGCTGAGCCGCGCCGTGATGTCCCACCTCACGGGTGACGACGCTGCCGTCGACCACACGACCCTCGCGACCACCGCCGTCGCAGCGAGCACCGACATCATGCGCGACGACGACATCCAACTCGCGCTCTTCGTCCTCTACGCCTCGGCCTACGGGTCTCTCCCTCAGCTCGACCCCGAGTTGGAGTGGGATCCCGCCCTCCTCGCCACCCGCCGCGTGCTCGAGGAGGCGTTCGAGGGCACGCTGCGCGCGAGCGTGCCGATGCCGGAGTCCCCCGAGCCGACCGTCGACGCCGTCGGCCGCGCGCTGTTCGCACTGGCCGCCGCCGACACGGGTCCGAGCGTCGCGCGGCACCTGGCGAAGAAGGCCACCAGGGAGCAGGCGGAGGAGACGCTGATCCTGCGCTCGGCGTATACGCTGCGTGAGGCGGATCCGCATTCGTGGGCGATCCCCCGGCTGGCGGGCCGCGCCAAGGCAGCGCTCGTCGAGATCCAGTCGGACGAGTACGGCGGCGGGCGCCCGCAGCGCGTGCACGCCGAACTGTTCGCCCGCGCGATGCGGGCCGCCGGGCTCGATGACACGTACGGCGCCTACGTGGACGACCTCCCCGCCCTCACACTCGCATCGCTCAACATGATGTCGCTGTTCGGGCTCAATCGCCGTCTCGTCGGTGCGATCGTCGGGCACCTGGCGGCCTACGAGATGACCTCGTCGATCCCCTGCCGGCTGTATGCGGACGGTCTGCACCGCCTGGGCTTCGATCCGGATGTGGCGGCGTACTTCGAGGAGCACGTCGAGGCGGATGCGGTGCACGAGCAGATCGCGGCACGCGACCTCGCCGGGAGCCTGGCCGAAGACCACCCCGAGATGCTGCCGGACATCCTGTTCGGCGCGGCGGCCTGCCTGACCGTGGACGGCTGGAGCGGCGAGCACATCCTGGAGTCCTGGTCGGCCGGCACCTCCTCCCTCCGACCGCGGGTGGCGTCATGAGTGCCCGCACCGAGCCCGCGTCGATCACGCCGTATCCGGACGGACCGCTGCTCGTGCGCGGCGCCGTCGAGCTGCAGACGGCCGACGGGGAGACGATCGAACCGCATCGCCGCACCATGGCCCTGTGCCGTTGCGGGCTGTCAGCGGTGAAGCCGTTCTGCGACGGCACCCACAAGGCGGCGGGCTTCCGCACCGACGACTGAACGCGGCCGCACCGCCGCACGCTGTTTCAGGCCTCGGGCCAGTAGTAACTGTCGGGCAGGGCGCGCGCGCCGAAGATCGCCTGTCCGACGCGCACGCAGGTCGCCCCCTCCTCGACGGCGGTCTCGTAGTCGCCGGACATGCCCATCGACAGCTCGCCGGCGCCGATGAGGTCGGGGGCGTCTTCTCTGGCGTGGTCTCGCAGTGTGCGAAGGAGCGAGAAGCACTCCCGCACCCGCTGGTCGTCGGGCGTCAGGAGCGCGAGCGTCATGAGCCCGCGCACGCGAAGGCTCTGATACGAGGGCAGCGCCTCGAGGAAGGCGGGGAGTTCCTCCGGCGGCATACCGAACTTGGAGTCCTCGGCCGAGGTGTTCACCTGCACGAAGACGTCGAGACTGCGTCCGGCCGCCTGCAGACGTCGGTCGAGCGCTTCGGCGACCCGCAGCCGGTCGAGAGCCTGGAACTCCGCGGCGAAAGCGGCGACGTCTCTGGCCTTGTTGGTCTGCAGATGTCCGATGATCGACCACGACACGTCGAGGTCGGTCGTCTCGCCGTGCTTGCGCACCGCCTCCTGAACCTTGTTCTCTCCGAGCAGCCGCATCCCCGACTCGATGGCGACCCTGACGCGCTCGGTGGGGACGGTCTTGCTCACGGGAAGCAGCGTGATCTCTTCCGGGAGACGCCCCACTCGGCCCGCCGCCTCGTCGATACGTGCCCGAACAGCCGCGATGTTGTGGTGGAAATCGTCGACGGTGAACGCCGTGGGGTATCGATCGTCTGCCGCGGAGGGCGCTTCCAGCTTTGACATAGGCCAAACGCTAACATAGCCTGAGACAAGCGTGAAGCCCCGTCGCTCTGCTCGCCGCGCACGCCGCAGAAAGGCTCTGACACCATGACGAACACCCCCTCGCCGTCGCGCGTCGCCGTCGCATTCCGGCACGTACACTTCGAAGATCTGGGCGTTCTCGAACCGCTGCTGATCGAGCGCGGCTATCGCATGGAGTACGTCGACCTCGGCACGCAGGCGATCGACATCGATCGCGTCGACGATGCCGACCTTCTCATCGTGCTGGGTGGCCCGATCGGGGTGCACGACACCGCGACCTATCCGTTCCTGCACGCCTCGAAGGAGGCGATCGCCCACCGGCTGCGCCAGGGCCGGGCGCTGCTGGGGATCTGCCTGGGCGCGCAGCTGATCGCCGAGGAGATGAACGCCGAGGTGCGTCCGACGGGTGCGGTGGAGATCGGCTACGCCCCGCTCCAGCTCACCGCGGAGGGGCTCGACTCTCCCCTGCGTCCTCTCGACGGATTGCCCGTTCTGCACTGGCACGGTGATGCCTTCACCATTCCCGACGGCGCCCGCCGTCTGGCTCGCACTCCGGACTTCCCGAACCAGGCGTTCTCCACCGACACCGTGCTGGCGCTGCAGTTCCACCTCGAGGCCGACCATCGCACGATCGGGAAATGGCTCATCGGGCACGCGCACGAGCTGCATCACCACGGCATCGACCCGCGCACGATCCGCGAGCAGGCCAGGATCCACGGTCCGCGCCTCGAGGCCGCTGCTCGCAGCGCGATCGCTGCCTGGCTGGACGACGTCGAAGGCCGGGCACGCTCCGCCGATGCGCGCTGAGCCGGCACGACGAAGGGCCGGGACCTGACGGACCCGGCCCTTTCTCTGCGGCGGTTCAGCTCGCGCGGCGCAGTGCCACGCTCGGGAAGTCCACCGGGACATCGAGAGCGATGTTCACATAGTTGGTGAACAGGTTCAGCGCGACCTGGCCGATGGTCTCGACGATCTGCTCGTCGTTCCACCCCTCCGCGCGGACCGCGTCGACATCGGCCGAGGACACCTGGCCGCGGGCGTCGACGAGCTTCAGCGCGAACGCGAGCAGCGCGGCCGTGCGCGGATCGTCCGACTCGCCGACCTGAGCTGCCGCCAGCGTCTCGCGCGTCAGACCGGCCTTCTTGCCGAGCGCGGTGTGCGCGGCGAGGCAGTAGTCGCACGAGTTGCGGTCGGCGACCGCCACGGCGATCTGCTCGCCGAGTGCCGCCCCGAGCGTGCCGCCCCCGTATGCGCCGAATGCGCTCCACATGCTCGTCAGGGCAGCCGGGGAGTTGGCGACGGCGCGGAACATCGCCGGCACGGTGCCGAAAGCACCATGGATCTGGTCGAGCTGGTCCTTGACGGCTCCGGTGGCCGCTTCGCGTTCGATGAGTGAGACGTTGGGCATGTGATGCTCCTTCGTTATCCGAGGTGAGACCGATCGGCCTCACCTCGAGTCTTCCGAGAACGGCCGGACGATGCGCACCAGAACGTCTTGCATTCATGACGGATCGTCCAGATACTGGAGGTATGCCCTCCGTCGACCGCCTCACTGCGCTGCTCGAGCGGTTCCGCGTACGCACGCGCCTGTTCCACTCCGGCCCCCTGTGCGGCACGACGGTCTTCCCCGCGAGCAGCGGCCATGGCTACCTGCACGTGCTGCGTCGCGGCGAGATGGAGGTGACGCACCGCCGCCCCGACGGCAGCACCGAGCGCGAGCTCATCACGCAACCCAGCCTGCTGTTCTTCCCCCGCCCGCTCGATCACACCTTCCTGAACGCGCCGACCGACGAATCGGACTTCGCCTGCGCGACTCTGGACTTCGACGGCGGCGCCACTCATCCGCTCGTGCGCACGCTCCCCTCGACGATCGTCCTGCCCCTCGACGAGGTCGCCGCCCTCGCGCCGGCGCTCGATCTGCTGTTCTCCGAGGTCGACAACGTCCGCTGCGGACGCCCGCTCGTCGCCGACCGCATGTTCGAGGTGGTCCTGATCCAGTTGCTGCGGTGGATGCTCGACAACAGCGGTCGACTCGACCTCCCGCCGGGGCTGCTTCCCGGCCTTGCGGACGAACGCCTCGCCCCGGCACTGGTCGCCATGCACGAGGCACCCGGCGACCCCTGGAACCTGGAGTCACTGGCCCGCCGGTCGAACATGTCGCGCAGCGCATTCGCCGCACGCTTCAAGGACGTCCTCGGGCGATCACCGGGCGACCACCTCACCGACTGGCGGTTGACCGTCGCCCAGGAGCAGCTCCGCGCCGGGATGTCGGTCGGCACCGTCGCCGCGGAGCTCGGCTACGCCAGCGCCTCGGCGTTCTCGCGGGTCTTCGCCCAGCGCATCGGCCGTTCGCCGCGCGCGTGGCTCGCCTTGGCCGCCTGACCCCGCAGCGGAGGCCCGGCGATCATCCACCGGCCGACATAACGGCCTCGAGACCGTCGACGACCCGGTCGATGTCGTCGGGCGTGAGCGACGGGTGCACCGGGATCGAGAGCACCTCCTGCGCGGCCCGCTCGGTCTCGGGCAGATCGGCGTCGGGAGCGTACCGCTGCAGCGAGGGCAGCCGGTGGTTGGGGATCGGGTAGTAGACGCCCGCCCCGACCGCGTGCTCGTCGCGCAGGGCATCTCGCACGTGGTCGCGCTCACCGTCGGCGATGCGCACCGTGTACTGGTGATACACGTGCTCGGCGCCGTCGGCGACCCGCGGGATCGTGAGCCCGTCGATGCCGGCGAGCGCCGCATCCAGCACAGCCGCATTCCGCTGCCGCTGCCGGGTCCACTCCCCCACCTTCCGCAGCTGCACGCGCCCCACTGCCGCATGCACCTCGCTCATGCGGTTGTTGTACCCGACGATCTCGTTCGCGTACTGCGTCTCCATCCCCTGGTTGCGCAGCAGCCGCATGGTGCGGGCGATGTCCTCGTCCGCGCACGCGACGATGCCGCCTTCGATGGCCGTCATGTTCTTGGTCGGATACAGGCTGAACATCCCGAACGTGCCGATGGTGCCGGCCGGACGACCGCGCCAGGCTGCGCCGTGCGCCTGCGCCGCGTCCTCGTAGATCGCCAGACCGTGCTCGGCCGCCACGGCTTCGATCTCGTCGACGAGGAACGGATGCCCGTACAGGTGCACCGGCATGATGCCCTTCGTCCGCGGGGTGATCGCCGCGCGCACCCGCGCCGGATCGAGGGTGAAGTGCACCGGCTCGATGTCGACGAACACCGGGGTCGCTCCCGCGAGGACGACGGAGTTCGCCACCGCGGCGAAGGTGAACGAGGGCACGATCACCTCGTCTCCCGTGCCCACCCCCGAAGCGATCAAACCCAGCAGCTGCCCGCTCGTGCCCGAGTTGACCGCGACGGCGGTGCGCCCCTGCAGGAACTGCTCCGCGAATTCCGCCTCGAACGCGGCGACCTCCGGGCCCTGCGCGAGCATCCCGCTGCGCAGAACTCGCTCGACGGCCGCCACCTCCTCGTCGCCGATGAGCGGTTTGGCTGCGGGGATGAAAGCGTCGTCCATGAGGGATGCCCTTCGTCGGCGTCGGCTCTCTCGAGCCCGGTCTGAGGTGGAGGCAGGAATCGAACCTGCGTGCACGGTCTTGCGGACCGCGACCTGGCCACTCGGTCACTCCACCGGGTCGAAGGCGCTCAGCCTCCTGGCGGCGAGTACCCGCTCAGGAAGGAGCCGAAGCGCCGGAGCGCATCGGTGAGTACGTCGGTCTCGGGGAGGAAGGCGATCCGGAGGTGATCGGGGGTGCGCAGGTTGAACGCCCTCCCGCGCACGAGGAGGATGCGCTCCGCATCGAGGAGGTCGAGCACCAGTCGCTCGTCGTCGTCGATGCGGTGCAGCTCCGGGTCGAGGCGCGGGAAGAGATACAGCCCGCCACCCGCGGCCTGGGTGCGGACGCCGGGAATCGCGTTGAACGCATCGAGCGCCGCATCCCGTTGCCGCGTGAGCCGGCCATCGGGAGCGACCAGTGCGTCGAGCGACTCATCCTGCGTCAGTGCCGCCGTGATCGCATGCTGCGCGGGCACCGACGCGCACATCCGCATGGATGCCAGCAGTCCGACCCCCGAGAGGAACGGGTCGTCGGCGTCGAACCCCGTGGTCGTCATCCAGGCGGCACGGTAGCCGGCGACACGATGGGTCTTGGACAGCCCCGCGAACGTGACGCAGGGCACGTCCGGCGCGACCTGCGCAGTGGAGTGATGCACGAAGCCCGGATAGACGACACGGTCGTAGATCTCGTCGGAGAGCAGCAGCAGTCCGTGACGCCGGGCGAGCTCGCCGATCTGCTCGAGCACTTCGCGCCCGTACACCGCTCCGGTCGGGTTGTTCGGATTGATGATGACGATCGCCGCTGTGCGCGGGCCGATCAGCGACTCCATGGCCGCGACATCCGGAATCCACCCCTCGGACTCGACGCAGGGATAGTGCACCGCCCGTCCCCCGGACAGCACCGTCGACGCGGTCCAGAGCGGGTAATCCGGGCTCGGGATCAACACCTCGTCGCCCGGTTCGAGCAGCGCCTGCAGAGTGAGCCCGACGAGCTCGGAGACGCCGTTGCCGACCGTGATGTCGTCGATCGAGAGAGCGGGGAAGCCGCGGCGGTGGGCGTAGTGCGCGGCGATCGCCTCGCGCGTCTCGGGCAGACCAGCCGATTCCGAGTACCCGTGCGCACGCGGGAGCGCGGAGCGCAGTGCCTCGACGATCGCCGCCGGAGCCTCGAACCCGAAGGGGGCCGGGTTGCCGATGTCGAGCCGGAGGATGGACTCGCCGCTCCGCTCGAGTTCGGCGGCGCGCGCCGCCACGGGTCCGCGCAGGTCGTACAGCACTCCTTCCAGACGAGAGGAGCGTCCGATGCGGTGCGTCGCGCCCGCCGCACTGCCCGCGGTCATGCCTCGGCCCGCATGCCGGCGATGACGTTGGCGAGGTCGTCGGCGAGTCGCTGCGCGTCGGCCTCGTCGAGGTCGTGCACGGTCAGACGCAGGTGCGAGCCACCCGTCGAGCCGTTCGGATCGAGCACGAAATCCGCACCGGAGCGGACCAGCCAGCCCCGCACCGCGAGAAGACGGGCGGCCTCCGCGGTATCGCCCTGGACGTCGATCCAGACGTTGAGTCCGTCGTCGCTCTGCGCGCGCACTCCTCGTGCGGCCAGCAGCGCGACGAACGCGCGGTTGCGTGCCGCGTAGTGTGCGCCGGCTTCCGCGATCGAACCCTGCGTGGCGGCATCGCGCAGCATCCCGGCGGCGAGCCGCTGCATCACGTGGCTCACCCACATCGTGCCGGGGCTGAGTCGCAAGGCCAGCCGGTTCGCGGTGACCGGATCGGATGCCGTGACGGCGAGGCGCATGTCGGGTCCGAGGAACTTCGACACCGAGCGCACCAGCGCCCACCTCTCGTGCGTCGGCGCGATGATGCTCGAATACGGTGTCGTGGAGAGCAGCGAGAAGTGGTCGTCTTCGATGATCAGGACGTGCGGGTGATCGGCGAGCACCTCGCGAAGAGCCATCGCCCGCGTCGCGGTGATGCCGACCCCGGTCGGGTTGTGCGCGCGCGGCGTGCAGACGATCGCGCGGGCCCCGCTCTCCAGGGCGGCGCGCAGACCCTCGACGGTCATGCCCTCGCGGTCGACGGGGATCGCGACGGGCGCGTACCCGGCGAGGCGTGCGGTGTGGATGCTGGAGAGGAAGCACGGGTCTTCGAGGCCGACGCGGTCGCCCTGCACCAGGCTCTGGGCGAGCAGTCGCTCGACGGCATCCACAGCCCCGGCGGTGATCGACAGACGGAACGGGCGAGGGTGGTCTGCGGCGATCCACTCCGTAGCCCATTCGGCCAGGGCGGGGTCGATCACGGATTCGCCGTAGAGCATGTGCGCGGGCTCGACACGGGCGAAGGCGGCGGCGAGGTCGGGCAGGCGCGCGGCATCGGGATTGCCGCTGCCGATGTCGCGGAGCACCGTCCCCGCGGTGAAGCCCTCGTCGGGATTCTGCGCGGGACCCAGCACCGTCGTGCCGGTGCGCCCGCCCGTGACCGCGATGCGCGCCGTGACCAGCGCACGGTAGGCCGCGAGCACCGTGTTGCGGTTGACGCCGAGCCGTGTCGCGAGCGCTCGCACCGAGGGAAGATGATCGCCCGGGGCGATCTCGCCGCGCTCGACGAGATCGCGCACGCTCTCGGAGATCTCGGCGGCGGTGGAACCGGTGATGCGGTCGGAGACGACGTCACGATCGGGTGCCTGAGCCATGGTTCGACGCTATTCGAGATTTTGACCTATGTCAAAATCTCGGGTTCGATGGAGAAGCGAGACCGGCATGGGCGGCCCCGCTTCTCCATCCCTTGCCGCTACGACGCGACCAGGACCGCCTGCGCCGCTTCGAGCCCGCTGGAGTGCGCGCTCGCGACCGAGCTCTTGATCGCACCGGCCCAGAACAGCGTGTCCTTCGACGGGCGGTAGATCGTGTCCTCGTCGCGCTCCCCCGTGGCATACGCACCGAGGGCGAACTCGTCGTTTCGCCAGTCGTAGTTCGACGCGTTCACGTAGTTCAGCCCCTGGTCGCCGGCGAGCTTGCGGACTCCGGCGAGCGCCGCATCGAACCGCTCCTTCTCCGGCAGCGCGAGCAGCTCCCGCGCGCGATCGCCGGTGTCCCAGGCCACGATGAGCTGGCCGTCGTAGCCGGGCATCCCGGTGGACTCGTCCCAGAACTGGCACGGCCCCTCGTCGTGCTGGTTCACCATGTCGAAGCTCTCCGGGCGCACCGGGTGGTCGAACTCGAGGATGGTCTTGTACGCGACGGTCTGCTTCACGGCGTCGATGGCCGCCATCCGGTCGTCTTCCAGCGGCGGCGAGAAGGTGATCGACTTCTTCTGCAGCACCCCGATGGGCACCGTGACGACGCAGGCATCCGCCTCGAACGTCTCGGATCCCGCCTGCACGCTCACCCCGGATCCGGAGTAGTCGATCGTCTCGATCGGCGTCTCCAACCGCACCTCCACGCCTTCCCCCACGGCGTTCAGGATGTCGACGTACGGCGCGAGCAGCTTGTAGTCACCGGCGTAGCCGTCGGGCTCGATCACCCCGGTCTTCGACACCGTCAGGCAGGCGGTCAGCGTGTCGACCACCCCGTAGGCCGGGTAGACGGCGAACTGCTCGGTGTCGACCTGGATGCCCAGCAGCGCGAGCGGGTAGTTCGTCGGTGCGATGCCGAGGCGCTCCAGGTACTGCAGCGCCGACTCCTTCGCCGTCGGTTCCGGCAGCGGCACCGCGAGCGCGGGCGTGCCCTCGGGGAAGGCGTAGAAGTCGGGGGTGTCCCAGCCGACCCATGGCGTGCTCGGGCTGTAGCGGGAGAACTTGTTCTCGAACTTCCGCCCCTCGATCCCGAGCTTCTGCGCCCAGGCCCAGGTCTCGGTGTCCGGGCCACCGTGACACAGCGATGCGCCCCGCTCGTGCGGGATGCTCATCAGCGTGCGGTCGGTCCACATGCGCCCGCCCACGCGGTCGCGCGCCTCGAGCACGATCACCTTCTTGCCCGCGTCCATCAGCTCCCGCGCGGCCGCCATTCCGGCGGAACCAGCCCCGATGACGATGACGTCGTAGGACCCTCCTCCGCTCCCCGCGGACGGCGAGGGCGATGCCTCATCCGGCCCGCACCCGACGAGCATGATCGCACCCGCTCCGAGCATTCCGCCCAGCAATGCACGCCGTGAGAAGACGACGTCGCTCATGCGCTTTTCCATCAACGAACTCCTTTGATCGTGGAAGACCGAAAACTGCTGTGTGCCTGACTGCAGCCCCCTGCAGTCCCCCAGATCGGAGCGAGCACCGCATCCGGCGACGCCCGCGCCCGCGTCAGCCGCGCTCGTCGACCTCCTTCCCGAGCCGTTGTGAGATCCACACCGGGATGAAGGACGCGACGATGACGACCGTCGCGACGACGTTGACGACGTTGGCCTCATTGGGCCGGGCCATCTGGTTCATGATCCACAGCGGCAGGGTGTCGACGCCCGGCGGAGCCGTGAAGATCGTCACGTACACCTCGTCGAAGCTGAGGGCGAAGGCGAGGATGGCCCCGGCGATGAGCGCGCTGCGGAACTGCGGCAGCGTCACCAGCACGAAGGTCTGCCACGGGCTCGCCCCGAGATCCTTCGATGCCTCTTCGATGCCGGGATTCATCCGTCGCAGCCGCGCGAGCACGTTGTTGAACACCATCACGATGCAGAAGGTGCCGTGCGCGATGATCATGCCGTAGAAGCCGACCTGGATTCCGATGGGCTCGAGCAGCTGGTTGTACGTGTTGTTCAGGGCGACACCGGTGACGATGCCCGGCAGGGCGATCGGCAGCACCACGAGGAGGTTCACGGCGCGCTGGCCGAAGAACGAGTACCGCTGCAGCGCGAAGGCCACGAGTGTGCCGAGGATCACGGCGATCACGGTGGCGCCTGCGGCAACGAGCACCGAGTTCAGCAGAGCCGCGCGCACGGGTTCGCTCGTGAACGCCTTGCCCCACCATTCGAGCGAGAAACCGGCGACCGGCCAGCTCACGATGCGGGCGGAGTTGAACGAGTTGAGCACGACGAGGGCGAGCGGGATGTACATGAACGCGAGCACGATCGCGACGATGACCCCGAGCACGATCTTGGAGGTGCGGGACAGTCTCAGCATGCGCGACTCACATCCTTTCCAGGGCACCGGTGCGCTGCACGCTCACCAGGTAGACGACGACGAACGCGATGGGGACCAGCGAGTACGCGGCAGCCAGCGGCGGGTTCAGGTTGATGTTCGACGCGATCACGCTGCCGATCATCTGCGTGTCACCGCCGACGAAGCGGGCGACGAGGTAGTCGCCGAGACTCAACGAGAACGTGAAGACCGATCCGGCGATCAGGGCGGGCTTGATGAGCGGGAGCACGACCGAGACGATCGTGCGCCACGATCCCGCACCGAGATCGGCGGAGGCGTCGAAGAGGTTCGGCGGCACCTGGCGGATCGCGGTGTAGACGGGCACCGCCATGTACGGCAGCCACAGGTACGTGAGGGTGAGCACGACGGTCAGGATGCTGAAGCCGGGGCCGGAGAGCCCGAGGGGTGCGAGCAGCCAGTTCGCGAAGCCCTGCTCCGTGAACGTGATCCGCATCGCGAGCACCTTGACCAGGTATCCGGCCCACAGCGGCAGGGTGATCGACACGGCGAGCAGCGCCCGCAGCCAGGGCGAAGCGACCTTCGCCATGAAGATGCCCAGCGGGACGGAGATGAGGACGGCGAGCACCGTCACGGCGAGGGCGATCCCGAGGGTGCGCAGCGACGTCGACAGGTACGCGGGGTTGACGAAGAGCTGCTCGAAGTTGCGCAGCGTGAACCCGGGCTTCACCTTCGAGGTGAAGGGGTCGGTGATCCAGAAGGCGGTCACGAGGAGCATGACCAGGGAGAAGATGTAGATCCCGATGAGCCAGGTCATCGGAAGAGCGAGGAGCCCGGCGATGCGGAGGCGGCGCTTCATGTCGATCCCGTTCGTGGTGGCGGAAGATCTGCGGAGGCGAGGGGCGGGCCGCAAGACCCGCCCCTCGATGGGGGTCAGCCCTTGACCGAGAGCCAGGCGTCCGTCCACTGCTGGAAGTTGGTGCAGGTGACGTCGGTGCGGCCGTCGATGCACTGCTCGATCGGAGTCGTCCAGAACCACACGTCCTTGAAGTACTCCTCATCCGTGGCGTTGAAGTAGTCGCAGTGCGCCTTCGCCTCGTCGCTGGTGTCGCAGAAGGCGGCGTTCGCGGGCGCCATGCCGAAGTTCATCGCGATCGCGCCGTTCACCTCCGGCGAGGACGAGTAGTCCATCCACGCGTAGGCGCAGTTCGGGTTCTTCGACTCGGTCGCCATCATCCAGGCGTCCGACCACCCGGTCGAGCCCTCTTCCGGGAGCACGCTCTTGAATTTGTCATCCTCGGTCAGCTTGCGCAGCACCTCCCACGACGTGCCGAGCACCGTGGTGCCGCCCGCGAACGAGGTGATCTGCGCGGCCGGGTCGGACCAGTACTCGGAGACGATGTCGTTCTGCTGCTTGAGCAGCTCGATCGCCGCATCCAGCTGCTCCTGGTCGAGCGCGTAGGGGTTCGTGATGCCGAGGTCGGGCTCGTGCGCCATCAGGTACACCGCGGCGTCGGCGATGTAGATCGGCGCGTCGTAGGCGATGACCTTGCCCGCGTAGGGGCTGTCTTCCTCCCACGCGATGTCCCAGCTGGTGGGCTCCTCGGTCACGACCTCGCTGTTGTACTGGAGGATGTTCGCGCCGCGGCCGATCGGGATGCCGTAGGACTTGCCGTTGATGGTGTCGTAGATCTGGCCCTTCATGCCCTCGACGATGTCGTCACCGAAGTTCGGGATGAGCTCGAGGTTGAGCGGCTGCACGTCGCCACCCGCGATCAGACGCAGGCTCGCGTCGCCCGAGGCGGAGACCAGGTCGTAGTCGCCGGTGCGCATGAGCTGGACCATCTCGTCGCTGGTGCCGGCGACGCGGCGGTTGACGACGCAGCCGGTCTCGGTGGTGAAGGCGTCGCTCCAGGCGGGCTCGACGAAGCCGCTCCAGGCGACGATGTTGACCTCGCCCTCGTAGTCGCCGAGCTCCTCCTGCATGGCGATGTCGGGAACGTCGATCTGGAGCCCGCCGCCCCCTTCGGCCGTCGTCTCCTCTCCGCCCGTGGAACAGCCGGACAGGGCCAGGGCGGCGACCGCGGTCATCGCCGCGGTGGCCAGGATCTTCTTACGCATGGATCGCTCCTTCGTGATCGGTGCTGCAGGTGTGTGCATGGGTGTTCGGGTGTTGCGGTGTTTCGGGTTCGGTGTTTCAGGGAAGCCGCGCCGCGTGGTCGGGAGACCAGACGGCACGGACGTGGTGCCCTCGGCCGAGATCGTCGTCGGCGGAGTGGCGCGCGTTCGGGCGCTCGGCGATGAGGTCGAGCCCCGCGTCGGTCGCGACGAGGAAGCGGGTGGCCGGGCCGGTGTAGACGACCTCGCTGATCGTGCCCGTGAGAGACACCTCGCCCGCGGCGAGCGCGGCATCCGGTCCCGTCAGCCGCATGCGCTCGGGCCGCACGCTCATGGTGCGCCGGTCGCCGGTCAAGCTCTCGGCCAGCTCTCCGCCGATGAGGTTCGAGAGCCCGAGGAAGCGTGCGACGAACTCGGTCTGCGGGCGCTCGTACACATCGCGGGCGGTGCCGACCTGCTCGATCCGGCCGCCGTTGAAAACGGCGACGCGGTCACTGAGCGTGAGGGCCTCCTCCTGGTCGTGGGTGACGAAGATGAAGGTGATGCCGACCTCGCGCTGGATCTGCTTGAGCTCGATCTGCATCTGCTCACGGAGTTGCTTGTCGAGCGCGCCGAGCGGCTCGTCGAGCAGCAGCACCTGGGGGCGCAGGATGAGGGCACGGGCCAGGGCGATCCGCTGCCGCTGCCCGCCGGAGAGCTGATGCGGCAGGCGGTCGGCGACGTGGTCGAGCCGCACCTGCTCCAGCGAGGTTTGCACCCGGGCGGCCCTGGCGCTCTTGCCCTCGCCGCGGACGCGCAGTCCGTAGCCGACGTTGTCGGCGATGGTCAGGTGCGGGAACAGCGCGTAGTCCTGGAAGACGGTGTTGACCGGACGGGCGTGCGGAGGGGTCTTGGTCACGTCGACACCGGCGAGACGGATGCTGCCGGACGTGGTGTCTTCGAAGCCGGCGATCATGCGCAGCACCGTCGTCTTGCCCGAGCCGGACGGGCCGAGCATCGACAGGAACTCCCCCGAGGCGACCTCGAGGTCGAGATCGCGGACGGCGGTGAACTCGCCGAACGACTTCGTGACGCCGCTCAGGGTCACCGTCCCGTCGGGGCGGGCGGCCTCTGAGGCTGCGGGTGCTGCGGGTGCCGTGGCGATCATCTCGCGCTCCTCGGTCATCGTCGAACTCGGAAGATTCCCAAAACATATAAACCCAGAGGTAATATGTCAACAGCCAGTTTCTTGGGTATGGTGAGCGCGGAAGGGAGAATCGCAGAATGGCATCGAGCACGACGACGCATCCGACGCACGCCCCTGCCGCGCCCTCTCCCGACGCGGAGCACGAACAACCGCACCGACTGCAGGGGGCTCTGTTCCAGCCCATCGGTGACGAGGGCAGGGCCGAGCTCGTCGAGCGCCGACTGGTCGACGCGATCACCCGGGGCCACCTCCGTGCCGGCGAGCGCCTCCCCTCCGAGGCCGACCTCAGCAAGAGCCTCGGGGTCGCTCCGGTGACCGTGCGCGAGGCGCTGCTCGCGCTGCGTGGCCGCGGCCTCGTCGTGACGCGACGGGGGCGCAACGGCGGCAGCTTCGTCGCCGCGCACGCCGATCCCCTGACCTTCGCGCGGGAGGCGGTGCGGCGCACCTCGCGCCTCGCCCTGCGCGACCTCGGCGCGCACTACGCCGCCATCACCGGTGCGTGCGTCCGCCTGGCCGCGAGGCGCGCCGACCCCAGCGAGACGCAGCGGGTGCGCCGCCGGATGGACCGGATCGACGAGCTCGACACCGAGGCGCAGCGCCGGCTGCTCGACGACGTGCAGATCGAGATCGTCGCCCTCAGCCAGTCCGCGCGACTGACCCGCGAGCAGATGAAGCTGCAGGCCGAGCTCTCGCCCTACCTGCGTCTCGTCGCGCACGAGACCGAGAACCTTCGGCGGCAGGGCGCGCACCTCGCCGCCGTCATCGACGCCGTGGAGGCCGGAGACCCCGACGCCGCCGGGGCGAGGACCGAGCTCATGGCCGCCGAGACCATCGACGCGCTCATCCGGCTCCAGGCTGCGAACGGCTAGTTCCGAAAACCCGCATCGACGTGCACAGGAGGACGCGATGAACACAGCAACCGACACCGCCACCCAGGCCGCGGCCGCGATCGTGGAGGACTACTTCTCCGCGCCCGTGCGCGCCCTCGTCGACTGGGTGGGGCCGTTCGCCACCCAGGTCGCCGAGGCCAGGGCCTCCGGACCGCTCACCCGCTCGAAGATCGATGCCCTGGTGCGCCCGCATGCCCTGAAGACACTCGACCTGCGCGGCGTGCCCGTGTACGGCGCCGGGTTCATCGCCGCGATCGACCTGCTCGCCGACGCCCACAGCCACCTGGCGTGGTGGCAGGGCGACGATCGACGGCAGCTCGTGCTCGCCTCGCAGTCGCTCAACAAGGAGAACATCGACTACAGCGCGCTCGAGTGGTACCGCGTGCCGATGACCACCGGGGAGCCGCATGTGGCCGGCCCGTACGTCGACTACCTCTGCAGCGACGAGTACACGATCACGATCGCCGTGCCCGCCGATGTGGACGGACAGCGGATCGGCGTCGCCGGACTCGATCTGCTCGTCTCGGCGGTCGAGCGGGACCTGACCCACCGGTTCGCCGCGCTGGGCAGCGAGGTCACGCTGACGAACGGTGTCGGTCGCGTGGTGGTGTCGACCGACCCGCGATGGGCGACGGGCGACTCCGTTCGGGGCAGCGGTCTCGCCGATCTGCCGCGGGTCGCGTGCCCCACCGTCGCGCTCGACGTGATCGTCGGCTGAACTGACTGACCTGAGCTGTGCGCGCGTCGGTGGCACCGGGCACGATGGAGACATGACCGACGGCTACGATCCGGACTTCCTCGCAGCGCCCGTCCCCCTCCCGCGCCCGGCACAGGCGGTGCGCCCGCTCCCCTATCCGCGTTTCACGGTGCTCCTCGATCCCGCGCGGCAGCTCGCCGCCGTGACCGCGGTCAACCTCGACGGCGCCTCTCTGCAGGACCTCCCGCGCACCGGCGACTGGCGTCTCGACGAACGCGTGCCGGCCGCCGAGCAGACCGGACCCGAGGTGTACGCCCGAAACGATCTCGACCGCGGGCACCTCGTGCGCCGCCGCGATCCCGGATGGGGGTCGGCCGACGCGGCCCGAACCGCCACCGAGGCGACGTTCTTCTACCCGAACGCCGCACCGCAGGCTGCGGGTTTCAACCAGTCGAAGGAGCTCTGGCTCGGCCTCGAAGACCATGTGCTCGCCTACGCCGAAGCCACCGATCAGCGGGTGTCGGTGTTCACCGCGCCGATCCTCGCCGACGCCGATCCGCCCTATCGGGGCATCCGGATCCCGCTGCGGTTCTGGAAGATCGCCGCCTGGCAGGGTTCCGAGGGGCTCGCCGCCACCGGCTTCGTGCTCGATCAGTCAGAGCTCGTGGACACGCGGGCGGGGGTGCTCGCCGTGCCGCCTCTCGGGGCTTTCCGCACCTTCCAGGTGCCGATCGCCGACATCGCGGCCCTGACCGGCATCGACTTGGGACCGCTGCCGGAAGCGGATGTGCGAGAGCGACGAGGAGCCCGCGAGATGAGATGGCGGAGTCTGGACTCTGCAGACGACATCCTGTTGTGAGGCGGCCCGACGGGGCACACTGGACCGATGGAGTTCAGCGGAGTGGTCCCGATGGATGCGCCGGACCCGAGCATCGAGTCGGAGGCCCGGGTACGCGGCCTTCCCTTCCCCGTCTTCGAGCTCAGGCCGCAACCGGCGCTCACGCGCATACCGATCGCCGGCTTCACGGAGATCGGCGGCGCGACCGGGCGCGAAGAGATCTCCGCGGCGTTCAGCTACACGCTGTGGCGGTATCCCGACGACCACGCCGACCCGCGCAATGAAGTCGAGCTGGACGAGGCGACGAGGCGTTCCCTCGAAGACGAACCTCCGTGGGGACGACCCACCTGGCTGATCGAGCAGGTGAAGGTGTTCCGCTACCCGATGCTGTGGGAGGCGGTGCGCACCACCTGGAATGCCTCGCCTGCCCGCGAGGGGACCAGCCTCGCCGAGCAGCTCGCCGCCCACACCAACCACATCCTGCGCAACCAGTTCCGCGAAGAGCTCGGGCTCTCCTGGGATCCGCGCGCCGACGACGACGCGTGGGCTGCCACGACCACCGCGGCATCCGAGACTTCGGTCGAGGTCGACGGACGTGATCACCCCGCGTTTGAGATCGACACCGACCCGTTCGTCTACAGCGTCGGATTCCGGGTCGACGAGCATGTGGTGTGCACGGCCGTGGTTCCGCGCGACGCTCTGCCCCTCGTCGACCTCTCCGTCACGCGCCTCTCGACGGCCCCTCAGACCCCGGCGCGCACGCCCTCCAGCGACGGGTAGTCGGTGTACCCCTCGGCAGTGCGCCCGTAGAACAGCTGCGGGCGCGGGTCGTTGAGCTCTGCGCCCTCACGCCAGCGCTCGACCAGGTCGGGGTTGGCGATCACGGGGCGACCGGCGGCGACGGCATCCGCCCACCCGTCGGCGACCAGCGCTTCGGCATCCTCCCGCGTCGTGACCACTCCGAAGCCCGTGTTGATGATCAGGGGTGAGCCCGCCGTGCGCCGGATGTGCTGCACGAGCTCGCTCGTCGGCGCGGCGCTGAGCACGTCGATGAACGCGAGGTCGAGCGGCGCGAGCCCCGCGGCGACGGCGGCGTAGGTCACGCGGACATCCGCGTCGTCCTCTTCGAGCACACCCTGGATGTTGTGCTGGGGCGACAGCCGGATACCGGTGCGGTCGGCTCCCACCGCGGCGGCGACGGCGGCCGTGACCTCGATCGCGAAGCGGGCGCGGTTCTCGGGCGACCCGCCGTACCGGTCGTCGCGGATGTTCGACACCGGCGAGAGGAACTCGTGCACCAGGTAGCCGTTGGCGCCGTGCACTTCGACACCGTCGAAGCCGGCGGCGATCGCGTTGCGTGCGGCCTGCGCGAACTGCTCGACGACCTCGGGGATCTCGTCGAGGGTGAGCGCGTGAGCGACCGGGAGGTCGGCCTTGCCCACGGGCGTGTGCGTCTGACCGGGTGCAGCGAGCGCGCTCGGGGCGACCACACGAGGTTGCCCCGAGATCTCCGGGTGCCCCACTCCCCCACCGTGCATCAGCTGCATGACGATCGTGCCGCCCGCTTCGTGGACGGCCGCGGTGACGGGCCGCCACCCCTCGATCTGCGCCGACGTCACGATGCCCGGCTGGCCCGCATAGGACTTGCCTTCGGCAGCCGGCCACGTGCCCTCGGAGATGATGAGACCTTGACCCGCGCGCTGCCGGTAGTACTCCGCCATCGCATCGGTGGGCACCCCGTCGTCATCCGCACGCGTGCGGGTGAGCGGCGCCATGACGACGCGATTGGACAGCTGCAGGGCGCCGAAGACGGCCGGTTCGAAAAGAGTCACAGTGGGAGGTAAGGCTCGGGGCGAGCCTCGTATTCCCCTCAGTCGCCGCCCGAGCGCGATGCTCGGCCGCGCCCTTGCTGAGCACAACTTCGGATTCCGCGGCCGCCGCGCCGCTCAATCCGCCGGGCCGACGGCGTGTCCACCCCGATCTCCGAAGTTGTGCTCAGGGAAGGTGTGCGGCGGGAGGCTTGAGACTCCCCTGACCTCAGTTGCCGCCGAGCGCGGCCAGAAGTTCGGCGAAGTGGTCGAGGTCGGCGGCCGTCCACTTGCGCAACCGCTCGCCGATGCGCCCCTCGTAGCGGGAACGGGCGATGGCGATCCGCTCCTGCGCCAGGTCGGTCGCGACGAGGACACGCGCGCGGCGGTCCTCCGGATCGTGCACACTCTCGACGAGTCCGAGCTGCTCGAGCTGGCGCACCTGACGACTCACCGCCGACTTGTCGGTCTGCAGGTGCTCGATGATCGCGCCGGCCGATGTCGCCTTGCCAGTCGCGATGGACGTGAGCACCTGGTAGCCGAGCGGCTGGAGATCGGGATGCACGGTCGCCGCGGCCTCACGCCAGCTGATGCGGATGCGGGCGAAGAGTCGACCGAGCTCCTGCTCGACCCGGGTGACGGCCTGGTCGAGGTCCGCTCCGCCCAGAAGATCCTCCTCAGAGCGGGATGCGGGGGTGTCGGACGGGGCGTCGGGCGAGGCGCTCATGCTCGCCAGTGTACGGCGAAGCCCCGCAGTCGTACGCGACAGCGGGGCTCCACTCAGACCTCTGCGAGAAGACGGAAGACCTTGGATGCGGCCTGGATCTCGTCGGGGGTCAGCTCGTCGACCACGGCCTGCAGGCGGGTGCCGTACTCGCGGCGGACCTCGGCGAGCGCGGCACAGGCCGACGGCGTCGCGCTCAGCACCCGCAGCCGCCCGTCCCGCTCGTCCGGCCGGGACTCGAGAAGCTCCGCCTCTTCCAGCATCCGCACCTGGCGACTGATGACGGACTTGTCCATCTCGAAACGCTCAGCCAGCTCATGCGCGTTCGCGGTGCCCGCCCGGGCGATGAACGTCAGCAGCTTGTACCCGGCCACCTGCAGCTCGGGGTGCACCCGAGCCGCAGACTCCTTCCAGAGCGACCTGGTCCTCGCGAAGATGAGGTTCAGGTGCGCCTGGAGGTCGCCGAGCGCACTGTCGACATCCGTCGACGCGACCGCTTCGGGGGCGAGCATCTCAGCGCTCCTGGTCCCGATCTTCGCGTTCGAGAACGCGCACCGAACCGGTCGCGGGAGAGGCGGACTCCGCGCCCCCGAGCCGGATGGCACCGGTGGAGAGCGACGCGCCGACCTCGGCCTCGGAGACCTCGATCATCGACTCCTCCGCCTGCTCGAGCATCTGCTCGGCGGCATTCTTCGTCGACAGCGGCTTGTTCTTGATGAACGCGATCGCGATGATGGCGATCACCGCGAGCGGGATGGCGATGATGAACGAATCGGCGATGCCGTGCCCGTACGCGCCCTCGACGATCGTGCGGATCGTGTCGGGCAGCTGACCGACCTTCGGCACATCACCCGAGGCGAGGTGCTTGAGCGCCTCGACCTCGGCGGGCGTCGTCGGCGTGAAGCCGTCGAGCGAGTCGGTGATGTACGACGCGACGCTGGTCGACAGCATCGCACCCATGACCGTGACACCGATGGTGCCGGCGATCGTGCGGAAGAAGTTCACGTTCGACGACGCGGCGCCCAGCTGCTGCGGAGCGGTGTCGTTCTGCACGATGAGCGTGAGGTTCTGCATGACCATGCCGAGACCCGCACCGAGGATGAACATGTAGACGGCGACCAGCGGGAACGGGGTGTCGTAGCGCAGGGTGGCCATCAGGCTGACGCCGATGGTGGCGAGGATCGAGCCCGTCAGCATCCAGCCCTTCCACTTGCCGAAGCGGCTCACGAGCTGGCCGATGATGATCGACGCGCCCATCTGTCCGATGATCATCGGGATGGTCATGAGGCCGGACTCGGTGGGCGTGGCGCCACGAGCCAGCTGGAAGTACTGCGCGAGGAACACCGAGGTGGCGAACATCGAGACGCCGATGGCGATCGAGGCGATGACCGACAGGGTGAAGGTGCGGTTGCGGAACAGCGACATCGGGACGATCGGTTCCTTGACGAAGAACTCGACCGTGATGAACGCGGCGATCGCGACTGCGGCGATCACGGCGAGCATGATGCTCGTCGAGGAGTCCCACTCGAACTGGCTGCCGCCCATCGAGACCCAGATGAGAAGGGTCGAGACGCCGACGGCGAGGAGCACGATGCCGAAGTAGTCGATCGAGACCTTGGTGTCGCGCTGGGGCTTGGGCAGGTGCAGGGTGAACTGCAGCAGCACGAGGGCGAGGATCGCGAACGGCACGCCGACGAAGAAGTTGGAGCGCCAGCCCCACACATCGGTGAGGAGGCCACCGAGCAGCGGGCCGCCGATGGTGCCGAGGGCCATGATGCCGCCG
The DNA here is from genome assembly GCF_042269505.1 of Microbacterium sp. NPDC055988. NCBI lineage: Bacteria > Bacillati > Actinomycetota > Actinomycetes > Micrococcales > Microbacteriaceae > Microbacterium > Microbacterium sp. NPDC055988. Next base: position 398,669 of record NZ_JBHJXY010000001.1, read on the forward strand.
ACGACCCCCATGTACTTGCCGCGCTCACGCGGGGAGATGATGAGGGCCACGGCGATCATGACGAGCGACATCAGGCCGCCGACGCCGATGCCCTGGATGACGCGGACCGCGATGAGCATGTTCGTGTCGGTCGAGAAGCCGGCGATCACGGTGCCGACCGTGAAGAGGATGAGGGAGATCTGGACGAGCACCTTGCGGTCGACCAGGTCGGCGAGCTTGCCCCAGATCGGGGTCGAGACGGCGGTGGCCAGAAGGCTCGCGGTGATGACCCAGGTGTACTGGGACTGGGTGCCGCCGAGGTCGGCGATGATGACCGGCATCGAGGTCGACACGACGGTGCCCGAGAGCACGGCGACGAACATGCCGACGACGAGTCCGGAGATCGCGGTGAAGACCTCGCGAGCCGAGCGGGTGGCTTCGGGTGCTGAGGATGGGGTGTTTGTCACTTGGTTTGACGCTCCTGCGTAGAAAGTTGATCGAGGTCAACCATACTCCGATAGTTGCGAAAGCGCAACTATCGGGCGAGGAGGTGCCCGGCACCCCGTGCACAACTCCTCAAGAAAGTGCGCGATTTCGCGTCGCAGGCGACAGAGCACCGGTCGACAGGTCGATTCTGAGGAGTTGTGCACAGCGCCTCCCCGACTCAGGGCGTGAGTCGGTGCAGGTCGCGCGGGAAGAGCGTCACCTCCCGGATGTTCGACGCCTCGATGAGCCTCGACAGCCAGCGCTCTAGTCCGATCGCGAAGCCTCCGTGCGGCGGCATCCCGTGCTCGAAGGCCGACAGATACGCGGCGTAGGCATCCGGGGACTCCCCGCGCCCCTCGATGGCGGCGATGTAGTCGGAATACCGATGCAGACGCTGCCCGCCGGTCACGAGTTCGAGCCCTCGGAAGATCAGGTCGAAGCTGTTGCTCCACCGCGAGTCGTCGGGTTGAGGGTGCGTGTAGAAGGGCCGCTTGCGCATTGGGTAGCCCTCCACTGCGAGCACGTCGCTGCCGTGCTTCTCCCTGGCCCACTCCCCGAGCGCACGCTCGTGAGCCGGCGCCAGGTCGGGCTCGTCTTCGGGGGCGCCGACCAGCTTCAGCGCATCCAGGAAGTGGATCACCGGGATCTCATCGGGGATCGCCGGGAGCGCCACGTCGAGGCGGTCCAGCGCCTCTCCACTCTCGGCGCGGATGCCCTCGAGCATCCCGACGAGCACCTGGTGCAGCAGGGTCAGCACATCGCGATGGTCCCGGATGAAACCGAGCTCCGCGTCGAGGGAGACGTACTCGGCGAGGTGCCGAACGGTGTCGTGCGGTTCTGCGCGGAAGACGGGACCGACCTCGTACACGCGCTCGAAGACGCCGACGAGCTGCTGCTTGAAGAACTGCGGACTCTGCGCGAGATAGGCGGTCCGGCCGAAGTAGTCCACCGGGAACACGTTCGCGCCCGACTCGGTCACCGCGTCGACGAGCTTCGGGGTGTGGACCTCGGTGAAGCCTGCAGCGTCGAGGGTGCGGCGGAATCCGCGCAGGCTCGCGGCAGCCAGTTCCCACTTCGCGCGCTGCGCCGGGTGGCGCCAGGTCACGGCGGCGTTGTCGAGCACGGTGGGCAGGGACGCATCCAGCACGGGGCGCCAGAGCTCGACCACGGGAGTGCGGGCGGGCTCGGACAGCGGCTCGATCTCGGGCGAGGTCAACTCGACGCCGCCGGGCGCGTGCGCGTTGGCCGTGGCGGTTCCGGTGACGCGGATCACCGTCTCCTCCCCCGGGAGCCCCTCGGCCGACAGGTCTTCGGGACGCAGCACGATCTGCGCGAGCCCGGATCTGTCGCGAAGGATCAGGAACGACACCTTCGCCAGCTCTCGGCGGCGATGGACGTGCCCCATGAGCGTGACCCGGGAGCCAGGGGGCGTCTCGGAGAGCTGGGTGGCGAGCGTGCGGGCGGGGTCGGTTATCGACATGATTCCTCCAGGTGGCGAAAGCCCTGGAGGTGCGGGCGGGGGCTAGATCGCGGTGCCACCACACCTTCGCCGATCGCTCATCGGCCTCTCGTCGATACGCCGGACGCGCGGGCTCTGCGTGCCCGAAGGCCGAGGGGCGTCACTCCCTCACAGATTCCGTGACCATAGTAGCAACGCTGCCAGCCCAGCAGACAAGGGTCGGAGTTCGTGTTCACAACTCAGGAAGAATCCGAGCCGCCGCCCGTTTCGCCGCGGTTTCGGACCCATGCGGAGACCTTTTCCTGAATGGCGAGCGGCTCGCGTCCACAACTCCTCAAGAAAGTGCGCGAAACCGCACGTCAGGCTCCCCGATCGCGAACACCCCGACGATTCTGAGGAGTTGCGCACGCGGGCTCCGCGGCAGGCATGGCAGGTTGGAGGCATGATGGCCTTCGGAATCCCCGTCACGCTCGCCGCGCTCATCCTCTTCCACACCGCGCTGTGGATGACCCTGCGCGCCAACGCCGAGGTGCCGATCCCGTTCTGGCGGAACGCCCAGACCGTGCCGCCCCGGTCGAACGCGCTGAGAGCGGTGGGCGCGGGCCTGCTGGTCCCCGGCGCCGTGACGCTCGCGCCGAGCGGATGGTGGTGGCCACTCCTGGTGGTGCTGGCGGGTCCGGGTGTCGCCCTCGGCGCGATCACCGTTCACAATCGCGGCGCCGAGCACACGACCGGGACCTCCGAAGCCTGACCTGTCGGGCGGGGTGCGCCTCCGGCCCCGACGTCGGGCCCCACTCCAGCCTCGCCTTCAGCCCCGCTTTCGACTTCGACTCCGGCACGGCTCGCCGTCGAGCGCGAGGCGCGCGCCTCGCTCACGAGCACCGCAGCCACTCCGCCCGCGCACAACGCGAAGCCGAGCAGGGTCACGACCGTGAGCGGCTCCCCCAGCAGGAGCGCGCCGGCCAGCGCGGTCGTCGGGGCGATCAGGAAGAGCAGCGCATTCAGGGCAGTGATGCCCACCCGGCGCAGCAGCCACCAGTACAGCCCGTAGGCCGCGAGCGTCGGAAACACCGCCGCGAACCCGACAGCCACCCAGAACGACGCGGATGCCGGCGGCACGAGCGCCCCGAAGACCGCTGCCACCGGCACGAGCGCCAGGGCCGTCACGGTCACGTGGATGGTGAGCGTCACGAGCGTGCCGGTCCGCGGTTCCGAACGGCGCTGGAGGAACGTGCCGACGATCAGGCTGGCCATCGCCAGGGCGGGCCAGACGTAGGCGACGGGGTGCGCGGTCGAGTCGTCGAGCTGCGAGCGCACCACCAGGAGCACCCCCGCCGCGCCGATCAGGAGCCCGGCCCACTGCGCCCCGCGCACGCGCAGTCCGAGCAGCGGACCGACGAGGACGGCGATGACGAGCGGCTGCACGGCGTCGATCAGCGCGGTGGTGCCGGTGGCGACGCCCGAGGCGATGGCCGCGTACACCGCCGTGCAGTATCCGAACTGGGCGAAGAGACCGATGACCGCCTGATGCCCCACGTCGCCGCGCGTGACGCCACGCCCGGCCCCGGTGAATCCGACCACTGCGAGCAGGATCACGGCCAGCGGGACGAACCGCCACACCAGCAGAGCGAGGGGCGAGACATCGATCGGCACCATCGCCGGGACGAGGAAGCCGGAGCTCCAGGTGACGACGAAGGCCACGGATGCCGCGACCGTCACCCCGACACGAACTATACCGACCTGTATACCCATTCCTGAGACTATACAGGTTGGTATACTTGTTGTCATGGCCACCTCCGTTCCCGAGCTCGCTCCCCTCACGCCCGGCGCGTCCCGGGTGCTCGACGCCGCGTCACTGCTCTTCTACGAGCGCGGCATCCACGCGGTGGGGGTCGACACGATCGCCGAGGCGGCAGGCGTCACCAAGAAGACGCTGTATGACCGGTTCGGGTCGAAGGAGGCGCTGGTCGTCTCCTACCTGCAGCACCGCGACGCACGGTGGCGGGAACACGTAGCCGGACACCTCTCCCGCGTGCCGGAGCCCGGCATCGCGCGCGTGCTCGCCGTGTTCGACGCGGCCATCGCCTGGTCGGACGAGAACAGCCCCAAGGGCTGCAGCGCGATCAACGCGCGTGCCGAGATCGGTGACGGCCACGACGGCCATCCGGTCTTCCCCGAGGTGGCACGACAGAAGTCCTGGCTGCTCGACCTCTTCGCCGAGCTGTGCCGGGAGGCCGGCGCTTCGGACGCCGATCTGATGTCGAAAGCCCTGATGCTGCTCTACGAGGGTGCCATCGTCACGGTCGGCATGGAGACGTTCGCCGCGCCGTTCGGGGTTGCACGCCAGCTGGCCCGCACGACGCTGGAGCAGGATCCGGGGCTGAACGCACCGTCCCGCTGACCCCCTAAGCCGGACGGTGCCCGCGCGTGATGCTCCCGCGGATGCGGCTCGGGGAGTAGCTTTTCAGCGTGTCGACGGATTCGCGGAGTGAGCGGGCGCACATCGCCCCGGCCGAGCTCGACGCGGCGATCGGCGACGTCGACTGGACGGTGCCGCCGCCCGGGTCGAGGGCTTCGCGATTCTCCGCGCCGAGCGGCGAGCTGGCCGTGGTGTCGCTGGGCGATCCCACTCATCCGCGTGTGGTCCTGGCCCCCGGCGCGACGGGTTCGAAAGAGGACTTCGCGCTGATGCTGCCGCTCCTGGCGGATGCCGGGTTCTTCGTGCAGTCGTTCGACCTCGCCGGGCAGTATGAATCACACGCCGCCGGGGCGCACACGACGTACACGTACGAGCTGTTCATTGGCGATCTGATCGCCTTCCTCGAAGCCGGGGCCCCCGCGCATCTACTGGGCTACTCATTCGCCGGCACGATCGCGCAGCTGGTCGCCGTCCGACGCCCCGAGCTCGTGCTCTCCCTGACACTCCTGACCACTCCGCCCGGCGTCGGCAACGTCTTCGCGACCATGAAGTGGCTGGGCCCGATCGCCCCGATAGCAAGCCCTCGTCGCGGTGCCGGACTCATGATCTGGGGGATCGTGACGAACAAGAACCGGGTTCCGCCCCGGAGGCTCGAGTTCGTCCGTTCCCGGTTCGCGCTCACGAGCAGACGCAGCGTCGACGAGATCGTCGGGCTCATGATGACCGCCCCGGACGTGCGGGGCCGCGTGCGGGCGCTGCCGATCCCCAAGCTGGTCGTCGCCGGCTCGCACGACCTGTGGCCGCTGGCCGCCCACGAACGGTACGCCCACGACATCGATGCCGACTTCCGCGCCTACCCCACTGGCCACAGCCCCAGCGAGACCACTCCGCATCAGCTCACCGCGGACCTGCTCGAGCTCTACGCGCGCGCCGTCGGGTGACTCAGCCGCGGAGGGCTCCGGTCTCGGCCTCACGCCGCGCCCGTCGCCGCACGTGCAGCGGCTCGTGCGGCAGGTGCAGCCGGACCGTGGGGAGCACGTAGCTCAGCCGACGCCGGAGGGATGCCCAGTCCCGGAACGGGCGCGCCGACACCTCGACGACCAGACTCCGGTCCCGCAGCACGGTCATCTCGGGGCGCACATGGAACGACAGGTCGAAGTCGTCGTGGATGTTCTGCTCCTCGCGGTGCACCTCGCCGCTCAGCATCCGCCAGGTCTCGGCACGCATCGCCATGTTCGAGCCGAAGAGCGGCGCATGCCCGAGCAGAGGAGTGAGCACGGTGTACATGCCTCCGATGTAGAGGTGCTCCCCCATCCAGTGCACGAGCGGCGTCGAGCCGTAGAAGCTCGGGTCGCCCGTGAGGAAGTCGAGGCCGTCGTGGCTGCGGAACGTCCGCTCGATCCGCTCGATCCAGTCGGGCCTCGGTCGCGAGTCGGCGTCCAACCGCGCGACGATGTCGCCGGTCGCCGCGTCATAGCCGGCCGCCGAGGCGCGAGGGATGCCCTGGACCGACTCGGTCACCACTCGTGCGCCGTACCGCTCGGCGACGTCAACGGTGTCATCGGTGCTGCCGTTGTCGACGACGACGACCTCGTCGGCTCTGCGTGTCTGCCGATCGAGGGCGCGAAGGCACTGTTCGAGAAGGACGGCGTCGTTCCGCACCGGGATCACCACCGAGACGGAACGGGGGAAGACGGTCGTCATCGTTCTCCTGTCCTGTCCTGTCCTGTGCGAGGGCGTCGGTGACAGTCTCCACCCGGCGGTCGATTCAGGCGGCGATTGAGAGAGGATGGACGGATGATCCGAGTAGTGGTGTTCGACCTCGACGGAGTGATCCGTCACTTCGATCCTGCCTACGTGGCCGAGATCGAGCGCCGCCACGGCCTCGAGTCGGGAACGATCGCGGGCACCGCTTTCTCCGCTCCTCTGATCGACGAGGTCACCACAGGGAGGATCACCCGCGCGGAGTGGGTGCACCGGATCGGCGAGCGGATCGGCAACACGACGGCGGCCACGGAGTGGGGCGTTCACCCTGCCGTGGTCGACGGGGACGTGCTGGCCCTGTCCGATGAGGTCCGTGCCGCGGGGCTCCGCACGGCGGTGCTCACCAACGGCACCGACACCATCCCGAACGAGCTCGCCGCCCACGGCATCACCGACCGCTTCGACGCCGTCTTCAACTCCGCCGAGATCGGCTTCGCGAAACCCGATGCACGCGCGTTCCAGCATGTGCTCGATGCGCTCGAGGTGGAAGCGTCCGAGGTGCTCTTCACCGACGATTCCCCGTCGAAGCTCGCCGGAGCGGAGAGCCTGTCGATCCACACTCACCTCTTCGCGGGAGCGGACGACCTGCGCGCGCGGCTGATCGCGGTGGGGGTCGGGATCGAAAGCCCCGCGCGTGAGTCTTTCGAGGAAGCGAAGTGACCCGGGCGCGCGGACCTCGGGCGCGCGTCGCACGGAGTTTCGCCGCATCGCTCGCCGTGCTGGCGGGCGTGGGCGCGATCACATACCGCCACATCATGTTCCCCCCGGTCCCCCGCCGGCGGGACGCGCAGGTGACCATCGCCGCCGTGGGCGACAGCAACACCTACGGGGCAGGCGCGCTGCTGCGGGGCCGCCATCTCCACTCTTATCCTGCGCAGCTCGAGCGGATCCTCGGCGGCGGATACCAGGTGCTCAACTACGGCGTGAATCGGTGCACGCTGCAGCAGGAAGGCGACTGGCCCTACGACGCGACTCCACAGGCCACGGCGTCCCTGCAGGCGGGAGCGGACATCGTGCTCATCATGCTCGGCTCGAACGATGCCCGCGGCGACAACTGGAATGCGGAGCGCTACCGGTCCCAGCTCGTCGCGTTCGTCGAGCGCTATCGCACGCGCGGCGCGACCGTCTTCCTGCTGACTCCACCCGTCGCGTTCCCCAATCGCCGCAGGGTCCACGAGCGGATCATCGCCGACGAGGTGGCCCCGATCGTGCGCGCCGTCGCGAGCACTCTGGGGGTCGATCTGATCGACGTGTTCGACGTCACCAGCCAGTCCGTCACGCGGCATCCGGACGGCATCCACCTCGATGTCCGCGCCAGCGCCCTCGTCGCTGAAGCGGTCGCCGACGCGATACGGATGCCGCAGCGACCGGGCCACCCCCACACTCACCCGGACGGGTGATCCGCTGCCCCGAACCCGCGTGAGAGCATGAGGGCGATGCGGTCCGAGGCCTCTTTGACGAGTCTCCGTCGGCACGCCTGGCTGCGTGTCGACGTCATCGTGGCGCTCATCGCCCTCGTGATCCTGCTGCCGTCGAGCATCGCGATTCTCACAGAGCCGGCCACCCGCCCCGAGCCGTGGATCCTCGCGCTCATGATCGCCCTGTACGTGGTGCTGCACCTCGCGACGCTGCTCGCCGTCCGGCACCCGACCGCCGCCATCGTGATCGCGAACGCCGTCATGTGCGCTCTCGTGCTGGTCCCCGGCATCCGCGCGGCTTCCGGGGCGTTCCTCCCCTCGGCAGCGGCCTACCTGCTGGTCATCGGCCAGGTCGCCGCGCAGACCCGCACGACCGTGAGGGTGCTGGCGCTGGCGGGCGGCATCTTCGGCGCCGGCCTCATCGCCTTCACGGAACTGCGGCTCGACGATCCGGAGCTTCGCCTCGGCGCATTCCTCGGGCTCAGCGGCGCGATCGCGGCGGCCTGGGCGCTGGGGCTGGTCCTGAGGGTGCGGCGCGACCAGGCCGAGGAGCGGATGGCGGCGCGCGTCTCACAGGCGATCGCGGACGAACGCGGACGGATCAACCGCGACCTGCACGATCTCGTCGCCCACTCGATGACGGTGATGATCGCCCAGGCCGAGGTCGCCCGCACCTTGCGCGCCGATGACCCCGACCGGAGCGACGCCGCTCTCCGCATCGTCGTGGACACCGGCCGCGAGGCTCTGCGCGGAATGCGCTCGGTCGTCTCCGACGATGCGCCGCGCGAGCCGTTGCCCACGATCGACTCCCTCGAGGAGCTGGTCGAGAGCGTACGCACCCCCTCGACAGACGCGCGACTGACGGAATCGGGCACCAGGACTCCGCTTCGCGCCGATGCCGCGCTGGCACTGCATCACGCGGTGCGCGAGGCGCTCACCAACGCGATCCGACATAATGCGCCTCCGGTCGCGATCGGGGTGCGGATCGACTGGCGGGCGGATGCGGTGCAGGCGACGATCGAAGACGACGGAGGGTCCGGCCCGGTCGCGACCGACCTCGGCAGCGGTATGGGCCTGGTCGGGATCACCGAGCGGGTGCGGCTCGCCGGCGGCACGCTCACCTCACACGGACGGGATCCGCGGGGATGGATCGTCACGGTGGATCTCCCGACCGAGAGGAGCATCGGATGACCTTGCGAATCCTGATCGTCGACGACCAGGAGCTGTTCCGCACCGCCATCGCGCTGATGCTCGCGCGCGATCCGCGCCTGTCGGACGTTGCCACCGCATCCTCGGGCGAAGCGGCGATCGAGCACGTGCGGGCGCATGCCGTCGACGTGGTCCTGATGGACATCCGGATGCCGGGGATGGACGGCATCGCCGCCACCCGTGAGGTGCTGCGGCTCCGCCCCGCCACCCGGGTGCTGATCCTGACCACCTTCGACCTGGACGAATACGTGTATGCCGCGATCCGCGAGGGGGCGAGCGGCTTCCTCACCAAGGACGCGAGCCCTGCGGAACTCGCGGATGCCGCGATCGCGGTGGCCGCCGGCGAGTCGGTGATGTCGTCGCGGGTCACCGAGGCGCTGATCGGATTCGTTCGCGACGGCGCTCCCGGCGCGGACCCGGCATCGGCGCTCGCCGCCCTCAGCCCTCGGGAGCAGGAGGTGGCCCGCGCTCTCGCCACCGGCGCCTCCAACGACGACATCGCTCGGAAGCTGTTCCTCTCGGCGAACACGGTGAAGACGCATGTGAAGGCCGTCCTCGCGAAGCTCGGCGTTCCCGATCGGGTGCACGTCGTCATCTGGGCGTACGAGAACGGCCTGCTGCGACCGGGGCGCTGACCGCTCTGCACGGGCAGGTTCACTCCTGCGGGTGAGGGGGATGACCCCTGCGGTCGAAGTCGGTGGCGGAACACGTTCCTAGCGTGGAGACATGTCCACTCACACCCGTTTCCTCGTCCTCCTCGCCGCCGCTGTCGGTGCCTTGGCCGTGACCGTCACCAGCCTGGTGAGGATGCTCACCCCCGGTGTCGACGCACTGCCCTCGAGCCTGATCGGCAACCTCGGCCACGGTGTCGAACTCGCGCTCTCCCTCACGGGGGCGCTCGCCGCGCTCCTCGTATCCGTCTCCGCACTGTCGACCCGTGACCTCGCGAACCGCTCGGTGCCGCGGTGGCTCCTGCACACGCTCGGTCTCGTGGCCGGGGTGCTCCTCGCCATCACGATGCCCGGAGGGGTCATCGCCGCGGCGGGATACACCTTCGCGATGATGGTCATCGTCGGTGTTCTGGCCCTCATCGTGCTCACGGTGCTGCGCCGTCCGTTGCTCGGCCTGCTGCTCGGCGCGTTGGTCGTCGGCGCCCTCGCCTACGCCGCCATCGGGCTCGGCGCCGGGCCGCTCGTCCCCCAGATCCTGGGCAGCTACGGCATCATCCTCCCGCAGGCCGGTCTCGCACTCGCGCATGTCGCCGCGGCCGCCGGACTGCTGATCTGGATGATCGCCGACCCGTCGTCCCGTCGAAGCCGATTCGCGCGCGATGTGCTCCGTCACCGCCGCGCGATCACGATCGTGGCGGCCGTGTGCGCTCTTCCCTACGCGGTCGCCCGAGCGAGCTGGTTGACCCCGTGGCCGCTGTTCGGCGGAAGCGCCGAGATGTTCGCCGCAGACCCGTCGGTCCGCGTGCTCGGTCTGGCGCTCGGCGCGGCCATGCTCACCGGAGGCGTGCTCACCCTGGGCCTGATCCTGCCCTGGGGCGAGCGGTTCCCCCGCTTCCTCGCGGGACTCGGCGGGCGGTCGGTCCCGCCCGGGCTGGCCATCGTCCCGGCGAGCCTCGTCAGCGTCCTGTTCACGGCGGCCGGCATCCAGTTCGCGCTGGAAGGAGTGGGCAACGTGGAGAACACGCTGTATGTGCTTCTGATGTTCCCGTTCTGGCTCTGGGGTCCGCTCCTGAGTCTCGCCACCTGGGCCTATGCGATGCGCCGGGCGACGCCGACCGCGGCGAAGCGGTCGAACTCCTCCGCCGCGCACGTCACGGCCTAACCGGTCGGCGCCTCGGATCCGTCGCGACGGTCCGAGGCGCCGTAGCCGGCGAGGAAGAGGTCGACGGCGCCGTCCACGGGACCGGTCTTCGTTTCATCCCCGAGCATGCGGGCGTTGAGCGGCGCACCGATCACCAGCCAGGTGAACTGCTCAGCGGCGGTTCGCGGATCGGCGAGATGGAGCCGCCCCTCGGCCGCCAGCGCGCTCAGCGTATCGGCGAGGTTCTGGATGTTCGTGTTCCAACTCTCCTCCAGATAGGTGGCCGCTACCTCCGCCTGCTCGGGTGCCTCGGCCGAGACGAGCCGGCGCATCGCCACCACCGGGGGACTCAGGATGCCGGCCCGCATGGTCTCGGCCAGTTCGACGAGACCCGCGCGGGTGTCTTCGCTCGCGCGCAACCGATCGAGGGCGGGGCGCATCGCATCGCGACCGGCCATCGTCCAGTGGTGCACGACGGCGGCATACAGCGCGCTCTTCGAGGCGTGCTCACGGTACAGCGACGCCTTCGAGATGCGGGCGCGCTTGGCGACCTCGTCCATCGACGCACCGCGGTAGCCGTGTTGCAGGAAGACATCGCGCGCGACGGCGATGAGATCGGTGCCGGTGAGGCCGGATGGACGCCCGCGGGTCGGGAGGTCGGTGCTCATGGTCCGAGTTTAGTACTTGACAGTCCTAAAACAGCGATCTACGCTGAACACTAGAAGTACTAGCCAGTACTAAAGAAGGAGCCGCCATGATCGTCTGGGGCATCACCATCGCCACCGTCGTCTCGTTCATCGCCAGCGCGCTGCTCTACGCTCTGCCGCCGGTCTCGGCCCTGGTCACTCGCACGAGCACCCCGCGGCCCGGCCTGTCGGTCGCCGCGCAGATGGGTTCGGTCGTGCTGCGCAGCCTTCTCGCATCCGGCCTCGTCGCCGGGCTGATGGCCGCAGCCGGCTGGCACGGCGCCGCCTCCGGCGCACTGCTCGGGCTCGCCCTGTCGGTGCTTCCGCTGATCCTGCTCCTGGGCGGCGTCGTGCACGAGAACACCGCACCTTCCGTGGCAGCCGTGCACCTGCTCGACTGGGTGATCAAGCTCACCGTCATCGGGGCCGTCGTCGGCCTCTTCGTCTGAACTCGCGGAACCGGAGAAAGCCATGAGCACGCCACTCGACATCACCTTCACCGCGGTCCTCGGAAAGGTGCGCGAAGGCGACACCTGGACCTGCGTCCAACTCCCGGACTCGGCGACCATCTTCGGGACCCGCGGACTCGTCAAGGTCGCGGGGACCGTCGATGGCGAACCGTTCCGCGGGGCTTTCATGGCCCTCGGCGACGGCACGCACAAGCTGCCCGTCACTGCTGCGATCCGCAAGAGGATCGGTCGGACGGACGGCGACGAGGTCACCGTCCACCTGACCGAGCGCCTCAGCTGAGGCGTCGGCCAGGAACGCGGTTAGCCGTCTTCCGGGTCCTCCGCGAGGACGTCGCCCTCGTCGGTGTCGCCGCCGTCGCTGGGCACCACTGTCGGCGGGTTCCCCTTGGCGTCTTCGGTGCCGAGGTTGTCGTTTCCCTCGGTCCCGGGCCCGGGTTCGGTGCTGATGTCGTTCCGGTCGGTGCTGATGTCGTCGTTGCCGCCGCTCATGTGCGTTCCTTCCCGTCGGCGGACGCCGCAGGATCCGCGTGTGCGGGAGGGCGTCCGTGTCGCTCCGACGGTACGTCGGTGCGTGTGCGGTCGCACGCCCCTTGACACCGCCGCGAACGGCGAGCAGCTTCGCGGATCAGCCGCAGAACGCGGAGGCGGAGTCCTTGAGCTGCTCGATCGCCTCGACGGTCTCGGGCGCCTGCAGGTCGGTCATCCCGCCGATCTTCTCGGCGCCCGAGCGGATGAGGTCGCCCAGCTGACCGTCGGTGTTCTCCGCCAGTCCGTTGAGCGAGGCGACCAGGTCGTCGCGCGCGGCATCGGCCTGCTCGGCTGAGAGCTCACCCTGGTCGAGCAGCGTCTGGTACTGCCCGTACGCGTCATCGATCGTGGTGCAGGCCGCCTGCACGTCGACGCCGAGCGCATCTCCCGCCATCTGGGTCACCTGCGAGCAGCCCGCCAGGATGAGGCCGGCGGCGAGCACGAGCGGGAGGACGAGGATTCGGCGCATGCCCCGAGGGTATCCGGGCATGCTGAAGTGGGGCTGGTGATCGCCCCGGCCCCACTTCAGCGGATCATGCGGCGACGGCCTCCGACGACGAGACGAACACCTCGAACCGCCCACCCGACTCGATGCGCTGCTCGTCGAGGCCGGCGATGCGGATCGTGCCCTCGACGCCGGTCGGAACGGAGAGCTCGTACCGGATCCCCTCGGCCGATCGCCGCCAGGATCCTTCGATCAGACCGTACGGCGACTCGAACGCGACGCGTGCGTGGTCCAGTCCGCCGCCGGGCTCGGGCGCCCACTCGATCCTCCGATACCCGGGGGCCGCCGGCGAGAGTCCGCCGATGACCCGGTGCATCCAGTCCGCCACGCTCCCCAGAGCGAAGTGGTTGAAGCTGGTCATCTCGCCGGGGTTGATCGATCCGTCGGGCAGCATGGAGTCCCAGCGCTCCCAGATGGTCGTCCCACCCATGCGCACCGTGTAGAGCCACGACGGGCATTCGGTCTCGAGGATCAGGTCGTACGCCGTGTCGACGTGTCCGGTCTGGGACAGCGCGTCGCTGATGACGGGGGTCCCCGCGAACCCCGTGGCGATGCGGTTCCCCGCCTCGCGGACAAGTGCGGCGAGACGCCGGCCCGCAGTCGCCTCCTCGGTGGCGCTCAGGAGCCCGAAGCGGATGGCGAGTGCATACGCGGTCTGCGCGTCCGAGGCGAGAGTGCCGTCCGGTCGCACGTACTCGGCGCGGAAAGCGTCGCGTGCCTCCTCGGCGATCCGTGCGTAACGGTCGGCATCGGCCGCGAGTCCGAGGAGTCGTGCCGTGTCGGCCAGCCGGCGGGTCGAGAACGCGAAGTACGCGGAGGCGACCAGGTACCTGTCGGTGCGCGCTTCGGCCGGATCGTGCGGCGGCGCGGCCGGGTCGAGCCAGTCACCGAGCTGGTGACCGTCACGCCACAGACGCGCGGATCCGGACTGCGTGATCATGCGCTCGACCCACTTGCGGCCGCTGTCGTACTGGCGGCGCAGCACCTCTCGGTCACCGAACCGCTCGTGGAGCGTCCAGGGCGTCAGCACCGAGACGTCTCCCCACACGGCCCCGGTCCGGATCGGATTCCAGGTGGGACCGCCGGGGATGACCGGGACGAACCACGGGATCGTGCCGTCGGGAAGCTGCTCCAGCGCGACGTCGGTGAGCCAGTTCTCGAGGAAACCGGCTGAGTCGTAGAGGAAGGATGCCGTGGGCGCGAAGACCTGCACATCGCCGGTCCACCCGAGGCGCTCGTCGCGCTGCGGGCAGTCGGTGGGGATGCTGAGGAAGTTGCCGCGCATGCCCCAACGGACGTTCTCGTGCAGGCGGTTCAGGTCGGGGTTCGACGTCTCCAGCCATCCGGTGCGGCGCATGTCGCTGTGGATGACGCGCGCGACCACGTCCCCCTCCCCGATCTCGTCGAGGCCGGTGACCGTCGCATAGCGGAAGCCGTGGAAGGTGAACTTCGGCTCCCAGAACCGCGGCTCGCCGCCGTCGAGCGTGATCAGGTCGTGGGCGTCGGCCAGGCGCAGCGGTCGGATGCCGAGATCTCCGTGCTCCAACACCTCGGCATGACGCAGGGCGATCACATGCCCCGCCGGTCCGTGCACCCGCGCGCGCAGCCTCCCCACGAGGTTCTGGCCGAAGTCGAGCAGGTGGGTCGTCTCGTCGATCCGGGTGACGGTGACGGGGGCGAGCTCCTCGGTGCAGCGCACCGGCGGGAGCGCGGGGGCGATGAGCGTCGCCGGGTCGCGATGTCCGACGCGCACGGGGCTCCATCCGTCACCATCGGCTCCGGGGCGCGACCACCCGAGCTGCTCCTCGCGCGCATCGTGCTTCTCGCCGTCGTACAGGCCGGACACCAGGATCGGGCTCGGGGCGGTCGACCAGCTCTCATCCGTCGCGATGACCGTCGTGCTCCCGTCGTCGTGCGTGACCTCGAGCTGAGCGATGAGGGCCTGGTCGGTGCCGTACAGGTCGCGGTAGCCGCCGTTGAAGCCGAGCCGTCCGCGATACCAGCCGTCGCCCAGCCAGGCGCCGACGGTGTTCTCACCCTCGACGAGCTGGTCGGTGACGTCGAAGGTCCAGTACACGAGACGCTCGTCGTACTTCGTCCACCCCGGCGAGAACTCGTGGTCGCCGATGCGCGCACCGTTGATCTCCGCCTCGTAGAGCCCATGCGCCGTGACGTACAGGCGTGCGCTCGCGACCGGACGATCGAGACGGAAGGTCCGCCGCACGAGTGCGGGACGGCGTTCGGTGTCGGGAGTCTCGGGCCACGACGCGCCGACCGGTGCGGCGACCCAGTCCGCGGCATCCAGCAGTCCCGCCTCGGCGGTCGTCTGCTCGCTCCAGGACGACCAGCGCTGATCCTCGCCGCGGACGCGCACGCGCACGCGCACCTGCTCGCGGGAGGAGAGCGGTTCGAACGGCCAGTCGACGAGCACCTGGTCGGCGTTCGTGCCCGATGCGACGACCGTGCCGTCCGCGCGCTCGCACTCCAGCTGCCACCCGTGCTGGGTCCAGCCCTCCGGCGCCTCGGTCTTCCAGGAGAGCCGCGGCGTGCGGGCCCCCAGGCCGAGGGTGTCGTCGATGTGCTCGAACCGGGGAGCGGAGACCTTCACGAACGTCCTTTCAGAGGTGGGCGCGCTCATCCCTTGACCGCTCCGGCCGTGAGGCCCTTCTGGATGCGCTGGTTGAGCACCAGGTAGATGATCAGGAGGGCGAACACGTTGATGCTGATGGCGGCGAACAGCGGACCGTATTGGGTCGTGCCGAACTGGCCGTTGAAGTTGAGCAGTCCGACCTGCAGGGTGCGCAGGCTGCCGGAGTTGGCGAAGGTCAGCGCGATGAGCAGGTCGTTCCAGAAGAAGAAGAACTGCACGAGGCCGACCGTGAACAGTCCGTTCTTCATCATCGGCAGCGCGATGGAGAAGAACTGCCGGTAGATGCTGGCGCCGTCGAGCGTCGCCGCCTCGAACACCTCCCGTGGGATCGCACGGAAGTACGTCGCCATCAGGAAGACGGTCAGCGGCAGACCCGTGGCCGTGTAGGTGATGATCAGCGGCCAGAGCGAGCCGGTGAGCCCGAGCTGGAAGTAGGTGCTGAACAGCGGGAGCAGGATCATCTGCGTCGGCACCATGATGCCGGCGAGGAAGATGATCAGCACCCCGCTGCGTCCCTTCCACACGAGAACCTCGAGCGCGAACGCCGCCGCGGTGCCCAGGAGCAGCATGAGGAAGAGCGAGGGCAGCACCGTGATGGCGCTGTTGAAGAGGGACTGGCCGAGACCGGCGGTGTCCCAGGCGACGATGTAGTTGTCGAAGTTCCACTGCTCCGGGAGCGCCCAGGTGGGCGCCTCCAGGAACTCCCGCTGGCTCTTGAACGAGCCCAGCAGCAGCCAGATCAGCGGGTAGCCGACGATGACCAGGAGCACGGCGACGAGCAGCCAGATGGGTGCGCGGCGGAGCATCCGGGCGGCGCGGCGGGATACGGGCGTCGACGTGCTCATGCCACGCCTCCCTTCTTCGCCGTGCGGGCATTGGCACGGAAGATGAACACGGTCACGACGAGGCAGATGATGGTGAGCAGCATCGCGATGGTCGAGCCGTAGCCGTAGTTGCCGTAGGTGAACGCGTTGTCGAACATCGAGATCGTGAGCGGGCTGGTCGAGGTGCCCGGTCCTCCGTTGGTCAGGGCGAGCACACTGTCGAAGACCTTCAGGGTTCCGTTGATCGAGAAGATCAGCGACGAGATCAGCACCGGGGCGGAGAGCGGCAGCACCACGTGGCGGACGAGCTTCCATCCGCTGGCGCCGTCGAGGCGAGCCGACTCCAGCACATCCTCGGGGATGTCGATCAGTCCGGCGTAGAGCAGCACACCGTAGAAGCCCATGGAGCGCCAGATGTCCATGATCGCGATGACGATGAACGCGCTCGCGCCGTCACCGAACCAGTCGACGGGGACCCCGCCGAGGCCCGACAGCATCGAGTTGACGACACCCTCGGTCGGCGCGATCGAGAACAGCTGCTGGAAGAGCAGCGCGACGGCGACCGTCGGCATCACGACGGGGAAGAACACCAGGGTCCGGACGAGGCCGGATGCCCGCTTGAGGGCGAAGACGTAGAGGAGCGAGAGCAGGTACCCGAGCAGGACCTGCCCGATGGTCACCACCGCGGCGTACTTCAGGGTGAACAGCAGCGCGGCGTGCACCTCGGAGTCGCCGATCAGCCGGACGAAGTTGTCGAGGCCGACGAACTCGAAGCCGACGATGGCGTTGCCCTCGAACAGCGTGTAGCCCAGCGACCAGAACACGGGGATGAGCATCACCACCGAGTAGATGAGCAAGGCGGGGCCGAGAAGGATGACGATCGCCTTGCGGTCGCCCAACACGTTCTGCATACGTTCTCCTGAAGGATGAGGGGCGGCGTACGGGGACGCCGCCCCTCTCGTTTTCTCGCTAGTCGAGGTCCGCCTGGATCATCGACATGAACTCCTCGGCGGAGACACTGCCGGTGATCAGCGGTGCGGCGTTGCGCTGGCTCGTGGTCGTGGCCTCGGCAGAGAACAGCGCCTCGAACCAGAGGACGGTGGTCTCGGTGCCGGCGACCTGCTCCTGGATGAGCTGCGTGAGCGGCGGCACATCGGAGACCTCGGTGTTGAGCGCGAAGCCGGATACCCGGTTCTCCTGCTCGAGAGCCACGGAGCCGTAGTTCTCGGTGATGCAGGACAGCCAGGCCTCGGTGTCGTCGTTCACGGCCTTGGCGTTCATCGTGATCGGCAGACCCACGTTGGCGGCGAGCTGCGAACGGTCGCCCGCACCGCCTTCGACGCCGGGGAACGGCATGAAGCCGACGTTCTCCGCGCCGATCTGATTGACCTCGGGGTCGTTCGCCTGGCTCAGGAACCACGAGCCCATGTAGAACATCGCGGCCGAGCCGTTGAGGAACTGGTTCTCGCTGGTGGCCATGTCGATGGAGCCGACGCCCTTGCCGAAGTAGCCCTCGGCGCCGAGGTCGGCGATCGCCTGCGCGGCGGCCACGTACTCGGGATCGGTGAGCTTCGCCTCGCCGTCGGCGACCTTCTGCAGCGCGTCCGGTCCGAGGTCGCGGAAGAGGTAGCCGGAGATCAGGCGGGTGATCGGCCAGCCCTGCTCGCCGCTCGCGGAGAACGGCTGGATGCCGGCGGCCTGGAGCTTCGCAGCGGCGGCAGTGAGCTCGTCGAAGGTCTGGGGCTCGTCGATTCCCTGCTCGGCGAAGATCGCCTTGTTGTACCAGATGCCCTCGACGTTGTACTCGAAGGGAAGCACGCGGAAGCCGCCGTAGAGGTTCTCGATGGTCGAGATCGCCGCGGGTTCGATGTTGTCGATCACGTCGAGGTCGGTGAGGATCTCGTCGAAGTCGGCGACGTTGCCCGAATCCGCGAGGGTCTTGGTCAGTGCAGGCGCGTTGCCGGCGCTGAAGAGCACCGGAAGATCGCCCTGACCGGCCTTGAGCTGCAGCTGCTGGTCGAGGTTCGACTGCGGGACCGTCTCGACATCGAGCGGAAGGGTGTCGGCCTCGGCGGAGCAGGCATCACCGGCGAGCGTCTCCAGGATGGCGGGGACCTCTGTGTTCTCGACGTTCACGAACAGAGACAGCGAATCCGTGCCCGCCGTCGATCCCCCGCCGCCACCGCATGCGGTGAGTGCGAGGGCAGATGCTCCGGCGATGACGGTGATCGCACCGCGTCTCCAGAGCCGTGCTGTGGTCAGCTTCATGATTCCTCCTTGAAACGGGCGAGCCGCGTTGATCACACTTGAAGCGCTTCAGATAGTACGCTTGAAGCGCTCCAAGAAGCAAATGCCATTTCAATGAACGGACGACGACCACATGACCACCTCCTCCGATGCGGGCCGGCCCCGCCCGGTGATGGCCGACGTCGCCCGACATGCGGGCGTGGCGCTGGGCACCGTGTCGAACGTGCTGAACAATCCGCAGATCGTCGCGAAGGAGACGCGCGAGCGGGTGCTGAGCGCCATCGACGAACTCGGCTTCGTACGCAACAACGCCGCCCGCTCCCTCGTCACCGGGCGCGCGGACACCGTCGGATTCGTGGTCGTCGATGTCGGCAACTCGTTCTTCGTCGACATGGCTCGCGGCGTCGAGGAGGAACTCGATACGCACAACATCCGCCTCCTCCTCGCCAACAGCGACGTGAACCTCGCGAAGCAGGACTCCTACATCAGCGTGTTCGAGGAGGCGAAGGTGGCGGGCATCCTCCTCGCCCCGCTCGATGCTCCCCTCGATGCCGCTCGCGCCGCCCGCCACCGGGGCATGCCCGTCGTGCACGTGAACTGGCCGGGAGACGACGACGCCTGCGGCGTGGTCGTCGACGAGGAGCTCGGCGGCTATCTCGCCATCCGTCACCTGCTCGACCAGGGTCTGCGACGGCTGGCGTTCGCCGGTGGCCCGTTCTCACTTTCCGCGATCGCCCAGCGTCACATCGGGGCGCAGCGGGCGGTCGCCGAAGTCGCCGATGCCCGGCTCGAGACGATCGAGACCCGCAGCATCACCGTCCGCGGCGGCTACGCGCTCGGCGAGATGCTCAGCTCCCGACCCGTCGGCGAGCGCCCCGAGGGGCTCTTCGCCGCCGCCGACGCCCTGGCCGCGGGCGCGATCCAGACCATGCAGCTGGCCGGCATGCACGTGCCGTCCGACATCGCCGTGGTCGGCTACGACAACAACCACTTCGCGCAGGACAGCTCGATCCCGATCACCAGCGTGGGTCAGCCGGGACACGAGATGGGGCGCACCGCCGCCCAGGTGCTCTACGAGGAGATCGTGGACCCCGTGGGTCACACGCACCGCACGATCACGATGACGCCCACGCTCTTCGCCCGCGCGAGCTCGGCCGTCGTCTGACGCTGACGCGCAGAGCGGCCCCCGGAACGGAATCCGTCCCGGGGGCCGCTCTGACTTCGCCCGCTGCTACCCGCCGGCGCCGACCAGCGTGAACGGCACGGTCGTGGCGTTGCCCGCCACGTCGTACACGACCAGCGTGTTCGCGCCGGCCTTGGCACCGAAGGCCCCCGGCTTCACGAAGTTGAGGTCGGACCAGACGTTGTCGGTCAGATCCTTCGCCACTCCGTTGACCGTCAGCCGGTCCACCTTGCCGCCGTCGTTGAGCTTGTACGACACCAGGCTGTAGGAGCCGTTCGCACCCACGGTGTACTGGCCGCCCTCCTTGACCGTCACGGCGGGGGCCGTGACGTCGAGGGTGAACTTCACGGTGGTGGCATTGCCCGCCACGTCGTACACGACCAGCGTGTTCGCCCCGGCGACGGCACCGAACACTCCCGGCTTCACGTGATTCAGGTCGGACCAGACGTTGTCGGTCAGATCCTTCTCGACGCCGTTGAGGGTCAGCCGATCGATCTTCCCCTCGTCGTGGAGCTTGAACGACACCTTGCTGTAGACGCCGTCACGACCGACCGTGAACTCCGCGCCGCTCTTGACGGTCGCCACGGGGGCCGTGGTGTCCGTCGCAGCCGCCGTGACCGAGAGGTCACGGAGACGCCCGAAGTTGTCGAAGGAGCCGAAGCCCACCCGCCCCTCGGGGAACGTCTTGTCGTTCGCGGTCATCAGCGGGGTGTCGAGGCCGTCCACGTAGACGGCGATGTCGCCGCTGTCGACGCAGCGGACCACGCGCACGTCGTGCCACTCCTCGTCGGTGACCGCCGGCGGAGCACCGACCGCACCGTCCCATTGGTCGTCGATCCGCTCGCGGTCGGCCTTGTTCACCTTGAAGATGCCGTTGTGCGGGTAGATCGAGTTGTCCTGCGAGAGGTGTGCGTAGTAGTACTCCGTGTCCGACTTCCAGCCGAAGACGATGATGACGTCGCGGTTGTTCACGGATGCCTTCTCGTCGAGACGCACCTCGCCGGTGAGGTCGAACGATCCCAGCTCCGGTCCTTCGGTGAGGACGGCGTACTCGAACGGCCGGCGGATGCCGTCGTTCGGGTTGGCGCCCGCCTCGGTGAGCACGACCTCGTCACCGGGGAAGTCCCACTTGGCGGGGGTCCGCGGCGCCCAGTCGCCCTCCGCCATCACATCCGTGATGACCTCGCCGTCCGGCGTGCAGGTGGGCGGCGTCGGCGGTTCGACCGGCGGCACGGCGTACAGCGCGTACTGCGCGGCGACCTGCTCGGCGGTCGGAACCGTGTCGAGCAGCATGATGTCGTCCATCCGACCGTTGAACGGGTTGGCCTCACGCGTGTTCTGCGGGAAGCTGCCGCCGATCTTGATGCCGGCCGGTGCGGTGTCGGACGTGGATCCGCCACTCCACGGGTTGGACGCGGTGTACTTCCCCGCGAGCTCTTCACCGTTCATGAACAGCTTCATCTCGCCCGCCGCGAAGTCGAAGGTCGCGGCGAGGTGGACCCACTGCCCCTTCTTGAGGATCTCGTTCCACGGCAGGTCGGCCGCGAACGTCCAGGAGCCGGCACCGTCGACGCGGCGCCCGAGAGCCACGAGCTTGAGCTCGCCGTCGACCGTGATGACCTCGAGCAGCGCTCGCACCGCGTGACCGTCGGAGGTGCCGGTGAGCACGCCCGCGAGACCGATCGCGTTGTACACGTCGTCGGGATTCGCCGTGCCCGAGTTCAGGGCGGGGTGATCGCCGGTCGGCTTGAACCAGCCCATGACGGAGGCCTTGTCGGTGCCGGCGAACGCGTCGAGCGAATCGACGCCGTTCGCGTCGTAGATGCCCGCCTTCCAGTCGTCGTTCGACGTGGTCCGCGGACTCATCTGCTGCGTCTGCAGCGCCTCGCCCGCACCGGGGTAGGCCCGGTCGGCGACCCGCATCTCGACCCCGCCGTTGATCAGCGAGATGTCGGTGCCGGAGCGGCCCTGATCGACCTCGATCGTCGGCTTGGCCGCATCCGGGTGGTCGAAGTCGTGGTGCGTGACCAGGTTCGGGGCGAGTGCGGGAAGGACGAACGGGTTGGTCGGCTCATCGACCGAACGCGCCCCCGTGACCTTCCAGATCTTGCCGTTCGCCTTGGAGACGAGGTAGAGCTCGCCGTCGGCGTCGGAGCCGAACCGCAGGTCGACGCGCTTGTCGCCGACCAGCTCCTGGAACGTGGTCTCCTCGCCGTCGGCGAAGACCCGCAGCTCCTCGATCGTCGCGAGGTCGTCGATGTCGCCGTCGTTGCGTACCATCTCCTCGGCATCGGTGGACAGCACCCAACCGCGCACCAGGTCCGTGAAGAGGTAGCGTCCCTGGAGCTCGGGGATGTCGCCGCGGTAGACGAATCCACCGTTCACGGCCACTCCCGCATCACCGGTCTGGCCGGGGTCGCGGTTGTGATCGTAGGCGGCCACCGGGTAGGTGAATCCGTTCTCGGCATCGTCCTTCGGCAGCGGGAAGATCTGCCGGTTCTCGGCCAGGAACGAGCCCTCGCGCACCGACCAGCCGAAGTTGTCTCCGGGCTCGACGGCGTAGACCGACTCGACCTGCCACTCGCCGATGTGCGCGAGATACATGGTGTGGTCGCCCTCGGTGTCCCAGCTGATGCGGTGCGGGTCACGCATGCCGACGGCGTAGATCTCCGGCAGCGCATCGGCGTCATCGACGAACGGGTTGTCGGCCGGCACGCCGTACTCGCCGTTCTCGCTGTCGTCGCCCGTGGGGTTCACGCGCAGGATCTTGCCCTGCGGTGTGGCCAGATCCTGCGGGTTGCCGTTACCGACGCCGTTGCCGCCGTCGCCGACCAGGATGTAGAGGTTGCCGTAGTCGGCGTCGCCCTCCGACACCGTCGGGTTGAACGCGATCTGCTGCACGGTGTGCACGCGACCGGCGAACGGGATGCGCATGACCTCGCGGTGCGTGCCGGCGAAGGTCGCCGCCGAGGGGTCATCGGCCTTCCACTCGGTGATCACGCTGTGGAACGCGGTGGTGCCGAAGGCCGGGAAGTCCGGGGTGTCTTCGGTCAGCGCGGTGCCGCCCTCGGTGTGGACGGTGTAGAACAGCCCGTTCTCGGCGAAGT
The DNA here is from genome assembly GCF_042269505.1 of Microbacterium sp. NPDC055988. NCBI lineage: Bacteria > Bacillati > Actinomycetota > Actinomycetes > Micrococcales > Microbacteriaceae > Microbacterium > Microbacterium sp. NPDC055988. Next base: position 421,415 of record NZ_JBHJXY010000001.1, read on the forward strand.
CGGGGTGGAACTCCGCGGAGCCGAGACCCGTTCCGAGCCCTGCGCTGTTGTGGAAGTTGTCGATGAACTCGTTCCGGACGTTGAGGTACGGGACGTATTCGCCCGACTCCTTGTCGACCAGGTAGAGGATGTCGTTGTTGTCGGGCACCATCAGCCGGCCGGAGTCATCGGGCACCTCGTCGAGGTGCGTGATCCGGTTGTGGCGCACGAGGCGCTGGTCCTGCGTGGCCGGGGTGGTCTGCGACTTCGGCAGCTGCGCGAGCTCGGTCACCTCGATGCCGAGGTCGGCCAGTGCCGGGTCGGGCAGCGGGTTCAGCAGCGGCTCGTTCGCCGTGCCGCCCGGTGCGCAGTCGCCGGGGTTGCCCGTCGCGATCGCGAGGTTCTCCCCCGTGTTGTCGACAGCCACGTCGTCGAGCAGGAGGCGTCCCGTGCTGGTGGCGCCGTTCTTCCAGAAGAACCGGTCGAGCGCGCCGTTCACCGCCTGACGGAAGCCGAACTGCTGCTCGGTGCCCTCGGGGAGACGGGTCTGCTCCTCGTACGCGCCGCCCTGGCTGTACACGGTGACCTTGTCGGCCGCGTTGTCGGCGACGATCCACACGCACTGCCAGGCATCCTTCGACCACACGCCCGCCGGCTTGAACGCGCCGCCGTCGCGGACGCGCAGCACGTCGTCGTTCTGGTTGTTCACGTAGGCGCGGCTGTTCACGTAGTCGTTCGGCGCATCCACATCGGTGATCCCGAAAGAGGTGTCGACGCTGCCGGTGCGCAGGAAGCGGAAGAACAGCGTGCCGGTGGTGCCCTCGGCGATGGCCGGGATCGCGCGATACGACTGCTGCGTTCCCCCGACGGACTCGACGACCTGGTTGTTTCCGTTGAGCGGATCGGCGATCACACGGGGAGCCGCGGATGAGGTCCATCCGTCCTGCCCGTTCAACGCGACGCGCTCGTAGGCCTCGAAGTCGACCAGCTCGGTGAACGGTTCCGCCGCCGCGGCGGGGCTCGCGGTCAGCAGCGCTCCGACGACGGCCGCCGCAGCGACCACCGCACCCGTTCGTCGTATGCCGAAGGATCGAGGAGGCGGTGCGGCCGATCGGGTGCTCGAGCTCGCGGGTCGCATGATTCGTTCGTGCATCAGAAACCTCTCAACGTCGTCGTCGTGGGTGTCGTGCCGATGGTCGTGCCCCTCTCCGGGGCGGCACTGCAGCGGAGAAGGCTCAAGCGGTACAGCAGCTCAGGGCGTAAACGCTTTCGCAAGCGCTTTCGCCGGATGGACGAGAAAGGCGGGAGGAGGCATCGATCGCCTCCTCCCGCCGCGTTTCATCCCGCGTCGGGGACGGCGGGCTTGCCGCCGAGATACAGCGCGGCGAGGGTCGGATCCGCAAGGAGCTCGGATGCCGGGCCCGAGATGTGCACCCGACCGAGGTCGAGCACGCATCCGATGTCGGCGGTCTCGAGCGCCCGGCGCGCGTTCTGCTCGACGAGCAGCACCGCGGTGCCGGCGTCTCGCATGCGCACGATCTGCTCGAAGACCTTCTCGGTCGTCTTGGGGTCGAGGCCCATCGACGGTTCGTCGAGGAGCACGACCTTCGGGCTCACCATCAGCGACCGAGCGAACTCGACCTGCTTCTGCTGACCGCCTGAGAGCAGACCGGCGAGCTGCTTCCACCGCTCCCCCACGATCGGGAAGAGGTTCTGCACGAATTCGACGCGCTCCTGGATGACCTTCTGATCCTTGAGGGTGAAGGCCCCGAGCATCACGTTCTCGCCGACCGTCATCTCCCGGAACACACTGTGCCCCTGCAGCACGTGCGCGAGCCCGTGCCGCAGCATCGACTGCGGTCCCTCGCCGGTGATGTCACGGTCGTCGACGCTGATGCTGCCGGAGCGGGGCTTGAGCATGCCGCTGGCCACCTTGAGCACGGTCGACTTGCCGGCGCCGTTGGGTCCGACGAGACAGACCACCGAACTGGGCGGCACCTCGACCGTGAGGCCGCGGAGCACGAGCGCCGCCCGACCGTAGCCGGCCTCGATGTCGCGCAGCTCGAGCAGGTTCTTCGCTTCAGACTCCAAGGTAGGCCTCCAGGACTCGCGGGTCTTGCTGGATGATCTCAGGCGTTCCCTCGGCGATCTGGCGTCCGCGGTCGAACACCACGACGTGGTCGCACAGGCTCATGACCATCTCCATGTTGTGCTCGACGATGATGAACGTCTTGCCCTCTTCGTTGAGCTCGCGCACCAGGGTGGCGATGCGTCCGATGAGGGCGGGGTTCACGCCTCCCGCGGGCTCGTCGAGCATGATCGTGTCGGGCTCGCCCATGAGCACGCCCGCCAGCTCCAGCAGCTTCTGCTGGCCGTAGCTGAGGTTTCGCGCCTCGGCGTGCTCGAGGTGGTCGATGCCGACGCGTCGCAGCCAGCCGCGAGCCCGCTCCAACTCCTCCGGATCGTGGGCCGAGCGCAGCTGCTGGCGGATGCTCGTGCTGCGCACGGCCACGAGCAGGTTCTCCATCACGGTCATGCGCGGGAAGACCCGGCACAGCTGGAAGCTGCGGCCGATGCCCGCTCGGGCGATGCGGTCGGGCGACTTGCGGGTGATCGCCTGCCCCCGGTACCGCACCTCGCCCGAGTCGGGCTTGATCATGCCGGTGACGCAGTTGAAGAAGGTGGTCTTGCCCGAGCCGTTGGGCCCGATCAGGCCGTTGACCTTGCCCTCCTGGAAGGTGACCGTCGCACCGTCGACGGCGGTGACGCCACCGAAGGACTTGGTCATCTCGACCGTGCTCAGGCTCTCGAGCGTCGTGGGCTGTGCCGTGGGGGCGTTCATGACGACGTCTCCTTCGTCGAGGCATCCGCTGTTCGGGCCTTGTTCTGCTCCAGCAGTTCGCCGGCGGTGACCTCGCGGATCGACGCGGCGTTCGACGACCGCGTGAACAGTCCCTTCACGGCGGGGATGATGCCGTCGGGCATGAAGAGCACGACGATGCCGAGCAGGATGCCGGTGGCGATGAGGTGGAACTGCGTGTCGCCGAACTCGAGCTTGAAGTACTCGAGCGCGAGGCCGACGACGACGGCGCCGAGCAGCGGGCCGAAGAGGTTGCGCACCCCGCCGAGCAGGGCCATCAGCACCATGTACGAGCCGATCAGGATCGAGAACTGGAAGATGGGATCCAGGTCGCCGAACCACAGCGCGTAGAGTCCGCCGCCCAGTGACACGAAGAGTGCCGACAGGACGTAGGCGATCAGCTTGTACCGGGTGGTGGGCACGCCGAGGGCCTGCGCCTTGTCCTCGTCTTCGCGGACCGACTTGAGCGCGGTGCCGAACTTGGACCGGTCGATGATCCACCACACCACGAGTGCGAAAGCCAGGAGGCCGGCGAACAGGTAGTAGAAGATGCGGTGGTGCTCGGGCCGCAGCACGTCGAACGGACGCGGGACGTTGAGCCCCTCGGAGCCGCCGGTGACCTCGCGCCAGCTCTGGAACACCAGCAGCATGATCAGCACGAAGGCGATCGACACGATCACGAACGAGGCGCCGCGCACCCGGAGGGCGGCGATGCCGATCGGGATCGCGATGATCGAGACGAGCACGGCCGCGAGGATCCAGGCCACGAAGCCCGGCAGTGCCAGGTACTTGATGAGGAGTCCGGTGCCGTAGGCGCCGAGCCCGAAGTAGGCGGCGTGCCCGAGCGAGATGTATCCCGTGAACCCGCCCATGAAGTTCCACCCCGTCGACAGCACGGCGTAGTTGAGGATGACGACGCCCGCCGACAGGATGTACGGGTTCGGAGCGATGGTCGGGAACGAGAGGACGAGGGCTGCGCCCACCACGAGGAGGACGATCCGCACCCACTTCGACGACGAGCGCCGCACGGGGGCGGGGGGAGCGATCACGACCGTCTCGGTGGCGATCGGCTCTCTGCTAGAAACGCTGGGCAAGACGACCTCCGAAGAATCCTTGCGGACGGAACATGAGCGTGGCGAACAGGGCGACGTAGAACACCGTCTGTGCCCAGGTCGGCCCCAGCGGGAGCTGGAGCAGGCTCTGTGCGACGCCGAGGACGAGAGCCGCGATGGCGGCGCCCGGGATGCTGCCGAGCCCGCCGACGACGATGATCGCCATGAGCGGTCCGATCCAGTGCCAGTGCAGCGACGGGTAGATCGTGGCGTCGAGCGAGAGTGCGGTGCCGCCGATCGCCGCCGTGGCGAGTCCGAGACCGAACCCGTAGCCGGCGACGCGGTCGGTGTTGATGCCGACCAGTCGCGCAGCCTCGGGGTGCTGGATCGTCGCCCGCAGCGCCTGCCCGAACTTCGTGTACTTCAGCAGCACGAACAGGAGCGCGAGGGCCACGGCCGCCAGCCCGAAGGCGATGAGCTTGACCACCGGCACCTGCGCGCCGAAGAAGTCGAGGCTCGCACTCGCATACGGAAGGGGGATGCGGCGCTGGGTGCCGGTGAAGAAGAACCCGAGCGCCCCCTCGATGATCAGCGCCACGGCGAACGTGAGCAGCACCGACATCATGGTCAGGGTCAGCGGCTTGAGCCTCGAGACGAGCAGTCGCTGCATCACGACACCCGTCAGGAAGAACAGCGGCACCGTGACGACGAGCGACACGAGGGGGTCGATGCCGGTCTCCCGGTTGAACCACCACGCGAGGTACGCGGCCAGGATGAGGAAGGCGGAGTGCGCGATCATGACGACGCGCATGATTCCGAAGTACAGCGTGAGCCCGGCCGCCAGGAGGGCGTAGAGCCCTCCCAGCAGGATGCCGAGGATCAGGCTTTGCAGCAGCAGTGCTCCACTCACGATGTGCGGATCACCACGTCGGCTTCGGGAAGAGGAAGTCGGCTTCCTTGACGTCGTCCGGGAGGACGATCAGGATCTCGCCGTCGATCCACTGCTGGATGAGGTGCGCGCCGGTGGGCTTGCCCGTCTCGTCCCAGCTGAGCGGCCCGACGACGGTCTCGACCTCGTTCTCGCGCAGCCAGTCGATGAGCTCCTGCTGGCACTCGCCCTGCTCGGCGCAGCCCGCGGCTTCGACCGCCGCGGCGACGACCTGACCGGTCGTGTAGGCGTTGGCCTCGTCTTCCGACGGCGGGTTGCCGTGCATCTCGGTGTACTTCTCGACGAACTCGATGTTGCTCGGGAACTGCGACTTCGGCGAGTAACCGGTGGGGGCGAGGATGCCCTCGGTCGCACCGCCGATCGCGGCGGCGAATTCCGGGTTGGTCGGTGCGGTCGAGAACGCCGCGAGCTCGGGCTGATAGTTCAGCTGCTGGAGCGCGATGATCAGGTTGACGGCGTCCTGATACTGCGTGCCGCCGATCACCATGTCGGCATCCGACTGCGCGATCTTGGCCGCGATGGTGGAGAAGTCGGTGGTGTTCGGCGGGTAGACCTCGTCCACCACGACCTCGACGCCGCCCTCTTCGAGCTTGTCGCGGAGGCCGTAGGCGGTGCCCTGCGCGAAGGGGTCGTCCATCGCGGCGACGGCGACCGTCTCGGGGCGCTCTTCTTCGGGAAGCGCCAGCAGGTACTCCGCGAGGTTGTTGTAGTGGTCGTTCGCGATGGCGGGGGCCGCGTAGAAGAGATTGTCGAAGCCCTGCTCGAACACCTCTTCCGCCGCGCCGGCCGGCTCGACGAACAGCATTCCGTACTCCTGCGCGACGCGGGCCGAGGGCACGACGAGTCGGGTCGAGAACGGGCCGAACACGAGGTCGACGCCGTCCTGCGCGATCAGCGACTCGTAGTCGGAGACGACGCGGTCGGCGTTGGACTGGTCGTCGAGGATCTTCAACTCGACCTGGCGTCCGAGGAGGCCGCCGTTCTCGTTGACGATGTCGCGCCAGGCCTCGTAGCCCCGCTCGACGCCCTTGCCGGGTTCGGAGAAGTCGCCGGTGAGCGGCAGCGAGATGCCGATCACGATCGGATCGTCGGATCCACCCCCTTCCGCCTCATCGCCGGGGGCCGAGCAGGCCGAAACCGTGAGCGCGGCGATCGACAGCGTTCCGATCGCTGCCGCGATCCGTCGACCGTGTCTGGGTGCAGTCATCCGAGTCTCCTACGTCATCGTAGCGAAAGCGCTTTCGTAAGCGCTTCCGCCACTATAGTGGGACGGAAGAACGAAGAGCAACCTACCTCGCAATCAGCGTTGATCTTGCTCCACAGGGGGAGGTTTCGTGAAGCGTGAAGGCGCGCCACGACTCATCGATGTGGCCGAAACCGCAGGGGTCTCCCTGGCGAGCGCATCGCGGGCCATGAGCGGCGGCTCCGGCATCTCTCCGGAAGTCGCCGCGCACGTGCGCGTCATCGCAAAGCAGCTCGGCTACGAACCCAACATGCACGCGCGCGGGCTCGCCGGTGGGCTCGTCCCGACGATCGGTCTCGTGGTGCACGAGATCGGCGACCCCTACTTCTCCGACATCGCCAGCGGCGTGATCCGCAGCGCCACGCTCGAGAACCGATCCGTGCAGATCGCCCAGGCCGACCGCACTCCCGACAGCGAACTCGCGCAGGTCAAGTCGCTGCTGCGCCAGCGCGTCGGCTCGATCATCATCGCCGGCTCCGGATACGCCGACCCCGGACGCGAGCAAGGGATGATCGAAGCGCTGCTCGACTTCACACTGTCCGGAGGTCGCGCCGCGGTCATCGGCCGCCACCACCTTCCCGTCGATGCCGTGCTGCCCGACAACCACCGTGCGGGCATCTCGGTCGGACGCCACCTGGCCGAGCTGGGGCACCGCCGGATCGGCGTCGTCGCCGGCCCGCTCGAACTCAACACCGTCGCCGACCGCATCGCTGGTCTCCGCGAGGGAACAAGCGACCCGGACCTGGAGCTCGTCATCGTCTCGCACGAGTTCACCCGCGAGGGCGGCATCGCAGGGGCGCGCGAGCTGCTCGACCGCGACGTCACCGCCATCGTCGGCCTCAACGATGCCATGGCCATCGGCATCCTCAGCGAACTGCGACAGCACGGCATCCGCGTGCCGGAGGAGATGTCGGTCGTCGGCTTCGACGACATCTCCGTCGCCCCCGACGTCGCGCCGGCGCTCACCACCGCGCGCATCCCGATGTTCGAGATGGGCCAGCACGCCGTCTCGCTCATCCTCCGCCCGGCGAGCGACGAGGCGCGGACGATCGAGACCGCGCACGAGCTCATCATCCGGCAGTCGTCCGGGCCGCCGCGCGGCTGACGACCGGGCCAGACGACCGCGGGAACCAGATCACGTCGGGTTGATGGTCCGCCGCGTGAAGCCGTCGTGTGCCGCACCGTGCCTGCGGGGATTCAGCGGCAACGCCAGCAGCGGCGAGACAAATATCCGTTTCGACGGATAATCTGTCTGAAACGGATATTTGGAGAAAAGAATGACACCGCACGACGCGCTTCGAACGCTACGCGCTATCGGGCTGGATGCAGAGGTGCGTGACTCGCGTACGTTCCAGGTGGAAGGAAAGACACTTCGCATCCCCACCACGCGCACCACGCCGACGCGCGCCAACGCGGAGGAGGCGCTCCGCATTCTCGCTCCCGGCGAGCGCGTGCTGTTCGTCGTGGACGACATCACGCCGAGTTTGCGCCGAGCGGCGACTATGGACGACCGTATCGTCGTGATCAGCCCGGCGGTGGCCCTGTGGGAAGGGCGGACGATGGGTCTCGACGACGAGGAAGAGCCGCGACCTTCGCGGACCTCGGGCCGCCGCCCCTATGCGCGCTTCGCCGTCGCACGCGCTCTCCTCGCTGTCGACGATCACGCCACGCAGCAGCAGCTGGTGGAGAGCGCGGGTATCTCTCAGGGGCGTGTCTCCGAGGCCCTCGCTTCGCCGCTGTTCAAGGGAGTCGTCGAACGCACATGGGGCAAGATCCAGGTCGCGGATCGACGAGAACTGTTTGACCGTGCCGTCACCGAGTATCCAGGCCCCGGGGGTGTCGCCACCTATTGGTGGCACGGGAAGGGCGTGCTCGAGCAGGCCGATGCCGTGGCCACCGTTGATGAGACAGCACTCGTCTCCGGTGACGCTGCAGCGGACCGTATCCGCGCCTGGCGGACTCCGGAGCGTGCGGTCGTCTACACCCGCGGCCAGCCGAATCTCCGAAACCTGGGCTTTGCTCTCGCGGACAGCAGCGACTACACGCTCATGCTCGTTCACGCGGAAGACCGCACGATCTGGTCGACGGCTCACGCGTGGAAGGTGCCGCGCACAGCCGACCCGATGATTGCTTCGTTCGACGTGTTGCGGACGGGTACGCTCGGCGACCAGGGAGAAGCCGTCGACCGCATCCGCGACTACGTCGTTGGAAGAACACAGTGACTGACACTCACGGAAGCCAACGCGCTGATGCTGGTCTCTTCTCTGAGAAGACCGACACCCCCAAGGTCGCAGTGCCACAGCGACCGCAAGCTCACGTCGTCGCGACGACCGCCACTGACGACGCGGCGTACGTAGCGCTCGCCGACCTGTCCACCCTGCTGGAGGGGCGGGAGGAGACCATGATCGTCGGGGGCCACATGGTCTCCCTCATCTGCGCCGCCTTCCCGAGCCGAGGGCTCGTCGAACGACGCACCGGCGATGCGGACGCGGGTATCCCCATCGAGCTCGCCGATACAGGCGAGCTCCATGACGCGCTCCTCGACCTCGGCTACGTCACCGATGGTGCAGCCAATCGCTACATCAAGGGTATGCAGGAGCCTCAGCCCACCATCGACCTGCTCATCCCATCGCACAATGGGCGATTCGGCGACGAGAAGAAGGGCGGGCGAGCCTTCAACACCATGCCTGGGCTCGTCCTCGCGATGAACCCGCGGATCGAGATCGACGTGCACATCACGCACCGTGACGGCAGCGAGCGTTCGACCGTCGTTGTGGTGCCGGGGATCGAAGCCGCAATCGTGCTCAAGGCCATCGCTTGGTACGACCGACGCTTTCAGACCGACAAGGATGCTGTCGACCTCAGCAACCTCTTCGCCGTCCTCGACACCCACGGCGCGGATGCTCTAGGCGGCTGGCGACTCAAGGAGGCGGGACTCACAGCCAGCCGTCACGACGCCGCGCTACATCTGCATCGACTCGCTGACGCATGGGAGGCCAAGCCGCCGAAGGCGCGCGTCGACGCCCGCGCACTCGTCTCTCGGATCCGCACTCACGTCACTCAGCCGTAACGACCGCGAAAACTGTATCCGCAGGTGCGCTACTCAAAAACTGGGGCTCCAGTTCTCGAAGAGCAGCGCCACTACCTGCCGCTGTGACCTCCGTCGTCGTGATCTCCCCGCCGCCACCTACCCCGGAAGGACCGCAGACGGGAGCGGATCCATGAATCGTTGCGCAGGTAGTCACGCCAGATGAGCAGCGCAGCGGCGAACGTCGCCCCAACTATCAGCGAAGGCACAACCGCTCCCCAGATCGCGCGCTCCAACGAGCGCGGCGACGTGAGCACGGTCAAGAGGATGATTCCGACCCAGAGAACCGCGATGATGCCGACGGTCTTCAGGTGATGGCGGCGCGCCGCCTCCCGGGCGCAATCGGCGCATCCCTCCGGCTGACGCCCTCTCGCCCCGAGCTTCGTACCTGGGCCGAGGCCGAGGCGGCGGTCGATGAACCGTGTCATCGCGACACGCAGCCGGTCGACGCGACCGGAGGGCGCGATGTCCGCGGCGCGATGGCGCTCGCAGGTGACGGGCATGGTTCTCGTTCCTCGTGGGCGGTATCCGGCCCCGATCGCGACCGCAAGGCTGAACGGCGTCAACGCTAGTGCCGGCCGGGCGCTCGCGATCGTCGGCCAACGCACGTTCCGTGCGGAACGAGGAGGTCTCAGTGCGGTGCGGGCGAAGCCACTACCCGAGGAGCCGTCGCCATCAGGCTGTCCGGAAGTACAGCCGGCGACGGGGGCTCCTCGCTGAGGTCCAGCCCGTTCTTCGACCCGCCCGGAGTCGTGGCCGGCGGCCGGACCAGGAGGTACCGTCCCTCAGTCTGGCCCGCGACGCGCAGACCCGGGATGTCGTCCATGAACCGTGCGGCGAGGGCCAGCGATCGGGTGTACGCGTAGACCGTGACCCCCTGGGCGTCGGCGGCGCGCGTGAGAGGTCCGGAGACGAGCTTCCGCAGCTCGGTCCCCGCCCCGCGCACGCCCGGACGGGCCACATGCTCGATCACGAGCCAGCCTCGACGCGTGCGGCTGAGCACCAGCCGAGCGTCACGCGTGGCGTAGACATGTCGACGGGTCGCGATCCACCGCACGCCGTACACACCGGCGAGCGTAGCGAACGGCAGGATCGTGAGCAGCAGTTGCCGCCCCATCAGCGGCATCGACGGCGCCATCGAGAGCAGCCAACGCCCGGACAGATAGACCAGGCCCGCGGCGGTCGCCCATGCCCATCGTGATGGCGACCAGGGCCAGATCCGGTGCGCCCAGACGAAACCCACCACCGGCCAGGACAGCCCTCCGGGCTCAGCACCTTCGACGCGCGGCGGCGCCGGTGCCGCGCGTCTCAGCACCCCGCGGGGAGCAAACCTGAACATGCGTTCAGCGTACGCAGACGACCGCGCCACCCTCCCGCAGGATTCTGTCAGTTTTCGCTCAAGGTCACGGTCTTTTCGTCTGGTGTCGCCCTTCGTCGCCCTCGCGTCTCGGTTGCCTCGGGTCACTCAGGGGCCATCCTCAAACTATGAAGTGCGCGATACAGCGCGGAGAGCGAGCCGAAGCCGGACAGATGCGCCCGCTGCTCCTGAGTCAGGTGCGGATGCGACACCATCAGCCGCACGACGCTGTCGGTCCGAACGCGACGCAACTCACCCGTCACTGTCGAACCCTCGGCGGCGAATGCGGCCTGCAGGGTGCGGACCCCCACCTGCAGCTGCCCGGCGATCGATGTGAGATCCACCCGCGGGTCGCGGAACTGCTCGTCGATGACAACCAGAGCACGGGCCACGATTCCGGCAGACGGCTCGAGCCCGGCGAGAGCGGTCCGCGCGAGCGCATCGACCACCGAACCGACGGCGGCGGCGAGCAGGTCGGGCTCATCCTTGCTCGGTTCCGGCGTGGTGCAGAGTCCGCGGACGAACGCGTAGAGCGGCACGAGGGTACGCCACGGGATCGGGGGCGCCGGAACACCGTGCGTGAGCTCGGACACGACAGCCGGCAGAACCTGAGCGTCCACGCTGACGTAGATGAGCTCGTTCTCCGGCTGGGACACCGAGATCTCCAGCGGGACATCCCCCGGCGGAACGACGACGGCTCCGGTCCCTCGTCGCACCACGGGAACCGCTGTGGTCACTTCGAGCCCTCCGGTCCGGGCGAAGAGCAGAAGAGCCCTCGAACGGGAAGCCTCGTCGCGGTTCCACGTGATCGACACCGGTGGCGTCGTCACGAACGCCAGGCTCGTGTGGGCATAGTGGGCGAGGCTGGCCGCGAGCGTTCCTCCCCCGACCAGCCCAGTGATGCGGATGTTGGCGCTGGCAAGGTACTCCTGCAGCTGCTCATCGTCCCGTGCTCGCTCGAGCTCGGTGATCCGGAACGACTCCTTCCGCAGCGGCGGACGATACCTCAGGCGGCGGGTGTTCACTCAGCCGCCTCCGTCGACGCCGGTGAATCCCGGAACCCCTGCACCACGATGTAGGTCCCGACCGCCACGACGGCCGCTCCTCCCCACGCAGACCACCACGGAAATCCCGGCACGGTCGACGGTCCGGCGATCGCCTTGATCTCCGCCGCGGGAGTGGGCGTGACGCGTTCGCCCGTGACCACGATGCGCTGCGTGTTGATCCCGAGTGGAGTGCAGGTGATGAGTGTGACCAGGTCTTCTTCCGGGATCGCGCGCAGGGTGCTGGTGGATTCCGGATCGATCACTTCGACCGTCGTCACCCGGTAGCTGAGCACTTCGCCGAACACCGCCACCGTGAAGCTGTCGCCGACCTCGACCCGATCCAGGTCCGTGAACATGGCCGCGTCGGCGAGACCCCGATGTGCTGTGATGACCGAACGCGTGCCGAGGCCTCCGATCGGCAGGTGCGAGCCCTCGAGGTGGCCGGCGCCCCGAGCGAGGACGGCGTCGTCGGTGCCGTGATAGATCGGCAGGTCGACATCGATCTTCGGGATCCGGACTCGTCCCATGAGGCCGTCGGAGGACGCGCGGAGAAGGGTGTCGTAGTCGAAACTCTCTGCGGTGGATGCTCCGGCACTGATGGGGGTGCCCCCATCGCGCCGAACCACGAACTTCCCCGCGCTGAGGTCGTCGTTGTACGCCCTCGCCTCCCGCATCTGCTGGGCCGCCGAGGGATCTACCCGTTCGACGATCGAGGCGTAGTCGTCCACGACGAGCGACTGGTTGTACGACGACACCCACTGGGCGGTCATCGGGTACAGCCCGGCCCCCGCACCCGCGAGCGCCACGACGGCGATCACGATGGTGAACGGGCCGGGCCGCCATGTCCGCGCGCGGGTTCGGGTCACGCGGTGCCCGCCTCGCCGATGCGTCGCCGTTGCCACCAGAGGCCGAGCACGACGAGCACGCCGAGGCCACCGGCGATCCCGCCGAACATCAGGCTCCCCGTGCCGCCGGTGAGCGGAATCCCCGGGATGCCGATCTGCTCGTTCTCGATATCGCCGTACGCGACGTCCGTGTTCACGACGATGTCGATCGGGTTCTGCAGCAGCTGGTATCCGGCCGGCGCCTTAGTTTCGGCGAGCCGGTACCGACCGGGCTCCAGTCCGGCGAGTGCGAACTCACCGGGATCGGGGTCGCGGTCGGCGCCGGTGCACACGGCGGTCGAGTCCGCAACGCAATCCAGCACGGGGACGGCACGCCCAGAATCCAGGGCGCCGGTGGAGTCGTACGGGGTCAGGAGCCAATCGGACCCCGAGAGCAGGTTGCCCCCCACGTCGACCTTGCTCCACGTCAGTCCGACGCGCACCGGGTGCACTGTGCAGGGCTGGCCCGGCTCACAGGTCTCGGGCGGCTGCTGCCCCGTGGTCACGACGAAGTTGCCGAGCGAGGCGTCGCCGGCGGCCGGAAGCGGATCCTTGACCCGCACCGTGTAGGAGACGGTGCCCTGGGCGCCTGACTGCAGCGTGCCGGTGATGCGGATGCGGTCGCCGGTGCGCGTCGCAGTGAGCGGCGCCCCTGCCGTGATCACTCCCTGAAGGTCGGCGTCGTCGAGCACCCCGGTGAGGATGTCTTCCCGATCGACGGTGATCGGAGTGCCCCCGGTGTTGGCGAACGTGAGCGTGTAGGTGACGCTCTGGCCCGGGGCGACGACAGTGCCCGACGCCGGATCCGATGACTTCGCGACCGTGAGCGCACCCGGCGCAGCCGCACGGTTGTACACCGTGCATTCGATGCGATGAGCCTTGAGACCCGCGACCGTGAAGCCCGGCTGCGCCGCCGTCCCCGCATCCGTCACCGACACCGGCGTCCCGGTCGCCGTGTCGATGCACACCGCGTTTCGTGCCGCCACCCCCGCTCCGACAGGCACGATCTGATATCCCGCCTGCTGGGTTTCGAGTATGCGCACGCCTCCGCTGGTCGCCTCGGCCGCGAAGGTGAGACCGAAGTCGACCTTGCCCGAGCCTCCGGCCGTCGTCACCTGAGTGGCCGGCGCATTGATCGTCACGGCGGTCGGGGCGACGGTGGTCGCGTCGAACTGCCAGCCTGCGGGTGCCGGAGTTGCGTCGGCGATGCCACCGCCCGCTGGCACGATCATCTTCTGCACGCCGATCGTGCCCTGGCAGTCGGTGGCCACGAGCGACTTGAGCGCCGCCGTCGCCTCAGCGAAGGAGGACACCCGGAGGTAGTCGGTGCCGTTCGACGTGCCGGAGACCGCGCGCAGGTTGTAGTCACTCTCAGGGGTCAGTGCCGCGCCGATGCCGAGAGCGAGCACACGCGTGCCCTCCGCCTTGAGCTGGTTCGCGGTGAAGATGCCCGCATCGACGTCCTGCAGCGAGTTGAAGGCGCTCGAGCCTGCCGCGGGGTCGGCGATGACCGTCGGGTTCCCATCCGTGAGAAGGATGGTGACGTCGTAGCGCGCCGCGGCGTTGGCGGCGGCCGCGAGGCCGCGATCCCAGTTCGTGCCGCCGCCGGAGAGCCACGACGCGTACTGGGCCTTGAACGCCGCCCCCTGTGTCGGCGTGGTCACCGGGAGCAGCGCGGGGTTGTTGGTGGCACCGGATCCGGGGCTCGTCGACGAGAACGAGAACAGCGACATGCGCGTCTGAGTGCCCTGGAAGGCATCGACGAACGCCGAGAGCGTCGACTTCATCGAGGCGATCCCCGGGGCTCCGAGCGAACCTGAGGTGTCGACGACCAGCGCCACGTCGAGCTCGCAGTCGGCGGCCGGCAGCGCGGGGTTCATGCGCGACTCGCTCCAGATGCCCGTCGTCCTGGTCACGTTCTCGCTCTGTCCCCCCTCGAGTTGGTCGTCCGGTCGGTTGCGCATGAACCCGCGGTCCGGCGGATAGTAGGTCGCGCCCGCGGGCATCGCGGTCGTCGAGCGGTACACGGAACCCGCCCGCAGCTGCGTGTCGGTGCGGAAACGGTATTGCCACGTGCTGTTGGGGGACGCACCGAACCCGCCGACGCGCATGGTCGGGTTGGCGTACCATCCGGCCGGAGCCGATTCCTGCACCACCCAGAACCGGGTGTCCTGCGGCGCACCGGTCACCGACGCAGCACCGGCACGGATCGGCACGACGAAGTTGCAGTCGCCGTCGGCGTCTGAGACGCAGGTGGTCCAGGACCAGGCGGCGTTGTAGCGCGTGCCTGCGGCACCCTGGAGAGGCAGTGCGGTGGACGATGGCCCCGCCGAGGAAGCGGTGCCGGGTCCGTAGAGGCCCAGAGTCACGCCGGCGAGGCCCTGCACCGAACCGTCGGGCAGTCGGTCGCCGCCTACGTTGACCGAGATCACGGCGGAGCCGGCCGGAGCGACCGGGACGGACAGCGGCGCGACCGCGGCGTCATCTGCCACGACAGGAGGTGTCGCGGTGGCGGACTCGGTCTCGTCGGTGGTCGTCCCCTCGGTGCGTCCCTGGTCGACGAAGAACTCTGGAGCGGTCGATTGCGGGGCGGGCGTCTCAACGACGACGCTGTTCTCCGCACCGTTCGTGTCGTCCGTGTTCGTCTCATCGGCGGCGACAGCCAATGGGCCGCCGAGTCCAGCGAGCCCGAGGCCGAGGGTCAGGGCGCACGCGGCGATGCGTGCTCCCATCCCCCTGTCGCGACGAAGTGTGCGCGCTGCGCGCATCGATCGCATCTTTTCCATGACGTGCTTTCCCATGCATTGGTCAGAAGTTTGAGAGGGTGCTCGCTGAGGCGACCCGAGGGCCGCCTCAGCGAGCGGGGTGCGGCTGTGGTGAGGGGCACCGCCGCACGACGAGTGCTACTCGGCGGCCGCAGCCTCGCGGCGGCGCTTCATCAGCACCAGGCCCAGGGCGATGACGCCGAGGCCGACCCCGGCCGTGATCAGGATGATCTGGCCGTTCGCTCCGGTGAGCGGCAGCCCGGGGACGCCCTGCTGGGTGTTCACGATGTCTGCGTTCGCGGTGACCGCCGTGGCGCCGATGTTCACGGTGACCCCGCGGAACGGGTCGGCGGGGAGGACGTAGCCGGCAGGTGCCGCCGTCTCTTTGAGCACGTAGCACCGCTGCGCACTGTCGACCGCCGGGTTCACACTGTCGCTCACGAACAGCCCCGCGATCGCGATGACTCCACCCGTGCCCGATGTGAACGTGGTCTTCCCCGCGACCTGCACGGGCGAGCCGGTCGCCTCGGCGGCGGTGCAGTCGGTCGCGTAGGGATCGGCCGCGTTGTAGACCTCGAACGCGGCGCCGGCGAGTAGCCCCTGGCTACCCGACGTGTTCGCGGCCCGCTTGAGGATCTCGAGCGAACCCCAATGGGTCATCACCTCGTTGGAGGGCAGCGGCGGGCGCACGTTCGGGTCGAAGCCCGGGTTGTTGGCCCACAGCAGCGCGGTGTTGGGGATCGTACCGTTGCCGACCGCGACGACGGTGCCCGCGAACACGACGCCGATCGGGGTTCCGGCGTGCGCGTTGGGACCCTGGTTCAGCCAGGCGAGTCCGGCCGCGGTGAAGCTCATCGTGAGCTGCTGGCCCTGCACATCGATCGCGTAGTAGCTCGCATCGAGGGGGGCGCCGCTCGCCGTCACGGTCATGGCGGACGCGGCAACCGGAACCAGGCGGGCATCCAGAGTGTCGCGCACGGCGAATCCGGTCCAGACGTCATCGCTCTCGGGCACCGGCACCGTGACGGGGAAGCGCACGACCGAACCGAGCCCGGTGTCCTGCTGCTCCTGGATGCTCTTGACGATCTCGCCCGAGCCGTTCTTGGGATACGCATGCACGTCGTACACCCAGCCGCCGTCGTGCGGCATGGGGATCGTCACGACGAACGGAGCCGCGCGATCGACGATCTGTGCCGGAGCCTCGGTTTCGCAGACCTGGTAGGCGCCGACCGGGAGCGCGGCCGTCGTGGCCGCTCCCTGCGCATCGGTCGCCGGGAGGACGATTCCCGCACCGAGCGTGAAGCCGGCGGGGGACGTGCAGGCGGCTCCGGCCTGCACATCCTCGAGTCCGTCCCAGCTCGAAGGCACCGTCAGATCGAGCGGCTGCCCGCTCTCGAGGAGGGGATACGCGGTGAAAACGACGCCGGCCACGGGATCCGTGAAATCGCCGGCTGCCGGCGCGGCGCTGATATCCCCCTCGACGTCGCCGCTCTGATGCAGATACTTGTGGACGGTGAGCGAACCCGTGCGGTCGCCATCCACGTTCCCGTAGTCCTGCGGTGCGGCCTGCGCGGCACTCGCGCCGATGGTGCTCGCCAGCCCGACCGCCACCACTCCCAGCGCCGCCCCGAGGCGACGAACTCTTCTCTCACGCACAGACGTACTCCTTCGTATCACTGACCCGGCTGCAGACGCAGCCGGCACCAGGCAGACCCGTGGCACGTGCCCGTTATGCCCTACCGAAGAGATGAAGGTGCCCTTGCGCGGTTATGAACAGTGCGCGAAGCGACAGCAACCGTGCACATATCGGGACAGTGCGTGCGGATCGACGAACTCTCCGTGGGGAGACGCGTCGCACCAGAGGATCCGCGCGGTCCTGCGCAAACGGAGCGGGCCCAGGACTCGATGGTCCTGGGCCCGCTCCGTTGGTTGGTGCTGTTACGCGTTGTCCGCGCTCAAGCGGCGGCGGAGGCCGAACGCTCCAGCGAACGCCAGCAGACCGGCGGCGATAGAACCGCCCAGGAGCGGGTCCATCAGCGGGGTCGACTCGACGTCTTCAGTCACGACGAACGTGAACGGCACGTCGTTCTCACCATCACTGATCGTGACGGTGTTCTCGCCCTCGGGCTGTGCCGGGAGTGTGAGCTGCCAGCTGCCGTACTCGTCGACGCTGGTCTCGCCGAGCACGGTGCCCTCGGCGTCGGTGATGACGATCGACGCCCCCGGGGTGCCGGTGCCGGTGAACGGGACGTCGCCCGCCCCGACGACCTCGCCCTCGGCCGGCGAGGTCACGGCCAGCTCGAACACGGGCGCAGGGGTCTCATCGACGATGGTGAGGTCGTCGATCACGACCGACTGGTCACCCGCAGTGACGGTGAGTGGCGCGGAGCCTTCGGGCACAGGCAGCGTGACCTTCCAGTCACCGAACTCGTCGACGATGGTCTCGCCCAGAGCACTACCGTCCTTATCGGTGATCACCACGGACTCGCCAGGCTGGCCTTCACCGGTGAACTCGACGCCCTTGCTGTCGACCGCGTCCCCGGCGCTCGGCGAGGTGACGGTCAGGTCAGCCACCACGGGGGTGGTGTCGATGAGCAGATTGCGATTCGCGGATTGCGATCCGGTCGTCACGACGAGCGCGGCCGGGTCGCGTGGCAGAGTGAGCGTGGTCGACCAGTTCCCGTCGGCGTCCGCAGTCGCGGTGCCGGCGAGCTGCCCGTTGCCCTGGTAGCGGACCTCGACCTCGGCGAACGGCTGCGCGGTTCCGGTCATGGCCACGCCGGAACGGACGACGTCCATCTCCGACGGAGAGGTGATCACGAGCGGAGCCACGACGATGATGTCTTCGAGCGCCACGGACTTGTCGCCGGCCTCGACCGTGACCTCGCCGCCGCCCGGCAGGGACACGACGACTTCCCAGGTGCCGTCCTCGTCGATCACGGTCTCACCGAGCTCGTTGCCCCCGGCGTCCTTGATCACCACGGTCTCGCCGGGCTGGCCGTTGCCGATGAAGGTCACGTCGGGGCCGACGATCTCGACGCCCTGCTGCGGCGAAGTGACGACAAGCTGAGCGGTGTCGTCCTCGATCTCGAGCGGCACCGGAACGCTCTGCGTACCCGACTCGACCACGACGCCGGGCATGCCTTCGGCGAGGGTGACAGTGCTCTTCCACGTACCGTCGGCGCCGACCGTGGTCGTGCCGAGAACGGTCTTCCCGTCGGCCGTCTTGATCTCGACCTCGGCTGCGGGCTGACCGGTACCGCTGAATTCCGTGCCATGCGTGCCGACGGTGGCTCCCGGGAGCGGCGAGGTCACCGCGAGCTTCGCGATGATCGTGAGGTCGTCGACCTCGGCCTTGCGCGTCCCGGCCTCGACCGTCGCCGAGGTGGATCCCTCGGGAAGGAGGACGGACACCGAGAACTCGCCCGTCTCAGAGTCGGCGGTCGTGGAGCCGACCTCGTTGCCCTCGGCGTCTTTGATCACGACGGTCTCGCCGGGCTCCGCGGTGCCCTCGAACACCACGTCAGGGCCCACCACCGTGGATCCTGAGGTCGGGGAGGAGAGGACGATCTCAGCGGATTGGTCGACCGCGAGCACCCGCCACGGCGTGGTGCCATGGTCCGGAGTTTTGAAGACGAGGAAGTTCGATCCCTCAGCGAGCGTGAGGTCGATGCTCCAGGCGCCGGAAGAGTCGATGGTGAAGCGTCCGGCCTCCGTGCCGGTCATGTCCGTGACCACGATCTCCTCGTTCGGCGCTCCGGTTCCGGTGAAAGTGGTGCCTTTCAGGCCCACCGTCGTATTGAAACCGGGCGAAGCGATGACGAACGGGTAGACGACATCTGCGGTGATGTCCGCCGTCCCCACGACGGCACCGGTGACCGCCGTGATAACGGCGGATCCTCCGGTGAGAGTCTCACCAGGCTTGGCATCCGCATCGATTCTCAGCTTGAGGATGACGCTCTCGCCGTCGCCACCGAAGGCCACACTGTCCGACGTGGCGGTCTTCCTGTCGGCGCTGATCGACAGCGCCTCGCCCGAGCCCAGACGCGCCGAGTCGATCGTGGTGCCAGTCGGAGCGGTGATGGTCATCACACCAGCGGCGGAGACGACATCGGGGCCACCGGCGTAGATCGTCATCGCCGTGGTCAGTAGACCGGGCGTGCTGGATCCGGCCACGGCCGGGATGTCCTGCTTCGCATAGGCGGTGATCGCGCCCTGATGAACGACCGTTCCGCCGGAGTTCTTCAGCACCGCGCTGCCGCCGGTGAAGACCTGACCCTGCTTGGCCGTGCCGGGGATGTTGAGAGTCGCGAATCCGGCATACGTCGGGCCGCCCCAGTTCGACGACGACGAGGTGGCCGTCTTGCCGTCGGCACTGATGGTGAACGTCGGGGACCCATTCGATCGGACGGATGCGAAGGTGGTTCCGGTCGGCGCGGTGAGCGTCCAGCTGCCGTTCGTGGCCTTGTTGTTGTCGTAGTAGTAGACGCGGAACTCGTCGGTCACCCCGCCGGGGAGGGCAGAGCCGTACATGGTGGTGAGCGTCGCGTAGGGAGTCGCCGCGGGAACGAACGCCAACGCCGCCGGGACTCCGACGATGCTGTGTGCCTCCGCGGCGGTAGCCGGTGCGGCCGCCAGAGCTCCAGTCGCCGTGAGAGCGGCGATCGTACCGGCCGCGGCAATGCCTCGGCCGATCTTGTTGGTGAAATTCACGTGATTCCCTTTCGTGATGAGTCCCCGGTCGCGCCGGGCGTATATGCGCCGGATCGTCGTCTGCGGGAACAATGACCGCGGACGCAGCGGCGCAGCGGTCGAGAACGATGGCCGGAATGTGCCGCGCTCGTCGCGCGCAACGCCATCTGCCCACCCACAGTCAGCAGATGGATCGAAGTACGAGCGAAGTCCCCAGTTGAATGTCGAAGTCCCCAGACGCCGATGTGAACAGAAGAAGCAGCACGGCGTCCCAACACGCACGACGCTATGGGCCGGGCTTACGCCGATGACGCGGAGCGCAGGGCGACCCGTGCCAGTCGCGGAAATGTGCGTGCTCTCGGGGACCGACGCGCGGGGATCGAGCGTGATCATCTATGTCGCCCGAAGGCAACGAGGGCGGGCCCCGCACCAAATGGTCCGGGGCCCGCTCTCTGCAGATTTGCAGCTGTTATGCGTTGTCAGAGGTGAAGCGGCGGCGCAGGCCGAACGCTCCGGCAAAGGCGAGGAGACCGGCCGCGATAGAACCGCCCAGGAGGGGGTCCATCAGCGGGGTGGACTCGACGTCCTCGGTCACGACGAAGTCGAACACGATGTCCTTCGTGCCGTCGTTGACCGTGATGCTGTTCGCACCCTCCGGCTGTGCCGGGATGGTCAGCGTCCAGGAACCGAACTCATCGACCACGGTCGAACCCAGCTCATTGCCCTCAGCGTCGGTGATCACGATCGGCGCACCGGGCGTACCGGTACCGACGAACGCGATGTCACTCGTTCCGATGACCTCGTCCTCGGAAGGGCTGGTGATCGCGAACTCGAACACCGGGGCCGGGGTGTCGTCGATGACCTCGACGCCCTCGATCACGATGGTCTCATCGCCCGCGACGACCGACAGGTTGCCGTTACCGACCGGCGCCGGAACCGTCAGGTTCCAGTTGCCCTCACCATCGACCTCGGTCTCGCCGATGACGTTGCCGTCGGCGTCCTTGATCTCGACCTTGGTGCCGGGCTCGCCGGTTCCGGCGAAGTCCACACCGGAGGATTCGACCTGGTCACCCGCCTTCGGCGTGGTCACCACGAGAGGCGCGACCTCCGGGGTGTCGTTGCGCACGGACACGAGATCCGCGAGCGTGACGACCTGACCACCGGTGTTGATGGTGTAGGTGGCCTTGCCGGCGGGGAGCGCGTAGCCCATGCTCCAGTTGCCGTCCTGGTCGGCGGTGGCTTCGGCGAGCACGTTGCCGGCCTCATCCTTCAGGACCACCACGGCGCCTGCCTGAGCGGTGCCTTCGAAAACCGCGTCCGAATCGGTGATCGTGTCGCCCGACTTCGGCGAGGTGACGTTGAGCGGTGCGACGACGTCGAGGTCCTTGATCTCGACCTTCTGGTCACCGGCCTCGACGACGACCGAACCGTTCTCGGGAACCGTCACGACGACGTCCCAGGTGCCATCGGAGTTGACCTCGGTCTCACCGATGACATTGCCATCAGCGTCCTTGATCTCGACCTTCTCACCAGGCTGACCCTTGCCCTCGAAC
>NZ_JBHJXY010000001.1:442977-447236 GCF_042269505.1 Microbacterium sp. NPDC055988
CGAACTTCACGTCCGGGCCCACGATCTCATCGCCAGCCTTCGGCGACGTGATCTCCAGCGGAGCGGTGTCATCCTCGACCTGGACATCGTCCAGGACGATGATCTGGCCACCGGTGATCACGCTGATCGGAGCAGATCCCTCGGGGACCTTCACGTTCAGATCCCAGGTGCCATCGCCCTTGACCTCGGTCTCACCGATGGCATTGCCATCAGCGTCCTTGATCTCCACCGTCGCACCGGGCTGACCCGTACCAGTGAAATCTGCACCGTTCGTGCCGATCGTGTCGCCTGCCTTCGGCGTCAGGACCTTCAGCGGTGCGACGACGTCGAGGTCCTTGATCTCGACCTTCTGGTCACCGGCCTCGACGACGACCGAACCGTTCTCGGGGACCGTCACGACGACGTCCCAGGTGCCATCGGAGTTGACCTCGGTCTCACCGATTACATTGCCATCAGCGTCCTTGATCTCGACCTTCTCACCAGGCTGACCCTTGCCCTCGAACTTCACGTCCGGGCCCACGATCTCATCGCCAGCCTTCGGCGACGTGATCTCCAGCGGAGCGGTGTCATCCTCGACCTGGACATCGTCCAGGACGATTTCCTGACCATCAGCGATGATCGTGATCGGCGCAGCGCCCTCAGGCACCTTCACCGTCGTGGTCCACGAACCATCAGGTTTGACCGTGGTGGAACCGATCGTCGTGCCGTCAGCGCCCTTGATCTCGACCGTGTCTCCGGGCTCACCGGTACCGGTGAACTCCGTCCCGTTGGTGCCGATCGTCTCGCCTGCCTTCGGGGTGGTGACCTTCAGCTCCGCGACGACCGCAAGGTCCTTGACATCGACCTTGCGCTCACCGACCTCGACCGAGGCCGACGTCGAACCCTCGGGAAGAATAACCTCGACCGAGAACGCACCCGTGGTCGCATCCGCCACCGCGGTTCCGACCTCGTTGCCCTCGTGGTCCAGGATCGACACGGTCGCACCCGGCTCCGCGGTGCCCTCGAACAGCACACCCGAACCGATGACCTTGTCACCCGCAGAAGGCGACGACAACACGATGTTCGCCGTGTCATCGATCACCAGCACGGTGATCGTCGCGGACTTCGTGCCCGCCGTGGCCGTCAGCACCGTACGACCGGTCGGAAGCTGCACGTTCTCCAACTTCCACGCACCAGACGCATCCGCCTTCGTTGTGCCGACAAGCTCACCCGTCGCACGCACCGCAGCCGCAGCACGCACCTCGACATCAGCGTTCGGCTGAGCCGTACCGGTCAGGTCGAAGCCCTTCGACCCGACCGTCGCCTCGTCCTCCGGCGACGTCACGACAACCTCACGCTCAACGAGCTGCTCGACAGGATCGGAGATCGAGAAGAGGCGACTGCTCTTTGCCCCGCCGTAGAGGGGGTACATCGCGCCGTTGTAGTTCAGTCCCTGCCCGGTCGCGACACTGTGAATGGTGAACGTGCTCTGGTTCATCGTGCTCTTGTTCGAGGCAACGGACCACTGCTGGTTCGCCGCCGTCGAGCACGTCGACCATGAGGTGGAGGCGCTGCTCTCGGGGTTGGCGGGGATCGCGGGGGCGACGAGACACAACGTCCCGTCTGCCGTATTCGCGGCGTTGCGCGTCTTGATCTGTCCCGTCGTCCCTGAAGCCGGGATAGACCAGCGCAGCCAGCCCTTGCTCGAGGCGGTGGCGATTTCCGCAGCGAGCTTCGTATCAAACTGCGCCTGAGTCAGCCCCGTAGAGACCTGGCTACTCGTCTGCGGGCTGTTGCCAGCCGAATACAGCGTCGCCCAAGAGGTACTGCCTGTCCAGTCAACTCCCGCGAGGGTGGAGTTTCCGTACCCCGTCAGATAGCCGATGACTCGGTCACCCTCGACAGCAGCCGCGGCCGATGGGGTTTCCGCGGCGATCGCGGGAGTGGCAGCCAAAAGACCGCCCGCGGTCAGAGCCGCGATAGTTCCGGCCGCGGCGAGTCCGCGACCAATTCGTCCTGTGGTTTTCACAAGATCCCTTTCACTCGAGTAAACCCGGTCCCCCCGGGATTGGGCGCCGTGCGCGAGTACGCAGAGCGAGTCGAAAGACGTCGGCTGCGTCATTGCGCGCCTCGTCGAGAAATGAAAGGGGATACTTCGGGCGCGCATGACGCGCGATAAGGCCGCGCGGGCAGCGCGGCAGGCATAGCGAAGCGATTCACAAGATCCCCAGGTGAAAGTCCAAAAACGTGACCACCCGCAAGTGCGGATGGATGAGCACGGCATCCCAGCACCTCCGACGCTATGACCGCTGCTTACGCAAGTTCGGTCTGCGAGTGATCAACCAGTGCGAAGCGGATGAAAGCCAGTGCGAGCATCGATCGGCGCGTCCGACAGCCGATGCCATGCGACGAACGCAGCCCGTGCGAAAGGCCCCACGACGACGGCAGACGAGGCGGAGGGCCCGAAACCTCGCGGTTCCGGGCCCTCCGTTTCGTGCGTTTCGCGGGGTTACGCGTCGTCCGCCGAGAAGCGACGACGGAAGCCGAACACTCCAGCCAGCGCGAGCATGACCGCCGCGATCGAACCGCCCAGGAGCGGATCCAGCAGCGGGGTCGACTCGACGTCTTCGGTCACGACGAACGAGATGGACAGGTCCTTTTCGCCATCGTTCACCGTGAACGTGTGCTCACCCTCGGGCTGCGCCGGGACCGTGAGGTTCCAGGAGCCGTCGTCGCCCACGATCGTGTCGCCGAGGGGATTGCCCTCGGCATCGGTGATGATGATCGTCGCGCCGGGGTTACCGGTACCCGCGAACGCGATGTCGCCGTTACCGACGATGTCACCCTCCGCCGGGCTGGTGATCCCGAACTCGAACACCGGCGCGGGAGTGCCGTCCACGATGATCAGGTCGTCGAGCACGACCAACTCACCACCGGCGGTGACGGTGATCGGTGCGGAACCCTCGGGAGCCTTGACCGTCGCCTTCCAGTCGCCGAACTCGTCGACCTCGGCCGAACCGATCTCGGTGCCGTCCTTGTCGGTGATGATCACGGTGTCGCCAGGCTTGCCCTTACCGGTGAACTCGGCACCGTTGGAGTCGATCGTGCCACCGGCGCTCGGCGAGGTCACCGTCAGTGCCTCGACCGCGGGGGTCTCATCGATAACCGTGAGGTCGTCGATGGTGACCTTGCGGGTGCCAGCCTCGATCGTTGCCGACGTGGATCCCTCGGGGAGCACGACCTCGACCGAGAACGCGCCCGTGTCGGGGTCGGCCGTGGTGCGGCCGACCTCGACGCCCTCGGCGTCCTTGATGACGACGGTCGCGCCGGGCTCTGCGGTGCCGTCGAAGACGACACCCGAACCGACGAGCGTCGAACCAGACGACGGCGACGTCACGACGAGCTCTGCAGACTCATCGACGACGAGCACGGTGAGCGCTGCGGTCTTCGCGCCGGCCTGGAAGGACAGCGCGTGACGGCCCTCGTCGAGCACGGCGTCGAGCGTCCAGACGCCCTGCGCGTTCGCGGTCGCGGTGCCAATGAGGTCACCCGGCTCCAGGCTGCGCAGAGCCCCGGCGTACCGCACCTCGACCTCGGCCTTCGGCTGCGCCGTACCCGTGATGGTGAAGCCGGACAGCGCCACCGTGTCACCGCTGCCAGGCGAGGTGACGAGCAGCTCGGCCGTGTCGTCCTCCACCTTCACATCGTCGAGCACGATGGTCTGGCCACCCGTGGTGACCGTGATCGGCGCGGAACCCTCGGGAACCGTGACGACCAGATCCCACGTGCCGTCGGACTTGATCTCGGTCTCACCAAGATCGTTGCCCTCAGAGTCCTTGACCACGACGGTGTCGCCGGGCTGACCGTTGCCGGTGAACTCGGTGCCGTTGGTGCCGATCGTCTCGCCGCCCTTCGGCGACGTGACCTCGAGCGGTGCCACGACGACGACATCCTCGATCTCGACCTTCTGATCACCCGACTCGACCGTCACCGAACCGCCCTCAGGCAGTGGAACAGTCAGCTCCCAGGTGCCATCGCCCTTGACCTCGGTCTCACCGAGCTCATTGCCCTCAGAGTCCTTGACCACGACCGTGTCGCCAGGCTGACCCTTACCCTCGAAGGTCACGTCCGGACCGACGAGCGTGGAACCCTTCTCCGGCGACGTCACCTCGAGAGGCGCCGTCACGACGATGTCCTCGATCTCGATCTTCTGGTCACCCGACTCGACCGTCACCGAGCCGCCCTCAGGCAGCGGAACAGTCAGCTCCCAGGTGCCGTCT
>NZ_JBHJXY010000001.1:447335-835782 GCF_042269505.1 Microbacterium sp. NPDC055988
TTCACCGATCTCGATCTCACCGAGCTCATTGCCCTCAGAGTCCTTGATCACGACCGTGTCGCCAGGCTGACCCTTACCCTCGAAGGTCACATCCGGACCGACGAGCGTGGAACCCTTCTCCGGCGACGTCACCTCAAGAGGCGCCGTCACAACGACATCCTCGATCTCGACCTTCTGGTCACCCGACTCGACCGTCACCGAGCCACCCTCAGGCAGCGGAACAGTCAGCTCCCAGGTGCCGTCTTCACCGATCTCGATCTCACCGAGCTCATTGCCCTCAGAGTCCTTGATCACGACCGTGTCGCCAGGCTGACCCTTACCCTCGAAGGTCACATCCGGCCCCACGACCGTGCCACCGTTGCCCGGAGCGGTCACGACCAGCTCGGCCGTGTCGTCTTCGACGGTCACATCTTCGAGCACGACGGTCTGCTCCCCAGCGATCACCGTGATGGGTGCGGATCCTTCGGGAACCACGACCTTCACATCCCAGGTGCCGTCGCCATTGACCTCGGTCGAACCGAGCTCGTTGCCCTCGGCGTCCTTGATCACGACGGTCTCGCCCGGCTGACCCTTGCCCGAGAAGTCGGTGCCGTGGGTGCCGATCTTGTCATCGCCCTTCGGCGAGATGACCTCGAGCGGCGCGACCACGACGATGTCCTCGACGTCGACCTTCTGGTCGCCGGACTCCACGGTGACCGAACCGCCTTCGGGCAGCGGAACCTCGAGTTCCCAGGTGCCGTCCTTCTTGACCTCGGCCTCGCCGAGTGTATTGCCGTCGGAGTCCTTGATCACGACGGTGTCACCGGGCTGGCCGGTGCCCTCGAAGGTCACATCCGGTCCGATCAGCGACGAGCCGTTCTCGGGTGACGTGACGATCAGCTCGGCCGTGTCGTCTTCGACGGTCACGTCTTCGAGCACGACGGTCTGACCGCCGGCTTCGACTCGCAGCGGTGCCGCACCCTCGGGCACGACCACATTCAGCTCCCAGGAGCCGTCGCCCTTGACCTCGGTCTCGCCCAGCACGTTGCCATCGGCGTCCTTGATCTCGATCTTGTCACCGGGCTGACCGGTGCCCTCGAAGTCGGTGCCGTGGGTGCCGATCTGGTCGCCCGCCTTCGGCGTCGACACCACGAGCGGCTTGATCACGTTGAGGTCAGTGACCTCGATCTTGCGCTCCCACACCTCGACCGAGGCAGAGTTGGTGCCCTCGGGCAGGGCGACCTTCACCGAGAATGCTCCCGTCGTCGGGTCGGCCGTCGTGGTACCGATGACGATGCCGTCGGCGTCCTTGATGGTGACCGTGCGCCCGGGCTCTGCGGTGCCCTGGAAGAGCACATCCGAACCCACGACCGTGCTGCCAGAGGTGGGGGTGGTGAGCTTGATCTCGGCCGAGTCGTCGACCACGAATCCCGCCCAGTTGGCGGACTTCGACGCAGTCTTGAACGTCACGAACGTCGGCCCCTGGGGGAGCTGCAACGTCGCCGTCCACTTGCCGGTCGCGTCGGTCTTCACCGTGCCGTAGTTGTTGCCGTTGAGGTCGGTGATGGTCAGTGTCGCGTTCGGCTCAGCTGTGCCGGTGAACTTCGCGCCCTTCATCCCCACCTCCTGGCCAGCTGTGGGCGAGGAGATGACGATGTCGGCTTCTACGGCCTTCACAGCGGAACCGTCCGTCACCCAACCAGTGGTCGTGGAGCTTCCACGCAAGGCCATGAGGCGTCCACTCATGTGCTCAAGCCCAACCGTGGAGTTCGCGCCGTTCAGGGTGATGGTGGGATAGCCGCCGATCGATGCTCGCGATGCGGCCTTCCACATCTGAGCATTGCTGTTCGCGTTGCATGTCTCCCAGGTTCCGTCTCCGGTCGTGGGGTCGAAGCACTTTCCATACACGGACGAACCGACGGTCACGTTCCTGATGGGACCAATCGACCCCGCTGCCGGAAACTGGAACGCCCCCTTCGCAAGCGCAAGAGTTGCCGGAAGGGTGCTCGCGCTGAATCCTGTTCCGTTCGTCGCGCTTCCCGTCATCGCCGAGTAAGACGTCCCGCTCGCGTTCGGGCTGACCATGCTGCCTTCGAGCTGTGTCCCGGACTGCAGCGCTGCCTGTGCAGGAGCGGCGATGAACGCGCTCCCCGCCACCAATGCGGCGATCGTGCCGGCCGACGCGAGACCGCGCCCGAACTTCTTATTGATACCCAACATGTTGCCTTTCGTGTGTAATTGCCCGTTCCCCAGGGCGGGGCACCCCGCAGTGCGGGGCAGATCGTGACGGCTCTGCGAGGGCGGGCACAGTGCTCGCCGAGCCTGAGGCGCGGGTCCTGTGTGTGCCTTGGACCTGCACCGCTGATGTTCGTCATGCGTCGTCTGTCGTGAACCGGCGGAACACGCCGAACCGCTCCCGCGAAGGCGGCCCGCCGCCGGCGTGCGATCGCGTCCCCCGCGGCACGTATGCGGCTTCGCTCAGGCGTTGCGCTTGCGCGCGGCCCGCCAGGCGAAAAAGTAGAAAGCACCGGCACCCAGCACGAGCAGGACCATGCCGACAAGACCGAGGGCGTTGTCGAGCGGGTGCGCGCCCTGTTGGGCGAAGGAGCCCATCGCCAGCGCGGCCAGGTACAGACGCAGCTGGTTGAGCGCGAAGATCACGACCACGCTGATCGCGCCGATCGTGAGCGCACGCGGCCACGACACGAGGCGCAGGAGCGTGAGCACGCCGCCCGCGATCGCGACGACCCCGGCGAACAACGCAGCCCCGCACAGCACGGTGGCCTGGGCGGCGAACCAGCCCTCGCCCATCGTGAAACCGAGCGCCGGATTCCCGTCGCTCCACACGAACATGGTCTCGGTCGCGAACGTGGCGTCGGCGATCGAAGTCGCGATACGCATCTCGAGCTCACGGATCCACCACTCGCTCACGATCAGCCCGATGCCCATGACAAGCAGTGCGATGCCCGTGATCCAACGGCCGAGACCGCTCTTCGGCCCACGAGGCCGGTCTGTGCGCACTTCTTCGGTGCGTGCTCTTGTTGCGTCGTTTTCCAGAACGGAAGACATGGCAGATTCCCCCCATTGAGTTCGATTGGTTCCCAGTACCCGTGCGTCCCACGCAACGGGCTCATCGACTGCCGACGTTAGGTTCTGCCGCGCGAGCATTGCCTGGCCCGTGACGCCTCTCCGTGCTGGCGATGCGAAAGTTGGTGCGGAGCGCCAGGAATTCGACACACACTCTCGTAAGGCCCCGTGCATCGCGGAAACGCGCATTCGCGGTGCGCCTCCAGCCGCCAGGTACCTCTCCCCTGGCACGAAAAAGCGCGAGGACCGAATGGTCCTCGCGCTTTTCTCACGCACTCGCGTCGGGATCTCCGAAACGCCGGTAATGGGGGCGAGGTATCGCCTCCTGGGCGGCAAGGTAGCGCAGACGACGGCGCTCTCGCACGGCGAGCAGCAGGAAGACACCGACCGCGATGATGATGATCGCGGTGCCCATGACGGTCGTGAAGACGTTGCCGCCGGTGGCTACGAGCATGCCGCCGCCGCCGACCGCGGCACCTCCGCCCGGTATCTGTCCGTACATCTGAATCCCCCAAGGAATAAGTGGCCCGGCGTCATCCACCCAAGGAATGTGCCGGATGCCCACGCTAGGCGCGACGCTCTCCGACGACTCTGGCGCGAAGAGGAATCGGTGCAGGATCCTCCTGCGCCCGTGCCCGACGAGCCACCCTCCGTAGAAGGATCGGATACGCAGCCCGTGGCCCGCATTCGTCCCACACGCGCTCGCCCGCCGCCGTTTTGCGTACGCACGGGCCTCAGCGGTCGCACGTCGCCCGAGCGCGCCACGCGCTTCGCTCCCCCGCGCCCAACCTCCGCACGATCCTCGTTCGCGCCGGTTCATTCGCAGATCGAGGCGGGATCTCCGTAGAGAACACCCGAACACCCGAATGATCCACCCGAACCCCCGTACGGGAACATGTGCACGCTGGACGCCCGTCGACACGGACCGCCCACGCACGCGGCCGCCCGAAACCAGGGTTCGACGACGGCTGGCACCGACGATCCGCACCGACGCACGGGGACACCCCTGCTTCCGCCGGCCCCCGCGTACGCAGCGCATAGAAAGGGAGCACGAAAGCGACCGGGGAAAGTCGAGATCGACACCGGAGACGCACGACGCTGCGGCGGGGAACGCATACCTCCTTCTTGGGGGCTTCTGCCGAACGACCGTGGCTGCAACCACACCCATCGACTTCGAGCAGAGGACGTTTCATGAACGAGGTGATCACACCTTCCGCCGACGGGGAGACCGCGGTCTTCCGCACCCGCAGCGAGGCCCGCGCAGCTGAGGCCGAGCGCACTCCCGTGGCCGAGGCCGACCGCCCCGACGTCCGCGACACCGCTCCGACCCGCCGATCGCGCGCCGATCGTTCGACGGCCCCGCACGCCGAGCCGCAATCCTCCACCGACTCGATCCGCACGGCCAAGGTCAAGACGAAGACCGACGACGTCGTCAAGCCGGGGCTCCGCTTCGACGCGGTCGACGGCATGCGAGGTGTCGCCATCCTCTCGGTGCTGCTGTATCACTGCGGGTGGTCCACGCGCGGGCTCTTCGGCGTCGACGCGTTCTTCGTCGTCTCCGGCTTCCTCATCACGCTGCTCATGATCAAAGAGGCAGTGGGCACCGGACGCATCCGGATCGGGGCGTTCTATGCCCGCCGTGCGCGGCGCCTGCTGCCCTCGCTCTTCCTCACCCTCGGCCTCGTGCTCGCGGTGTTGTGGTCGAGTGGAACGCTCACCGAGCTGAAGTCCGCAGCCCAGACCGCGATCGCCTCGCTGTTCCAGGTGGCGAACTGGCAGCAGATCGGCTCGAACAGCGGGTACTGGGACCAGACAGGACAGATCATTCCGCTCGGCCAGATGTGGTCGCTGTCGGTGACCGAGCAGTTCTACGTGGTGTGGCCGATCGTCGTGCTGCTGCTGTGGTTCGTGTCACGCAAGCGCATCGGCATCCTCGCCACGCTGCTCACGGTGACCCTGTTCTTCACCGCACTGATCGCGCCGCTGCAGTTCGACGGCTCGAACACCGACCGCCTGTACCTCGGCACCGACTCGCGCATCGTCGCGTTCGTCGCCGGAGCCGCCGCGGCTGCTCTCGTCTATTGGCTGCTGCAGCGCGCTGCACAGCGGCCGGAGCGCACGCCCTCGCTGCTCGCCCGTGTCGGCGTCACCACGCTGAGCCTGGTGAGCCTGGTCGCGGTCGTCGCGGTCAGCATCGCGACCGAGACGTACCACGAGGCCTGGCTCTACCAGGGCGGGCTTGCGGCCGTCGCCGTCGGCATCGCGATCTTCACCGCCACTCTCTGTTTCCCCGCCAATGCGCTCGTGAAGCCGTTCTCGTACAAGCCCTTCCGCGTAGTCGGCATGGTCTCATACTCGATGTTCTTGCTGCATCTGCCCATCTTCTGGGC
Source organism: Microbacterium sp. NPDC055988 (assembly GCF_042269505.1). Lineage (NCBI taxonomy): Bacteria > Bacillati > Actinomycetota > Actinomycetes > Micrococcales > Microbacteriaceae > Microbacterium > Microbacterium sp. NPDC055988. The sequence continues at coordinate 452,792 of NZ_JBHJXY010000001.1, forward strand.
GCTGCAGCAGGCCACCGACGGAAAGATCCATCCGCTAGCTCTGTTCGTGGTCGGCGGTTTCCTGACCTGGATCGCGTCGATGATCCTGCACTGGGTGATCGCCGAGCCGCTGCGCACCCGCAACTGGAAGCCGTTCAGTGCGTTCATCGCGATCGTCGCCGGCTTCGCTGTCGTGATCGGACTGGCCTGGTACCTGCCGATCGATCGTGTGAACAACCCGCGCGTCGACGCGTCGGCACCGCAGGCCGCCAACCCGGGAAGCCTGTTCCCGTCCGGAGCCGCCTCGACCGTTCCGACCAGCGCCGACGGCTCGCCGCTGACCGTGGCCGTGATCGGCGACTCGGTCGCGGGCAACATGTACGACTCCCTGGCCGAGTACCGCACGGCGGACCTGAAGCCGCTCGACCTCACCTATGGCGGGTGCGGCATCTTCGACGCCGAGAAGGCCCGCGCCGACAACGGCTTCATCATGGAGTCGGAGCGGCTGTGCTGGAACTGGAAGGACAAGCTCCGCACGGCGAACGCCGACCAACAGCCCGACGTCTACGTGCTCCACAACGCATGGGACGCCGACGACCAGCTGTTCAACGGCGAGTGGGTCGGCCCCTGCACCGACCAGTGGCAGCAGCGCTACGCCTCGCAGCTCGAGATGCTCGTGGACATCGGCGACGAGCAGGCGCAGGCACCACTCATCCTGCTCTCCAACGACCGCGACCGCGGCGCCGAGAGCTCGCTGTCGGCCGAGCGCCTCGCCTGCAAGACCAGCGTCGAGGAGACGATCATGCAGGCGCACCCCAACGTGAAGCGCCTCGACTTCAAGACAGCCGTCTGCCCCGACGGGGTGTGCGTCACCGAGACCGAGACCGGCGACGCGATCTACACCGACGGCAGCCACTTCAGCCCCGCAGGCCTCGCGCGCATGGCGCCGTGGCTCCAGAGCGAGATGTCGAAGGCTCTGCGCCCGAGCGCGTGAGCGGCCTGCGACCACGAACCCACCCGAAAGAAGACATCATGACCAGCGCCTCTGCTCCCCTCGACACCCGAGCCTCCCGCCGAGCCCTCCGCGAAGCACAGGAGATCCGCGAGAAGCCGAACCCCTCCCCCGCGTACGTTCCCACCCCGACGACCAGCCGTGTGCACATGGCCATCCGCTGGGCACTGGCCCTGCTCTTCGCCGCCGGTGCCGCAGCCGCGGTGGCGTTCGAGCACGCGATCCGCACGATGGAAGCCGCGATCTCGGCCGAACTCCTGCCCTTGATCTTCGCGACCGGCACCAAGGCCGCGACCTCCAGCGGCAGCCCGGCGATCGCCTTCGAGGGCGACGGTCACTGGTATGCGCTGCGCATCACCGCGGAGTGCGCGATCGCGTTCTACGTCGCGGCCATCTTCGCCCTCACCGCGATTCTCCTGCTGCTGCCCCGCTTTCCGCTGGCCCGCCTACTGGGTGCGACCGTGATCGGCATGGTCGGTCTCATCGCGCTCAACCAGGTGCGGCTGGGCTGGCTGGCCTATGCGTTCTCGTTCCAGAGTCGCGAGGTCTTCGACTGGGTGCACATCGTCGGCGGCACCATCCTGATGGCCGTCAGCATGGCCGCCACCCTGCTGTTCTACGTCTTGTTCATCGTGCACAAGCCCAAGAAGAAATAGAAGGGAGGACGCATGTTCTTCACGATCGGCGGCTTCGCCTTCCTGCTCAGCGTCCTGTTCCTGCTCTACCTGGCGCTCATCCTCGTTCCGTTCCTGCGCGACAAGCCCGTCGTGCCGGGTGACCCCGACGACTTCCACTGGCACTTCTTCATCCCGTGCCGCGACGAGGAGGCCGTGCTCGCCACGACCATCGAACGCGCGCGCACGAACTTCCCGAACGCCCATCTGTGGGTGATCGACGACGACAGCGACGACGAGACGCTCGCGATCGCGGAGGAGTATGCCCGGTTCGACCCGCACGTGCACGTCGTCGCCCGCAAGCGTCCGAACGCACGACTCGGCAAGGGCGCGGCCCTCAACCAGGCGTACGCCGAACTGTCGGACTGGCTGCCGGCCCGCGCGAACCGCGACCTGGAGATCGTGATCGTGCTCGACGCCGACGGCGAGCTCGCCGAGAACGCGCTCGAGATCGTGTCGTCCGATTCGGTGTTCGGCGACGACGAGAACGGCGCTGCGCAGATCACCGTGTGGATGAAGAACCGCGACGACAAGAACCCGGTGCCCGGCGGCAGCGCGTTCAAGAACCGTTTCGGTCGACTCCTCATCCGCATGCAGGACATGGAGTTCCGCACGGTGAACGCGGCTATGCAGTCGCTGCGGTCGCGGGCCGGCACGGTCGGACTCGGTGGCAACGGGCAGTTCACCCGCCTCAGCATCCTCGACCGGATCGGCGACGAGTACGGCACCCCCTGGCATGGGTCGCTCCTCGAGGACTACGAGCTCGGGCTGCACGTCGTGCTCACCGGATCGACGACGAAGAACGTCAACGACACACACGTCTCCCAGGAGGCTCTTCCGTCGATGAAGCGCTTCGTCACGCAGCGTACGCGTTGGGCGCAGGGCAACATCGAGTGCGTCGGTTACATCCCGAAGGTGGTGAAGTCACCCTACGTGACCGCCGCCGGCGCCCTCGAGACCACCTACTACCTGCTGCTGCCCTACCTGCAGACGCTGGGGATGATCGCGCTCGCCCTGCTCGGGTTCAGTGCTCTGCTCGACGGCCTCGCGCACCCCGACGTGCTCGACGCCTTCGTGCGTGTGTGGTGGAGTGTGCTGACCATCTACATCGTCTTCACGCTGGCGCCGTTCGTGCTGTGGGGGCCCATCTACCGCAAGCGCTGCGAGCCCGACCTGGACCTTGCGACATCCATCCGCTACGGCTTCTGCTTCGCGATCTACATCTACTACATGTACCTCGTGTTGCCCGCCGCGTTCGTGCGCAAGTACTCCGGCAAGACCGGGTGGGCGAAGACCCGTCGCAACGGCGAGGTCGCCGCCAGGGGTGCCGCCATCGCCGTCGAGCACTGATCTGCCACACACCCTGAAGGAGGAACCCCATGACGAACGCGCATCGAACAGCCCGACCCCGATCCGGTCGCCTCCTCCGAGTGATCGCCGGCATCCTCATCGGCGCGGGCGTGCTCCTCGCCGTGGTGGCCGTTGTCGCGCCAGAGCGGGTCGAGCGCGCCTACGGCGCGACGAAGAGCACCGTTGACGCGATCGCTGCCGGCGTGCGGGCGACCGTGCTGGACGAGCTCCCCCGTGCCCGCCTGGGAGCGACCGGCGGCAAGGCGGAGCTCTCGCGCTGTGACGACACCTTCACGCAGATGGCTTCGTACACGCGAGCGGGCGTACCGCCGGTGTGGGCCGCCCACAACAACTGCGGTGGCGATGTGATCCTTAACTGGCAGCTCGGCGACCACGTCATCCTCAGCACCGCACAGGGCGACGTCGAGTACGAGGTGGTCGAGGTTCGACACGTCCCCAAGACGTGGTCCAGTACCGACGACCTCCTCGGACTCGACGGCGATCTCGCCCTCCAGACCTGCCTCTACGGTCAGGACATCATGGATTTCGTCGGCCTCGACCGGGTGGGGGACTGAGACCGGAGAGCACCGATGCTCGTCACTCCGTCCTGCAGGCGTCGGCGGCCTCCGCGGCCTCGTCTGGTTGCGGGTTCAGCTTCGGAGGGTTCAGTTGCACACTCGCGGGGAGGGCGACGTCCGGAACGTCGATCTTCGCGGCGATCACCGGACGCGACCACACGCCTGGGTCGGGTGGTCTGCGGCGTGGGCGCTCATCCGCACCACCGGCATCCGTCAGATCAGCCATCTACGCTCGTCCCCATCCCTCTCACGTGCCGCCATCGGGGAACCGCCCCTCCCGCCGGCGGTCATCGCACGTTCTCAGGATCGTGAACGTGAGCTCGCACGACAACGCTCGGGCCCACACTTCACCCACTTCCCCACCCTCGCCTTCCCCCGGGGGCGACAGAGGGAGTTCCGAGGGTTGTGCGTGCGCTGAAGCGAACTTTGCGTACGCGAACTCGGGATACGGGGTCACTTCTCCGAGGCATCACGCCTCCACGCGTCGCCGTGAGAAGCGCGCGATCGCAGGCAGCCGACAGCCGTCGACACGACCTCGGTCCGCCCCATTGCCGCGACGTCTGTTCTGACGATAGGTTTCGCGCATGCCCTTCCCTGTGTACACCTCGGCTGCCGAGTGGATCGAGGTCGCGCTGGGCTTCGCGCGCGGCTTCGCACTTCACGATGCGCGCGCCGCGATCCTGAACAGGAATCACCTCACCTCCGAGCACATCCGCGCACTGCTCACCGCTGAGGCAGCCGGGGCGAACGACGCTGGCGTCTCGACGGTCACGCCGGAACAGCTCGCCCAAGCCACCGGAATCGACCTGCGTGACGTTCTGCTGATACGAGCCGGGCTGTTCAGCTACGGCCTGCTGTCGAAGGCAGCCGCAGAGGCAGATGATGTGCAACTCCAGATCCCTCGCGCACACAGACCGTCCTGACGACGGTTCGGAGAACTTCCCGCGCATCCCTCATGTGGCGGACGCGCCGCGCCCGTCGCGACGCAGAACGAGCGCGAGGGCGGCGATGGCCAGTACGCCGGCCGCGATGAGGAGTGAGATCGCACTGCCGAGTCTGTGCGCGGCGGCGCCGACGACCGCCCCGCCGGCGAGCGATCCCCACAGGATCAGCGGACGCTGCCAGGCGCTGCGAGACCTTCCGGTCATGAGAGCGGCGAGCGCGAGGCCGAGACTGACAAGAGTGCCGGTCGCGTAGGTGATCGCGACGCGAGCGCGGCCCTCAGCGAGGTAGAGCGTGTTCACGGCGCCCATCGCGAACGCCAGAATCCAGAACCGCCACGGTTCTTCGGGCAGGAATACGGCCAGCGCAGCGCTGCCCGCCACAGCTGCTGCAGACCCGGCGACGGCCCGTACTCGTCGTCGGTCATCATCTCCGACGAGCGCCCCGGCCGTAACGCCCAGCACGAACGCCAGGACCAGTGAGAGCGGCATGAAGGCAGCGGTGATCCCGTGCTCCAGCACCTCGACCCCCGCCTGTGTGGAATTGCCGCTCATGAACGAGACGAACAGCCCGCCGGTGTCGATGAACCCGATCGCGTCGACGTACCCGGCCGTGACACTGAGCACGAGCGACAGCGTAAGCCCGCGGCGATTCACCTTCTTCACCGGTCGTCCTCCTTCACGCCTGCCGAAGACGCACTCGTCGAACCATATCGATTCCCGGCCGACATGAGCACGATGCGTCCTCGTCGACGAGGTCCGTGCACACCACCACGCGGGCCCATTCGACCCGGACAGCAGACGATTTCGCACGGGTCGTCGGCCGGCCTCCACGCAATACCACCGCAGCGACGCCAGCCCGCGCCGCGCCGCGTTAGCGTTTTCGACGAGGGCGGCTTCGGTTTCTCCGCGAACCCTCCCCGCGTCTCCCGTGCGCGGGACGGGAAACGAGTGGCCGGTCTCCCCTGGGGTCCGGCCACTCCCGTCGTCCGACGAGGAGGGATCAGAGCGATGGAAAGCCGCGGGATGACGCGCCGTGAGGAGCGCGCACGGCTCGAGCGCGACAGGCTCGAGCGCGACAGGGAGGCCGCGGAGTCGCAGTCCCTCGAGCAGCAGCCGACCCCGGCGGATGGTGTCCGCCCCGCTCCCACTGTCGGCTCCCGGCTGCGTGCCGTCGCCACGGGCGTCGGCGCAGCTCTCGCGATCGCTTTCTTCATCGCAGCAGCCATCCACTACACCAGCCAGCCTGCCCCGATGCCTGGCGCGGATTACGGCTCCTCCTCGGAACCACCGCCCCAGGTCGACCAGCCTGTCGCCGAAACCGTCGCCGAGCCAGGCAGCCCGTTCTCGATCGGCGCGCCGGGCCCTGCCCTCAGCTCTGCGGGGCCGCTGAAGGTTGCCCTTCTGGGCGATTCCGTCGCGGGGAACATGCACCAAGCGCTTCGCGATCATCGCAGCACCGATCTCGACCTCTCGCTGATGGCATCGGGTGGTTGCGGCCTGTTCGATGCGACCAAGGCCCGGGCCGGCAACGGCTGGGTGATGGATTCCGAGGAGAAGGGGTGCGGAAAGTGGAAGGACGACCTCCGTGGCCTCACTCCTGGCGAGCAGCCCGATGTCATCCTCGTGCACAACAAGTGGGACGTCGAGGATCAGCTCTTCGAGGGCTCTTGGATCGGCCCGTGTGAAGACGCCTGGGAGAAGCGCTACCACCAGCAACTCGAGACGCTGACGGGCATCACGGACGTCTTCGCCTCACCGCCGCTCATCCTCCTGTCCAACGACCGACCGCGTGACTGGTCGAAGACGGTCAGCCCCGAACGTCTCGCGTGCAAGTCGGCGGTCGAGGAGACGATCTTCGCGGCGCACTCGAACGTGCAGCGGCTCGATCTGTCCGGGGCCGTCTGCCCGGACGACGTCTGCGTCACCGACGTCTCCCCTGGAGTGGCTCTCTACGCCGACGATCGCGTGCACTTCACGCCGGCCGCGAAGCAGGTCATGGCACCGTGGATCGAGAATCGGATCGCCGAGGCGCTCTCCGGCCTCGGACGCCTCTGAGAAGTGAGGATGGCCCGGGGAGACTCCCCTCGCCCGGGCCATCCCGCGACGGTGGGACTTCGACAACTCACCGTCGCTCGCGACGCGGCGAGAGGGCCGCGTTCACTGCCGATGCGCCACCCGTGACGCATCGATCCTCATCCCACCGCCTCGCGGCAGCGACGGAGGGCCGCGCGAGACGATCCCCGCGCATCGTCTCGGATCCACCGTGCCGAAGCGCACGATTGCGTGCCTACGAGGTCGCAGCTCCGTGCCGTCTGCGCCCGGCGCGTCGTCGACGCGAGAGCGCGCCAGCGAGTCCCAGCACCCGTGCACACCAGCTGGCGCCGCGCCTACGTCGTGACCGCTCCCTGCTCTGAGCTCAGCGCCCGAGCACGGCCACCGTGTCATCCAGTTGAGCCCCGGAGAGCACGAGCTCGAAGTCCGCACCTGGGGCATCGTCAGCCAAGGCGATCAACGTCGCCCGCGGCGCCATGTCCAGCGTGCAGGGCCCGTCGGGCACACCTAGCGTCACGGTTGCGCCGCTCGCAGTCTGTTCCACATCGGTCGCCGTGGGTGCACACGTCGACGACCCCCAGGTGAGCAGCACGATGCCACGGTCGTCGAACCATCCGGCCGATGGCGCGAACTCCGTTTCCGAAGTAGACGCGGCAGCGAAGGCTTCATCGGCCTTCAACTCGACCGCACCACGCAGATCGTCGTACTCGATGAGGAGCTCAACGTCTTTGGACGGATCCACTCCCTCCGGGAAAGCGCCCAGGCTGGCGCGCGGCCCCATGTCGGCCGTGCAGGGTTGGTCCCCTTGCGGATCGGCCAGCGTCACCGACACCGTCTGCTCCTCCGTCTCGTCGTCGGCCGTCGCGTCGTCGACGATGGGAGGGCAGGACGACGACCCCCACGTGACCACGGCGAACATCCGACCGCCGTCGAGCCGAGCAGCCGCGAGGTCAGTCCCCACGTCTTCCCCCGGGGTTCCCTCAGCCTCCGCGGTGAGCTCGGGAGCCGGGTCCCCCGCCGTCGCGCAGCCGGACAGGGCGAGTGATGCCCCCAAAAGGGCTGCGATCGTGAAGCCGCGGACTCGTGCCGTGCCGATCGGGTTACTCCTGGCGACCATGTTCCCTCTTTCGTCGTGAGGTTGTGAGGTGGGCGCCGGTCGCGGTAGGGAGTGCCAGGAATCCCGCCTGGCGAACCGTGAACCGACCGGCGCCCATGTGCGGACCTGACCGTGACGACCTGCGCCGTGGGGGAGGAGCAGTCGGTGGTCCGCTGGTTCAAGAATCACCGATCGGTTCGATCCGAACAGCGATCAGACCCGGATTTCACCCCGCAGTTCACCTTGACGTTCGCCCGTGATCTCAATCCAGCTCACTGCGGCAGCTCGAACCCTGCGGGAGCGATGCCGGCTGATGCCGGAGAATCGGAATGTCCGGTGTCACCACGTCCACCGCGTGCACGGTCCACCACCCGCCGTCCGCGTGAACGGAACCCTGGAAATCCGAACGCTGTCTCATTCCGCTGTCTCCCTGCGTCGCGCGCCTGTGCTCACCAGTCTGCGCAGGCACCGCGTGATGCAACGCCGCGGGGCGCCTTCTCGGTATGGGCGCACCCGTTTGCCCGTACCGACGAGCTCCGGAGAGGTGGCGTGGGTTACGGCGTCGGGGCGGTCAGGTGCCAGTCCGGCCCCGCCTCATCGAGCGCGACGACAGCGGCACGACGCCCCTCGGCGATGAGGCGTCCGACATCGGACATCGTCCACTGAGCCATCCCCTCCATCTCGGGCTGGATCAACACGACGGAAGGATCCTCGACGAGGTCGGCTGTGCGCGAGACCGTCCTCATCATGCGCACGTTCTCCCACTTCGCATGCAGACGCACGACGATGACGCGAGAGGCACCGATCGCCCTGGTCGCCTCGACCGGGACATTGTCGATCATCCCCCCGTCGGCGAGGACCTGTTCGCCCCGGCGAAGCGGCGGGAGGAGTCCGGGCACGGCGACACTCGCCCGCAGCGCCTCGCTCAGCGGCCCGTGGTCGAGCACGACGCCGCGTCTCGTGCGCAGGTCGGTGGCGTACGCGGCGAACCGTCGCGGGAGGTCTTCGATGAGCGGATCAGTACCGAGCACCTGTTCCACCGCTGCGCGGATGACGCGCGTGTCCAGAAGTCCCCAGCGCGGCCGGAACGTCCACCGCGCGATTTCGCTCCAGCGGAAGCGCAGCACCGCGCTCTCGATCGCTTCGGCATCGAAACCGGCGGCATAGGCGCCAGCGGCGAGCGCTCCCGAGCTCGTACCGGCAGCGACCCCGGGCCGGATGCCACGCTCGGCGAGCACCTGCAGCACGCCGACGTGCGCGGCGCCGAACGCCCCTCCACCGCCGAGCGTGAGCCCCAGCGAACGGTCGTCACCCTCGAACATCTCGGCCCGAGCCGCCTGGTGCGCATGCCGCGCCGCCCCGGACCCGTCGGGTGTCGGAGGTTCGGAGATGTCGGTCATCCACCCACGCTAAGCGCGTCAGACGCTCCGCGACCAGAGCACGACGGGTGAAACCGGAGTGATCCGCGGGGTGAAGTTGCGAGGCGATCCCCGTGTGTGCGTTCACGCGACGCGATGCTGAGGGCACACGCCGTCGGCGCCGTCCGCACCGACGGCGGTTTCGAAACCAGAAAGGGCCTTCAATGACCACCACCTCCCCCCGTGCCACCGCCACCAACGGCATCCGCATCGCCCTCGGCGTGGGCGGCCTGCTCGCCCTGATCGTCGGAGTCCTCATCCTGGTGTGGCCGGGCAAGACGGCGGCCATCGTCGCCGCGATCGTCGCGGTCTACGCGGTCATCGCCGGTATCGTCTACGCCGCTCTCGGCCTGTTCAGCAAGACCAAGGGCGGGTGGGCGCGTATCGGACACGTGTTCCTCGGACTCGTGTTCATCGTCGCGGGAATCCTGGCCTTCTCGAACCTGGGGCAGACAGCGGCGTGGCTCGGCGCGTTCATCAGCATCCTCGTCGCGGTGCTGTGGATCGTGGAGGGTGCCGTCGCACTCTCGACCATCGGACACGCCGGTTCCAAGGTCTGGGCCGTGCTCTTCGCGATCATCTCCATCGCCGCCGGCATCGTGCTGCTGTTCGCTCCGCTGTGGGGCGCAGCGCTGCTGTGGATCCTGCTGGGACTGTCGCTCGTCGTGCTCGGCGTCGTGAACATCGTGCGCGCGCTTCGTTACGGCAAGAAGACCGCCTGATCCAGCAAACCCCTGCCGGGCGCCCACGCACCCGGCAGGGGTTTCACCGATGGGTCAGGCGGTCTCGTTCTCCGCGCGGGACAGCGCGAACACTCCCCCGACGGCCACAGCCCCTGCGACGATGAACGCGAACAGCGCCCACAGCGGAGCCGAGCTCGCCTCGCCGAGGATCACGATCCCGAGCACGACGGCGACGGCGGGATCCACGACGGTGAGACCGGCGACCACCACCTCGGGTCGGTTCGAAGCGTGCGCGCGCTGCACGAGGTAGACCGACAGCCCTCCGGCGATGCCGATCCCGAGGATGCAGGCGATCGTGAGGATGTTGGCCGCGTCCCATTTCAGGCCGCCCGACTGCAGCGCCGTCTGCACGCGCAGGATGACCGTCTTGCCGAGGGTCGCGACGAACGCCGAGAAGACTCCGCCGAGCACGACCCACAGCACCGGAGGGGTCGGCCGATTGCGGCCCAGCACCCACACGAGGCCGGTCGCGATCAGCACGGCGGCGAGCACCGACAGCACCGCGATCAGCTGCACGTCGGTGATCGGATGCTGCGTGCTGACGAGTGCCGCCACCGTGACGAATCCGGCGACGCCGACCACGCAGGTGAGGATCGCGAGCACGACCCGCCGCGACGGCATCCGCTTCGCGACGAGCGCCGTGATCAACGCCGTGAACACCAGCGCGACCACACCGAGCGGCTGCACCACCATGAGCGGGGCGAGGGTGAGCGCACTCAGCTGCAAGACGATCGCGACGACCAGCAGCAGCGCGCCGATCAACCAGAAGTGGTTTCGCACGAGGTGCATGACCTTGGAGCCGTCGACGCCCTGGGTCGCGTTCTGCTCCATCGCCCGCACACCGCGGGCTTGGAGCAGGTTGCCGAGGGCGAGCGCGGCGGCCGACGCGAGCGCCAGCGCGATTCCGAGCAGAGGGGTGGAGGACAGTTCCATTGTCATCTCTCGCTTTCCAGGTGGAGCTTCACGCTGATCTCGTAGGCGTCGAGCTCGTCGAGCACGTACCGCAGCGCGCTGGTGCTGTGTCGCCCCGACCGGCCGAGTTCGTGCAGGCGACCTCGCATCACCGTGATGACGGCCAGACCGAACTCGAGTGCCTCCGGGGTGTCGAGCCCATCCGTCGGGTCGAGGGGGGTGACGAACAGTGAGGCGGGTACGGCGTAGATGTCGTCCGAGAAGGGCTTGCGATCGCTGCGCCGCAGTCGGCCGCCTTCTACCGCAACGCGCGCGGCCTCGTTCAGCTCGGCATCGATCTCACGGATCTCCTCGCGCGGCAAGCTGCTCGATCCCTTGCGCAGCCCCAGAATACGAGCCAGCCACGGCAGCGTGAGCCCCTGGATGAGCAGGCTCCCCGCCGCGACGAGAAACGCGATGAACACCAGCAGGTCGCGCTCCGGGGTGTCGTTCGGCAGAGTCTGCGCGGCCGCGAGCGTCACGGCTCCGCGCATTCCCGCCCACACGATGATGGCGTTGTGCTTCCACGTGAGCGGTGACGTGTCGAAGTAGTCGATGTCGGCTCTCATGCGGCGGAGCCTCTTGCGGCGACGCTTGACCTGCTGAGCCGGAGAGACGCCGGGGAGGGCGGCCAGCGCCCGACCCGCTGTGCTCTCCGGTGGCGCGTCCCCTTGGTCCCCTGCCGACAGGCGCCCGCGCACGAACCTCTCCACGCGGGTCGTGTGCACGCGCAGCATCGGGAACACATAGGTCGCACGGACCGCGATGAGGATCACGAAGGCCAAGGCGGCGATGCCGATCCCCTTCCACAGCCCTTCGTCGGCGGCGAGATTCTTCTCGACGATGCCCCACAGCTCCAGTCCCATGAGAAGGAACACGGCGCCCTCGAGCAGGAACTCGACGGTGCGCCAGTTGAGCTTGTCCGAGATCCGCTGCTCCGGCGTCAGCCACCGCACCGCGCCCTGGCCGCACACCACTCCCGCGACGACGGCCGCGACGAGGCCCGAGCCGCCGAGCGCCTCGGTCGGCAGGAACGCGATGTAGGGGACGGTGAGTCCGAGCGCGGTGTTCGCCGTTGCACTCGTCGTCCACGCTCGCAGTCGCAGAGCGAGCGCTCCGGCGAGCGCACCGACCACGATCGCAGACAGCACCGCCCACGCGAAGGTGCCGAGAGTCGCGAGGAACGAGAATCCGGATGCCGCTGCCACGATCGCCGTGCGCATCAGTACCAGCGCGGAGGCATCGTTGATGAGCGCCTCGCCCTCCAACACCGTGACCACTCGGCGCGGCACGCCGAGACGACGCACGATCGACGTGGCGACCGCATCGGTGGGGCTGAGGATCGCTCCGAGTGCAACGGCCAGCGGGAACCCGAGGCCGGGGATCGCGATGAAGAAGAACACTCCCAGCACGAGGGAGCTGATGATGACGAGGAGCACGGCGAGCCCGCTGATCGCACTGAAATCCCGCCGGAGTTCGATCGCGGGCGCCGACACCGCCGCCGAGAACAGCAGGGGAGGCAGCACCCCCATCAGGATCAGTTCCGGTGGCACCACCACGGCCGAGACAGCGGGGATGAGGCTCACCCCGACGCCGACCGCGACGAGGATGAGCGGACCCGCGACGCCGATGCGGCTCGACAGTGCATTCGAGAAGACGATCACGATGACTGCGACGATGATCGCCGCCGTGAGCTCTAACGACATCCGGCTTCCCTCAGCTCGCCAGGTCGGCGACGCCGGAGCCGATCAGCTTGACCCCGAGGATGACGAACAGCACGGTCATGATGACGGCGTGATTCGACACGAGCCAGGTGCGCATCGCGCTCAGACGCACCTCGACCTTTCCCGGGGACACCACGCTGATGAACCACGGCACCATGACCGCCATGATGCCCATGACCCCGAAGACGAGAATGACGGCCACAACCTGTTCCACGGGCAGCGTCGCCTGTGAGATGCGGCCGCCGGCGGCGACGAGCAGGGGCAGATCCTTCGGCGACAGCGGTCCGGAGATGAGCACGCCGACCAGGAACGCCCCACCGAGCTTCAGCCCATCGAGCCGCGCCATCCAGGCCGGAGGCTCGTTCGACGCGCGGTGCCGCCACTGCCGGATCGCCAGTACGAGCAGGCCGAGGCCCAGGACGATCTCGACGATGTCGACCGTGATGTGGGGGCCGGAGTCCGGATCCTCCGTCCCCGCCGATCGCCCGACCAGGACCAGGATGCCGACGAAGACGATCGCGAACGTGTAGCAGCCGAGGATGAAGGCGGTGCCGTTGGTGCGGCCCTTGCCCGACGTGGCCATCAGGATCACGGCGACGATGGCGAGAGGACTGATCGCGATGGCGACGCCGATGGTGAGCAGGTCGGCGAGAACGGGGATCATGTCGGTACCTCCACCACATCGGGGGCTTGTGCGGATCGGCGCTGCAGCGCGCGACGTGCGGACTGGTAAGCCACCCCGGTCGCGGAGCGCACGCGGCGGGCGGGGCGCGAGGCCCCGGTCAGCCAGCCGACGACCGCGAGGATGAGTCCGAAGACCGCCACGGCTGTCCCGGTCGCGCTCAGGTCTGCGATGACATGCGCGTACACGGCGCCGATCGCAGCCGGCGGGATGCCGCTCTCACCCGCGGCGGCGCCGATCGCGATACGCCCGAACTCCAGGGCGACCGCCAGAGATCCGCCGCCGAGCGCCAGCGCGACGCCGATGCCCGTGAGCGCTGCACTCCGCCGTCGTGCCAGCATGAGCCCCGCCAGGAACAGCAGCGTCGTGATGATCGGGAGCCACCACCCGATGGCATCGGCGAGCGCGTACCCGGTGCGGATGGCGATCACGTTCTCCGCGCCGCCGACGATGATCGTGCGGTCGATGGTCGGCACGATCGTTGCGATCCCGATGCCGCGGTCGGCGAGCTCGGCTTTCACGCCGTCGACGAGCGGGCCCAGGCGGATGCCCACGCCCTGGTCGGTGAGTACCACGATCCCGCCGCCGTCCGACGTGGACACGGCCGTGAGCGCACGATGCCCGCCGCGCAGCGCCATCTCCCAGATGCGGGCGAAGGCCGCGGACTCGACGGCCGACTGCACCGAGGTCGACACCAGGCTGTCGAGACCATCGGCTGCCGGTTGCCGGAGCAGTCCGAGCATCTCGGCCGTGCGCTCGTCGGTCACGGGCACCACGACCCCGTCGAACACGGCGTCGGTCAGCACCTCGAAGTCGATCCGCGCGCGTACCGCGGTCATCGTCTCGTCGACGATGAGCTCCTGCACGGAAGGCTCATCGACCAGCGGCGCGAGCATGCCGACGAACGACTCCTCATCGATCAGCTGTACGCGCGCCCAGGCGCCGACGACCGACACCGGGACCAGCAGAGCCGCGACGGCGATCACGAGCGCCGACGCGACCGCCCGCCACCAGCCTCCGCGCGGACGCTCGCCGTGGATCGCCGCACGCCGAAGTTCCGCGTTCTGCCGTTCGAGCTCGTCCAGCCGAGCGACGACGCCCTCCTGGTCCAGGGCCGCCGGTCCCGTCACGACGCCGACCGCTTCCGAGAGCTGACGGTCTGCACATTGCGCAGGAAGAGGATGAGCCAGCTGAAGATCAGCAGGGCCGCGACCAACTCCACGGCGGTGAGGTTGTAGATGCCTGCTGCGAAGAGCAGCGCCAGCCCGACGATCGCCACGACGTAGATGTAGCCGAGCGCGATGAACACCCGCGGCATCGAGGGGATGAGCCAGGGCAGCGCCAAGACCAGGGCCGCGTAGGCGACGGCCATCCCAGTCGCCACAGTGTTGTGCACGAGGAAGAAGCGATCGACCGGGAAGATCCCGACGCACGCGAGCAGCACGCCCAGCAGCACGAAGATCACGCGCACGATGAGTCGCCGGCGCCGATCCCTGACCGTCGTGGAGGGAAGCGACGACGTGCCGAGTCGGGCGATGGTCGTGACGATGACCCCCGACACGATCAGGGTGAAGTTGAACGTCAGCGACGAGATGTCGTGCGTGATCCCCAGTGCGGAAAGGTTCATCTGCCACCACTGCGGATCACCGGCGCTCAGCATCGCTGTCACGAGGCCGACCACCAGGAACACGGCGAGAACCAGGGAGAGGTGCCGCGGCGACAGGCTCGCACCACTGAGAAAGGCGAGGTATGCGCTGAGCGCCGACGCGGCAGCGGCGAGCACGACGGCGGGAGAGGTGTAGACGGTGGCTCCGACGAGGCTGTGCTCGAGGACCGTGGCGATCCCGATCCACCCCAGCAGGGCGATCGCGCCGTGCGCCACCGACAGGGCGGTGATGTCGAACCACCGGTAGCGCTCATCCTCGGTGGGGCCGGCGCCCGCATCGGGACGACGCCGGGGCAGCATCCGCGACAGGGCGAAGCCCAGTGCCGCCGCGATGCCACCCGCGATCGCTGTGAAGTCGCCGAGCGAATTGCGGCCGTCGATCGCGAGCTCACGGCCCCAGAACACGAAGGCGGCGACGATGGCGACGATGACGAAGACCCCACCGCCCACCACGAGCGCGAAGGATTCGTCGTCCAGGCTCGACCGCTCACCGCTGCGCGAACCGATCACGGGGCCGGTCGCCGGCACCGGTTGCCACGAGAGTTCATCGGCGATGGGGTCGAGTCGCTTTCCCGCGGTCATGACGTCTCTTCTCTCAGCATCCGGTCTCAGCGTCCGGAACTTCCCGGTACGACAGCAGCCGACGGAGACGATCCGCCGCGCGGCCGGTCCCAGAACGGCAGCACGATCAGGGACGCGAACAGGAAGCAAAGCGCCCCGATGAAGGTGCCGTTGTTCGCGAGCGAGCCGTTCAGCGCGTCGCCGCCCGGCAGGATGTAGGCCCCGACCGCCGAGAACGCGAACGCCACGCAGCCCACGAAGTTGATGACTACCGACCACCAGGCGCGGCGTCCGAAGTCCCAGTGCCGGGCGACGTGCGCGTAGGCGATGAACGCCACGACCCCGCTCACGAGGAAGGCCACGGAGCCGCCCGCGTCTGGGTTCCACACGAAATGCTCCTGCGCGCCGATCGACTTCGCGCGCAGGGCGGCGGTGGTGCTCACGTTGAACATGAGTGTGCCGAACGACTGCGTCGCCGCCGCCAACCACTCGGCTCGGACCATGCGCCCCGGTCCGTAGGACACATCGACCGCGACGGCACCGCTGAGGAACAGCTGGATGAGGCCGGCGGTGGTGAAGAACAGGGCCCCCACGAAGAACAGCAGGTTCGAGATGCTCGATCCCATCGCCGCGCTCAGCACGGGGGCGGATCCGACGGCGAAGAACGCCGATCCGATCATGAACCCCCAGCACTGCTTGGTGACGGTGGGGATGAACAGACCGCTCCGGGGGGCGTCCATGGTGGTCGCTGCGGCGCTCATTCTGACTCTCGCTCTCGATCGGGTTCGGAGGGGGAACGAGGCGGGGAGGAAGCCGCCGAAGCGACCCTCCCCGCCTCGCCGGGGAACTCAGTGGTGGAAGTGTCCGCTGTCCGCCTGGTCGGGCAGTGGCGCCTGGAGCGCGTCGAGGAACTCGACCTCGCCGCGGATGTCGGCGAGCAGCGCCGAAGCGAGGTCCCGGCTCAGACCGACCTTCACCACGATGCGCTGCAGCACCACATCGGCCATGTCGTCGGCCATCGGGTATGCGGGCACCAGCCACCCCTTCATACGCAGACGGTCGGCCAGGTCGTACAGGGTCCACTTGTCGGTGTAGCCGTCCTTCAGCACCCAGGCGAACACCGGGATGGTATCGCCCTTGCTGACCAGGTCGAACGCTCCGATCTCGGCGATCTCGCTGGAGAGGTAGGTGGCCACGTCGATCGAGTTCTGCTGCACCGCGCGGTATCCCTCGAAACCGAGACGCAGGAACTGGTAGTACTGCAGCAGCACCTGGGCACCAGGTCGCGAGAAGTTCAGCGCGAGCGTGGGCATGTCTCCACCGAGGTAGCTCACGTGGAAGATCATGCTCTCCGGCAGCACCGCGGTGTTGCGCCACACCACCCAGCCCACGCCGGGGTACACGAGGCCGTACTTGTGGCCCGAGGTGGAGATGGAGTTCACACGATCCAGCTGGAAGTCCCACACCAGGTCCGGCTGGCAGAACGGCGCGACCATCGCTCCGGACGCGCCGTCGATGTGGATCTTGACGTCGAGGCCGGTCTTCGCCTGGATCTCGTCGAGCTTCTTCGAGATCGCGATGGTGTCGTCGTACAGGCCGGTGAAGGTCTGACCGAGAATCGACACCACACCGATCGTGTTCTCGTCGACGTAGTCCTCAAGGTTGTACCCGTCGAGGATGATGTGATCCGGGCTCACCGGCACGTAGCGCGGCTCGACGTCCCAGTAATTGCAGAACTTCTCCCACACGACCTGCACGGCCGCCGACATGATCAGGTTCGGCTTGTCGGTGGACTTGCCCTCGGCACGACGCTTCTCCTGCCAGAGCCGCTTGAGCGCGAGACCGCCCAGCATGCAGGCCTCTGACGAGCCGATGGTCGAGGTGCCGATGGTGTCGGTCTTGTCCGGCACGTTCCACAGGTCGGCCAGGATCCGCCAGCAGCGGTCCTCGATGGCGGCCGTCGCCGGGTACTCGTCCTTGTCGATCATGTTCTTGTCAGCGGCTTCGAGGTACAGCTTCTTCGCCTCGTCATCCATCCACGTCGACACGAAGGTCGCGAGGTTGAGGCGGGAGTTGCCGTCGAGGATCGCCTCGTCATGCACGATCTGATACGCGGTCTCCGGAAGGCTGGGCCCCGGCGGAAGGGAGAACTTGTCGAACTCCGTCGCCTCCCCCGGTCGGACGAACACGGGATTCACGCTGAGCGTGGGGTCGATGTTCGTGCTGGTACGTGCCTTGCTGGTGTTTGTAGTCACTTTCGCTCCTGTGTTCCTTGTGCTTCGAGTGAGGGTTGGCGGGTCGGGGTGCGCGATGGCTTCGGCTACACCTCGACGGGTGGGTAGAGACGGTCCATGTTGTACTGGCGGTTCCGTCTGGCGGCCAGGGTCGACACGGCGACGAAGACGATGGTGAGTCCGACGACGACCGCGATCGCGATCCCGAGCCGGTAGTCCACACCACCGAGGATCAGCTGTCGCAGCGCCGTGTTCGTATACGTCATCGGGTCGAACGGGTTGACCCACTGGAACAGCTCCGTGGTGGTCGGAACCGGGTAGATCCCGCCGGCCGACGTCAGCTGCACCATGAGGAACGCGAGGGTCAGCACGCGTCCGACTGCGGGTCCGAGGAGGGCGTTGAACATCTGGATCATTGCCATGAACATCATGACCATGAGCAGCATGAACCCGTAGGTGCCCCAGGCGTGCTCCGGATGCAGTCCGATCGCGAACCGCACGACCAGGAACAGGATCGTCGCCTGCAGGAACCCGACGAACACGGTCGGCGCGAACGAGGCGATCACCGTCCGGAACGATCCGAGCCCCTGAGCCAGCGGTCGAGCCAGCAGCGGGGTGAACAGCATCCACGCGATGATCCCGCCGACGAACAGTGCGAGACCCAGGAAGAAGGGCGCGAAGCCATACGCGAAGGTCTTCGCCTCGTTGTCGATGGTCTCGTGCAGCTCCACCGGCTGGGCGAGAGCCTTGATGAAGCTCGACTGCTGACCTTCGTCCCAGTTGGGGAGGAGCTTGAGCCCCTGCCCCGCAGCGCCGGCGAGTTCTTCCGTGCCGGCGGCGAGCTGCACGGTCCCCGCTGCGAGCTGGGTCGAGCCGGTCGACAGCTTCTCCAATCCGGTGCTGAGCTCGTCGGCCCCGGAGCGCAGTTCGTCGGACTTCTGCGACACCAGAGCGAGGTCTCGTTGCACGGCCCCACCCTCGACGGCGCGGAGGATGACGTTCACACGGCTGCTCGGGTCGTTGAAGTCGCCGGCGAGGAAGTCCACGTCACGGCGGAGGCCGTCGAACGTCGCCGACACCTCCTGCGGGATTCGCGCTCCCTGGAAGGTCTGCATGACCTCGGCGAGCTCACCCGCGAGGGCCTGCGCGGCGGGATCCTCGCTGCCGGCGAGGTCGTCCATGAGTGCCTGCAGCTTCGCCTCCGCCGCGGCGTGGGCCGATGCGACCTGGTTGAGACCGCGCTCGACCTCATCGGTGTTCGCCGTGATCCTCGCGACGGCCTGGCGGATCTCGTCCCCGGTGATGCCGGATGCCGAGACCACACGGTCGGCTCTGCCCACGGCGTCCTGCACCGCGTCGTCGAGTTCGTCGATCCCGTCGGCGAGTTGCGCCCCTCCGCCCTTCGCGGTGACGAGGCCGTCGGCCAGCTGCTGCGCGCCGTCGTTGGCGGTCTGCATTCCCGTGTTCAGCTCGTCGACGCTGCCGACGGCCGCTTTGATCTTGGGGATCGCGCCCTTGACGCCGGTGAGCACCATCTCGAAGGTCTGCTCGCCCACTTGGGCGCTGACCTGATTGATGACCTCCTCGGCGGCATCCTGACCGATGACGGTGGAGAGATAGTTGTTCGCGTCGTTGTACCGGAACTCGAGACTCGCCGAGCGGGGGTCGCTGCTGGCCGCCGAGGCGATCGACTCGCTGAAGTCCTCCGGCAAGGTGATCGTGAAGTAGAACTGCCCGTGTGCGAGGCCGCTGGTCGCCTCAGCCTCGGTCGCCTCATGCAGGTCGAGCTGCTTCGAGGCGATGAGCCCCTTGACGACGTCGGTGCCCGCATCGAGTCTCTCGCCGTTGATCGTCGTACCCGCGTCGAGGTTGACGATCGCGACGGGGATCTTGTCGACATTGCCGAACGGATTCCAGAACGCCCACAGATAGAGCGCGCCGTACATCAGCGGCATCAGGATGATGACGATGAAGGCGAGCCGCGGCATGCGCCCGCGGTAGTAGCGCTTGAAGTCGCTGCCGGGTGAGAATGCGGCGATCATCGGTCCAGAGCCTCTCGTTCGAGGACGGTGAAGGCGTCGTCCGTGAGGTTCGGCACCTCGATCACATCGGTGATGCCTTCGCCCAGGGGGACGCCGTTGACGTCGGCGGTGATGACCGTCTGCTCGGTACCGAGCGCGACCAGTCGTTCGAGCAGCCTGCCCGCGCCGGCGACACTAGCGAGCTTGTCCACCCCGCCGATGACGATCAGCGGGGGCTTGCGGATGTTGGCGACCGCGATCCGGAAGAGGGCGCCGGTGAGCTCGGGGAGCTCCTCGACCATCGCCTCCATCGGCGGGAGGGAGTAGTCGCCGAAGACCGGGCGGCAGATGCGCTCGAGGTCTGCCTCGGTGGATTGCGGCACCCAGCGATACCACTTCGACGCCCAGCGCACCTGCTCGGTGATGATGTCGTGCACCCGGATGGTCTGACCGATGCCGTCCACCTCGTCGATGTGCGCGATCGCCGCTCTGTCGAACAGGTGGTGCGGCGCGTCCGGGCGGCCGAAGGCCTCCAGTCGCCCGGTCGTCGGCTTCATCCGGCCGGCGAGGGTGAGGAGCAGCGCGGTGCGCCCCCTGCCCCCTGCCCCTTTCAACACGGTGACGCCGCCGGAGCGGACCGTGAGGTCGACCGGGCCGTAGATGTGCCCCCAAGACGCGTCGACGCCGATGCTCGACGCCCGGATCAGCACATCGCCGCGCCGCGGCAGTACCTCCTCGTTCGTCGCGATCCGCTCCGTCGCGATCTCCTCCGTCGGTTCACTCACTGTCTCTCCCCTTCCCTGCCCGATCCGGCGCCTCCGCCGGATCGCGTCACAGCGTGTTCTTGACGATCTGGCCGTTCTTGACGATCAGCTTGAAGTTGGCGTCGGGGTCGGCGATGACCGACAGGTCGGCGATCGGATCGCCGTCGACGAGGATCATGTCGGCCCAGGCGCCCTCCGCCAGCACGCCGAGCTTTCCGCCGCGGTAGCTGTTGCGCTCGCCAGCGAGCTCGAACAATGACGCATTGCCCGAGGTCAGCGTGCGCAGCGCCTCGACGTTGGAGTAGAAGTCGCCCAGTCGCGCGGCCATCACGCTCTGCCGCGCGGCCGACTGCGGCTCCAGCAGCAGGTCGGTGCCCCACGCGGTGCGCACGTCGTACTTCTTCGCCCACTCGTACACCTGCTCGGTACCGTGGCAGATCTCGGCGTTCTTGCCAGCGCGCACGGGGTCGGGGTAGTGATGGTCGTCCTCGGCGAACGGCTGCATCGAGAGCCAGGTCCCGGTCTCACCGATGTGTCGGATTGTGGCCTCGTCGGCGAGGTGACCATGCTCGATGGACTTCACACCCGCATCGATGGCCCGCGAGATCCCGGCCGGTGTGTAGACGTGGGTCGCGACGTACGTGCCGTAGTCGGATGCCGCCTGCACAGCGGCCTTGATCTCGTCGGGCGTGTACTGCAGCGTGTTCAGCGGGTCGTACATCGACGCGGCGCCGCCACCGAGCGTCAGCTTGATCTGCGAGGCCCCCTGCCGCAGCTGCTCGCGCACGGCGGCCAGCACGCGGGGAACGCCGTCGGCGATCCGTGTGAAATGGATCTCCTCCGTACGGGCGGGCTTGCCGCCGAACTCCTCGGGCACGTCATACACGAACGAGAAGTCCGCGTGACCGGACGTCTGCGAGATCATCGCCTGGCTCGGGAAGATGCGCGGGCCCTCGAAGACGCCGCGATCGATAAGTGATTTGACCGGAGCGGTGTCGCCACCCATGTCGCGCACGGTGGTGAAGCCGCGCAGCAGCATCCGCTTCGCCTCGGCGATCGTGTTCCCGTAGAGCGCCCCGGTGGGTCCCTGCAGGAAATCGACCATGCTGTTCGCGTTGCCCATCAGGTGCACATGGGCGTCGCTGAGGCCCGGCATGAGGAATCGTCCCTTGCCGTCGATCTGCACGACTCCCTCGGAGGAGTCGCCCGCGACGGGCGACGTGGAGACCGCGACGATGTGCGGGCCTTCCACGAGGACGTCGACGTTGTCCTGGGTCTTGTCGCTGACGCCGTCGAAGACACGGACGTTGCGGATGATCATTCGCTGGGGTGCATGAAGTCCTGTGGTCATGGCCGTGACACTATGCCCGGCTCGGATGCTGCCGAGGGTGGCTCCGAAGAATTCGCCCGCACCCTCATTCGCCGGGTGATGGCGGGTGACACCCGCCTCTCACCCGCGCCTCACCCCGTCGCGCTCGGGTCGAAGTTGTGAGTAGTGTCCCATCCTGAGCACCTCGGCACACGTCGTGAGATGTCCGTCGCGAGCCCGTGCACCCACTAGAGGAGAAACATATGCCCGACAAGGAAAGCGTCGCCGACAAGGAGACGAAGGCGAACAGCGGCAAAGCGATCATCGCGATCATCGTGGGCATCGCCGCCCTGTCGTTCGTGTTCTCGAACGTGGCACCAGCGACTCTCCGGTTCCTGTTCCTCGAGTTCACGATGCCCGCCTGGGGTTGGTTTCTCGCGGTGCTGGTCGCCGGCGTGGTGATCGGCTCGCTGTTCCCGTGGTTCCGGCCGCGCAAGAAGAAGTAGTTCATTCCCCATATGGCATAGATGCCGGGATTCGGGTGACCGAAGCTCGGCAGAGAAGGAGAGCATCATGTGCACGAGAGTTGTCTGGCCCGATGCCAACGGCGCGGTGATCGTCGGACGGAACATGGATTACCACCGCGATCTCGCCACGAACCTCTGGGTGCTCCCGCGCGGCATCCAGCGTGACGACGGCGTGAACGGCGACCTCACCTGGTCCGCCCGGTACGGCAGTGTCGTCGCGACCGCTTTCGACATGATCTCGGTCGACGGTCTGAACGAGGCGGGGCTCGCCGGGCACGTGCTGTGGCTGGCCGAGTCGTCGTACGGCGAGCTCGACCCCGCCCGTCCTGCCCTCAGCCAGGCGGTCTGGCTGCAGTACTTCCTCGACAACTTCGCGACTGTGGCGGAGGCCGTCGCCTGGATCCGCGAGACGGGTGCACAGGTCGTGCAGTTGCGGGATCCGGCCAGCGGAGAGGTCCCGACGATCCACCTCGCTCTGGATGACGCGACCGGCGACTCCGCCGTCATCGAGTACATCGACGGCGCACTCGAACTGCACCACGGCGCCCAGTACCGCGTGATGACCAACTCCCCCAAGTACGACGAGCAGCTGAAGCTGCTGTCGCAGGTCGACGCATTCGGCGGGGACAAGCCGCTGCCGGGCACGACCCTCGCCACCGACCGGTTCGCCCGGGCCGCGTACTACGTCGAGCGTCTCCCGCAGCCCGAGACTCAGCTGCAGGCCATCGCCTCCATGTTCAGCGTCATCCGCAATGCCGCGCAGCCCTTCCGACTTCCGGACCCCGGAAAGCCCGACGCCTCGCAGACCATCTGGCAGGTCGTGATCGACCTCACCAACCGCCGGTACGTGTTCGAGTCAACGACCCGCCCGAACATCGTGTGGGTCGAGCTCGACGACGTCGACTTCAGCGAGGGAGCGCCGCAGCGGGTCCTCGATCTGGGCGGCCGACTCGCCTTGGAGGGCGGTCTCGCCGGCAACGTCAGCGAGAAGTTCGAGGCCGGACGCGACCTTCACTTCCTCTCTCTCGCCGATCTGCGCGCCCTCGCGGCGACGAGCCGCACCGACGACGATGCCGGCTAGTCCTGCGGCCGGGGCAGCGGCACAGCCCCAGAGCGGAATCGGGTCGTCGTGAACCTCACCGACGGCGTGCTTGCGGCCGACGAGCTCCGTGCCGCCGTCGCGCACGGTACGCCGGAGACGATCGCCCGTACCGCGATGTCCCACCTCTGGCCGCTGTACAGCGAGCACTTCGACGAGCTGACCCGGGTGGTCGAGACCCTGCCGCCCCCTGTCCTCACCCGCTACCCGGCCCTGCGCGTGCTGCATCGCATGACACCGGTGCTGGCGAGGACAACTCGTCCGTTCAAGCCGCTCGTCGATCCGGATAACGCTCGCGCAATGGCCCCGGACGAGCTGGACTTCGTGACGCTCGCGCAGATCGTCGCGTTCCGCTTCAGCGGAGACGTCGCTGCGGCACTCATCTACGCGCGGCGCCTGGAGGAGCGGATCCAGCAGTTCCGCGAGACATCCTTCGAGCGCACGGACGGGCCGCTCTGGTTCTATCACCATCAGATCGGCTCCACCTTCCTTGCCGCGGGTGACACCTCGCGCGCGCTGCTCGAGTTCGCCACGTCCCGCCAACTGGGGCGACTGTCGCAGCAGCCGGACGCAGAGCGCGCAGCGCTCGGCCGCATCGCTCTCGCCCATGCGGTGCGGGGATCCCTCGACGACGCGGAACTCGCCCTCGCCGCCGTCGCCACCCAGCCTCCCGCGACGCCGGCGCACCGGGCGTCGACGGCGGCCACGGAACGAACGGCCGCCGCGATCATCGGAGTCGAGCGGATGGCGCCGAACGTCGAAGACCTCCTGGCCGACCTGGAGCGATACGACAGCATCGAGCTCACCTGGCCGTTCGCGCTGCTCGCCCGCACACGCGCTCTGATCGCGCTGCAGCGCCCGGACGAAGCGATCGAGGTCGTCCGGCTCACCAGCGAAGCCCACCCCGATCAGCACGGATCGGTCGCCTCCGATGTCATCGCCGCCGCATCCGTACACGCCCTTTGGGCGCTCGGGGCACCCTCCGCAGCTCGCCGCGTCGCCGAATCCTCGCCGCGCGGTGGCCTGCTGTCGAAGCTCGCGATCGCCCGCCTAGCCCTGCTCGAATGCCGCTGGGAGGCTGCAGATGCCGCGCTTCAGCGCCTCGCGGCAGACCCGTCGTTCGGCCCAGGGCCACGCGTCGAACTGCTGCTGATGTCGGCGTGGCACGAGTACGGATCGACCGACACGGTCGCGCCCGGAACCGCGGCGCATGTCGCCCGGCTCGCAGCGCGCGACGGGTCTCGCCGGATCGTGTCGATGATGCCCGTGCAGCTCGTGGACAGCATTAGAGAGGCTCTCCCCGCCGCTGAAGCCGCAGTGTTCGAGCGCGAGGTCAGCGGCCTCGCCCACGTCGACGCACCCCGGCGCCCGACGCTCACCCGGGGGGAGCTGCGCGTCCTCAACATCCTTCCCGCGCACACCACGACCGCCCAGATCGCCGCCGTGATCCACGTCTCCCCCAACACCGTCAAGTCGCAGCTCAAGTCGCTCTACCGCAAGCTCGGCTGCTCGACCCGCGAGGACGCGATGATCATTGCTTCCCGCTTCCACCTGCTCGCCGAGGACGGAGGGTAGCCGTGGCCATCCGGAGGGGCGATTCCCCGACCGGACTCGGCGGTCGCATGCGCGAGGCGGTGGCGGCGCTGCGTCCCCGCGCAACACCGGACCCGGCGCACGACGACGATGCCGGGATCCCGGCCATGCTCGGCGAGCTCGGCGCCGCACTCCTGGACTCCTCGCAGGCGACGAGCGAAGTCGAGGAGACCCTCCGACGCCTCGCCGTGCACTACGAGCGCCCCGACCTGCGCATCTTCGTGCTGCCGACGGTCATCTTGATCGAGGATCCGCGCGGCATCGGGCCGCAGACTGCGATCTTCCCTGCCGGCCGGAACGCGCTGCGCCTGGATCAGGCGGGCGGTGTCGAGCGCCTCGTGCGGCGGGCCTTTGCCGAGCGCACCGGCTCGGACGAGGTCATCGCAGCGGTGGCTTCGGCCCGGTCGGCTCCGGCACGATTCGGTCCGGTCCTCTCGGTCATCGGCTACACGCTGCTCACCATCGGCTTCGGCCTCGTCCTCAATCCGACGATCACGGCTCTGCCCGTCTATCTCGTCCTCGGCGTGATCGTCGGCACGATTGTGCGCCTGGGCGACCGAGCCGCGACGCTCTCCCTGATCCTGCCCGTGGCGACCGCTTTCGCGGTCACTCTCCTCATCTCCCTGCTCGTGCGGCCGATCGTGCACGATGACGTGCTCCGACTCGTCGCGCCCTCCCTCGTCTCATTCCTGCCCGGCCTCACCCTCACGATCGCCGCTGTCGAGCTCACGTCGGGCCAGGTCATGGCCGGCGCGAGCCGACTCGTATACGGGGTGGCGAGGCTCGGCCTGCTCGCGTTCGGTGTGTTCGCCGGCATCACCGTGGCGGGCGAGCCTCCGGCCCCCACCACTCAGCCGGAGCAGCTCGGAGCCTGGGCGCCGTGGGTCGGCATCCTGTTCGTGAGCGTCGGCTACTTCCTGTACTCGGCCGCCCCGCGGCGGTCTCTCCCGTGGATCCTCTACGCGCTGCTCGTCGCCTACTCCGCGCAACTGCTGGGAAACCTCCTCGTCGGAGCGGAACTATCAGGTCTGATCGGTGCGATCATCGTGATCCCCGCCGTCGCCCTCGCCGGTCGGCTTCGTGGCGCGCCGTCCACCGCGATCATGCTCACCTGCGCGTACTGGCTCCTCGTGCCGGGGTCGATGGGGTTCATCGGCCTGAGCGAGGCTGCCTCCGGCGCCTCCGGAGCGTTCAGCACGATCCTGCGCACCTTCGGCTCCCTCATCGCCATCGCGATCGGCATGGTCCTCGGGGCCGGCCTCAACCGCGACGTCACTGCTGTCGCCCGTGCCTGGCGGCGGCCCCGGACCCAGGAAGAGGGAGACTGACCATGACGATGATGGAGCGCGGCGACGGGACGGTCGCGACGACCGTGCGCCGCCCTTTCGCCACAGGATTCGCGGCGACACTCGGCGGACTGCTCGCGATCGCGCTGGGAGCAGCCGTCAGCAACCTCTCGACCGTGTTCGTCTCGATCGCGTTCGCGCTGTTCGCCGCTCTCGGCCTCGATCCGCTCGTGCGCAGGCTGGAGGCGCGGCGGGTCTCGCGGGGCTGGTCCATCGCCGCCGTGTACTCGGCGTTCGCCCTCGTGCTCACCGGCGTACTGCTGCTCGTGGTACCGACCGTGGTCAGCCAGATCACCCAGTTCGTCGGCGACGTGCCCAAGCTCATCGATCGCTTCGAGAGTTCGGCGACCTACGACTGGCTGCAGAAGGCGCTCGGCACCGACCTCGAGCACGTCGTCAATGAGGTCGAGTCGTACCTCACCCACCCGGATCGCGTCAGCGTGATCGGGCGCGGACTGCTCCAGGCCGGCGGCACAGTCCTCGCCGGCGTGTCCGGGATGATCGTGGTACTCGTCCTGAGCCTCTACTTCCTCGCATCGCTGCCAGCCATCAAGGCGGGACTCACGCGCGTGTTCCCCGCGAGGTCGCGAACAACCGTCGCCGCGCTAACCGAGCAGATCGCATCGTCCGTCGGCGCCTATCTGGCCGGCATGGTGGTGCTGGCATTCTGCAACGCCGTCGTCGCCTTCATCCTCCACGCGGCTCTCGGCCTGCCGTTCCCGCTGCTGATGGCCGTCGTCGCGTTCTGCATCACCCTAATCCCGCTCGTGGGGTCGGTCGTCTACTGGTGCGTAGCCACCGTCGTCGCGCTCTTCACGAGCCCTCTCGCCGCGCTGCTCTTCGCGTGCATCTATCTCGTGTACATGCAGCTCGAGGCGTACCTGCTCACACCTCGCGTCATGCACCGGGCGATCGCGGTGCCGGGAGCGCTCGTCGTGATCGGTGCCCTCGTCGGCGGGACTCTGCTCGGTCTGCTCGGGGCGCTCGTGGCCGTGCCCGTCACGGCGGCGCTCCTGCTGATCGCCAAACAGATCCTGCTTCCCCGCCAGGACGCCAAGGTCTGATCGCCTCGATCTACAGCTCAGGGGTCTCGGCGACCAGCAGATGCATTCTCGTGGCGGTGCGGATCGCCTCATCGCGCGTCGAGCAGCCGAGTTTGCGATACAGCGACTGCAGCTGCGACTTGATCGTGTTGGGCGAGACATGGAACCGAGCGGCCATCTCCGACGTTGAGTAGTGCGCGGGCAGCGCATTCAGGATGCGCAGTTCGCCGACGGTCAAGGAAGGCCGGGCGTGCATGTCGAAGTTCGTCAGCCCCTTCGTCACGAAATCGAAGTCCACCAAGGACTCGGAAGGGAGCACCGCCCTGACGTGCTCGACGAGCTGGCGGGGCATGATCGCGAGCAGGCGTCTGCTATCGCGGCGACGAGCGATCCGGGAGATCTGCGCCGCGGTGTCCCGGTCGATCTCTCCGCTGCGTCCGAGTTCGAGCCAGCCCGACAGCAGCACCGCTTCCGCCCGCTGCGACGGCCCCAACGAGGGCTCGGCAGCGAGGAGACGCAAGACGTTCCCCGCGGCGTCAAACCTTCCGTCGTGCAGCGACAGGCGGGCCTTCGCGAGCTGTGTGAACATTCCGGGTTTCGGGTTCTCCTCCACGATCTGCCAGGCGCGGCGCAAGTCACCGGTCGCGATGAGTGCCTTGATCGTCGTCGCGGCGATGATGTCCGCAGCGACCGAGCCGTGCTGCGGGGGATGCGCATCGGCGGCGAGGCGAATGGCCTCGAGCGCGTCCTCCGGCTGCTGCCGCACCAGGTAGGCGCGACAGCGCGCCAGGAGCGCGAACGGCCAGCTCAGTTCGATCGTGTCGAAGGGATCCATCGCCGTGAGGAGTTCGTCGAGATTCTCCGACAGCCGGTCGACGCCGATGAGCGCCGCCGCCGCAGTTTCGGACGACCGGATGGAGTTCGCGTGCGCCTTGGTGACCGGCGGTAGCGCGGCCGCTTCGGCGAGGGCACGGTCGGCGTCGCCCAGGGTGCCGCGGAGCGCGTGCGCGAGGGCGATGCGACTGAGCGCCATCCGCTCGGCATCCTCCTGAATGGCGAACTTTCCGAGCTGCCGGGCCGTCGCGAACTCCAGGAGCGCGCGGGCGGAGACACCTGCAGCGAGAAGCGTCGAGCCGATCTGGTGGTGGAAGAACCACAGCGGCCCGTCCATGCGATCGCGCGATTCAATCGGAGTCTGCAGGATGCGGTCTTCGAGGCGTCGCGCGTACACGAGCGCGGCGGCGACATCCCCGCTGAAGCGGCACGCGATCATCTGCGCGAGGATCAGGAAGTCGAGCTCCTCCGGGCTCATCGCGCGCGCATCGTCGGCGTACACGACGGGTTTGAAGGGACGGGTGGTCCGGGCGAGCACCGGAGTCATGGGGTGGAGCGCTTTGAGAATCGGGTAGCGGTCGAGCAGTGCGGTGGGGAGAGCGGCTATCACCGAGGTCAGTGTGTCCGCATGAGCGCTGTACAGCGGCCAGACGTTGGCGACGGCCGCGCGAGCGATGGTCTCCGGCTGTCCCGAGCTGATGGCCCGTGCGAGTTCTTCGCGGGCCCTTTCGGGGTCGTTGAGATTCATGTTCGTCGCCAGGTCGCCTGCCCGGACGGGCGAAGATCGTTCCGGATCCCCCGCCGCGGGGAGGAGGGCGCAGCGCTCGAGCTTCTCGTGCGGATCACCTCTGGGTACATGTGAACCTTCCGCTCAGCGAACCGATATTCGATGTTCTCGGCGTCTCGACCCCGGGCTGGGTGCTCGACATATCGGCTGCAAATCGTTTCATTTCTAGTACACCCCGAGAACCACGGGGCCGGATGCCCCTTGACATCACCCGCCTCATCACCCGGTGCCGTACCCACCTTCACCCGCCCACCGCTGCGTTTGACCTGGGGCGGATGAGTGCTACGCGCAACTCAGCGCATGCGCATCCCCGTCCCGATCAGGTGGTCTCGGATGCCGGGGCGCGTGCGCGCACCGACCTTCTTCATGAGCTTGTTCACGTGCGACTCGACGGTGCGCACGCTGACGACGAGGGCTTCCGCAATCATGGGGTTGGACAGGCCGGACGCCACCAGCTCCGCCACCTCCAGCTCCCGCGCGGTCAGCTCGACGTACGCGGCGGGGACGGCGCGGCGGCCCGCGGCGGCGATCGACTCCAACGTTGCCAGGACTCCCGGATCGACGTTGGTCCGCGAGGCGA
The DNA here is from genome assembly GCF_042269505.1 of Microbacterium sp. NPDC055988. Lineage (NCBI taxonomy): Bacteria > Bacillati > Actinomycetota > Actinomycetes > Micrococcales > Microbacteriaceae > Microbacterium > Microbacterium sp. NPDC055988. The sequence continues at coordinate 482,359 of NZ_JBHJXY010000001.1, forward strand.
GGCGCTCGAGCGCGACCCTCGCGAACTCTGCCGCATCCGTTCGCTCTCCCGCCGCAGCCACCTGGGAAACGGCGTCAGCGAGCCCTTTCGGGTCATCGCGGATGAGCGCCTCGGTGAAGGCCGCCCAGCGTACGATGCCCGGGCTGCCGACCTGTGCGATCCGCTCTCTGGCGTACTCCCAGTCGTCGGCGTTCGGTGCCACCCGCAACCCGTCGAGGTAGGCGAAGGCCGCACCGAGCAGAGACCCGCGCTCCCACAGGTCGTCTCCGGCCTTGCGAGCAATCCTTCGCGCCTCATCCAGATCCGCGTCGAGCACGGCGATCCCCAGCGCGGCGAAAGAACGGTGGAGTCCCGGCAACGGCCCGTCGAAGAGCTCAGCGGTTTCGATGGCTGCCAGATGTTCCACGGCGACTGCGCGAAGACCACGTTGCGCAGCGAAGAACGCGCTGAGCACGTTCAGACCGACGAAGGACGCCGGAGTCTCGCCGGCGGGAACACCGAGCGAGTTTGCCGCGTCGATCGCCGCCTCCGCCACGTCCGTCTCCCTCGTGAACACTGCCGCGAGCGCGGTGAGGAACTCGTAGGCCCGAACGCGCGGCGCGTCGAAGTCCTCCCGGGCAGCCATCGCCTTCTCCTGAGCGATGTTCATCGCGGCGGAGTGCTGGCCGAGACCGAGCTTCGCGTAGACCAGCGCTGCCTGCAGTCGCGGATCGACCGAATCGATCATGGCCTGTTCCTCGAGGAGCGCGTGCGCCTCCTCGGCCCTGCCGCGCACGAGCATCCAGTACGACTTCACGAGCACGACGGACTCACGTGCGGCGGGGTCGAGCTCGCTCTCGTCGATCGTGCGGAGCGGGGCCTCGCGGGGTGCGCGCCCCGAGCCCATCTCCAAGAGCAGCGCCTCCGCCTCGAGTCGCGGAGCGAGTACCGGGTGATCTGCCGCCACCGCCCGTAAGCGGGCGATCGCCGCGGCGCGTTGATTCTGATGGTGGGCGGTGAACATGGCGTGGGCCAGGGTCCACTCGGCGCGAGCGTCTGCTGTCCCGTCGAGCCGTTCAGCGTCGGCGATCAGCGTCGCGAGTTCATCGGGCGACTGGGCGGAGTCGGCAGCGAGCGCGTTGAGCAGCCGCGCCGCCGATTCCAGGCTGCGATGCGTACGCCAGTCCTCCCTTGCCACCAGGGTGCGGTGCCGCGTGCGCTCGTGAGCGAGCCGGACGAACAGAGCGGTTGCATCGGGAGACTCGAAGTCGGTTCCTCTCCCCTCCAGCGATTCCGTGAGCGAGCTGTCGATGCGTGTCAGCGCGTCCGCGCGTTTCCCCGGCAGCGACTCGTGGCGGAAGTACTCCGCGAGGAGGGGCGGGTGCACCGACACCAAGGGACCGTCCCGGGTCTCCATGACGTCGATGAATCCATCATCTTCCAGCGCCAGGATCACCTCGGCCTTCACCAGCTCGCGTGCGGTGCGGAGGTTGGCAGGCCCGAGCAGGGCCAGCATCCGAAGCGCCGATATGTCATCCGCGTCGAGTCCCCGCATCGTGCCCTCGGCGATCGAGGCGAGTGCCGGGCTCCACAGGGCTTCGGTCGCACGCAGGCTCTTGCCCTCCAGCACCATCCGGCCGGTGCGTCGCGCGGATTCCAGAATCGCCGCGGCGACGCCGATGTTGCCGCCCGCCTTCGAGAAGACCCGGCTCATGGTCGACTGCTCGATCCGCGCGCCGACCTCCGCTTCGAGGGCAGTCTCCATCTCTGCGTAGGACATCGCGGGCAGCCGTAGCGAGAACACCGGACCCACGCCGCCGGTCGCGGGCACGGAGGGTCCGGCCTGCCGAGCCAGTCGTGTGAACGCAAGCGGGACACGGTGCAGGCGCGTCACAGCACTGATCGCGGCCCATGATGCCTCATCGAGCCATTCGACGTCATCGACGAGGATCACCGTGCGATCGGCCACGACCTGCTCCCCGAGCGCGGAGACCGCCTGCATCGTGGAGACACCACGCCGGTCGGGCCAGATCACGACTCCGGTCAGCGCGATGCCGCCGAGAGGGGTGCGCTGGAGCGCTTCGATGCCATCGATCGAGAGCGTGCGCCACCCGAGGGTGACGAAGTGCTCGCGCACGCGGTTGAGCATGTGCGTGCGTCCGGAGAGCCGCTCGCCGGCGATGCTCACGCTGCGACCGCTCTGCAGAAAATCGACTGCCGTGAGAAATACTTCCGTGCGCGACATACGCCACCTCCTTTCTGTTCTGAGGAGAGGCGACCGGATGGAGGGATCTTCCCTCTCTCCGACCGGCCCCGCCAGGAAAGCCCACCCGGGATGCGACGACAGGACACGCGCCCTAGCGAGACTAGGTTCGCCCGACCATCGGTACCGCCGCGTCGCACGTCGACCAGTGTTCCGGCGTCGAGAATCCGTGCTCCGAGTGTTCGCACCCGTGCACTTCTCGGAAACCGCTTCACGCCGCGTGTGGCCTGGGTGCCCTTTCGTCCTGACCACGCAACCCGCGGAGGTCGCGCGCTCCGGTATCGGCCAGCGTCCGACAGATCACGGCGATCCTGGCACTCGCGCCACCATCGCCATACGGCGACGGTTCCACGGCCAGTCGGCCTCGGACATCCGGGTCTGCGAGGACCGCCGCAGCCTCCTCCGAGATGCTCGCGCCCGGCGGCACGAGTCGTGCAAACCCGGCCTCGATCGATTCGGGCCGCTCGGTACTCCGCCGCGGCACCAGGAGCGGACGGCCCAGCACCGTGACTTCCTCCTGCAACCCACCGGAGTCCGACACGATCAACGTCGATGCCTCGGCCGCGAGGAGGAACTGGCGGTGCGTGAGCGACGGGACGACCTGCATGCCCACGAGCAGGTGATCGAGCACGAACCGGCTGATGGCCGCCCTTGTCCGTGGGTGCGCCACGAACACCACGGGCGACGGGATCTCGCCCAGCTCGACTAGCACCCGGCGCAGCGATGAAGAGGTATCGGTGTTCTCCGGTCGGTGGATGGTAGCCAGCACGAAGTCCCCGGCAGGGAGGTCGAACGGCAGTTCCGCCGGCAGCGACAGCGAGTGCCGAGTCGCCTCGACGATCGTGTTCCCGGTCACGGCGATCCGCTCCTCGGGCACCCCCTCTGCCCGAAGGCGCCCTGCGTTGTGCTCGGTTGCCGCGCAGTGGATATCGGCCACCGCCCCGGCGACCAGCCGGTTGATCTCCTCCGGCATCGCACGGTCGTCCGAGCGCAGCCCGGCCTCCACGTGCACGACCGGGATGTCGAGGTAGTTGGCGGTCTGCGCCCCCGCCGACACCGCGTTGGTGTCCCCCTGGACCACCACGACGTCCGGCCGCTCCCGGCTGAACTGCGCACCGAGCTCGGCGATCACGGTCGCGATCTGCGACCAACGCGGCTGACCGCCCACGCCGCTCAGCACCAGTTCGGGCGCAGGGATACCGAGGTCCTCGAACATCTGCTCGGAGAGTTCTCCGTCGTAGTGCTGCCCCGTGTGGATGACGAATGCGTCGTCTCCGAGTTCCCGTAGGAGCGGGGCGAGCTTGACGATCTCGGGGCGCGTCCCCAGCACCACCGCGATGCGGCGTCTTCCAGACCTTCCACCCATGACATTCCCCCTGATACTCGTTCCCTGTCACGCCGGTCCCACGCCGCGTGTTCGCCTCGAAGGTATGCCGCCCGGGTGCTCGTACTTCGGCTGAGGAGAGGGCGACCGTGGATAGGAGGGCCCGAACCGTGAGCCGCAGACGCAGAGCGGTGCTCGGCCGTCGGGAATGCGTGCACCGCAATCGAGTGCGCCCCCGGCTCATCCGTCGGGTGAGCCGAGAATGACCTCACGGGTGAAACGTCGCGCGATCGCTTTCCATCCGCGCACGTGTGGAGGAGCGTGGAGCCGTCCCGTTGTCCCCAGGCGAGAGGCGAACCATGACGCACGGCGAGGCGTTCCTCAGCGCGATCGAGCTGTTGCAGACGGGGTGCAGCGTCGAGCTGATCGGGGAGAGAGGCGCGGGACGCTCCCACACCCTCGGTCGCATTCGCGAGCACTTCGTGCGTCTGGGGTGGCGGACGATCGATGTCGCCGGTGCGGAGCATCTCACCCGGTCACCGTTCGCGGCCCTCGCTCTGGCGGGGATCTTCGATCCGGTCGAGGCGCGGGGCGGCCCTCTGATCACGTCCTTCAAAGGGCTCGCCGAGAGGGTCGCGCCCGACCGGACCGTTCTCCTCGTCGATGATGCCGACGCCATCGACGAGTCGTCCTGGGGTGTGATCGGCGCAGTAAGTCAACGCCACCGGGTCCCGGTGCTGTCAACCCGGCGCGTTCCCGTCGCCCCCACGCTGCACTCAGGCACCGTCACCGGGCTCTTCACGGTCGAGCTCCCGCCGATGGGCTATGCCGAACTGGATTCTGCGTTGCAGGGCGTCTTCGGATCCAAGATCGATCAGGTGACGATGAGCCGCGTGTTCGCGAAGTCCGGCGGCAACGTCGGGCTGGCGATCGCCATCCTCGAGGCGTCCCGCCGGGCGGGCCGGGCCACGATCACGAAGGGAGTGCTGCGCGCCGAGGGATCGCTGTGGCACCCCGCCCTGCAAGCCGTCACCCGCCCGCTCGTCGACGCGCTCGATCCGCTCGAGCAGGCTGCGCTGCGCACGCTGTCGCTGCTCGGTCCCACCGACGTGGCGACGGCGGCGCGGATCATCGACGGCGGCACGGTGCGCACCCTCGAATGCCGTTTCCTGGTCCGCATCGTCGAAGCGCGGGGAAGACTCATCGCCACCGTCAACCCGCCCATCCTCGCGGAGCACTTCCGGCACGAGCAGCTTCCCGGACTGCGTGCGGCGGCGCTGCAGCAGATCGACCGGACTCTCGCCGACGGCGCATCGGTCGAGTTTCCCGTGCTCGCGTCGGACCCACCGGAGAACCCTGCCGTGTTCGTCCGCCTCGTCCACGAGCGACTCCGTCGACGCACGCTGCGCGCGCGCGAAGCGTGGCGGCAGAAGCCGGGCCTGCGTGCCGCCGCCGATCTGATTCAGGCGCTCGCCGCCGATCTCGCGCCCTCGGACGACGAGGCGGATGCCGTGCTCGCCGCCAGCCGTGAGCTCACGGGGCTCGTACCCGAACGGGCGGACTGGGAGATCGTGTGCGCCACGTACCTTGCGCGCAACCGGCACAGTCCTGACGAAGCGGTGGAGGGGCTGCGGCGGGCTGCGGCGGCGGTGCCGGGCGAAGCGCTGCGCCTCACGGCCGAAGCACTCGTCATCGAGATGGAGTTCGCCGAGCTCCCCGCGCGGATGCCCTTCGAAGATCTCGACCTCGACGACGTGGACGAGAGCACGCGGTCCTCGGTCCTCCTGGCCCAACTGGTCTGGCTCACCGCGACCGGGCGCATCCGAGAGGCCGTCACGCTCGCGGATGCGCACGAACAACGCGACACGGGGGACCCGCGGCTGGACACCGTGATGACGGTGGCGACACTCGCGATGGGCGAGTTCACCGCGGCATTCCAACGTTCGCAGGCGAAGCTCGCCGAGGCGCGTGCTGACTTCGATGCGACCAGGCTGCGGGTCTACTCGTTCCTGTCGGCCGTGTCCGCCGTCCTGCTGCGCCGGTTCGGTGACGCGGAGCGGGCGATCGCCGCGCCGGCGACGCTCGGGAGCCCGGCCAGCGAGGCCCCGTTGTCGTTCGTGGGTCTGATGGTGCTGAGCGCTTATTTCGCGGCGAACCGCGGTACCAGCGCACTGGTGTCTCAGTTCCTCGACGAACTCGACGAGTCGCAGATCCCCGACGGCCCGTTCCCCGGTCTGCAGCGAGATCTGGTCTCGGCCAGACTCGCCGCACTCGACGGCGACGCCGCCACCGCGGAGCGCATCAGTCGAGAGCTCGGCGACGCACTGTGGGATCGCGGCGCCCGTCTCGCGGCGGCGATCGTCTACCTCGATGGACTGCGCTCATCGGCGTCGGCCGACGCCTGGGCGCACGCCGAAGCGCGGATCCGCTCGATCGACAGCCCGGCCGTCACCCGATGGGCGGACTTCGCCGATGCCCTGGTGCGTCGCGACCTCGGGGCGCTCGTCACCGTCGTCCAGGCCACGGCGGAGGCGGGCGAGGAGGCACACGCCGCACAACTGGCGGAGATCGCGCTGAGATTCGTCGATGCCGCTGGTTCGTCGGTGTCCGAAGAAGCCGTCACGGTGCTTCGCAGGATGCTGCTCGCCGCCCCCCGCCGCCGCTCGAAGGAGCGCTCCCCCCTGTCGCAGCGCGAGCGCGAAGTGGCCGAGCTCATCGCGTCCGGCCTGTCGAATCCGATGATCGCCGAAGCTCTCGTCGTCAGCACGCGCACGGTGGAGTCGCACGTCAACAAGCTCATGCGCAAGATCGGCGCGACCGACCGGAGCGATATCCGCGAGTTCATCCGCGAGTCACCGGACGGGCCCTGAGCGGATGGCCGAGCTGGGCGACCCGGAACTCGAACACGCTCTCGACGCACGCGACCTCAGTGCGCTCCGCGCCGCGCTCGCGACGAGATCGCCGCTTTCCATCGCGCGCGTCCTCGACCGAGCGGACACCGCGGACCGCGCGGTCTTGTATCGACTGCTGTCGCGGGAAGCGGCGCTCGAGGTGTTCGGCATACTCGACGTCGGCATGCGGGCGGACCTGTTCCGCGGTCTCCGCAGCGAAGACGTCGCCCGTGTGTTCGAGGAATTGGATCCCGACGACCGGGCCCAGCTCCTCGACGAGCTCCCCGCAGGCCAGGCGACCGCGCTGATGCGCGATCTCTCACCCGACGAGCGCGACCTCACTGCGTCGTTGCTCGGCTACCCCCGGCGCAGCGTGGGCAGGCGGATGACCCCCGAGTTCGTACGGCTGGATGCGCAGCTCACCGTCGGCGACGCGCTGACGCAGATCGGTCACCACGGCGAGCGCGCCGAGACCGTGTATTCGCTCCCCGTCACTGACCGCGAACGCCGTCTGCTGGGAGCGGTGAGCCTCCGCGACCTCGTGCTCGGCAGCCCGGGGAGGCTCATCACCGAGGTGATGCATCCCGCGCTGGTCGCCCACACTGCCGACGGTGCCGAGGAGGCCGCCCGCCGGCTGGTGGCCGCCCGTGTGCTCGCTCTCTCCGTGGTCGACGCCGAGCACCGTGTCGTCGGCATGCTCCCGGTCGGCGATGCGCTGCGCATCCTGGACGAGGCGGATGACGAGGATGCCGCACGCCAAGGCGCATCCGAGCCGCTCGGCCTGGCGTACCTGGCCACACCGGTCCTGCGGATCGTCCGGTCTCGCGTGGTCTGGCTCCTCGTACTCGCGGTCTCTGCGCTGCTGACGGTGCAGGTGCTCAGCGCGTTCGAGGACACGCTCGCGCAGGTCGTGACCCTGGCCCTTTTCATTCCTCTGCTCACGGGCACCGCCGGCAACACGGGGGCGCAGGCCGCGACCACGGTGACGCGGGCGCTGGCCACGGGGGAGGTCACGACGCGCGATGCACTCGCCGTCGCCGGTCGCGAGGTGCGGGTCGGCGCAGCGTTGGGAACACTGCTGGGAGGGCTCGGGTTCGTGCTCGCCGCCATTGTGTATGACATTCCGCTCGCAGCCGTGATCGCGGTGACGCTCTTGGCCGTGTGCACCCTGGCGGCGACCGTCGGCGGTGTCATGCCGATCATCGCGAAGCGCCTCCATGCTGATCCGGCCGTGTTCAGCACACCGTTCATCTCGACCTTCTGCGACGCGACGAGCCTCATCATCTACTTCCTCGTCGCCACCTGGCTCCTGGGCCTGTAAAGCGTCCAGGAAAGAGAAAGCGCCCTAGAACAACCGGGGAGAAGTCCTAGGGCGCTTTACCTGGCATGATGACCAGGCGCGGGGCAGGGAACCCCGCACCGCGACAGGCCGAGGGTGGGGATGGCCTGCGCGGACGTGTTGAGTTCGGCAACGCGCCGGATACCGAGCCGTCCGGCAGGCGGAGGTCCGCGACCCGAACGCGGATCACCCTCCGCCCGCCGGAGGCTCAGCTGGCGCTTGCTGCGACATCCACACTGCCGCGGCCCGCAGGCGTCGGGCGGCCATGCGCGTGCTTCCGGTGGTGTCCTGGCGAATCTCCGTGTGCATCACGACGATGCCCGTGGAGCGGCGTCGCCGAGCCCATGCTCGCGCGGCGCCCGGGCGCGGAAGCTGCCGCTCACCTCCAGGTGATTCCCGCGTCACCGGGAGGTGAACGGTGGAGTGACAGCGATGATGATCTTCTGGCCGAATCCGCGCCGACTCTACGCGCGGAGGGCAGACTCTCCTCACACGACCGACTCCCGAGGCTGTTCTCCCCCTATGCATCAGGGGCCGGTTCGCTCCCCCTCGCAGGGGAGTCGAGGCCCGATCCGGTGACGTAGCCCCACTACCCCGGATCGGGTCGCCCCTCCCCGCTCAGGAACTGCCGACGGTCGAGACCAGCTTCGCCATCACCTGGTTGATCGTGAACGACGCCGATTCCTGCCGCGCCGGGAACTCGGCCAGTGTGCCGAGCATCTTGGCGACGTAGGCCTGCGCCGGCACGAACAGGAACACGTGGTCGAGCACCCAGTCCCAATAGGTGTTCGAGGTGATGTCGGCCCGCTCGTACGGATCGGTGCGCAGGTTGAACAGCTTCGGGAACCGCAGCTCGATGTACGGCTCCTGCCACACCAGCAGGGTTCCCACGGCGCGCTGCTCGAGGAAGACGAGCTTCCAGTTCTCGAAGCGCAGCGCTGTGAGGTCGCCGTCGTCCGAGACGTAGAAGAAGTGTCGACGCGGACTGTGCTCGACGGCGCCCGTGATGTAGTCGAGCTGGTTGTGCCCGTCGAGGTGCACCTTGTACTCGGTGCCGTGCAGCTCGGTGCCCGCCTTCAGCCGCTCGGCCACGTCGTCGTCGCCGACGGCCGCGAGCAGCGTGACGAACCAGTCGTTGTGGCTCACGATGCCGTTGCGCGTCGTGCCCGCGGGAATGTGCCCGGGCCAACGGACCATCGCGGGCACCCGGTAGGCGCCCTCCCAGTTCGAGTTCTTCTCGTTGCGGAACGGGGTCATGCCCGCATCCGGCCAGCTGTTCATGTGCGGGCCGTTGTCGGTGGAGTACATGACGATCGTGTTCTCGGCCAGCCCGAGCTCGTCGAGGAGGTCGAGGAGGCTCCCCACCACGTCGTCGTGGTCGAGCATCGTGTCGTGGTAGTTCGACTGCCACCGCCCGGCGCGCCCCTTGCTCTCTTCTTTGGTGTGCGTGCGGAAGTGCATGTGAGTGGAGTTGAACCAGACGAAGAACGGGGTGTCGTCGGCGGCCTGCGTGCGGATGAAGTCGGCGGCGGCGTCGCGGAATTCCTCGTCGACCGTCTCCATGCGCTTCTTCGTCAGCGGACCGGTGTCTTCGATGCGCTGCGTGCCGTCGGCGTTCGCCCAGGTGTGGAGCACGCCGCGGGGCCGGAACTTCTCGCTGAACCCGGGGTACTCCTCCTCGGTCGGATAGTCCGGGTGCTCCGGCTCCTCCTCTGCGTTGAGGTGGTAGAGGTTGCCGAAGAACTCATCGAATCCGTGGGCGGTCGGCAGGTGCTCGTCGCGGTCGCCGAGGTGGTTCTTGCCGAACTGACCTGTGGCGTAGCCGTGGTGCTTGAGTGCATCGGCGATGGTCGGGTCTTCGGGCTGGAGCCCCAGCTTCGCCCCGGGCATGCCCACCTTGGTGAGTCCGGTGCGGTACGGGTTCTGCCCGGTGATGAACGCCGCGCGTCCCGCGGTGCAACTCTGCTCGCCGTAGTAGTCGGTGAACTTCACGCCCTCGTCGGCGATCCGGTCGATGTTCGGCGTCCGGTAGCCCATGAGACCGTCGGAATACGTGCTGAGGTTGCTGATGCCGATGTCATCGCCCCAGATGATCAGGATGTTGGGCTTCTCAGCCATGGGTGACTCCTTGCTTCAACCGGTGAGACGGGCGGGTGCCCTCGGTCGTAGCCAAGCACTCCCCCGGGCCTGAGCCCAGGGGCGGGTCACTCGGAGCGGGTGAGGCGGAATCCGATGTGCGACATGCCGGTGTCCTCAGCCTGCGGCGAGCGCGCGGCGGGCCGGAAGCGCAGGCAGTAGTCCGGGGAGCAGAGGTGCGACCCGCCCTTGAGGACGCGCCGGGGAATGTCGGGGAAGCCGTCCTGCGCGCTGGCCGCGGCGAGCAGGTTCGTCCGCTTGCCCGCATCGACCGGGGTGTCCGAGAGCCGCAGGTGACGCGGCGTGTAGAAGTCGGTCGTCCACTCCCAGACGTTGGCGATCATGTCGTAGAGGCCGTAGCCGTTGGGCGGGTAGGAGCCGACGGGCGCCGTGCCGCCGACACCCTGATTGTCGTAGGGGAAGCGTCCGAGCCAGGAGTTCGCCTGCGCGACCCCGTCGGGGTAGGCCTCGTCGCCCCAGGCGAATGCCGCGCCGTCCAGTCCCCCACGCGCTGCGTACTCGTGTTCGGCCTCGGTGGGCAGCCGCATCCCCACCCAGTCGGCGTAGGCGACGGCATCCTCGAACGCGACGTGGACGACCGGATGCTGCAGCCGATCGTCGATCGACGAGTCAGGGCCGAACGGCTTGCGCCAGAACGCCCCGGGCTGCCAGCGCCACCAGTTTCGCCAGTCACCCAGATTCGTCGGACCGGCAGTCGGGGTGAACACCATCGCTCCCGGGACGAGATCGGCGGGATCGGCACCCGCGAAGGCCGCAGGATCGAGCGGACGCTCGGCGACCGTGACGTACCCGGTCGCGTCGACGAACTCGGCGTACTGCTCGTTCGTGACCTGGTACCGGTCGATGAAGAACGACGCGACCTCGCGCTGGTGCGCCGGCCGCTCATCGGGATAGAAGTCGTCGGACCCCATCAGGAACGTGCCGCCGGGGATGTGGACCATGTCGCGCGAGTTCGTCACGAGACTCAGCGTAGTGTCCGGCCGCATCGGGGGGACCGGGAGTATTCCGGCCGGTGGACCCTGCGCTCAGCGGGACGCGTCGAACGTCCGGGTGCTCCCCCACAGCGGACGGAACGCCAGCTCGGCCGCACCGACGAGCAGCCGATCGGAGCCGAGTTCGGCGGCGCGGATCGCGACAGCGGCGGCACTCTCGGGCATCGCCAGTCGCGAGACCTCGTCGACCAGCCGGTCGTGCGCTCCCTCGTCGACCAGCGCCAGGAAGCCCCCGAGGATCACGAGAGCCGGATTGAGCACGTTGACCGCGTTCGCCAGCGCGCTTCCGAGGATCTTCGCCTGCCTGACGAGTTCCGCCTGCACCTCGGGCGCCTCGGCAGCGGCGAGGGCTGCGGCGAGCTCGTCGTCGTCGGCGTCGTCGAGCTCGAGGAGGTCGAGCAGGTGCCGGCGATTCACCTCGTCTTCGAGCACGCCGTCATCGGTGCGACGGTCGGCGCCGTCGATGCCGGGCCGGTTGTGCCCGAACTCTCCCGCGTAGCCGCTCGCGCCGGTGGCGGCCAGACCGTGGATCACGAGCCCACCGCCGATGCCGGAGGCGCCGCCGTTGAGGTACACGAGCTCGTCGATGCCGCGCCCGGCGCCGAAGAGGTGCTCGGCGAGCGCACCGAGGGTCGCGTCGTTGTCGACGGCGGTACGGATGCCCGTCGCGTCCTGGATCATCGCGGCCAGCGGCTCGTCGATCCAGCCGAGGTGCGGGGCGTTGCGCACCACGCCATCGGCCGAGCGCACGAGCCCCGGCACCGCGACGCCGATGCCGATCACGGCGCAGTCGGCGAGGGCATCCGTCCGCCAGCCGTCGACACGCTCGGCGACGAGTGCGGCGACATCGGCCGTGGTCGGTGGGGCGGTGTTGACGATGCGCTCGCGCACGCGGATGCTGCGGTCGAGGGCGACGGCGGCGATCTCGACCGCGTCGACCTCGGGGTGCACGCTGATCGCGACGACGTCGGCGGAGGGTGCGACCACGGGAGACGGCCGACCCGCCCGCGCCGAGGATTCCGGCGGCCGCTCATCGACGAGGCCGGCGCCCACGAGCTCGGCAACCAGCGCGGCGATGGTCGAGCGGTTGAGACCCGTCGCCTCGGTCAGGGCCGAGCGAGAACGGGGGCCCTCGTGATGGACGATCGAGAGGATCCACGCCAGGTTCGCTTCGCGGGAGCGCGGGGCAGCGGATTCAGGGGGCACGTTCCCACTTTAGGGGTGCGGATGCCTGCTGTCATCGGTTATGTTGTGAAGCACAACTTATTGCGTCCGTGCATCCCGTGCGCCCGCAGCATTCGCAGAGGAGCGATCATGCCCAACCCCACCCGCGACGACAAGTTCTCCTTCGGGCTCTGGACCGTCGGCTACAACGGCACCGACCCGTTCGGCGGCCCGACCCGTCCGGCGCTCGACGTCGTCCACGCGGTCGAGAAGCTCGCCGAGCTCGGCGCCTACGGCCTCACCTTCCACGACGACGACCTCTTCGCGTTCGGATCGACGGATGCCGAGCGCCAGACCCAGATCGACCGCCTCAAGGGCGCACTCGCCGACACCGGTCTGATCGTGCCGATGGTCACCACCAACCTCTTCAGCGCGCCCGTCTTCAAGGACGGCGGCTTCACCTCGAACGACCGCCAGGTGCGCCGCTTCGCGCTGCGCAAGGTGTTCCGCCAGCTCGACCTCGGTGCCGAGCTCGGCGCCAAGACCTTCGTGATGTGGGGCGGCCGCGAGGGTGCGGAATACGACTCCGCCAAGGATGTGCGTGCGGCTCTGGAGCGCTACCGCGAGGCCGTGAACCTGCTCGGCGACTACGTGACCGACAAGGGCTACGACATCCGCTTCGCGATCGAGCCGAAGCCCAACGAGCCCCGCGGCGACATCCTGCTGCCCACGCTCGGCCACGCGATCGCGTTCATCGACTCGCTCGAACGCCCCGAGCTCGTGGGCGTGAACCCCGAGGTCGGGCATGAGCAGATGGCTGGGCTCAACTTCACGGCCGGCATCGCCCAGGCGCTGTTCCACGGCAAGCTCTTCCACATCGACCTCAACGGCCAACGCGGCATCAAGTACGACCAGGACCTGGTGTTCGGCCACGGCGACCTGCACAACGCGTTCTCGCTCGTCGACCTGCTCGAGAACGGCGGCCCTTCGACAGGCTCAGGGACCACCGCGATTCCCGCCTACGACGGCCCCCGCCACTTCGACTACAAGCCCTCGCGCACCGAGGACGAGGCGGGCGTCTGGGCATCCGCCGCGGCCAACATGCGCACGTACCTGCTGCTGAAGGAGCGCGCCGCGGCCTTCCGCGCCGACCCCGAGGTGCAGGAGGCCCTGGCCGCCGCGAAGGTCGCCGAACTCTCCACCCCGACGCTGAACGAGGGCGAGTCGTACGACGACTTCCTCGCCGACCGCTCCGCCTACGAGGACTTCGACGCGAACGCATACCTCGGCGGCAAGGGCTTCGGCTTCGTGCGCCTGCAGCAGCTCGCCACCGAGCACCTGCTCGGCGCGCGCTGAGTCCGGCGATGGCACTCGTCCTCGGGGTCGACTCCTCGACCCAGTCCTGCAAGGTCGTCGTCGTCGACTCCGAGACGGGTGCCGTCGTGCGCTCCGGTCGCGCCCCGCACCCGGATGGCTCCTCGGTCGATCCCGAGGCGTGGTGGGTCCCTCTTCAGGCAGCGATCGCGGAAGCGGGAGGCCTCGACGACGTCGCAGCCTGGGCGATCGGCGGGCAGCAGCACGGCCTGGTCGCCCTCGACACCCAGGGCCGCGTCATCCGCGACGCCCTGCTGTGGAACGACACCCGTTCCGCACAGGCGGCGGAAGACCTGATCGGCGAGTTCGGGGCCGCAGCCCTCGCCGACCGTACCGGGCTCGTGCCGGTCGCCTCGTTCACGATCACGAAGCTGCGCTGGCTGCGCGACCACGAGCCCGAGAACGCGGCTCGTGTCGCCGCCGTCGCCCTGCCGCACGACTGGCTGACCTGGCGGCTGCGCGGATTCGGCCCCGAGCGTCCCGACTTCGACGAGCTGGTGACCGACCGGTCGGACGCCTCGGGCACCGGTTATTGGAACCCGGCCACGGGCGAGTACGACCGCGAGCTGCTCATCGCCGCCCTCGGCCATGACGCGGCGCTGCCCCGAGTGCTCGGGCCGCGCGAATCCGTGATGGATGCCGCAGGGCGTCGCGTCGCCCCTGGTGCAGGAGACAACGCCGCCGTGGCGCTGGGCCTCGGCGCGCGGACGGGCGACGTGGTCGTCTCGATCGGCACCTCGGGCACGATCTTCGCCGTGACCGACCGAGCGGTCGCGGAGCCGACCGGCATCGTCGCGGGGTTCGCGGATGCCGACGGCGGCTACCTGCCGCTGGTCTGCACGCTCAACGCCGCCCGCGTGCTCGATGTGATCGCGCGTCTCCTCGGAGTGGACCACGACGGGTTGAGCGTGCTGGCCCTGACCGCGGAGCCGGGCGCGGGCGGAGTCGAGCTCGTCCCATACTTCGAGGGCGAGCGCTCCCCCAACCTGCCCGACGCCACCGCAAGCCTGAACGCCATGACGCTCGCCTCGACCACCCGCGAGAACCTCGCCAGGGCCGCGGTCGAGGGCATGCTCGGCGGGCTCCGCTTCGGGCTCCACGCGCTGCGAGAGCTCGGCATCCCGCTCGAACGTGTGCTGCTCGTGGGCGGCGGCGCGCAGTCGCAGGCCGTGCGCGAGATCGCCCCACTGGTCTTCGGACTCCCGGTCGAGGTTCCGGAGCCCGCCGAGTATGTCGCCGTCGGCATGGCGCGTCAGGCGGCCTCGGTGCTCTGACAGGATCGGGGCATGATCACCGTTCACCTGCGCTACGAGATCGACCCCGACAAGCTCGACGACTTCACCGAGTACGGTCGCACCTGGATCCGACTCGTGGCCAAGCACGGCGGCACGCACCACGGCTACTTCCTGCCGAGCGAGGGCGACAGCGACGAGGCGTTCGCGCTGTTCACCTTCCCCTCGCTCGCGGAGTACGAGGGCTACCGGACCGCGTCGAAGACCGATCCGGAGTGCGTCGAGGCATTCGACTTCGCGCGGCGGACGCAGTGCATCCGCCGCTACGAGCGTCGCTTCCTGAGCCCCGTCTTCGAGTGAGGTGAGCTCGGGTCGCCATCACGCGAAGCCCCGTCGCCCCCGCTGCCGATGGCGTCGAGCCCGAGGTGCCGCTGCAGCGCGGCGGTGATGCCGTCGACCTGCGCGAGCTGTTCGGGTGTGAGCGCATCGACGAACAGGGAGCGGATGGCGTGCAGATGCGGCACGTTCGCCGCCCGGAACGCGTCGGCTCCGGTCTCGGTGAGAAGAACGTCGACGCCGTGCACGCCGTCGGCGCACGGGACGCGTCGGACCAGCCCACGCTTCTCCATCCGCCCGAGGTGGTGTGACAGCCGACTGCGCTCCCAGTCGATGAGGGCCGCGAGTTCGGACGAGCGGGCCGTGCGTCCGTCGGCCTCGCTCAGCGCGAGCAGCACCTGGTAGTCGCCGGAGGAGAGCGCCGACTCGCTCTGCAGCTGCGCCGCAAGACGGGCACGCAACGTCTCATTCGTCTCGACGAAGCCCCGCCAGATGCGCAGCTGCTCGGGTGTCGGCGTGCGGCGTCGTCGTTCTTCGGTCATGGCGCCTTCCGGGAATTGATACGTCAATCATACGGTTGCATGGAGTTGACACGTCAATCCGGAGAGACCGGTGCCGTGGAGAAGGGTCGTGATGGACATGACGGAACTCGAGTTCGGGCTGAACTCCTTCGGCGAGGTGGCGACGGACGGCGGCCGCATCCTGTCGGACGGCGAGACGCTGCGGCTGCTCGTCGAAGAGGCGCAGCTCGCCGAGTCGGTGGGCCTCGACGTGTTCAGCATCGGCGAGCACTACCGCGAGGGGCACATGGACTCCGCGACCCCCGTGCTGCTAGCCGCCGCTGCGCAGGCCACGTCGACGATCGGGCTCGGCTCGTCGGTCACGGTGCTCTCGACGCAGGACCCGGTGCGTCTGTACCAGGAGTTCGCGACCGTCGACGGACTCTCGAGCGGACGCGCCCAGCTCATCCTCGGACGGGCGTCGGCGATCGAGTCGTTCCCCCTCTTCGGATACGACATCGCCGAGTACGAGCGGATCTTCGAGGAGAAGCTCGACCTGTTCCTGCGCCTGATGCGCGAGGAGCGCGTCACCTGGAGCGGCTCCTACCGCAGCCCGCTCGAGAACGTGCGACTGCAGCCGCGTATGCCGGAGGGCGGCATCCCGGCGTGGATCGGGATCGGCGGCAGCCCGGACTCCGTCATCCGCGCCGCCGAGAACGGACTACCTCTGATGATGGCGATCATCGGCGGACGCCCCGAACGTTTCGCCGGCCACGCGCGCCTGTACCTGCGTGCACTGGAACAGTTCGGGCGGGCGGAGCTGCCGATCGGGCAGCACTCGCTCGGCCTCATCGCCGACACCGACGACGAGGCGAAGAACGTGCACTGGAAGCACTGGGAGCCGGTCGTGACGCAGATGAGCAAGGAGCGCGGCTTCTACGCACCCACGCTCGAGCGCTACGAGGAGGAGGTCGACACCGGCGCGCTGTACGTCGGCTCCCCCGAGACCGTCGCGCACAAGCTCGCGGCCGCCGTGCGGAGCAATCACCTGTCCCGGTTCGACCTGAAGTACGACATCATGCATCTGCCGAAGGACGTGCGCGAGCACAGCATCCGCCTCTTCGGAGAGAAGGTCGCCCCGCGCGTGCGCGAGCTGCTCGCCGACGACCCGGGAGAGGGCGCGTTCGGCGACCCCGGCGTGGCCCGGATCACGAAAGACGGCAAGGCCGTCCACGCGTGAGGGGGATCGACATGAACGACACCATCACGACCATCGGCATCCTCGGCGCGGGCAAGGTGGGCACCACGATCGCCCGCCTCGCCCTCGCCGCGGGATACCGCGTGCTCATCGCCGGCTCGGGCGCTCCGGAGCGGATCGCGCTCACCATCGACGTCTTCGCACCGGGCGCGACCGCGGTGACGGCTGAAGAGGCGGCAGGCGAGGCGGATGCCGTCATCCTGGCTCTTCCGCTCGGCAAGTACCGGACGCTCCCGGTCGAACAGCTGCGCGGGACGTTGGTGCTCGACGCCATGAACTACTGGTGGGAGACCGACGGCATCCGTGACGATCTGAGCGATCCGCGCACCTCGACCAGCGAGCTCGTGCGGGAGTTCCTGCCGCAGTCACGGGTCGTGAAGGCGCTGAATCACATGGGCTATCACGACCTCGAAGACGAGTCCCGACCGGCAGGAGCAGCCGGCGCAAGGCGATCGCCGTCGCGGGTGACGAACCTGGCGACCTCGCCCGCGTCGCGGAGGTGATAGACAGGCTCGGCTTCGACGCCGTGATCATCGACACCCTGGCGGCCGGAGCGGTGCTCCAACCCGGGAACCCGGCGTTCGGAGCCGACGTCACCGCCGCGGAACTGCGCGGACTGATCGGAGTCGCCTCGCCGATCGCGCCGCGATGAGCGACGGACGGCCGGGCGCGGCCACGACGCGGGCTAGGCTCCCAGAAGCCGTCGACGACCATGGAGGCACCGATGCCCATTCCCCCCAGGCTGCGCGCGAGCGCACTCGTCCTCGCCGGGATCCTGGCCTGCGCCGGCTGCTCCGCGGCGAGCGTCCCCAGCGCGCCGGCGGCCGTCGGCGACGGGTTCCCCGGCACCTGCCTCCCCGCGGAGGTCTCCTGGCCCTCCGACTTCCTCGAATCCCTGCCCGGGGAGTCCGAGGCGATCGGCGGCACCGTCGTGGGCCTGCGCCTCGAGTGGGTCGACGACGACTTCGCGTGGCGACTGCGCAGCGCCGACACCCGTGAGGACGGATTCGGCGAGCGCGTCGACGACCCGAGCTTCGGCCGGGAGTCGCTGGTCGACGTCCGCACCCTGGAGGTCCTCTCGACCGGCGAGACGGAGCTCACCGAGGCGGAGCAACAGCTGAACGGCAGCAGCGCCTACAGCGCGGCCCAGCTCTCGGGTGAGCAGTACCCGAGTCCGCTCATCGTCGAGATGGCGCGGGTGATGGACGACGGCTCGCCCGTGTGGCAGCTCACGATGTGCGACACCGCCACCAACGAGTTGACGGTCACGACCCTGAACTGACGCGCACCCGTCCGGAGCATTCAGCTAACTTGCACGCTCGTGTGCACGTATTGTGTAAACTCGTCCTGTGAAACAGAGCTGGCGGGTCTACAAGCGCGACGTCAAGAGACTCTCCCGCGTGCCCAAAGCCTGGATCATCATCATCGGGGTGCTCATCACCCCGGCCCTGTACGCGTGGTTCAACATCAACGCCTTCTGGGACCCCTACGCCAACACCGCGAACATCCGCGTCGCGGTGGTCGATCTCGACGAGGGCGCCACCTCCGACCTCACCGGTCACGTCGACATCGGCGAGCAGGTGACCGCGCAGCTCGAGGACGACGACCAGCTCGGCTGGACATTCATGGGCGAGGACGAAGCTCAGGAGGCCGTGAAGAAGGGCGACGTCTACGCCGCCATCGTCATCCCGGCACAGTTCAGCGAAGACCTGCTCAGCATCACCAGCGGCGACTTCACCCAGCCGGCGCTGGAGTACTACGTCAATGAGAAGGCCGGGGCGATCGCGCCCAAGATCACCGACGTCGGCGCCTCCGAACTCGACAAGCAGGTCACCACCGCCTTCAAGGAGCAGGTGGCTCTCGCCGCGACGAACGCCCTCAAAGACGTCGGCGACTCCACCGAGCTGCGACTGCTGAACGCCAGGGACAACACCCTCAACGCGTTCGACCAGGCGGCGCAGACCATCTCGTCGGCGCGGGAGAACCTCGCCGAGACGCAGGACGGCCTCACCTCGTCGCGCGGCACGCTCGCCTCTGCACGGAGCACGCTCGGCGACGTCGACAAGACGCTCGGCGACGTGCAGAAGTCGCTCGCCCAGACGCAATCGATCATCGCCGAGACGCAGAAGGAGGTGATCGCCTTCACCGACAGCGCCACCACCGCGTTCCTCCAGGGCACCACGCTGCTCGCCGATGCATCGTCGAAGGCGAACGTCTCGATCACCCGTCTCACCCAGAGCCTCGAGCAGGCGGGTGTGCGCATCGACGCCGGGATCGACGACGTCTCGAACGTGCTCGAGGCGAACGAAGCGGCCGCAGCGCGTCTGCAGACCCTCGTGGACAGCACCGACCTCAGCGAAGAGACGAAGCAGCAGCTCACCGAGGTCATCGCCTCGCTGCAGCAGCGCAACGCCACCGACCAGCAGCTGCTCGCAGACCTGAAGGACCTCAAGGCCAGCGCGTCCGACACCGTGGGCTCCGTTCAGGCGACGGCCGACGCGGTCGACAAGGCGATGCAGGACACCAGGGATGCGTCGTCGGCGATGCGCGACATCCTCACCCGCACCGTCCCCTCGCTGAACAGCGCCATGTCGCAGCTGTCGTCGAGCGTCGGATCGCTCTCGGCGGCACTGGATGCGCAGAAGGGCGTGCTCGCCGAGGCCGATCAGCTGCTGGCCGGGTTGGACTCCCAGCTCGTGGCCACCTCGTCGGCACTGGAGAGTTTCGACGGCGACCTCGCCGGCATCGAGCAGGGCCTGCAGACCTCGCGCACCGACGTCGTCGCCCTCAACGCCGCATCCGAATGGGGTCTGCTGGGCACGCTGACCGACTTGGAGCCCGAGCAGATCGCCCAGTTCATCTCCTCCCCCGTCGAGGTCGACGAGCACCTGGTGTTCCCCGTCGACACCTACGGGTCGGCGATGGCCGCACTCTTCACGAACCTGTCGCTGTGGATCGGCGCCTTCGTGCTCATGGTGATCTTCCGCGTCGAGGTCGACACCGAGGGCGTCGAGGGGGTCACCGTGCGCGAGGCCTACTTCGGCCGCTTCTTCCTCTTCGCGACGCTCGCCGTCGGCCAGGCGCTGATCGTGTGCACCGGAAACCTCATCATCGGCGTGCAGACCGTCAGCGCTGCCGCCTTCGTCGGCACCGGAGTGCTCCTCGCCCTCGCGTACGTGAGCATCATCTACGCCCTCTGCGTCGCGTTCGGCCACGTCGGCCGCGGCCTGTGCATCCTGCTCGTGATCATGCAGATCCCCGGAGCATCCGGCCTGTACCCGATCGAGCTGATGCCCGGATTCTTCCGGGCGATCTATCCGCTCCTCCCGTTCTCGTACGGCATCGACGCCATGCGCGAGACGATCGGAGGGTTCTACGACGGCCACTACTGGCGTTACTTGGGCGCCCTCGCCGTGTTCGTCGTTCTGGCGTTCCTCATCGGGCTCGTGCTCCGCCGCCGGCTCGCGAACTTCACCCTGCTCTTCAACCGGCAGGTGCTCGCGACCGACCTCCTGATCGGCGAGAAGGTGCAGGTCGTTGGCAGCGGGTACCGGCTCACCGACGTGATCCGCGCGCTCTCGAACCGCCGCGAGTACCGCGAAGACCTCGCTCGACGCGCCGAGCCGTTCACCCGCCGCTACCCGACCCTGTTGAAGGCGACGGTGCTCACGGGGGTCGCCGGGCTCGTCGTGCTCGGGGTCATCACCTGGGCGCTCCCCGGATCGAAGGCGCTGCTGTTGGGCCTGTGGACGCTCTGGATCCTGCTCGTCATCGGATTCCTCGTGGCCATCGAGTACATCAAGCACAGCTTCGAGAACGGCGCGGAGGTCGCCTCTCTCGACGACGCCGAGCTGCGTGAGCTCGCCCTCGTCGGGCCCGCCGGCCGCGACGCGGTCATGCCCGCCTCAGCGGACGCGTCGCTCGACACGGTCGGGCACGCACCGGTCGCCACGACCGCGGCCGAGACGGCCGAGACGCCCGAGGCGCCGGATGTGCCGGGTGCTCCGGCCGCCGGCGCGGAGGCCGATGCCCTGCTCACCGAGTGGTTCGAGCCGGAGCCGGCCACGCAGCCATACCCGGAGACGACGACGGAGGCGGAAGTGGAGCCCCGCATCGGACCGGACGCCGAGCAGACCGCCGACGAGCAGGATGCCGAGCAGGACATCGCGCAGACCACCGCTCACAACACCGCCGAGCAGACCGAAGAAGCACTCGCGGACGAAGACGAGCGCACGACCGACGAACACCGGAGCGCAGAAGGAGAGGACCGCGCATGAGGGACATCCTGCACCTGACGGCGCGCGACGTGCGGCACGCGACCCAGAACGTGATGGCGTGCATCGTCCTGTTCGGACTCGTCGTCATCCCGTCGCTGTTCACCTGGTTCAACGTCATCGCCAGCTGGGATCCGTTCGCGAACACGAAGGACCTGAAGATCGCGGTCGCGAGCACCGACGCCGGATACGAGAGCGACCTCGTGCCGATCCGCGTGAACGTCGGCGAACAGGTCCTCTCCCAGCTTCGCGGGAACGACCAGCTCGACTGGGTCATCACCGATGAGCACGACGCGGTCGACGGGACGAAGTCGGGCGAGTACTACGCCGCCATCGTGCTGCCCGAGACGTTCAGCGCCGACATGCTGACGTTCTACGCCGACGGCGGCGACCGCACGCACATCGCGCTCTACACGAACGAGAAGAAGAACGCCCTGGCGCCGAAGATCACCGGGCAGGGGGCGGAAGGGGTCTCGTCCGCGATCAGCAGCACCTTCGCCGAGACGCTCGGCGACGTGGCTCTCGGCCTCGTCTCGTCGATGTCGGACTATCTCACCGATGAGGACACGCAGGCCGCACTCACCCGCATCGAGGCGCGCCTCGGGAGCGTGGGAGATCAGCTGCGGTCCGGAGCGCACACGGCCGACACCTTCACTGCTCTGCTGGAGGCCAGTCGGCCGCTGCTCGACAGCGCCTCCGGCCTGGTCGGCTCGGCCGGTGACGCATTCACCGACACCTCCGGCGCGCTCGGCAACGGGGTGGACGCCGCGGGCACACTGAAGTCGACCCTGCAGACGGCATCGCAGTCCCTGGCGGATGCACTCGCGGCGACGTCGAGCAGCTACGACGCCGTCGGCCAGCGCATCGACGAGCTGTACGCCGGCGCCGACTCGCTCAGCGGCAGTCAGGTGCAGGCGATCACCACTCTCGCCGAGCGCGTGCAGCAGCAGATCGATCAGTACTCCGCGGTCAAGAACACCCTGGAGACCGAGATCGGACCGAACCTTCCCGAATCCGCGCAGCCCGACTTCGACGCCGTGATCAGCCGGCTCGACGAGGCCATCGCCCGGCAGCAGGCACTGCAGGAGCGCCTCCAGACCGCGGCGACCGAGATCGCGGCCGGCAACGACTCGGCGCAGAGCTCGCACCAGGAGATCACCGCCGCCGTCGCCGCAGCGAAGAAGGCGATCAACGACGCACGGAGCACGTACGACAACGGGCTGAAAGCCCAGCTGAACTCCCTCGCGTCGACCCTCACGCAGATCGGCTCCGACGTGTCGGCGATCCGCTCCGACCTCTCCGGCATCACGTCCGGTCTCTCCGGAGCATCCGATTCCGTGCAGTCGACCCTGTCGCGCGCGCAGGAGGCCACCACGCAACTGTCGGCGTCGCTGAACACGCTGGCCGACCGGTTCGACACCGTGCAGCAGGCGATGACGAAGGCCGCGGACACCGGCGATCTCAGCGAGCTGATGGGCGCCGATCCCGGCGTGCTCGCCACCTCTCTCGCCGAACCCGTACGCGTGGACCGCACCGCGGTGTTCCCGGTGGCCGGTTTCGGCGCGGCCATGGCACCGCTGTACATGATCCTGGCCCTGTGGGTGGGTGCACTGCTGATGACCGTGACGATCCGCGTCGACGTGAACGCCGAGACGCTCCCCGATCGCCCAGAACTCACCCCGACGCAGAAGTACCTCGGCCGCTACGGCATCTTCGGCCTGGTCGGGCTCGCACAGAGCACGCTACTGACCCTCGGGCTGATCCTCTTCGTGCAGGTCGAACCCGCGCATCCGCTCCTGCTGATCCTGGCGGGGTGGGCGATCTCGACCGTGTTCACGCTCATCGTCTACACGGCGGTGGTCGCGTTCGGCAACGCGGGCAAGGCCCTCTCGGTGCTGTTGCTGGTGATCCAGATCTCGGGGTCGGGCGGCGCGTACCCGCTGCAGCTGCTCCCCGACTGGTTCCAGAGCATCAGCCCGTTCCTCCCCGCGACGTATGCGGTGAACATGGTGAGATCGGCGATCGCCGGCGTCTACCAGGGCGACTTCTGGTGGTCGCTGGGCGCGCTCGCACTGTTCATCATCCCCGCGCTGCTCCTCGGGCTCGTGCTCCGGCGCCCCCTGATGACGTACAACCGCAAGCTCGTCGACGCACTCGCATCGACCAAGTTGATGTCGTGACTCCTGTGTCTGCGCGAAAGGACCCCGAAGTGACCGCACCGAATCCCCGACGTCGTCGCGATGCGCTCGCCAACCGCGAGGCCCTGCTGCGCGCGGCGCAGTCCGTGCTCGCGACCAACCCGACGGCGTCGCTCGACGTGATCGCACAGGCCGCCGGCCTCACGCGGCGGTCCGTCTACGGCCACTTCGCCGACCGCGACAGCCTCCTGCGCGAGGTGATCGCGGTCGGCGCGCAGCGGTTCAACGCGATCGCCGAGGCCACCGACGAATCCGACCCGCGCGTCACGCTGGCGCGGATGGCGACGCGACTGTGGCGGGAGGCCTCGGCCGTGCGCGCGTCGGCCAACATCGCCCTCGATGATGCGCATCTGACCGACACCGTGCTCGCCCTGGCACCGCTGCGCCGAAGAATCCGCGACCTGACGAGGGCCGGAGTGGAATCCGGGGCGTTCCGTGGAGACATGCCGGCCGAGCTGCTCGCCTTCCTCATCGAGGAGACGGCGCGGGCGACCCTGCGCGAGCTGCGGCTCACCACGACCGATGCCGACTCGACGGTCGTGCGCGTGGTGCTGAGCATCGTGGGCCTCTCGTGGACGGAGCAGGCCGAGCTCATCGGCGCGCACCCCGAGATCTTCGCGCAGGACTGAGACCGCGGCGGACGGCCCGCGTCCGGGAGAATGGACGACATGTCCGCGACACCCCGCCGGCCGCTGCTCTCCTCCGTGCGCCGCCTGCTGCACACCGATCCCTCCACGGTCGCGCACACGGAGGTCCTGCCCGTCATCGACGAACGCACGGTGCCCCGAGTGCTCGACCTCGCGACGCGCATCGGCGAGTCGATGTTCGCGGTCGGCGCTTCCGCCCATGAGGTGACCCTCGCGATCACCCGGGTCTGCGACGCGTACGGGATGAAGGGCGTGCAGGTCGACGTCACCTACAACTCGATCACGGTGTCGTTCCACCTGAGCGGCGAGGTCTGGCCCGAGACCCTGGTGCGCGTCGTACGGGTCACCGCCCCCGATCACGCCAAGCTGCAGCGCGTGCAGGCACTCGTGGCCGACATCGACGACGGGCTCGACCTCGAATCCGCGCGCACGGCGTTCCGGGCGATTCGACGGGTTCCGTTCCGCTATCAGCAGCCGGTCGTCATCGTCGCGCGCGCCCTGCTCGCGGTCGGTGTCAGCATCATGCTCGGCGCCTCCCCGATCATCGTCGGTCTCACGTTCGTCGCCGCACTGTGCGCGGCACTCACCCAGGCGGGTCTCGCACGGCTGCGGGTGCCGCTGTTCTTCAGCCAGATCGCCGGAGGGTTCGTGACCACCGTCGTGGCAGTGGTGGTCTCGGCGCTGGGTTCGGCGGGTGTAGAGCCGTTCGTCGGCATCCGGCCTTCCATCATCGTGGCCTCGGGCATCGTGCTGATGCTGGCCGGGCTCACCGTGGTCGGTGCGGCGCAGGACGCGATCGACGGCTTCGCGCTCACCGCCGGCGGGCGCATCCTCGATCTCACGATGCAGACCCTCGGCGTGGTGATCGGCATCCTCGTCGGCCTGGAGCTCGGGAGCGTCCTGGGGTTCACCATGGACCTCCCCGACGACCCCGCGCCGTTCGGCCCGATCCTGAACCAGTTCACCGGCGCGATCATCATCGCGATCGCCGTGGCGGTGTTCAACGGCGCCGGCATCCGCATCATCCTGGTGAGCGCTCTGCTCAGCGCGGTGACTCTCGCGGGCTACTCGGCTTCGGTCGCGCTGAACCTGCACCCGGCTGCGGCGAGCGCGGTCGGTGCTCTGCTCGCGAGCTTCCTCGGGATGCTGATCGCGCGCAACCTGCACGTGCCCTCCGTCGCCGTGACGACCGCGGCCATCGTCCCCCTCGTTCCCGGTGTCGCCGTGTTCCAGGGCCTGTTGGAGATGGTGCACGCCACCGGAACCTCCACGGGGATGCTGGTCGCCGGCGGATCGCTCATCGACGCCGCAGTGATCGGCATCGGGCTGGCATCGGGCGCCTCGCTCGGCCTATACCTGGGAACCCCGGTGCGGGCGACTCTCGCGAGCGTCGCGAAGACCCGCGCGCGGGTGCGGCGCTGACCGCACCCTCCCTCGCACCCCTTCCCCCTCTCACCTCCGTCGCTCACCTCCGCCGAGTGCACGGCTTCTCGCCGAATACACGGGGTATCCGCGTCGACAGGCCGTGCACTCGTGGGCAGGCCGTGCACTCGTGGGCAGGCCGTGCACTCGGCGAGCCACCGGCAGCAGAGATGTTCACGATGCCCGATCCCGCACCTGCCTCCGCTGGCCACCGACTGAGCTCGACGGCGGACGAGCCGCCGGCGCCCGGGATTGTCCGGCCCGGTGCACGGGTCTGTCAATGGGCACGCGTGCACGGGCCGGCGGGGCGAGACTGATCGTCCCGCCCCTCAGCCGAACGGAGCCTCCCATGTCAGACCCGCAGACGAACCCCGATGACGCTCCCCTCGTCGACGCCGTGGGCATCGACCCGGACATGCCGTCCACCGATGACAGCGAAGACGAAGAGGTGGACGAGGACGACGACGACCTCGACGTCGCCGACCTCCCCTGACGTCTCATCCACGATGGGCCCCTCCTCCTGAGGCGGGGCCCATCGTCTCGCGGGAACAGTCCCTCGGGCGGCAGACCTATCCGTCTCCCCGCTTCTCCGCCTCCTTCTGAACCTTCTCCGCCTGCTTCCTGGCTTCTTCCTCGACCTTCTGCTGCGCCTTCTCCGCCTCTTCGGCCGCTTTCTCTGCAGCTTTCTCGGCCGCCTTCTGCTCGTCCTCCGACTGCTCGTCGTCCGGTTCGCCGACATCGGGCTCGGTGTCCTCGACCGGCACGACGGGCACGGCGGGTTGCTCGGGAGCGTTCACGGGTGTCGTCGACGGTTCCGGCGTCGGCGCGGGAGTCTGCTCGGTGTCCACGGTGTCGGTCACGTCCGGATCGACGGCGTTGAGTCCCGAGAGCCACACTCCGGTCAGCACGGATGCCGCGACCGCCGCCGCGGCCACCGCACCGCCGATGATCCCCCGGCGACGCCCCCGGGCTCTGCGTTCCGCCTGACCGCGCGGGCGCACGGCTCCGGCGGGAAGGAGGAGAGTCGGGGTGGTCGCCGACGGTGACGCCGTGCCCGTCGCGGCCATCGCCATGCCCGCCCCTGCCGCGCCCGCGACCGCCACTCCCGCGGCCACCGCTGCCGGGACGGGGGGACGAGGCGGGACGGCAGGTCGGGGAGGCGCGATCGGCGACATCGCGAGGTCCGACGACACAGCGAAGATCTCCGCGGCACGAGGTCGGTCGGCGGGATCCGCCGCCAGCATCCGGGCCAGGAGGGCAGACCACTCGTCTCCCAGCGACGCCGGTACCTCCGGCGTCTCGATGAGTCTGGCCATCGCGGCGCCGATGCCCTCGGCCTCCGGGAAGGCGCGCGTGCCGGTGAGGGCCTCGAGCAGCACCAGTCCCAGCGAATAGATGTCGGCGGGCGGAGCGGGAGGCTCGCCTCGCAGCTGCTCCGGTGCGAGATACGCCGCGGTTCCGATCACGAGTCCGGGGGTCGTGAGCCGTGCCGCATCGACGAGGACGGAGATGCCGAAATCCGCGAGCTTTGCCCCGGACCGACTGCCGGGGAGCGGAGTCCGCGACATCAACACGTTCGACGGCTTGATGTCGCGATGCACGATGCCCGCGCTGTGCACGACGTGCAGCGCCTCGGCCAGATCGGCGGCGAGCCGGGCGACCTCCGACGGTGACAGTGGGCCCTGGGCGATGCGGGCGGACAGCGTCGGCCCGTCGACGAACTCCATCACCAGGTATTCGGCGCGCCCGGGAACGAGCAGGGCGTCGTAGAGCGTGACCAGGCCGGGGTGGTTGAGGGAAGCGAGGACCGTCATCTCACTGCGCGCACGACCGGACGACTGTGCGTCGTCCATCTCATCGCGCAGCATCTTGATCGCGACCGTGCGACCGAGGAGGACGTCGTCCGCGCGATACACGCGCGCCATCCCACCCTGCCCGACGCACTCGTGCAGTTGATAGCGCCCATCGAGCAGCGCTTCAGTAGGAAGCGAGTCATCGGTCATCGTCGAATCCTCCTGACGCCCGTCGGGTATCGGGCGGCGAACGCCCACGATACGGTCTCGGCCCGCTCGAGGCCCGGGCCTTGACACGCGCCGGAACCATCCCCGCCTCTGCAACTCGCGGGAAGAGACCCGATCAGGAGCCGACGCGGCAGCACCCTGACGTCAGATGACGATCGCGCCGGGGGACGGCACTCGCATCGGCAGTCCGCCGTCAAGAATCCGCTGGACCATGGCCACCGCGCGATCGGTGAGCCCGTCACCGGGGTAGAAGTCTCCGTAGAGCTCCTCTGCCTCCTCCACCTCCGCGATTCCGCAGAGGGCGAGAAGCTGACGAATGTCGTCCACATCGCGTCCCGGCCGGTTGGCCCGGAGTTTCATCGCGAGGAGCGCCTCCTTCGAAGCGACTTGGATGACGACACCTGCTCGGTCGTAGATCGTCTCCCATTCCACTGGTGAGGCCGCTGCGAGAACGGCGTCATCGCTTCCTGGCTGGACGTGAAGAGAGTCGAGGTCGCCGGTGGTGCGCCTGTCAAAGTTTCTGATGGCGAGCGCGGCACCGCCGACGAGACGGATTCCGGCAGTTTCACCGGCTGCGTGAAGCTCCCCGACGAGCTCCCGAAGCCCGGAGAGGATGTCGTCGCGACCCAGGGCGTCGGCCATCAGACGCTCGCGAGCGTGTCGCGCCAGACGAGGACGCCGCGTTGGAAGAACTCAACTGGTACATCCACGGGTGCCGGGGTCGGGTCTGCAGGATCGACATCGAGGGTACGCGGCACCGCGAGGCGTCGTTTCGGGGCGTCAACCCATGCGGGCGCGGGAATCCCTTCTTCCCTGAGACGGAGATCCACGAGGGCTGCGAGGGCAGCATCCCAGGCACGGTCGCCGGTCGGCTCCGGCTCAGCGAGGCCGAGAATGCCACGAACGAGTCCATGCTCGGCGACCAGGTTGTCGTTCAGTTGGATGAGTTCACGGAGAGCGCTGTACTTGTCGCCGACCCGAAGATAACCGCGGATCGTCGCGGCGATGGTCGCCGCGTCATCCCGCCGTGTGGGCGCGGAATACAGCCGGTGGCCGGCGCCACCGAGAAACCGTTCGATGGTGCTGAACTCGGCCTCGCGACCGCCTTCCACCCGGGAGACTCTGCCCTGGTCGACGTTGGCTCGTTGCGCAAGATCACGCTGGGTGAGGCCGCGACTCTTTCTGGCGGCACGCACGAGTACTGATGCGTTGGTCATATTGCCACCCTTCAAGAAAATGTCTTTAGAGACATATTACACTCGCGGGTCATCGCCGAGCGGCGCAGAGTGCATCTCTCCAGCACGGGTACTGGAGAGATCGGAGGCCGCACTCCCCCGGTACTCTCGTTCTCAGGAGAACGGAGCCGGCCATGAACGCTGCCGATGCGGTGGGAACCATCGCCGAGATCCTCTCGTGGATCGGCCTCGGGATCGGTCTCCCCCTCCTGCTCATCGTCCTGCTGGTGAAAGTGCACGATGGTCGCTGGGTGCCACAAGAGGTGTTCATCCTCGAGGAGGACGGTCGATCACGGGCCCGCTGGTTCACCGCCGGGGACTTCTGGGAGCGCCCGCTCCGGGCGGACGAATCCGGTCACTGGCAGGGACGGGAAGAGGTCGACGCGTTCGTCAGCGAGCACCATCCGAACCTGATGCGCTTCGAACCCCGCCGCCCCCTTCTCCATGCCGTTCACGTGCTCGGGATCACCCTCGCCAGTGTGGGTGCGGCGGCGGTCGTGCTCTCGATCATCCTGCTGTTCGTCGGGTAGCCGCGTGCTCGCGCTCCCACGGCCGAGCTCCCGACCGACGGTGCATCGCGTCAGCGATCCCAGGCGGCGCGCTCCCGCTGGGCGAATTCGCGGAACCGGGTCGCCGGTCGACCGGTGAGCCTGCGGACGGCACGGTTCGGGAGCGCGGAGATGTTGAATCGCACCACGCGGTAGATCATGCGCTGCACCGCCACATAGTCAGCCGGCGCACCCTCCGCGGTCAGACGCGCGAGGTACTCCGCCTCACTGGGCCGCGCATAGCGGATCGTCCTCCCGAGCACGTCGCTGAGGATCCTCGCGACGTTGCGGTAGGTGAGAGCCTGCTCCCCGTTCAGGGTGTACTTCTTGCCGAGGTGCCCCGGCGCAGTGAGGACGGCAGCGGCCACGGCACCGATGTCGTCCGCATCGATGAACGCCGTGAACGCACGGCCGGCCGGCAGATAGATCTCATCTCGATCGCGGATGTCGTCGCGGTAGGTCGTGGAGAGGTTCTGCATGAAGAAGTTCGGCCGCAGGAAGGTGAACGGGGCACCGACCGCCTCCAGGCGCTTCTCGACCCGGTAGTGCGGCACCCCCTTGTTGTGCTCGACACCCTGAAGGGAAAGGAAGACGATCTGGCGGAGCTTCCGCTGCATGGCCGCGTCGATCAGGGGGAAGAGGTATGTCTCCACATCGTCGATGGGAGGCGGGCGTAGGAGGAAGAGCCGGTCGCAGCCGTCGAGTGCGGCGCTCATCGCCCCGGTGTCCGAGCTGAATTCGAAGACGCGGGCTTCGGCGCCTGCCGGTAACCGCGCCACATCGGCGGAGGTGCGGACGCCCGCGATCACCCGTTCGCCGCGCTCCAGCAAGCGAGCGACGACGGCGGACCCGACGGATCCTGTTGCACCGGTGACGAACACTGCGGGCCGGTCATCCACTGACATACCTGTATGATACATGCATGAAGGATGTCCTGACCAGTCTGGACGCAGCGCTGATGGAGATGCGGCGATTGTGGTCGCCGACGACCTCGGGGCGTCCCGCCCAAGGAGCAGCACCGGGCGTCGACCTGTCCACCGTTCTCGTCGTCCATGTGGTCGGAGAAGCCGCAAACGGTCTCGCCATCGCGGAGGTCGCCGACCGGCTCGGAATCGCCGCAGCGACGGCGAGCCGACTCAGCGACCGCGCGGTCGCCGGCGGGTACCTCCGAAAGATGTCAGCCGAGCGTGACGCTCGCCGACGCACCCTCACGCTCAGCGATGCGGGCCTCGAGCTCCGCGACGAATCCGCGGCGTTCCGACGGGCCTACCTGGCCCGTGTGCTCGCCGGGTGGACAGCTGACGAGATCGAGGCGTTCGAACGATTACTGACTCGATTCGCAGCCGCTGTCGTCGAGAACCCGCCCCAGCCCACACCACTCCACCTGACGGAAGGACAGCACCGATGAAGATCGCCGTGCTCGGCGGTACCGGCCGCACCGGAAGCGCGGCCGCGACAAGATCATCTCCTGGCTGCTCAACACCCTCGGCGGCGAACTCGCGAAGGACAAGGTCGCGGAGCACTCCGCCTGGAAGAGGAGCCGACTGGACTGGACGCTCGTACGGGTACCGCGTCTGATCGACGGCCCGCCGACCGAGGTCGATCACGATGCTCACGTATCCGGTCGCCGCACCACCCTTCGGCGCAGCAACCTCGCCCGGTTCATCGCCGATGCCGTGGCCCAGGGCGACTACCCCCGAGAGGCGCCGTTCGTCAGCGACCGGTGACCCGCCCGGAGCGGTCCTCTCGGGCTCCGGGCCCGCCTCAATCCAGGCGCGACGAGAGCTCATCGGCCAGCTGCGCGACACCCCGCCCGGCGGCGGAGAGACGATCGACGTTCGGACCGAGGTCGGCCAGCCGCGATGCAGGAGCGTGATGATCTCGAGCGAGCTTCAGGTTCGAGCGAAGATTCAGAGACGCGCCGGACAGTCCGGCTCGGAGCGCTTCGACGGCGACCGCGAGGTCCACGGCGAGAGATGGGTTGCCGATCACGGCGAGCAGCCGCGCCTCGGTGAGAAGCGTCAGCCCGATCGTGCCGAGCTTCGCGACCGATTCCGCAGCTTCGATCGCGGCCACTCCGACGCGGTGATCGCGATCGGGGTCGTCTGCGGGCAGGGCCAACGCGGCTCCGAAGCGCGCCGACACGATGCCGTCCTCCTCGACGGCCTGCAGCGCCTCGCTCCGCCGACGGGCCAGCCTGTCAGCGCATTCCTCGGCGTCAGCGCTGTCTGAGGTGTAGCCCGCCACCATGCCCATCAGCGACGCCGCGATACCGAGCATCACTCCGGATGCCGCGCCGCCGCCCGGGGAGCCGGTGGGGCGGCCGAGAGCGTCCAGCCATGAGTCCAGGGGACGGTCGACCGGGACGTCTGCGGGGTCGCGCACTCGATCATCCGACATGGTGTCCCTCCCGCCGTCTCGTCCGTCAGATCACTCGTCCGTCGCCGGGCCGTGAGACCCGAAGCCACCGATACCCGTAGGCAGGTACTTCGAGCTCGGCCGTGCCGCCGGGGCCGAGTGGCAGATGCGACGGCTCGAGGAGGTCGAGGAGGGTCGCCCCGTCGGGTTCGTCGGTCAGCGAGAAGGTCGTCGTCACCGGCACCTCGGCGAAGTTGTGCACGGCGATGACACGACCGACGTCAGCGGCGAGGGAGTGGACCAGAAGAGACTCGGCGGGCTGATCGATCACCTCGAGCGTGCCCCACCCCAGCTCCGGCGAGATGCGGTAGCGCGAGGTGAGGGCACGGATGAAGGACAGCAGCGACCCGCTGTCCTCGAGCTGGTCGGCGACGTTGACGTGCTCCGGCGCGTAGCCGTCCGCGGGCGGCCGGCTGACGAGCCTCCGCGGTGCGGCATCCGAGAATCCTCCGTTGCGGTCGGTGGACCACTGCATCGGGGTGCGCACGGATTCACGGCCGGCGATCTCGATGTTCTCGCCCATGCCGATCTCCTCGCCGTAGAACAGCACGGGAGTGCCGGGCAACGTGAAGAGCAGGCTGTACGCCATGCGGATCCGGCGCGGATCGCCCTCGAACATGGGCGGGAGACGGCGTGTGATCCCTCGCCCGAACACGCGCTGCCGTTCGTCGGGAGCGAAGGCCTCGAAGACCTCCTGCCGTTCGGCGTCGCTGAGCTTGTCGAGGGTCAGCTCGTCGTGATTGCGCAGGAAGTTCGCCCACTGCACCTCCGATCCGAGTGCGGGGCGGGCACGCAGCGCGGCGATCAGCGGGGCAGGATCCTTGCGGGCGAACGACAGGTACAGCGCCTGCATCCCCGCGAAGTCGAACTGCATGGTGAGCTCGTCGCCCTCATCGCCCCCGAAGTACTTCAGCTGCTCCTCGTACGGCAGGTTCACCTCTCCGAGCAGGATGGCCTCGCTCGACCGACGCTGCAGGAAGCGACGGATGTCGCGCAGCAGGTCGTGCGGCTCGGGGATATCGGCCCCCTTCGGGATCTCCAGCAGGAACGGCACCGCATCGACCCGGAAACCGGAGATGCCCAGCTGCAGCCAGAATCCGATGATCTTCGCGATCTCGTCGCGCACGCGCGGGTTCGCGATGTTGAGGTCGGGCTGGTGTTCATAGAAGCTGTGCTGATACCACTGGCCGGATTTCTCGTCTTTGCCCCAGATGCCGTTCGCCTGCCCGGGGAACACGGCGTTCTTCTGCCCTTTCGGAGGCGGGTCGCTGCGCCACACGTAGTAGTCCCGGTACGGCGATTCGACGCTGCGCTTGGCGGCGAGGAACCAGGGATGCCGGTCGGATGTGTGGTTGATCACCAGGTCGACGATCACCCGCATCCCGCGGTCGCGTGCGGTGCGGATCACCTCGACGAGGTCGCCGTGGGTGCCGAGGCGGCGGTCGACTCCGTAGAAGTCGCTGACGTCGTAGCCGTCGTCGCGATCCGGCGTCGGGTAGAACGGCATCAGCCAGAGGCAGGTCACACCCAGTTGTGAGAGGTAGTCGATCCGCCGCGCGAGCCCCTGCAGGTCGCCGACGCCGTCGCCGTCGGAGTCGAGGAAGGTCTCGACATCGAGGCAGTAGACCACGGCTGTCTTCCACCACAGGTCGCTGGTGTCGGTGATCTTCACAGTCGCTCCTTCAGGTCGGGGATCAGTTCGGATGCCGCGACCTCGA
The DNA here is from genome assembly GCF_042269505.1 of Microbacterium sp. NPDC055988. Taxonomy (NCBI): domain Bacteria; kingdom Bacillati; phylum Actinomycetota; class Actinomycetes; order Micrococcales; family Microbacteriaceae; genus Microbacterium; species Microbacterium sp. NPDC055988. Next base: position 515,649 of record NZ_JBHJXY010000001.1, read on the forward strand.
GGAAACGCGACTGGTCGGTGCCGACGTGGTGCAGATACACGCGGTCGAAGCCGATCCCCGCCAGGTCGGCGATGCGGCCGGCCAGCGACGAGGCGTCGTGGTCGCTCAGGACCGACTTCCGCAGCCCCTGCTCGTCGAGCCCCGCCACGGCGGCCTCGAAGTCCTCCGGCTGCTCGAGATCCCAGGTGACCGGGGGCGAGAGCAGGCCGTTCTTCCACTCCTCGCGGGCGATCGCGAACGCGGCGTCGTCACTCTGAGCCAGGCTGAGATGCACCTGCAGGATGCAGGGGCCCGTGCCGCCCGCGTCGCGGTAACTCCGCACGACGCGGTGCAGGGCCGCCGGGTCCTGGATGACCGTCGCGAGGCCATCCGCCCACGATGCCGCCCAGGCGGCGGTCTCGGCGCTCACCGCTGTTGCGAACAGCGGCGGGGGCTCTGCCGGCCGGCTCCAGACCCTGGCTCGATGCACGCGCACGAGGCCGTCGTGGTCGACCTCTTCGCCGTCCATCAGACGCCGGATCACGTCGACGCTCTCCCGCAGGCGCTCGTTGCGGACGGGTTTGGGCGGCCATCCTTCTCCGGTCACGTGCTCGTTGACGGCTTCGCCGCTTCCCATCGCCGCCCAGAATCGCCCGGGGAACATCTCCTCCAGCGTCGCGAACGCCTGCGCGATCATCACCGGGTGGTATCGCTGCCCCGGCGCGTTGACCATGCCGATCGAGAAGCGGGTGCGCGCGAGCGCGGCCGCGATCCAGCTCAGCGCGAACCCGGACTCGCCCTGGCCCGGAGTCCACGGCGCGAGGTGGTCGGAGCACATCGCCCCGTCGAACCCCGCGCCCTCGGCACCGATCACGGCGTCGAGGAGCGCGCTCGGTGCGATCTGCTCGTGCGAGGCGTGGAATCCGATGAACACCATGCGCCGAGTCTTCCAACGAACGAGGAGGCCCGATAGTGGTGGACACCTGGCGACCGGCCTGCGAAAATGCCCGCGCTTCTTCGCCTTCGGGTACAGATGCAGGACGGTTTCACGGTTGCAGGACGAATCGCCGTCGGTTCTCCCGACATCCGTGAATCGGTCCTGCAAGTGGGACCGCGGACGACGTCGTTCCCGGGCAGGATGGACTCATGAGCGCCCATCCCCTGGAATCGCGACCCTGGCTCGACTCGTACGCGGCGGGCGTCCCCGCAGAGATCGACGAACCGACGCAGACGCTGCCGGAGATGCTGTCGGCGAGCGTGAAGGCGTTCGGCCGGCGTCCGGCACTCGATTTCTTCGGGGCGGTCACGACATACCGGGAGCTCGGAGATCAGGTCGCGCGCGCAGCGGAGGGCCTGCGGCGGCTCGGGGTCGGCAAGGGCGACCGGGTCGCGCTGGTGCTGCCCAACTGCCCGCAGCACGTCGTGGCCTTCTACGCAACGCTCCGCCTCGGTGCGATCGTGGTCGAGCACAACCCTCTCTATACGCCCCGCGAGTTGCGTCACCAGTTCGAGGATCACGGTGCGCGGGTCGCCATCGTGTGGGACAAGGCGGCCGACATGGTCGCCGGTTTTCCCGCCGACCTCAGGGTCGAGCACATCGTGAGCGTCGACATCACGGCAGCGATGCCGCTCTCGAAGCGCGTGGCGCTCCGCCTCCCGCTGCCCAAGGCGCGTGAGGCGAGGGCGAAGCTGACCGGCACCCCGAAGGCACGGCACCTCGTCTCCTGGAAGAGCCTGGTCGATCACCGGCATCTCTCCCGGCGCGTGCCCGGTCCCGCGTTGGACGACACCGCACTGCTGCAGTACACGAGCGGCACGACGGGCGTCCCGAAGGGCGCGATCCTCACCCACTCGAACCTCCGGGCCAACGCGATGCAGGGACGCGCATGGGTGCCAGGACTCGTCGACGGACAGGAGACGTTCTACGGAGTGCTGCCGCTGTTCCACGCCTACGGCATGACCCTGTGCCTCACGTTCGCGATGAGCATCGGCGCACGGCTCGTCCTGTTCCCCGCGTTCGATCTGGGGCTGGTCACGGCGGCGGCGCGCTCGACCCCGCCCACCTTCCTCCCTGCCGTGCCGCCCATCTACGACGCGCTGGCACGAGCGGCCGCGCGCGGCACCATCGACCTCTCGACGGTCCGCTTCGCGATCTCCGGCGCGATGAGCCTTCCGGTCGCGACGGTGCAGCGGTGGGAAGAGGCGACCGGCGGCCTGCTCGTCGAGGGCTACGGCATGACCGAGAGCTCGCCGGTGGCACTCGGCAATCCGATGGGGCCGACCCGTCGTCCCGGCACCGTCGGGGTGCCCTTCCCGAGCACCGAGATCCGCGTCGTCGACCCGGAGGACACGGACGTCGACAAGCCGGCCGGCGAGCGCGGGGAACTCCTCATCCGCGGCCCGCAGGTCTTCCAGGGCTATTGGGGGCATCCGGGCGAGACGGCGGATGCGCTGCTGGCCGACGGCTGGCTCCGCACCGGGGACATCGCCGAGGTCTCGGCCGACGGGTTCGTGAGCATCGTCGACCGCCTCAAGGAGCTCATCATCACGGGCGGCTTCAACGTGTCGCCCAGCGAGGTGGAGGACGCTCTCGTCGCGCACCCGGATGTCACCGCCGCGGCCGTCGTCGGGCTTCCGAGACCCCACGGCGGTGAGGATGTCGCCGCCGCGGTCGTGCTCCGCGAGGGCGCCGCACTCGATGTGGATGCGCTGCGCGACTTCTGCCGCACCCGGCTCACGCCCTACAAGGTGCCGCGCCGCATCACCGCCGTCGACGACTTGCCCCGGTCGCTCATCGGGAAGGTGCTGCGTCGTCAGGTGCGCGACCGACTGCTCGAAGAGCGCTGAGTGATCGAACCACCCGCCGGTCACCGGCCCCACCCCGGCCGTGGGCGAGTGCACCAGAAGCGGCTCGCTATTTCGTCGTGTTCGGGTGATGCGTGTGCACCTGCTCGACGAGCACATCACCGCCGTCGACGTAGAACCAGATTCGCGCGTCGCCCTGCGCGGTCGGCTTGTGCTGCCAGCGCTCGTAACGAGCGTTGCCGCGCTGGATGAACTGCAGCTCGCCTCGTAAGGGATAGTTCGTCGGTGTTCGCTCGAGAGGGCTTCCCGTGAGGAAGTCCCATGTATCGGCCATGGGGTTGCGAATGGTCGCGACGAGGTCACGCCAACCCCTGCGGGCGCCGGCGGTCGCGTATCGGATCGTGTATTCGGTCTTCTTCGTGGGCCTGGCGACCAGGTCGTCCTTGGCCACGCTCAGGGACGCTCGATCAGCTCGTCGTGATCCAGCCATTCCTCAGCTCGAGCGGAGAGGCCTGCGGCGATCGCGGTCGCCGTCTCCCGCCAGGACGTGAGCTCCGCGATCGCCAGATGGGGCTGCCCTGTGGCGAACGATGCGCGAGCGGCATCGACAAGATCCCGTGCGCACGTCGCCTGGTCGGCATCGGAGAGCGCCAGCATCCAAGGGAAGCGGTCAGCCATCCGCGACGCGAGAGTACCCTCCTCGTCGAGCGTGACCGTGATCAGGTCGGCGGCGAACTGCAGCAGCGCCGCGCGGGCGTCGGCCTCACGCTGCGACATCAGCACGAGCGGCTCACCGTCTCGGCGCGTGATCTGGACTGTGTGGTCCTCAGCCTCGGCGAAGACATCAGCGGAGTGCTTGCTGAGATCGGACGAGCGCCGAGTCGTCGTGCGGAGGTCGTTGAGGAGCGTCATGCGTCCATGATATTCGGAATGTATTCGGAAGTCTAACGAAGCCGCGAACATCGACCCCCTCGCGATCACGCGAGGTGGCGGCCCAGCGCGTCGAGGAGCCCGCGGGTACCGGCCTCACGCCCCTGCCCGTCGGCCCAGAACTGGTCGAAGAAGACGCCGTGCTCCGTGTGCGTGAAGCGGGTGCCGGCATCGATCGGCTCGAACTCCAGGGAAGCCACGGACGTCGACATGTGGACCCCGTCGAGCCACATGTCGTACGTCGTGACGATGCGGATGTGTTCGACGATGTCGGTGTACGTCGCCTCGTACCGCGAGACTGGACCGCCGTGGAACTTGCCCTCGTCGATGTCGCGTCCGCCGACCCGGAAGTCGAACACCCACTCCCGAGTGCGGATGCGGTCAGCGTCGCCCCACCAACTCCGCTTGCTGCCCTCGTCGGCGAACGCGGCCCAGACGTGCTCGAGGGGCGCGGGGTAGTCGCGGGTCAGGGTGAATCCGGAGTGCGCGAGTCGCCGTTCGATCGTCATCGCCACCTCCTATCGGGCCAGGGAGACATGGATCACGCCGCTCTCGGCGACCTCGCTCGTCACCTCGTGGGTGTGCTCGAAGCCGACCAGATCGTCCCACAGCCGATGGCCGCGTCCGAGGAAGATCGGGGTGACCATGAGGTGCAGGTCGTCGACCAGGCCCGCGCGCAAGAAGTCCCGTGCCGTTCGGTACCCTCCACCGATACGCACGTCGAGGTCGCCGGCGGCCTCCTTCGCCTCGGCGAGAACCTCTTCGATCGGGGCGTCGCGGAAGTGGAAGGTGGTTCCGCCGTTCATCGGAAGCGGCGCGCGGGGTGCACTGTGAGTGAGCACGTAGACCGCGGTGCCGAACGGGGGCGTGTCGCCCCACCAGCCCTTCCAGTCCGGATCATCGGGGAAGGAATGGAGTCCGAACATCCCGGCGCCCATGATCTCGGAGCCGACGCCGTCGAAGAACGCGGCCGCGTGACGGTCGTCGACGCCGGTCGTGCCTGCGCCGCTCGTGTCGCCGAAGACGTTCTGGCGGAACGTGCGGGTGGCGGCGTACGCGGCGGTGAGGCGCGCCCAGTCCTCGCCCATCGGATTCTCGGGGGTCGCATCCGACGGCGTGTAGCCGTCCAGCGACGTGAACAGGTCCATGCGGACACGGGTCATGTCAGTTCTCCTTCGGGGTCGTGCGAGCGAGGTGGATGCCGAGGCGGTCGGCCCGGTGCTCCGCGGGCGTGCGCTGCTCGCCGAGCCACAGGTGCAGCACGTCCAGGGCACCGGGTCGCAGGCTCACGGTGCGCACCCGCCCGAGCTTCTCCGACGTCACGATCCCGGCACCCTCGAGCACGCTCAGGTGCTGCATGAACGACGGCAATGCCATGTCGAACGGAGCCGCGAGATCGGAGACGACAGCGGGCGATTCTGCCAGTCGTTCCACGATGGCGCGACGCGTGGGGTCCGCGAGAGCGCGGAGCACGGCATCGATCCGATCGTAATACTTAGGCATGCACCTAAGTATTACGAAAAGGCGTCATCACGTCAACAGGGAGGGAGGTTATCCGGTCGTCAGGGTCGGCTCCGCGGCGAACGGCACCATCCCGAAGCCGCGGTATCGGCCGGCGTCGGGGACGGTGCGCTGAGCCGCGATGACCCGAGCGCCAGGCCCGAGCTCCGGCTCACTGACGCTCGAAAGCGAGGCGTCCAGCCAGCACGACGTATGTGCCCGCGAACGTCCGTCGCAGCCGGGTCATGACGCGGGGACGACCGATCACCTGCGTGCGCATGACCGCGGCGAAGACGCCCGGGCTACTCGATCCTCGAAGACGTAGCCACGTGGCTGCACGAGGGAGGACGCGAATCCGCCGTGGAGCTCGCCACCCGCGCCTGGGCGGCACTGCACGGTCTCACGTCACTGCGCCTCCACAAGCCGTCGCTCCCGTGGCCGACGTCGATCGCGCACGAGGTCGACGAGATCACACGGGCGATCGTGGGCACGGTGAGGTAGCTCGAGTACGCCGTCGACGATGGTGCCGCGGCTACGCTGAGACGTATGGCAGACGATGTTCGCAACGTGCTCGAAGCCCTCTCCACCATCGACGAGCACTGGCAGCCGCATCGGCTCACCAGCATCAACGACTACGACGTCAAGGTGGTCAAGCTGCAGGGCGAGTTCGTCTGGCACACCCACCCCGACACCGATGAGCTGTTCATGGTCGTGAGCGGCCGGCTGACGATCCAGCTGCGTGATCGGGATGTCGTGCTGAACCCGAACGACGTGTTCGTCGTGCCGCGCGGAGTGGAGCACTGCCCGAAGGCGACCGACGAGGTGCACGCGATCCTGTTCGAGCCGAAAGGCACAGTGAACACCGGAGACGTCGGCGGCGAAATGACCTCCGACCTGCACGAATTCGACTGAGGTCATTACGGCTCAGCCGAGCGCCGTGAGCCGTGAGCCGACGCCTCACGTCCTAGGGAGCGCGAAGGCGGCGATGAGGGCGTTCGAGAGGACGGCGCCCATCGTGCGGGTCACGGCCTCCGCGGCTGCGGCCGCCCCCCAGTCGCCACGCTCGATCGTCTTGGCGCGCGTGTAGACGTCTCCGCTCCAGGGGATCTCACCGTCGAACTGCGGCAGTGTTCCGCTCGCGGAGAGGAGGGCGATGCTCGCGGCGGTCCGGATGTCCGGTGTCTCACCGTCGGTCAGAACGGAGCGCACCCGCTCGATCAACGCGGCGCGTCGGTCGCTTCCCAGGGCGAGCTTCGTGGTCGGAAAGATGCCGAGCGATCTGCCCTGTTCTCTCGTGAGGTCGCCGCGCTCCACGAGGCGATCGAGGACAGGCGCCCGGAGGTTCGGGCCGATCGCCGCGAGCACCGTCTGCACATCCCGCGGCTTCCGTTCGATGTACTCGAGCGCGGGCGCGAGCAGCTCGTCGGGCACAGCGTGGGGGTCGAGCGCGTGGATGCGATTCGTGAGCGCGCCCTCTTTGCGCACCTCGATCCGCTCCTGCAGCGCCAGGTCACCCAGAGCGGCGCCGCCGAGCACATAGAAGAGGATGTTCTCCCCCGCGATCGAGCCCGAGTCGGGTTGGAAGAGCAGGAGCATCACGTCTTCGACCAGTAGGGGGTCACCGAGGTGCGGGCTGAGGGCATCATTCGTGGAGCGGGCATCGTACTGGTCCGTCATCGTCATTCTCCTTCGTCGTGTGCAGCGTCGACTCTCGGTGAGGAACTCGAGCCCGACGCCTGCTCCCGGGCGAGCACGGACGCTCGGCCGAGCACGTCGAGTTGCGCCTCGTTGTACAGCTCGGTGAAGGTCTCGAAGAATGCCTGCGCCGTGACGTGCGACCCCTTCGACAGGTGCTCGCCCTGCTCGATGAGCCACGGGTAGTCGGTGAGGTGCTGCGCGATCACCGGCGCGAACATCTCGGCGATGCGTTGACGGGTCTCCTCGTCCGCATCGACGGGGAGTGCTTCGAACTCCGCGCTCCCGTCGTCGGATTCGGTCTCGACCATCGTGCGCAGATCCGCCATCGCCGCCGGATCGTAGAGCTGCTCGTACACGAGCATGAGCGACCGCTCGGGAGCCGACAGTCTTCCTGCGACGTCCTCGAAACCCGCGGGCGGGTCGGTCGTGGACGTTCCGTCGACGATGGCGCGGATCTCCGCCCGTGCACGCTGCAACCGCTCGATGCTCGCGGCGAGATCGGCATCGATCGCCAGCAGCGCCGCTTTCGGGGTGTCTCCGTCCGTGCCGACCGACTCGATCTGGGCCAACGGGACGCCGAGATCGCGGAGCCGGCGGATCTGCAGCAGCCGGACGAGGTGTCGGGCGCGGTACTGCTTGTAGCCGTTCGACATCCGCTCCGGCTCCTCGAGCAGGCCGGAGCGGTGGTAGTGACGCACGGTGTTCACGGTCGTCCCCGCGAGCTCGGCGAGTTCACTCGTGCTCCAGGGCATCGCCCATCCCTTCTGTCGAGGTTCATGGCCGGGTCTCGGCCTGGCTCTCCACCCCATTCAAGACCCTGTTCTCACAACAGGGTCAATACCCCGCAGTCGGTCTTCCGAGGCGCTTGACCCTGTGCTGTGAACAGGGTCTGTACTGCTTCTCGCACCCCGCGGCCGCGAGCCCGCGCTGAAGAGCCCGCGCCTGAACAGAGAAAGAGAGACCGCCATGGTGGACAACCCCTACGAATGGCTGCAGAACGCCATCGACCAGCTTCCGGAATTCCTGCAGCCGCTTCTCGTCATGCTGGCGGGCGCGATCCCCTACATCGAGGGTGAGGGCGCCGCCGGCCTCGGCATCCTCGCGGGCATCGACCCGATCGTCGCCGCCGTCGCGGGAGCGGCGGGGAACATCCTGTGCGTGATCGGAGTGGTCTTCCTCGGCTCGCGCGTACGAGAGGGCGTCGTGGCGCGGAAAGCCGCTCGGACCGAAGCGCATCGTCTCGAGCCCTCGCTCGTCGGCGGCGCAGGCTCGGGGACGGATGCCGGCGGAACTTCGCCGGGAGACGGGGATCCGGAGAAGCCCTCACGGAAGACCAAGGGACGGGCCAGGCTTCGACGCTGGCTGGTGCGCTTCGGCGTTCCCGGCGCGAGCATCCTGGCTCCGCTTGCCCTTCCCACGATGCTGACGGCCGCGTTCTTCGTGGGATCCGGCGTCAGCAGACGCTGGGTGATCCTGTGGCAGGTCGTCGCGATCGTCTTGTGGACGAGCCTGATCGCCGTCGCGGCGACGGGCGCACTCGCCCTTCTCGGATGGTGACGGCCGTTTCGACGGGTCGTCCGACCGCTCAGAGTTGGTCGAGCACGAGCTCACCGCGCGTGTTCAGCTGCGCCATCATGTGGGCGACCCGGTCGGCTTCGATCTTCGGCATCGTCGGCTGGTCGAACTCGAAGATCAACGGGATGCTCGGGTGCACCCAGATGGTCAACCGCCCCGACTGCACCTCGGGCTTCGGCAGCCAGGTCATCATGAAGCTCTCGTTGCGCCGCAGCTTCGTGCCGATCACGATCTTGAGGTGCGCCAGAGTCGTGTCCTCGATGTCGATCGCGGGGCGCGAACTGTTGTACTCCAGAGTTCCCATGTGGAGAACTGTACGCGCGGCCTAGCCGAGTTCGTACTCCGGGGTTTCGGGTGGGTCCAGGGGCGGCCCCGACGGAGACTCGACGCCGCGGGTGAGCACCTGCAGGTGACGGACCAGTTCGGGATCCTTCAACTCCGGTGCGCTGCTGCTGATCGCCTTTGCCACGATCTGGCTGGCCGGACCGATCAGGAACTTCGCCGACACGACGGTGCCGTCCTGCTCCCGCACCGGTATCTCGATGATCTCCGCGCGCTCGTCCTCCCCCAGCGCACGTCCGTACGCCAGCAGGGCATCCGCGATGTCGTCACCGGTCAGGAACTCCTCGCCGCCATACAGGATCGCTCGCATACTGCCGTTCTACGCCACATGGGCCGTATCCCCGCGCCCCTTGCCCGCTCATCCGACGGGTGCTAGCGGCAGTCAGCTGTCGACGGCACCGAGCTCTTCGCGAAGGAGTGCGGCGCCCGCGCTGAGCGCACGCAGTTTGCCGCGGGCGACGTCACGCGGCAACGGCGCCAAACCGCAGTTCGTGCTCGGCACGAGCTTGTCGGCATCCACGAAACGGAGCGCGTCGCGGAGCGTGTCCGCGACCTCTTCCGGGGTCTCGATCGTCTGGCTGGCGACGTCGATGGCTCCCAGCATGACCTTCTTGCCCCGGATGAGTTCGATGAGGTCGAGGGGAACGTGGGAGTGGTGGCTCTCCAGCGAGATGGTGTCGATGCTCGAGCGCTGCAGCAGCGGGAACGACGTCTCGTACTGCCGCCACTCCGCCCCGAGCGTCGCCTTCCAGTCGGTGTTCGCCTTGATCCCGTAGCCGTAGCAGATGTGCACCACGGTTTCCGCGCGCAGTCCCTCGGCGGCCCTCTCGAGTGCCGCGACTCCCCAGTCCCGCACGTCGTCGAAGAACACGTTGAACGCCGGCTCGTCGAACTGGATGATGTCGACGCCCGCCGCCTCGAGCTCCCTCGCCTCCTGGTTGAGGATCGACGCGAACTCCCAGGCCAGCTTCTCGCGGCTCTTGTAGTGGCGGTCGTAGAGCGTATCGATCATCGTCATCGGACCGGGCAGTGCCCACTTGATCGGCTGATCGGTCTGCCGGCGGAGGAACTTCGCGTCCTCCACGAACACGGGCTTCTCCCGGCCCACGGCACCGACGACCGTCGGCACGCTGGCGTCGTAGCGGTCGCGGATCCGGACGGTCTCCCGCTGGTCGAAGTCGACGCCGGACAGATGCTCGATGAAGGTCGTGACGAAGTGCTGACGGGTCTGCTCCCCGTCGCTGATGATGTCGAGGCCCGCGAGGCGCTGCTCCTGGACGGCGATGCGCAGCGCATCCTGCCTGCCCTCGGCCAGTGCCTCGCCCTCCAGCTTCCACGGCGACCAGAGGGTCTCCGGCTGCGCGAGCCAGGAGGGCTTGGGCAGGCTGCCGACGATCGAGGTGGGCAGGAGCGTGTTCACGATCGACGATTCTCCGTTGCTCATGCGACGGAGACCAGAGAGTCGGCCGAGTAGCCGGCGGCCCACTGCTCGAGGAGGTCGCCGTGCGGCTTCACGAGGTGCTCTTCGGCGTACTTCCCCTGCTCGGCCGCGAGCCGGCTGCGCTCGTCGCGATCGTAGGCGATCTTCGTCACCGAGTAGTCCTGCTGCTCGAGCGTCGGCCGATAGATCTTCGCGGCGGCCGAGTTGGCGTTGTAGATCTCCGGTCGGTAGATCTTCTGGAACGTCTCCATCGTGCTGATCGTGCCGATGAGCTGCAGGTTCGTGTAGTCGCCGAGCAGGTCGCCGCGGAAGTAGAACGCCAGCGGCGCGACGCTGCCGCGCGGCATGAAGTACCGGACCGAGAGGCCCATCTTCCCGAAGTACTCGTCGGTCAGCGAAGGGTCCTTCTGCTCGTACTCGACACCGAGGATCGGGTGGTGGTTCTCAGTGCGACGGTACGTCTTGCTCGTCGAGACGCTGATGCAGATCACGGGCGACACCGTGAAGCGCTCCCGATAGGCCTCCGAGTCGAGGAAGTGCTGGAAGAGCTTGCCGTGCAGGTCGCCGAAGTCGGAGGGAACGGTGAACCCTCCTGCTGCTGCGGTCGCCGCCGGCAGCCGCACGCTGAAGTCGAAATCGCGCACGTAGGACGAGAAGTTGTTCCCCACGATCCCGTGGCTGCGCTTTCCGGTCAGCCGGTCGACGATCTGGAGGTCCAGGACCTCGAGCAGCGGGAACTCCTGGTCCTCACCCGCTGCGGCGAACTGGACCGCGACGGAGACGATCTCGAGTTCGACGGTGTAGCGGTCCCCATCCGGGTTGTCCCAGCCCGCGAGATCGTTGAACCGACGGTCGATCATCGTCAGGGCGTTGCGGAGGTTCTGCTGACGGTGCTCGCCGCGTGCCAGGTTGGCGAAGTTCGTGGTGATGCGGGAGTTGTCCGACGGCGAATAGTCCTCGTCGAAGCGGGTCGTCGTGATGCGGAACGTGAAGTCGTGGGCCATGAGGTGCCAATCGATGTGCTGATCGGCCGGGCTCGGCCTCGCGAAAGGGGATGCCTCCATGGTGCGGTCTGAGCACCCCTATCGAGAAATACTCGACAGCTATGCCATGGCATAGTCTGAGGCTATGGTCAAACGTTCGAGCGGCATCACACTGCAGCAGCTCACCTACTACATCGAGGTCGCAGCGGAAGGATCGATCAGTGCCGCCGCCGACCTGCTCTACGTCTCGCAACCCACGATGTCGGCGGCGATGAAAGACCTCGAGAGCCGAGTGGGCCGCATGCTCCTCCTCCGCTCCGCCCGCGGCGTGACCCTCACCACGGATGGCGTGGAGTTCCTCGGATACGCCAGGCAGGTCGTCGAGCAGGTCGCTCTCCTCGAACAGCGCTACCTCGACCGGCCGCCGTCACGACGCCTGCTCGGGGTCTCGACGCAGCACTACTCCTTCGCGGTCGACGCGCTGGTGCGGATGGTGAAGGCGACCTCGGCGGCCGAGTACGAGTTCTCGCTGAGGGAAACGCGCACGTGGGACATCATCGAAGACGTCCGCACCCTCCGCAGCGAGTTGGGGATTCTCTACCGCAACGACTTCAACCGCAACGTCATCGACAAGCTGCTCCGCGACTCCGGACTCGCGTTCCACCCGCTGTTCGTCGCCGAACCGCACATCTTCATCTCCCGCAAGAATCCCCTCGCCTCGCGGGATCGCGTGACCCTCGACGACCTCGCCGAGGTGCCGCGCCTGACCTTCGATCAGGGCGCGAACAACTCCTTCTACTTCGCCGAGGAGATCCTCTCGACGCTCTCGAGCCCGCAGGACATCCGCGTCTCCGACCGCGCGACGATCTTCAACCTCATGATCGGACTCGACGGGTACACCATCTCGACGGGAATCATCAGCGACGACCTCGACCCCGAGATCGTCGCCATCCCGCTCGACGTCGACGAGCGCATCGAGATCGGCTGGATCGGCCACTCCGCGATCCCGCTCACCGAGCAGGCGCAGCGCTACCTCGCCGAACTGCGCACCGTCGTCTCGAGCTTCGGTGTGACGCTGCTCGGGTGAGCTTGTCGGGATGAGCGGCGTGCCGCGGCGGACTGTCACGCGCTCTCGAGCTCGTCCAGGAACGATCGGGCGCCTTCCGCGGCGTCGACACGGAGTTGATCTTCAGTGGCAGAGTCCCCCGTTCCGATCATCGTCTCGGCAAAGACCCCTGACCACGATCCCTCTGGGTCGAGGTAGCGGTTCACCACACGCCGGATCTCGACAGGATCCGACGAATCCATAGTGGCGACAAGCTGGCGAGCAACGGCCCGCGCGGCCTCGCGCGGGCCTCCCTCGTTGTAGAGGATCACGTACATCAAGTCGTACTTGTCCTTCGCGAGCATCCTCGATTGCGCCGCTGCCGCCTTGGCGAGGAGATAGCCGCCGAGACTCGCGAAGCGTAGCGACACCGTCTCGGGCGGTTCGGGCGTGTCTGCGCGCACGCGCGCAGACACGACGAGTTGGCGCTCCACAGGGGCGTGGAGCGCCGCGGCAGGCCCAGCGATCTTGCTCGCTACCGCCGAACGTGAGCCCGGGAGGGGGACCGTATCCCCGATGTGGTCCCAGATGTCACACAGGAACTCCAGGCGTACCTGCGCATTCCCGCGCAACGCGTTCCAGCGCCACCCGTTGATCGACGTGAATCCTCCCGCGGCGAGCGCGGTATCCACCCAGGAGAAGTCCGAGGAGTCTGCGATGTTGTCGAAACCGAGAGCGAACAGCAGGTCGATGTCGGTCGTCCCCTGATGAGGGATCGGCGCGCGGGTAGCCAGGAAATGGGGGTTGAGCCCGCCGATCACGACGTAGTCTCGCGCGTGCTCGCCGGCCAGCAGCGCGAACTGAACGAGAGCATCCTCCGCACGAGTACGAGCCTCACGGTCGCGAATCTCAGAATCCAATGGCGACTTCTCTCAAATACTCCGCCGCGTCGGCCGAACGGCCCCGTTCGCGCAGGAGATCCCCGTAAACACGAACAGGAGACGCGACGCGAACGCCGTCATGATCGTCGGTGAGTCCGAAGAGATACTCTCCCGCGGTGAATGCTCGTACACGCCCGCCGCGCTCTACCTCGCGTACATCGTCCTGGCTCGACAACCGTCGACGGAGTTCCGCCAGGGTACTGAACGAAACGAAGACGTCGACGCTGGGAACACTCGTGAGGTGTGGCGCGATGCGTTCAGCGGCCGCGGCGCCGGTCAGCGCCCAGTCCAGGCCACCGAGGGAGGAGGCGAGCATTGAGAAGGTCTGGTCGTGCTCGCGCCACGGAACATAGAATTCTGCAGCCGGCACGGTGCTCATCAGAGCGTATTGTCCTGCCCAGTCGCTCAACATGCGTCCGGGATCGCGTAGCTCACGCGTTGCGGTGCTTCCCCGCTCAGCGCCGGTCTTCGCGGTGTACCCTTGCTCGTCGAACTGCCGAAGAACCCGCGCCGCATGGGCGACAGAGACATCGGCCGCCTCCGCGATCCGGCCAACCCGACCGATCGAATCAGGGACGTCGTCGCCTTGCTGCACTCTCCATGTCAAGAGAGTCTCCGCGACAGCCTGCGCTGCCCCGGACCATGTGAACGGTCGTCCGGCGTCTGCCGGCAACGGGTCGAGGCGAGTGAGGTACAGCTCTCCGGGAATGACGATCCTCGCGCGCCCGCTCGCATCTACCCACGAAACCTGCGATTCATCGAGAAGCTTCCGTGCCCCCGGGCTCATACGACGGGCTGCGATCACAGGGAGGTTGCTGCCTCCGGCGTCTCCGTGACCAACGCCGTTTCGGACCCTACGAATGTCAGCGGGAAGGCCCTCGCCTGCCCAGATCGGCTGAAGGGTCCAGGGGTTCGGACCGAAAGAGATCTGGACCGCGTCCGCGCGCGCTTCGGCGTGGAGTTCGGCCGGGAGCACGCGCAGCAGCGCCGCCACTGCCAGGTTTTCTCGCGACATCACGGTTATATCGTAACTCGATATTTACTCGGTATTCTCAATTTAACTCGGTAAAGACCATCGGAGGAGAAAACGATTATGTTGCGAGGGCTGCATCGCGGATACCGTGCGCGGATCCTCCGCAGCGTCTCAACTACTCCGACAGGGAGTGGCCGAGCACGGAGAAGGTCGCCAGCTGGGCCGCCGTGGCGCTCCGCCCTCGCCTGCTCACCAGCAGACCGACGAGCGACTCGGTGACCAGCATCAGCGCGGCGCGCGAGGTGTACAGCAGCTCATCTCGGAACGAGTCGTTGATCGGGGCGACGACGAGGGCCACGTCGGCCATCTCGGCGACCGGCGAGCGCGGGAACGACGTGATCGCGAGCACACGGGCACCGCTCGCCCGGGCGGCCGTCATCACGTCGATCGATGCGCGGTTCACCCCCGACCCGGATACGACCAGGCAGGCGGAACCGGCGCCGAGCTGCGACGCGGTGATCTGCTGACCGAGGGTGTCTGCCACGTACTCGGCAGGGCGCCCGGCGGAGGTCAGGCGCATCGAGAGATCGGCTCCGACCGGTGCGGAGAGGCCGTTGGCCGCGACGAGCAGCCGCGTCGCCCCGTCGAGCTCGGCGACGAAGGCCGCCAGGGTCTCCTCGGTGACGGCGGACACCGTGTGGGCCAGGCGGGATGCGAAGCGGTCGACCGCACCGCGCAGCGCCCCGAGCATCGTGGCATCGGCGGTGGTGTCCTGCGGGGGCGCGGAACTCGCCCGCTCCCGCGCGAGCGCGACGCGCAGCTGCGGATAGCCGTCGTAGCCGAGGGTCTGGGCGGTGCGCACCACGGTCGTACGGCCCACCTCGACGGCATCCGCGATCTCCTGTGCGGTGCGCTCGATCGCGAGGTCGACATCGGCGGCGATCGCCTCGGCCACACGGCGCTCGCTGGGCTGCATCGACGGGGCGAGCATCGCGATGCGGGCCGTCGGCGGTGTCTCAGCGGGTCCCTGCCACATCGGCGCGCTCCTTCTTCGGTTCCACGATCGCCTTGACCCGCGGGCCGCGCATGATCCGGCGGCGGATCGCACCGGAGACCGTATCCATCAGCATCGTCGCGAGAACCACCACGATCAGCAGCATCCCGACCGTATCCCACTCGCGGAAGTTCGTGTAGTTGGCGAGCATGCTGCCGATACCTCCGGCGCCGACCAGTCCGAGCACCGCCGAGGTGCGGATGTTGATCTCGAAACGGTAGAGCGCGAACGACAACAGCGTCGGGGCTGCTGCGGGCCAGAGCGCCCACCTCGTCACCTGCGCCGTGTTCCCGCCGGCGGCCCTGACCGCCTCGGATGCGCCCTCCTGAACCGACTCGACCGTCTCGTAGACCCACTTGGCCTGCGTGCCGATGCCGGCGATCGCCAGCGCCAGCGCACCGGTGAACGGGGTGAGACCGGTGACGGTGAGCAGCAGCAGCGCGATGATGACCTCCGGCAGAGCACGGATCACGGCGAACACCCCGCGCAGCGGGAGACGCACCCAGACGGGTCCGACGTTGCTCGCGGCGAGCATGCCGAGCGGGATCGACACGATCACGCAGCCGATCGCGCCGATCCATGCCATCGAGATCGACCGCCACGTCTCGAACAGCGCCTGTGGCAGCTTGTCCCAGTTGGGGTCGGCGAACATGAGCGTCAGGTAGTGCGCGATCTGCGAGGGCAGCGCGCCGAGGTCGTTCCACGGGATCGGGAGCCCTGCCGCCGCGGCCAGGACCACGACGCCGACGATGACGGCGACGACGGTCGGGACGAGCCGGGACGGATGCCGGGGCAGGTCGAGTCCGATGCCTCGCGCGGTGGTCGAGAGCGTCATACCAGTCGCCTCCGCAGGAAGTTCGAGAACACTTCGATGAGCACGACGACGACGAGGATCTCGAGCACGATCACCGCGACGTCGTCGTAGGCGTAGAACGCCCGCCGTTCGTCGAGGAGTCGGCCGATGCCGCCGGCGCCGACGATGCCGAGGATCGCCGAGATGCGCACGTTGAGCTCGAGGGTGTACAACCACTGGTTCGCGAAGAGCGGCCAGGTCTGCGGAAGGACGACGCTGCGATTGATCTGCGTCTGGCCGCCGCCGGTGGCGCGTCCGGCCTCGATGACCGGCAGATCGGTGGAGTCGATCGCCTCCGACACCAGCTTGACGATGATGCCGATGTCGAAGAGGAGCAGGGTGAGGAGGCCGGGCAGCGCACCGACGCCGACCATCGCGACCAGCACGGTCGCGTACACGAGGTCCGGGACCGATCGGATGACGTTGATGACGGTTCGCACCGCGATTCGGGTCGGGCTGTTCGGGTTGGTCGGGGCGGCGGCCCACAGCGTCAGCGGCACGGAGATCACCGCGGCCACCGCCGCGCCGACCACGGCCATCTGGAGCGTCTCGAGCATCGGCCCGAACGTGCGCGGGAGGAACGAGAAGTCCGGCTGCAGGAACTGCACGAGCAGCGCGGATCCGTTGTCCCAGTTGCGGATGAGCGCGCCGAAGTCCAGCTCGATGCCGCCGATCGCCGGGATGCAGGTGGCGACGGTGAACGCGGCGAACGCCAGGACGACGAGGCTGGTGCGCAGCCGCGACGTGGGCTTGGGCGGAACGACGAGGGGGCGGGCTTCGGTGGTCATGCGCCGAGCACATCCCTCGGCTGGATCGGGCGTCCGTAGATCTGCTCGAAGTCATGGTCTGCGGCATCCGCTGCCGGCCCGTCGTAGACGACCTCGCCGGCCCGAAGGCCGATCATGCGCGTCGTGTACTGCCGAGCCAGGTCCATCAGATGGATGTTCACGAGCACGGTGAGGTGCTCGTCGAGGTTGACGCGGCGCAGGTCGTGCATGACCGCGTGCGCGGTGGGCGGGTCGAGGCTGGCGACCGGCTCGTCGGCGAGCATGATGCGGGGCTGCTGCGTCAGAGCCCGGGCGATCGCGACGCGCTGCTTCTGGCCTCCCGAGAGCTGCCCTGCACGATTCCAGACCTTCTCGAGCATGCCGACCGAGTCGAGCGCGCGGAGGGCGAGCTCGCGGTCCTGCGCCGTGCTCAGGCCGAGCACCGTGCGCCAGGTCGCGGTGTGGGCGAACCGGCCGACCAGCACGTTGCGGTACACGCTGGCCCGATCCGCGAGATTGAACCCCTGGAAGATCATGCCGATGTGCCCCCGGGTCTCGCGGAGCCGACGTCCGCGCAGGCCGGTGACAGCGTGCGGGCCGACGGTGACCGTACCGCTCGTGACGGGCACGAGACCGTTGATCGTGCGGATGAGCGTGGACTTGCCCGAACCGGAGAGGCCGACGACGGAGACCATCTCTCCGGCGGCGATGTCGAGGGACACACCGCGGAGGGCGCGGGTGCCGTTGGGATAGGTGACCGAGACGTCGTCGAGACGGATCGACCACGACGCGGAGGCCGGGAGCAGGGCCCCGGCCTCCGCGCGATGCAGATCGGTGTGCATGTTCTCAGTTCGGTCGTATCAGTTCGAGAACTCGGCGAGGATCTCGCCGTAGCGGGTGATCTCGTCCTCGGCGGTCTCGCTCGTCCAGTCGGAGAGCCCGACGAGGTCGAACATCACGGACGCCGCCTCCTCGGACGAGTCGGCGTAGCCGTCCAGCAGCTCGGTGAGCTCTGCAACCAGGTCGTCGGGAAGCGTCGAGGTGACCGCGACGCCGCCGTTGGGGATCATCTCGGTGTAGGCGAATGCCACGACCTTCTCGGCGATGTCCGGGGCCTCTTCGGTCACGGTCGTGCGGGCGTCCCAATACGCGAACGAGACCTCGGCGTCGCCGTTGTAGACGGCGAGGACCGCGTTGTTGTTGCCTTCGACGGGCACCTGCGTGATCCCGGCATCCGTGTCGACGCCCTGCTCTCGCATCGCGACGACGGGGTACTGGTAGCCGGCCGGCGAAGTGGCGGCCTGCAGGGCGACCTTCGTGCCGTCGGCGATCTCGCCGAGCGCCTCGATGCCGGCGGGACCGGAGCCGGTCGCATCCGCGGCGGCTTCCTCGATGCCGTTGCAGTAGGAGAGCTCGATGCCGCTGGCGGCGTAGGTCGACATGACCGGCTCGTCCTCGCAGTACTTGTCGGGGTTGTTCGTGTACGCCACCGAGGCGTACGAGGTGGCGCCGAAGCGCACGTCGCGGAGGATGAGCTCGGCGTCGTATCGCTCGGTCGCGTTGTACAGCGATCCGGCGTCGGTGATGATGACCTGCGCCTGGTCGGTGCCGAGGGCCTCGACCGTGGCCGCGTAGTCGGAGGCGACGACACCCTTCACCTCGATGTCGAGGTTCTCGGACAGGTACGTGGTGAGCGGGTCGAGGGCCTGGGCGAGGTCTTCGCCCTCGACCGACGGCACCAGCGAAAGGGTGATGGAGGACGGCCATTCGGTGGCCTCGTCTGCCGTCTCGGCGGGTGCGCTGCTGCTGCAGCCGGCGAGTGCCAGGACGGCGACGGCGGCGATGCCCGTGGAGAGCAAGGACTTACGCATTCGGATCGTGCCTTTCGGTGAGAGTGGTGCTGCGGGGGGTACTGGAAGCCGCGGTCGCGGCCCAGGCTTCGATGTCGCCGTAGAGATCGGCGATGGTCCGGCCGCGCATCGTGACGGCGGCCGGGGAGCGTTCGGCGGTGGCGCCGACGAGCGCCGTCGCTGCGCCCTGCTCGGCGGCGGGAGCGAGGTCGAACTCGAAGATGTCGCCGACCGAGAGGACGGGCCCTTCGGCGACCGCCGCCCGGATGATGGGGATGAGCCCCGACGGCTTGCCGACCGTGAAGTGCAGGTCGTCGAACAGGTGCGTGACGCCCCACCCGTCCAGCACAGGACGAATGCCGGCACCCGGCGCATTGGTCGCGAGGACCACCCGGACCTGCGGATGGATGCGGTTCAGGAAGTCGGCGAGACCGGTCGGCGGCGCGATCGCCGCATGCTCGGAGCCCAGCAGCGCGCGGGACGACTGGTAGGCGGCCTCGAGCGCATCGGCCGTCACACCGTGACCTGCGGCGAGCGTGCTGATCACGTCGTATCCATCGCGGGCGTCGGTCTCCCCACGTTCGAATGCGGCGAGGGCGGACATCGCGCGATCCGCGAACGTCGGGTCGTCGGCGGAGGTCGCGACGGCGCGGGCGAAGGCTTCGAGCGGTCCGGCGCCGAGCGCGATGGTGCCGTCGAAGTCGAGGACGATAGTGGGGGGCACGGTTCTCCTGGTCGGGGTCGGGACGATGCGTCCATGCTGACAGTCGTTTATGGACGGGATGACCACGCTGTATGAACAGCGCGTGAACTCCGATTCCGCGGGCGCCGACCGCGCCCGTTACGCTCATCGTCGTGATCGATCGATTGGATGCCGCAGCCGCCGCACACGATGCCGCAGATGTGCTGTCGATGTTCGACTGGCTCGGTCCGGCGATCGATGCCGATGCTCGGGACGACCGTTTCGCCCGCTGGGGCCGATCCACCGTCGTGGACGAGAACGTCGGAGCGCCGGTGCTGTCGCGGTCGATGTTCGAGGCGCTGCACGACCGCGCGGGGCTGGATTCGGCGTGGCCGGCGGGCAACGCCGGGCTGCTGCACGTGTACGGCTACCTGCTCTCCACCACGCCCACGCCGTACGGCCTGAAGCGCGACCGCTGGCTCGGCGGCGAACTGGCCCGCTCGTGCGGATGGACCGCCGATGCCTTCGTGCCCTGGGTCGGCGAGCGCACGCTCCTCGACCGGGTGACCGAGACCGCCGCGGGGCTGATCGCCGACACACCGGTGCGCCGGCAACCGCTCGGCGACCGGGAGGCCGTCATCGCGATCGCCGACCGGCAGCCGCACCCCTCGGCGCTCGCCTACGCGCTCGACTCATCCGCGCAGGGCCGCCGCCTCATCACGATGTTCCACCTCGTCGACCCGACCGCGCTGCTCGCCGAGCTCGACACCGAGCCTCCGCGCCTCCGGTGGAACGCCGTGGCATGAACGCTGCGGGCCTCAGCCTGCCGACGCTTGAGGTCCCGCTGCCCTCATAAGTGTGCGATGGTGGGAACACCACCAGCGACCATCTCGGGCGCGCCTCTTGGCACGGGTTCCGTGGCGGAAAGAGGTCACCCTGATGGGCAAGTTCATCTACGAAGGCGGAGTCAAGACGGAGCTGGAGGATCGCGCACTCACGCATGTGCAGCTCGTCGTGACCGCGAAGCTTCGGCGCGGAGAGCCGTTCGGCTTCACCTGGCGAGAGGACCAGAGCGTGGGTGGCGGCCGGACGACGGTGTGGATCCATGCCGGCAGCTCGCTCGTCTTCAAGTACAGCGGAAGCCGTCAGCCCGCGATCAATCGCGATTGGATCGAAGCCCTCGCCTTCACGGCGAACTCGCCGAGCGGACTCTACCTCGTTCCCGAGCCGCAGCAGACCGCATCCGCTGAGCGGGTCGACGTTCCCGCGCACGTCTAGCCGACACTTCCGCCGGCCCCCTCATGCTCACGACCGCTACCCGTGGGCACATCAGGAAGCAACCCCCCACGCGAATCAGCACACGCGGGAATACGGTCGCACCATGAACACGGAAGCCGACAGCATCACGCACGTCGCGATCGACGGGCGACGCTTCCGCCTCAACGGCGAGCGCGACCTCGTCGACCTCATGTCACAGATCGAGGCGGCTGCACGCTCGGAGCCGACGTTCGTGCACCTTTCCGACGGTGATGAGCTCGTCAGCGTCCTCGTCTCCTCGCGATCGAGGATC
This sequence comes from Microbacterium sp. NPDC055988, assembly GCF_042269505.1. NCBI lineage: Bacteria > Bacillati > Actinomycetota > Actinomycetes > Micrococcales > Microbacteriaceae > Microbacterium > Microbacterium sp. NPDC055988. The sequence continues at coordinate 536,637 of NZ_JBHJXY010000001.1, forward strand.
GTCATCACAGTGGAACGAGCGGGGATCGCGGCGATTGCGGACGAGCCTCCCATCGCGCCGTTCCTCGACTGGGACTACTGACGCTCGACCCGCGGCGCTGCCGAGCCCCGCTTGTGGCGCCGGTCCTCTCGGATGACGCTGATGATGCTGATCGTGGTCGCGATGAGAAGCAGGACCTGGATGGTGACCTGGAACGGGTTCGGGCTGTCCGAGGAGTGGGACTGCGGCACCGACGCTGCGGGGGTTCCCGCACCCGAGGCGAGATAGAGGACCCAGTCGGTGAGGGCATGCACGATCATCGCGACCCAGAGCCGCCCGGTCACGCGCCGCACCCAGTAGTAGGCGGCGCCCGACGCCGCGAGGAACGAGACCTGGAAGGCGATCGCCCCGAGCGGTGTCCCGGCGATGACGCTTCCGGGGATGTGCGCGAGCGCGAACACCGCACTGGTGGCGAGGAGAGCCACGAGTTCGCCGTGGCGCGCGCGGACGGCCGTGAGCAGCACACCGCGGATGAGGAGCTCCTCACCGAAGCCGACCATCAGCGTGCCCGCCGCGATGACGAGGATGAACCCGATCGGACGCGCCGCCCAGGGGACGTCGCCGAGCTGACTGATGGGCAGCAGCACCACGAAGACGGGGATCGAGATGAGCCACCAGCGCCGCGGTGTCAGGCTCGGCGTCGGAGGCTCGCGCCACACGTCCTGGCCCCAGCCCGCCCAGCGCAGGAGCACGAGCAGCCCGACGATCGCGATGGCGAGCGGGATGAAGTGCCCCAGGGCGAACTGCGCGAGCACCTGGTCGTCGCTCACCAGCCCGCTCAACACGTTGCCGAGCCCGGCGGCCAGGAGGACGTAGACGACGACCGCGGCGAGGGCGAGCCAGATGCTCCGCGGGCGTCCGGACGTCATCGGCGACGGGTCATGCACGAGCGTCGATCCGCTCGTTCGCGCCCCGGATCACGAAGGGCACGAAGATGAGGGCGAGGACACCGGCAATCAGGTACACGATCGGTCCGACACCGGCGAGGGCGCCCGGGGTGCCGTGGCCGACCGCGAACGTGGAGAAGTCCCACAGGCCGTGCAGGACCATGGACCAGATCAGCGTGCCGGTCGTCCGGCGCACGATGTAGAAGATGGTGCCGCCGAGGAACGCGAAGGCCACCTGCTGCAACGTCGGAAGGAGGTCCTGACCGGACGCGGCGTTCATGAGGTGCATGAGCGCGAACAGCGCGGTGGAGACGAACCACACCCATCCTTCGCCGAGCTTGCTTCGCAGCGCCGTGAGCAGCAGACCGCGCGTGGTGAGCTCTTCGGTGAAGCCGACCAGGATGAGGACGACGGATGCCGCGAAGAACGCTCCGTCGTAGGAGGCCCAATCGGTCGCAGCAAGGCTGATCAGCAGTGCGACGACCATCAGGATCGGCGCGATGATCGGCCACCGGACGCTGCGCTTGCGCTCGTGCAGGGCGGGCCGCCACCAGCCGAGGAGCGTCGTCGTGATCGCCAGCAGGATCGCGGCGACGATGAGCGAGAGCCCGGCTCCGAGGAAGAGGTTGCTCCCGCTCTCCCCGAGCTCGTCGTAGGGAACCCCGCTCAGCCGCTGCACCAGGAACACCACCGCCACGTAGCCGAGGAAGATGGCCAGGCCGATCCACACCCGAGGGCGGACCTTCAGAGTCTCCGTCATATCGCACATCTTGGCAGACACGGATTGCCGACCCGTTACATCTCCCGTGAAGTGTGTCGCGGTCGCATGCCGTCCGGGGCTACGGGATGTCCTCGACGATGCCCTCATGCGCGTCCGCCAGGAGGTTCAACGAGATCTCCCGGATGTCGACGACATGCTTGGCGAGATAGATGGGTCCGGCCTTCGCACGAGTGGTGAAGGTGATCGTCACGGGGTTCGCCGGCGCAGAGGCATCCCGCCAGGTGCGTGTCTGCGCCATGTACGGCGCGAGTCGCAGCGAGCCCAGGGCCGCGGTCTTGCGATAGCGCGCGCCGAGGCAGGCGTACATCGTCCGCTCGTCATCCGCCTTCGGCTCGTGCGTCGCATCGATGACCTCGAGGGTGCTCGCGACCACTTTCGTGCCCGCCCGGACGACGCTCTCCCAAGTGACGATGTCCATGCCGCGCTCGATCTCCAGCAGGCGTGCGCTCCAGCCCGTGGCGGGTGAGACGCGCCGCACGACCCGCTCGACCGTGAGGGCGTCCGCGCTCTGCGCCATGTGCTCGAGAGGGAGGACCGTCCCCGTCGGTGTCGGCGCCCGATGCGCGACCTGCCTCCGCCTGCCCGTGCCGCGCTCGATCACGCCGTCCTCCTCGAGAAGGGCGAGCGCCTGACGGACGGTGGTGCGACTGACCACGAGTCGACGAGCGAGCTCCTCCTCCGGAGGCAGGATCACCAGCGACTCGTCGGCATTGATCAGGGTGTCGTAGAGCCTGTCGTAGACCTGCACGGCGAGCGGACGGCGGTCTCGTACCGGCGGAATGTCCATGCACTTCATCATGCCAGAGCCCGGAATTGTCTTCGCGAGCGCGTTGTCGTATGTTGTTCACCAATAGACAAAGCCGTCCGATTGTTTAAACGAGAGTCAGCCATGAACTGCGCGCCCATCCACACCGTCGGTGGATTCACCATCGACGCGATCATCCACGCCGATGGCAGCTGGTCGGTCGGTCAGCTCGGGGGCAATGCCCTGTGGGCGTCCATGGGGGTCGCGGCGGCGGAGCACGGGTCTCCCGTGGCGCATGCCGTGGTCGGCGCCGACTACCCCGATGATGCTCTCGCCCAGATCGCGTCCCGTGGCGTCGACGTCGACGACGTGCGTCGGCGCACCGATCTCGCCAACGCCCGAGTCACTTTCGCCTACCATCACGACGGCTCGCGCACGCAGCCCGCGCCGCCTGCCGCCGTCGAGCTCCTGCCCGGCCATGTGCAGCCGGAGTTCGCCGACTCCACGCGCGATCCCGAGCGCACTCTGGCATCGCTCGCCGACGGTCCGATGCTCGCTTCGGTCGTGGGTGCCGAGCGCGGATCCTGGCACCTCGGCCTCCTGCCATCGACGCGCTTCGCCGAACTCGCCACGACGTTGCGCGCGGGCGGCGCCGACTACATCCAGGCCGACTGCCCGGCCCGATTCGAACTCGCCCGGGATGGGGAGGGCGTGCTCGAGCAGCATCTCTCCACGCTCGACGTCTTCCTGCCGAGCAGCTCGGACACCGATGTCTTCGCCCCCGAGGAGGATCACCGGGCGCTCATCCGTCGATTCCATGACTACGGCGCACCGGTCGTCGTCTTCAAACGCGGCGAACTCGGAGCGATCGTCTCCGATTCCTCGACAGGGGAAGCGTGGTCCATTCCGGCCATCCGCGCCTCCGGGGACATCGACGCGACCGGCGCAGGCGACGTCTTCTGCGGGTATTTCGCGCATGCGTATCGCAACGGCCTGTCGCTGGTCGATGCCGTGATCGAGGCATCCGTCGCCGCACGAGGGGCACTCTACGCATCGAGCCCGCTCGCCCTGCAGAGCCCCGGAACAGACGACTGGCGCGAAATGGTCGCGACCATCCGACAAGGAGTGACATCACTATGAGGAAGACAACCATCGGCGTCATCGGCAACGCGTCACGGCCGGGCGTCGAGCTGGAACCGCAGCTGTTGGCCGCGGCGGCCGAGGTCGGACGACACATCGCCGAAGCCGGTGCCGTCCTCGTCAACGGCGGCACCGGAGGTGTCATGGAGTCGTCGTCGAAGGGCGCGCAGGAGGCGGGCGGCTTCGTCATCGGATTCCTGCCTCAGGCCGACCTCTCGCACGCCAACCCCCATCTCGACGTCGCCCTGCCGACGGGGATGGGCACGATGCGCAACATCCTCACCGCGCGATGCTGCGACGCCCTGATCATGGTCGGCGGAGGCATCGGCACCCTGAACGAGCTGACCGTCGCCTACGACGTCGGGACGCCCGTGATCGTGCTGCGCGGAACGGGCGGATGGTCCGACCGCATCGTCCACTCCCTGATCGACGGTCGGTGGCTGGACGAGCGCAAGGTCGCCGAGCTCGAGTTCGCCGACGACCCCGCGACGGCCGTCGCCCGGGCGCTCGAGGCCACCTCCCGCCCGCGCAGGACCGGTGGGCTCACCGCTCACACCGGCCACGCCGGCGCCTGACCGCACCACCCCGCTACACCCGACCAACGACCTGCCAGACCCACTCGACGAAGAGAGACCACGAAACATGGCACTGACCTCCGCACGCCCGCACAAGCCGATGTCCAAGAACAAGGCGACCCTGCTTGTCGGCCTGACCATGGGCGTCATCGCGTTCCAGCTCAATGCGACGATGCTCAATCCGGCTGTCGCTCAGATGGAGAACGAACTCGGCGTCACCACGGCGGCGATCGCGTTCTCGTCGGCACTGTTCTTCCTGTCCAAAGCCATCTTCCAGGTGTTCATGCCGCGGCTGTCGGATATGGTCGGACGCCGCACGATCCTGCTGGTGCTCCTCGGGATCCTCGCCGTGGGCACGGCGATCGCGATGTTCGGTCCGACGATCGAATGGCTGTACATCGGGCGGTTCATCCAGGGCAGCTGCGGCCCGGTCTTCACGATCGCTCTCCTCACCCTGCGCGAGGCGACACCGGACGAGAAGGAGTACGGGACGCGGATGGGCGTCGTGATCGCGATCAACGGCGGAATCGCCGGCGTCGACGTGATCCTCGGCGGATGGATGGCCGAGCATTTCGGCTACCGCTCGATCCTCGCGCTCTGCCTCGTGCTCACAGCGGCGGCGATCGTCGCGACAGTGCTGTGGGTGCCGCAGTTCGCACCCGGCAAGGGCGAGCGCATGGACTGGTGGGGCGTCGTGTTCATCTCGATCGTCGTCGTCGGGATCAGCTGGACCGTGGGCGGCGATGCGTTCGGCAACACCTTCCCGAGCCTGTGGTCGACCGTCTACATCTGCGCCGCGGTGCTGGCGCTGATCGCCTTCGTGATCCGGCAACGGCGTGCCCGAAACCCGCTCATCCCCGCCGACCAGCTGGGCAACCGGGCCATCTGGGCGATGCCGTTGACGACCATCCTCACGCTCGCGGGGATCATGGCCGTGGCGAACCTCGTCGGCCCGTCCTTCGCGCAGAATCCGGATGCCGGGTGGGGCATGAGCGCGACCCTGGCCTCCGCGCTGTTCATGGCGCCCTACGCCCTCATCGGCTGGGTCGTCGGTCCTTTCGCCGGCCGGGTGGCGCCCCGATTCGGATACAAGCGGCTCCTGCAGTTCGGGCTGCTCAGCTCCGCGCTCGTGATCGCGGGGATCGCCCTGTTCGGACTGAACGACCCGCTCGTGTTCGGCATCCTGCTGTTCGTCCTCGGTGTCACCTACGGCGGTGTGACCAACGTCATGCTCAACGGTCTCGGCATCCTGCTCTCACCCAAGAGCGCGCCCGGCCTGCTGCCCGGGCTCAACGGTGCATCGTTCGCCATCGGGGCCGGCCTCGCCTTCACGATCGTCGGACGGTCGATCACCGCCGGGTCCCCGGCCGGCGCGGAATCGACAGGCGGCTACGCCCAGGCCCTCTGGATCTGCGCGGGGCTCACCGCCGTGGCGCTGGCGATCACGCCTCTGCTGCCCAAGCCGGAGCTCAACGCCCCCGCACCCCGCTGAGTCCCGCAGCATCCCAGGGCGTGCGCCGGTCGAAAGTCCGCCGCACGCCCTGGGTGTTCGTGCGCGCTGCCGCCACGGTGCGGTCCCGTTCTCGCTGGGGGTCGTGCAGCCACGGTCGCGGCGATGCGGACGCCACGTCGGCGAAGCGGCGGCCGCGCGTGCTGTTCTGCAGCGGACTTCCTGGGCGCAATCGAGTTCAACAAGCTGACTACTTCTCCCACGGGAGCGTCACGACAGGAAGGATGTACATCCGTCCGGCCACCGCCGTCGGATGCTCCGCCATATACGCAGCGGCGGCATCGATCGAGTCCGCCTCGATCAGGTCATATCCGGCGAACCACTCCTTGAACTCCGGGAATGGGCCATCTGTGATGAGCAGTGCACCGTCGCGGATCGCGACCGACTTCGCCTGCTCGGGACCGGCGACCGGGGCGCCGGGGCCGAGCATGCCGGTGTCCTTACCCCGTTCGGCCCATGCGTCGAGCTTCTGGCGGTCCTCGGATTCGGGAAGGGCGGTGCCCTGCGAGTCGGTCATGTGGATGACGAGGTATGTACTGGTCATGCGGTTTCTCCTTCGTTCGTGGTGATGCCATCGGTGTGGTGGGTCGTCGTGACCTCGTCCCGGCGGCGCATGAGGTGTGTGATTTCGGCGTCGTTGACCGCCAGTTCGATCGCGCGGTCATAGGCGCCGCGCGCAGCATCCGACCGGCCGGTCAGGCTCAGCAGCTCCGCGCGTGTCGTGTGGAAGGCGTGGTGGCCGTCCAGGTCCTCGCCGAGTTGGTCGACGATCGCGAGCGCGACATCCGGAGAGTCGTACTCGGAGATCGCGATGGCGCGGTTGAGGCGAACGATCGGACTCGGATCGAGGCGCTCGAGCGCGTTGTAGAGGGCGACGATCTTCGCCCAATCGGTGTCCTGCGCGCGAGGAGCCGTCGCGTGGACGGCATTGATCGCCGCGAGGAGCTGATAGCGCCCCAGCGCGCGGATATCCCGCCCACAGGCTTCGAGCCTCTCGTCCAAGAGTGCGATGCCCTCGTTGATCGGCTGTCGATCCCACGCGGTGCGATCCTGCTCGTCCAGTCGCACGAGCTCACCCCCGGCGGACAGACGAGCATCCGAGCGCGCCTGGGTGAGCAGCATCAGCGCGAGCAGGCCCGCCGCCTCTGCATCCTCGTCGGAGTCCGATGGAAGAAGCGCTCGGACCAGCCGAGCCAGCCGGATCGCCTCCTCGGTGAGATCGCGACGGATCGGGTCGACGTTCTCTCCGGATGCGAAGTACCCCTCGTTGAAGATCAGGTAGAGCACCGCGAGCACCCCGGCGACGCGAGGCACCACGTCCTCCCGCTCGGGGACCGTGAAGGGCACACCAGCGGCCTTGATCTTGGCCTTGGCTCTGCTGATCCGCTGCCCCATCGTCGCCTGCGGCACCAGGAACGCCCGTGCGATCTCCGCGACGGTGAGGCCACCGACCATCCGCAGGGTGAGCGCGATGCGGTCCTGGACCGAGAGCACGGGATCGCAGCAGGTGAAGACCAGTCGCAGCCGGTCGTCGTCGATGAACCCCGTCGGCTCGGCCGGCGAGTCGTCCTGCAGCATGAACGCCTCCGTCTGTTTGTCATCTCGCCTGGCCTCGCGGCGCAGCCGATCGATCGCCTTGCGGTGCGCGGTGGTCGTGATCCAGGCGCCCGGTTTCGGCGGCACCCCGTCGACGCGCCAGCGCTGGACGGCGGTGGCGAACGCCTCAGCGGCCGTCTCTTCCGCGATGTCGAGGTCGCCGTAGCGCCGGACGAGACCGGCCACGATCATCGTCCATTCCTCGCGATGCGTTCGGGCGATCTCGGCGTCGACGTCGACCGCCTGGATCCTCTCGTCCATCAGTCGCCACTCGCGGGGATGACGTACATGCGACCGATTCGCGCTGTCGAATGCTCGGCAAGCAGCCGTGTGGCCTCTTCCATGTCGGCTGCTTCGATCCACTCGACCCCGAGGAACCACTCGGTGAACTCCGGGAACGGGCCGTCGGTCACCACGACATCACCCCCATGCGCCGTGATGCGTCGCGCCTGGTCGGGTCCGGAGACCGTCTGGCCATTGGGCTCCAGCCGTCCGGGCCGTCACGGAACTCCAGCCAGCGCCGCAGTCGGGCACCATCGGTTTCAGGGTCCCACTCGGCACCCGCGGGGTCTGTCATGTGGATCACCAGGAACTTCTGTCGCGCGGTCATGGCGCTCCTCTCGATCGCACGTGCGGCGATCCTCATCATCACCACGAACGCGTTCACGTCGATTCGACAGCAGAGGGAAAAGAAGTCGCAACATTTTCTTGACGCCCGGTGTCGAAAGACGCCGGTGTCGTTCGTGGTCTTCACGAGGGCGGCCACGCGGCCGTTCCCGTGACGAGAGGATCCGCCATGCGAAGCAACACGATGAGCCCTGCCGAAGCCCGCGAGTTCAGCGACCGCATCCGCGACATGCGCTGGGAGCGCGTCGAGGCGCGAGCGGCGCGACGACAGGCCGTCGTCGCGCGCCGTGCCGGGAGATCGCGCTCGATCCCCGCACGCCTCGCCCGGCTCCTGCTCAGGGACTGAAGGAGTGAGTGGCGCCGGCGCCGACGTCTCCGTTCACCCGCCGAGTTCACCGACGATCACGTCGATCGCGCGGGCAAGGTCCGCGCGGGCGTCAGTGTCACGCGCGGTCAGCGCGTAGTTCTCGAGCAGGGCCTCGGCGACTTCGGCCGGGTCGTGACCGACGACGTCCCGAATCGGCATCCCTGCGGCAGCGGCCTCGGCGAACAGCGAGGCCAGGTCGTCGAGCGCACCTGCGGAGGCGGTTCTCGAGATCGGCGGGCGATGCTCCAGATAGGTGGCGAAGGCGGTGAGCACCGCACGGAAGTCTGCGGGTAGCGAGACCGCCGTTGTCGAGTGGATCGCTGTGAGCATCTGTGCCTCACCGGGGAGTTCGACCGTCGAGATCTGCTGCGCCATCTTCGGCTCCTTCTACGCAGGGGACGCGAGCGCTTACGGGTGCAAACACTCGAGGTAACGACACGCTACGTGTCGTGTCTTTGACGCTAGCAGGATCGCTCGCTCCCCACAACACGACACGTAGCGTGTACTCTGGCTTCATGGTCCCCTCCCCCGATCCGAAACGCCGCAGCGAGCGCGCGCGCGTGGCCGTTCTCGAGGCTGCTCTGGAGCTGTGCCGAGAGACCGGCTTCGCGCAACTCACGATCGAGGCGATCGCCGAACGCGCCGGGGTGAGCAAGAAAACCATCTACCGCTGGTGGCCATCCAAGGGTGCCGTGCTGCTCGATGCCGTCTCCGATGCCGCCGCTCGGACAGCGCGATTCGACGACACTGGCGACATCGCCCGCGATCTTCGGTCGCAACTGAACACCGTCGTGGGCATGTACACCCCGCAGGACACCGCACCCGCAGCCGCCCTGATGGCCGAAGGGCAACGGGATCCGGTGCTCGGCGCCGCCATACGCGAGCAGATCATCCAGCCGAGCATCGAGCTTTTCGATCAACGTCTGCGTTCCGCCCAACGTGTCGGCCAGATCCCCGAAGATGCCGACCTCCGTGTCGCGGTCGACTTGTTCTACGGCCCGATCTATCACCGCCTCGTGGTGCGGCTCGGTCTGCCCGACGAAGAAGAGATCGGCGTCCGCGTCGATCATGTGATCGCAGCCCTACACGCCATCGACTGAGCACACCGCTCCGCTGGTAGTCGCGACTTTCACTCCAGCCCATTCGACTCGGCCACCTACTGCTCTGGGCCGTCGTGACATGGTCGCGAAGGACTCCTAGGGCTGACCGGCCGTGGTTCACAGCGCGTTCCGCGTTGCCGCGTGCATCCACACGTTCACTGCCCTTCGGAGCCCCAACCCTCTCAGCCGGCAGTGCCGAGATGACGGACGAAGAAGCGGCCCGCGTCTTCGCCAGCGAATCGCGGGACGCCTGTGTGGCCGCCCATGTTGGCGTGGAGAGTCTTCTCTGCCGACCCGAAAGCGTCGAAGAGATCGAGAGCCATCTGCCGGTCATTCCCTGCGTCGTCCCACTGCAGGAGGACATGCAGTGGGATTGTGACCTGGCGAGCCTCCTCCATGGTCGTGCGGGGGACGTAGTTCCCGGCAAATAGCCCCGCCGCCTTGATGCGAGGGTCGATGGCGGCGAGCCGGGTGCCGATCGCGATCACCCCGCCGGAGAATCCGACCCTGTCGGTGATCTCGGGCAGCCCGAGAAGCTCGTCGAGCGTGGTCTGCCATTCGGGCACCGCCTCGTCGACGAGAGGAAGTATCAGCCGGTCGATGACGTCGTCGGCTGGCCGTTCACCGGCGGCGATCGCACGGACCAGGTCCTCTCGAGCCTGCTCGGCGCCGGGCAATGGGGGCCTGTCGCCCGCCCCGGGCATCTCGATGGCGACGGACGCGAATCCGTGCGATGCGGTGCTGCGCGCACGCGCTGCCAGGCGCGGGTGCATCCGTCGTATTCCGAATCCGCCGGGTTGACCCATCAAGAGGATGGGAACGGGCGCCGTTGTGGAAGCTGTCGGAGGAATCCACAGGATGCCCGAGACATCGCCGAGGGTGAACTCCCGTTCAGCGGTGCCGTCGTCGAGGATTCGTTCTGAAGTGAAGTGCATGGTCGTGCCTTTCGGGAGTGCTGCTGATAGCGGCGCTCCCGGACGACCTACCGCCCGACCGTGACTCCTGGGAGGAGCACCCTGATCGATTCGTTCACGGGTACCACCTCCTCAGATTCCTGCACGGACCTCCGAGACTATCAGCGCGGCTTCGGGCTGGACCGCACGTGCGTAGCTGAATGCGGCGTCGGCCAGACGCATGCTCATTCAGTCGCCGCCGGCTCCACGCGGCGATCTATTTCGATCCGTAAGGCTGCTGCTGCGTTACCGCAGACCGATCGCCGAACATGACGAAGGCCCCGACTTCCCAGTGTTTCAACGGGATTCGGGGCCTTCGTGGTGGCGGTGACGGTGGGATTTGAACCCACGGTAGGGGGTTACCCTACACAACTTTTCGAGAGTTGCACCTTCGGCCGCTCGGACACGTCACCGCGGAATAGCTTACGCGACGCGCGGCCCGCACGCGAATCGACGGAAGCGGCTCACCAGGCCGCGGCGACTTCGGCATGGGTGCGCAGGATGCCCTCGGTCGAGCCGGCGGGTGCGCGGCCGATACCACACTCGGTCGCGACGCCGAACCCGGTCACGAACGGGGCGGCTGCGGCGATGCGACGCGCGGCACCTTCCGCACCGTCCTCCCGGTGCACGAGCCCCAGGTACAGCTCGTCAACGGGGGCGAGGTCGGCGAGCGGGGCGAAGTAGGCCGCATCGTCGTGAGCGATCGGCACCGGCAGGTGCAGCCATGTGAGGGGACGGGCGGATGCCGCCACGACGGCGTTCGCATAGCGGACGAGGTTCGCGGCATCCGTCGGCTCGAAGAAGTGCTTCTCCCCTGCGTCGCCGTAGCAGAGGTGCACGCCCACCTCGACGTCGGTGGGCACGGCATCGACCAGCGCGGCAAGGCGCGAGACGAGGCCGTCGAACGGGTCACCGGGCCACCACGCCTCCATGACCGCGCCATAGCCTGCCGCGCGCTCGATGATGCCCATCTCGCTGGCGACGTCCCACTGCACCGCGAGGTCGTCGTGCGGGATCGCGACGAGGATCTCGTCGAGCTCCCGGAGGATCGCGGCGGTGTACACGGGCTCGATCGCGGCCCGGTCGTCGCCGTGGAAGAACGACGAGATGACAGCGAGCGGGGTCGGCAGCGACACCTGGAACCGGATGCCGGCGGGCACAGCCCCTGCGGCGCGGAGCCGCGTGAACACGGCGTACGACTCGATCGCGGCGGCGGCATAACCGAGCGGGGGCAGCGCGATGCTTGCGGCATCCACTCCCTCGGCGATGCGCAGCCCGCGCGCGTCGATGCCGGCGGGGAACGGGATGGGCTCGTCGCCGATCCGCTCGATGCCGTCTGCCTGGCCGATCACGTCGGGCTGGAACATGATCCAGTGGAACCGCTTGCCGACCTCGCCGTCCGGGATGCGGCGGAGCCGATCGCCGAGCAGGCCCGCCGCCGCGCGCATCGTGGTCTCGGCGTCGTCATAGTTCACGCTGCCCACGAGGAGGGCACCCTGCGGCTGAGTCATCCCCTCAGAATATCGACCGCCCCCGCCGCATTTGCACGGCGCGAGGCCCTGCGACAGCACCTGAACCGGGTTAGGATTGCCTAAGAACCCGCCGCCTGTGGGGGCAGCGATGACGGGAAGGGTACTCATCATGGGCTTCATCACGTCCGAGGCGCTGGCCGAGACGGGCTATGTCGTCCTCGACGACCACACCTCGCCCGCCGATCCGGCCGAGTGGCTCGGCCTCCAGTACGTCGGCTGGCGCTCCTCGGGCATCACCCGCTTCGCGCCGCTCACCAGCTACGCGGGCGACGTCGACTGCAACGGCTTCTGGAACCACACCCCGCCGCGCACCGACAAAGACGGCGTCTGGGTCGAGTCGCAGGTCGCGATCGCCCCCACCCTGCAGCGCCGCGCGCAGGAGCCGGGCGCCGGCATCGGCCGCTGCCGCGTGATCGAGCTGCAGCCCAACGAGTACGCCGACGCGATCTACAACCTGCACCAGGACGACAACAACCGCCTCAACCAAGAGGGCACCGGCTGGGTGGTCCGCGGATTCTTCAACCTCTCCGACGACACCGAGTCGATGCTGATCCTGCGATCCGACCGCTTCGACCCGGCCACCGAGATCCGCCTGCCGCTGCGTGCGGGCTCCCGCATCATCGTCGACACCCAGCGCTTCTGGCACGCGGTCTGGCACCGCGGCACCGCCCCCCGCTACGCCCTGATCACCTCGTGGACGAGCGGCCCCGAACTCGACGCGTACATCGCCGCGACCCACGGGGACCCGCACCCGTCGACGGTCGACCTCGACCCGCAATTCGTCGACGACGCACAGGTCGAGCTGCACCGCCGCATCGAGGAGCGCCGCCGCGCCTTCGAAGCGCAGGGCATCGTGATGGAACCGCCCGTCGACATGAGCGTCTGAACGATCATGCCCGCAACGCCCGGCGCTACCCTCGGCTTATGACCTCCGCCGCCGTGCTCACGGTGTCCGACCGCGGCGCAGCCGGCACCCGCGCCGACACGGCCGGGCCGCTCGCCGTCACCGCCCTCCGCGCCGCCGGATTCGACTGCGCCGATCCCGTCATCATCCCCGACGGAGCGGATGCCGTCGAGCGGGCGCTGCGCGATCTCCTCACTCACGGCACGCGGCTCATCGTCACCACCGGGGGCACCGGCATCGCCGCGCGCGACGAGACCCCAGAGGGCACCGCGCGCGTGCTCGAGCGACAGCTTCCCGGAATCCCCGAAGAGCTGCGTCGGCAGGGGGCGGCGAAGTTCCCCGCCGCGCTGCTCAGCCGGGGCCTCGCCGGCACCGCGCAGGGCGCGCTGATCGTGAACCTCCCCGGCTCTCCCGGCGGCGTCGCCGACGGCATGCCGGTCATCCTGTCGGTCGCGGCGCACGTGATCGCTCAGCTCGACGGAGAGGACCACCGATGACCGTCGCTCTGGCCGCCATCAGCGACATCGCGCTGTCTCTCGATGCGCACCTCGCCGCCGTGGACGACGACCGTGCGGGCGCCGTCACGACCTTCCTCGGACGCGTGCGCGACCACGACCCGGATGCCGCCGGCGAGGTCGTCGCCCTCGAGTACTCGTCGCACCCGGACGCCGAGCGGATCCTTCGCGACCTCGCGGAGAAGGCCGTCGCCACGGGCGTGAGCGGTGAGGCGATCATCGCTGTGAGCCACCGCATCGGCCGCCTTCCCGTGGGCTCGGCCGCCGTGATCGTCGCGGTCGCCGCCGCGCATCGCGACGAAGCCTTCGTGGTGTGCCGCGAGATGATCGAGTCCATCAAGCGCGAGCTCCCGGTCTGGAAGCGTCAGGTCGAGGCCGACGGCACCACGGCCTGGAAGGGCATCGGCGGCTGAGCCTCAGCCTCCGGCGAACGGAGGCAGCACGTCGACGGTCCCGGCCCCCGCCAGCGCGAAGTCATCGTCCACCCTGGCACCGTCGACGAGCAGCGCACAGCGGTCGAGGATCACCCCCAGTGCCGGATGCGCGTCTACGAGTTCGACCCGGAGCGCACCGAGAGTCGCGGCATCCGAGGGCTCCGTCGCACGGCCGGCCGCATCCTCGGCAGCCGCGAAGTACCGCACCGTCGCCATCAGCTCTGTCCCTCGGCCGCATGACCGTTCGCGAGCTCGACGATCACGGCAACCGCCGCACGCACGTCTTCGGGTGAGCCGCCTGCCCGACCGGCGACGAGGCCCGCGACGAAGGCACTGAACGGCGCGGCGGGGCGCGCGACCCCGTTCGCGACGTCTCGGGCGAGGTCGAGGATCAACGCGATGGGCACATCCTCCGCGCTCAGGTCGAAGCGTTCGCGCAGCTCGGCTGCCCACGCGTCGAGCGCCTCCGGAGGAAGGGTGCGGCTGTTCTCGGTCATGGCGACTCCTCGAGTTCTTCTCGTACGCGAGCCAGGTCGGCGGGCGAGTCGATGTCGGCGGTGATCCCATCTTCGTCGACGACCCAGTCGATGGCGAGGCCGCCGAGGAGTGCGCGGACGGAGGAATCCCGGTCGGTCTCGATGCGGTCGAGCGCGCGACGGACGGATGCCGTGCGATACAGACCGGCCAGCCACTGCGGCTGCCCGTCCGCGGAGAACACGAGTCCGTCGACAGATGCCGTCGCCGCCGCATCACGGGCGTTGTGGGAGAGCAATCCGTGCACGACCGCATCCGGTCGCGCGAGATCGCCGGCGAGGATCAGCACCCTCTCCGCCGGCATCTGCGCGATTCCCGCGGCGATACCCGCCACCGGACCGCCAAGCGGCGGCGCCTCCCTCGTCCAGACCACGTCGACCGCGTCGTCGAGCAGCGGACCGACCGCCACGATCGGCGCCACCCCCGCATCGCCGAGCACATCCACTGTTCGCCCCAACAGCGATCGCCCCGCCAGCGTGAGAAGCGGCTTCGCGATGCCGCCCATCCGACGCCCCTCGCCGCCGACGAGCAGCACGGCGCCGACTGCGGCATGCGACGAGGTGGTCACTCCCCCGGCCTCCGCCAGGAACCGCTGCGTCCGCCCTCCTTGGCGACAATGCGGACGTTCTCGATCGTCACCGCGCGGTCGACGCCCTTGATCATGTCGACGACGGCGAGCGCGGCGACCGAGACGGCCGTGAGCGCCTCCATCTCGACTCCGGTGCGGTCGGCCGTGCGCACGGTCGCGCTGATGCGGATCCCCGTGTCTTCGATGTCCAGATCGACGACCGCGCCATGCACGCCGATGACGTGCGCGAGCGGCAGCAGCTCCGGGGTGCGCTTGGCCGCCTGGATGCCGGCGATGCGAGCCACGGCGAGCACATCGCCCTTGGGCACCGTGCCGTCGCGGAGCAGGGCGACCGTTTCCGGCGCGCAGCGAACGAAGCCCGCGGCGATCGCCGCCCGCACGGTCGGCTGCTTCTCGGTCACGTCGACCATGCGGGCGCGGCCGGCAGGATCCAGGTGGGTGAAGGTCATGACAGCTCCATCACGTCGATGAGGTCGCCGACCGAGACCTGTTCGATCTCGGCGGGGACGATGGCGTAGGCGGTGGCGGCCCCGAGGCCGACCGCGAGGTGAGAGCCGGATCCGCCGCGGGTCGCGGGATGCACCCGGCCGTCGGCGTCGATCACCGCCGGCAGATACTGGCGACGACCGGGAGGGGTGCGCCACCCGGTGCCGGCGGCGAGGGGTCGCCGGGGACGATGGATCTCACGACGACCCTGCATGCCCAGCAGCGCGGGGCGCACCAGCACCTCGAACGAGACCGCCACGCTCACCGGATTGCCGGGCAGTCCGAACAGCAGCATCCCGGCGTCGGTCACTCCGAACCCCTGGGGCTTGCCCGGCTGCATGGCGACCTGCACGAACTCCATCGCCTCGCTCAACGCCTGCCGCACCGGCTCGTACGCGCCGGCGCTCACGCCCCCGGAGAAGATCACGGCATCGAGCCCGAGTGCGGTCGCACGAGCCACGGCCTCGGCGGGACCTGCACCAACGTCGCCGACGACCTCGCGGAACACGACCTCGGCCCCGGCCTCGGCCACGAGTCCGGCGAGCAGCAGGCCGTTCGACTCCGGAATCCGCCCTCGCACGAGGGGCTCCCCCGGAGACACGAGCTCGGCACCGGTCGAGACGACGGCCACTCGCGGCCGCGGCGCGAGAGCGACCCGAGCGATGCCGACGGATGCCAGCGCGGCCAGCTGCCGCGCGCCGAGCAGGGTTCCCGTCTCGAGGACGACAGCGCCGACCGCGGCATCCTCCCCCGCCCGACGCACATGCGCGCCCTCCGCCCGCGGTGCGCGAACGACTCGGATCTCGCCCAGGGAATCGGCGAGGCCGCCGGCGGTGTCTTCGAAAGGCACGACCGTGTCGGCAGCGGACGGCACCGGAGCACCGGTCATGATGCGGGCGGCGGTTCCGGGGGCGAGCGGCGGATCCTCCCCGCTGCCCGCCGGCACGTCCGCCACGACGCGCAGCACGGCGGGATCCCCATCGGACGCGGTGGCGACGTCGGCGAAGCGCACTGCGAAGCCGTCCATCGCGGAGTTCTCGAACACGGGGACGGGGTTCTGCGCGCGGGCCGGCTCCGACAGCGTGAAGCCGATCGCCTCGTCCAGAGATCGAGTGACCGCCGGGCGAGACCGCACCGCGCCGAGCACGACGGCGAGCTGTTCCTCGACCGTGCGCATGCCGCTCATCGTGCGCTCCAGGCATCCATGCCGCCGGTCAGCACGACGACATCCGCCCCGGCGCTCCGCAGCGCCGTCGCGGCACGCACCGCGCGCAGTCCGCGTTGGCAGACGACCACGACCCGGCCCTCGGCGGCGAATTCCTCGGGGTGACCCAGGACGACCGCGAGAGGTGCGTGCCGGGAGCCGGGGATCGCCCCGGCGGCGATCTCGTCCGCCTCTCGCACGTCGAGCACGAGCGCGCCGGCGGCGATCTCGTCGTCGAGTGCATCCGCGGCGACGAAGGACACCTCGGCGCCGACGGGAGTCGTGGTCGCCACTCCGCTCGTCTCCCCCCGCCCCCGCAGCGGAACCTCGCTCATACGCCCCCGCAGCGCGTCGATCAGCAGCACACGGCCGAACAGCGGTTCACCGATGCCGGCGAGGAGCTTGATGGCCTCCATCGCGAGCACCGACCCCACCTGGAGGCAGAGCGCCCCGAGCACTCCCACCGTGGCGCAGTTCGGCAGCTCGCCGACGCCCTCGGGCGGATAGAGGTCACTGAGCACCACCGGTGCCACCCCCGCGGGCGGAGACGACCAGAACACCGTGACCTGCGCGGCGAACTCCTGCACGACACCCCACACCAACGGCACCCCGACACGCTCGCACGCCGCAGCCACCAGCGTGCGTGTCTCGAACGTGTCGGAGCCGTCGATGACGAGGTCGGCGTCGGCGAGCAGCGCCTCGGCGTTGGCCGCGGTCAGGCGTTCGCGCATGGGACGCACGGTCGTCTCGGGCGAGAGATCGGCCGCGACGCGCACCGCGCTGTCGACCTTGGGCGCGTCGACGTCGGCCAGGCGGTGCAGCACCTGCCGCTGCAGGTTCGAGAGCTCGACCACGTCGTCGTCGATGACAGTGAGGGTGCCGACACCCGCTGCGGCGAGCGCGAGCACGACAGGAGATCCGAGTCCGCCCGCACCGATGACCGCGACATGAGCCGCACGCAGCCGTCGCTGGCCGAGCTCCCCCAGGTCGGCGAGTACGAGGTGCCGTGCGGTCCGCTCCGACTCGGCCGCACTGAGGGCTGCGACGGGCTCGACGAGCGGAGGCAGCGGCATGCGCTCAGGCTACCCCGGGCGGCATGTCGTGGGGCCGTTCGAGCACCGGAGAAATATCCCCCTCGCTGAGCACGACCCCGCACAGAAATCCGCGGATGCGGAATATTCACGACGAACACCGTGGATCTGCGGAACCTTGCCCTCTAGGCTCGGGCCATGAGCACCTATCGCATCGCCGAAGCCGCACGACTGCTCGGCGTGAGCGACGACACGGTGCGTCGCTGGATCGACCAGGACGCGCTGCCGGTCACCGCCGACAGCCCCGCCCGCATCCCCGGCGATGCCCTCGCGCAGCACGCCGTCGCTCTCGCCGTGGCTCCGCCCACTCCTGGCGACGTGCTCTCCAGCGCCCGCAACCGCTTCACGGGACTCGTCACCCGCGTGCAGATCGACGGCGTCATGGCGCAGGTCGACATCCAGGCGGGTCCCCATCGATTCGTGTCGCTGCTCTCCGCCGAGGCCGTACGCGAGCTCGATCTGCAGCCGGGCTCGCTGGCCGTCGCGGTGATCAAGGCGACCACCGTGATCGTGGAGACACCGCGGTGACCGGCAGGCTCCTCGCCGGGTCGGCCGCGTTGGTCGTCGCCCTGCTGCTGGGCGGATGCTCTGCCGCTCCCCCGGCGGTCCCCTCGCCCTCCGCCGCCGATGGAGAGCTCACCGGTGAGGTCACCGTCTTCGCCGCGGCCTCGCTCAGCCCGGTCTTCGACGAGATCGCGGCGGCATTCGGCGAGGAGCACCCGGCGGTCGATGTCGCGCCGATCGTCTATGACGGGTCGAGTGTGCTCGTGACGCAGCTCACCGAGGGCGCCCACGCCGACGTGCTCGCCACCGCCGACGAGCGAACGATGCAGACACTCCTCGACACCGGACTCGCCGACGACCCGGCGCCGTTCGCGACGAACACCCTCGTGGTCGCGACGCCCGCCGGAAACCCGGCCGGGATCACCTCGCTGGCCGACCTCACGGAGGCGACCACGGTGCTGTGCGCGCCCGAAGTGCCCTGCGGGGCGGCGTCGCAGAGGCTGCTCGACGGCGCCGGCGTCTCGGTCACGGCGGCCAGTCTCGAGCAGAACGTCTCCGCCGTGCTGCAGAAGATCGTCGCCGGTGAAGCGGATGCCGGCCTGGTCTATGCGACGGACGTGGTGGGAGAAGACGTCGAGAGCTTCGTCCCTGACGGCAGCGACGAGGTCGTGAACCGCTACCCGATCGTCGGACTCGACGGAGCGACGGATGCCGGCCGGGCGTTCGTCGATTTCGTGCGGGGGCCGGTCGGCCGGCAGATCCTCGCCGACCACGGGTTCGGTGCGCCGTGACCACGATCGCGCGGCGAGGCGGAGCATGACGAGGATGCGGCAGGTCGACACGGGAGCGGCACCTCCCTTCCTCCTCGTCGCGCCTGCCGTGCTCGGCATCCTTCTGCTCGCGCTGCCGCTGGTCTCCCTGCTCACGCGTGCGTCGTGGTCGACGTTCTGGACCGACATCACCTCGACGGTGGCGATGGACGCCCTCCGCCTCTCGCTCACCACCGGCCTCGCGGCGACCGCACTGTGCATCGTTCTCGGCCTTCCGCTCGCGCTCCTGATCGCCCGCGCGGGGCCGCGGACCTCTGCCCTGCTGCGGGCTCTCGTCGCGGTGCCGCTGGTGCTGCCGCCGATGGTCGGCGGCGTCGCGCTGCTGTTCCTCCTCGGCCGCTCCAGTCCGCTCGGAGGTGTGATCGCCGCGTGGTTCGGCACAGGCATCCCGTTCACTCCCGCGGCCGTGGTGCTGGCGCAGGCGTTCGTGGCTCTGCCATTCCTCGTGCTCGCTGTCGAGGGGACCATCCGCAGCACGGGAAGCAGGTACGAGCGCACGGCCGCCACACTCGGCGCCTCGCCGAGCACGGTCCTGTGGCGGGTGACGCTGCCCCTCGCCGCGCCCGGAATCGTGGTCGGGGTCATCCTGTGCTTCGCCCGCGCCATCGGCGAGTTCGGGGCCACGGCACTCTTCGCCGGCAACGCACCCGGAGTGACGCAGACCATGCCGCTCGCGATCTACACGGCCTTCAACGGAGCGGGCGCCGGCCGCGAGACGGCTGTGGCCCTGTCGATCCTGCTGCTGGGGACCGCCGTCGCCGTGTTGCTGCTCGTGCGGGCGTGGCGCCCGGGGGCACTTCGATGACGGGCGACCGCGTCGACGGCTCGCTCCGCAATGCCCGCGACGCCGGTGTCCTCGACGCTCACGTCGTCGTGCAGCACGCCGGGTTCGACGCCGAACTCCGCGTCGCCGCGGGCGAGCTCGTCGCGATCATGGGCCCGAGCGGTGCCGGCAAGACCTCTCTCCTGGAAGCGATCGCCGGGCTCGTGCGGCTCGATGCGGGGCACGTCGACCTCGACGGGGTCCGCCTCTCCGGAGAGCGGCAGCACACGCCGCCGTCGCGCCGTGCGATCGGTCTGCTCGGGCAGGACGCCCTGCTGTTCCCGCACATGACTGCGGCCGAGAACATCGCCTTCGCTGCTCGGGCCGGCGGCGGCACCCGCGAAGAGTCCACCCGACGCGCGACCGAGTGGCTGGACCGCATCGGTCTCGCGGGATACGGTCCACGGCGGCCCGACGAGCTCTCCGGCGGACAGCGCCAGCGCATCGCCCTCGCGCGGGCCCTCGCCGCGTCGCCTCGGCTGCTGCTGCTCGACGAGCCGTTCACCTCGCTCGATGTCGAGGCCGCGGCTCAGCTGCGCGAGGTCGTGCGCGAACAGCGCGGAACCACCACGACGATCCTCGTCTCGCACGGCATCCTCGATGCTCAGGCTCTCGCGGAGCGGCTGGTGATCGTGCAGGCCGGGCGCATCGTTCAGGATGCCGCCGTCGCCGAGGTGCTGGCCTCCCCGGCGACCCCCTTCGCCGCCGCCGTCGCCGACTCGGCGCGCTGACGAGGTCATCCCCCGCGGATGCCTGCGCGCGGAGGCGGCGTATCAGGGACGCCGCAGACGCTCCGGGTCCGGAGTAGAGATGGGATCCCACCCTCGCTTCGGCGCCCTGGATCCGTTCTGGTCGTCGCGGGAGCGGTAGACGATGTACGGGCGGAACAGGTACCCGACCGGCGCCGAGAACACGTGCACGAGGCGGGTGAACGGCCACAGCGCGAACAGAAGTGTGGCCGTGAGCACATGCAGCTGGAACAGCAGCGGCACATCGAGCATCAGGTCGGGTCGCGGCTGGAGGATGATCAGCTGGCGCAACCACGGCGAGACCGTCTCGCGATAATGGAAACCACCGCCGAACACCTGGTGCACCACGGTGGCCGCGGTGCCGAACAGGAGCGTCGCCCCCAGGAACACGTACATCACCTTGTCCATGACGGTGGTCGCCAGGAACACGGCCGCGACCGTGCGGCGTCGGTAGATGAGGATGGCGAGCCCCGCCAGGGTCAGTAGCGCCGCCGCCGTCCCGAGCACGGTCGCCCCGATGTGATACATCTCCTCGTTGATGCCGATCGCGTAGAGCCACTCCCGCGGGATGAGGAGTCCGACCACGTGCCCGGCGATCACCATGAGGATGCCGAGGTGGAACATCGGCGATCCCCAGCGCAGCAGCCTGTTCTCGTACGTCTGCGAGGAGCGGGTCGTCCAGCCGAACTTGTCGTAGCGATACCGCCAGATGTGACCGACGACGAAGATCGCCGCGCACACGTACGGCAGCGCGACCCACAGGATGATCTGCAGACTCATATCG
Organism: Microbacterium sp. NPDC055988; assembly: GCF_042269505.1. Classification (NCBI taxonomy): domain Bacteria; kingdom Bacillati; phylum Actinomycetota; class Actinomycetes; order Micrococcales; family Microbacteriaceae; genus Microbacterium; species Microbacterium sp. NPDC055988. Next base: position 557,936 of record NZ_JBHJXY010000001.1, read on the forward strand.
ATTCCCTCGCTCGGAATGCGGGCATCGGGAGGCTCAGCCCGACCGTCTCCGCGGGCGGCCCTTCATTCACCAGTGCGAGCACTCGCTCTCTCGTCGCCTGGTCGACCTTCGGCAACGACAGCGTCACGGCGCGCACGGGATCGGCCCAGCGACTGCCCATGCTCTCCAGAGCCGCCCGCAGCACTTCGACGCCTTCTCGGTGCGCGGCCAGGAGAGCGTCGGCGATGGGAGACCCCGACAGCGCCGAGAACTCCAGCACCGCCGGCAGGAAGTCGGGCAGGTCGGCCGCGTCGAATTCCCAGCCCGCGGCACGGTACGCCTCGAGGAACGTGACGAGTGCGGTGCCGCGACGCCGAGTGTCACCGGTCGCGTAGTAGCTCAGGTACAACGAGCACTTCCGCTTCAGGTCGAACGTCGTCACGTATTCGCGCTGCAGCCCCGATGCACCATCACGCTCCGCCCCGTCGAGGAACCGCGTCATCGGGTCGGCCACGGCGCGGGGCAGCGCTGCGATGTGCGCGCGCAGGACCGGGATCCGATCGAACCACGCGGCGTCCGGATACTCCAGCAGCAGCGACGCGAGCATGTGCACCGTCCGACGCTGCCCCGCGGTGAGCGCCGCAGGAGCCAGCGTGTCGGGAAGCGGGCGCAACGGCGTGACCCGTTCCGTCCGGTCCCGGATGGGGAGCACGCTGCTCACGACTTCGCCTCCGGTGGGAACATGCCGCCCGGCCGGCCGTTGCCGTCCCAGTTCAGCAGGTTCAGGCGATTCGGGGTCGACGGCCTGTCGGCGGTCTGCCGGTCGGCCAACACGTGGAAGTTCTCCACGGCGACCGGCGTCGGATAACCGCTGTTCGCGCCGAAGGGGCCGGCACCGCCCATGCCCGGCCCGTCTTCATAGTCGAGCGAACAGGCCATCTCCTCCAGCTCGTGCGCTCTCTCCGCGTGCGCTGCCGGGATCACGTATCGCTCCTCGTACTTCGCGATCGCGAGCAGCCGGTACATCTCCTCGATCTCGGTACCGGTCATGCCGACGGCCGCCGCGATGCGCTCGTCGCGCTCGTCATCGATGCTGACCCCGCGCATGTAGGACCGCATCGCCGCGAGCTTGCGCAGCGATGCGTCCACCGGTTTCGGATCGCCCGCGGTGAACATCTCGGCGAGGTATCCGATCGGGATCCGGAGCTTGTCGATCGCGGCGAAGAGCGTGCGCGCATCTTCGCCGTCGTTGCCCGACCCGGTGATCACGTCGACGACCGGCGACAGCGGCGGGATGTACCAGACCATCGGCATCGTCCGATACTCGGGGTGCAGGGGAAGCGCAACCTTGTACTTCTGGATCAACCGATGGATCGGGCTTCGCTGGGCGGCCTCGATCCAGTCCTCGGGGATCCCGTCACGACGTGCGGCCTCGATCACTGCCGGGTCGTTCGGGTCGAGGATCACCGAACGCTGCGCCTCGAGGAGCTCGTGCTCGTCCTCCACCGCCGCAGCTTCGGCGACCCGATCGACGTCGTAGAGCACCAGCCCGAGGTACCGCAGTCGGCCGACGCAGGTCTCCGAGCACACGGTGGGCAGCCCGACCTCGATCCGCGGGTAGCACATCGTGCACTTCTCGGCCTTGCCGGTCTTGTGATTGAAGTAGACCTTCTTGTACGGGCAGCCCGACACGCACATGCGCCACCCGCGACATGCATCCTGATCCACGAGGACGATGCCGTCCTCTTCCCGCTTGTACATCGCACCCGACGGACACGAGGCCACGCACGAGGGATTGAGGCAGTGCTCGCAGATGCGGGGCAGGTAAAACATGAAGGCCTTCTGGAATTCGGCCTCGACCTGCTCGCTCATCTTCTGCAGGATCGGGTCCTCCTGCATCGTCTCGATGGAACCGCCCAGGTCGTCGTCCCAGTTGGCCGACCACGAGATCTTCATGTCCTTGCCGGTGATCAGACTCTTCGGTGCAGCCACCGGAGTGTGCTCACCGCTCGGAGCGTTGACGAGCATGTCGTAGTCGTACGTCCAGGGCTCGTAATAGTCGTCGATGCCCGGCAGCTTCGGGTTGGAGAAGATGCGCATGAGCTTCGCCAACCGTCCACCGCTGCGCAGGCGCAGCCGACCGCGCTTGTCGCGCACCCAGCCACCGCCCCACTTCTCCTGATCCTGATAGCCGCGCGGGTACCCGACGCCCGGTCGTGTCTCGACGTTGTTGAACCAGACGTACTCCATGCCGGTGCGGTTCGTCCATGCCTGCTTGCACGTGACCGAGCAGGTGTGACACCCGATGCACTTGTCGAGGTTCATCACCATCGACATCTGCGCCATGACCTTCATCGGTACCGCACCTCCTGGTCGCGGCGGCGGATCGTGGTGACCTCGTCGCGCTGGTTCCCGGTCGGGCCGAGATAGTTGAACGCCCACGACAGCTGCGCGTAGCCGCCGATCAGATGGCTGGGCTTGAGCAGGATGCGGGTGAGGGAGTTGTGGATGCCACCGCGCTGGCCACTGATCTCCGAGATGGGCACATCCACCGTTCGATCCTTCGCGTGGTACATGTACACGGTCCCCTCGGGCATGCGGTGCGACACGTTCGCCCGCGCGACCACCACGCCGTTGCGGTTGTAGGACTCGATCCAGTCGTTGTCGCGGACACCGATCTTCTCGGCGTCCTGCGGACTCATCCAGATCGTGGGTCCGCCGCGCGACAGCGACAGCATGAAGAGGTTGTCCTGATACTCCGAGTGGATCGACCACTTGGAGTGCGGCGTCAGATAGCGCACATGCACCTCTGCGGCCCCGTTGGTTCCGGGGACGACGTCGCCGAACAGCCGGTGCATGTCGAGCGGCGGGCGATAGATGGGCAGCGTCTCGCCGAGCTCGTCCATCCAGTCGTGGTCGAGGTAGAAGTGCTGGCGACCGGTCAGGGTGTGCCAGGGCTTGAGGTGCTCGACGTTTATCGCGAAAGCCGTGTAGCGGCGCCCTCCGTGTTCCGATCCCGACCATTCCGGAGACGTGATCACGCTGCGCGGCTGCACCGAGACGTCGGAGAAGGTCAGGTGCGTCCCTTCGTGCTCCTCGGCGAGGAACGCCATCTCCTGGCCGGTGTGCTTTCCGAGCGCCTGGAAGCCCTGCACCGCGAGGCGGCCGTTGCTCGTGCCCGAGAACGCGAGGATCATCTCGCACGCACGACGGTCGCTGTCCAGGCGCACCGATCCGGCATAGGGACCAGCCTCGACGACGCCGTTGCTCCTCTTGAGCTTCTCGATCTCGGGCTCGGCCCGATACGTGATGCCCTTGGTGGTCATGCCCAGCTTCTGCGTGAGCGGTCCGAGCGCCTTCCACCGAGCGAACAGATTCGGGTAGTCGCGCTCGACGACGACGAGCTTCGGCATCGTCACGCCCGGCACGCGCGGCAAGTCCTCCACCTTGCCGTGAGGCGTCGCCATCGCGTCGGGGGTGTCGTGCTGCAGAGGCGCCGCCACGAGGTCCCGCCGCACACCCAGGTGGGTGCGGGCCATCTCGCTGAACTTCTCCGCCAGCATCCCGAACGTGTCGAAGTCGGTCTTGGTCTGCCAAGGCGGCGCGATCGCCGGGTTGAACGCATGGATGAACGGGTGCATGTCGGTCGACGAGAGGTCGTGCTTCTCGTACCAGGTCGCCGCCGGCAGCACGATGTCGCTGAAGAGCGTGGTGCTCGTCATGCGGAAATCTGCCGTCATCAGCAGATCGAGCTTGCCCTCCGGAGCCTCGTCCCGCCAGGTCATGGTCGTCGGACGAGAGCCGGGCGCGGTTTCGTCGGCGCGGATCGCCGCGTCGGTGCCGAGCAGATGCTTGAGGAAGTACTCGTTGCCCTTGCCCGAGGAGCCGAGGATGTTCGCGCGCCACACCAGGACGACGCGAGGGAAGTTCTCCGGTGCGTCCGGATCCTCCACGGCGAACTTCAGGGAACCGTCGTCGAGGCTGTCGACGACGTGCTGCGCCGGCTCCTTTCCGAGAGCATCGGCCTCGTCGCACAGATCGAGCGGGTTGCGGTCGAACGTCGGGTAGCTGGGCATCCATCCGCGCTGCACCGACTCGACGAGACAGTCGGCCGTGGTGCGGTCGGCGAAGCGGCCGAGACCCAACGGAGACGAGAGCTGGTCGGCCGGGAGTCCGTCGTAACGCCACTGATCGGTCGCCAGGTACCAGAATGCGGTGCCGATGGTGTGACGCGGAGGGCGGCCCCAGTCTGCGGCGGCCGCGTACTGCTGGTATCCCGTGATCGGACGCACCTTCTCCTGCCCGACGTAGTGCGCCCAGCCGCCGCCGTTCACCCCCTGGCATCCGGTCATGGTCGTCAGCGCCAAGAAGGTGCGGTAGATCGTGTCGGAGTGGAACCAGTGATTCGTGCCGGCGCCCATGAGGATCATCGACCGACCGCCCGACCGCTCGGCGTTGTCGGCGAACTCGCGTGCGATGCGAAGCGCCTGCGGGGCCGGCACCGCCGTGTGCTCCTCCTGCCACGCGGGCGTCCCCGGACTGCTCGCGTCGTCGTAGCCCGTCGGCCACGCACCCGGCAGCCCTTCGCGACCGACGCCGTACTGCGCGAGCATGAGGTCGAAAACGGTCGTGACCTTCCGCCCGGCGACCGTGCGCACCGGAACGCCGCGCACGACGACGCCCGACCCCCCGGCATGCTCCTGACCCGGCTCCGGGTCGAGGTCGAAGCGCGGCAGCCGCACCTCGACGGCGTCATGATCACCCGGCAGGTCGCTGATCGAGAGCGGCGGAACGACGTCGCCGAGGTCGAGATTCCAACGCCCCTCGTCCTCTGCCGTGAACCGGTGGCCGAGGGAGCCGTTCGGAACCACAGGGTTCCCGACGGCGTCGAGCAGCACCGGCTTGAAGTCCGCGCGCGCCTGCGCTGCCGCATCCCCGTCGAGATCCGAGGCGGTGACGAACTTGCCGGGCACCAGCCCGCCGTCCCTCTCTTCCAGAGCCACGAGGAAGGGCGCATCGGTGTAGCGCCGCATGTAGTCCTCGAACCGCGGTGTCCGCTTCTCGACGAAATGCTCACGGAGGATGACATGGCCCATCGCCAGAGCGAGCGCGGCGTCCGTACCCGGGTGGGGCGCGACCCATTCGTCGGCGAACTTGGTGTTGTCGGTGTAGTCCGGCGAGACCGTGACGACCTTCTGACCGCGGTAGCGCGCCTCGGCCATGAAGTGCGCGTCCGGCGTGCGCGTGACGGGGACGTTCGACCCCCACATGATGAGGTAGCCCGCGTTCCACCAGTCGGCGGACTCGGGCACGTCGGTCTGATCGCCGAACACCTGGGGGCTCGCCACGGGCAGGTCGGCGTACCAGTCGTAGAACGACAGCATCGTTCCGCCGAGCAGGTTGAGGAAGCGGGAGCCCGCGCCATGGGAGACCATCGACATGGCCGGGATCGGCGAGAAGCCCGCCACCCGGTCAGGCCCGTACTTCTTCACCGTGTGCACGTGGGCCGCGGCCGCGATCTCGAGCACCTCGTCCCAGGTCGCACGGATCAGACCGCCCTTGCCGCGGACACGTTTGTAGGCGGTGGACTTCTCCGGATCCTCGACGATCGAGGCCCAGGCGTCGACGGGGTCGGCGTGCACGGCTCGCGCTTCGCGGTAGAGCTGGGCGAGGGTTTCTCGGACGTACGGATAGCGCACCCGGGTCGGCGAGTACGTGTACCAGCTGAAGGCAGCGCCGCGGGGGCATCCGCGCGGTTCGTACTCCGGAGAGTCGGGGCCGATGGAGGGGTAGTCGGTCTGCTGCGCCTCCCACGTGATGATGCCGTCCTTGACGTACACCTTCCAGGAGCAGGAGCCCGTGCAGTTCACGCCGTGCGTGGACCGCACCACCTTGTCGTGCGACCAGCGATCGCGGTAGAACGCGTCGCCCGAGCGGCCGCCCTCCAGAAACAGCGAGCGGAGATCGGAGGAGACCTCGCCCGGCCGCATGAACCTGCCGAGGCTCACCAGCCCGTCGGCGAGAGCACCGTCGGTGGAGTGCGGACTCTCGGTTCGGATGCCAGGGGTCATCGTGTCTCCTTCAGGCGGCCTTTGACTCAGCATCCAACACCCGGACATGCACCCGCACAAGGGTGCGCCGTGTTAATCCGCGAAGCAATTAGCACGGGAGAACAGGGTGGTGGGCGGGGTGCTCGCGGGGCTACTCTCGTCGCTCAGAGGAGGAACCACCCATGAGTTCTGCCGCATCTTCCCCCGCCCGGTCCGAGCTCAAAGGCGGCTTCGCGCAGGTGATCCTCGCGACCCTCGCCTCCACGGTCGGCTTCTGGGCCTGGATGGCGATCGCACCGCTGCAGAAGGCGTACGCCACCGAGATGGGCCTCGATGAGGGGCAGATCTCCCTGATGCTCGCCACGCCCGTGCTGGTGGGCGCGCTCGGACGCATCGTCGTCGGCGCGATGACCGACCGCTTCGGCGGACGGAAGATGTTCACCGCCGTGCTGCTGATCTCGGTTCCGGCCGTGCTCCTCGTCGCGGTGGCAGGAGAGATCCGCAGCTTCCCTCTGCTTCTGATCGCCGGGTTCTATCTCGGTGTCGCCGGAACGATCTTCGCGGTCGGCATCCCCTTCTCGAGCGCGTGGTTCCCGCCCGCTCGACGCGGGTTCGCGAACGGCGTGTTCGGTATGGGGATGATCGGAACGGCCGTCTCGGCGTTCTTCACCCCCCGCCTGGTGGAGTCGATCGGGTACCTCCCGACGCACCTGGTGATCGCGGGGGCGCTGGCCGTACTGGCCGTGCTGTCGTGGTTCTTCCTCCGCGACTCGCCCGTCTGGCGTCCCAACACCGAGCGGTTCGTGCCCAAGGTCGTCGGCGCGCTGAAGCTCGCGGTGACGTGGGAGATGGCGTTCCTCTACGGCATCGTGTTCGGTGGATTCGTCGCGTTCTCGACCTTCCTGCCCAAGTACCTCACCACGATCTATCCCGACGACGTCGACGTCGTCGGAGCGGGGACGCGAACCGCTCTCTTCGCCGCGGCGGCGGTCATCGCGCGTCCCATCGGCGGCGTGCTGGCCGATCGCTTCGGCCCCAAGGTGATCGCACTGATCTCGCTCGGGGGGATCGTGTCCCTCGCGTACATCGTGGGCCAGCAGCCGCCCGAAGGTATCGTCACCGGGGTCACCTTCATCCTGATGGCCGCTGCGATGGGGCTCGGCATGGGCGCGGTCTTCGCCTGGATCGGTCCATCGACGCCACCGGAGAAGGTCGGATCCGTCAGCGGCATCGTCGCGGCAGCGGGAGGCCTCGGCGGATACTTCCCGCCCCTGGTCATGGGAGCCACGTACAACGCCGACACCAACTCCTACTCACTGGGCCTCTGGCTTCTCGTGTTCGTCGGCGCCTTCGCCCTGGTGGTCGCGGGAATGCTCCGAGACGTGGGCGGAAAGCGTAATCTGGGACGATCGTGACCACCGTTCCCGTGCAGATCGGACGCCGGATGCCGCTGGCGCCGGCCGAGACCTCCACGGCCTCCACCCGTGCACTCCTGGACACGCATGGCCGCAGTCACCGGGATCTCCGCATCTCGCTCACCGACCGCTGCTCGTTGCGCTGCACCTATTGCATGCCGGAGCAGGGCAACGAGTGGCTCGCTCGCGAGTCGATCCTGTCGGTCGACGAGATCGTCCGGGTCGCCCGCATCGCCGCGGCGGCGGGCATCACCACGTTCCGCCTCACGGGCGGCGAACCGCTGCTGCGTCGCGACATCGTCGACATCGTGCGCCGACTGCGGGAGATCGACACCGACGACGGCCCCGTGCAGGTCGCGATGACGACGAACGGAATCCGCCTCGACGAGGTGATCGACGACCTGATCTCCGCGGGCCTGAGCCGCCTGAACATCTCGATCGACACACTGCGCCCCGACAGGTTCGCCGCCTTGACGCGACGTGACCGCCTCGACGACGTGCTGCGTGGGATCGCGGCGGCCTCGTCATCCGGATTGCGCCCGCTCAAGCTGAACACGGTCGCGATGCGCGGGGTCAACGAAGACGAGCTGTGCGACCTCGTCGATTTCGCGATCGCGCACGGAGCCGAACTGCGCTTCATCGAGCAGATGCCGCTGGACGCCGGTCACACCTGGGATCGGGATCGGATGGTCACCCGTGAGGAGATCCTCGACACGCTCGCCGAGCGCTGGACGCTGACCGAGATCCCCGGCCGCGGCGGGGCACCTGCCGAGCGTTGGCGTCTCGATGGCGGGGTGGCGACGGTCGGCGTGATCGCCTCTGTCACGGCTCCCTTCTGCGGCGCATGCGATCGTCTGCGACTGACGGCCGACGGGCAGCTGCGGAACTGCCTGTTCTCCACCGATGAGTTCGACCTCCTTCCTGTGCTTCGAGCCACGGGCGGCGCGGGCTCCGACGCGGCGGTCGACGACGTGCTGCGGCGCTGCGTCTGGGCCAAGCTCCCCGGTCACGCGATCAACGACCCGGCCTTCCTCCAGCCGGCGCGCGGCATGAACGCCATCGGCGGCTGAGTCCGGCGCCGAGCGCCTGCTCGAACGCGCCTCAGCGCGTGCGCCCTCCGTCGAGCCGCACCACGCGGTCGACCGTTCCTGCGGGCGGCGTCACGTGCGAGATGAGCAGCACCGGCTGCTCCCCCGCAGCCTCGAGCAGGTCGCGCAGCAGGGCGTCCGACGCGTCGGGGTCCACGCCCGCCGTCGGCTCATCGAGCACCAGCACGGGGAACCCGCGCAGCAGGGCGCGGGCGAGGGCGATGCGCTGCGCCTGGCCACCCGACACGAGCGCGCCCCGGTCGCCGACCCTCGCATCGAGGCCACCGCGCTCCCGGACCCACTCCCCGAGGCCGACCCGGTCGAGCACGGCGTACAGCTCGTCGTCGGTCGCCGTGTCGCGGGCGAAGAGCAGGTTCTGGCGGATGTCCTCATCGAACAGCTGGGGACTCTGCTCGCACAGGCCGATCACGCGTCGCAGCGCCGGCCCGGACAGCCCCGCCGCATCCCGCCCATCGAGCAGGTAGTCGCCCTCCACGCGGAGGAAGCCGACGAGGGCAGCCGCGAGCGAGCTCTTCCCCGCCCCGCTCGGTCCCGCCACCAGCACCCTCTCGCCCGGCTCCAGATCGAGGTCGACACCCGTCAGCGCGGGAGCACCACCGGGCCAGTTCGCACGGACCCCGCGCATCCGGATCGTCGGCGTGCCGTCGAGCTCGATATCGTCGCCGGCATCGGGTCGGAGCTCGTCCGGCATCCGCTCCGGCAGCGCGTCGACGATGCGTTCCGCGCTCGAACGGACGCTCCGCCAGGATGCCGCAGCCACCGGAACCGCGCCGAAGATCTCGAACACCACCATCGGCACGAGAACCGCCACGGCCAGCCACGGTCCGTCGATCGAGCCGTCGGCGAGCCCGGGTGCAGCGGCGGCGAGTGCCCACACGGATGCCGCCCCGGCGATCGCGGACACGACGCCCGCCGCGATGGCCTGAGCGAGCGAAGCACGGTCGACGACGCGTCGCAGGCCCGCGTCGGCCGCCGCGATCCGCTCGCGTGCCCGCGCCTCGGCACCGTAGGCCAAGAGCACATCCAGGCTGCCGAAGTAGTCGACGAGCGCACCCGAGAGCTCGGCCCGTCGCACGGACACGAGGGCTTCGGCACGCGAGCCGAACACCCAGCCGAGTCCGATCGCCGCGGCCGCCGCGATCAACAGGCACACCGCCAGCGTGAGGGCCGCCGGCGGAGAGACGAACGCGATGAAACCGACCGCCCCGACCGCCACGAGCGCGGCGACCCCGAGTGGCTGCGCCACGCGCAGGGGCAGGTTCTGCAGGTTCTCGACGTCGTCGACGAGCGCGGTGAGCATCTGTCCGCGATCCATCGTGCCGAGACCGGCCGGAGAGAGCGGGGTCAGTCGCCGCACCATGTCGGCTCGTGTCGAGGCGAGCTGTCGCAGCGCCGCATCGTGTCCGCTGAGACGCTCCAGGTAGCGGGTGACCGCGCGCGACACCGCGAAGAAGCGCACGCCGACGACCGCGATCGACAGCGGCACGAGCGAGTCGACGATGGAGGCGCTCACGATCAGCCAGCCACTCACCGCCAGCAGGCTCACCGCGGCGGCGGCCGACAGCACGCCCCAGACCAGTCCGGGAAGGAAGCGTGCGATCGGCGGCTGCGCGAGCTTCAGGACATCACGGATCCGGTCGCTGCGCGAGTGCAGGGCGTCTGGTTCAGGGCGGCGCGCGGTCATGCGTTCACCCCCAGCGCCACCACGTGGTCGGCGATCTCCCGCGCTGTGCGACGGTGCGAGACCAGGAGGATCGTCGCCCCGGCATCCGCTCGCGCGCGCAGCGACCGCCAGAGCCGGGCCTCGGTCTCGGGGTCGAGAGCACTCGAAGGCTCGTCGAGCGCGAGCACCCGGCGCGGGTCGGAGGCCTGGCGATACAGAGCCCGGGCGACCGCGACCCGCTGCGCCTGACCTCCCGACAGGCCGCTGCCCTGTACGCCGAGCTCGAGGGCGGGGTCGATGCCCTCGGCGCACGCGACGTCGAGGGTCTCGCGGATGCGGTCGGCATCCGGGACCGGATCGCCGAGGGCAATGTTCTCCGCCACGGTCCCCCGCATCAGCCCCGGAGTCTGTCCGGCCCAGGCGAGCCACGCCGCCGGGGAGAGCCCGCGGATGTCGTGCCCGTCGAAAGCGGCCGCGCCGCCGAAGTCGGCCGCGCCACGAAGCGCCGCGAGCAGCGACGACTTCCCCGCCCCGCTCGGTCCCTCGATCAGGGTGATCGTTCCCGGCTCGGCCGCGAACGACACGGGCGGCAGCTCCCGCACGCGCAGCCCGTCGACCACGAGGGCGCCTGCACCCCCCGCACCCGCCGGTCCCACTTGCAGGATCGATTCACGGATGCCGGGCGCATCGCCGGCGAGTCCTCCTGCATCCGTGGAAACGTCCTGCATCTGTACCCGAGCCCGCGCCGCGTCGAGCACCTCGAACACATCCTCGGTCGCCGCGACCCCCTCGGCGGCCGCGTGGAACTGCACCCCCACCTGTCGGATCGGCAGGAACGCCTCGGGCGCGAGCAGCAGCACGAACAGCCCCACCTCGAGCGTCAGATCGCCTGACAGCAGCCGGAACCCGACCGACACCGCGATCAGCGCGACCGCGAGCGAAGCCAGCAGTTCCATCGCGAAGCCGGACAGGAAGGAGAACCGCAGCACCTTCATGGTCTCGCGGCGGTACTCGTCGGCGGTGACCTCGATGCGGTCGGCCGCACGCCGGTCCCGGCCGAACAGCCGCAGGGTCGACAGTCCCTGCACCGTGTCGGCGAAGCGCGCGGCGAGACGCTGCAGCGTCTGCCACTGCCGCGTCTGCACGGTCCGGGTCGCCATCCCGATCAGGATGAGGAACAGCGGGATGAGCGGCAGGGTGATGATCGCGGTGAGCCCGCTCGGCCAGTCCTGCCACCACATCACCGCGACGAGCACCGGCGTCGCGATCACGGTCAGCACGAGCTGCGGGATGTAGCGCGCGAAGTACGCGTCGAGGGCTTCCAGTCCGTGCCCGGCGGTCACGGCGAGCGCGGTCTGGTTCCGCTGCGCGAGCCAGCCTGGTCCCAACCGGCCGACCGCGGAGATCAGGGCAGTGCGCAACTGCATCCCGGTCTTCGCCGCCGCACGCGTGCCCGCGGCATCCGATGCGGCGATCAGCAGTCCGCGCAGCAGTGCCGTGAGCAGCAGCCAGAGCAGGGATGCCGTGACGTCGCGTCCCGCGATCGCCCCGGTGACGGCATCCGTCAACAGCCACGCGAAGACGATCACGACCGCGGTCTGGACGACGCCGATCAGCGCGGATGCCGCGAGGAACCCCCTCGCGGCACCCGCGTAGCGCAGCAGTCTCGGGTCGACGGGTTTCACGCGTGCGCCGGAGCCCCCTCGATGGACTTGCGAGTGACGCGCTTGCGGAACACCCAGTACGTCCACGCCTGGTAGGCGAGCACGAGCGGCATCGCGATCAGGGCGGTCCAGCTCATGATCTGCAGCGTGTACGGAGTGCTGGAGGCGTTGGCGATCGTGAGGCTGTAGGCCGGGTCGATCGTCGACGGCATCACGAACGGGAAGAGCGCGCAGAACAGCATGACCACGGCGAACAGCACCGTGAGCATCCCGGAGAAGAACGCCCAGCCGTCACGCCGGACGAGCGAGAACCCGACGGCCGCGATGAGGCTGACCGCGGCGAGCGCGCCCGCACCGATGACGAGCCAGAGCAGCGGAGCCTCGCGCCCCATCGCGATCGCGACGGTCCAGATCACGGTGGCCGCCGCGACGAGGATCGTCGGGATGGCTGCCCTCTTCGCGAGGCGCCGCGCATCCTCGTGCACCTGACCGTCGGTCTTGAGTGCGACGAACAGCACGCCGTGAAGGAAGAACAGCAGCAGCGTGGTGACGCCGACCAGCAGCGCGTACGGGTTGAGCAGCGCGAAGAAGCCGCCGACGTAGATGTGGTTCTCGTCGATCGCCACGCCCTGCACGATGTTGCCGAACGCGACACCCCACAGCAGAGCCGGGACGACCGAGCCGATCACGATCATCCGGTCGAAGCCGGCCTTCCACTTCGCACTGTCGCGCTGGTGACGGTATTCGAACGAGACGCCCCGCAGGATCAGCGCGAGCAGGATCAGCAGCAGCGGCAGGTAGAAGCCGCTGAACAGCGTGGCGTACCACTCGGGGAACGACGCGAACAGCACGGCGCCGGCGACGATGACCCAGGTCTCGTTGAGATCCCAGACCGGACCGATCGTGTTGATGACCTGTCGGCGCGAGACGTCGTCCTTGCCGAGGAACGGCAGTGACATGCCGACGCCGAAGTCGAACCCGTCGAGCACGAAGTAGCCCACGAAGAAGAAGGCGACGATGAAGAACCAGAGTGTTGCGAGATCCATGATGCTCCTCCCTCTCAGTAGACGACCGACGGCAGCTGGGCCGTCTCCTCGTGCGGTTGCTCGTCGGTGTCCGGTCCCTTCTGCGCGGCCCGGATGATGAGGCGGATCTCGACGACGGCCAGCGCCGCGTAGATCGCCGTGAACGAGATCAGTGAGATCAGCACCTCGAGGCCGCTGACGCCGGGCGAGACACCGTCCTGGGTGGTCATCAACCCGAACACGATCCAGGGCTGTCTGCCCATCTCGGTGAAGACCCAGCCCATGATGTTGGCGGCCAGCGCGAGCGGGAAGGACCAGATCGCGAGCTTCCACATCCACTGCGCCGGAGGCTTCTTGGCACCCTTGCGGGTGAGCCACAGGCCGACGACCGCGACGAGCGCGGCGGCGATGCCCAGGCCGATCATCCAGCGGAACGCCCAGTACGTGATCCACAGGATCGGGGCGAAGTCCTCGAGACCCGTGGCGGCGTACGTCTGGGCATACTCGGCGTTCAGGTCGTTGATGCCGTGCACGCACGCGTCGAGCGTGTGCGTCGACAGCAGCGACAGCAGGTACGGCACCCGGATCGAGAACAGCTCGGAGCTGCCGTCGGGTGTGCCGAGGGTGAAGAGGCTGAAGGAGGCGTCCGGGCCGCAGACCGTGTTGAACGTCGCCTCCGCTGCCGCCATCTTCATCGGCTGCGCGGCATACATCGCGAGTCCCAGCTGGTCACCCGTGAGCACGACCCCGGCGGTGGAGACGATCATCGCCCACAGGCCGAACTTGAGCGAGATGCGCATGGTGTCGAAGTGCTGACCGCGCGAGAGGTGCCAGGCCGAGACCGAGATGACGACACCGGCCGCGAACATGAACGCGCCGAAGATCGTGTGCGGGAACGCGGCGAGCGCGACCGGGTTGGTCAGCAGCGCCCAGAAGCCGGTCAGCTCGGCGCGGTTGGTCGCCTCGTTGAACGTGTAGCCGACCGGGTTCTGCATGAACGCGTTGGCCGCGATGATGAAATACGCCGACAGGATGCTGCCGATCGAGACGCACCAGATCGTGGCGAGGTGCAGCTTCTGCGGGAGCTTGTCCCAACCGAAGATCCACAGTCCGATGAAGGTCGCCTCGAAGAAGAAGGCCAGCAGGCCCTCGAACGCGAGCGGGGCGCCGAACACGTCGCCGACGAAGCGGGAGTAGTCGGACCAGTTCATCCCGAACTGGAACTCCTGCACGATGCCGGTGACGACACCCATGGCGAAGTTGATCAGGAAGATCTTGCCGAAGAAGCGGGTCAGGTGCAGGTACTGCACCTTGCCGGTGCGCACCCAGGCGGTCTGGAAGATCGCGGCCACCAGGGCCATGCCGATCGTCAGCGGCACGAACAGGTAGTGATAGACGGTCGTCAGCCCGAATTGCCATCGGGCGAGAGCGAGCGGATCAAGCCATTCCATGCGCTACTCCTGTTCTGTGAGGCCGTTGCCCCGCGCCGTGACGCCGTAGCGTCGTTCCCTCTGCCGGCCGCGCCGTGGCGTCGCGCAGCTGGACGGTGCAGTCCGATGCGAGGACGGCGTCGTGGACGCACTCGGCTTCGAGTGGTCCGCCGGCCTCGTTCAGCACGCTCTGCATGAGTTCGAGGTGTACGCGGCACAGCATCGGGCGGTCCTCGGAACGACTGGCCGCGTGCGGGCACGGGCTGAGGTCGACGGTGAGGCTGCCGTCGTCGACCACGGGTTCGAAGCCGCTCTCCTCCAGGTGCTCCACCAACGCGTCGAGCTGATAGGTGGCCTCACGGCCGAGGTCGGACCCCGCGTCGGGGATCATGCTGCGCATCAGGTCTCCGCGGCGTGCGGCCGCCTTGGCCTTGTCGCGCGCCACCGGGCTGGACGCCCCCGGCGCGCCTGTGGCTGCCCGGTAGAGGGTGCGCGGTCGCCCTCGCGTCGTGCGGTGCTCGATGGTCGGGATCACGTGGCCGCCTTCGATCAGGCGCTGCAGGTGCTCACGGACGGTGTTGGGATGCAGATCCGTGGCTGCGCACAGTTCCGCGATCGTGAGTTCCGCGCGCCCCGTCGTGCTTCCCGCTTCGAAGAGCAGATGCAGGATCTGCACCCGGGAGTAGCTCGATATCGGCCCGCAGACGGACCCGCCGTTGGCCATGATCCCAGTATCCCGTGATACCGGCTGGTTTCACCTCTACCCGGCCGTGAATAAACACCTGGTCGATAGGGATGTCCGATCCCGGCGATAGCCTGGGGGCATGGCCACCCGTAAACCCGCTCCCCCCGCCTATGTGTGCACGGAATGCGGGTGGACCACTGCGAAGTGGGTCGGCCGCTGCGGCGAATGCCAGCAGTGGGGCACCGTGCAGGAACAGGCGGCGCAGACCGGCATCCTCCGACGCGTGGGGCCCGTCGCTCCGACAGCGGATCGCGCTGCGCGACCGATCACCCAGATCACGACGCAGGATGCTCCGCGGCGCTCGAGCGGTGTCGGCGAGTTCGACCGGGTGCTCGGTGGCGGGATCGTTCCCGGAGCCGCCATCCTGCTCAGCGGCGAGCCGGGCGTCGGCAAATCGACCCTGCTGCTCGAGGTCGCGGCGCAGGCGGCCCGTGGCGGGCGCCGCGTCCTCTACGCGAGCGCCGAGGAGTCTCCGGGTCAGGTGCGGCTTCGCGCCGAACGCACCGGCGCCCTGCACGACGAGCTGTACCTGGCGAGCGAGACCGACCTGGCGACGATCCTCGGCCACATCGACGAGGTGAAGCCGCAGCTCGTCATCGTCGACTCGGTGCAGACCGTCTCGTCGTCGCTGATCGACGGCGCCGCCGGGCAGCCGAGTCAGGTGCGCGAGGTCGCGGCGACCCTGATCCGCATCGCGAAGGATCGCGATCTACCGATCATCATCGTGGGTCACGTGACGAAAGACGGCCAGGTCGCCGGCCCCCGCGTGCTCGAGCACCTGGTCGACGTGGTGTGCCACTTCGAGGGAGACCGGCAGACGTCGCTGCGCTTCATCCGCGCGCTCAAGAACCGCTTCGGCCCGACCGACGAGGTCGGCTGCTTCGAGATGACGGGCGATGGGATCGCTGAGGTCCCCGACCCCTCGGGCCTCTTCCTCTCGCAGGGAGCCACCGAACCGGGCACCTGCGTGGCGATCTCGCTCGAGGGGCGTCGCGCGCTGCCGGTCGAGGTGCAGGCACTCACCGTTCCGAGCAACGCCCCCAACCCCCGCCGCATCGTGCACGGGGTCGACTCCTCCCGCGTGGCCATGGTGCTGGCCATTCTCGAGCGGCGCGCGAACATCAAGACGAGCACCCTCGACGTCTACGTGTCGACGGTGGGCGGCGTGCGCTTCACCGAACCGGCCGCCGACCTCGCGATCGCCATCGCGGTGGCCGGCTCGATTCAGCAGATCTCGGTGCCGCGCACCGTCGCCGCCGTGGGCGAGCTCAGCCTCGCGGGCGAGATCCGTCCGGTCACCCAGGCGGCGCAGCGTCGATCAGAGGCCGCCCGACTCGGCTACGACCAGGTCGTCGACGACCGGTCGAAGACCCTGCGCGCCGCGCTCGGAGATGTGCGCGCACGCAACACATCGCGCCGTTCCGATCGCGACATCCCGCCGTTCTGATCGATCCTTCGATCAGTACCCGTGTCGGAGTGCGTCAGGCGTCGAGCGCCTTGAGCAGCTCGGCCGGGTCCGCCTGCATCGGGTGCGGGCCCGCGATGTCGAGGAACACGGTCGTGATCGGGTGCGCCGCCAGGAATCGTCGCAGCCAGTCGGCCGAGTAGATGCCCACGCCGGGCGGGAGGTTGGCCGGCTTGTTCTTCGCGTCGCTGAACAGCAGCAGCGCGAGGTCGCCGGTGTTCGCGTCGCGGTAGGTCCACACCTCGCCACTGTCGAGCGGATTGTCACGGGCTCCCGGCTTGATCAGCGGCACGACCGTGGTGCCGTTGCGGAGGGCGAGGGCGACCGCTGCGACGTCCTGCTTCTCGAGGGCCAGAGCCAAAGCCTCCGACCGGAAGTCTTCGGGGGCGGGCTTCTTCTTCCCGGGTTTCGCCTTCTTCGCTGCCATGCATCCAGCTTAGGCAGGCGCCGAGGCGCCGCGCGCGGAATCAGCGGCGGAGACGATTGGGGCCCTCTCGAGTCCTCCATTGGGGACTGGGGTACTCGAGAGGGCCCTCGGACTCTCGGAGCGGCGGTGTCGAAGCGCTGGGGACGCTGTAGTTCGACGCCACTGGGGATGGCATGATGCCGCATGATGCGGAGAGTCACCTCAATGGTATCCCAAAGATCCGCACCTGTCTGCCTCAGACGGCCAACGTTCACCAGGTCGCGTCTTTCCGCACGGGAAACCGCTCAGTGCGACGCATTTCGAAGGCGCCGCGGGCCGATCGCTTCGAACTGCGAACGACGGATTCCGTGCAGGTCAGTAGAGGAGGATCTGCGTGGTCGTCACGCTCGTGAACCCGCCGATCGACACCTCGACGTGGTACGAGGCTCCCCCGCCGGGAGCGCGCTGGCGGTTCTCCTGGTCACAGGTCTCGACGCTGGAGCGGGTGCGGTCCCAGGTGACCGGATCCTTGCTGGTGACCGTCGTGCCGGCGGTGAGCGTGGCGATCATGCTGCTCGGGTTCTCCTGACAGTCCGTGGACCGCCACCAGACGTCGGCACCGCTGGAGATCGTGAAGACCTGGGTCGTCGAGCCCACGTCGAGCGTGCAGTCCTCCGTCCCCTTGTTGGTCAGCGAGATGGAGAGCTTCGGCAGGACACCCGCCGCATAGGTCTCCGCGTCGGTGACGGCTGCGACCTCGACGTCGTTCGCCTCGCACGCCACGATCGCCGGCGTCTGCTCGGCGGAAGGGCTCGGCGACGGCGACTCGGAATCGGTCGGAGTCGTCGTGGGCGTCTCCGACGACGAGGATGTCGGCTTCGGAGAGGCATCCGCAGCGGCCCAGGGCTTCGCGATCAGGAGCCAGATTCCGACGCCGATGGCAGCGACGAGCAGAATGAGCCCGATCACCACGACCAGTCGCCGACGACGATAGACGGCAGCGGAACGACGGGGCATGGTTCCAGGTTAAGCGATCCTGCCCGTGCAGCCCGGGAGGCCGCGGCGGCGGTCTGCCATGCGCCCTCAGAGCACCTTGAGCATGCGCGTGTTGCCGAGCGTGTTCGGCTTGACGTGTGCGAGATCGAGGAACTCCTCGACACCCGCGTCGCCGCTGCGCAGCAGCTGGGAGTAGACGTCGGGGTCGACGACCTGTTCGCCGATCGGCGTGAAACCGCGGCGGCTGAAGAACTCGACCTCGAACGTGAGGCAGAACAGGCGCGACAGCCCGAGCGTGCGTGCGTTCTCCTCGAGCCGGTCGACGATGGCCCGTCCGACACCGTGGTGGAGCCAGTCGTCCTGCACGAGCAGGGTGCGGACCTCGCCGAGGTCCTCCCAGAACACATGCAGCGCGCCGCATCCGATCAGCACGCCATCGGCCTCGGCGACGACGAACTCCTGCACGGCGCCGTAGAGCACCGCCAGATCTTTGCCGAGCAGGATGCGCTGCTCGACGAGGGGCTGCAGCAGGTTGCGGATGCCGACGATGTCAGCGCTGCGCGCCGGTCGGACGATGTACTCGCTCACGCATCCACCCTAGAACCCGCGACTCCGAGCCGTTCCCAGATGCGGCCCAGTTTCGGAGATCCTCCCCGCGCGACACAACTTCGGAGATCCGCGACGACACGCCGGGACCCCGCGCTGGAAGACGGCGCGGCGTGCGCGATCTCCGAAGTTGTGCCCTCCTGTGCCGGACACAGGAAAGGGGCGGATGCCACAGCATCCGCCCCTTTCGTGATTCAGCCGGAGATCACTCCCCGCTGGCGACCGCCAGGTCGGGGGTGCCGGCGATCGCGCCGCCGCCGGTGTTGACGCCGACCGCGACCTTCTCGCCGCGCGGGCCGTGCTCGAACAGGAACTCCCCGTCCTTCGCATCGACCTTCACGTGGTCACCGGAGTTGAGCTCGCCGTGCAGGATCTTCTCCGACAGACGGTCCTCGACCTCGTGCTGCATCGCGCGACGCAGCGGTCGGGCGCCGAGCGCCGGGTCGAAGCCGATCTCGATGAGACGCTCCTTGGCGGCCTGGGACAGCTCGATCGTCATGTCGCGGTCCAGCAGACGCTCGCCGAGGCGCTTGGTGAACAGATCGACGATCTGCACCAGCTCGCTCTTCGACAGCTGCGGGAACACGATGATGTCGTCGACGCGGTTGAGGAACTCGGGCTTGAAGTGCCGCTTGAGCTCTTCGTTCACCTTGCCCTTCATCCGGTCGTAGCTGGTCGAGTCGTTGCCCTCGATCTGGAAGCCGACGGGACCACCCGCGATGTCGCGTGCACCGAGGTTGGTGGTCATGATGATGACCGTGTTCTTGAAGTCCACGATCCGACCCTGGCCGTCGGTGAGCCGACCCTCTTCGAGGATCTGCAGCAGCGAGTTGAAGATGTCGGGGTGGGCCTTCTCGATCTCGTCGAACAGCACCACGCTGAACGGCTTGCGGCGCACCTTCTCGGTGAGCTGGCCACCCTCTTCGAATCCGACGAATCCGGGAGGGGCACCGAACAGACGCGAGACGGTGTGCTTCTCACCGAACTCGCTCATGTCGAGGGAGATGAGGGCTGCCTCGTCGTCGAACAGGAACTCGGCGAGGGCCTTGGCGAGCTCGGTCTTTCCGACACCCGTGGGTCCGGCGAAGATGAACGAGCCCGAGGGGCGCTTCGGGTCCTTGAGACCGGCACGCTGGCGACGGATCGTCTTGGAGAGGGCGGCGATCGCCTCTTCCTGACCGATGACGCGCTGGTGCAGAGCCTTCTCCATGAAGACGAGTCGGCTGGACTCCTCTTCCGTGAGCTTGAAGACGGGGATGCCGGTGGCCTGTGCGAGCACCTCGGCGATCAGACCCTCGTCGACGACCGCGGAGGTCGCGACGTCGCCCGCACGCCACTGCTTCTCGAGACGCAGACGCTCGGCGAGCAGGCTCTTCTCCTCATCGCGGAGGGAGGCGGCCTTCTCGAAGTCCTGCTCCTCGGAGGCGATCTCCTTCTGCTCGCGCACGGCGGCGATCTTCTCGTCGAACTCGCGCAGCTCGGGCGGGCTCGACAGGATCGACAGACGCAGGCGTGCGCCGGCCTCGTCGATCAGGTCGATGGCCTTGTCCGGGAGGAACCGGTCGGAGACGTAGCGGTCGGCGAGGTTCGCCGCGGCCACGATGGCGCCGTCGGTGATCTGCACCTTGTGGTGCGCCTCGTAGCGGTCGCGCAGTCCCTTGAGGATGTTGATCGCGTGCGGCAGCGTCGGCTCGTTGACCTGCACCGGCTGGAAGCGGCGCTCGAGCGCGGCATCCTTCTCGAAGTGCTTGCGGTACTCGTCGAGCGTGGTGGCACCGATCGTCTGCAGCTCACCACGGGCGAGCAGCGGCTTCAGGATGCTCGCCGCGTC
This sequence comes from Microbacterium sp. NPDC055988, assembly GCF_042269505.1. Classification (NCBI taxonomy): domain Bacteria; kingdom Bacillati; phylum Actinomycetota; class Actinomycetes; order Micrococcales; family Microbacteriaceae; genus Microbacterium; species Microbacterium sp. NPDC055988. The sequence continues at coordinate 578,320 of NZ_JBHJXY010000001.1, forward strand.
GATCGCGCCCTCGGCGGCACCCGCGCCCACGAGGGTGTGGATCTCGTCGATGAAGACGATGATGTCGCCGCGCGTGCGGATCTCCTTGGTGACCTTCTTCAGGCGCTCCTCGAAGTCACCGCGGTAGCGGGAACCGGCGATGAGCGAGCCGAGGTCGAGCGAGTAGAGCTGCTTGTCCTTCAGCGTCTCGGGCACATCGCCCTTGACGATCGCCTGGGCCAGGCCCTCGACGACGGCGGTCTTGCCGACGCCGGGCTCGCCGATCAGGACGGGGTTGTTCTTGGAACGGCGGGAGAGGATCTGCATGACCCGCTCCGCCTCCTTCTCGCGCCCGATCACCGGGTCGAGCTTGTTGTCGCGCGCGGCCTGGGTGAGGTTGCGACCGAACTGGTCGAGCACCGCGGAACCACCCTGGGCTCCGGCCGGCGAGTCGTTGGTCTGCGCGCCGACGGATGCCGGCTCGCGGCCAGGGGCTCCGGAGAGCAGCTGGATGACCTGCTGGCGGACCTTGTTGAGGTCGGCGCCGAGCTTGACGAGCACCTGGGCGGCGACGCCCTCACCCTCGCGGATGAGGCCGAGCAGGATGTGCTCGGTGCCGATGTAGTTGTGACCGAGCTGCAGAGCCTCGCGGAGGCTGAGCTCGAGCACCTTCTTGGCGCGCGGCGTGAACGGGATGTGCCCGGTCGGCTGCTGCTGGCCCTGGCCGATGATGTCCTGCACCTGCTCGCGCACGGCGTCGAGGGAGATGCCGAGGCTCTCGAGGGCCTTGGCAGCGACGCCTTCACCCTCGTGGATGAGGCCGAGCAGGATGTGCTCGGTCCCGATGTAGTTGTGGTTGAGCATCTTCGCCTCTTCTTGGGCGAGGACGACCACTCGACGGGCTCGGTCCGTGAATCTCTCGAACATGCTGTGACTCCTTATTCGCACGGGGCGAAGACGCGTGAAGCGCTTGTACATCGAGAGTAACCACCGCGCAGGGCCGGTATGCCCGTGTTCGCCGTGGGCATACCGGGGGTTGACCGAGTTATCGACAGTCGTTATGTTAACGACTGTCGATAACAACCGAACCCCAGGAGGCAGCGATGCTCACCAGAGAAGGACGCCCCTCACTCGCCGACGGGATCGCCCTCGGACTCATCGCCACCGGCGCGGTCAGCGTCGGGATCGGCGCGATCGTCGCCGTCACCTCCGCCGCCTCCGAGATCTTCGGCACGACGCCGACGGTGTCGATGCCCGTGCACGACGTCGACCTGACCGCGCTGGATGATGTCGCCGGTGTGAGCGCGGCGACGGTCGACACCGCACTCGTCACCGTGCCGGCCATGCCCACCGGCGCCCGCTGGATGCTGCTCCTCGAGACGCTGCTCCCCGCCCTCGCGACCGTGGCGCTGTGCGCCGGCGTCTGGTGGCTCGGCGTCTCCCTCATCCGCTCGCGTCCGTTCCGCGCATCGCTCGGCTGGATGTTCGCGGTCGCTTCCATCCTGATGATCGCCGGCTCGCTGTTCGGACAGTTCGCGGGAGGCATCGGCCGGGCCATGATCGTGCAGGACCTCGCGAACACCGACCCGCAAGTCGAGGATGTGCTGTGGACGCTCCTCGTACAGTTCGACCTGGCGCCGGTGGGCTGGGCGTTCGCCCTCGCCCTCGTGGCCGGTCTGTTCGAGATCGGGCGCAGACTGCAGCGCGAAACGGAAGGACTGGTCTGATGCTCGCGACGAACACGACCAGCAGGGCCACCCGATCGGAGACGGCGGACGCCATCACCGTGATCCTCTACGCCGCCGTGGCGCTGGTCACGGTCGCGTTCGCCACGATCCTCCGCGTCGCGCGCACGTTCCGCGAGACCGGGATCGCCTGGACGATCCCCATCGACCAGCAGCCGATCTCGGCGACGGCCGACTCCGGCGCCATCTCCATCGAGGGGTTCGCCGATGAGGCGATGGTCATCGCGAGTGGCGTGGACGCGGTGTCGATCGTCGCGATCATCGCCGCCATCGCGCTGTGGGCGCTCGCGGCGCTCCTGGTCATCGCCAGCGTGACCCTGGTCGCCTGGAACTTCCTGCGCGGCCGGTTCTTCGTCCGCGCGAACGTGCGGGCGTTCAACGTCATCGGATGGACGCTCGTGGGAGCACCGATCCTGATCGTGATCCTGGAGACGATGGGACGCAACGGCGTGACCGCCGCCCTCGGCCTCGGCGAGGGGGAGCCCGTGCATCCGATCGAGTTCTGGACGATCGCGCCGTTCTTCGCCACCGGGGTGACCGTCGGCCTGGTCGCCGTCGCATTCCGCCGCGGCATCCGCCTGCAGCACGAGAAGTCGGCGCTCGAGAAGGAGACGGAGGGACTCGTCTGATGCTCACCTTCGGATCGGATGAGCTCGGGCAGTCCCTGCTCTACATCGGCATCGGTCTCGGCGTGATCGCCCTGATCGTCGCGGTCGTCGTGTGGAACAGTCGCCGCCGCGGGAGCCGGACGGTCGCGCTCGATGCCGCCCTCACCCTCTCCGCGTGGTGGATCCTGCTCGGGATCGTAGGCGCGGTGATCGTCATCGTGAAAGCATTCACGGTCGACTGGGCCGAGCTCGACGGGCAGACGTACGTCTACCTGGACTGGCCGGCGAACCTTCCCTGCTCCGAATTCGGCGACAGCGGCACGACGATGCTCAGCTGCCGGGGCGAGAGCCTCTCGGAGTTCACCGTCGGGAACGCCTCGCTCGGGCTCCGGCTGCTCGCCGCGGCGGCCCAGCTGAGCACGCTCGCTCTGACGACCATGCCTGCCGTGATCCTCGCGGTCATCTGCTTCCACACGCTGCGCGGGCGCGTGTTCTCGCGCACCGTCACGCGGGCTCTCGTGGGCGGTGCCATCGCGGTGCTCGTGTTCGGTGTCGCGGCCGACCTGCTGGGCGGGATCGCTGCGACCGCCGGGCTGCGCGAGGTGTTCCCGCCCGACAGCGAGTGGTACCCCGCGGCCTATCAGCTCACCGTCACCCCTCTCCCCTTCGGGGCCGCGCTCGCGCTCGTCGCTCTCGCCGCAGTCTTCCGCCAGGGCATGCGCCTCGAACAGGACCGGGCTCGCCTGCAGCAGGAGACCGAGCGCCTGCAGAAGGACACGGAGGGCTTGGTGTGACCCCGGCCGAGAGCGACGACGAGCTCACCGGCATCCACTGCCGGCTCGACGAGCTGCTCGCCGACCGCGGGATGACGCTGACCGAGCTGAGCGCCGCGGTAGGCGTGAGCATCGTGAACCTGTCGGTGCTGAAGAACGACCGCGCCCGCGCCATCCGCTATTCGACGCTGCGCGCGATCTGCGAGGCGCTCGACTGCTCCCCCGGCGACCTGCTGGTGCTCGCGCCGCGCTGAACGGGAACCCCGTTTCCGGTCGCAGTTCCTGCCGCTCGTGGCGCGTTCAGGCGGCAGGAAGTGCGACCGGAACCAGGCCTGCCGGCTACACCGAGCGGATTCAGGTTCGAGCGTCATCCGGCGTCACATCCGCCCAGGGAATTCCCAGGCAGACATAGCGTTGAGCCTCGACAGCGCGCACTCGGCGCGCCTCGATTTCTGGAGTCCCCACCCCATGAGCACCACCGCACGCGCCCAGAAGGCGCCTGACACTCGCGGGCCGGTCCGGAAGCTGCTGACCTCGTTCGGCTTCCAGATCCTCGCAGCCCTCGTCCTCGGCATCGCCGCCGGTCTGATCGGCCGCCAGCTCGGAGCCACGGCAGAGAACCCGAACGGCCTGTCGGCAACCCTCGACACGATCGGCAACTCGTACGTGACGCTGCTGCGCGCCGCCGTCGTCCCGCTGATCTTCACGGCCATCGTCGCCAGCATCTCGAACCTGCGTCGCGTGCAGAACGCCGCCCGCCTGGCCGGCCAGACCATCCTGTGGTTCGCGTTCACCGCCTTCATCGCCGTGATCATCGGCATCGTCCTCGGCCTCGTGATCCAGCCCGGCAGCCGCGCCGGCGAGGGCCTCGAGACCGGCGAACCGTACACCGTCGGCACCTGGTGGAACTTCCTGCTGGGCCTGATCCCGCAGAACTTCCTCGGCCTCACGGTCAGCACGTCGCCCGGCGAAGCCGACGGAACGTTCTCGTCGAGCGTCGGCTTCAACATCCTGCAGGTCATCGTGGTCGCGGCCGTCATCGGCATCGCGGCGCTCAAGTCCGGCAAGAAGGCCGAGCCCTTCCTCGTCTTCACCGAGTCGCTGCTGAAGGTCATCCAGCGCGTGCTGTGGTGGATCATCCGCATCGCCCCGCTCGGCACGTTCGGCCTCATCGGCTCGGCCGTGATCAAGTACGGCTGGGAGAAGCTCGCCTCCCTCGGCTGGTTCGCCGCCGCCGTGTACATCGGCCTCGCGCTCGTGCTGTTCGTCGTGTACCCGATCCTGGTGCGCACGCACGGCCTGTCGATCAAGCAGTACTTCTCGGGTGTGTGGCCCGCCGTACAGCTGGCCTTCGTCAGCCGTTCCTCGATCGGCACGCTGCCGCTCACGGAGCGCGTCACCGAGCGCAACCTGGGCGTCCCCCGCTCCTACGCCTCCTTCGCCGTGCCGCTGGGCGCAACCACGAAGATGGACGGATGCGCCGCGATCTACCCGGCCATCGCCGCGATCTTCGTCGCGCAGTTCTTCGGCATCGAGCTGAACTTCGTGCAGTACCTGCTGATCGTGATCGTCTCGGTCGTCGGCTCCGCCGCCACCGCCGGCACCACCGGCGCGGTCGTCATGCTCACCCTGACGCTGTCGACCCTGGGCCTGCCGCTCGAAGGCGTCGGACTGCTGCTCGCGATCGACCCGATCCTCGACATGGGCCGCACCGCGGTCAACGTCGCGGGTCAGGCACTGATCCCGACGATCGTCGCCAAGCGCGAAGGCATCCTGAACGAGGAGCTCTACAACGCTCCCCGCGAGGGCCTGCCCTTCGCCGACGACTCCGGAGACGACGACGCTCCCGAGGCGGATGCCACCTCGGACAAGGAGCCGGTCGGCGCGCGCTGACCCGCCCACGGCCCGAGAGCGCCTCACCCCTTCGCGGGGTGAGGCGCTCTCGTGTCTCGGGGCCAGGCGCGGCCGGGCTGGCGCGTGACACCGCGGGTGTCGAGTGCGAGCTCCTCGGCATCCATCGCCGCGATGAGCTCGCGCATCACCTCTTCGTCGAGATTGCCCGCGTCTCGCTCGGCGAGGAGGATCTCGCGGCGCACCTGCAGCCACCCCTTCGTCAGGGCCACGAGGTCGTCGTAGGACGGTCGGCTCGCGGCATCCTCCACCTTCTGGGCCTCGTCGGTGTCCTTCTCGACGCGGGTCATGCGCTTGGTGAAGGCATCGAAGACACTCAGATCGACCTCGCCGTACTTCGCCTCCCACTCGCGGCGCTTCTCGGCGAGGAACTCCTTGCCGGCCTCACGGCTCTTCGCCCTGACTGCGGCGAGAGCCTCTTCGTCTTCCTTCTCATCGGTGTCGCTGGCGATCCCGAGGCTGCGGATGAGCAGGGGCAGCGTGAGCCCCTGCAACAGGAGAGTGCCCACGGTGACGATGAAGGCGACCACCACGATGGCATGCGAGGCCTCGGTGTCGAGCGTCGCGAGGTCGGCGGCGGCCACGGCGATCGCGAGAGTGACCACTCCGCGCATCCCCGCCCAGGAGATGACGGCACTGTCCTTCCAGGTGAGCTTGAGCCCTGCCATCCGGTCGCGCACGATCTGACTGCGCAGCTCGTCGGCCGTGTAGTCCCCCCAGCGACGGGACTTGCGGTGCCGCTTCTCGAACTCACCGCTCTGCACACCGCGATCCCACCGTTCGAGCTTCCGGCGGTCCTGGAAGTTCGCCCAGGCACTCGTCGGGTAGATGTAGAGAGGTCTCACGATCAGGACCACGAGCAGGACGGCGCCGGACAGCAGCAGGATGTGCCCGACCGACTCGCTGCCGAGATCGCGGAGCACGCGCGGGAACTGCAGCCCGATGTACGCGAACACGAAGCTCTCCAGCAGCAGGTCGGCCGAGAGCCAGAGCGGCTTCTCCTGCTGACGGGTCGTGTAGTCGGTGCGCGGGGAGTTGTAGCCGACGTAGAGACCCATCGCGACGACGGCGAGGACCCCGGAGCCCAGCAGATGCTCGGCGATCGCGTAGGCCCCGAAGGGAGCGAGGAGCCCGAACGTGCCGATCACGACCGCATCGCTGATGCGCATCCGCAGCTGATGCAGGACGATCCCGAACACGAGGCCGATACCGACACCGATCGCGACCGCGAGCAGGAACTGCCCGATGCCCTCCCAGACCGAGACCGTCGCCCCCGCCAGGATCGCCGCGAACACCCGGTACAGCGTGAGCGAGGTGGCGTCGTTGATGAGGCTCTCGCCCGAGAGGACGGTCATGATCCGGCGCGGCAGACCGAGGCGGCGGCCGATCGCCGCGGCGGACACCGCGTCGGGCGGGGCGACGATCGCGCCGAGCAGCAGCGCGCCGGGGAGGGTGAGCGCGGGGAAGATCCACCAGGCCACGAAGCCGACCGCGAGCGCGGTGATCAGCACCAGCCAGATGCCGAGCCGACGGATCTGCGGCAGGCTGCGCTTGAATCCGACGAAGGACACGTCCAGTGCGGCCGAGTACAGCAGCGGCGGCAGCACCAGGCTTAGGAGCAGGTGCCCGTCGATGTCGATGTCGGGGACGAACGGGAGGAACGATACGGCGAGCGCGACGACCGTCACGAGCAGCGGTGCCGGCCACCCCCGTGAGCGTGCGAACGCCGCCACCGCGACCGAGCCGACGAGGACGTAGAAGATACCCGCTTCCATGAGGGAAGCGTATCGCCGCCGACTTGCCAGCCCAGACCCCGGGCTGCCGCCGAAACCCCGGGCCGCGTGCAGCCACACCCCGGGGTCTCGGCGGGAAAGCGGGGTCTCGGCAGGTGGGACAAGGGGGAATGGAGGCGGCACGCCGCGCGTTGCAGGAGAGGATGTCCGATACAGCCCTCTCCGTCCTCGACCTCGTCCCGGTTCGCGCCGGCCAGACCAGTGCCGAGGCCATCGCCGCCTCCCTGTCCCTCGCCGAGATCGCCGACCGGCTCGGCTACCGCCGCTACTGGTTCGCCGAGCACCACAACATGCCGTCGGTGGCATCCACCACTCCTCCGGTGCTGATCGCCGCAGCGGCCACCCGCACCTCCCGCATGCGTCTGGGCTCCGGCGGCGTGATGCTGCCGAACCACGCCCCGCTCATCGTCGCCGAGCAGTTCGCCGCGCTCGAGGCCATCGCACCCGGACGCATCGACCTGGGCCTCGGCCGCGCCCCCGGCAGCGACCCCGTCATCACCCAGCTGCTGCGCGGCTCGGGCACCACGAGCGACGTCGAGCAGTTCCCCCGCCACGTGCAGGACATCGCGGCGCTGCTCTCGGCCGAGGGCGCCGCGCTGCGGTTCACCTCGGGTGGCGAGTACACCGTGCGCGCGACGCCGTCCGCGACCGGCACCCCCGAGGTGTGGCTGCTCGGTTCGAGCGACTACTCCGCACAGCTGGCCGCGTCGCACGGTCTGCCCTACGTCTTCGCGAACCACTTCTCGGGGCAGGGCCTCGAGCGCGCGCTCGATCTTTACCGCACCGGCTACCGGCCGAGCGAGGAGCACCCGGTGCCACGCACCTTCCTCACGGTCAACGCCGTCGCCGCGCCCACGCAGGAGGAGGCGGAGGCCCGTGCCCTGCCTCAGCTGCGCATGATGGCCCGACTGCGGCTGAACCAGCCGCTCGCCGCTCTCGAGACAGTCGAGCAGGCGGCCGCCGCCGAGACGAACGCCGCGACGGACGAGGTCGTACAGGCTGCGCGCTCGCGGTGGATCGTCGGAACGGGTGAGAGTGTGTCCGCGGAGGTCAGCGCCTTCGCCGAACGGTACGGCGTCGACGAGGTCATGCTGTCTCCGGTCGCCGGCGCCTACGACGCCGAGCCGAACGACGCGCCGACCGGTCGTGCACAGACGCTGGAGCTCATCGCCGCCGCACTCCTCCGCTGACCCCGCACGCCTGTCAAGCCCTGGCTTTCCCGCCGGCACAGGCGTAGCGTCACCAGCAGTGCCGTCGACAGGGGCGCAGCCCCTTCGGCGATCGCACTGTCGGCAGCAGCAGAAGGAGTTCGATGATGAGCACCACCAAGACTCTCGCCCTCTGGGTCGCCTACGGCCGCAACGGCGTCGTCGGCAGCATCCGCCACGATGACACCGGTTACACCGTGACCATGGTCGGCTCCGACGAGGTGACCGGAACATATCCGAACCTCGCTTCGGCGAAGGGCGCCCTGCATTCCCATATGGCTCCGGGCAGCGATTGGCCGCGCTTCCAGGAGCACTGAGCCGCGTCATCCGCCTGATCGTGCTGGGCGGTCGGGCGGGTGACGTCAGACGTCGGGTTCGCCGGAGAGGATGCCGCGCAGCCAGTCGCGCGCCTCGATGAAGACGTCATCGGAGTAGCGCTCGGGATAGTGCACGATCTGCCGGTCGGCGCGCGGATACGAACCGAGGAACACCACCCGGGGGCTGAACCGACGGATGCCGAGGAGCGCATCGGCCATGCGCTCGTGCTCGATGTGGCCGTCGGCGTCGATCACGAACCGGTAGCGGCCGAGCTCGTCACCGATCGGCCGGGACTCGATGAGCGACAGGTTGATGCCGCGGGTCGAGAACTGCTCGAGCATCTCGAGGAGCGAACCGGGGTGGTCGTGCGGCAGCTCGACGATCAGCGAGGTCTTGTCCGCTCCGGTCGGCTCAGGCGAACGGGTCGTGCGGGTGACCAGCACGAAGCGGGTCACGGCCTGGGCGTTGTCGCCGATGCCCTCCGCGAGCACGTCGACGTCGTAGTGGTTCACGATGCCGGGCGCCGCGATGGCCGCCTGCGCGGGGAGCGTGCCCTCGAGGACGCCGATCGCGGAGGCGACGTTGCTCGATGCGGGCACGTGCGAGTGCGAGGGCAGGTGCTCGCCGAGCCAGCCGTGGCACTGGGCGTAGGCGACCGGATGCGCCGCGATCACCTCGACCTGGTCGAGCGTGGTTCCCCGCGGCGCGACGAGCACGAAGTTCACCCGCACCAGATACTCGCCGACGATGCGCAGGCCGGGGAGCGTCGCGAGGGCGTCCTGCGTCGTGGAGACACCGCCCTCGATCGAGTTCTCGATCGCGATCATCGCGGCATCGCTGCGACCCTCGAGAACATCGGCCAGCGCCTCGCCCACGTTGTGCACGGAGCGCCACTGCTGACCGCGAGCCTCTGCCACCTGTTCCAGCGCTGCCTCCGTGAAGGTTCCGGCGGGGCCCAGATAGCTGTAGGTACGGCGTTCAGTCACGGGTTTCACCTTATCCCTCAGCCGACAGTCCGATATGCGGATGACTTCGCGGATGCGAACCTGCCGATCAGGGGGCAGACTGAAGAGATGACCAGCCGTGCCGGCCTCCCCGCGGAGGAAAGTGACCTGATCGATGTCGACGAGCTGATCGCCGCTTACTACGACCGCACGCCGAACCCCGACGCCCCGGCCGAGCGGGTCGTGTTCGGCACCAGCGGCCACCGGGGATCGTCGCTGTCGAACAGCTTCAACGAGAACCACATCCTCGCCACGACGCAGGCGATCGTGGACTACCGGACAGCTCAGGGCATCACCGGCCCGCTGTTCCTCGGTCGCGACACGCATGCGCTCTCGCTGCCCGCCGAGCGCAGCGCGATCGAGGTGCTGCTCGCCAACGGCGTGGACGTGCGCGTCGACTCCCGCGACTCGTGGGTGCCGACGCCGGCGCTCAGCCACGCGATCCTCACGTACAACCGCGGACGCGCGTCGGATGACCCGGGCCGCGCCGACGGCATCGTCGTGACCCCGTCGCACAATCCTCCGCGCGACGGCGGCTTCAAGTACAACCCGCCGCACGGCGGACCCGCCGACACGGATGCCACCGGCTGGATCGCCGACCGGGCGAATGCACTGATCGCCGCGGGGCTCGACGGCGTCGAGCTCGTACGCTTCGCCGACGTCGACTGGGATGGGCTCAACGGCTACGACTTCCGCGACGCCTACGTGCGCGACCTGCCCTCCATCATCGACATCGACGCGATCCGCACGGCCGGAGTCAGCATCGGCGCCGACCCCCTCGGCGGAGCATCCGTCGAGTACTGGTCGCTGATCGCCGAGATGCACGATCTCGACCTCACCGTCGTGAACCCCGAGGTCGACCCGACCTGGCGGTTCATGACCCTGGACTGGGACGAGAAGATCCGGATGGATCCGTCGTCGCCGTCGGCGATGGCCTCGCTGGTTGCGAAGAAGGGCTCATACGACGTCCTCACCGGAAACGACGCGGATGCCGACCGGCACGGCATCGTCACCCCGGATGCCGGGCTGATGAACCCGAACCACTACCTCGCCGTCGCGATCGACTATCTCTTCTCGCACCGGCAGGACTGGCCGCGGGATGCCGCGATCGGCAAGACGCTCGTGTCGTCGATGATCATCGACCGGGTCGCCGAATCGCTCGGCCGGCGCCTGCTGGAGGTGCCCGTCGGGTTCAAGTGGTTTGTGCCCGGTCTACTCGACGGCTCGGTCGCGTTCGGCGGCGAGGAGTCGGCCGGCGCGTCCTTCCTCCGCCGCGACGGCTCGGTCTGGTCGACCGACAAGGACGGCATCCTGCTGTGCCTGCTGGCCGCCGAGATCATCGCCGTCACCGGCAAGACCCCGTCGGAGCGGTACCGCGAGCTGGAGGCTGCGTTCGGGGCATCGGCCTACCAGCGCGTCGACGCTCCGGCGACGCCCGAGCAGAAGGCGACGCTCGCGAAGCTCGCTCCCGAAGCCGTGACGGCGACGACCCTCGCCGGCGAGGAGATCTCGGCGAAGCTCTCGCACGCGCCGGGCAACGGTGCGGCCATCGGCGGGCTCAAGGTGCAGACGGAGCACGCCTGGTTCGCCGCCCGGCCGTCGGGCACCGAAGACGTGTACAAGCTCTACGCCGAGAGCCTGCGCGGTCCTGAGCACCTCGCCGAGGTGCAGGCCGAGGCACGCGCTGTGGTGTCGGCCGCGCTCGGCGACTGAGACCCAGGCGCCGCCAAGACGGGTATGTCCCCCGAACGGGGGACATACTTTTCATTGCTTTTCCCCTATCGTCAGTAATGTTTTACTCATCACTGACGATAGGGAGAGGTCACCATTGTGGAAAGAAGAAGCAGGTTCGCCTGGGGCTGATAGGAACGATCAGCGCCATGGCCTTGGTCGCGATCACAGCGCTGACCGCCGCCGCGATGACGACGTACTACGGCGCACACGACTGCTATTGGCCCATGCACGCGTATGTGGAAGGCTCCGCCACGAATACTGTGACCCTGAAGATCACCGGGACGGCAGGAACGGGAACCAGGTCGGGAACCTGGGGCAACGGCGCCGTCGCCACCCGCCGCTACGTGAACAGTCCCAACGAGGATCAGCAGAGCGGCTCGGCTTACACCAATGCCTCCCGTTGGGTGTACCAGGGCTACGACTGCAGCTACTGAGGCCGGCGATGAAACGAACCGCGGCGGTGTTCGTCACCGCGATCATCGCAGCCTCAGCACTTCTCCTCGGAGGATGCGCAGGCTCAGCCCCCGAGCCGCACGCCACTGCGGAAAGCGTGGATCTGGGGATCGATCCGGAGTTCGGCAGCACCATGGCGGCTTGCATGGTCGATCGCGGATGGGACGCGGACGTCACCGGCGACGGCGGAGTGTTGAGCGACGTCCCCGAGGGACAGGAAGAGCCGTATGACGCAGACCTCGCGGAGTGCGAGAAGGAGAACGGACTCGACACGATCGCCCCCGCACTCACCGAACCCGAGTTGCGGCTGCTTTATCTCATGGAGCTGGACACGGCCGAGTGCATCCGCGTTCAGGGCCTCGATCCAGGGAACCCACCGAGCGAGCAGACGTTCGTGGACTCTGCGCTCGCCGATGGGAACGCGTGGGACCCGTACGCGGAGGTGTACACGACCTCGAACTCGCAGGTCACCGAAGACGAGTACTTCGCACTGCTCGAAAAGTGCCCCCGGCCGGGATACTAGATGTCGTCATCACCTGTCGACTCGGACTTCAGCGAGGACGTCTTCCGACGGCCTCGCCGTCGCCCGCGCGGTGCGATGTTCCTCGCGGCCCTCGCCCTGCTGGTGCTCGGCGCCGCGAGCGCGTGGGCCGTCGTGACGATCCTCCGCCCGACCGACGATCCTCTGTCCTCGGCGGGACATTCCTTCGTCGCGGTGGAACAGGGCAGCGTCGGGTACGCCGTGAACCTCAACACGATGGCTGAGTGGGCGCAGCAGCCCATCGGCACCAACCGGGCCGCGGGTATCGTCACGGATATCGCCGTCGAAGCAGGCACCGCGGTCGCCTCCGGCACGGTGCTCTACACCGTCGATCTGCGTCCGGTCGTCGTCGCTCAGGGCTCCGTTCCGATGTTCCGATCCCTCGGACTCGACAGCGCGGGCGCGGACGTTCGTCAATGGCAGGAGATGCTTCGCGACAGCGGCCAGTACGGCGGCAGCATCGACGGGGTGTTCGGCGAGGGAACCGAGGGCGCCGTCAGCCGCTGGCAGAGGACGCTCGGCGCACAGGCGTCGGGAATTGTCGACGTCGGCGACGTCATCTTTGTGCCGTCACTACCCGCGCGGGTGACGCTCGACACCGCCGTGATCAATCGCGGGGCAACGCTCACCGGGGGCGAGAGCGTCGTTCGCGGACTCTCGCCCGCACCGACCTTCCAGATCCCCGTCACCGAGGCTCAGGCGGCGATGATGCCCACCGGAACGAAAGTCGAGATCACCGCTCCGCGGGGAGAGACATGGGAGGCGACCACCGAAGCGCAACTGCGCGGTGACGATGGCGCCATTGACGTCCGTTTGAGCGCGCCGGACGGAGAGCTCATCTGCGCAACCGCGTGCAATGAGATTCCGCCTACGGGCAAGACCGCCCTCCGTTCGCGGATCATCGTCGTCGCAGAAGTCGAAGGCCTTGTCGTGCCCTCGGCGGCGCTGGTGACCGTCGCAGACGGATCGACAGCCGTTGTCGATGAGAAAGGACGGGAGGTCGCGGTGAAGGTCGTTGCGTCTGCGAAAGGGATGTCGGCGATCACCGGGGCGCGGCAGGGATTGCGCGTTCAGATCCCCGCGAGTGCGAAGAAATGAGCCCCGCGACCGGCATGAGATTGCGCGCCGATGACCTGACTTTCCGATACGACGCCGATCATCCGCTCATCGAAGACTGGTCGGCAGAATTTCCCGCCGGTTCGACAACGGCACTGACGGGCCGGTCTGGCCGCGGGAAGTCTACGGCGCTGTACCTGCTCGGCCTCATGCTGACGCCGACCAGCGGGGACGTGCTGATCGATGGGACTTCGAGCCGTGTGCTCCGCGATGCGCACCGCGCGCACCTGCGCGCCGAAAGGTTCGGATTCGTCTTTCAGGACGCCGCCCTGGACACCACGCGATCCGTGCTGGACAACGTCACCGAGACGGCTCTGTACCGCGGACTGCCTCGACACGCTCTCGAGCCGCGAGGACAAGAGCTTCTCGCACGGTTCGGCGTTGATGTGCCGGCGCGCCGCAAACCTGGGCAGGTGTCCGGGGGTCAGGCACAGCGCATCGCTCTCTGCCGGGCTCTCCTCAACGCTCCGGACATTCTCCTGGCCGATGAACCCACGGGAAACTTGGACCCGACGACTGCGAGCGTCGTCGTCGGGGCACTGCAGGATCATGCCCGCGCGGGGGCCGCTGTCATCATCGTCACGCACTCCCCCGAGGTCGCGAGCGCGTGCGACCGGGAGATCACACTGTGATCGGTCCCGTTCTCCGCGAATCCCGAGCGTCGATCCGCTCCCAACCGGTGGCTTCCATCATCACGGTCCTGATGGTCGTGGGCATGATCGTCGTCGTCATGCTCACCACCGGGCGCACCGTCGGCGCAGAGCAGAACGTTCTCAACTCCATCGACTCCGCAGGCACGCGCTCGATAGCGATCCGCGCCGATCCCGATTCCGGCCTCACCGCCGACGTTCTCGACCGGATCGACGGGATCGAAGGGATCGAGTGGGCCGCGGGCTTGTCGGCTGCGGTGGATGCCACCAATTCGCGCGTGCCAGGCGGGGCGCACGTTCCCGTTCGCCTCGCCTACGGCGCCGACCTCGAGCGACTAGGAATACCCCATGAATCCCCCTTACCCGGCGCCCTGGTTTGGGAGTCGGATCAGGCGGCTGAGCAGCTCGGCACTCCAGACTTCGTCGGTGGAGTCTCCATCGTCGACTCGGGCGGGTCGTTCGGCATAGGCGGGCGACTTGAGGTTCCAGACTTTCTTCGGAGATTCGAGCCTCTGGCGCTGGTCCCACACCCCGTCGATGGCGACGAGCCGATTGCTGTCCTTATCGTCATCGCCACGTCGCCCGAACTCGTCCGCCCGATCAGTGAGACAGTCGTATCTCTGCTCGGCGTCGAGGACGCCTCGAAGACGAAGGTACAGACGAGTGAGGCGCTGGCCGATCTGCGAGGACTGATCGACGCGCAACTCCGCGGATTCTCCCGAGGCCTCGTGATCGCTCTGCTCACTCTGACCGCCCTTCTGGTCGCTGTTCTGCAGTACGGCCTGGTGCTGATGCGGCGAAAGGACTTCGGCCGGAGGAGGGCGCTCGGGGCGAGTCGCGCGCTCATCGTCACCCTCCTCCTGACGCAGACCGCGATGCTCTGCGTCATCGGCACCGGGATCGGAATCGGCATCTCGCTCGTCATGCTCGCCGCGAGCGGCGACCCCTGGCCAGGGGCGACCTTCACCGGAGCGCTGACAGTGGTCGCTGTGAACACCACTCTCATCGCTGCCATCGCTCCGGCGATTCTGGCGAGCCGTCGAGAACCGATCAACGAACTCAGAATCCCGTGACTTCTGTCGTCAGCGCTTGATGTAGGCCTCCGCCTGCTTCTTGACCGCGTCGGTCACGACACCCGTGCCACCCAGGATCACGATCTTCTGCGGCTTCAGACGCGCCAACTCCGCCGCAACCACCGGCGGCAACGCCCCCGGCTCCGTCAACAGCACCGGACCACCGAAGTGACCAGCCGCCGCCGCACCCGCCAACGCATCCGGGAAATCCCGCCCGTTCGCGAGATACACCACCGGCACACCGGCCGTCGGGAACGACGCCACCGACACCGCCACAGCCGTCTCATACCGACCCGGCCCCGACTGACGAGACACCGCGGCGGCCGCCGCCGGGGTGACGGCGGAAGAGGCTGCGGACGTCGGAGAGTATCCGACCGCGTTGGTCGCCTTCACCGTGAAGGTGTAGGCCGTTCCGTTCGCGAGGCCGGTGACCGTCGCGGTCGTGGCACCCGTGGTCGTGACGGTCTTGCCGCCGGGCTGCGCCGTCACCGCATAGCCGGTGATCGCAGACCCGCCGTTCGAGGTCGGCGCCTTCCACGAGACCGTCGCCTGACCGTTGCCGGCCACCGCCGTGACTGCGGTGGGGGCGCCCGGAGCCTTCGGTGGGGCCAGCGGGGTGACCGTCGCCGACACGGCCGACGGCACGGATGTCCCCACCGCGTTCGTCGCCGTGACGAGGAACTTGTACGCGGTGCCGTTCGTCAACCCGGTGACTGTCGCGGTGGTCGCCCCCGTCGTCGTCACCTTCGCTCCGCCCGGCGACGCGGTCACGGTATAGCCCGTGATCGCGGACCCGCCGTTCGCGGTCGGCGCCGTCCACGACACCACCACCTGCCCGTCGCCCGGGACCACCGACACCGCGGTCGGAGCCCCCGGAACCGTCAACGGCTTCGGAGTGGTGAACGAGACTCGGGGCGATTCCGCACTGCTGCCCACCGCATTGATCGCGGTCACCGACGCCGCATAGGTCGTCTGCGCGGTCAGTCCCGTGAGCGAGAAGGACTGCCCGGTGACGGCGACCTCCCGGACGAGCTGTCCCCCGGTGTAGATCCGCACCGAGTAGCCGGTCACGGGCGAGCCGCCGGAGTCGGGTGCCGTCCAGTCGAGCTGAGCGGCCGTCGGCTGCAGCTTCGATGCGACAGGTACCGTCGGAGCCTTCGGAACCGTCGGCTTCGCCTTCACGGTCAGCGTCGCGATATCGGTGGTCTTCGTCGTTCCGCCCGAGGTGAAGACGGCCCGGAACCCTGTGCCGGAGTCGGCCACCGTCCCCGTAAATGCGAGCGTCGTGTCCGTCGCCCCCGCGATCGCAGTGAAGGTCGAGGCCCCCGGCTTACGCTTCTCCCACCGGATCGTCGGTGCCGTCGCACCCGAGGCAGTGGCGCGGAAGGTCGCGGTCTCACCGTCGGTCACGCTGACGTCGGCGGGCTGTCGCTGGATCGTGAACTCGTCGCTGATGGACTGCTCGGGGGTGCGCGGATCCTCGCCGGCGGCGAGTGCTCGCAGCTGAAGCGGGACGCTCAGGGTCCCTCCGGCAGACACCTCGACGGCATCCGCCTCGCTCAACGTCTTCTTGCCATCGAACCAGGTCGTGCCCGTGGCCGGCGAGTACACGTACAGGCCGTACGTTCCCGCCTCCACCGGTGGCAGCGTGTAGGTCCCGTCCGCGTCCGTGGTGGTCTCGACGTCGAGGATGGTTCCTCCCGGCGTGGCACCGAACATCTGCGTCAGGGGTGCGAAGACGGCCCCGAGCCCCGTGGCCGGCAGCGTCGCGAGGCCGACCGTGGCCCCCGCGAGCGCGTTGCCGTCGGCATCGAGCACCGACCCGATGATGACGCCGCCGAGCCGCATGGAGGCATCGACGGCAGTGACCGGCTTGCCCGCGACGCTGATCTTCGTCGCGGATGCCGAGGTGGTGGCATCCTTCCACCACTCCTCGACGTACAGTCCGCTCCAGTTCACGAAGCGCACGGTGTAGGTGCCGTCAGCGAGGGCGGGAGTGCGATAGGTGCCGTCGGCGGCAGTGGTCGCCGAGGCGACGATCTCCTCGTCGGCGTTCCAGACATCGACCTGGATGCCGGGCAGCGGATTGGTCGTATTCTCGCCGGTCACCCGACCGCTCAGACGCTGGCCCTTCGCAAGCGCGAAGGTGATGTCCTTCAGGTCCGCGCCCGCGACGGTGACGCGCCGGGTTGCGGCCGAATAGATGGCGGAGTCCTCCGCCGCGACGACATCCCAGGCGCCGGGCGACCCGACCACGACCCGGTAGGTTCCGTCGGACTGGGTCATGCCGTAGGCGTAGGCGTAGGAGTCGGGCGACTGCGCCCTCACGGATGCCCCGAACACCGGCTCGCCGGTCGCCGCGTCGGTCAGGCGTCCGCTGACCGTCCAGCCCCGCTGAGTCGTGATGTCGAGCACCGTCTGCTTTCCGGCGACGACGGTGATCGGCGTCGTGGTCTCGCGCAGCGCATCGCCGTTCGGAGAGTATCCGGCGGTGCGCACCCGGTACACCCCGGGTTCCACGGCGAACCCGAACTGCACGCCGGTCGCGTTCGAGGAATCCACGTAGTTCCACCACTCGCCGTCCTGGCGTTCGATCGTCACGTCGACGCGCGCGATCTCCGATCCGTCGGTGGTCCTCAGCGCTCCCGTGACGTTCAGGTCCTTGCGCAGATCGAAGTCGACCCCGCCGAAGACCTCGCCGGGGACGACGGTGATCGGCGTGAACCCGTCGGGCGAGCCGTCGCCGTTCCAGTAGACGTCGTCCACCCAGGCGATCCACGTGCCCGTCAGTCCGGAGACCTTCCACTGCACAGCGGAGCCGTCGGTGGTCGACACCGCGAGGGAGCGCTGCGCGGAGCCGTCCTGTCTGGTCAGTGTGAGCCAGTACGTCTCCCCCGCGATGGCCGGCGTGAGGGTTCCGCTGATCGTGCCGCCGAGGACGGCGGTGACATCGGCGCGGAACGTCGCATCGAGGCCGAGCTCGATCACGGCGGCAGCCGGGTCGTTCGCGGTGGCCCCGTACCAGACGTCGGCGACGCCGCTGGTGCCCGAGGTGATCTCGACGACGTAGTTCTCACGGTTCAGACCCTTGACCGTGTAGCGTCCCTGCGCATCCGTGGTCGCGGTGGCGACGGGCTGGTAGGTGTCGTGCGCCGCGAACACGGAAACCGTGGCGCCCTTCACCGCGGTCCCGTTCGCGAACGACACCGTGCCGGTGATGGAGCCGCCCTTCACGGCGACGAAGTCGATGCCGTCGCAGACCGTACCGTCCGTCGTCGCGCGCACGAGATCGGCCTCGGCGGCACTCCGCTTGCCGTCGTACCACTGCTGGACCGTGCCGGAGTAACCTCCCTGCGTCAGGCTCACGGTGTAGTCGCCGACCGGGAGCGCGTACGACGTGTACGTCCCGTCGGCCCTCGTGGTCACCGACCCGTATTCCGTGCTGCCTCGGGAGAAGTGGACGACGTCGCCCGCGCGCGGTGTCCCGTCGGTATCGGTCGAGGTGCCGGTGATCATCACTCCCGCCTTCGTCACCGCGTCATAGCCGCTGAGTGACGGAGTCGCCGCGTTGATCGTGATGATCCCTGCGCTCTCCCAGTCGTCCACGCCAGGCCAATAGACAGACGGGCCGCCGGCGAAAAAGGCGAGGTTGTAGCTTCCGGGGACAACGTTGACGAGGGTGTATCTGCCATCTGCACCGGACACGGCTGATCGCCCGGAGTTCTCCCCCGCCCAGGGCTGCGGGGCGATCGACACGCTCGCTCCCTCGACCGGATTGCCGCCGGCATCGCGAACGGTACCGCTGATCGTTCGGGAGGACACGGTGGCACCGATCCCGATTCCCGTGACGGAGCCGCGGACGACGATCGAGGTCGCCGTCTCGGAGGTGGTGCCACCGTGATACGCCGAGATGCCGACGCCGTACGCGTGGACCGCTGCTTCATACGTTCCGGCGGGGACCGTCAGCGACCATTTGGTCTCGCCTGTCTGGATCGCGAGTGGCATGTCGAACAAGGCGGTCGCCGAAGCAAGCTCCAGCTGGGCGTCGGTCTGCGACAGAGGCCCCGTGACAGTGACCGAACCGGAGACGACGTGGCCGGCGACCAAGGTGATGTCGCCGAGGGTGGAGGTCGTGGCGACGGGTTCGAGAGACCATTGACCCTCCTGATACCCCGTACCGGGAATGAGGGTGCCGCCGGAGCTGATCGTGCCACCCACATGCCCGGAGCCCGGGCGCACGATGAGCCGGAACGGACGGGCCGTCTCGACCTTCATCGTGAACGTCCCGCTCGCGCCGGTCGTGTACGTCGCCAGGATGCCGGAGTCGTCGCCGTACATCGCCTGGGCAGTGAGGTTCACGCCCCTCGCCGCTGCGCCGGCGGGGGTCACGAAGCGTCCGGACACGGTGACCGTCACCACCTCGCCGTAGCTCGATTCGGGCGGGCCCGCCTCGGCCGTCGCCGCAGCTGCGGTGCGCGTCTGCGTCGCGGGGGCATCGCGGGAAGACGCATCGTCGGAGGCGGCATCACGGGACGAGACGTCGCCGAGCTGGGTGCTGATCTGCGCTCCGTGAGCCGCCGACACCACCGCCGGGTCGTCGCTGACCAGATCCGGCGCGGCTGCGGTGATTAGCGTCGGCGCCGCGGGGACCCACTCCGCCGCGACGGCGGGCACAGCGGAGGAGGCGATCAGCGCGAGCGCGGTAAGCAGGACCCCGCCGGAGCGGAGCATGCGGGACCGGAGTGACCGGCGGGATTCGGGCAGCGCAGCACGACGGTGCGAACGGACAGGACTCACGGACAATCTCCCCTAGATCGAGCGAAGCCGGCTCAGTCCATTCGATCGAACAACCGGTATTCTGCGCTGATCGTAGCAGAGCGCGAACCCTACGTCGGATGCGGGTTCTTCAACGGAGAAAACGCCGCAGAGTGCCTCAGGAAGCGGCGGAGCGAGCGAGCACGGCGCCGGCTTCTCGCAGCCAGCTCGCGGGATCCGCGAGGGCCCCGTCGGAGGATCCCGCGAGGTCGGTGAGAGACACGGATGCCGCGAACTGCGTGGTGTCCGCATCCGTGGTGATGCGCCCGGCGGCGAGCAGCGCGCGGGTGCCCGCGGCGGCGGCGAGGCCGGCGAGGAACGAGGGCACCTTGCCGTCGCCGGATTGTCCGTCGTAGGAGCCCTCGCCGGTGATGACGACGTCGGCATCGGCGATCGCGGCGGAGAGGCCGATGAGCTCGGCCACCTCAGCGGCACCGGGGGCGAGCACCCCGCCCCAGACGACGAGCGCGGCACCGGTGCCTCCGGCTGCGCCGTATCCCTGCCCCGCAGGATCGATGCCCAGCAGGTCGGCCAGGCGGCGCAGACCGTCGTCGACGCGCGCGATGTCCTCTGTCGCGCGCAGCCCCTTCTGCGGACCGAACACCGCGGCGGCACCGCGCGGACCGGTGAGCGGGTTGGTGACGTCGGTCAGCACCCGCACCTCCGGCGACGCGCGCAACCCGGTCAGGTCCGCCGAGACGACGTCGGCGAGTCCCCGTGCACCGCGGGCGACGGGCGCGCCGGACGCGTCGAGGAAGCGCGCGCCCAGCGCGGTCAGCATCCCGGTGCCGCCGTCGGTCGACGCACTCGATCCGATGCCGACCACGAGACACGAGACCCCGTGATCGAGGGCATCGGCCATGGCCTGGCCCAGGCCCGTCGTGTCGGCATCCCAGGGCCGCAACTCGTCGAGGAGCTCGATGCCGGACGTCGAGCCGAGGTCGACGACCGCTGTACCGGCGGGGGCTGCCGGTGTCGGCGGAAGCAGCAGCCAGGAGGTTTTCACGCGCGTTCCCGCGGGCCCGTCGACGACCACCGGCATCCGGACGGCTCCGGGGACGGCAGCCTCGAACGCGGCGACCGTGCCCTCGCCGCCATCCGCCATGGGCCGATGCACGAACTCGGCGGTCGGATCGACCGCTGCCCACCCTTCGGCGAGCGCCCCCGCGGCATCGGCCGCCGTGATCGTGCCTTTGAAGCTGTCGGGCGCCAGCACGATCCTGGTCATCGCGGGATACCCGGGGTGCTCGCCCGCACCACGACCTCGACGGGGAGGGGCGCCTGTTCCCAGTCGGCATCGACCGTCGCCCGGAAGGCCTGATAACCCACCTCGGTCAGCGGCACTCTCACGGTCGTCAACGTCGGCGACACGTCACTGCTGGCGGGCACGTCGTCGAAGCCGCAGACCGCGATGTCTGCGCCGATCTCGCGACCGGCGTCACGGATGGCGGACATCGCACCGATCGCCACGACATCGCTGATCGCGAAGACGAGGGTTCCCGGCTGGACTCCGTCGGCGAGCGCAGTTGCCATGCCCTCCGTTCCCGACTCTCGCCGGAAGTCGCCCCGCCGCACGCTCTCGACCACACCCCCGGATGCCTCGAACCCGGCGCGGAACCCGGCCAGGCGATCATCCGAGGTGCGCACGCCCTCGGCCGTGCCCAGGACGATCGCGGAGCGGTAGCCGAGCTCGGCCATCCGCCGACCGAGCGCCTCGGCACCGGAATGGTTGTCGATCTCGATCCGGCGCTCGGCGTCACCGTCCGGCCCGAACGCGACCACCCGGCCACCCTGTCGGGCGAACTCCGCGAGCTCGTGCGCGGTGTCCACTTCCATCGGCTCCTGCGTGCGGGAGGCCGCGAGGATCAGCCCGCGCGGACGCTGGCCGCGCAGGGCGCGCACGATCCGCGCTTCCCGCTCCTGATCGCGTTCGGTGATCGCGATGGTCACGACGAGTCCGTGTTCGTCGGCACCACGTGCCACGCCGGATGCGATCAGACCGAAGTACGGGTCGGCGATGTCGGCGACGAGCAGGGCGATGACCGGAGACGTGCCCCGGGCGATCGCCTGGGCGGAGACGTTGGCCGTGTAGCCGAGCTTCGCGGCGGCGGCTTCGACACGCTCGCGGAAAGACTCGGCCACCTTGCGCTCCGAGCCGTTGAGGGCCCGGGAGGCCGTCGCCAAGGAGACACCGGCCTCGCGAGCCACGTCGTGCAGCGTGGGCGCGGGGCCGCGGGGATGACGTGCGGCGCGCTCCGACGCCGGCCGCTCCGCGGGCGATGCGGGGTTGGTCATGTCTCCGAGCCTACTTCCCGGGTCTTTGTCACACGGGCCTCTCCAGGTAGTCGCTGTTCGCGGCCCACCCGCCGGTGCGGATGCAGGAGCGATGCACGGATGTCGGGCCGAGGGCCCCGTTTTCGTCCTGCATCCGTGCATCCGTCCGACATGTGGGACACGACCGGCGACCGACGCGCGTCATCCGAGGTGCGGGGAGACGGCCGCCGCGAAGGTCTCGGCCGTGCGGCGCACGACGCTCGAAGGAGCATCCGCCCAGATGTCGGCGTTGAAGATCTCGACCTCGATGTCGCGGTCGTATCCGGTCGCGACCACGGCGCGGGTGAGCGAACCGAAGTCGATCACTCCATCGCCCGTGTAGTGCCGCGAGAGCAGCACGTCGGCCGGAAGGGGCGTCTTCCAGTCGCACACCTGATACGTGGCGATGCGGCCTTCGCGACCCGCACGGGCGATCTGGTCGAGCACCTGCGGGTCCCACCAGATGTGGAAGGTGTCGACCGCGGCGCCCACCACCGCGGGCTCGAAGTCGGCGGCGATGTCGAGCGCCTGACCGAGCGTCGAGACGACGGCACGATCGGAGGCGTACATCGGATGCAGCGGCTCGATAGCGAGAGTGACCCCCGCGGCCGCGGCCTCGGGGGCGAGAACGCCGATCGCGTCGCGGACACGTTCGCGCGCTCCGACCAGATCGCGGGACCCCTCCGGCAGGCCACCAGCGACCAGGACCAGCACCGCCGTCGAGCCGTCGGCCCCCGCGGCGGCCAGTGTCGCCGTCTCCTCGATGGCCCGGCGGTTGTCGTCGAGCGCGGCATCCCGCTCCGCCCCGGCGGGCAGCGTGAAGAAACCGCCGCGGCAGTGCGTCGTGAAACGCAGCCCGGAATCCGTCAGCATCCGGGCAGCGATGTCGAGCCCGAGCTCGTTGACGGGCTCGCGCCACAGTCCGATCGCCTGGATGCCGGCGTCGGCGGTGACCCGCAGGGCCGTGGCGAGGTCGGCGTACTTGATGGTGGCCTGGTTGATCGACAGGCGCGGGTGTGGCCCGACCGTGTCCACCTGTCGGACGGATGCACGGATGTCGGGGGATTCCCCGGCGATTCCACCGACAGGCGTGCTTTCTCCCTGCAGGTGTGCGGCCGCGGGCGTCGAACCCGGCACCGCGCTCACGCGTCCACCCCGTTCAGACGCAGCATCCCGTGCCACCGTTCGCGGGCGAGGTCGGGCTGCTCCAGCGCGAGCGAGGCGTTGGCCAGCTCGACGATGCGGCTCAGATGCGGCAGGCTGCGGGCGGAGTGCAGGCCGCCCACCATCTGGAACGCGGGCTGATGCCCGTTGAGCCAGGCGAGGAAGGCGACGCCGGTCTTGTAATAGAAGGTCGGCGCCGCGAAGACCTGTCGGCTGAGTTCCTCGGTGGGACCGAGGATGCGCAGGTACGCCTCCGAGTCTCCGGCATCCAGCGCCTGGATCGCCGCCGACGCCACCGGCGTGATCGCCGCGAACGCCCCCAGCAGTGCGTCCGAGTGACCCCTGCTGCCGCCGGTGTCGCCCTCCGCGCCCCCACTGCCGCCGATCAGGCTCACGTAGTTGAAGTCGTCGCCGGTGAACATGCGCACCCCCTCGGGGAGCCGCTCGCGTACGGAGATCTCGGACTCGGCGTTGAGGAGGCTCATCTTGACGCCCGCGACCTTGCCCGGGTTCTCCTCGATCACATCGAGCAGCACCGCGGATGCCGTCTGCCAGTCGTCGGCCCCGAAGTATCCGGCAAGCTCGGGGTCGAAGGCGGTGCCGAGCCAGTGCAGCACCACGGGCACGGTCGCGCGCGACAGCACCTCGCGGTAGACGCGGCGGTAGTCGTCGGCGCCCGTCGCGACACGGGCGAGGTGGCGCGAGGCCATGAGCACAGGGCCGGCCCCCTGCTCCTCGGTGAAGTGCAGCTGCTCGAGGTAGGCCGCGATCACCTGGTCGAGCGAGATGTGCGTCTCAGCGATGTGGTCGGTGTTGACGCCGACC
The DNA here is from genome assembly GCF_042269505.1 of Microbacterium sp. NPDC055988. Classification (NCBI taxonomy): domain Bacteria; kingdom Bacillati; phylum Actinomycetota; class Actinomycetes; order Micrococcales; family Microbacteriaceae; genus Microbacterium; species Microbacterium sp. NPDC055988. The sequence continues at coordinate 602,343 of NZ_JBHJXY010000001.1, forward strand.
ACGACGGAGCCGCCCTCCTCGCGGGCGACCTCGGCGCTACGGGCGATCAGCTCGCGAGTCGCGGCGGCATCCAGGCCCATGTTCCGCTGCGCGGTGTCCATGGCGTCGGCGACGCCGAGACCCCACGAGTACACGTTGCGGCGGAAAGCGAGCGTGGCGTCCCAGTCGATGTCAGCCGGCTGCCCCGGAGTGTTGTCGGCGTGCACCTTCGGCACCACGTGGGCGGCGGCATAGGCGACACGGCTCTGCAGCGGAGTGGTCGGACGGCTGTACGCGCCGGAGTCGTTGAGGGCGACGTCGGCGGTCTCACCGGTCGCCCGCAGGAGTCGGAGGGTGCTCATGCGCGTCTCAGCCCAGCGTCAGCGGCTCGAGGGCGATCTTGCGGCCCTCGGCGCTCGAGGTCAGACCGGCCTCGGCGAACTGCACACCGCGGGCGCCGGCGAGCAGGTCGAACGGGTAGTCGGTGCCCTCGACGTACGAGACCAGGTACTCCTCCCACTGCTGACGGAACCCGTTGAGGAACACGTCGTTGGTGGGCACCTTCTGCCAGTCGGCGTCGTAGTCGCGCGTGTCTTCCAGGTCGGGGTTCCACACCGGCTTCGGGGTGGCGTTGCGGGGCTGGATCTTCGCGCCGAACAGCCCGACGACCGCCGAGCCGTGCGTGCCGTCGACCTGGAACTCGACGAGCTCGTCGCGGTTCACGCGCACGGTCCAGGAGGAGTTGATCTCGGCGATCACGCCGCCGGAGATCTCGAAGATGCCGTAGGCCGCGTCTTCGGCCGTGGCCGTGTAGTGCTCGCCCTTCTCGTCCCACCGATCGGCGATGTGCACGGCCGCCTGGGCGTAGACGCTCTTGACCTCGCCGAAGAGATTCTCGAGCACGTAGTTCCAGTGCGGGAACATGTCAGTGATGATGCCGCCGCCGTCTTCGGTGCGGTAGTTCCAGCTCGGGCGCTGGGCGGGCTGCCAGTCGCCCTCGAACACCCAGTAGCCGAACTCGCCGCGCACCGAGAGGATGCGGCCGAAGAACCCCGAATCGATCAGGCGCTTGAGCTTCTGCAGGCCGGGCAGGTAGAGCTTGTCGTGCACGACGCCGGTCTTGATGCCGGCTTCCTTCGCGAGGCGGGCGAGCTCGAGTGCTTCCTCGAGCGATTCCGCGGTGGGCTTCTCGGTGTAGATCGCCTTTCCCGCGGCGATGGCCTTGCGGATGGCGGTGGCGCGGGCTTTGGTCACCAGGAAGTCGGCGTAGATCTCCCACTGCGGGTCGGCGAGGGCGGCGTCGAGGTCGGTCGTCCAGTCCTCGATGCCGTGCTTCGCGGCGAGCTCGGCGAGCTTGGCCTCGCTGCGACCGACGAGGATCGGCTTCACCGTGATGCGGGAGCCGTCGGGCAGCTCGATGCCGCCCTCCTCCCGGATCGCGAGGATCGAGCGCACCAGGTGCTGCCGGTATCCCATGCGTCCGGAGACGCCGTTCATGATGATGCCGATCTCACGGGTGTTCGCCTGGGTCATGGTGTTCCGTTTCTCTCGCGGGAAGCTGTCCGCACTTCCCTTCGACTCTGACTGGAAAGCGCTTTCCGAGATCATGCCATGAGATGAGAGCCGAACGCAACCGAAGCGCTTTCAGCCGGGGTCAGGCGGTGCTGTCGCGCTCGATGAGCTTCGTCGGGATGAGCGCAGAGGGCTCTCCCTGCGAGGTGCCCTCGATCGCTTCCACCAACGCCGACACGGCGCGGTGGGCGAGAGCGGTGAAGTCCTGCCGGATCGTGGTCAGCGGTGGGCGGTAGTTCGCCGCATCGGGCACATCGTCGAAGCCGATGACCGCGACGTCTTCGGGCACTCTCCGGCCGGATTCGGAGAGGGCGCGCAGCACGCCGAGCGCCATCTGGTCGTTGGCGCAGAAGATCGCGGATGCCGTGGCGAGCGCATGCCCGGCCGAGTACCCCGAGTCGGCGCTCCAGTCGCCGCGGACCACGGCGGGCGGACGGATGCCGGCGACGACGAGCGTCTCCCGCCACCCCCGCTCGCGCTCGGCAGCAGCGAAGGACTCCGCGGGACCGGAGAGGTGGTGCACGGTCTCGCGCCCGAGAGCGAGGAGCCGAGACGTGGCGACAGCCGCGCCGCCCGCGTGATCGCTGTGCACGGAGGTGAAGCCTGCATCGGTCGGGGCGTCGACGACGACCAGCCGCAGTCCAACGGGGGGCTGCACCGCGGGGATGAGCGCCGACGCCTCGTTGAGGACGATCGCGCCGTCGACCTCCTGCTCGGCGAGCCGCTCGAACGCCTCGGCGACTCCGTCGGTCGCGGTCACGAGCGTCAGCGCGTATCCGCGTTCCGCCGCCGCTTCGGCCGTGGCCTGCAGCATCCGCGAGTTGCCGACCGTGGCGAGGGTGGTGACCACGAGGCCGATGGTCTGCGAGCGCCCGGTGCGCAGGGCACGAGCCGCGCGATGCGGACGGTAGCCGAGTTCGGCCATCGCGCCCTCGACCCGGGATCGGGTGCCGGGGTCGACGCGCGGACTGCCGTTGACGACCCGGGACACGGTCTGACCCGAGACCCCGGCGTGGGCGGCGACCATGGCCATCGACACGCGGCCCGAGGACGATCGAGGCCGTCCAGAGCGCGGTTCACCAGCCAGGTCGCGTTCGTCTCCCACGCACATTCTCCGTTCGCCGCCCGTGCACAACTCCGCAATGTTGACGTTATCACGGCCGTATGGATACCATGTTTACGTGAACACGCACGATCTTCCTGAGTTGCGCACCGAGACCCTCGGCGCCGGCGTCGTCAAACGCGCCACCACCCTCGCCGACGGCCGCGACCTCATCTACTACGACGATCCGGGCACCGCGCTCGGAGCCGAGCGCGCGGTCGACGCCCGCGCGCTCGACCCGCGCCCCGACACCGCGACGATGCGCCTCGACGTGCTCACCGGCGACTGGATCACGGTCGCCGCGAACCGGCAGAACCGCGTCATGATGCCCAGCGCCGACGCCGACCCGCTCGCGCCGCAGACCCCCGGCAACCCGTCGGAGGTGCCGTCGCGCTACGACGTCGCGGTGTTCGAGAACCGCTCCCCCGCGTTCGGCCCCGCCCTCGCCGAGGCCGTCGGCACCGCGCCGCAGGCATCGAATGCGCCCCGCGGACTCGACGACCTCGCCGCCCTGGGCCTCGGTCGCACCCGCACCTCGGTCGGCCGCTGCGAGGTGGTCTGCTTCAGCCCCGACCACGAAGGCTCGTTCGGCACGCAGTCCGTCACCCGCGCCCGCACAGTCATCGAGGCCTGGGCCGACCGCACGGCCGCGATCTCGAAGCTGCCCGGCATCCAGCAGATCTTCCCGTTCGAGAACCGCGGCGAGGCGATCGGCGTGACCCTGCCGCATCCGCACGGCCAGATCTACGCCTACCCCTACGTGACGCCCCGCACCACGCGGCTGCTCGAGTCGATCGACCGCACCGCGCCCGACCTGTTCCAGCACATCCTCGAGTCGGAGCAGGCCTCTGAGCGCGTGGTGTTCCGCGGAGAGCACTGGACGGCCTTCGTCCCCTTCGCCGCCCGCTGGCCCCTCGAGGTGCACCTGATGCCGCACCGCCACGTGCCGGACTTCGCCGAGACGACCGAGGCCGAACGCGACGAGCTCGCGCCGCTCTACCTGCGGCTGCTCCGCGGCGTCGACGCCCTGTACGAGACCCCGACCCCGTACATCGCCGCCTGGCACCAGGCCCCCGTGCACGTCGGCCGCGACACCGTGCGCCTGCACCTGCAGCTGACGAGTCCGCGCCGGGCCGCCGACAAGCTCAAGTTCCTCGCCGGCTCCGAAGCTGCGATGGGGGCATGGGCCGCGGAGGTCCCGCCGGAGGTCGGCGCCGCACGCCTGCGCGAGGCGATCGAACGCGCCCCCGAGGACGAGACCTCCGAAGGAGCATCCGCATGACCGCCGCCCACGACGACGCCCGCGCGCTCTTCACCGACCTCACCGGACGGGAGCCCGACGGCCTCTGGTCGGCTCCGGGACGCGTCAACCTCATCGGCGAGCACACCGACTACAACGACGGCTTCGTGCTGCCGTTCGCCATCCCCCAGCGCACGGTCGCCGCGGTCGGGCTGCGCGACGACGACCGCGGCCGGGTCCTGGTCGGGTCGACCTTCGCGGAGGAGCCGGTGGAGGTCGACCTCGACGAGCTCGACGAGCTCTTCCCGACCGCGCCGGGCGCGCACCCAGCCGTTCCGGAGTGGGCCGCCTACCCGCTCGGGGTCGCCTGGGCGCTGCGCCAGGCGGCAGCGGAGGGCCCGTTCCGCGGCCTCGACATCGCGATCGCCTCCGACGTGCCGGTGGGCGCGGGGCTCTCCTCCTCCGCCGCGATCGAGGGAGCGACGGCATCCGCCCTGAACGAGCTCTGGGGAACGGGTCTCGACGCCACGGCTCTGGCCCGCGTCGGACGCCGTGCCGAGAACGAGGCCGTCGGGGCTCCCACCGGGATCATGGATCAGATGGCGTCGATGCTCGGTCAGCCCGACACCGCGATCTTCCTCGACTGCCGCTCGCTGGAGGCCCAGCCGGTGCCGCTCGGCGTCGCCGAGGCCGGACTCGCGATACTGGTGATCGACACCCGCGTGAAGCACGCCCACTCCACGGGTGGCTACCGCGAGCGTCGGGCGTCTTGCGAACTCGGGGCCTCGCTCATGGGCGTGCCGGCCCTGCGCGACGTGTCGATCGCCGACCTGTCGCGTGCCGAGGAGCTGATGGACGACTTGACCTTCCGCCGCGTGCGTCACATCGTCACCGAGAACCAGCGCGTGCTCGACACCGTCCGGGTGCTGCGGGAGCGGGGCGCGAGGGCCATCGGCGACCTCCTGGTGGCATCGCACACGTCGATGCGCGACGACTTCGAGATCTCGACCGTCGAGCTCGACACCGCCGTCGACACCGCACTGGCCGCCGGCGCGCTCGGCGCCCGCATGACGGGCGGTGGTTTCGGCGGTGCCGCGATCGCGCTGATCGAGCAGGATGCCGTAGACGCCGTGTCGGATGCGGTGACCGCCGCGTTCGCCGGCTCGGGATTCGACGCCCCGCACCTGTTCACGGTCACCCCGTCCGCAGGTCCGCTCCGCGACGCCTGAGAGAATGATCGATCGAGCCGCGACCACGCCGCGGCAGGAGAGGAACGCAATGTCCTGGATCGTCACCGGCGGCGCCGGCTACATCGGAGCCCACGTCGTCCGGGCCCTCGCGGAGGCCGGGCTCACGCCGGTCGTGCTCGACGACCTCTCCAGCGGCGTCGCGTCGTTCGTGCCCGAGGGCGTGCGCTTCGTGCAGGGCAGCATCCTCGATCGCGCGCTCGTCGAGAAGGCGCTACGCGACCACGACGCCCAGGGGGTCATCCACGTCGCCGGGTACAAGTACGCCGGCGTCTCGGTGCAGCGCCCGCTGCACACCTACGCTCAGAACGTCGAGGGCACCCGGATCATCCTCGAAGCGATGGAGGCCGCCGGAGTCTCGAACATCGTGTTCTCGTCGTCGGCCGCCGTTTTCGGCACCCCCGACGTCGCGCTCGTCGTCGAGGACACCGCCAAGAAGCCGGCCAGCCCGTACGGGGAATCGAAGCTCATCGGCGAGTGGCTGCTGCGCGACCAGGCCATTGCGACGGCCGAGTCCGAGCGCCCGCTGCGGCACACCTCGCTGCGGTACTTCAACGTGGTGGGCTCCGCCGATCCGACGGTCTACGACGTCAGCCCGCACAACCTGTTCCCGATCGTGTTCGAGGCGCTGCTCGCAGGCAAGACCCCGAAGATCTTCGGCGATGACTACGACACGGAAGACGGCACCAACGTGCGCGACTACGTGCACGTCGGCGACATCGCCGCCGCGCATGTCGCCGCTGCACAGCGCCTCGCCGACGGCCGCCCCATCGAGGCCGCCTACAACCTCGGCTCCGGCGACGGACTCAGCGTGAAGCAGATCATGGATGCCGTCGCCCGCGTGACCGGCATCGACTTCACCCCAGAGATCGGACCCCGGCGCCCCGGAGACCCCGACCGCATCGTGGCGACCGGCGAGCTCGCGGCCCGTGACCTCGACTGGACCATGCGGTACACAGTCGACGAGATGGTGCGCACGGGGTGGGAAGCGCGGCAGGCTGCTCAGGCCTGAGCGGAGACGTCCCTGGCGCGGATCGGGTAGAGCCAGAAGCAGAGCCAGGCGAGGGCGGTGAACCCGAGCGGGATCACCGCGAGCATCAGACGGATGCCGCCGTCGACGCTCTCGGGCTGCGCGTCGCCGAGGGTGGCATCGAACCCGGAGGCCGTGAGCACCACCGCGGCGACGATCGCCTGCAGCACCACCGAGCCGCGCACCACGAAGCCGTTGACCCCGAAATAGGCGCCTTCGCGGCGGTGCCCGGTGCGCACGGCATCCTCGTCGATGATCTGCGCGAGCATGACCTCGAGCAGCTGCAGCAGGCCGCCGACGCCCACACCGACCGCGACGCCGACCAGCGCCGCACCGAGCACGTTCGACGGCGCCAGGTAGCCGAGCACGGCGACGCCGAACACCGCCACGCTCCACAACACAGCCGTGCGCGGTGAGGTACGGCGGACGACCGCGCTCCACAGCACGATCGAGGGGATCGCGGTGACGAAGATCGCCCCGAGGAGCAGGCTCCCCTCCCCCTCAGCCGCACCCAGCGAGTACCGCACGTAGAAGGGGATCGCGGCGAGGATCACGGCGATCGAGGTCTGCACGAACAGCGACCCGAGCACGTAAGGGACGAAGGCCCGGTTGCGGAACGTGTACTTCAGCTGGTCGCCCCACCGCATGGCCTCCGACGCCGCCTCGGGCACACGGCGCTCGATCATCCCGCCGAAGAACGACCACACGAGCAGCACCAGGCACACCGCGCCGAGCACGAGAGCCATGCCGGGCCAGCCGATCGAGTCGTACAGCGCGGGGGCTCCGGCCGTTCCCAGGACCATGCCGAGGATCGCGAAGATCTGCCGCGGGACGTTGCCTCGGGCGCGCTCCTCGGTGGTGCGGAAGATCTCGGGGAACAGCGCGGAGATGTTCAGCACCACGACGACGAACGCGATGTCGTACACAGCGACGACCACGAGGAACCACAGGATGAGACCCGCGGCCGGGAGCTCGGGCGGCATCCACACCAGCGCGAAGGCGACAACGAGCGGCACGATGCCCAGCCCGATCCACGGGATGCGTCGACCCCAGGGTGTGCGCATCCGGTCGGAGATCGTGCCGACGAGCGGATTCAGCACCGCGTTCAGGATGCCGTGGGCGATCATCGCCACGGCCACCCATCCGGCCGGCACAGCGAGGTGCGAGACGTAGAAGTAGACGACGAAGGCCGAGAAGGTCTGCGCCATGAGCTGGGTCGGGAACCCGGATGCTCCGAACGCGATGGTCTGCGTCCTGGTCGGCGCGGCATCCAGTCGTCGATCGCGCAGGCGTTCGCCCAGAACCGTCATCGAGCGCCCGCCCGCTGCAGGTCGCGCAGGTCGCGCCAGCCGATGCGCACGAGAGCCTCGTCTTCGATGGCCTGCAGCACGGCGGGGTCACTGAGCAGACGCAGCTCGTATCCGCGCTTCGCCGCGCTGAAGTCGACCGCGGCGCGGAGTTCGTCGTCGTCGATCATCGGATGCAGGTAGATCTCGGTGACACCGGCGGGAACGGCGCGCAGCAGTGTGATGAAGCCGTCGCGCACCTGCTCGTAGGTCTCCTCGTCCGGCTCGCCCTCCCGGAGGAGTTCGAACGGGTGCGACCACAGTCGGTCGATGATCACGACGCCCATCGCGTCGGCAGCGGAGGCCGCGTCGTCGAGCTTGGCCTGCAGCGCGGCATCCTCCCCCACCCCGTCCATGGTGCGCGGCAGTCGGAACGGGAAGCCGTTGCGGGCGGCCAGCTCGAACACCGGGCGCAGGAAGTCGTGGCCGGTGACGAGGCCGTAGACCGAGCCCATGTGGTTGTCGAGGTGCGTCACGTCGACACCGGCGTCGAGCGCGGCCTGCAGCTGGGCGGCGAGCTCGGCGGCGACATCGTCGTCGGTCGCGAACCGCTCGACGGACGCGACATCGACGGGGAAGAACCCGTCGGCATCGACGAGGCTCGTCCCGGTGCCGGTCAGGGGGCGCCAGCGGTAGCGGCTCCATTCACTCGTGAGCACCAAGTGCACGCCGATGTCGAGGTCGGTGCGGGATGCCGCGAAGGTCAGGGCCTCCGGCGACCACGAACACGGGACCATCACGGTCGTCGAGTCGATGCGCCCGGTCGTGAGCAGGTCGACGATCGCGGTGTTCGCCGCGTGGCACATGCCGAAGTCGTCGGCGTTGAGGATGATCGCCCGCGCACCGGGTGCGAGGCCGAGGCGGTCGGCGAGATCGGAGGGTGCGGTCATCGGGGGTCCTGTCGGGTAAGGGACGGCGGGGCGATCGGGAGGGGTATCGCTCAGCGACCGGTCTTCGCAGCCGGGGTCAGGATGCGGGTGAACAGCATGCTCCGGAGCGCGGATGCCGCTTCGTCGACGGCGCCGACCAGCGGGGCCTCCGGGCCGAACGAGGAGACGAGGAACCGCAGCGGCAGCTGGGCCGCATACTCGTCGGCGACGCGCTGGATCGCCTCGACCAGCACGGGGTGGGCTGCTGTGCCGCTGAGGATGAATGCCTCGGGATCGAGCACGAGGCCGACACTGCCGGCGACGAGCACGATGCGCTTGCCGATCTCGGCGACGACCCGGGTCGCGGCCTCGTCGCCGCGGCCGGCCGCCTCGAGATGATCCTCCAATGAGGCGTCGGCATCCCGCCCGACCCCGAGCGCGAGATCTCCGACGACGGCGTCGCTCACGATGGGAGCCCCGATCGGAAGGGGGGTCTGCGGCAGATACATGACCTCACCCGCGACACCCGAGAATCCGCGGTGCAGTGCGCCGTCGATCACGATGCCGGCCCCCAGGCCGTCGTCGAGGAGCAGCAGGGCGAAGCTGGCGAGGTCGCCGCCGACGCCTGCCGTGAGCTCGGCGAGGGCGGCGAGGTTGACGTCGTTCTCGATGCGTACGGGGCAGCCGAGGGCCGCCGTCAGCGCGGCACGGAAGGCGCCGCCGTCCGGACCCAGATCGTCGCGGATGCCGCCGTCGGCGGTGACGATCCCGGGGATGCCGACCACGGCGAGGTGGATCGCCGCCTTCGCAGCCTTGACCGAGAGGCGGCATCGGTCGACGAGAGCGACGATGTGCTCGACGCGATCCCCCTGGGTCGGCAGCACGTCGTGTTCCTCGGCGTGCACGACTCCGCGGGCGTCGACGAGCACCACGTGCGCGGCATGGTGGTCGATGTGCACGGCGGCGGCGAACCCGAGCCGCGGATGCAGGGCGACGCGGCCCGCGGCGGGCCCTCGCGTCTCGCGATCGACGCCCGCGGCGGCGACGGCTCCAGCCGCATCCAGCATTCTCAGCACCTGGGTGACGGCCGTGCGGGACAGGCCGGTCGTCGACATCAGCTCCGCGCGGGTCTGCGGACCGCTGCGCGCGAGCGCCTCCAGGATTGCGCGACCGTTGAGCGTGCGTAGCAGGCCCTGCGGTCCCGCGAGTGGTCTGGACATATGCTCCGGCGTCTGCCTCTCGATTCACGTACCGCGCCGGGCACTGGGCCGGGCGCAGTGCCCGCAAGCATGCCACATCGAGTCGCACAGGTCGACACTTCACGCCGAGTCCGCTCGAGGCCATTCATGCTCTGAGTGGTGTCGAGGGGTGTCTGGCCGATGTCGCCGCGGGTCGTGAGGTCGCGGGTCATGGCGTCGCAGGTCTTCGTGTGGGGGGTCGTGTGGCGGGTTGTGGTGTGGGGGGTCGTGTGGCGGGTCGTGGTGTGCGCCATTGTCGGGTGGGGTCCCACCAGGCGGGTCCGCGGACGTGGGGTGTGCCGGCCATCATGCGGATTTCCCATCCGTAGGTGGTGAGGGTGCGGTGGTGGTGCCAGCAGAGGGCGACGCCGTTGTCGGTGTGGGTGGGTCCGCCTCTGGCGTGTTCGTGGACGTGGTGGATCTCGCACCAGGATGCGGGGACGTGGCAGCCGGGGATGAGGCATTCTGTGTCGCGGAGGGTGATCGCGCGGCGTTGGTGGGCGGTGAAGATCCGGTCGGTGGTGCTGATGCCGATGATGCGCCCGTTCGGGTCGAACAGCACCCGTTGCACGCCGCCCGCGCACGCGGTGTGCGCGGCGACACGGGTGGAGACGGGGGTGTCGATGCCGTCCACGTGCGCCCAACCGCGCCCGGTCGTGTAGTCGTCGGCGGTGACGGACACGACCAGGGTGGGTGCCCCGCCGCCCAGGCGTGGGGTGTGGTCGTGGCGAGCGGCGATGCCGAGGATCGCGGCGAGGGTGTCGTGCTGCTTCTGCGACCGGGAACGCGGGTCGATCATCCGCCCCGGGTCACCGGACGGGAGGACACCGTCATCCACACCCGCACCGGGGCCGTCGTCGGTGATGCCATCCCGGGCCCCGGCGTCTCCGTCGGTGCCCTCCGGCGTCTCGGCACCCGCATCGCTCCGGTCTGAGGGCTCGAACGCGACCCCGGGGACGGGTGGCCCGTCGACTTTCGGGTTCAGGTACGCGTCGAACAGGCGCTGCAACTGCCCCGCGACCTCCGGCAGCAACCGTCCCCGGATCGGGATCACCCCGTCTTTCGCCCGCCCGAGGGCCAGACCCCGTGCCCGCATCGCGATGTCCTCCGCGGGTTCCGCGCCGTCCGGGTCGAGGTATTGCACGATCACCTGCGCCAGCAACCGCAGATCCTCCGGCGTCGCCGCCGGAGCAACATCCCCGACACCCGCGTCCGTGTCCGCATCCGTGTCCGCATCCGTGTCCGCATCCGTGTCCGGGTCAGCAACAGAGACTCCTCGCGCGTATGCGGCCAGCTCCGCGTCCGCCCGCAACCGGTCCGCGGTCCCGATCCGGGCCCCGGCCTGCTCGATCGGCCCGATCGCCGCCAACAGACCCGCCACCCCGATCGTCCCGTCCACCACCGCCTCCCGCAACGCCGGCCACCGCGCCGGCAACCACGCCCCGGACGACAACTCCACCTCCCGCCGCACCGCTTTCGCGGCCTTCACCACCCGCCCCGCCCCCGCTGTATCGGTGCGCAGCACCCGCTGCAGCAACTCGTTCACCGTGCGACACCCGAACCGCCCGCAGAACGCCAGCTCCCCCGACCCCGCCGGACGCCCATCCACCGACGCGACCGTCTCCACAACCACCGCCTCCACCCGCCGCTGCACCTCCCCGGCGACCCGCAACAGCCCCATCTTCACGTCGTCACTCAGCCCCGCGATCACGTCCGAGCGCAGCACCGCATCCAGGTCGGCGACGACCTGGACGAGCAGTTCTGCGGGGTTGTTCATACCCCCTAGTCAACCGAGGGCCACCGACATTCGAACCCCGAATAACCCCAGTTCAGAGCAATATTCCGAAACACGCGAAACGCTGACACGCCCTCCACAGAAACACCGACACAGCACTTCTCCACACTCTCGGCGGTACGGCGCGCCGCGACGCACGCGGACGTCCCACACCAGGGCAGAGTGTGAGCATCCGCGTCGACAAGACACACGACATCCCCCATGTCGATGGCGGCCGAGCATTCTTCGTCGAAACGGAGTCGACCATCCGCTCTCGATTTGACGCTCACAGGTTCGCCAACTAAATTACAGATCGGTAACGGTGGCATCCGGGGGGATCGACCGCCGAGCACATCTGCCCTCCGGAAGGATCCCGTCACGAATTCCCTGCCACCCGAGCGCGCTCACGACGCCTCGGAAGCCTTCTCAGAAGCCCCCGACTCGGCCCGACCGCGCTTGCGGCGCGACTTGCGACGCTCCGCGTCCACGGAGCCGCAGAGTCCCCGCGCGATGGATGCAACCCGTGCGGGCGACGGACAGCGCGCCCGCACGGCAGATGCGCTCGGCGCGGTCGACACACGAGAGCCGGCCGGTGCACCCCACGCAGGTGATGCCGCCGGCGCACCGACTTCCACCGACCTCCTCGACACACGCGACGCAATCGACGCGATCGACGCGATCGACGCGATCGACGCGATCGACGCGATCGAAGCGATCGAAGCGATCGACGCCCTCGACACACGCGACGCAGTCGACACACGCGACGCACTCGACTCGATCGACGCACCCGACGCACCCGACTCGATCGACGCGATCGACGCACCCGACGCGATCGACCCCACACCGTCCGCATCGCCCGCCACACCGGCCGCCTCGCCCGCCACAGCTCCCGCGACACCGGCCGCTCGTCCGCAGACGCAGGCCGCCGGCCGGCGCGGCACCCGAGGTGCTCGAGTGCGCCCCCGACGACGGACGCCGCAGAAGGCAGCGCCGTCGGTCCGGACCAGCCGAGCCAAGCGTCCGTGGGCGAAGGCCAAGGCCCTCGGCGCCACGTTCGCGATCGGCGTGATGGTCACCGGTGCGGCACTACCCGCACTCGCCACCGGGAGCGACGGGGCCGTCGCCACCACCAGCCTCACCACAGCCGCCGCCGCCGATGCCGCGCAGTCCTACACGTCTCCGTCCGCGTCGGCTTCGACCGAGACGATCCGCGCCGAGATCGCCCCGCGGGGGAGCTTCTCGGCGACGACGCCCGAGGAGATCGAGGAGACGCGCTCCCGTGCCGTCGCCGCCGCGCTCGCTGCCGGCATGCCACTCGGAAGCGCGGTCGAGATCCCCATCGCCGACCGCATCGTCATGCCGATGGCAGACGGCACGTACTCGTTCACCGACGGCTTCGGCGCCTCACGCCCGGGCCGGTCTCACCTGGGCCAGGACTTCGCTGCGGGTGTGGGCACCCCGATCAACGCCGCCATGAAGGGCTGCGTGTCCCGCTCCACCGAGAGCTACCAGGGCTACGGTGTGACGATCCAGATCGAGAGCATCGTCGACGGGCAGGCGGTGAGCACCGTCTACTCGCACATGAACTACGGAACCCGCGCGGTCGAGGTCGGCGACTGCGTCGACGAGGGCCAGTACATCGGCGACGTCGGATCGACCGGATACGTGTTCGGCTCCTGCCTGCACTTCGAGGTCCACATCAACACGGTCGCCGTCGATCCCATGCCCTGGCTCCAGACGCACGTGAGCTGACCTGCACCACCGGGCATCTCGGCGAGACCCCGACTTGGCACCGAGACCCCGTTGTGCCGTCGACGGAAGCCCGGGGCTTCGACGAGAAGCCGGGGTTTCGACGAGAAGTCGGGGCTTCGGCGCCCACCAGGACGCCCGCGGCTCAGTCGAGCGCGCTCATCACGTGCTTGATGCGCGTGTAGTCCTCGAACCCGTACTGCGAGAGGTCCTTGCCGTATCCGGAGTGCTTGAACCCACCGTGCGGCATGTCCGAGACGAACGGGATGTGCGTGTTGATCCACACGCAGCCGAAGTCGAGGTTGCGCGATAAGCGCATCGCCCGGGTGTGATCGGTCGTCCACACCGAGGCGGCGAGCGCATAGGGCACGTCATTCGCCATCTCCAGCGCCTCGTCGTCGCTGGAGAACGCCTGCACGGTGAGCACCGGGCCGAAGATCTCGCCCTGCACGACCTCGTCATCCTGCCGCACGCCCGAGACGATCGTCGCCTCCCAGAAGTAGCCCTGATCTCCCTGACGGCGTCCGCCGGTCTCGATGGTCGCGTGCGCGGGCAGCCGGTCGATGAAGCCCTGCACTTGAGCGAGCTGCGCCGCGCTGCTCAGCGGGCCGTACAGCACACCCTCCTCATGCGGGCCGCCGGTGCGCGCATGCGTCTTCGCCCTGGCCACCAGCGCGGCCACCAGCTCGTCGTGCCGCGAGGCGTGCACCAGCACCCGAGTGGCGGCGGTGCAGTCCTGCCCGCCGTTGAAGAAGGCCCCGGTGATGATCCCGTCGACCGCCTTCTCCAGCGATGCATCCGCGAACACGATCGCGGGCGCCTTGCCGCCGAGCTCCAGGTGCACGCGCTTGACGTCGTTCGCCGCCGAGCGCGCCACCGCCATGCCTGCGCGCACCGATCCCGTGATCGCGACCATCTGCGGAGTCGGATGCTCCACCAGCGCGACGCCCGTGTCACGATCGCCCAGCACGACGTTGAGCGTGCCGGCCGGGGTGTGTCGGGCGACGACCTCGGCGAGCAGGAGAGTCGTCAACGGCGTCGACTCCGCCGGCTTGAGCACGACCGTGTTCCCGGCGGCGAGCGCGGGCGCGATCTTCCAGACGGCCATGTTCAGCGGATAGTTCCACGGCGTCACCTGGCCGATCACGCCGACCGGCTCGCGGCGCACGAACGAGGTGTGCCCGGCGAGGTACTCCCCCGCCGCGCGGCCCTCCAGACTGCGGGCGGCACCGGCGAAGAAGCGCAGCTGATCCACCGACTGCATGATCTCATCGGCGACGAGGCTCGCGCGCGGCTTGCCGGTGTCCTGCGACTCCAGATCGGCGAACTCCTCGGCCCGCGACTCCATCTCGTCGGCGATGCGGAACAGCGCCAGCTGCCGGTCGGCGGGCGTTGTGTCGCGCCAGAGCGGGAAGGCGGCGGATGCCGCGGCGTAGGCGGCGTCCACATCGACGCCGTCGGAGATCGGCAGTTCACCGTAGACGGCTTCGGTGACAGGATCGAGAAGCGGCATCCGTTCCGTCCCGGTCGCGGGCACGGAGCGGCCGCCGATGAAGTTCTGCAACGGCGCCGAGTTCTTCACAAGGGTGCGGGACATGCCGTCATGGTAGCGCGCGGCCTGCGGAATCGGAAGATTTCACCCGGGCGAAGCGACTGAATCAGTTGCAGAATCAGGCTATGACTGTCAATATCGACAGATGAGCCCCAAGCCTGCCCAGCCTGCACTGGACGACATCTCGAAGCGCATCGTCGAACTCCTGCAGGAGGACGGTCGCCGCCCCTACGCCGAGATCGCCCGCGAGGTCGGCCTCAGCGAAGCCGCCGCCCGGCAGCGGGTGCAGCGGATGACCGAGGCAGGCATCATCCAGATCGTCGCGGTCACCGATCCCATGCAACTCGGCTTCCACCGCATGTCGATGATCGGCATCCGCGTCTCCGGCGACCCCCGCGCGATCGCCGAGGAACTCACCCTGATCCCCGAGTTGGCCTACGTCGTCGTCACTCTCGGCACGTTCGACATCCTCGTCGAGGCCGTGTGCGAGGACGACGAGCACCTGATCACCCTCATCGCCACTCGCATCCGCACCATCCCGGGCATCGTCCACACCGAGAGCCTGCTCTACGCGGGCCTGTACAAAGACCTCTACAACTGGGGAACGCGCTGACGCGCGCCCCGAACGCATCGGAGTGATCATGGGAACCACGGTCTTCGAACGCCGGCGGCCGCCGCAGGGGGTCGTCGACGACTCTCTGCGCGACACCGCTCTCCGGGTGTTCTGGCTCGACGATGTCGATCGGCCGACGCATCCGCGACTGAACGGAACGGTCCGCGCCGACCTCGCCATCGTCGGCGGCGGCTACGCCGGGCTGTGGACGGCGGTGCGCGCCAAGGAGCGCGACCCCGAGCGCCGCGTGGTGCTGCTGGAGGCGTCGCGGATCGCGTGGGCGGCATCCGGTCGCAACGGCGGCTTCTGCGAGTCGAGCCTCACCCACGGTCATGAGAACGGCGTGACCCGGTGGCCCGACGAGATCGACCGGCTCGAGGAGCTGGGCCACGAGAACCTCGACGGCATCGAGCAGACGGTCGCCCGCTACGGGATGGATGCGGAGTTCGAGCGCACCGGCCAGCTCGCCGTCGCGGTCGAACCGCACCAGGTCGAGTGGCTCCGCGACGAACCGGGCTTCCTCGACCGCGAAGCCGTGCAGGCCGAGGTGCACTCCGAGACGTTCCTCGCCGGAGCTTGGGACCGCGAGGGCTCCGCGATGGTGCATCCCGCCAAGCTGGGCGTCGAGCTGGCCCGCGTGGCCGCAGACCTCGGCGTCGAGATCTACGAGCACAGCATCGTGCGCGCCATCGAGGGCGACGGCTCCGGTCCGATCACGCTGGTCACCCCGAACGGTCGGGTGATCGCGGATGCCGTGGCGCTCGGCACCAACGTGTTCCCCTCGCTCCTGAAGCGCAACCGCCTGATGACCGTGCCGGTGTACGACTACGTGTTGATGACCGAGCCGCTCTCCACGGAACAGCTCGCGTCGATCGGCTGGTCGAACCGTCAGGGCCTGGCCGACAGCGCGAATCAGTTCCACTACTACCGGCTCACCGCCGACAACCGCATCCTGTTCGGCGGCTACGACGCGGTCTACCACTACGGCGGCAAGGTGCGCCCGGAGTATGAGGACCGCATCGAGAGCCACCGCAAGCTCGCCTCGCACTTCTTCACGACCTTCCCGCAGCTGCAGGGCCTGCGCTTCACCCACCGCTGGGCCGGAGCGATCGACTCGTCGAGCCGCTTCTGCGCATTCTTCGGCACCGCCCGCAAGGGCCGCGTCACCTATGCCACCGGCTTCACCGGACTGGGCGTCGGCGCCGCGCGCTTCGCCGCCGACGTCATGCTCGACAAACTGTCGGGGGATTCGACCGAGCGCACCGAGCTGCAGATGGTGCGCGAGAAGCCCATCCCGTTCCCGCCCGAACCCGCCGCCTCGATCGGCGTCAACCTCGTGCGCGCGGCCATGAACCGGGCCGACCACAACGAGGGCAAGCGCAACCTGTTCCTCAAGACCCTCGACGCCGTCGGCATGGGCTTCGACTCATGAGCGGCCTCGCTGCCGGGGCGGGGGTGGATGCCGGCGCGCTGGGCCTCACGCACGAGCCGCTCCCCGCGGAGGAGGTGCTCGCCGGCGCCCCGACGACCGCCGTGCACGAGCTGGCGACACTCGGCGGGGTCGAGATCGGCGGGGTCGAGATCGGTGTGTGGGAGATGACACCGGGCACTGCGACCGACACCGAGGCCGACGAGGTGTTCGTGGTGCTGTCCGGCCGCGCCACGATCTCGTTCGCCTCATCGGGCGTGCCCGACCTCGAGGTCGGCCCCGGCTCAGTGGTGCGCCTCGCCGAGGGCATGCGCACGACCTGGACCGTCGCCGAGACGCTTCGCAAGGTCTACGTGGCCTGACGGCAGGCGCGATCCGAAAGAGAACGTCAGGTTCGCAGCAGCGGGCGCACGGAGGCGTAGGCGTCGCGCACATCGCGCGACGGCACGTCATAGACCCGGACGATGCCGGAAGCGCCCTCGTGACGTGGCCACCCGGGGTCGCCGCCGGTGACGAACGCGACCGCCGCGCCGTGCACCTCGTCGGCCAGGCCCTGTGGCGGGTTCGGGCCGGCGAGCGGCTCCATCGCGGGGCCGTCGAGGCAGTCGAAGAAGAACGGCACATCGAGGCAGTGCTCGGCGAAGCCGAAGCGTCCCGACGGCCAGGAGAACCGGTACACCCAGGTCGGAGCAGCGCCGCGGTCGGCGACGACCTTCAGCAGCGCCGAGCGGAACATCCGGTCGGTCAGCAGCCGCCCGGCGACGCGGGCATTGCCGAGTCGCGTGACGTCGGCGTTGGCCGCGAGGTACTCGCGACGCGCGGCCTTCGGCAGCCCGAGCTTTCCCAGCAGCAGCGACCGAGGCACCCAGCGGAGCTTCTTCGCCGCATCCGAGAACACCATGGTGAACTCGTCGTCGGTCGCCCCGAGCACGAGCGGCTTGTCGGCGCCGATGCCCGCGGCGAGCGCCTCGCGCGTCGAACGTGGCAGCAGATCGCCGTCGATGCTCGGCCCGAGCGGCAGCCCCTCCTCGAGCATCATGCCGACCGACGACGGCCCGAGCTCGGTCGCCCTCTTCTGCAGCTCGAGGATGCGCTCCTCGGACAGCGACGAGAACCCGGCCAGGGTCGGCTCGACCCCGCCGGCGGCGGCGAGCCCGCGGCCGAACGCCTCGGCGCGTGCGGAGGCGACATCGGCGAGCGCGCCGGAGATCGCATAGACGCCCTGGAACAGGTGCTGCGCCTTCTCCATGCCGAGCAGGGTCAGCACGGCACCGCCACCCGCGGACTGCCCGGCGATCGTCACGCGCGACGGATCTCCGCCGAACTCGGCGATGTTCCGCTGCACCCACTCCAGCGCGAGCAGCCAGTCGCGCACACCACGGTTCGAGGGAGCGCCCTCGATCCAGCCGAAGCCATCGAAGCCCAGGCGGTACGAGATCGACACCGTCACGACGCCGTCGCGGTTGAAGTTTCGGCCGTCGTACCAGGGGCTCGCGGGTGAGCCCGCGAAGTATCCGCCGCCGTGGATCCAGACGAGCACCGGGAGCCCGGCTCTTTGCTCGGCGCGGGTCGGGCTCGGCGTGAAGACGTTGACGTTGAGCGTCGATTCGCCCTCGATGCTCGGCTCGGGGATGAGCGTGACGCCGGGGTCGCCGCGCTGTGCGGTGGCGGCGAACTCGAGCGCATCGCGCACACCCTCCCACGGCGCCTTGGGCACGGGCTCCAGGAAGCGCAGCTCACCGATCGGCGCCTCCGCGAACGGGATGCCGAGGAACGCCGCCGACCGCGGATTGCCGCGCCCGCCGGTGGTCGGACGCCAGCGTCCCCGCACCCGCCCTGCGGCGGTCGTCACCTCGACGAAGTCGGCGGTGGTCTCGAAGTCGATGTCGGTCATGACAGCATTCTCCTGGTCGCGGCGGTGAGCGAGCCACATCGAGAGAGGCTTCAGCCGGGTGTGATCACTTCGGCGTGCGGCAGCCGCGTCTTCATGACCCCGATCGCCTCGGGGTTGTCGTCGACGAGCACGGCGTCGCGACCGAGCGCCGACGCCACGGCGCCGGTCGTGCCGCTGCCGGCGAAGAGGTCGAGCACACGGTCGCCGGGGCGGCTGGATGCGGTCACGATGCGGCGCAGGATCCCCTCGGGCTTCTGCGTGGGATAACCGGTCTTCTCGCGCCCCGTCGTCGGGACGATCGTGTGCCACCAGACGTCGGTCGGCAGCTTGCCGCGCGCGGCCTTCTCGGCGGTCACCAGTCCCGGTGCCATGTACGGCTCGCGGTCGACCTCGTCGGAGTTGAAGACGTACGCCCGCGGATTCTTCACGTACACCAGGATCGTGTCGTGCTTGGTGGGCCAGCGGCTGCGCGACTTGGCGCCGTAGTCGTACGCCCAGATCAGCTCGTTGAGGAAGCAGTCCCGCCCGAACACGGCGTCGAGCATCACCTTGGCGTAGTGCGCCTCCCGATAGTCGAGGTGCAGGTACAGGGTGCCGTCGTCGGCGAGCAGCCGCCACGCCTCCTCGAGCCGCGGCATCAGGAAGGAGCCGTAGTCGTCGAAGCGGTCGTCGTAGGCGCGCAGCATCCCGCGCACCCGCTCGTACGCGTGGCCGTGGAATCCGTGGCGCACCTCGGCGGTGGGCACGGTCTCGGCCGTCGGCGCGGCTTCGGTCTCGGCCACCCCCCGTTCAGATCTCCTCGGACCTGTGCCGGTCTCTCCATCCGGGTCGCGGAATTCCGGGAGTTCTTCGGTGACCGGCTCGGATTCTCGAGGAGTTGTGAACGTCCGGCGCGCGGTGACCACCTGCCGGCCCTGCGTCCGGCCGGTGTTGAACGGCGGGTCGAGGTACACGAGCGTGAAGGAACCCGACGGCAGGGTCGCCGCGACGGCGAGGTTGTCGCCCTCGATGATGGTGACCGCGCCCCGCGCCTGCGTCGGAGAAACGCGCTTCCCGCGGCCGGAATCCGGGGATTCGGCCGCGGGAAGCGCATTCGTCCGAGTTTCGGGTCCGTCGTCCGGCGCGGCCACGGCCGCGGGAAGCGCATTCGTCCGAGTATCGGATCCGTCGTCCGGCGCGGTCACGGCACCCGATGCAGCCACGCCTCGGTGGCGAACTTCGACGCGACGAGTGCCTCCGCCTCGGCATACTCGTCCGCGGTGATCGTGCCGGTCTCGGCGTCGGTCAGCGAGCGGAAGGTGTCTTTGAACCGCTCGATGATCTCGGCGCGCTCGAGTCCGGTCTGGCTGCGCAGCGGGTCGACGCGCTTTGCGGCCGACGTGGTGCCCTTGTCGCTGAGCTTCTCGCGGCCGATGCGCAGCACCTCGGTCATGACCTGGCCGTCGATGTCGTACGACAGCGTCGCGTGGTGCAGCACTCCCCCGTTGGCGAGGCGCTTCTGCGCGGCACCGCCGATCTTGCCGGTCGGGCTCGCGATGTCGTTGAGCGGCTGGTACACCGCATCGATGCCGAGGGACCGCAGCGCCTGCAGCACCCAGTCGTCGAGGAAGGCGTAGGAGTCGGCGAACGTCATGCCCGCGACGAGCGATGCCGGCACATACAGCGAATACGTGATGATCTGCCCCGCGGCCATGAGCATCGCCCCGCCGCCGGAGATGCGGCGGACCACGTCGAAACCGTGCCGTGCGGCGCCCTCGGGGTCGACCTCGTTGCGGTACGACTGGAACGACCCGATCACGACGGCCGACTCGTTCCACTCCCAGATGCGCAGGGTGGGACGCCGTCGCCCCTCGCCGACACGGGCGGTGAGCACCTCGTCGAGGGCGAGGTTCATGCGCGGCGAGACCGCCTGGTCGTGCACGATCTCCCAGTCGAAGTCACGCCATCCCGGGGCCGTCACGAGCGCGCGGCGCACCGCGGTGCCGACGGCTTCGGGCGAGAAGCCGAGCAGCTGAGCCCCATCGGGCAGGGCGCTGCGGACGGCCGTGGCGATCGCCGTCGAGTCCGACTCGGCGGGCAGCCCGTTCACCGCGGCGTTGATGTCGTCGAGGGCTGAGTCCGGCTCGAGGAAGAAGTCGCCGGCGAGGCGGAAGCGGGCGATCCGGTCGTCTTCGATCTCGAGGTCGACGACGACGAGCTTTCCACCTGGGACCTTGTATTCACCGTGCACAGAACCAGCTTAAGGCGCGCGGCCTCGGATGCGGCGGGCTCGACTACCCGGATCACCCGAGCGCATCAGCCGTCGAGCGGGATCGACCGCCGGCCGCGGATCAGCCGCCGAGCACCACCACGCGCTCGCCGGCGCGGATCGGCGTCGAGTATCGGTTCCCCGCGGGCGGCAGCGGGCAGACGTACTGGTCCGAGAACGCGCACGGCGGCAGGTAGGCGCGGTTGAAGTCGATCACGGCCGTGCCGTCGGCGGCGGGTTCGTCGACCGGCAGGAACCGGAAGCGATACGTCTCGAGCCCGTTGGTGCCGTCGGCGAACACCGCGCTCAACGCCCCCTGTCCGTTCCTGGTGACGGTCAGCGTCTGCGGCGCACCGGCCAACTCGAACCGCAGTCGCCCGGCGACGGCAGTCTCGCGCACCTCGCCGTCGACCGACGTGATCAGGATCTGCTCGTCCGGCGTCTCCTCGAACACCGCGGGGAGTCGCCAGCGCTCGTCGGGCGCATAGGCGTCGATCGCGGTGAACCACTCGCGCTGCGGTCGTGCCGGATTCAACACCCGCAGCGCCAGTGCGCCGTGGCGATCGAACACGCGCAGCTCACGGCGGCCGAGGCGGATGCTCTCCGAGCCGCGCAGGATCACGGTCGACCCCGTCTGGCCGAGCTCGCTGCCGCGGATGCCGCCGTCGCCGGTGAGGGCCCAGAGCCCGGGGATGCCGTCGACCGCCGCCGCCTCCGTGATGAGCCAGTTCGTCGACTCGAGCGCCGACGGACCGTACTCCGACCCCGCGTACCGCTCGCGCGACGCGTGCCAGTCCTGCCAGTCCTTCACGAAGCTCATCGGTGCGGTCCCTCCCGTGCGAGCAGCACACACGGGCGCGCTCCTCGCTCCTGCGCGGAATATTGACCCGAATCTACGGTCGGGACCGAGCCCGAGGAACGGCTCCGTCACACGACTTCACGCCGCGTCATTCCGCGTCACATCCGGCCCCGCACCGACGAGACCCCGCCTTCTGACCGAGACCCCGCCGTGCGCGCGCAGCCACCCCGGGGTGTGGACGCGAACCGGGGGTCTCGGGGCGCGAAGGCGGAAGCTCAGCGCGCGGGGATGTGCTTGTCGAGCCAGGCGAGCACGTCGGCGCGCACCTCTTCCTGCTGCAGTTCGGCGAAGATCTCGTGCCGCGCATCCGGATACACCAGCGTGGTCACGTCGGTGAGGCCGGACCGGCTGCGGTACTCGTCGGCGAGCTTGTGCACGCTGCGGGGTCCACCCACCGGGTCGTCGCGACCCACCAGGAGCAGCATCGGGATGTCGCGGCCCAGGTCCTTGGCCGGACGCCCGTACAGCCGTGCGGCCTCGATCGGGCCGAAGAGCTTGAGCAGCGGGACATCGGTCGTGAGCGGGTCGTCGGCGAACGCGGCCCACACGGCAGGATCGCGGCTGAGCCATTCGAGCCCGGTGGCGCCTTCGTCCTTCGCCCACCGCGCGTTCAGGGGTGCGGCGTTGAGGAAACCGGGCGTGCGCAGTGCGGAGCCGGAGAGGATCACGGCATCCCACGCCTCCGGGTGGTGGTTCACGAGCATCTGCGCCAGGAACGACCCCCACGAGTGGCCGAGCAGCACCAGCGGCAGATCGGGGTTCTCGTCTCGGATGATCCCGGTCAGCTGCCAGACGGCATCCTCGGCCGCGCGAAGGCCGCCGACGCCGAGCCTCCCCAATTTCTCGGGTCCGCCGTGCTGACGGATGCCGGTGCGGCCATGGCCTCGGTGATCGTCGGCGTAGACGTGGAAACCGGCCCCCGTGAGGGCGCCGATCAGGGCGCCGTATCGTCCGGCGTGCTCGCCGACGCCGTGCAGGAGCTGCACGACTCCGCGAGGAGTCCCCGCAGCCGGATGCACGTCGTAGACGATGGCCACGCCATGGGCGTCGGTGAACTCGCGCGTATCCGTCACGCTGCGAGCCTAGCGACCGGGCACCGGGACCGCCTACCGGGCGACGGCATCCCGGATCGCGAAGGCGACGTCGCGGTCGGTGACCTCGTAGCCGCCGACGCCGTCGGAGGCCGAGCCCATCCGCACGCCGCCGTCTTCGATCACGGCGCGCTTGGCGGAGAAATGGATCGCGTCGACGCCGGCCGCGGCGAGCACCGGGGCGCTGGCGACATCGACTCCACTGCCGGCCATGACCTGGATCTCTCCCTCGGCTGCGGCGACCAGCGCACGCAGGGTGTCGATGCCGTCGATCGCGGCGGATGCCCCGCCCGAGGTCAGCACGCGAGCAAGGCCCAGCTCGCGGGCGCTGCGCAGAGTGGCGACGGGGTCGGCCGTCACGTCGATCGCGCGGTGCAGGGTGACGGGAGATCCGCCTGCGGCATCGCGCAGCCGCGCCATCGCGTCGAAGTCGAGGCGCCCCTCCGCGTCGAGGGCGCCGATGACCACGCCGGTGGCACCCGCAGCGATCGCGCGTCGCACGTCGCGCTCGCTGATCGCCAGCTCGTCGTCGGCGTAGTGGAAGCCGCCCGCGCGCGGCCGGATGAGCACGTGCACCTCGGGACCGTCCGCTCCGGCCGCCTCGACCGCCAGCTCGAGCGTCGCGGGAGACGGGGTCAGTCCGCCGAGGGCGAGGGCCGTGGCGAGCTCGACGCGGTCGGCGCCGATCTCGGCGGCGATGCGCACTCCGGCGGGGTCCTGCACGGCGATTTCCAGGGCGAGCGTTCGGGTCACCCCTCCATTGTGCCCGGTGCCGAGACGGCGTCCAAAAAATTAGATAGACTATCTAAGTAATGTCTGCGTCCGATGAATCCCTCCACCTCACCGCCACAGACCTGCGCATGGCCACGTTCCGGCTGGCCCGTCGCCTCCGCTGCGCCCGCGCGGCCGACTCGATGAGCGATGCGCAGCTGGCGGTGCTCGCCGACCTGCGCATGAACGGTCGCCGCACGATCTCGACCCTCGCCGTCCGCGAGCGCGTGACCGCTCCGTCGATGACCAGCACCATCAACGGCCTCGAGGAGCAGGGCTTCGTCGTGCGCACCCCCGATGAAGACGACCGCCGCCGCGTGCAGGTCGACATCACCGATGCGGGTGTCGAGATCGTCGTGGAGACGATCCGCCGCCGCGACGAGCTGCTGGCCGACATGCTGCGCGAGGTCGAATACACCGAGGCCGAGCTCACCACGCTCCGAGAAGCGAGTGCACTGATGCGGCGGGTGGTGGAGCGATGAGCGCCATGTTCCGTTCCTTCGCGAACATCAACTACCGCATCTGGTTCGCGGGGGCCCTGGTCTCGAACGTCGGCGGCTGGATGCAGGCCACCGCCCAGGACTGGGTCGTGCTCACCGAGCTCACCGACAACGACGCCACCGCGATGGGCGTCACCATGGCGCTGCAGTTCGGTCCGCCGCTCGTGCTGGTGAGCCTCACCGGATGGGTGGCCGACCGCTTCGACCGACGCCATATCCTGTTCGCCACCCAGTCGGCGCTGCTGGCCCTCGCGATCGCGGTGGGTGTGCTGCTGCTGAACGACGTGATGACCCTGCCGATGATGTTTGCCTTCGCACTCGGTTTCGGCGTCGTGAACGCGTTCGATGCCCCGGCCCGGCAGGCGTTCGTCTCCGACATGGTGTCGACCGGCGACACCTCGAACGCGGTCGCACTCAACTCGGCATCCTTCAACCTCGCCCGCATGATCGGCCCGGCGGTCGGTGGCCTGCTGATCGTGGCGATCGGTTCGGGCTGGGTGTTCATCGTGAACGCCGCCACCTTCCTCGCGATGATCCTCGCGCTGTCGATGCTGCGCACCCGCCTGCTCGCGCCGCGACTGAAGAGCCGCAGCCGGGGTGGGCTCGCCGCCGGGTTCCGCTATGTGTGGGGGCGCAGCGATCTGCGGGTCGTGTTCGTCACGGTGTTCCTGATCGGCGCGTTCGGCATGAACTTCCCGATCTTCGCCTCGACCATGGCCCTGGAGTTCGGCGCGGGCGCCGACGGCTACGGCGTGCTCAGCTCGGTGCTCGCGATCGGCTCCCTGATCGGCGCCCTGCTCGCGGCCCGTCGCGACCGCGCACGCGTGCGGGTCGTGATCCTCGCCGCGGGTGGATTCGGCATCGCCGCGTTCGTGTCGTCCGCCATGCCGACCTACGCCTCCTACGCCGTCACGCTGACGTTCACCGGCTTCATGATCGTGACGCTGCTCACCACGGCCAACGGGTACGTGCAGATCACGACGGAGCCGGCGCTGCGCGGGCGCGTGCTCGCCCTGTACATGGCCGTGATCATGGGCTCGACGCCCGTGGGTGCCCCCATCGCCGGGTGGGTCGCCGACTCCTTCGGACCACGTGCCGCCATCATGCTCGGCGGCACGGCCGGATTCGTCGCCTGCGCGATCGGTGTCATCTGGGTGGCGACCTCGGGACGCCTGCGCCGTGCCGAGAATCGCCGCTTCCTGCTCACCCTCGACGAGACCCGGCCGCTGCGGGTGATCGAGCGGCCCGACCCGATCGAGTTCAGCGACGAGGCCGCCGTCACGACTCCGATCCGGAGCGCGAAGCGGGACGACGTCGAGGGCTGAACAACTTTCCGCCGTTTGTCAACGCCCTCTACGGAGTGCATCCGGCGTACGTACCGTCGATCCATGGACGACAACACGGAACGCACACCCCACCCGCAGGATCCTGCCGAAGGCGCTCGCCGCGTCGGCGTGCCGGATGAGGATGCCGGTCAGGGCGACGGCAGCGGCGGCGCGATCCAGGGCGACAGCTCGCGCGGCGAATCGACCGGCGGCGCCATCCAGGGCGATGCCGGCCAAGGTCACCGCTCAGCCCTCGGCGGCGATGAGGAGACCGAGGACCAGCTCCAGGCCGACAACGCGGCCGAGGAAGACACGTTGAAGACGCTCGATCCGGATTCCCCACCGGCCTGAGCACTCCGGAAGGACAGCGTCACCGTCAGCCGTCGTCCCCAGCGTCGGCCCTCCCCCGGCGGTGGCGCTGTCCGCTTCCCGGGCGCGTCCGCGTCCGGCATCCGGCATCCGGCATCCGGCATCCGTGCCACATGTCGGACGGATGCACGGATGCAGGGCGACACGCTGCGTCCTGGTCCGGCATCCGTCCGTTCTCCCGACATCCGAGCCGGGCCGTCGATCAGCCGAGCACGAGCTTGAGCTGCTCCACCGCCCAGTCCAGTTCGGTCGCGCGGATCACCAGCGGCGGCGCGATGCGGATGGTCTGACCGTGCGTGTCCTTCACGAGCACGCCCCGATCGAGCAGCTTCTCGGCGATCTCGCGGCCCGTTCCCTTGGCGGGGTCGATGTCGACGCCCGCCCAGAGGCCGGCGATGCGCACCGCTGTCACGCCGTGCCCGATCAGCGGCTGCAGCGCCTGCTCGAGGTGCGCGCCGAGTGCCCGGGCGCGTTCCTGGAACTCGCCCGTCTGCAGCATCTCGACCACACGCAGACCCACGGCCGCGGCCAGCGGGTTGCCGCCGAAGGTCGAGCCGTGCTCGCCCGGACGGATCACACCGAGTACGTCGGTGTTGCCGACCACGGCCGAGACGGGGAGGATGCCGCCGCCGAGGGCCTTTCCGAGCAGATACAGGTCCGGCACGACGCCCTCGCGGTCGCAGGCGAACGTCTCGCCGACGCGGCCGAGCCCGGCCTGGATCTCGTCGGCGATGAACAGCACGTTCTTTTCGTCGCAGATCTCGCGGATGCGGCGCAGGTAGCCCTCGGGCGGGATCACGACGCCGGCCTCGCCCTGGATCGGCTCGACGAGCACGGCGGCCGTGTCGTCGGTGATGGCCGCAGCGATGGCATCCGCGTCGCCGTAGGGCACCACGTCGAAGCCCGGCGTGTACGGGCCGAAGTCGTCGCGGGCCTGCTCGTCGTCGCTGAAGCTCACGATCGTGGTCGTGCGGCCGTGGAAGTTGCCGGCCGCGACAATGATGCGCGCCTTGCCCGCAGCGATGCCCTTGACCCGGTATCCCCAGGCGCGGGCGACCTTGATGCCGGTCTCGACGGCCTCAGCGCCCGTGTTCATCGGCAGCACGAGGTCTTTGCCGGCAAGGTCCGCGAGCGCCGCGGCGAACGGCTCGAGCCGGTCGCTCTGGAACGCGCGGCTGACGAGGGTGACGCGGCCGAGCTGCTCGGTGAGCGCGGCCACGAGCGCCGGATGCCGGTGCCCGAAGTTCACGGCCGAGTATGCGGCGAGCAGATCGAGGTAGCGCTTGCCCTCGACATCCGTCACCCAGGCGCCCTCACCGCGGGCGATGTTGACCGGCAGCGGGTGGTAGTTGTGCGCGACGTGCGGCTCGGTGCCGGCCTCTCCCGGCTGGGTCGCTGAGCCCGTCGAAGCGTCGACCGCGGTCACTTGGCACCCCGCAGCTCGAGCGTGCAGCACTTGATGCCGCCGCCGCCGAGCAGCAGCTCGGAGAGGTCGACGGTGATGGGGTTGTATCCGCGCTCGCGCAGCTGCTTCTCGAAGCCCTTGGCCCGCGGCGAGATGATCACGTTGTAGCCGTCGCTCGCCGAGTTGAGGCCGAACACCGAGCCGTCTTCATCCGACACGAGGATCGCGTCGGGGAAGCGCTTCTCGAGCTCGGCACGGCTGGCGTCGTCGAAGGCGCCCGGAAGGTACGCGATGTTCGCGCGCTCGGGGCCGCCGTTCTCCGTGCCCTGCACCGGGTCGAGCACGGCGATGGCGGTGTCGAGGTGGTAGAAGCGCGGGTCGACGAGGTTCAGCGAGACGACCTCGCGGCCGAACACCTCGCCGACCTCGCGGTGGCTGTCTCCGGTGGAGCGGAAGCCGGTGCCGGCCAGGATCACGTCGCCGACGAGCAGGAAGTCGCCCTCGCCCTCGTTGACCTCCTTCGGCATCACCGTGTCGTAGCCCGCCGCGCGGAACCAGTCGGCGAACGCCGGGGCCTCGCCCTGCCGCTCGACGAAGCGGAACTCGGGCACGTACGCACGGCCGTCGATGAGGAATCCGCCATTGGCCGTGTAGACCATGTCGGGGTAGCCGGCGAGCGGCTCGATGAGTTCGACCGTGTGGCCGAGCTCGAGGTAGAGGTCGTGCAGCTTCTGCCACTGCGCCACCGCGTTCGCGGTGTCGGTGGGCCGCGACGGCTCCATCCACGGGTTGATGGAGTAGTTCACGGTGAAGTGCTCCGGCTTGCACATCAGGTAGTGACGGCGGTGCGCGGTGCGGGCGGGTGCGGTGGTGACGGCGGCTTCAGGCGTCGACATGGATGCTCCTCGAATGGACGGGCGCGGCGGACGCTGTCCTGGGGCCCGGCGGTCCTTCGACCCGCTGCTCGTTCAGAGCCGGCGACGGGGAAGATGCGACTCGGGCACGCCGGAGTCCATTGTGTCACCCGCCCCCTGTGCGCCGCCAGAGCCGCGCTCCATTCGAGGCCGTCACACTCCCGAGCTGCGGACGACGACCTTCCCGACAGTGTGCCCGGCCTCGAGGTGGGCGAGGGCGGCGGACGCTTCCGCGAACGGGTACTCGCGCTCGATCACGGGCACGATGCGGCCGTCGGCGACGAGCTCGAGGAGCTTGGCCAGCACCTCGGGGCGCGGCGTCGCGGCGAGAGGACGGATGCGCCGCGAGCCGATCGACAGCACCGCCGCCCGCACCATCCGCGGGATCGGTCCCAGCACGTGCCCGCCGTCGCCGGTGACCAGCACGATCCGACCGCCGTGCCCGACGAGGCGCTGCAGCTCGCGCAGCGGCATCCCTCCGGCGATGTCGACGACCGCGTCGAAGCGGCCGGCCGGGATCTCGCTCAGCGGCGACTCGCGATGGTCGAACGTGCGCACGGCACCCAGGCGCTCGATCAGCGGGGCGTTGCGGGCGCTGCACGCGGCCCAGACCTCGGCCCCACGGAGCGCGGCGAGCTGCACCGCGAACGTGCCGACGCCTCCGGATGCGCCGATGATCAGCACCCGCGGGGCCTCTCCTCCGCGCAGGCCGACGCCGGCGAGATCGAGGGCCTGCCACGCGGTGCCGGCGGCGATCGGGAGGGACGATGCCGCCTCGGGCGTGATGTCGGGCGGGGTCGGCACGAGCCGGGAGGCGGGCACCCGCACGTACTCGGCGAGTCCTCCGCCTCCGACCAGCTCGCCCACGACGTCTTCGCCGATCTCGGCGCTCACGACGTCGGGACCGACCGCGACGACGGTGCCGGCGACCTCCATGCCGCGCACCGGGTGCTTCGGTCGCGTGAGGCCGAAGACCGGGCGCACGAGGAGCGGATCGCCGAGCAGCAGCCGCACATCACCCGCGTTCAGCGAGGTGGCGCGCACCTTCAGGAGCACTTCTCCGCGATGCGGCACCGGCACCGGGATCTGCTCGAGACTCACCCCGGACGACGGGCCGTAGGTCTCGCGTCGCCAGGCGTTCATCGTCTCTGTCATGATGCTCCTCCGGATACAGGTGGGGCGGGGTAGGCGAACAGGTCGTCGATCCCGACCCCGAACGCCCGCGCGATCTGGAACGCCAGCTCCAGCGTGGGCGAGTACTTCTGCTGCTCGATGGCGATCAGCGTCTGCCGGGTCACACCGACGGTGCGGGCGAGCTCGGCCTGGGTGAGGCCCGCCTGCTCACGATGTGCACGGATGCTGTTGGAGACGAGGGTCGGCTTCACCATCAGACGAGCCCCCGCCGGTAGGCGATCACGCGGGCGATGCCGCCGACGAGCGCGGAGATCGCGAAGCCCAGGTACATGGTGTTCGCGATCCAGAACACGTCGGCGCCGACCGCGCACAGCGCGATGACGCCGAGCCCGGCGATCACCACGAAGGCCTGCTCGACCCGCCCGCCCATGCGGCTGATGTCACGGTCGCGGATGTCGGAGCGGCCGGCGCCGTCCGGGTCCTTCATGCCGGCGAGGATGCCCCAGACGATGCTGATCACGATCGTCGCGACGATGCCTCCGACGATGGTCCACAGCATGAGCGGGAACCAGTCGACGGTGGTGAGCGGCGCTCCCCCGGCCTGCTGGAGCACCAGCACGACGTAGACGATCAGCGCGATCGGACTGACGATGAGTCCCGCCCAGGCGTTGCGTTCTTCGTAGACCATGATGCCTCCGATGTAAAAGATTCTTGACACTCACGCTACGCCCGCGGGTGCGTCGTGTCAAGAATTCTTTACACTGGGAGCTTCCGCGCGCCGCGGGCAGCCCGATGGGCTCTACCGATCCCCGCCGAGCTTCGCGCGCCTGGCCTCTTCGAGGAACCGCTCGAGCACGCCGAGGGGAATCGCCGTGTCGTCGAACATGGCGAACGTCATCGCGCCGGAGACGTCGTCATGGAACACCTCCGCGATCACCTCGCCCGACCCTTCGCGCGCGATCAACTCGAGGGCGATACCGTCACGTGCACCCACCGAGCTGGCGATCTGCATCCGATCGGCGTTCGTGGGATCCGTCGTCATGAGCACCAGTGTGGCATCGGCTGCATACCGGCATCAGATCACGTCGCTGCTCCAGGGGTCGAGTTACGATGCCACGGGGTGATCTGTTGAGAACGTCGATTGTGGTGCCGTGGGTTCTCGCCTGCATTGTGGCGATCGGCACACTCGTCGCGTCCGTGGGCGTCTCGATTTCGACGGCGAATATGCCAGACCACTCTCCCTACCTCAAGGACGCGGCCAATACCACGGCTCTCATCTTCTGCCTCGTGTCGCTCGTCGGCGGGGGCGTCGCCTCCAGGTTCGTGCGATCGAACGAGACGAAACGCCGCTCCATCGCGTGGATGACGCTGGGCGCGGCCGTGCTCGGCGCGGTCGTCACCGCGGTTCTGATGACGCTCGCGATCGGGTCGTGAACCTCAGATCACGTCGCTGCTCCAGGGATCGAGGTTGCCGTAGCGGTGCGCGGTGATCGAGATCGACTGCTCGTGCACGAACGGCAGCAGCTCGATGCGGGCGGCCGCTGTGACCTCGCCGTCGTACACCGCGAGGTCGGGATCACCCCCGGATGCCGTGGCCAAGGCCGTGTGCAGCGCGGCGACCGCAGCGCGACCGCCGACCAGTCGCACCCGGTCGCTCACGGGCAGTGCGGCGACGCCCTCGGCGGCATCCTCCGCGCGGAGCATCCGCTGCATCCACTCCTCATCGGTCTCGAGGAAGACCGCGGCGTCGAGGTCGCCGAGCGCGCGGCGCACGTCGCCAGGCAGGCCCACCGGCGTCGAGAGCACGAAGTCCGCTCCCGAGCGCACGCCCGCGATCACCACGCGCAGCAGATCCTGCAGCGCCGCATCCTCCGTCGCCCGGATCTCGACCGGCACCGGACGGTACCGGAAGAGGTTCCGCTCCACCCCGAGGTGCGACACGTCGCGCACCTGCCCGAACTCGCGGTCCCAGGCCAGGGCATCCGAGAGCGCCGAGCGCCGTAGCCACTCGAACTTCTCGTACTCCAGCGACGACTGCGCCGACTCGATGAGCGCGGTGATGCGGGAGTCGAGCCCACGCAGATGCAGGGTGCTGGATGCCGGTCCGCCCGGCTGCGAGCGCCAGGACCCGAGCCCGATCAGGTAGTTCGGGCCGCCCGCCTTGGCGCCTGGTCCGACTGCCGAGCGCTTCCAGCCGCCGAACGGCTGCCGCTGCACGATCGCTCCCGTGATGCCGCGGTTCACGTAGAGGTTGCCCGCCTGCACGCGGTCGAGCCAGAAGGCGAGGTCGTCCGGATCCTGCGTGTGCAGCCCGGCGGTGAGCCCGTAGGCGACGGCGTTCTGCAGCTCGACGGCTTTCTCGAGGGTCGGTGCATGCATGATGCCGAGCACCGGCCCGAAGAATTCCTCGGTGTGGAAGCGCGACCCCGGCTGCACGCCGACACGGATGCCGGGCCGCCACAGCCGCCCGCTGCCGTCGTCTCCGGCGTCGAGGGCGGGCTCGATCAGCCACTGCTCCTCGCCCTCGAGCTCGCTCAGCGCCCAGGCGAGCTTGCCCTGCGGCGGCTCGATCACCGGGCCGACCTCGGCGAGCGGATCGGTGGGCGGGCCGATGTGCAGCGAGCGCACGGCATCCGCGAGCTGACGCTTGAACCGCGGCGACCGACCGACCGGACCGACGAGGATCGCGAGAGACGCGGCCGAGCACTTCTGACCGGCGTGCCCGAAGGCGCTCTTCACCAGGTCGGCGACGGCCAGGTCGAGGTCGGCCGACGGGGTGATGATCATCGCGTTCTTGCCACTGGTCTCGGCGAGCAGCGGCAGGTCGGGTCGCCAGGAGCGGAACAGCGCGGCGGTGTCCCACGCCCCGGTGAGGATCACGCGGTCGACCGCGTCGTGGGTGATGAGCTCGCGGCCGAGCTCGCCCTCTTCGATGTCGACCAGCGCGAGCAGGTCGCGGGGGATGCCCGCCTCCCACAGTGTCTCCGCGATCACCGCGGCGCAGCGGCGGGCCTGCGGGGCCGGCTTGAAGACCACGCCCGAACCGGCGGCGAGCGCGGCGAGCACTCCGCCGGCCGGGATCGCGAGCGGGAAGTTCCAGGGCGGCGCCACGACGGTGATGGATGCCGGCACGAACACCGCGCCCGCGATCGCATCGAGCTCGCGCGCGGTGGCCGCGTAGTACCGGGCGAAGTCGACGGCCTCGCTCACCTCGAGGTCGGCCTCGGCGAAGATCTTGCCGGTCTCGGAGGCGGCGACCTCGATCAGGTCGCCGCGTCGGGCCTCCAGCGCGGCCGCGGCGCGCAGCAGCACCTCGGCGCGTTCTGCGGCGGGGCGCCCACCCCAGGCCGGAGCCGCACCGCGGACCCCCTGCACGGTCCGCTCGAGGGATTCCGCATCCTCGATGCGCGCGGCCGCGACCGTGTCGGCACCGAGGTCGGACGAGGCGATGCGCTCCCGCACCCCGCGCGCCCAGTCGCGGTTCACCGGCAGCGCCGGGTCGCTGTCGACCGAGTTCGAGAAGCCCGGAGCACCACCGGCATCCTGCTCCAGCTCGCGGGCGGAATACACCGCCGTCTCGAGGAAGGCCTCGCGACCGCCGCCGTCCTCGGAGCCGCGCGAGATGCCGAGCACGGCCTGGGTGAGGTCGGTCTCCGGCAGCGGTGCCACGGGCGAGGGACGCAGCGCTTCGTGCACCGGCGCGCTCCGATCCTGCGTGCGACGCGGTCCGGTCCGCAGCGTGGGATCGTCCGAGCGGTCGAGTGCGTCGAGGAACCGATCCTGCTCGCGCACGAACAGGGCCTCGTCATCCCCGAGCCGGAACGCGGCGGAGAGGAAGTTGTCCGGAGAGGCGTTCTCCTCGAGCCGCCGCACCAGATAGCTGATCGCGACGTCGAACTCGGCGGGCGCCACCACGGGCACGTACAGCAGCACGGGCCCGACCTCGCGCGAGACGGCCTGCACCTGCCCCTGCGCCATGCCCAGGAGCATCTCGAACTCGACGGCCTCGCGCACGCCGCGCTCCCCGGCGAGCAGCCAGGCGTAGGCGATGCCGAACAGGTTGTGTCCGGCGACGCCGAGCTTCACGGCGGCGGCATGCTCGGGGCGCAGAGCCCAGTCCAGGCAGCGCAGATAGTTCGCGTCGGTGTCGAGCTTGGTGTCATAGGTCGCGGGCGTCCAGCCGTGCATCCGCGCCTCGACCTGCTCCATCGCGAGGTTCGCGCCCTTGACGAGGCGCACCTTGATGCGGGCGCCGCCGTGCGCGACGCGGTCCTGTGACCAGGCGGTGAGCTCCTGCAGGGCGGGCAGGGCGTCGGGCAGGTACGCCTGCAGCACGATCCCGGCCTCGAGCCCGGCGAGCCGAGGGTCTTCGAGGATGCGCGTGAACACCGCGATCGTCAGGTCGAGGTCGCGGTACTCCTCCATGTCGAGGTTGATGAAGGTGCCGTCCGCCGCGGCCGTCAGATACAGCGGGAGCAGCCGCTCCACCACCTCGTCGACGATCTCGTCGAACGCCCACATCGACAGGTGGCTGACGATGGCCGACACCTTGACCGAGACGTAGTCGACATCCGGTCGTCGGATCAGGTCGTGGATGCCGTCGAGGCGGCGCTTCGCCTCGGCCTCCCCCAGCACGGCCTCACCGAGCAGGTTGAGGTTCAGGCGCGAGCCCGTGGTCTTGATGCGCGCGATGGCGGCTTCGAGTTTGGCGGGTCGCGCGTCGACCACGAGGTGCCCGACCATGTCACGGAGCACCTTCCGCGCGATCGGCACGACCGGCGACGGCAGTATCGGGGCGACCCCTCCCCCGAGACGCACCACCGAGCGCAGGTACCAGGGCAGGAACTCCGGCACGATCGGCGCGATCCGATGCAGCTGCGAGGCCGCGGCCGCCAGGCTCTCCGGGCGCATGACGCCGTCGACGAAGCCGAGCGTGAACGGCAGCCCGTTCGCATCCTGCAGCACTCCGGCGAGACGGGCGGCAGCGGGGTCGGGTTCGATCGCGGCGGCCTCGATCGCCCACCGCCGAGCAAGCTCGACGGCACGGTCTGCGAGGGGTGCGGATGCCACGGCATCCGCCGGGATGTCAGCCATGACTTTCACCCTAGGTCTGGATGCGCCGGATTCCGCGCCGCGCCGCCCGTGCTCGTTCCGTTCCGGTCGCATTTCCTGTCGCTTTCTGGCGTGCGAAGCGACAGCAAGTGCGACCGGAACAGGGTGAGCACGAGGGGACAACTACAGCGCGGCGATGATGTCCTCCACCCGCTGCTTCGCGTCGCCGAACAGCATCTGCGCGTTGTCGCGGAAGAACAGCGGATTCTGCACGCCCGCGTACCCGGCGGCCATCGAGCGCTTGAACACGATGACGTTCTCGGCCTCCCACACCTTGAGCACCGGCATCCCCGCGATCGGGCTCCCCGGGTCTTCCGCGGCGGCCGGGTTCACGGTGTCGTTCGCGCCGATCACGAGCACGACCGCGGTCGACGCGAGGTCGTCGTTGATCTCGTCCATGCTCAGGACGATGTCGTACGGCACCTTCGCCTCGGCCAGCAGAACGTTCATATGCCCGGGGAGACGGCCCGCCACCGGATGGATGCCGAATCGCACGTCCACTCCCCGCTCACGGAGCCTGTGGACCAGGTCGGCCACCGGGTACTGCGCCTGAGCGACCGCCATGCCGTAGCCGGGCGTGATCACGACGCTGCTCGCCGCGACGAGCATCTCGGCCGCGCCCTCGGCGGTGATCTCGCGATGCTCGCCGTACTCGGTGTCGTCCGCAGTCGGTGCCGCGATCCCGAATCCGCCGGCGATCACCGAGAGGAACGAGCGGTTCATGGCCTTGCACATGACGTAGGAGAGGTACGCACCCGACGATCCGACCAGCGCACCCGTGACGATGAGCAGGTCGTTGTTGAGGAGGAAGCCGGCTGCGGCCGCCGCCCACCCGGAATAGCTGTTGAGCATCGAGACGACCACCGGCATGTCTCCGCCGCCGATCGAGGCGACCAGGTGCCAGCCGAGCCCGAAGGCGAGCACGGTGACCGCGATCAGGAGCCACAGCTGCTGGTCGTTCACGAACCACACGGTGAGCGCGACGAACGCGACGAGCGCCCCGATGTTCAGCCCGTTCTTGCCCGGCAGCATGAGCGGCTTCGACGACATCTTCGCCGACAGCTTCAGGTAGGCGACGATCGAGCCGGTGAACGTGACCCCGCCGATGAAGACGCCGATGAAGACCTCGGCGTCGTGGATGCCGACGAGCTCGGGAGCGATCTCCGGATGTGCGACGTAGCCGTTCCAGCCCACGAGCACGGCCGCGAGTCCGACGAAGCTGTGCAGGAGCGCGATGAGCTCCGGCATCCCGGTCATCTCGACCCTCCGCGCCCGCCACAGGCCGATGGCTGCGCCGATGAGCACCGCGGCGACGAGCAGCCCGAGTCCGAGGAACGCGCCGGTGCTCCACGCATCCGCCACGGTGAGGGCGAGGGTCGCGACCAGCGCGATGGTCATGCCGGCGATGCCATAGACCACGCCGGCACGGGCGGACTCGTGGCGACTGAGGCCAGCGAGGCTGAGGATGAACAGCAGGGCGGCGACGATGTAGGCCGCCCCGGCGAGCGCGTCGACGGTCACTTCCGGCCGCCCTTCGCTGAATTCCCGAGGGTGAACATCGCGAGCATCCGGCGGGTGACCGCGAACCCTCCGAAGATGTTGATGGAGGCCAGCAGCACCGCCACAGCGGCGAGCACCTGCACGACCGGCAGCGGCGAGGTGATCTGCAGCATCGCGCCGACCACGATGACGCCGGAGATGGCGTTGGTCACCGACATGAGCGGGGTGTGCAGCGCGTGGTGCACCTTGCCGATGACGTAGAAGCCGATCACGACCGAGAGCACCAGCACCGTGAAGTGCTGTGGCAGCGGGGCCGGGGCGAACGCGTTCACGGCGAACAGGGCGGCGATGCCGACCACGATCAGGCCGACGCGGCGCGCGGTGGACATCCTCTTCGGCGGCGCGACCTCGACCGGGGCCGCCGCAGCCTTCGCCGCGGGGGCGGCCGCGACCTGCACGGCGGGTGGCGGCCAGGTGACCTCCCCGTCGCGCACGACGGTGACCGAGCGCTGCACGACGTCGTCGAAGTCGATCACCAGCCGCCCGTCCTTCGCGGGAGTCAGCAGGGCGACGAGGTTGGCGAGGTTCGTGCCGTAGAGCTGCGAGGCCTGGGCCGCCAAGCGCGATGCGAGGTCGGTGTAGCCGAGGATGATCACGCCGTTGTCGGTGACGATCCGCTCGCCCGCGACCGAGCCCTCGACGTTGCCGCCCTGACCCGCAGCCATGTCGACGATCACGCTGCCCGGCCTCATCTGCGCGACATCGGATGCCGTGATGAGGCGAGGCGCCGCGCGCCCGGGGATGAGCGCGGTCGTGATGATGATGTCGACGTCGGCGGCCTGCTCGGTGTAGATCTCGGCGGCTCGGCGGTCGTAGTCCGCGCTGGTCGCCTTGGCGTAGCCGTCGGTGGAGGCGGCGACCTCGACGTCGACCGGAAGATACGTGCCGCCGATCGAGGTGACCTGGTCGGCGACCTCGGGGCGCGGATCGGTGGCCCGCACGATGGCGCCCAGACTCGACGCAGCGCCGATGGCTGCGAGCCCGGCGACTCCGGCACCCGCGACCAGCACCTTCGCCGGCGGCACCTTGCCCGCGGCGGTCACCTGTCCCGTGAAGAAGCGGCCGAACTCGTGCGCGGCCTCGACCACGGCGCGGTACCCGGCGATGTTCGCCATCGAACTGAGCACGTCCATCGACTGCGCGCGCGAGATGCGGGGCACGGCGTCGAGCGCGAGCGCGGTGATGCCGCGCTGGGCGAGCGACTCGACCAGGTCGGGGCGGAGCGCGGGCGAGAGCAGCGCGATCAGCGTCGCACCATCGGACAGGAGCGCGATCTCGTCGGGGCCGGGCGCCGTGATGGCGAGGACGACCCCGCTCCCCCAGGCATCCGCACGGTCGACGAGTGTCGCCCCCGCCGCCGCGTATTCCGTGTCGGGGTATGAGGCGGCCGCGCCTGCTCCCCGCTCGACCCTGACCGTGTGACCCAGCTTCCCGAGCGACGAGGTCGTCGCCGGGGTGGCCGAGACCCGTGCTTCGCCCGCAGGCTCCCGCACGATGCCGATGACTGCCACTGCATCCTCCTCCGCCCGTCTGCGTCGACGGGATCACCGGGGCGCC
Organism: Microbacterium sp. NPDC055988; assembly: GCF_042269505.1. Lineage (NCBI taxonomy): Bacteria > Bacillati > Actinomycetota > Actinomycetes > Micrococcales > Microbacteriaceae > Microbacterium > Microbacterium sp. NPDC055988. The sequence goes on from NZ_JBHJXY010000001.1 coordinate 639,822, forward strand.
TCTGCCCCTGACTTCCCGCTCAGAGTACTGAGGCGCGCGCCGGAACTACTCGTCCTGCGCCCGCATGACGCGGAAAGATGTGTCGTTCTTGTGGAAAGCGGAGGAGCGATCCGGCGCGCGCACGGTCCTAAGCTGTTGCCGTGACCACGACGCCGCCGGAGAGCCCCGCCCAGGGGCAGGATCCGGCCGTCACCGCGACGAATGCGAGCGCGCGTGCGAAGGTCCTCGGTTGGGCACGACGCAGCATCGACCTGATCCCGACGTCGTGGCTCATCACCAGCGCCGGCGCGGTGCTGTTGGCGACCACCGCCGTGTTCGGCGGACTCGAGGCCGCAGCGGTCGATCCGATCCCGGTCGTCGAGGTCGGCGAGACCTTCGCGGGCTCGGATCTGGAGATGACCGTCGTCGGCGTGGAGCTGCGCGACGAGCTGAGCGCTGAGAGCGGCCAGACCCTGGTCTTCCCGGACGAGGAGAAGGGCGAGCGAATCCTGGTCGTCACGGTCGACGTCACCAACACGTTCGACAAGCCGCGACCGTCGACGGCGAATCCCCCGCAATCCCCGGTCGTCGACGGCATCCGCATCGAGGGGCTCGACGAGAAGGGCGACGTCCTCCGTGCCGACGACGGCGAGCGCGCACCCCGGTTGCAGCCCGACGTCCCCGCCCGCGTGCTGCTCACCTGGACCGTCGGGCCCGACGACTTCCACGACGGCGATGAGATCACCCTCACCCTCCCCGAGTCGGACCACTACGTCGGGCAGAGCGTGATGCGCGGCGACTACTGGCAGGACGTCCGCGTCGGAGCGACCCTGCCGGCGACCATCGACGAGGTGACGCTCCCGTGAAGAAGCACGTCCTCATCTGGCTCGCCACCGTCGCGCTCCTCGTCTGCGCGTGGGGCGTCTCGAAGGCGACGCTTCCCGACGACGCCCCGAACGCCCCGTTCCCCACGGTCGCGAAGATCGGCGAGGAGGCCTCGACGCGCAACCTGGTCGCGACCGTGACCGACGTGCGCCTCGCCGACCGGGTGACGGATGCGAAAGGCTGGTCGGCCGACGGCACCTGGCTCGTCGTCGACCTCGAGGCCGCCACCGGCGTGACTCAGGATCTGAGCTCGTCCAGACTCGCGGAGCTCACGATCGGCGACCGCACGTTCAGCGCAACGGATCGCGGCACGACGTTCGCCGCGGAACGGCTTGTCACCGGCGTCCCCCGCTCCGGGAGCCTCGCGTTCGAGCTGCCGGACGACGTGACCGGCGATCGGGCGACGCTCCGTCTGGGGGTGCCGGGGTCCGGGGTCGGCGAGGTGGTGCGCGATGCCGTGATCGACCTGCCGATCGACCTCGCCGCGCTGCCCGTCGAAGCCGAGGTGCTCCTCGACGAGAACGGATGGGCCCAATGACGATTCCTCTCCCACCCGTCACGCCCGCACCTCGCGAAGCCCCGAAGACGGCGGATGCGCCGGCGAAGCCGCCCTCCTGGTGGCGTCGCAACACTCTGGCGCTGGTCGCGCTCGTCCTCCTTCTGCCGGCGACCGCCATCGCGGTCGGGTGGCAGGAGTGGTACCAGTACTTCGGATTCGGCGCCCGCGCGGTCACGCCGGTGGTGGTCACCGAAGACGAGACGACGGATCTCGCCGGCGCCGGATGGGGTCCGGTGCGCGGCGGCGAGATCGAGGATCTCTCGGGTCTCGACGTCCCGGACGGCACGCGCCTGATCGCGGTCGGGGTGCCCGTGAATGCGGGTGCCGAAGGGGTCGCGTGCGAGACGCCGACGCTCGTGGAGCAGTCGACCGGACGCGAGTGGAGTCCCGTCCGTGCGGAGATCGGCCTGGACTCGAGCGCGGAGGAACCGGAGCTCTGCCTCGGTTCGCAGACCGGTTCGTACGAGCTGATCGTGCCGTTCGTGGTGCCCGAGGATGTCGAGGGCCCCTTCTGGGTCGACGTGCGCCCCTACGACGCCGGCGGCTCCTTCGTGAGATTCGAGTTCGAACCCTGACCTTCGACGCCGTCCCTGGCGGGGGCGGTGACCATCGCGGCGGCGACGGCATCCACCGACGAGGGCAGGAGGCCTGCGGCATCGGCGACCGCGCGCATCTCACCCTCCTCCGTCGAGACGCCCGCCGTGTCCGTGCGGTCCTGCTGGCGCTTGCGCAGCCGCGCGAGGGTGGCATCGTACGCACCGCTGATCACCGCGATCCGCACCGGCTCCATGAGCAGGAGCGGCACGAGCGAGACGAGCGGTGCGGCGATCGCCCAGAAAACGTAGTCCTGCGGGCCGACCAACCGGGTGATGCCGAAGCCGAGATAGGACTCGAGCGCCTTCACGATCACGTAGAGCAGCGCGTAGGAGCCGACGAGCAGTGGTCCCGCGCGCCACATGAGCAGCAGCGCCCGTCCGATCGGCCGGAAGCGGGCACCGAGCTCTTCGCCGAGGTCCTTGAGCCGGCGCACGAGCGGGTTGGGGATGACGGCCGCGTGGGCACGGACCCGGGCGATCAGCTCGCTCTCCACCCGCAGCTTCTCGGCCACGATCGCCTGGCCGAACACCACACCCGCGATGGTGAGCCACGCCAGCGGAGCGAGGAGCACCGGCCCCGCCTCGGAGAGCAGCCAGCCGATGCCCTCCCACAGCCAGCGCAGCGGGGCGACGGCGTCCAGGACCTGCTCCCTGACCGTCTCGAGGAAGGCCATGGCCGCACGGCTGTCCACCCACGCCTTGATCGTGTCGAAGATGTCGCCGAGCACCATCACCGAGAAGAAGACCCAGACGACCTCGAAGTAGACCGCGACCGGCGACAGCCACTTCGCGAGCGTCGCCGACCACTTCGACCACGCCCAGCGGCCGGCGAACGCGAGCACGATGATCGAGATGGTCCACACGTTGATCGGCAGGTTGAGCACGGTGTCGATCGAGCTCACCGGATCGTCGCCGTTGACAGCCGCCCACGCGATGATGCCCTGCCGCACCTCGAGAGCGCGCATCGAGTACGCCCGCACATCTTCGCCCAGCAGCCCCTGCGCCCAGTAGACCGCGAAGAAGGGGAGGATGCCGGCGAGCAGCGCCGAGAGGAAGGTGCGGCGGCGGTCCGCGGCGGCCTCAGGCAGCGGGGCGACCTCCTGCAGGTTGCGCAGCCCGTCGCGCAGGACCAGGAACATCGCGACCAGGCTGATCAACCGCGCGAGGATCCCGATCGGCAGGACGAGGAACCCGAGGGTTGCGGAGTAGGCGCCGATGAACCCGGCGATCTCGGTGATCACATAGTGCACCAGCACGCCGGCGAGATACCACGCCATGAGCGCGGGCCAGTGTCTCCACAGCACGCGCCCGGTGGTCTTCAGGATCGCCAGCACACGGTCAATATATCGCTGCTCGTGCGAGGCGCTGAGGACGGCGTCAGCCCCAGACGCTCGGCGCCTTCACCCGCACGGGCGGGAGGGCGGATGCCGCGGCCCAGTCGTGCACCCACGCATCGATCTCCGGCACGCCCTCGGGCTTGCCGACCGCGGCGAACAGCTCTTCGTTGCTGACCGTGCCGCCGGTGCGGCGCAGCATCCGCGCCCGCACGATCGCCCGGGCGTAGACCTCGCCGTCGACCACGGCGCGGTGCTCGAGGAACAGCGCCTTCTCGTCGTGGCCGATGAACCGCGACTGCACCTCGAACCGCTGCCACAGCTGCAGCGACTTGCGGAACGTGATCGTCTCGCTGGAGACGACCGCGTACCAGCCGCGATCCTTCATCGCGTCGAACAGCCCGGTGCGGATGAGCTGGTCCCAGCGTCCGAGGTCGAACAGCGACAGGTAGCGACCGTTGTTCATGTGGCGCAGGATGTCGAGGTCGGTCGGCAGGGTGGTGATGGTGATGCTGCCCACCGCCGTCGGGTCGAGGGTCTTCCCCCGCCGCACGCGGCGCCGGGCGCCGAGGATCACCAGGAGGGTCCGCCAGATCACGTTCACGAGGAACGATCGTAGCCAGGCGTGCACGATCTGCGAACATCGTTGTACAAACCCTCCAGGCCGGCACGTCGAGTGTCATCGAACATCCACCCGATTTCCGCTTCGCGGATGCCGCGCGTAGAGTCACGATCATGAGCGCCGAAGCCCAGCCTGAAGTCATCGTCCGTCCGGTCCGTGATGTGGATGCGGAAGCCCTCGGTCGCGTGCACGCGCAGTGCTGGCACGAGACCTACGACCACCTGATCAGCAAGGCTGCGCTCGAGAAGGTCTCGCCCCGCCGCATGGCCGAGCTGTGGACGCACTGGGCCTCGCAGGGCCCCGAGTTCAAGATGAACGCCGCGCTCGTCGACGGCGAGATCGTCGGATTCGTCGGCTCCGGTCCCGCCCGCGACAAGGATGCTCCGGCGTTCCGCGAGCTGTACTTCATCTACCTGCTCGACGCGTACCACTCCACCGGCATCGGCCAGAAGCTTTTCGACGCCGCGGTCGAGACCGACGAGCCGCTGTACCTCTGGGTCGCCGAGGACAACCCCCGCGCGCACCGCTTCTACACGCGCAACGGTTTCCGCCTCGACGGCGCGACGCACACCGAGCCGTTCCTCGGCGAGACGTTGACCGAGGTCCGCTTCGTCCGACCCTGATCCACTCTTCGACTGAGTCGGGCCGCTTCCCTTCGGGGAGGCGGCCCGCTCTCGTTTCGAGCTGCGCGGTCAGAGACGCTCGATGATCGTCACGTTCGCGACGCCGCCGCCCTCGCACATGGTCTGCAGACCGTAGCGCCCGCCCGTGCGCTCCAGCTCGTTGAGCAGGGTCGACAGGATACGCGTGCCGGTCGCGCCGATCGGGTGCCCGAGAGCGATGCCACCGCCGTTGACGTTGACCTTGTCGTGCGGCACCCCGGTCTCCTGCATCCAGGCGAGCACGACCGCGGCGAAGGCCTCGTTCACCTCGAAGAGGTCGATGTCCTCCGGGCGCAGGCCCGTGCGCTCCAGCGCATGCCGCGTCGCGGGGATCGGCGCGGTGAGCATGAGCACGGGATCGTCGCCCCGCACGGACAGGTGATGGATGCGGGCGCGCGGAGTGAGTCCGTGTTCCTTCACCGCGCGCTCGCTCGCGATGAGCACGGCACTGGATGCGTCGCTGATCTGCGAAGCGACCGCCGCGGTGATCCGGCCGTTCGGGGCGAGGGGCGCGAGGCCCGCCATCCGCTCCAACGATGTGTCACGGCGCACGCCCTCATCGTGGTCGAGGCCGTTCAGTGGTGCGATCTCGTTCGCGAAGCGGCCCTCATCCTGCGCCTGTGCCGCGCGGCGATGGCTTTCCAGGGCGAACTGCTCCATCTCCTCGCGGGAGATGCCCCACCTCTCGGCGATCAGCTCGGCGCCGCGGAACTGCGAGATCTCCTGATCTCCGTAGCGCGCACGCCAGCCGGGTGATTCCGCGTACGGAGTCGTGAAGCCGTACGCCTCCCCCACGGTCGCCGCCGCGGTGAGCGGCACCTGCGACATGTTCTGCAGCCCGCCGGCGACGACCAGGTCGCTCGTGCCGCTCATCACCGCCTGCGCCGCGAAGTGCACAGCCTGCTGACTCGACCCGCACTGTCGGTCGATCGTCACTCCTGGCACGTGCTCGGGGAATCCGGCCACGAGCAGAGCGGTGCGGGCCACGTTGCCCGCCTGCCCGCCGATCGCATCGATCGTTCCCAAGATGACGTCGTCGACGGCGCCGGGATCGATGCCCGTGCGCGCGACGAGTGCGGTCAGACTGTGCGCGCCGAGGTCGGCCGGATGGATGCCGGAGAGGGCGCCGCCGCGCCTGCCGACGGGTGAGCGGACCGCGTCGACGATGTATGCCTCTGCCATGTTCTTCCTTTCGTGGGGTGCGCTGCGGCGTTCTCGATGCGTGCGCCGATCATCGCATACGCGAGTCGTCGACTAGCCTTAAGTCATGGAAACTATGGCCAAAGGTCATAGACGTTGGGGGAATCGCTTGGAACAGCAGGGGACATCGACCGAAGTCACGCGGCGGACGCTGGTGCGCGCCGCGGCATGGTCCGTGCCGGTGATCGCCGCGGCGGTCGCCACACCGCTCGCCGCCGCATCGCGCCGAGCGGAGTTCACCGTGGACATGGCACCGGCGAGCGTCGTCGGCGCCACGTTCACCTGGCCGGGGGCGGTGATCGAGAACACCGGGACGACGCCGCTGACGGTGACCTGGTCGGTCGAGGTGACACCGACGCTCGATTCGCTCAGCGGTCCGCTCACCGGCGCCATCACCATCCCGCCTCTGAGCTCCGCGACCGTGGCGGCCGGCGTGACCGGCTACTACGTGGCGGCCGCGTGGCTGACCGAACTGCTGTTCACGCTGATCCATGACGGCGGCTCGCGGACTGACAAGATCAGCTTCCGGGCCGAGGAGCAGTAGCGGGGGCGGCCGGGAGCAGCAACCGGAACCGCTCGCAGACGACCGGCATGTCCGGCGCGTAGCCGCGCGGGTTCTCGGAGTGCCGGCGCCAGTACCGCTCGTGCACCTCTCGCCAGTGTGCGAGGGAGCGATCGCCTTCGCCCTCGGCGAATGCGTGCGCCTCGTCGACCTCGTCGAAGGGCACGACGTCGATCGCCGCGGTCTCGATCACCGCCCGCGGCGCACCCGCTCCGTCGAGGATGATGCTCAGCTCACCGACGACCGGCAGCGGGTCTCCGCTCTGCTCGTAGTCCCACAGCGACGAGGCGGTGCCCACCTTGATCCCGGCGAGCACCAGCTCCAGAAGCTCGTCGGCGTGCTCCGGCGTGGCACCGAACGCCCAGGCTTCGGGCAGCCTCTCCGGCAGCTCCGGCATCGCGATCCTCGCGTCGCGCCAGTAGTCCTGGATCCGTGTGGTCTCATCCACCATGTCAGCGCCCCGAGACCTTGCCGAACACCTTCGCGATCGGCGCCAGCACGAGCGGTCGGGCGGCCACCCAGGCGAGGGCGATCACCACGAGCGAGAGGATGAACACCCAGAACCCGGTCCAGGTGACCGCGTCCTGCGACGCGAACATGTGGTTCAGGTTGCGCAGGAACCCGGTCAGCATCACGAGCGCGACATGGGCGATGATGAACGCCACGAAGTAGAGCATGACCGGGAAGTGCAGCGCACGCGCCCACTCCACCGGGTACGCCTTCGACAGCTTCTCGGCCTTCTTCGGCCACAGTCCGGACATGCGGAACCCGGTGACCGCGGCGAGAGGCGCAGCGAGGAACACGGTCGCGAAGTAGGCGAGCTGCTGCAGGCTGTTGTAGTTGTTCCAGCCGTTCTCGTGCGGCCAGTCGAACGAGACGTACTGCAGCGCCGCCGACAGCGCGTTCGGGAACACCTCCCAGCTCGTCGGCACGATGCGCACCCAGTGCCCCGTGACGAACAGCAGCACGACGAAGGCCACGCCGTTCACCAGCCACAGGATGTCGAGCGCCTGGTGGAACCAGAGGTTCAGGCTGATCTTGCCCTTCGCATTTCCCCGAGGCGTCCAGAACACCGTCGGCCGCTTCTCGGTGCGCACCTGCAGGCCCGAACGGATGATCAGCACGATCAGGAACATGTTGAAGAAGTGCGCCCAGTTGGCCCACGGCGCGAAGCCGGGCTCCACCGCGATCGCCGGCTCGTACTCACCGGGGAACGCCGCGAGGAAGTCCTGCATGAACGGGAAGCTCAGGAGCGCTCGCACGAAGGCGATGGCGGCGCCCGCCAGCACCCCGAGCGCCGCGGCGCCGAACAGCACGGCGATGGCCTGGGGCCAGGTCGGACGCGGGCGACCCGAGGCCGAAGCGGATGCCGGAGCCTCGGTGACCCGTCGTGGCGCGCGACCGTTCCACACGGTGCGGGTCCAGGGCAGCGGGGTGTCGAGGTCGGCGAGCACCGGGACGACGGCAGAGGGGGCGGAGGCGGAGGCCTGGGCTGCGGGCTCCGGGGCGACCGAAGCTGCGGGCGACTCGGCGACAGCGGGCTGGACGACTGCGGGCTGGACGGGCGTAGCCGCCGCACTCTCGACCGCGACGGAGGTGGCAGGAGTCGTCGCCGGGGCGGTCGGCACGGTGTCTGCCGGCGGCCACGGATCGCCGCCGACGACACGCGGCAGGCCGCGACGGACACCGCCGGCAGACGCGGCCTGCGATTGGGCAGCAGGAGCGCCCTGCGGGTCGGCCGCACCGGCAGCAGGGTCGGCGCCGGCGGCAGCAGCACCCTCGGCGACCGTCGCCGCCGCGGTCGCCGCCGCGGTCGTGGCCGCGGCCGACGCGGGGACGACAGGCGTCACCTGCGGGGCAGCCGTGGCCGTCGCCAGCGCGGGAGCACCGTCAGCCGGGGGCCACGGCTCTCCACCGGGCACGCGCGGCAACCCACGACGGATGTGCGACTCTCCGCTCGCCACGGCGCCGACCGCAGCTGCAGGAGCCAGGACGACTGGCGCCGCGACTCCCTCCGCGTCGGCGACAGCATCCGTGGTCACCGTCGCGGCGGCGGGATCGGCGACGGCGGGCACGACCGGAGCCACCGACGGTTCCACAGCATCCGACACCGCGTCCTCAGGCACCACAGCATCCGACACCACAGCAGCGGCCGGCGGCCACGGCTCCCCGCCCGGCACACGCGGCAGACCGCGTCGCAGCATCCGCGTCGCCATGGCTACTTCTTCCGCGCCTCGAGCGCGGCGATCACCTTCGGGACCACCGCGAACACGTCGCCGACGATGCCGAAATCGGCGACGTCGAAGATCGGTGCTTCCGGGTCCTTGTTGATCGCGACGATGTTCTTGGAGGTCTGCATGCCCGCGCGGTGCTGGATCGCTCCCGATATGCCGAGGGCGACATACAGCTGCGGCGACACCGAGACGCCGGTCTGACCGACCTGGTGCGACTGCGGGATGTATCCGGCGTCGACGGCGGCCCGTGACGCTCCGACGGCGGCGCCGAGCGCGTCGGCGAGCTCTTCGACGAGCACGAACTTCTCCTTCGATGCGAGACCGCGTCCACCGGAGACGACTCGCGTGGCCCCGCGGAGCTCGGGCCGGGAGGAGGCGACCTCGACCGCCTCCACCGCACCGGCGGTCGCCGCGACCGCACCCGATGCCGTGACCGCGAGCGCCTCGATCTGGGGCGAGGCCACCGCCTCGGCGCGGGCATCCACTGCCCCCTGTCGCACCGTGATCACGGGCGTGCCGAACGTGGGCGCGGAATCGACGAGGTAGGCCCCGCCGTAGACCGAGTGATGGGCCACGATGCCTTCATCGTCACGGGAGAGGCCGACGGCATCCACCGACAGGGCGCTCTTCGTGCGCACGGCGAAGCGACCGGCTACGTCGCGCCCGGTGATCGAGTTCGAGATGAGCACGGCGTCGGGGCGCACCTGTGCGGCTGCGGCCTCGAGGGCGTCGACGATCGGAACCGTCAGCGACGACGGGTCGCCGTCGGCTGTCAGCACGACGCTCGCGCCGGCCGCTGCGGCCTGGTCGACCACAGCCTGGCTTCCGCCGACGATCAGCGCGATCGGTGCGCCGACCTGCGAGGCCGCGCCGAGGAGTCCGGCCGTGCTGCTCGCGGCGTTGCCGGACGGGTCGACGTCGACGAGGACGAGGATCGGGTTCTCGGGGTACGTCATCTCACACCAGCCTGTTCTGCACGAGGTACTCGACGAGCTTGTCGGCTGCGTCGCCTTCATCGGTGATCTTCACGCCGGCGGCCCGCGGGGGCTTCTCGGACACGGCGGTCATGATCGTCCGAGGTGCCGCCGACGGATCGGCCGAGACGTCGAGGTCGGCGAGCGAGAGCACCTCGAGGGGCTTCTTCTTCGCCGCCATGATGCCCTTGAAGTTGGGGAAGCGCGCATCGGGGAGCGCCTCCGTGATCGAGATCACCGCGGGCAGCGGGGCCGAGACCGGCTGTCCACCGGCGTCGGCGGCGCGGGTACCGGAGACCTCGGAGGCCGTGATCTCGACGGAGCTGAGCGCGGTGGCCTGGGCGAACCCGAGGTGCTCCGCGAGCATCGCCGGGATGACACCACCGGAGCCGTCGGTCGAGAGGTTGCCGGTGATCACGAGGTCGGGCGCGCCGCGGCGGATGGCAGCGGCGAGCACCTCGGCGGTGAGACCGAGGTCGGCGCCGGCCAGCTGCTCGTCGGCGATGTGCACGGCCGATGCGGCACCGATCGCGAGCGCGCGGCGCACCGAGGCCGTCGAGCCCTCGGGAGCCATCGAGATGGCCACCACCTCGGTCCCGTCGTTCTTGTCGGCGTAGCTGAGCGCGACTTCGAGAGCCCGCTCCGTGATCTCGTCGAGGACGACATCACCCGCCGCGCGGTCGGCGAGTCCGGTCTCGAGATTCAGCTTGCGATCGCCATAGGTGTCCGGCACCTCTTTGACCAGGACGAAGATCTTCATCGAATGCTCCTCACGACTGCTGCAATTCTAGACGGCGATACTGAGTTCCAGCTCACCTGCGACCGAGACTCAACGTTGCCCCGACGGATGCGTCGCGCGCCGTCGCCGCGCCTCGCCCTCGCGCCAGTACCGTAGAGAAATGGCTCGACCTCGTCCGCTCCCCATCGATCCGCTTGCCGAAGCCAAGCGGCAGTGGCTCGCGCACGGATGGACGGATGCCGCCGACGGCATGGCCCTTGTCACCTCTGTCATGCGGGCCCAGCAGCTGCTGCTCGCCCGGGTCGATGCCGCTCTCAAGCCGTTCGCCCTCAGCTTCGCCCGGTTCGAGGTGCTGCGCCTGCTGGCTTTCAGCCGCTCGGGCCGACTCCCCCTGTCGAGCGTCGTCGCCCGCCTCCAGGTGCATCCGACCACGGTGACCAGCACGGCGGAACGCCTGGTCCGCGACGGGCTCATCGCCCGGGAGCCGCACCCGCACGACGGGCGCGCGGCGCTCCTGGCACTCACGGATGCCGGTCGAGAGCTGGTCGAGCGCGCCACCCAGGCGCTGAATTCCGAGGTCTTCGCCGACCCGGGCATGAGCCACGACGATGCCGCAGAGCTCGTCGCGATCGTCGCCCGCCTCCGCAAGGACGCCGGCGACTTCGCGGATCCGCGCCCGCAGCCCGACGCCCTCTGACATGGCGCGGTTCGTGCTCGCCGAATTCGAGGGCCCCGGGCGTACTCTTTCGGCATGAGCGAACTGCGCGTGCACACCGTCCTCACCGGCCGTGGCCCCGCCGCGGCGATCCTGCTCAGCGATGAGGAGGTCGCGTCTTTCGGGGCGGGAAAGGCGTTCCCCGTCGCCGTGACGATCGGCGGCCGCACGGCCCGACTGCGCGTGGCCCGCATGGGCAGCGAGAACATGATCGGCTTCAGCAAGGCCGTGCGCGCCGACCTCGGGCTCGAGATCGGCCAGGAGATCGATGCCGTGATCCGCGTGGATTCCGCCGAGCGCACGGTCGACGTTCCGGCCGAGCTCGCCGCCGCGTTGGATGCTGACCCCGCTGTGCGCGCCGCCTTCGACGCCCTGTCCTACTCTGTCCGCAAGGAGCACGCCCGCTCCGTCGCCGAGGCGAAGCAGGATGCGACCCGTGAGCGCCGCATCGCGAAGATCGTCGACGCCCTCCGCGACTGAGGCCGTGCACGACTCCGCAGAAACCCTCCCGACGTGAGCGCCGAGGCAGCGCGGAGGCCGGCCCGACGCCTTTTCTGAGGAGTTGTGCACGGGCGGTCAGCGGTTCTGGAAGTCGGGCGACCGCTTCTCCCGGAAGGCCGACATGCCCTCCTTCTGATCTGCGGTGTCGAACAGCGCGGCGAACGCCTGCTTCTCGTGCGCGAGCCCGTCGGCCAGAGTCGTCTCCATCGCGGCGTCGAGTGCGGCCTTCGCGGCGTACACCGACGGCAGGGACTTCGAGGCGATGGTCTCGGCGAGTTTCTCGGCTTCGGCCGGAAGATCGGATGCCGGCACGACCCGGGAGACGAGCCCTGCGCGCTCCGCCTCCTCCGCACCCATGAACCGCCCCGAGAGCACCAGCTCGGCCGCCTTGTAGTAGCCGACCGCGCGGATCAGGCGCTGCGTGCCGCCCATGCCGGGGATGACGCCGAGGTTGATCTCCGGCTGGCCGAACTTGGCGTTGTCGGCGGCCAGGATGATGTCGCACATCATCGCGAGCTCGCAGCCGCCACCGAGCGCGAACCCGGAGACGGCCGCGATGACCGGAGTGCGCACCGCGGCAAACTCGTGCCAGACACCGAAGTGGTCCGTCTCGAGCATCTCCGCAGCGGACATGCCCTCCATCTCCTTGATGTCGGCACCCGCGGCGAACGCCTTCTCGGATCCGGTGACGACGATCGCGCCGATGCCCTCGTCCGCATCGAACGCGACCGCCGCGGCGGTGACCTCTTCCGCAAGCCGACTGTTCAACGCGTTCAGCGCCTCGGGACGGTTCAGGGTGATCCACCCGACCCGCCCGCGCTGCTCGACCAGGATCGTCTCGTACTCGGTCATCTCGCCCGCCTTCGTGTCGTGTTGCTGTCCAGTATCGCCCTTCGCCTCTCAAGCGCCCCTGCGCTGAGGGGTCACATCACGCCGCATACCGCACGGGGGGCGCGGCGTGTTGTGACCCCTCACGGCCGCGGGAGCACGCCGTCGCGGATGTCGGTGATGATGCCGGAGAAGTCCCGCGTCGCACCGTCGCCCGCGGCGAAGGCGGCATACAGTTCCTGCGCGAGCCGGCCCATGCGGGCGTCCGTCGAGGTCTGCTCGATCGCCTGCAGCGCGAGGCCGAGGTCCTTCGCCATCAGCGCCCCCGCGAAACCGGGCTGGTAGTCGCGGTTGGCCGGGCTCGTGGGCACGGGACCCGGAACAGGGCAGTTGGTCGTGATCGACCAGCACTGTCCGGATGCCTGCGAGACGACATCGAACAGCGCCTGGTGCTCGAGTCCGAGCCGCTCCCCCAGCACGAAGGCCTCGGCGACGGCGATCTGCGAGACCGCGAGCACCATGTTGTTGCAGACCTTCGCCGCCTGGCCGAGTCCGGGTCCACCGCAGTGCACGATGCGCTTGCCCATGACCTCGAGGAGCGGGAGCGCTGCCGCAAAGTCGTCATCCGATCCGCCGACCATGAACGCGAGTGTCCCGTTCTCGGCCCCGACGACTCCGCCAGAGACCGGGGCGTCGACGTTGCGGTGCCCCGCGGCGAGCGCGAGCGCGTGAGCCGCGCGAGCCTCGTCGACCGCGATGGTCGACGACTCGATGAAGAGGGTGTTCGGCCGGGCCGCCGCGAGCAGCTCCGCGCGATACGCCTCGATCACATGCTTCCCTGCGGGGAACATCGTGATGACGACATCCGCATTCGCCACGGCATCCGCCCCACTCGCCGCCACCGGGATGCCGGCTGCCCGTGCCGCCTCGATGGCCGCGGGAACCAGGTCGAAGCCGTGCACCTCGTGGCCGGCGGCGACGAGGTTCTTCGCCATCGGCAGTCCCATGTGCCCGAGGCCGAGGAACGCGACGACCGCTTTCGACGAAGACGCAGTCATGATGCGCTCCGCATCTGGTCTCCGCCGCTCCGCTGGAGGGAGCTCGAGCCGGCGGGTCGCAGCATCTCGCGTCCGACGATCAGTCGCATGATCTCGTTCGTCCCTTCCAGGATCTGGTGCACCCGCAGGTCGCGGACGACCCGCTCGATCCCGTAGTCCTGCAGGTAGCCGTAGCCGCCGTGCAGCTGCAGCGCCCGGTTGGCGACGTCGAAACCGGCGTCGGTGGCGAACCTCTTGGCCATCGCGCAGCGCATGGTCGCGTCGGGCGCCTGCTCGTCGACCGCCTGGGCCCCGTCGCGCACCATGAGCCGGGCCGCGTGCAGTTCGGTGCGCATGTCGGCGATCGCGAACAGGATCGACTGCTTCTCGGCGAGCGGCTCCCCGAAGGCGACCCGCTCGTGCACGTACCGCACCGCCTTGTCGAGCGCCCACTCCGCGCCTCCGAGCGAGCAGGCGGCGATGTTGAGGCGTCCGCCGTTGAGCGCCGACATCGCGATCGCGAAGCCGCGCCCCTCGTCGCCGAGCATGGCGGATGCCGGAACGCGGACGCCGTCGAAGATCACCTGTCGGGTCGGCTGCGCGTGCCAGCCCATCTTCTTCTCGAGCGGGCCGAAGCTCAGCCCCTCGGCGTCGCCGGGAACCAGGAACGCGCTGATGCCGCGGGCGCCGGGCTCCCCCGTGCGCGCCATGACGACGTACACGGCTGCTTCGCCGGCACCGGAGATGAACTGCTTCATCCCGGTGAGCACGTAGTCGTCTCCCTCGCGGACCGCACTGGTCGCGACGTTCGCGGCATCCGACCCGACTCCCGGCTCGGTGAGGCAGTAGCCGCCGAACTCCGCCATCGCGGTGAGCTTCGGCAGCCACGCCGCACGCTGGGTCTCGTCGCCGTAGGTGTCGATCATCCACACGACCATGTTGTGGATCGAGATGTACGCGGCGACCGCCGGGTCGCCCTTGGCGAGCTCCTCGAAGATCGCCACGGTGTCCCTGCGGCTCAGGCCGGTTCCGCCGAAGTCCTCGCGCACGTAGATGCCGCCGAGTCCGAGCTCACCGCCGCGGTTCAGCGATTCACGCGGGAAGAGGTGCTTCTCGTCGCGCTCGGCGGCGAAGGGGGAGAGCTCGGCTTCGGCGAACTCGCGGACGGCGGCGAGGATGGCCTCGCGCTCCTCGGCGGTGGTGGTGACGGTGGTCATGGTCATCATGTGTCCTTGTGGGATCTCGTGACGGACGTGGGATCAGTGCATGGTGGGGATGACGAAGCTGGCTCCGTCGCGGATGCCCGCCGCGGGCCAACGGCTCGTCACCGTCTTGGTCTTCGTGTAGAAGCGGAACGCGTCGGTGCCGTGCTGGTTGAGGTCGCCGAAGCCGCTGCGCTTCCAACCGCCGAACGTGTAATACGCGATCGGCACCGGGATCGGGACGTTCACGCCGACCATCCCCACCTCGACGCGTGCGGCGAAGTCACGGGCGGCATCGCCGTCGCGGGTGAAGATCGCGACACCGTTGCCGTACTCGTGCTCGGACGCCATCCGCAGCGCCTCTTCATAGTCGGCGGCGCGGGCGATCACCAGCACCGGACCGAAGATCTCCTCGCGGTAGATCGCCATGTCGGTGGTGACGTGGTCGAACAGGGTCGGGCCGAGGTAGAAGCCCTCTTCGTGACCTTCCACGGTGAAGCCCCGGCCATCGGCGAGCAGGGTCGCCCCCTCGTCGATGCCCTGCTGGATGTAGCCCTCGACCCGCTCGACGGCCGCCCGCGTGACCAGGGGTCCGTAGTCGACGTCGACCGCGAGCGAGGGGCCGACCCGCAACTGCGCGACGCGTTCGGCGAGCTTGGCGGCGAGAGCATCCGCCGTTTCCTGCCCCACCGGGACCGCGACCGAGATGGCCATGCATCGCTCGCCCGCCGAGCCGTAGCCCGAGCCGATCAGCGCGTCGACGGCCTGGTCGAGGTCGGCATCCGGCATCACGATCATGTGGTTCTTGGCGCCGCCGAAGCACTGGGCGCGCTTGCCGTGGGCCGTCGCGGTCGCGTAGATGTACTCGGCGATGGGCGTGGAGCCGACGAATCCGACGGCACGGATGCGGTCGTCGGTGAGCAGCGCGTCGACGGCCTCCTTGTCGCCGTGCACGACGTTGAGGACCCCGGCGGGGAGGCCCGCTTCGAGGAACAGTTCCGCCAGCCGGACCGGCACCGAGGGGTCGCGCTCGCTGGGCTTGAGCACGACCGCGTTTCCGGCGGCGAGCGCGGGGCCCGCCTTCCAGAGCGGGATCATCGCGGGGAAGTTGAACGGGGTGATCGCGGCGACGACCCCGAGCGGCTGCCGCATCGAGTAGACGTCGATGCCGGTTCCCGCACCCGTCGAGTACTCGCCCTTCAGCAGGTGGGGCGCTCCGGCCGAGAACTCGATGACCTCGAGTCCGCGCTGGATGTCGCCCTTGGCATCGTCGACCGTCTTACCGTGCTCGCTCGCGAGGAGCTCGGCGAGTGAGGTCATCTCGCGCTGCACCAGGTCGAGGAAGCGCAGCAGCACGCGAGCCCGCTTCTGGGGGTTGGTCGCGGCCCACGCGACCTGGGCCTCTTCGGCGTTCGCGACCACGCGGCGCACCTCGTCGGTCGAGGCGAGCGGCACACGCGCCTGCACGGCGCCGGTGCTCGGATCGAACACGTCGGCGAAGCGACCGGAGTCGGGGGTGAGAAGCGATCCGCTCACGAAGTGCGGGATTGTACGAGTCATTGTGTGACGTCCCTCCGTGCCGTCGTTGGCACAATGAGGAGTTTAGTCGGAGCACCGGATATTTACTAGGACATCCTTGTAATTTCTCCCGAGGCCCGCCTGCCCCGAATCGCGGTTGTTCGCGCCCCGTTCACCGCCGCGTCATCTCGCCCGGGTACAACTGCAAGTGCGCGGACAGAGACTCAGACCGGATCGGGTGTCACGTCTACCGCGCGAACGGTGAGCGCTCTCGCTCCCGTCGCGGCGCCCACGCCGCGAGACCCCCGCCGAATCGGGTCGGCGGGGGTCCTCTCTGTCCGGGCCGGGAGCGGCCTGCGAGGCCCCGCATCCGAATTAGAATCGACGATGCGCCGCCACCCCTGGCGCATCCGCTTCGGCGTCCCGACCCCGGCCGCCCGTTCCCCCGAGGACCGCACCATGTCCGAACCCCTCACCGTGTCCATCCGCCGCGAAGTCGACCCCGAGCGCATCGTCGAGGCGACCGCCTGGGTGCAGACGGGGGTGAACCTCGCGACGAAGTATCCGGGATTCCTCGGTTCGGGCTGGGTACGCGCCGGCGAGGATTCGCAGGTCTGGCACATGCTGTACCGCTTCGCGAGCGAGGACTCGCTCACCGCGTGGGAGCAGTCGGCCGAGCGGGCCTGGTGGCTCTCGATGGGCGAGGGCTTCGTGCGCAGCGAGCGCTCCAAGCGGCGCACCGGCATCGAGGGCTGGTTCGACGAGCCGACCACCGGCACGATCACGCTCCCGGCAGCCGACGGCACGACCGAGACGGTCACCGTCGCCCCCGCTCCCCCGCGGTGGAAGCAGGCGACCTCGATCTGGCTGGGGTTCTTCCCGGTCAACCTCGCGTTCACCTACGCGATGAGCCCGGTGCCCGGATGGAACGAGCTGCCGATCTGGCTCCGCGTGCTCGTCACGACCCTCGTGCTCACGCCGATCATGGCGTACTGGGTGCTGCCGTTCGTCACCCGTTCGCTGCGGAGCTGGCTCGCCCGCTGACTCAGGTACCCTTCCCCGGCGAGACCCCCTCGTCCGGCGACTCCACGAGCGAGAGCGGGTCCGCGATGTCCTCCAGTGACTTGCCTGCCGCGCTCACCCCGAAGATGCCGCAGACGACGCCACCGAACATCATGATCGCCGCCCCGAGTACGTACCCCCAGAACAGCGGGCCGCGGTCGCCCGACTCGGCACTCGCACCGATCAGGGAGCCGTAGAGCACGGGAGCGATGGCGCCGACGAGCTGCCCGATCGAGAAGACGTACGAGATCACCTGGCTTCGGAGCTCCAGCGGGAAGATCTCGCTCACCGTCAGGTATGCCGCCGACGCACCGGCCGACGCGAAGAAGAACGACGCGCACCAGAACGCCGTGTGCGTGGCCGCATTCAGCACGCCGGCGTTGAACAGGAAGGCGCTGACGAGGAGGATCAGGCCCGCGAGCACGTACGTCGAGAACAGCATCCGCCGTCGACCCCAGGTGTCGAAGAAGTGCCCGAGGATGAGCGCGCCTGCCAGGTTCCCCACCGCGAACACGATGAAGTACTGCGACGCCGAGGCCGGCGGGGTGTCGTAGAAGTTCTCCAGCACGAGGGCGTAGGTGAAGAAGATCGCGTTGTAGAGGAACGACTGGGTCACCATCATCGTGATGCCGACCAGCGTGCGCCGCGGGTACTTCTTGAACAGCACCTTCGCGATGACGAGGAACGGGACGCTGCCGTACTCCTTGACGGTGATCGCCTTGCTCTCGTCGACCGGTTCGATCGTCTTGCCTTCCTTGCGGATGCGCTCCTCGATCTCGTCGACGTTGCGTTCCGCCTCGTCCTCGCGGCCGTGCGTCATCTGCCAGCGCGGGCTCTCCGGGATGTGCCGGCGCAGCCAGATGATGAGGATGCCGAGCACCGGTCCGACGAAGAAGCTGAGCCGCCAGCCGAGGTCGGCGGGGAGGATGTCGGTGTTGAGGAAGAACATGTTCGCCACGGCGCCGAGGGCCGCTCCACCCCAGTAGGTGCCGTTGATCGCGATGTCGACGCGACCGCGGTACTTCGCCGGGATGATCTCGTCGATGGCCGAGTTGATGGCCGCATACTCACCGCCGATGCCCGCGCCCGCCACGAACCGCCAGATGTAGAAGAACCAGGGAGCGAAGGAGAGACCGGCGATCGCGGATCCGACCAGATACACCGCGAGCGAGACGAGGAAGAGGTTCTTGCGGCCCAGGCGATCGGCGAGACGTCCGAACACGAGCGCACCGAACACCTGACCCAGCAGGTAGCACGTGCCGGCGAGGCCGACCTCGGCCGGGCCCATGCCCAGGGTCGCGGCATAACCGTTCGCGGCGACGATCTGCACCTCGAGCCCGTCGAGGATCCAGGAGAACCCGAGTCCGACGACGATCATCCAGTGGAATCGCGACCACGGCAGCCGGTCCATGCGTGCCGGGACGAGAGACCGGACCTCCTTGACGGTGGTGTCGGATGCGGACATGGACCCTCCTTCGTACGCGGGCGAAATCGCCCCGGCATCTGTCTTACTCCGCGGGAGAATTCGTCGCACCGCCTTGACCGCGGGGATCGCACCGCGCTAAGCACGGCAGAAGGCCCCGATGTGCTCGACACATCGGGGCCTTCGGTCACTGCAGCTCAGCTCTCGACGTGCCGCTCGTCCGGGCCGTCGTAGTGCGACAGCGGACGGATCAGCGCGTTCGACCCGGCCTGCTCGATCACATGCGCGGTCCACCCGGTGACCCGCGCGGCCACGAAGAGCGGCGTGAAGGTCAGTGTGTCGAACCCGATCAGGTTGTACGCCGGACCCGACGGGTAGTCGAGGTTCGGGTAGATGCCCTTGCGCGCGACGAACTCGGACTCGAGGGCGTCGTAGAGGGCGGCGACCTCGGGCCGGTCGTAGTGCTCCACGAGGGTGTCGAGCGCCGCCTTCATGGTCGGCACCCGGGAGTCGCCCTTCTTGTAGACGCGGTGCCCGAAGCCCATGATCTTGCGCTTCTCGGCGAGAGCCGCATCGAGCCAGGGCACGACGTTGTCGGCCGTGCCGATGTCGTCGAAGATGTGCAGCACAGCCTCGTTGGCGCCACCGTGCAGCGGACCCTTGAGGGCGCCGATCGCACCGACCACTGCCGAGTAGATGTCGCTCAGGGTCGAGGTGATCACGCGCGCCGTGAACGTCGAGGCGTTGAAGGAGTGCTCGGCGTAGAGGATCATCGAGCGGTTGAATGCGTCGACCACGACGTCGTCCGCCTCTTCGCCGAACGTCATCCAGAGGAAGTTCGCCGAGTAGTCGAGATCGTCGCGCGGGGCGATGATCTCCTGCCCGCGGCGGCGACGCTGACCGTAGGCGACGATCGCCGGCAGAGCGGCGAACAGGCGGATGCTGCGCTCGAGGTTCTGCTCCGGGCTGCCACCGGCGTCGAGCACCGATCCGCCCGCACCGGGGTCGGAGGCGCCGATCAGGCTGACCGCGGTGCGCACCTCGTCCATCGGGTGGGCGTCGAGCGGCACCAGGTCGATCGCGGCCTTGACGTTGTCGGCGAGCGCGCGGTGCGTGCGCTCATCGAGACGGAACGCCGCAAGCTCTTCCGGCGTCGGCAGCTCGCCGTTCCAGAGGAGGTAGGCGACCGCCTCGAACGGCTGCGTGTCCGCCAGCTCCTGCACGGGGTAGCCGCGGTACAGCAGGCTGTTCGTCTCGGGGTTGACCTTCGAGATCGCGGTCGTGTCGACGACGACCCCCGCGAGGCCCTTCTTGATGTCCGGCTCGGTCATGGTCACTCCTTCGTGTACTTCGACTCGTCGCTTCGCTCCTCGCTCAGCAACCGGGTCGGATGTCCGCTTCGCTGCGCTCAGCGACCGGTGTTGTCGACTGTGAAGTTGAAGACGCCGGAGTCGAAGTGGTTGTACGACTCGTAGTCGATCAGGTCATAGAGATCGGCGCGGTGCTGCATCTCGCCGAGCTTCGAGGTCAGGTGCCCCTCGTCGTTCAGCGTATCGAGAGCACGGCCCGCGGCCCCCATCGAGATGCGCAGCAGCGACACGGGCCAGATGACCAGGTTCACGCCGGCGTCACGCAGCTGGTCCGTGGAGAACAGCTCGCTCTTGCCGAACTCGGTCATGTTCGCCAGGATCGGCACGTCCAGCGCCTCGGCCATCGCCTCGAACTCGGCGAGCGTGCGCATCGCCTCGGGGAAGATCGCGTCGGCACCGGCATCCACCAGCGCCTTGGCACGGTCGATCGCCGCGTCCAGACCCTCGATCGCGCGGATGTCGGTGCGCGCCATGATGAGGAAGTTCTCGTCACGGCGGGAGTCGGCGGCGGCCCGGATCCGCTTGATCGCGGTGTTCTCGTCGACCACGGCCTTGCCGTCGAGGTGGCCGCAGCGCTTCGGGTTGATCTGGTCCTCGATGTGCGTGCCGGCGAGGCCCGCATCTTCGAGCTCCTGGATCGTGCGGGCGACGTTCATCGGCTCGCCGAAGCCGGTGTCGGCGTCGACGATCGCGGGGAGGTCGGTCATGCGGGCGATCTGCTTCGCGCGGCCGGCGACCTCGGTCAGCGTCGTGAGGCCGATGTCGGGCAGGCCCAGGTCGGCGGAGAGCACGGCGCCGGAGATATAGACGCCGTCGAAGCCCTTCTGCTCGATCAAGCGGGCGCTCAGCGGGTTGAAGGCTCCGGGAAAGCGCAGCAGTTCGCCGCTCGCGAGCCGCTCCCGGAACAGCCGCCGCTTCTCGGCGGGGGTCGTGGTGGAGTACAGCATCAGAGGTTCCTTCCCTTTCGGGCGGCCGGTGCACAACTTCGGAGATCGGATGCGACACGCCGGGGGACGGATGCCCCGACCGGTGCGTCGCCCGCCATCTCCGAAGTTGTGCGGGGGTACAGCATCAGAACAGTCCCGCAGGGGCAGGGGCTGCCTCGAGCAGGCCGGGCTTCGCGACGATCGACAGCTCGCCGACCTCGGCGGCCGTCAGTTCGGGCAGGCGCTGCACGAGCTCCAGGAAGCGCTCGATCTCGGCGGGCTCGAGCACGGGCTCGGCGAGCAGACGGAACTTCGCGATGTAGTTCTCGCGCGCGAACGGACGTGCTCCGAGCGGATGCGCGTCGGCCACGGCGATCTCGTCGACCACGGTCGAGCCATCGGTGAGCCGGATCTCGACGCGACCGCCGAATGCCTTCTCGTCGGGGTCTTCGGAGTGGTAGCGGCGCGTCCACTCGGCATCCTCCGCCGTGGTGATCTTGTGCCACAGCGCGACGGTGTCGGCGCGGCCCGCACGCTCCGGCGTGTAGGAGTCGACGTGGTGCCAGCCGCCGTCCTGCAGCGCCACCGCGAAGATGTACGGCACCGAGTGGTCGAGCGTCTCGCGCGAGGCGGTCGGGTCGTACTTCTGAGGGTCATTCGCCCCCGAGCCGATCACGTTGTGCGTGTGGTGGCTGGTGTGGATGACGATCGAGTCGATGTTCGCGGGGTCGCGCAGCGCCGGGTTCGAGGTCCCCAGCTTACGAGCGAGGTCGATGAGCGCCTGGGCCTGGTACTCGGCCGAGTGCTCCTTCGTGTACGAGTCGAGGATCGCGCGCTTGGGCTCGCCCGCAGCGGGCAGCGGCACGTCGTAGGACGCGTCCTTGCCGTCGAGCATCCAGGCGATGACGCCGTCTTCGCCTTCGTAGATCGGGGCTGGGCTGGTCTGTCCGCGCATGGCCCGGTCGACCGCTTCGACGGCCATCTTTCCGGCGAAGGCCGGGGCGTGCGCCTTCCAGGTCGAGATCTCGCCCTTGCGGCTCTGGCGCGTGGCGGTGGTGGTGTGCAGGCCCTGGCCGACGGCCTGGTAGATCGTCTCGACGTCGAGGCCGAGGAGGGTGCCGATGCCGGCGGCGGCCGACGGGCCGAGGTGGGCGACGTGGTCGATCTTGTGCTTGTGCAGGCAGATCGCGCGCACCAGGTCCATCTGGATCTCGTAGCCGGTCGCGATGCCGCGCACGAGTGCCCGACCGTCCTTGCCGGTGTGCTGCGCGACCGCGAGGATCGGCGGGATGTTGTCGCCGGGGTGCGAGTACTCCGCGGCCAGGAACGTGTCGTGGTAGTCGAGCTCGCGCACGGCCACGCCGTTGGCCCAGGCCGCCCACTCGGGGCTGGTGCGGTGGTCGAGAGCCGCGCCGAACAGGTTCGCGCCGACGCCGCCGGTCGAGACGGGGTGGCTGAAAGCCTGCGCACGCGCGGCGTTGATCGGCGCGCGGGTCAGGGATGCCGCGGCCACCGAGGCGTTGTCGATGATGCGGTTGATGATCATGTCGACGACGTCCTGCTCGACCTCGACCTGGTCGGCGGCGACCTCGGCGATCTTCCAGGCGAGCTGGTCTTCGCGCGCGAGGTTCTCGGAGCTCGCGTATACACGGACGTGGTGGGAGACGGTCATTTCTTATCCTTCACGGTTGCTGGAGTCGAGGGAGTCGAGGATGCCGGCGAGGGCGTTGTGCAGGTGCACGTGGGTGGCATGGGCGGCGAGGTCGCCGTCGCGGGCAGCGAGCGCCTCGGCGATCGTGCGGTGCTCGGCGGCGGAGGCTGCGAGCCGAGCGGGCTTGTCGCGGGCCATACGGCGCACACGCACGAGGTGCGTGCGCACGGTGCGCAGGGCCGAGGCGATGTAGTCGTTCGCGACCGCCGCGTCGAGGGCGGCGTCGAACCGGGCGATCAGGGCGTAGTAGGCATCGCGGCCCTCGGCTGCCGCGAGGTCCACGTGCGCGAACTCCTCGGCCAGCGCGGCGAACAGGCGGTCATCCCCGCGGGCGGCCGCGATACGGGCCGAGCTCTCCTCGAGCGCGCGGCGGATCTCGAAGAGGGAGCGGATGTCGTCGGCATCCAGGTCGGCGACGACGGTGACCCGAGGCGACTGCTGCACGACGAGCCCGTCGGCGGCGAGCCTGCGGAGGGCCTCGCGCATCGGGGTGCGGCTGACGCCGAGGCGCTCCGCCTGCTCGACCTCGCCGAGCACGAACCCGGCCGGAAGAGCGCCGGACTGGATGTCGTCGAGCAGGGCCGTGTAGGCGCGATCACTCGCGGAGAGGCGCTCGACGGCAAGAGTCATGCCCTCAGTGTATACATAAAGCGACTAGGTGGGTTCAGATCTCTTCCGGAGTGCGCTTCTCGTATACATTCTCGCCCGCGGGGACCGGCACGATGAACTCCGGAGCGACGGGCTCACCGAGCTTGACCACCACGACGCCCACGAGCACGAGCACGCCGCCGAGCGCCTGCAGCAGGTCGGGAAGCTGCCCGAGCAGCAGCCAGCCGAACAGGAGCGCGGCCACGACCTCGGCGAGCGCGACGAACGAGGCGAGCCGCGAACCCAGCATCCGGGTCGAGGCGATGCCGAGCAGATAGGCGAGGGCCGTCGCCACGACGCCCATCGCCAGCACCGGGACGAACCACGGCACGCTGCCGAAACGGTAGGCGATGTCGTCGGTCGTCCACGCGATCGGCAGGACGCCGATCGCCCCGGCGGCGGTGAGTCCGAGAGCACCGAGCAGCAGCCCGCTTCCCGCGAGGGCGATCGGAGGCAGCCCCGTGTCGGCTTTGGCCGAGAGCACGAAGTAGGTCGCCGCGCCGACCATGGCCCCCAGCGCCCACAGGATGCCGGCCACGTTCACGTCGGCCCCCGTGAGGATGTCGAGCATGAGCACGAGCCCGACGAAGGCGATCGCCGCGCCGATGATGCTCTTGCGACTCGGGCGCTCGCCTCTCCGGATCCAGAGCCACAGCAGCACCGCGACCGGCGCCGTGTACTCGATGAGCAGCGCCAGCCCGACATCCATCACAGCGACGGCTTGGAAATAGAAGAGCTGGGTGGCGGCGACCGCGAGCAGCCCGTAGGCGAGGATCATGCCGGCGTTGCGCCGCAGCAGGCCCCACCGCCCGCGCAGCGAAAGGATCGTCGGGATCAGCAGCACGAGGGCGGCGACCCAGATGCGGGCGGTCACCGCGGCGCCCGGCGTCCATCCGGCGTCGATGAGGCCGCGCGCCCACCCGCCCGACATGCCGAATGCGAACGCCGCAGCGATCGCGAGCGGGAGCCCGAGGCGCACGTCGCGTGCGGACGCGACCGCCTTGTCACTGCTCATATCGCCCATGATCGATGACGGTACTCTCGCGCGCTGTAAGATGTCAACATGATCTTCACCGATGACACGGAGGAGGGCCTCCGTGCGGCCGTCTGGCTCGTCAACTCGGCCGAAGACCCGGACACACTGGTCGACATCGAGGACGAGAACGCCTTCCTCCGGGAGTTCCCCTACACCGGGCGTCTGGACCGCGACGTCGAGGAGGTCGCTTCGCTGCGCCGCCTGCGCCCCCGTCTGCGCGCGATGCTGCTGGCACCCCGCGACGAGATGGCCTCCCACGTCAACGACGCCCTCGCCGAATCCCGACTCGCCCCGGCGCTGCGTCGCCATGACGGCGTGGACTGGCATCTGCACGCGGTCGCCGACGACCACCCCCTCGACGAGCGCATCCTGATCGAAACCGCGATGGCCCTGATCGATGTCATCCGCGCCGACGAAGGTTCGCGCCTCACCGTGTGCGACGACGAGTCCTGCGAGGCCATCGCGCTCGACCTGTCCCGCAACCGCTCGAAGCGGTACTGCTCGACGACCTGCGCGAATCGCAACGCGGTCGCCGCGTATCGCGCGCGCCGCGCGGAAGCCTGACCCGGCGCGGCTCCAGCCGACCTCCGCGGCACGGTCCCCCGCTCCGGTCACTCCCACGCTCCGGTCGCTCCCACGCTCCGGTCGCTCCCACGCTCCGGTCGCAGTTCGTGCCGGATTCGTCGCGATCAGGCGGCACCAACTGCGACCGGAGCGGCAACAGGTGGCACCAACTGCGACCGGAGGGCCGACGCCGACCCCGCGCCGCGCGCAGATGCGCGCCGTAGATCGCGCGCGAGCGCAAGCCCCTCTGGACGCAACCTGTCATAACAGGTACAGTGAGCCTGTCATTACAGGTTGCGCAGCGCCGCAGCATCCGTTACGAGGAGCACCGATGCCCGAGTTCCACACCCCGCCGATCTCTCCGATGGCGATCGCGTTCGACGCCGAGAAGCTCACGCTCTCGCCCGAAGGACCGACACTCACCCGGCGGATGTCCGACCTCGAGGGGCTCTTCCTCGACGCCGATGCGTGGGCCGCGGCATCCGCCGGCGAGAACCCCGTCGTCTACACGGTCGTCAGCTCCCCCGTGCCGGAGATCGACCGGGAGCTGCCGCAGTCGATCACCACGATCATGCCCGGCGACACCTCCGGCGAGCTCTGGATGACCAAGGGCCACCAGCACCCGAACCACCAGGGCGAGATCTACCTGGCGCTCAAGGGCCGCGGCGGACTGCTCATGTTCGACGGCGAGCGCACCGAGTGGCTCGACATGCTGCCGGGCACGATCGGCTACATCCCCCCGGGCTGGGCGCACCGCTCGGTCAACACCGGCGACGAGCCCTATGCCTTCCTCGCGGTGTACCCGGGAGGAGCAGGGCATGACTACGGCTGGGTGCTGGAGCACGGCATGGGCTCGCGCGCCTATCGCGCAGCCTCCGGCGTCGACCTGCGTCCCTACGCGGAATAGGCTCCGGCCATGATCATCGCGCACGACCTGGGCACCACCGGGAACAAGGCGTCGCTGCACCACGACGACGGCCGTCTGATCGCCTCGGTCACCGTCCCCTACCCTGCGCACTTCGCCGCGGGCGGCGTCGCCGAGCAGAATCCCGTCGACTGGTGGGACGCCGTCGTCGAGGCCACACGCGATCTGATCGCCCGCACCGGCGCAGCCCCGACCGACGTCGCCGGACTCGTGGTGAGCGGTCAGATGATGGGCGCCGTCCTGCTCGACGCGGACGGCGAGCCTGCCCGCCCGGCGATCATCTGGGCCGACACCCGGTCCGGTGCGCAGCAGCGCGAGCTCGAGGCCACGATCGGCGCCGAGCGCGCCTACGGCATCCTGGGGCACCGGCTCAACCCCACGTACTCCGTCGAGAAGATCATGTGGGTGCGCGATAACGAGCCGGACACCTGGGCTCGCGTGCGACGCGTGTGCGTCGCGAAGGACTTCATCGTGCTGCGCCTCACCGGGCGCCTCGCGACCGATCGCTCCGACGCATCCGGCATGAACGCCTACGACCAGGCGAACGGTACGTGGTCCGAGGAGGTGCTGCGGGCCGCGCGCCTCGACCCCGCACTGTTCCCCGAGATCGTGGAATCCACACAGATCACCGGCACGCTGACGGATGCCGCTGCCGAGGCACTCGGCCTGCCCACGAGCGTCCGGGTGGTGATGGGAGGCGGCGACGGTCCGATGGCCGCCGTCGGCTCCGGCGTCGTCGCACCGGAGGATGGCGCCTACGTGTGCCTGGGCACCTCGTCGTGGATCTCGTTCGCCGCCGACACCCCGCTGCACGACCCCGCGATGCGCACCTTCACGTTCGACAACGTCGTGCCCGGATCGTTCGTGCCCACGGCCACCATGCAGGCGGGCGGAGCCTCGGTGCAGTGGATCGCCGAGGCCCTCTCCCCCGACCCCGCACACCCCGAGACCCCGCGTCTGACGGCCGAGGCATCCGCCGCCGTCGACACCGACGACCTCTACTTCCTCCCCTACCTCCTCGGCGAGCGCTCTCCGATGTGGGATCCGGATGCCCGGGGCGCGTTCGTCGGCCTCGCCCGCCACCACGGCAGGTCGCACCTCGTGCGGGCCGTGCTCGAGGGCACCGCGTTCAACCTGCTCAGCTGCATCCAGGCGTTCCGCGAAGCCGGTGCCCCGATCGACCGCATCGACGCGGTCGGCGGCGGAGCCCAGAGCGATGTGTACCTCTCGGTGCTCGCGGACGTGTGGGGCGTGCCCGTGCGCCGCCGGACGATCGTCGAAGAGGCGAACAGTCTCGGCGCCGCCGTCACCGCCGCGGTCGGGCTCGGTCTCACCGACTTCTCGGCCGCGCGTGCTCTGAGCGAGGTCACGGCCGAGTTCACCCCGGATGCCGCCCGTCACGCCGTCTATGCCGACCGGCACACCCGCTTCGTCGACGCGTACACGGCGCTCGCTCCGTGGTTCGCCGGACGGCGGCGCTCATGAGCGTCATCCTCGTCACCAGCCGCTCGTTCTCGGACGGCGACCTCGACCTCGTCGAACGCGCGGCGCAGGCCGGGCACCGCCTCCTCCGGGGACCCGCGCACCACGACCTCGACGAGCTGCGGTCGCTGCTGCACGGTGCCGATGCCTGGATCGCGGGCACCGGAGCCGTCACGGATGCGCACTTCGCCGCGGCTCCGAAGCTCAAGGTGCTCGCCCGCTACGGCGTCGGCACCGAGTCGGTCGACCTCGCGGCTGCGAGAGAGCGCGGCATCCCGGTGACCAACACCCCCGGCGCCAACGCCGACGCGGTCGCCGATCACGCCGTCGGCCTCATGCTCGCCGCGCTCCGCTTCGTGCCGGACGGCGACCGCCGTGTGCGCGTCGGCGATTGGAGCGTGCGTCGCGGGCGGGAGCTCGGCGCCGCGACCGTCGGGATCGTCGGCTTCGGTCGCATCGGACAGGGGGTCGCCGCACGGTTGAGCGGCTTCGGGTCGCGCGTGCTGGCGGCCGATCCGTTCCTTCCCGACGAGGTAGTGCGGGCTCGCGGTGCGGAACCCGTCCCGATCGATGACCTGTTCCGCGCCGCCGACGTCATCACGCTGCACGCGCCGGGTGGGCAACGGCTCGTCGACGCCGACCGTCTCACCGGCATGCGACCGGGAACCGTACTGGTCAACACCGCCCGCGGCGACCTGATCGACGAGGCGTGCGTGGCCCAGGCGCTGCGCGACGGCACTCTCGCCGGTTACGCCGCCGACACCCTCGACGGCGATACGGCTGCCCACGACAGTCCGTTGCTCGCCCCGGAACTCGCCGACCGCGTGATCGTGACACCGCACCTCGGCGCTCAGACCACCCAGGCGGTCGACAACATGGGCTCCCTCTCGCTCGCCGATGTGATCGCGATCCTCGCAGGGCTCGAGCCCACCCACCCCGTCCCCGTCCCCGTCCCCGAGGAGACCCGATGACCACCGTTGACGCCGTCAGCATCGCGCCCGCCACGGCATCCGCCGACTACATGGGCTTCGTCGGGGTGACCACCGCGTCGTCGTCGATCATGAAGGTCTTCCCGCTCTGGGCCGACATCCTGGGCCTTCCGACCCGCACCCTGGTCGGCCACGACCTGCCGATGGATGCCGACCCCGCGCAGTACCGCGCGATGGTGGAGCAGATCCGCGACGACCCGCATCACCGTGGGGCCCTCGTGACCACGCACAAGATGAACGTGTACGCCGCGGCCGCCGACCTCTTCGACGAACTCGACCCGTTCGCGGTGTCGTGCTCCGAGATCTCCAGCATCTCGAAGCGCGGTCCGATCCTGTCGGGGCGGGCCAAAGACCCGATCACGGTCGACCTTGCGCTGAACGACTTCCTTCCCGCCGAGCACTTCACCCGCACCGGAGCCGAGGTCGTGATCCTCGGGGCCGGCGGCTCGGGCACCGCGCTGAGCTGGGCCCTGGCCGAACGCGACGACGCCCCCGCGAAGATCACGGTCACTGCCCGCACGCAGGACAAGCTCGACCACCTGCGCGAGGTGCACCGCCAGCACGGCACCCGCGAGGGGCTGATCGAGTACGTCGTGACCGCATCCCCCGCAGACGCCGATGCGCTCGTGTCCGCAGCCCCCGCAGGATCTGTGATCGCCAACGCGACCGGGCTCGGCAAGGATCGCCCCGGCTCGCCCCTGACCGACGACGTGGTGTTCCCTGAGCGGGCCTACGTGTGGGAGTTCAACTACCGCGGCTCGCTCGAGTTCCTGCACCAGGCTGAGGCGCAGGCATCCGCACGCGGGCTGCACGTTGTCGACGGCTGGCGCTACTTCATCCACGGCTGGTCGCAGGTGGTGGCCGACGTGTTCGAGCTCGATCTGACCCCCGAGGTGGTCGAGCGACTCGCCGAGGCCGCGGAGTCGGTGCGCTGATGCCCGCCGTCGTCCGCACCGTGCTCGGCGACATCGACCCTGCGCTCCTCGGGCGGGTGGACTACCACGAGCACCTGTTCCAGGTGTCGCCGCTGCTGCCGGGCGATGAGCTCGACGACGAGAAGGCCTCGGGAGAAGAAGCGGCTCTGCTGCAGGCGAGCGGGTTCGAGGCGATGGTGGATGCCACGCCGTTCGGCCTCGCGCGCGCCCCGGGAGCGCTCGCCCGGATCAGCGCCTCGACCGGGCTCCGCATCGTCGCGACGACCGGACGACACCGTGAGGCCCACTACGGCGCGGACCATCCGATGCAGGCGTGGACCGCCGATCGGTTGGCCGCGCTGTTCATCGCCGACATCACGCGCGGAATGCCCGCCGACGACGCGGAGATCTTCGAAGCACCCGAGGTGCCCCTGGCCGCAGCGCCCGATGGCGGCCCCGTGCGCGCAGGGATGCTCAAGGGCGGCGCCGACTACTGGCGCATCAGCCCGTTCGAGCGCACCACCCTGCTCGCCGTCGCCGAGGCGCACCGCGTGACGGGCGCTCCGGTCATGGTGCATCTGGAGTTCGGCACGGCGGCCCACGAGGTGCTCGACCTGCTCGCGTCCGAGGGCGTGGCAGCCGACCGCGTCGTGCTCGCGCATGCCGATCGCGACCCCGACCCCGGCCTGCACGCGTCCCTGGCCGAACGCGGGGCTCACCTCGGCTACGACGGCTTCGCTCGTCCGCGCACCCGCTCCGACGCGGAGCTGCTCGCCCTGACGGTCGCGGTGTTCGAGCGCGGCGCCGGTCATCGGATCGTGCTCGGCGGCGACGTCGCCCGGCGCACGCGGTACATCGCTTACGGCGGCATGCCCGGACTCGCCTACCTCGGCGACCGCTACCTCCCCCGTCTGCGCGACGCCGTGGGCGAGGCCGCCGTGCACCGGATGCTCGTGACCACACCGGCCCAGCTTCTGGCCCTCGCGCCCTGATCAGGTTCGTCGCAGCTCACCTTCCTCCTCTGCCGCCTCCGACGACCACGCCATTCAGCGATCGAGCCGGGGATCCCGCAAAGATGCCATCGCCTCGACGAGGCTTTCGTGGATGTACTCGAGCTCGGGCGAGGTGAAGCTCGACCAGTCCTCTTCGGCGGCACCGTGATCGTCCGCCTCTTCACCGTCCCCAGAGCCACTCCACGAGGCGGCGTCCGCTCCGTCGGCATCCCACACCTGCTCCTGCGGAACATGTGTGTAGACCCACCAGAGGTTTCCCGAAGGATCGGCGAAGCGCGAGAACGTGTCTCCGAAGAAGTCCGTCGGCCTCGTCACGATACGGGCGCCGAGTCCGACGGCTCGTGCGAGCGTTCCCTCGACGTCGTCGACGTACACCTGGATGAATCCCGGGGTGAAGGGCCAGTCGGGCTTTCGGTCGGCGACGGTGATGACGGAATCGCCGATGCGCAGCTCGGAGTGCAAGATCAGGCCGTCGGTGTCGACGGTGCGGGCCTCGGGGACGTCGGTCGCCTCGAAGACCTCGATCACGAAGTCGATGATGCGGGCGGCGTCATCGGTCATGAGGAAGGGGTTGACGGTGTTCGATCCGGCAGGGAGGGCGGGTGTGCTGCTCATGGTGGGTGTCCTTTCGTCGAGATCACTCTGACAGCCGCCCCGGACAGATCCTGACCTCGATTCCCGGACTCGATCGTCGAACTCCGACCACCGGCCCGTGCACCCGTCGGGAGAAAGCACACATATCGGGCGAATCGCCGGGGCCCCTTCCTGCATCCGGGAATCCTTCCGACATCCGTCCCCACACATCCACCCGGACGCGAAGAAGCCCCCCACCCGACGGTGAGGGGCTTCTTCGTTCAGCGGGGTGTCACTCGTAGAGCACCGCGGCGATCTTCTCGTCCTCGATGTTGCTCTTGTCGTACCAGTACGAACCGGTGTCGTAGAACTCCTCGACGTCGTCGCCGTTGGCCGCGTCGTATGCGGCCTGGACGACCTGCTCGCCGATGCCGATCGGGTCCTGCGTGATCGCGCCGGCCATGGTGCCGTCCTTGATGGCGTTGATCTGCGCGGCACCGGAGTCGAAGCCGACGATGGTGATCTTGCCCTTCTCCAGGCCCAACTCGTTGACGGCGTTCACGACGCCGATCGCGGAGCCCTCGTTGGTGCCGTAGATGCCCTTGAGGTCGGGGTGGGCGGCGATGATCGTCTTGGCGATGTCGGCCGACTTCAGGTGGTCGCCGTCGCCGTACTGGATGTCGACGATCTCGATGTCGGGGTAGTCCGCCTCGATCTTCTCGACGAAGCCGTCACGACGCTCGACTCCGGTCGAGTTGATCTGCGAGTGGCCCACGATGGCGACCTCGCCCTCGCCGCCGATCAGGTCGGCCATGTGCTCGGCGGCCAGCGCTCCGGCGACCTTGCTGTCTGTGGCTGCGAGGCTCAGGCCCACGTCGCCGTTGCAGGGTGCGTCGAAGTACACGACGGGGATGTCCTTCGACTTCGCCTGCTCGAGCGGAGCGACGCACGCCTCGGGGTCGAGTGCGGCGTAGGCGATGGCATCCGGGTTCTTGTCGATCGCGGCGGTCAGCATCTCGAGCTGCTGTGCGATCTCGGTCTCGGCGGCGGGGCCGTCGAAGGTGATCGTCACCCCGAGCTCCTCGGCCTTCTGCTCGGCGCCCTTCTTGACGGCCTGCCAGAACTGATGCTGGAAGCCCTTCGAGACGAGGGCGATGTACATCTCGCCGTCGCCGCTGCCGGTGTCGCCGCCGGAGCCCTCCTCGATCACGTCCCCGCCGCCGGCACAGCCGGCGAACACCAGCGCGGATGCGGCCACGAGGGCCGCGAATGCGGTCTTCTTCCCGAATTTCATGAGAACTCCATTGTTTGAATACGAGTCGGATGGTTCTGTGTGGTGCCGGCCAGGCCGACGTGATGGGACATTCCTGGTGCCTGTGCGGATCGCTCCGCGGTTCCGGACGGGTCCGGGTGGGACGGCAGCGGGCACGGGTTTCGCCGCCGCCCTGGTCTCAGGTGCGCTGCCGGTTGCGCAGCGAATCGAGGAAGACGGCGAGCAGGACGACGACGCCGACGACGATGTTCTGCCACTCGGGTTGGATCGACATGATCCGCAGGCCGTTGACGAGGACGCTCATGATCAGCGCGCCGATCACGGTGCCGAGGATCGAACCGCGTCCACCGAGCAGCGATGTGCCGCCGATGATCACGGCCGCGATGGCCTGCAGCTCGTACCCGGTGCCGATCTGCGGCTGGGCGGAGTCGAGGCGGGCCGCGATGACGATGCCCGCGATGCCGGTGAAGGCGCCGGCGAACATGTAGATGAGGATCGTCCAGCGGCGGGTGTTCACGCCGGAGAGGCGGGTGGCCTCCTCGTTCGATCCGATCGCGAAGGTGTAGCGGCCGAGGAGGGTCTTCGACAGCACGAGCCAGGCGACGATCGCGAGGGCGGCGGTGATGAGCACGGCGTTCGGGATGCCGGGGATGATCACGCCGAGGGCGATCTTCTTGAAGTCGGGAGCCGAGGTCGAGAAGTAGATCGGCGCGACGTTCGAGATCACGAGGGCGAGGCCGCCGGCGATCATCATCATGGCCAGCGTCGCGATGAACGGAGGCAGCCGCAGGAACGTGATGTTGACGCCGTTGATCAGCCCCATCAACACGCCGGTCGCGATACCGCCGATCACCCCGAGCCAGACCGGGAGGCCGAGGTTGGTGACGATGACCCCGGTCATCACGGCGCACAGCGCCATGCCCGTCCCGATCGACAGGTCGATTCCGCCGGTGATGATGACGAACGTGGTGCCGAGGGCGAGGATGCCGATGACGGCGGTCGACAGCAGCACGGTGGCGATGTTGCTGAAGGTGAAGAAGTTCGGGCTGGCGATCGAGAAGAAGATGACCAGCACGATGAGTGTGCCGAACGCGAGCGACTGCTGGAACTGCCGCTTCAGGAATGCTCCGACATCCCTCTTGTCCGTGTTCTCGTTCACGGCGGTCTGGATGATCGTCGTCGTCGACGATCCGGGCTGCTGCGGGGTGCTCATCAGTCTTCCTCCCCATGGGCTGCGAGTTGCATGATCTTCTCCTGGCTGGCTTCCTCGTTGCGGAGCGTCCCGGTGATGCGACCGTTCGCGAACACGGCGATGCGGTTCGCGACCCGGAGGATCTCGGGGAGCTCGGACGAGATGACGATGATGGACTTGCCCGCGTCGGCGAGCTGCTGCATGAGGCGGTAGATCTCCTCCTTCGCGCCGACGTCGATCCCTCGGGTCGGCTCGTCGAAGATGAGGATGTCGCAGTCGCGCATCAGCCACCGGGCGATGACGACCTTCTGCTGGTTGCCTCCGGAGAGGAGCTTGACGACCTGGTTCACCGACGGCGTCTTGATGCGCAGCTGCTGCACGTAGTCCTTGGTGCGGTTCTTGGCCTTGCTGTCGCCCATCCATCCGATGCCGTTGGCATAGGAGCCGAGCGAGGCGAGCACGGTGTTGAACGTCACGTCCTGCTCGAGCATGAGACCGAGCAGTTTGCGGTCCTCCGAGAGGTAGCCGACGCCGTGATGCACCGCATCCGCCGGCTGGGCGATCCGCACCGTGCGACCGTCGATGGAGATCGTGCCGCTGTCGCGGTGGTCGGCCCCGATCACGGCCCTGGCGGTCTCCGTGCGCCCCGCGCCCATCAGCCCGGCGAAGCCGAGGATCTCGCCCTTGTGGAGCTGGAACGAGACGTCCTTGAGGAGGGTCTTGGTCGACAGCCCCTGCACCTCGAGGACCACCGGATCGTTCGCGTGCTCGCGGGCCTGGGGGCGCGTTCCCTCGTCGATCACCCGTCCGACCATCATCTCGATGATCGTCGGGATGGTGATCTCGGCCCTGTCGAGTGATCCGATGTATGTGCCGTCGCGCAGGACGGTCACGCGGTCGGCCAGACGGCGCAGCTCGTCCATGCGGTGCGAGATGTAGACGATCCCGGTGCCCCGCGCCTTGAGCTGCTCGATCAGCACGAAGAGCGTCTCGACCTCGGTGTCGGTGAGGGCCGAGGTGGGCTCGTCCATGATCAGGACCTTGGCGTTGAAGGACAGAGCCTTGGCGATCTCGACCATCTGCTGCTCGGCCACCGTGAGCTCGCCGACCAGCTGCCGGGGATTCAGGTGGATGTCGAGGCGCTGCAGCAGCTCGGCCGTCTGCGCGTTCAGCTTGCGCTCCGACAGGAACGGCCCCGTGGTGGGCTCTCGGCCCACGTAGATGTTCTGCGCCACGGTCAGATCGGGCATCAGGTTGAGCTCCTGATGGATGATCGTGATGCCGAGCTCCTGCGCCTGGAGGGGGCTCGTGAGCTCGACTTCCTGGCCCTCGAACGTGATCGTGCCCTCGTCCTTGGTGTAGATCCCCGAGAGGATCTTCATCAGGGTCGACTTTCCCGCGCCGTTCTCGCCCACGAGCACCAGCACCTCGCCGGCGTGCACCTCGAGGTGCACGTCCTTCAGCGCCTGCACGCCGGGGAATCCTTTGCTGATCCCCTCGACCCGGAGGATGGGTCCACTCATGCGCTCACCTGCTTCCTTGAAGGTCATGCTTCGACGTCGACGGATCATTCCGTCGCAAACATCGGATCAATTCTGCTTCCTACGCTACGGGCAGCGCAAGTTGTATCTGAATGTATCTAAAGACGGCCGGATGCGGAAGACCTGTAATGACATCTTGATCTTCCGTCTGTCGCTTCGCTGTTCCGGCCCGGGAGTCCCGCTCAGTGGAGCCGGATCGAATCGACGGCCACGAGCTTGTCGCGGATATACGCGTTGGCATGGGCGCCGAGCTCGACGTTGTCGGTCCAGAGGTTCCGCCAGATGCCGAGCATGCGGCTGAGGTCGGGGGCGACGACCGCCGACGAGAACGATTCGAAGACGATCGGGCCGTCGTACCCGATACGACCGAGCGCCTTGAAGAAAGTGTCGAAGTCGACGGTCCCGGTACCGAGATAGCCCCGGTGGCTCTCGCCGATGTGCACGTAGCGCAGGGCGGGGGCGGCGTCGAGCACCGGCGCGAACATATCCGACTCCTCGATGTTCATGTGGTACGTGTCGAGATGGATTCCGAGGTTCGGGCGATCGACCTCGGCGACGTAAGCCAGGGCCTGACGCGCCGTGTTCAGCACGTTCGTCTCATAGCGATTCACGACCTCGAGCGAGACCGAGACGCCGCGCCCGGCGGCGTGGTCGGCGACCCGCGCGATCGCGGCGCGGCTGCTCGCGAGCCCCTCGGCGGTCACCGGCTCCATGTACTTCTTCATGGCGCTGTAGATCACGCCGCAGAAGTGCTGGCCGCCGAGATCCGCGAGCACGTCGACGGCCTTGATGAGCAGTGCTTCGCCGGCCGCGACGATCGCGGGGTCGACGCTTGTGACATCGGTCGCCTCGGAGAGCCCGAGTGATGCGCTGACGGCGAGGTCATGCTCCTCCAGCGCATCCTTCGCGACGGAGACGTCGAACGAGAACGGGTCCATCAGCGGGAACTCGATGAGATCGAAGCCCGCCTCCTTCGTCTTCCGCACCGCCAGTCGGATGCCCTCGGCATCGAAGTTCCCTGTCCAGACGAGCCCGTGGCAGCCGATGTTCATGAGGCCTCTCCCAGCGGGTGTGCGGCACCGTCGCCGTCCAGAGTTGGCACGTGCCAACTCCGGTGTGCGAGTCACGCTACGTCGGGCGGGAGAACCCTGTCAAGAACTTTCTTGGCACGTTGCAACTCCTCCGATATCCTGAGGCCGCCGGCCGGGCGGGAAGCCCGACCGACGCGGCCAGACGAAGGAGACCCATGCCCGCGAGCGTCAAGGACGTCGCCGCCCTCGCCGGGGTCTCCTCCTCCACCGTCTCGAACTACCTCAATCACCCGCACGTGCTCGGAGCGGCAAGCCGGGAGCGGGTGCGGGCGGCGATCGAGCAGCTCGGCTTCGTGCCGAACGAGTCCGCTCGGCAGCTGCGTGCGGGTGCGAGCAAGGCTCTCGCGCTCATCCTGCTCGACGCCTGGCTGCCGTACTTCCACGACCTCTCCCGCGGGGTCGAGGACGTGGCGCGCGAGGGCGGCTGGTCGCTGTTCTTCAGCAACAGCAACCGCGACGACGCGCAGGAGCGGCGCAACCTCGACATGTTCGAGGCGCACCGAGTGCAGGGCATCGTCATCTACCCGCTCGGCGACGTGGTGCCGCGTCTGGAAGCGCTCGCCGATCGCGGCATCCGCTCCGTCGTGGTCGGCCCGATCCCCGATTCGTCGAAGGTCGCGTCGGTGCTGTTCGACGATCGCGCGGGCGGGCGACTCGCAGGAGAGCATCTCGTGGAGCTCGGCCGGAGGCGCATCCTGTTCCTCGGCAGTCCCGCGGTGAGTCAGTCGAACGACCGCCTCGCCGGGCTTCGCGAGGCGGCGGCAGGGACCGACGCGATCGTGTCGACCCTCGACGTGCCGCACCTGGCGACCGAAGACGGCCTGCAGGCCGGGGCGCAGATCATCGCGATGCCCGCCGCCGAGCGGCCCGACGCCGTGTTCGCCGCGAACGACATGGTCGCGCTCGGCGTGCTGACCCAACTCCTGCGCCACGGCATCCCGGTGCCGGAAGACATCGCGCTCGTGGGGTTCGACGATGTCGCCCAGGCGCACCAGGGCGTCGTGCCTCTCACGAGCGTGCGGCAGCCCGGCTACGAGATCGGCCGCGCCGCCGGGGCCGCCCTCCTGCAGCAGCTCGCCGATCCCTCGGCTCCCCCACCCGCGACGACGCCGTTCCCCGCCGAGCTCATCGTGCGGGAGTCGACGATAGGTCGCTGAGGCGGGCCGTCCTCCCTCACGCCTCACGCGGAGGGGTGCCCGACGACCCCCTTGCGCAGCAGCGCGTTGCCGTACTTGCGGGTCTCGCCCGTGCGCACCAGCAGGTACGCGGCCTTCGCGACCTCGTAGTACGCGAACCGCTCGACGAAGGCCGTCGTGTCGACGGCTGTGCCCGCCGCCGCCATGAGCTCGTGCTGCACATCGAGCACCTCGCCGTCCGCTGAGGTCATGAGATCGATGCCCGGCGCGTCGTCGAGGGGCAGCACGGTGCGGATGGCCGCGACGACCTCGGGCGTCGTCGTGCCGGGGAGGTCGATCACCCGTGCGCCCAGGCCCCATGCGGGGAAGTGCGCATCAGCGACGACCACGGCGTCGGAGTGCCCCATGCGGTCGAGGTACAACAGCAGCTCTCCGGTCAGCAGGGGATGGATTCCTTCGAGCACGAGTGCTCCTTTCGTCGAGCCGACGGGGGGCTGCGGCGGGTGATTCAGGCGGCGGGCGGGTCAGCGGGGATGAGCCCCTCCGCTGCCAGGTTCTCCCACAGCGCCGTCGGGATCTCGAGCGCGGCGTACTCCGCATTCTGCCGCAGCTGCGCGGGGCGACTGCCACCCACCACGACCGAGCGCACGACGTCGGACTGCAGCGGGAACTGGATCGCCGCCGCGGGCAGCGGCACGTCGTGCTCGGCGCATACGGCGGCAATGCGCACGAGCCGGTCCCACAGCTCGTCGGGAAGCTGCCCGTACTCGTAGCGCCCGTCACGACGCGGCTCGCTCGATGCGAGCAGCCCGGAGTTGAAGACGGATGCCGCCACTACCCCGGTCCCGGTCTCCCGGCAGGCGGGCAGCACGTCGACCGCGGCCGGCTGCTCGAGCAGCGTGTACCGGCCGGCCACCATGATGAGGTCGAGGTCGGCCGAACGCACGGCGGCCGAGAGCGCGTCCGACACCATCGAACCGATGCCGATCGCGGTCACCTCACCGTCGGCGCGCAGCCGTTCCATCGCGGGCAGCGCCTCGGCGAGCGCGAGGTCGAGGTCATGCCGCTCGGGGTCGTGCAGGTAGAGCAGGTCGATGCGCTCGATGCCCAGGCGTTCGCGGGACTCCTCGATGCTGGTGCGGATGCCCGCGGCCGAGAAGTCCCACACGCGCTGCAGGTCGTCCGGCACGTGGAAGTCGTTCGCGGTGTCGAGGCCGCCGGTGCGGTCGGGGTTCGGTCGCAGCAGACGCCCGGCCTTGGTCGAGAGCACGTAGTCCTCTCGCGGCTTGGTCTGCAGGAAGGCCCCGAGCCGACGCTCCGAGAGCCCGAGTCCGTAGTGCGGCGCCGTGTCGTAGAAACGGATGCCGCTCTCCCACGCCGCATCCAGCACGGCCCACGCCTCGTCGTCGGTCAGCGGGCGGAACAGGTTGCCAACGTTCGCGGCTCCGTAGCCCAGCGGGGGAACCGACAGACGCTCGGGCACTCCGCTCCGATCAGGCGCCGACATGGGCACCCTTCCAGGTAAAGGTCGCGATGCTTTCGGCCTTCATCTCCATACCGTTGCCCGGCGCGGTCGGCGCCATGTACGAACCGCCCTGGATGTCGGTGGGCACGACGAAGTGCTCGTGTAGGTGGTCGACGAATTCGATCATGCGGCCCTCGCGGGTGCCGGTCACCGCGACGAAGTCGAACATCGACAGGTGCTGCACCGCCTCGCACAGACCCACCCCACCTGCGTGCGGGCAGACCGGCACGCCGAACTTCGCGGCGAGGAGCAGGTTCGCAATGTTCTCGTTGACGCCGGCCACGCGCACGGCGTCGATCTGCATGACGGAGATCGCCTCGGCCTGCAGCAGCTGCTTGAAGATCACTCGGTTCTGCGCGTGCTCGCCGGTGGCGACGCGGATCGGCGCCACACCGCGGGCGATCTCGGCGTGACCGAGCACGTCGTCGGGGCTGGTGGGCTCCTCGATCCACGCGGGGTGGAACTCGGCGAGCGCGTTCACCCACTCGATCGCCTCCGAGACCTCCCACCGCTGGTTGGCATCGATCGCGATCGGGAAGTCCGGCCCGCACACCTCCCGCGCCTTGCGGAAGCGACGGATGTCGTCGTCGAGGTCGGCGCCGACCTTGAGCTTGATCTGGGTGAAGCCGTCGGCCATGGCCTCGCGGGCGAGGCGCTCGAGCTTCTCGTCGGAGTAACCGAGCCAACCCGGGCTGGTCGTGTAGCCCGGATATCCGGTGTCGAGCAGCTGCCGCTCGCGCTCGGCGCGACCGGGCTCGGCGGCTCGCAGGATCGCGAGAGCATCCTCCCGTGTGAGGGCATTCGTCAGGTAGCGGAAGTCGACCAGGTCGACGAGCTCCTCCGGCGTCATGCGCGCGAGCAGCTGCCAGAGCGGGAGCCCGGCGCGCTTGGCCTTGATGTCCCACAGCGCGTTGATGACCGCGCCGATGGCCATGTGCATGACCCCCTTCTCGGGTCCCAGCCAGCGCAGCTGCGAGTCGCCGATGATGTCGCGGAACGTGCCGCCCATGTCGTCGAGCAAAGGCTCGATCTCCCGCCCCACGAGGTGCCCCGCGAGCGCATCGATGGCTGCGACCTGCACGTCGTTGCCGCGACCGATCGTGAAGACGAACGCGTGCCCCTCGTTGTCGTCGCCGGCGTCGGTGCGCACGATGACGTACGCGGCCGAGTAGTCGGGGTCGGGGTTCATCGCATCTGACCCGTCCAGGCTCAGGGACGTGGGGAAGCGGATGTCGGTGGTGTCGAGGGCGACGATACGGCTCACGGGATTCCTCTCCATGCACGGCCTGTTGCTTCCGTGCGGATCCCTTGGAGTGTAAACATCGGATGTCTATACTGTCAACGAGACCGGCCGCCTCATCGCGGCCTCCCGACCGATCAGGAGAAACATGAAGTTCGCGCGGCTCGGCACCCCCGGGAATGAGATCCCCGTCCTCGTGGAGGGCGACCGATACCTCGACCTCCGCTCCGTGACATCCGATGTGAACGGCGACTTCCTCGCGGGCGACTTCGCCTCCCGCGTGACGGCCGCCCGGGATGCCGGCGAGCTGCCCGAACTCGCTGATGCCGCGTCGATGCGCATCGGCGCCCCGATCGCCCGCCCGAGCGCGGTGATCTGCATCGGCATGAATTACGCGGCCCACGCGGCCGAGTCGGGTTCGGAGCCGCCCACCATCCCGATCCTCTTCCTCAAGACGCCCAACACGGTGGTCGGCCCGAACGATTCGGTCACGATCCCCCGCGGCAGCGAGAAGACCGACTGGGAGGTCGAACTCGGCATCGTGATCGGCGCCCGCGCCGCCTACCTCGACTCCCCCGAGGAGTCGCTCGCCCACGTGGCCGGGTTCGTCGCCGCGAACGATGTCTCCGAGCGGGCGTTCCAGATCGAGGTGTCGGGCGGTCAATGGTCCAAGGGCAAGATCGCGCCCGGGTTCAACCCCACCGGCCCCTGGCTGGTCACCCCCGACGAGGTCGACC
The DNA here is from genome assembly GCF_042269505.1 of Microbacterium sp. NPDC055988. Lineage (NCBI taxonomy): Bacteria > Bacillati > Actinomycetota > Actinomycetes > Micrococcales > Microbacteriaceae > Microbacterium > Microbacterium sp. NPDC055988. The sequence goes on from NZ_JBHJXY010000001.1 coordinate 680,340, forward strand.
ACCACGCGCTCGGCCTTCGCAGTTTCGTGAACGGCGAGCCGCGCCAGGACTCGAACACGAGCGACATGATCTTCACGGTCGAGCACATCGTGCACCACCTGTCGCAGTACGTGACCCTCGAGCCGGGCGACCTGATCCTGACCGGCACTCCGCAGGGCGTCGCCCTCTCGGGCAAGTACCCCTACCTCGCCGCCGGCGACGTGGTCGAGATCGAGATCGACGGCCTCGGCCGTCAACGGCAGGAGTTCGTGGCATGGGAGGCCCGGAAGTGAGCGCGGATGGACTGAACGGGCTGGTGGCGATCGTCACCGGCGGAGCATCCGGAATCGGCGCGGCCATCGCCCAGCGTCTGCACGTCGGCGGCGCGATCATCGCCGTCCTCGACCGTGACATCGCCGCGGCCGACCCTGCCTTCGCTGCCTTCACCGCCGACGTCTCCGACCGCGCGAGCGTCGAGGCTGCGGTGGGCGCCGTCGCCGAGAGGTTCGGGCGCATCGACATCGTCGTCAACAACGCCGGCATCGGCGCGCAGGGCGACATCACCGCGAACGACGACGACGAATGGGCCCGCGTGCTCTCGGTCAACGTCACCGGCATCGCCCGCGTGACCGCTGCGGCGCTGCCCTGGCTGCGGAAGTCTCCGTCGGCGGCGGTGTGCAACACGGCATCCATCGCCTCGACCACCGGACTGCCGCAGCGGGCGCTCTACAGCGCATCGAAGGGAGCCGTCGCAGCCCTGACCCGCGCGATGGCCGCCGACCACCTCCGCGAGGGCATCCGCGTGAACGCGGTCAACCCCGGCACGGCCGATACCCCGTGGGTGGGACGCCTGCTCGACTCGGCAGCCGACCCCGCCGCCGAGCGTGCGGCCCTCGAAGCCCGCCAGCCGCACGGTCGCCTGGTCAGCCCCGACGAGGTCGCCGCCGCGGTCGCCTATCTCGTGGGCCCCGGTTCCGGCTCGACCACCGGCACCTTCATCGAGGTCGACGGCGGCATGGCTCAGCTGCGCCTGCGCGCGGAGTAGCCCCCTTCCGCCTTCCGCCTTCCGCGTTCCGCCTTCCCCCTTCCGCCTTCCGCCTTCCCCCTTCCGCCTTCCGGTCGCAGTTGACGCCGGTCAGCCCAGCTCACGCACGTTCCGGTCGCAGTTGACGCCGCGTCCACCGCGCGAGGACGGCAACAACTGCGACCGGAGCGCAGCACCGCCGCCCCTGTGGAAAGCCGCAGCAGCGTCCGAGCAACCCTGCAATCGTGGCGCGATGACTTCGTCTCGCCCACTTCCTGCGCATCTCGGCGCGTCGTTCTCCGTGCAACAGGCGCTGGATGCCGGGATCAACAAGGGCCGCCTGCGCCGACGCGACCTCGAGATCCCGTTCCGTGGAGTTCGGCGCCAGGTGCGCACCCCCGCCGATCGCGCCGATCTCGACCCGTTCGAGCGACAACAGGTCGAGAGACGCACCCGCGCCCACGAGTACGGCCCTCGGCTGCGCTCGGGTCAGTTCCTCAGTCACGAGAGCGCCGTCGCGATCTGGGGCGGTCCGATGCCTCTGGTGCTCACTGATGGACGGCCCGCCGACGGGCGCACACTCCCGGTGCACGTCACCACCCTCGGTTCGGGTTCACTCGTCCGCGCGGACGGAGTACGGGCTCATCGACTTCGTGCGCCTGTCGCCCGCATCCTCCGCCCATCTGGGCTGACGGTCGCCAGCCCGGAGCTGACGTTCGCCGGTCTCGGAACGTGGAGCCTGCTCGACCTCGTCGCCCTCGGTGACTACTTCTGTCGTGTCTGGCGAGTCGGATACGGCCGACCGCATGCGGGCAAGGCCTCCTACTCGACCGTCGATGGACTGCGCACCGCAGTCGAGCTCGGACGCCGTGTCGGCGCCACCCGCCTTCGACGGGCGATCGAACTCATCCGCGAGGACTCGTGGTCTGCGCGCGAGTCCACAGTGCGGTGTCGCATCGTGTGGGCAGGTCTCCCAGAACCGGAGCTCAACGTCGATGTCTATGACGACCACGGTCGGTTCCTCGCCTGCGTGGATCTCGCGTATCCGACCCGGAAGGTGGCGATCGAGTATCAGGGGCTCCGGCACGCCCAGCGCTACGCCGCCGATGTCGAGCGGATAGCCGCACTTCGGGCCGCGGGCTGGACGGTGATCGAGGTCACCAGCACCCTGTTCGCGCGCCCCGAGGAGCTGATCCTACGAATCCGACGTGCGCTCGTCGGGCACCCCGGCACCAGTTCCGGTCGCAGTTGACGCCGCTTCGGTCGCGCCAGCGCGGCAGCAACTGCGACCGGAACGCCGAGGCCGGCACCGCGCGGCAGCAACTGCGACCGGAACCACTGCGACCGGAACGCCGAAAGACGACCCTCAGCCGCGGTGGCCGCGGAGCCAGCCCCGGATGCCGGAGCGCGGAGCCTCGTCCGACGGGATATGCCGCGGTTGAGCGGTGCGATAGAACTGCTCGGCATTGCGCCACAGGAGCGCATCGAGGTCATGCCCTCGCGCATCCGCCCAGGCGACCACGGTGTCGGCCCAGCGCATGCGAGCCGTGGGCTGATAGGTCGGCGAGCCGTCGGCCGGCGCGTGCGGGTCGCCGACCTCGGCCGGTCCGATGACCGAGACCGGCCAATCGCTCCCCCACATCAGCCGCTCGATCCCGAACGCATCGGCCGCCACGTCGAGGAACGGTATGAGCTGCGCCGCGCTCCAGTCGCCGCCGGCCTCGCCGGGCAGCCCCGAGAGCTTGCAGAACGCGTTCGGGTGGCGCGACAGCTCGGTCAGGTCGCGCACCCATTCCGGGGTCGGAGCGAGCGGGGCGGCAGCCGTTCCCACCGCAGGCTTGCCGAGATGGTCGAGCACGATCTGCAGCTCCGGGATCGCACCGGCGAAGCGGGTGATGTCCGGGAGCTGGTCAGCGCGCACGCATGCGTCGAAGGTCAAGCCGCGCGCGGCGACCTCGCGCGCACCGGTCACGAACGCCGCCGACACCGCCAGTCCGTCCGGCTCTCCCTGCAGGTTGTGCCGGACACCCACGACGAGGGGCTCGGCCATGAGCCCCTCCAGGTGTGCGACCGTGTCGGTGCCGCGGTCGAGACGGATCCCGGCGACGATGCCGACGATGCCGAGCGCGGCGGCCCGGCCGGCGACCCACTTCACTTCGTCGAGGAAGTCCTCTGCGACGGTCTCGGCCTGCACGAAGACCGACTTCTCCGGCTGCGCCCCGGGTAGACGGGCGTGCTCGAGCTCCAGGTCGGCGAACCGGTACGCCATCGGCCCCTCGAGCCAGGTGTAGGTCAGAGCCTCCGGATCCCAGAGGTGCAGATGTGAATCGAGAACGCGCATGGCTCCATCCTGCCGGAGACATCCGATCAATCGCTAGGATGACGCCATGGCAGTCACCGACGAGGCGATCGAGAAGATCAAGGCGATGATCGTCGCGGGCGAGCTCGCCCCCGGTGATCGACTTCCCCCCGAGAAGGAGCTGTCCGAGCGACTCGGCCTCTCCCGCAGCTCGATGCGTGAGGCGGTCAAGGCGCTGGAGGTCATCCGGGTCCTCGACGTGCGACGCGGCGACGGCACCTACGTGACGAGCCTCGAACCGCATCTGCTGCTGGAGGCGATCTCGTTCGTCGTCGACATGCACGACGACGACTCCATGCTCGAGATCTTCGCGGTGCGTCGGATGCTGGAGTCGCAGGCGACAGGGCTCGCGGCCACACTCGGCACCGACGAACAGATCGCCGAGTTGCAGGACGAGGTCGATTCTGTCGATGCCGCCGTCACGATCGAGTCTCTGGTCGACCATGACATCCGCTTCCACCGCGAGATCGTCGCGATGTCCGGCAATGCATACCTCGCGAGCCTGATCGAGCACCTCAGCAGTCAGACCGTGCGCGCTCGCGTGTGGCGCGGCCTCACCGAGGGTGGCGCGGTCGAGCGCACCCTGTCGGAGCACCGGGCCATCGCCGACGCGATCGCCCAGCACGACTCGGCTCTCGCGATCTCCCTCGCCACCGCTCATATCGCGGGCGTGGAGCGCTGGCTGCGCCAGGCGGCGGCGAGCTGACCCCGCCCAACGGAGTTCAACAGAGCGGGTTCAACAGACGGGGTTCAGCAGACCGGGTTCAACAGACGGGGTTCACGCGCCCAGGCGCACCATCGCGGCGTCGAACTCCGCCGCTGAGCTGTCGCTCACCTCGTGGAAGAGCACCCGGTCGAGCACGTCGGGCGCGGCGGTGAAATAGGGCACTCCCGCCAGTCGCAGGCCGGTGATGTCATCCGGCGAGCGCAGGGATGCCGCGAGCACGTTCGAGTCGCTCCCTGCGCACACCGCCTGCATCCGGGCGATCGTCGCGTCGCCGTCGAGTCCCGCATCGCGCATCCGTCCGAGATACGGGGCGATGTACTGCGCGCCGATCGAGGCGCACGCCAGCGCCTGCGCGACCGAGTACACGGCCGTGACGAGCACCGTGGCGCCGTCGCGCACCAGAGCGGATGCCGCGGCGAAGCCTGCGGCCGTGGCCGGAACCTTCACGGCCACCCGGTCGCCCAGCGCACGGATGCCCTCGGCGTTGCGGAGGAACGAAGCGGTGTCGCCGCCCCAGGTCTGGAAGAAGATCTCACGCGCTCCCTCCGACTCCCACCGGGCGTAGAGCTCGGGGATCTCGGCGGCGGTGCGGCCTCCCCGTTCGAGGATGGTCGGGTTCGTGGTGACGCCGTGCACCACACCCGCAGCGAGCAGCGGGGAGACGCGGTCGACATCGGCGCTGTCGACATACAGGCGTGGCGCGATCGGGTTCATCGGGGTCTCCTCCCGGGCAACCTGTCGTTACAGGTGCGGATTCGGCTAATGTAATGACAGCCACCGCGGTCTGTCAAAGCGTCGGCTACGCCTGCCGTCGAGGAAGATCAGGAGCGAGATGACCCCCGCACACCCCGAGGACCGCACCGGCGTCGTCATCGTCGGCAGCGTCACCGCCGACGTGACCACTTTCTCCCGACGCCTGCCCGCCAGGGGCGAGACGATCCTGGGCGACGAGTTCACCCTCATGCTCGGCGGCAAGGGCGCGAACCAGGCCGTCGCCGCCGGACGCTCCGGTGCGCGCACGAGCTTCGTCGGCTGCGTGGGAGACGACCTGTTCCACGACCTCGTCGTGGACGGACTGACGGCCGCGGGAGTCGACCTCGCACACCTGCGCACGGTTCCGGGCCCCACCGGCGTCGCGCACATCCGCGTCGACTCGTCGGCGCAGAACGACATCGTGATGGTGCCGCTCGCGAACGCCGCGCTGAGCGCCGCGCAGATCGACGAGGCGCTGGCGGCCCTCGCCCCCTCGACCTCGGTGCTGCTCACCCAGCTCGAGACGCCGTCCGCGCTCACCGCCCACATCACCGCGCGCGGGCGCGAGCACGGCATGACCGTGATCCTCGACCCGGCTCCGGCCGCCGAGCTCGACGCCGAGATCTGGCGGAGCATCGACATCGTCACCCCCAACGAGACCGAGGCGACCCTGATCAGCGGCATCGAGGTGACGGATGCCGCGTCGGCCGAGCGCGCCGGACGCTGGTTCCTCGCCCAGGGGGTCGGTGCCGCCGTGATCACCCTGGCGGGCCAGGGCTCGTGCGTCGTGACGGCCGAGGGCGCATCCGTGATCCCGCCGTTCCCGGTGGAGGCGGTCGACACGACAGCGGCGGGCGACGCGTACGCCGGCTACCTCGGTGCCGCTCTCGCGAACGGCAGCACTCTGGCGGATGCCGTTCGCCTGGCCACCGCGGCCGGCGCGCTGACCGTCACGAAGCAGGGGGCCTCGCCGAGCCTGCCGCACCGCGCCGACGTCGACGCATTCCTGACGGCCCGCACGGCCGCCCCCGTCGCGAGCTGAACCAGCGAACCCGAGCACCCGGAGAACCGAGGAGACACATGCGCAAGACAGCCACCACGATCAATCCTGCGCTCTCCCGCGTGATCAGCGAGACCGGGCACACCGACATGATCGTCGTCACCGACGCGGGCCTGCCCATTCCTCCGGGTGCCGAACGCATCGACCTGGCCTATCGCCCCGGCGCTCCGGCATTCCTCGACGTGCTCGACACCGTGCTCGCCGAGCTGGTGGTCGAAGGAGCGACCGTCTCGGCCGAGGTCGCCCAGAAGAGCCCGGAAGTGCTGGAGGCGCTGCGGGAGAGGTTCGCCGGCACGGGGTTCGAGATCGAGCTCATCCCGCATGCGGAGTTCAAGAAACTCAGCCAGGGCGCCCGCGCGTTCGTGCGCTCCGGCGAGTTCACCCCCTACGCGAACGTGATCCTGCACGCGGGGGTGGCGTACTGATGGCCATCGTCGACGACGCGATCGATCGGCATTCCGCCGCACCCATGTACGACCAGCTGCGCCAGCTGATCATCGACGGCATCGCCCGCGACGGCCTGCAGCCCGGCGACCCGCTGCCCGGCGAGCACCGGCTGTGCGAGCGGTACGGCATCTCGCGCACGGTCGTGCGCCAGGCACTCGCCCAGCTTGAGCACGAGGGGCTGGTCGAGCGGGTGAAGGGCAAGGGCACGTTCGTCTCACGCCCCCGCACGAGCGAGAGCCTCGTGCACACGCTGGTCGGACTGTACGACGACGTCGAGCGCCGTGGCGGACATGTGCACAGCGACGTGCTGCGGCACGAGCAGGCCACAGCCGACGAGGAGGTCGCGCTCGCGCTCGAGGTGCCGGTCGGCTCTCCGGTCGTGCTCCTGGAACGTCTGCGCCACGTCGACGGCGAACCCTGGTCGCTCTCGACGACCTGGATGCCGGAGGCCGTCGGCTCCGTCACTCTCGGCGCCGACCTGACCGAGGGATCGCTCTACCGACTGCTCGCCGACAACGACATCGTCGCAACGCACGGCGTGCGCTCGGCGGAGGCGACCGTGGCCACACATGAGCAGGCGCAGCACCTGGGGGTCAGCGCCGGCTCGGCCCTGCTGCGACTGCGCAGCATCAGCCGCAGCTCCGACGGCACGCCCATCGAGTACTTCATCGCGTATCACCGCGGCGACCGCTCGCGCTTCGAGTTCCAGCTGCAGCAGGAACAGGGGCAGGCCTCTCTCCTGCACGTCGACGGCGACGGTGGCGCCTCGCCCGCCGGGACGGTCGGCTGACCGGCCGGTAGTCTCGAGGGCATGAGCGACTGGACCAGCACCGCGATCGCCCTGCTGGAAGCCGACGCCAACCGCAGCGCCGACACGCACCTGCACCTCTTCCCGCTGCCGCCCGAGTGGGGCATCGACCTCTACCTCAAAGACGAGTCCGTGCACCCGACCGGGTCGCTCAAGCACCGCCTGGCGCGCTCGCTCCTCCTCTACGGACTGGTCAACGGCCGCATCCGCGAGGACACCACCCTCGTCGAATCGTCGAGCGGGTCGACCGCGGTCTCCGAGGCGTACTTCGCCCGGATGCTGGGCCTGCCGTTCATCACCGTCGTGCCGCGCTCGACCGTGCAGGAGAAGATCGACCTCATCGAGTTCTACGGCGGCATCTGCCACTTCGTCGACCGCGCCGAGGACATGTCGCCCGAGGCGCAGCGCCTCGCCTCCGATTGCACGGGCCACTACCTCGACCAGTTCACGTTTGCCGAGCGCGCGACCGACTGGCGCGGCAACAACAACATCGCCGAGAGCGTGTTCAGCCAGCTCGCGCAGGAGCGGCATCCGATCCCCGCCTGGATCGTCACCGGCGCCGGCACGGGTGGCACGAGCGCGACCTTCGGGCGGTACGTGAAGTACCGCCGGCACGAGACCCGCATCGCCGTGGTCGACCCCGAGGGCTCGGCGTTCTACGACGGGTGGGCAGGCACTGTCGACCCGCCGGCCGGGCGCCCCAGCCGCATCGAGGGCATCGGCCGGCCGCGGGTCGAGGCCTCGTTCGTACCCACCGTGATCGACGAGATGATCCGCGTCCCCGATGCCGGCTCCATCGCCGCGATCCGGATGCTGCGCGAGCGCACCCTGCACTGGGCCGGCGGCTCGACCGGCACGAACCTGTACGGCGCGTTCCAGCTCATCGCCCGGATGCGGGACGCGGGCGAGACCGGCAGCGTCGTGACCCTGATCTGCGACAGCGGGGTCCGCTACGCCGGCACGTACTACTCCGACGAGTGGGTGGCGGCGCAGGGCTGGGACCTCGCCCCGCACCGCGCGCGGCTGGATCGGTTCCTCGAGACGGGCGTCTGGGTGGAGTGAGACCCTCGGGCTACGCTGGCCGCATGACAACTCTGATCCTCACCGTCGCGGGTGCAGACCGTCCCGGCCTCGTGGCCGCCGTCGCCGATGTCGTGGATGCACACGGCGGCAACTGGGAGAACAGCTCGCTGGCGGAGCTCGCCGGAACGTTCGCGGGTGTGATCGAGGTCTCGGTCGCCGAAGACCGGGCGCCGGAGCTGAGTTCCGCGCTGCGCGGACTCCAGGGGCAGGGACTGCTGACTCTCGCCGTGCTCACCGGGTCGCCGGACGCGGATGCCGCCGACGACCGGCTGCTCCAGATCCAGGTGCTGGGCAACGACCGGCCCGGCATCGTGCGCGAGGTCTCCGGCGTGCTGAGCGCCCATGCCCTGAGCATCGAGGAACTCGCCACCGAGACGCGGGATGCCGCGATGGCCGGCGGCCGCCTGTTCGAGGCATCCGTGGTGGCGAAGGTCCCCGCCTCGGTCGACCTCGATGCCCTGCGCGACGACCTCGAGCGCCTCGCCGCCGAGATCCAGGTCGACATCACCCTCGACTGACCGGACGGAAGACCCGGCGTCAGTCCTCGAGCCCCGAGTACCGCCGCACCCAGTACTCCGTGTAGGCCACATGGGCAGAGGCCGCAGCACTCGCGGCGACGGGGTCGGCCGCGGCGAGCCCCCGCAGGATCGCGCGGTGCCCGGCATCCGAGTGCACCTTGAGCTCGGCGGCGTCCCCGGGTTCGGAGATCCGGTAGGCCCGCGAGCGTGACCGCAGCACGTCGATCAGGCTGGTCAGGGCCTCGTTGCCGGCGACGCCGGAGATCGCCATGTGGAACTCGTGGTCCAGCCGCGACTGCGCCTCGAAGTCGGTGGTCGCCTCGATCTCGGCGAGCACGCGGTCCAGCGACTCGACGGTCTCCCGATCGATGCGCGCTGCGGCGAGGGCGGCAGCATGGGGTTCGAGCACGCGGCGCAGCTCGGTGAGTTCGAGCACGCCCGCCATCGGCAGCAGCCCGACCGTGAGCGACAGGCTGCCGATCAGGTCGGCCGCCCGCAGCTCGCTCACGTAGCTGCCCGAACCATGCCGCGTCTCGAGCACGCCGAGGGCGGCGAGCATCCGGATCGCCTCACGGAGGGATCCGCGAGAGACGCCGAGTCGTTCGCAGAGTTCGCCCTCGCTCGGCAGCCGATCCCCGGGCCGTAGCGCACCATCGGCGATCAGCGCCCGCAACCCGTGCAGCGCCGTGTCCAACGCACCCATCGTCATCCTCCCCGACGCCGTCGATCTGACACCGCCGACTCTTCTGCGAGTCTGTCGGAACCGTCACGGCCGACAAACTCGTATGACAAGTATGTTTCCGTTTTGGGTCTTCGTGGCGTATATCGACAGTCTGTGGCAAAGTTGTGCAACAACTCGCCCGACTCATCGATGAGGACTGATGCCCGCACCGCTGTTCCCCGCACCGCTCACGCTGAACTCCGGCATGCGAGCACGCGACGCCTGGCCCCTGGACCCGACAGTGATCCACCTCAACCACGGATCCTTCGGCGCGGTCCCGTCGGTCGTCGTCGCGCATCAGGACGCCTTGCGCCGTCGCGCAGACCTCAGCCCGGTCGAGTGGTTCCCGCGCATCGCCGAGCGCGTGCAGGAGGCCCGCGAGCGCACCGCCCCGTTCGTGGGAGCCCGGGCGGAAGACAGCGTCTTCGTGCCCAACGCCTCGGCCGCGGCGACTGTGGTCTACAACGCGCTGCAGCTCGAAGCCGGCGACGAGATCCTCGTGACCGATCAGGGCTACGGCGCCATCACGATGGGAGCCGAGCGTCTCGCCCGCCGGTTCGGCGCCGGCGTCCGCACCGTCGCCCTCCCGTTGCTGTCGTCCGACGACGAGATCGTGCAGCTCTTCGTCGACCAGCTCACGCCCCGCACCCGCCTGATCGTGGTCGACCAGATCACGTCGCCGACCGCCCGGGTGCTGCCGACTCGGCGCATCGCCGACGCGGCGGCCGAGCGCGGCGTGCGCACGCTCGTCGACGGCGCCCACGCTCCCGGTCTGATTCCGGATGCCGCTGCCGTGGCGGGCGGCGACTGGTGGTTCGGCAACCTGCACAAGTGGCCGTGCGCACCGCGCGGCTCCGCCCTGCTGGTCACGTCCGCCGCCGACCGCGACGAACTCTGGCCGCTCATCGACTCCTGGGCCGCGCGCGAGCCGTACCCGGAGCGCTTCGACACCCAGGGCACGATCGACGCCACGACCTACCTGGCCACACCCACCGCGATCGACTTCATCGAGAGCGAGTTCGGCTGGGCGGCCGCACGCACCGCGATGGCGGAGATCGCGGATGCCGGCGCCGAGCTGATCGCCGAGGCCCTGCGCCCGTACGGCGATGAGGACCCGCTCACCCCGCTCCCCTCGCCCGTGCCGTCGATGCGGCTCGTGCGTCTGCCGCTCGGACTCGGCGCGACCCGCGAGGAGGCCGACGCCCTGCGCATGGACCTGCTCGACGCGGTCGGGGTCGAGACGGCGTTCACGAGCTTCCGCGGCGTCGGGTACTTCCGACTCTCGGCACACCTCTACAACGAAGCCGCCGATTACGAGGCCTTCGTCGAGCGCTGCATCCCGCAGATCCTGAGCCGTGCCGGCATCCGCCCCGCCGACTCCCTCATCGTCCCCTGACCGCACCCTTCCCACCCGACCGCAACACCCACCCCCAACCCCCACCGAGAGGCACATCGTGAGGAACAAGATCTTGACGACCGCAGCGGGATTCGGCACCGTCGCCGTCCTCGCTCTCACCGGCTGTTCCGCGAGCTCCGGCCCGTCCGCCGACGGCAGCGTCACCCTGCAGATGGTCGAGAGCCTGACCAACCCCGCCCGCACCGAGCTCCTGCGCGGACTGCTCGACGACTTCGAGAAGGCGAACCCGAAGATCACGGTCAACCTCGTCTCGCCCCCCACCGAGCAGGCTGACGCGAAGATCCAGCAGATGCTGCAGTCCGGCAAGGGCGTCGACGTGCTGGAGGTACGCGACATCACGGTCGGGCCGTTCGCGAACAACGGCTGGCTGTACGACCTCGGCCCCGACCTCGAGAAGTGGGACGGATGGGATGCGCTGACCGACAACGCCCAGTCCGCCTCGGTGGCCGAAGACGGCAAGAGCTACTTCGTGCCCTACGGCTTCTACGGCCTGTCGCTTTTCTACCGCACCGACCTCGTGGAGGAAGCGGGCTTCGACGGCCCTCCGCACAGCTGGAAGGACCTGCTGGAGCAGGCATCCGCTATCCAGGACCCGTCGAACAACATCTACGGCTACGCCTTCCGCGGCGGCCAGAACGCCAACAGCAACGTCGTCGCGGCCATCGAGGCGTACACGATCGACGGACTCGACGTCGACGACGCGTTCCTGATGGAAGACGGCTCGACGATCTTCGCCGCCCCCGAGGCGCAGGAAGCCGTCGACGACTACTTCGACCTGTTCAAGGAGGCTTCCCCGCCCTCGGCCGTCTCGTGGGGCTACCCCGAGATGGTCGCCGGCTTCACGAACGGCACGACCGCGTTCCTGCTGCAGGACCCCGAGGTCATCGCGACCGTGCAGGACTCTTCGCTGACCGAGGACCAGTGGGACACCGCGCCGCTGCTGGTCGGCCCGTCGGGCAAGGCTGCCCAGCCGCTCGCCGTCGCGGGCTGGGGCGTCGCCGAGAACAGCGAGAACAAGGAGGCATCCGTCAAGCTGGTCGAGTTCCTCTCGTCCGCCGAGCCCGCCACCGAGTTCGCACAGGCCAACAGCCTGGTGCCGATCATCTCGGCCGCGGCCGATGACGAGTTCTACTCGTCGGGCCCGTGGACCAGCTACGTCACCATGACCGAAGACCCGGAGACCTACGTCAACGTGCGCCAGCCGCGCGGTGTCAGCTGGTGGACCGAGTGGATCCAGAAGTCCGACCAGGACGTGCAGAACGTGCTGCTGGGCAACATGTCGACCAGCGACCTGCTGGCATCGTGGGATGCGTTCTGGACCGAGAAGTACGCCGCGGAAAAGGACTGACCTGTGGCCCGCACCGCTCAGAAGGGAGGCTCCGTCGGCACTGCTTCGCAGCAGACCGCCGCCGGGGCCTCCCCGACATCCCGCCGCCGCCCGTTCCGCGGCCGCCAGGCGTGGACGCTGCTGGCCTTCCTCGCGCCGGCGATCGTCTTCGTCTGCTGGTTCACCTACTGGCCGATGCTGCAGGGCGCGCGCATGGCCTTCCACGACTGGAACCTGTGGGACCTCACGTCGACGCCGTTCGTGGGCTTCGACAACTTCCTCGCGGTGTTCCGCGATCCGGCCTTCCCGACGGTGGCGTGGAACTCGGTGCTCTGGGTCGTCGGCTCGCTCGTACCGCAGCTCGTGATCGGGTTCCTGATCGCGCTGGCCCTGCGCAAGAAGTTCCGCTTCCGCGGGCTCTACCAGGCGCTGGTGTTCTTCCCGTGGGCGGTGTCGGGCTTCCTGATCGGCATGCTGTTCCGCTGGATGTTCAACGCCGAGTTCGGCGTGGTCAACGACCTGCTCATGAAGGCGGGGCTGATCGACGCCCCGCTCCCCTGGCTGGCCGATCCGAAGCTCGCGATGTTCGCCGTGATCGTCGCCAACGTCTGGTACGGGGTCACGTTCTTCGCGATCATGATCCTCGCGGCCCTGCAGTCGGTGCCCGACGAGATGCTGGAGGCGGCGAGCCTCGACGGCGCGGGCAAGTTCCGGCAGCTGTTCTCGATCATCATCCCGTACATCTCGATGACGCTGCTGCTGACGATCCTGCTGCGCGTGATCTGGATCTTCAACTTCCCCGACATCATCTACGCGATGACCAACGGCGGTCCCGCCAACCAGACGCACATCATCACGACCTGGATGATCAACTACACCCAGCAGGGCAACTACGGCTTCGCGAGCGCGATCGGCCTCATCGTGATGGCCGTGCTGTTCGTGTTCTGCGCGTTCTACCTGATGGCGATGCGGAGAGTGCAGCGATGACCATGACAGACGCCTCCCGGAAGGGATCCTCGATCACCGAGACACGGCGCATCACCGTGCCGGACCCGGCATCCGCACCGCGTCCGAAGCCTCGCGTCACGATCGGCGGCGTCATCCGCGTGGTCGGGCTCGGCCTCTGGCTCGTGATCACCCTGTTCCCGCTGTACTGGATCGCGCTGACATCGTTCAAGTCGCCGGGCACGATCAACCGCTTCCCGATCGAGTACTGGCCGAGCGAGCCCTCGCTCGAGAACTACGTCAGCCTGTTCGAGAAGAGCTCGTTCGGTGTCTTCCTCGGCAACTCGGCCCTGGTCGCGGTCGTCGGCGGTGCGGTGGCGACGCTCATCGCGCTGCTGAGCGCCTACGTGCTCGCCCGGTTCGAGTTCCGCAGCAAGGGCGCGATCCTGATCGCGTTCCTGTTGACGCAGATGATCCCCGCGTTCATCGCGCTGGGCCCGCTGTACTCGATGATGACCGACCTGGGGCTGGTCGACACCAAGCAGGGCCTCATCCTCGTGTACATCGCGATCTGCATCCCGTTCTCGACGGTCATGCTGCGCGGCTTCTTCGAGAACGTGCCGGATGCGCTCGAAGAGGCGGCGATGATCGACGGATGCTCGCGCCTCGGCGCTCTGTTCCGGGTGCTCGTCCCGGTGATGACACCCGGCATCATCGCGGCGTTCATCTTCAACTTCGTGAACTGCTGGAACGAGCTGTTCCTGTCGGTCGTGCTGATGAACACCGACGCGAACCGCACCGTGCCCTCGGCGCTGAACGGCTTCATCTCGACGTTCAACATCGATTGGGGTTCGATGAGCGCCGCCGCCGTGCTGACGATCCTGCCGACCATGGCGATGTTCGCCCTCGCGAGCCGCTGGATCGTGCAGGGCCTGACCGCCGGCGCTGTGAAGGAGTAGCCCCCGCATCTCCGCCGAGACCCCCCGTTACCGCCGAGACCCCCGCCTGCGAACGTCTGCAGACGGGGGTCTGGGCGCGAAACCGGGGCTTCAGCGAGAGTGCCCGAGAATCAGGTCAGGCGCGCCTTCGGCGACACCGAGTAGGTGTGCTCGGCGTCGCGGTTGACCGTGTCGCCCAGGGCCGTGTCGATCGCGGCCAGGGTGTCGGAATCGAGCTTCACTCCCGAGGCCTTGACCGTCTCGGCGAGCTGCTCCGGACGGGAGGCTCCGACCAGGGCTGCGGCCACGTTCGGGTTCTGCAGCACCCACGCGATCGCGAGCTGCGGCATCGACAGCCCCGCCTGGTCGGCGATCGGCTTCAGTCGCTGGACGGCGGTGAGGATGTCGTCCTGCAGGAAGCTCTTGATGAAGTCGGCGCCGCTGTGTGGATCGGTCGCGCGCGAGCCCTCGGGCACCGGCTGACCGGGCAGGTACTTGCCGCTGAGCACGCCCTGCGCCATCGGCGACCAGACGATCTGCGAGATGCCCAGCTCTTCGGATGCCGGCACGACCTTGCCCTCGATCACGCGCCACAGCATGGAGTACTGCGGCTGGTTCGAGATGAGCTGGATGCCGAGCTGCTTCGCGAGGGCGTGGCCTTCGCGCAGCTGCTCGGCCGTCCACTCCGAGACGCCGATGTAGAGCGCCTTGCCCTGGCGGACGACGTCGGCGAACGCCTGGAACGTCTCCTCGAGCGGAGTCTCGTAGTCGAAGCGGTGCGCCTGGTACAGGTCGACGTAGTCGGTGCCGAGGCGCGTGAGCGAGCCGTTGATCGACTCGAAGATGTGCTTACGGCTCAGGCCGGTGTCGTTCGGACCCTTGGGGCCGGTGGGGAAGTAGACCTTCGTGAAGATCTCCAGCCCCTCACGGCGCTGCCCCTCCAGAGCTTTGCCGAGCACGACCTCCGCAGCCGTGTTGGCGTAGGTGTCGGCGGTGTCGAAGGTGGTGATTCCGGCATCCAGTGCGGCGTGCACGGTCTTGACCGCGGCGTCATCACCGACCTGCGAGGCGTGGGTGACCCAGTTGCCGTAGGTGATCTCCGAGACCTTGAGACCGCTGTTGCCGAGATAGCGATAGTTGACCATGGAACAACGCTACTGGCTGCATGCGATGGTCGGGTTGGATGGGGGCCGGATGGGGGTCGGATGCGGGGCTCGGGGTCAGACCGACGCGGGAGCGGAGCGTGCACGGAGCACGGTGACGACCCCGCCGATCACCAGGGCAGCGGCGGCGAGTGCACTGACCGCGTAGAACGGTCGCACACCGGGAAGGGTCACGCCTGCCGAGATCATGAAGGTGTCGGCCAGCGCCATGCCCGGTCCGAAGGATGCGATGAAGAAGCCGGGGCCTCCGAGCATGAGGAGGCTCAGGAGACTCATCGCGGGAACCACGGGATGGGCACGCGCACGCACGGCCACCACCGCGACGACCAGGGAGAGCACGACCCCGACACCGAGGATCGCGATGGTCATGCCCACGCTCATCGACTCACCGGCGTCGCTCAGTTCTCCTCTGATCTGATCCAGCGAGAGCCCTGGCGCTGCCGCAAGGGGCGTCCACACCAGTATCTGCACGGCGGCGAGCGCCGCGTAGGCCGTGACCGCGAGCACGCCGGCGATCGAGATCCACAGGGTCTGAGTCCACAGGGTCCGGCGCTGCATCCGAGTCATGCGCGTCATCCTAGGAACGCATCCCGAGAGTCTCCCGATACTCACGCCAGGCGGCGCCGAGCCGGCGGATGCCCTCGGTGAGCACATCGTCGGGCGCGGTGAAGGGGATGCGGATGTGGTCGTCGGGCGAGACGGAGACAGCGAACGCCGCGCTCCCGGCGATCGAGACCCCGTGCGTCGCGGCGACCCTCGCGAGCGCGGCGGCGGAACCCACCGGAACCCGGACCCACAGCGACAGTCCACCGCGGGGCGCCTCGACCCTCCAGTCGGGCAGATGCTCGGCCATCAGCTCCTGCAGCAGACGCAGGCGCTCCTGGTGGATGCGGCTGTTCGCCCGGCGAAGGTCGTCGGCGCGGGCGATCAGGTCGAGGGCGAGCAGCTGCCCCGGCACGCTCGTGGATTGGTCGGCGAGCTGGCGGGCCCCGCGCAGCCGGCGCACGAGCACGGGGTCGGCGCGCAGCCATCCGATGCGCAAACCCGCCCACACCCACTTCGACACCGACTCCACGACGATGATCGGGGCGTCCGCCCGTTCGGCGGCGAGGGTCGGCGGCACCACCCCGTCGAAGGAGATGCCAGCCACGACGCGGTCCTCGATCACGGGCACGCCGTACTGGGCGGCGAGTTCGGCGACGCGATGCCGCGCGGCAGCGGGAAGGCGCGACCCCGTGGGGTTCTGGTGGTGGGGGTTGAGGGCGACGAGCACGGGTCGCAGGCGAGCGAGGGCCTGTTCGAGCGCGTCGACGTCGAGCCCGTCCGGACCCATCGGGACGCCGTGCACCGTGCCACCGCGCAACCCGACCGAGTCGGTGACGCCCGGCCAGGTGATCTCCTCGGCGAGGACGACGTCGCCCGGGCTGACGAGAGCGTTGACGACGAGGCTGATGGCCTGCTGCGCGCCGTGCGTGACGAGGATCTGCTCCGGCGTCGTCGGGGTGCCCTCGGCGATGTACATGTCGGCGATGAGGGTGCGCAGCGCGGGGAGGCCTGCGGGGTCGGTCTCGGGCAGCAGCGCCAGCTCGAGCCGCGGCGTGTGCTCGCTGATGAGCTGCACGCCCAGCTCGGAGATCTGCGGCACGGTGCGCAGCAGGTCGATCGCATTGGGCAGCGCCGAGAACAGCGCCTCTCCCCGCCCCTGCCGCTGGACGGGAGCCACGGATGCCGCGGCACCGGCGATGCGCGTGCCACTCCCCTGCCGCCGATCCACCAGACCGCGCTCGGCGAGGTCGGCGTATGCGGCGACGACGGTGCCGCGCGACACGGAGCTCGCCGCGGCGAGAGCGCGCTCGGCCGGCAGCCGATCGCCGGAGCGCAGTTCGCCGCCCGTGATCAGGGACTCGATGCCGCGGGCGAGCCGAGTGGCGAGCGTGCCGTCGCCATGCGTCCAGCGACCGAGTCGCGCCGCGAGCACGTCGGATGACACCTCGCCGCCGCGCACGAGAGCCGGAGAGGCATCCGTAGCCGATCCGTGGTCCAGTGGCCACTTATTGGCCCTGTCATCCGTGCTCATGAGACCTGATTCTGGACCAATGAACACGCCATTGACCACCCTCGCCCGCGATCTTGAGCCAATTGATCCGAATTGGACCATAGCTCAGCTCGTCGAGTGGCTCAGTGACGATGCTCGTCAGCATGATCCGGCGTTGCAACGGCCGCTGGCCCTGATCGAAGCGGCCCTCACCGGATCCGAGTGGTCGCGCTCACCGTCGACGATCGCCCTGATCCGCTCGCTGACTCTGGCTGCCCCGCGTCGTCCCGGGTCCGTGATCGCCGACGCCCTGCTTCCGGTCGCAGTTCCTGCCGCTCATCGCGTGGGCGGACGGCAGAAACTGCGACCGGAAGGAAAGCCGCAGCGTCAGGTCGCCTGAGCCTGGGAAGCCGACGCAGGGGCAGGGGCAGGCGCAGGGGCAGGCGCGGGCGCGGGGGCAGGGGTCGTGACGATATCGGCGCGGTCGCGGAAGCCCTCGGCGGTCACCCGGTCCAGGGCGACCTGCTTGCGGATGGCCGCGGCCTTCTCGTAGAGGCTCGGGTCGCCGTAGCTCGTGAGCACCTTCACCAGCACGGGCAGCAGCTCGATCATGAAGAACAGCGCGGCGATGAGGATGTGCGCCCACAGGATGGTGGGCTCCTTCTCGCTGAGGCGGTTCAGTCCGCTGATCTGGCTGAGCAGTCCGACGGCTCCGGCGTTGCCCTGGGCCACGGCATCCGCGCGCGCATTGTATGCGGCGAGCGCCTGGTCGTAGGTGTCGCGCGCGGCCGGCAGCTGGGACTTCGCCTGCTCACGGTTCGTCGACTCCGAGGTCGAGGTGTTCTCCTTGGCGGCGGTGCCGGCGGCGGCGAGCTCCTCGTTCGCGGTGCGCAGCTGTGCGGCGAGCGCGTCGTACGTCTGCTGAGCCTCGGCGAGCTGCGCCTTGGCGGCATCCGAGCTCGCGCCCTCACCGTTCACCCCGGTGCAGCCGGGGACCGTGCCCGCGCCCTCACCGGTCAACTCGCACTGGTAGAGCACGCGCGCCTGATCGATGACCTTCTGCTGCTCGGTCATCTTCGCGGTCACGTCGTCGACCGTGGCCTGGGCGGCCGACTCGGTCGCCGAGGAGGATTCCGTGCCCGCGACGATGCCGGTCGCGGCCTGGTTCTCGAGTTCGGCGACCTTGGCGGTGGCGGCATCCAGCGCGATCTTCTCCGGCCCGCTTTCGAGTGCCTCCTGGTCGGACTGCGACTGCGTGATGTTGGTCGATGCGACCTCGCGCGCGATGTCGTTGTGGAAGATCTGCAGCACCAACGGCTCGGCGACGACGAAGCCGATGATCGCCGCCATGATCACACGCGGGATCGCGAGGCCGATGAGGCGCCAGACGTTCCGCGTCGAGCTCATGGTCGAGGTGAGGAAGCGATCGAGGTTGAAGATGATGAGCGCCCACACGAGCGCCAGCGGCACGGCCAGCCAGATCGCTGCCTGCACGCCGGTGGTGAGGGCGAAGAGCATCGAGATCGCAGAGACCAGCGCAGTGCCGGCGAGCACGAAGAACATCTGCACGAAGCGGGGCGTCTCGCCGGGGACGCGGTCGAGGATCTCGCCTTCCGCTCCGCCGAGGATCGCGAGGGCCCGGGCACGGGAGCCGGGCGTGCGCGGCGCGCGCTTCCGGCGGGGTCTGCGAACGCGGGGTTCGCGCGGGGGCTTCACCGGGGAGGACTCGTCGGCGGCGACCGCATCGGCGATCGGGGTCGCCTCCGCAGGCTCTGCGACGGGCACCTCGCGGGTGGCGTCGTCGGCGCCGGTCGGCTCGAATTCGCGCAGGAAGTCGAGGTCATCGGTGACGGCGTCGGATTCGCCGTCGATGATGATCCGACCCTGCGAGTCGTAGCGACCCGGTCGATGGGCGGAATAGGGCATCCGAACAATCTACGAAACATCGCCTGTGGATAGCGTGGAAGAGTCCTTGGAACGCCTCCCAGCTTCCGTGCCGCCCGGTGGATTCAGGACGCCGGGAGCAGGCGGTCGAGAGCGGCGGCGTAGGCGGACAGACCCTCGTCCAGCGTGAAGTGTCCGGCGGCGGCGAGGGTGCCGAGTCCGTGGATCAGCCCCCACAGCGCCACGACATCGGTCGGTCGGTCGAGCCCCGCCGCAGCCGCGCCCTCGGCGAGCACGGTTTCGAGCCCGTCGATCAGGGGCGCCATCGTCGCGGTCGGGGATCCGGGGACGCAGACGGTCGGATCGTAGACGGCGTCGAAAGCGTGCGGATGCTCGACCGCGAAACGGACGTACGCCGAGCCGCCGTCCGTGAGCGCCGCCCGCGGCGTCGATGCCTTCTCGGCGGCCGCACGGACCTGGTCGAGGAGGTCGGCCATGCTGCGCTCGGCGATCGCTTTGAGCAGTCCAAGCCGATCGGAGAAGTGGTGGTACGGCGCGTTGTGGCTGACGTTCGCCGCCCGTGCGACCTCGCGCAGGCTGATCTCGGCCGCCGGCATCCGCTCCAGCAGTTGCATGGCGGCGTCTTCCAGGGCCCGGGCGAGATCGCCGTGGTGATAGCCGTCCTTCGAACTTGACATGAGCAACATTGTCTCCTATCTTGACACTGTCCACCAGCTTGACACTGTCCAGATAGGAACAAAGCCATGTCCGCTCTCGTGATCGACGGCCACCCCGACACCCGCTCCCTGACCGCCGCGCTTGCCCGGCGCTATGCCGCGGGGCACGGCGATGCCCGGGTGCTCGCCCTGCGCGACCTCGACTTCGACCCGAACCTGCACTTCGGCTACCGGGAGCGCATGACGCTCGAGCCCGACCTCGTCGAGGCGAAGCGCGCGCTGCAGAGCGCCGACACGATCGTCATCACGACGCCGCTCTGGTGGGGATCGGTGCCCGCTGTGCTCAAGGGCTTCTTCGACCGAGCGCTGCTGCCGCAGCAGGAGTACCGCTACACGAAGCTCGGTCTCCCCGAGGGACTGCTGCCGGCGCGCAACGGGCGTCTCCTCCTGCTCGCGGACACGCCCTGGTACTTCGCGCCGTTCACCGGGCTCCCCGCGCAGACCCACGTCGCCCGCGGCACGATGCGCTTCTGCGGCATCCGCTCGGTGCGCACGCACCGCATGCTCGGCGTGAAGGACGCGAGCAACGCCACGATCACCCGCTGGCTCGACCGCACCGAGCAGCTCGGCGCCATCGACGCCCGCCGCGCGGGTGCGCCTCAGGCCATCGCCGCGGAGGCTGCCTCGTCTTCGGTGGTGGCGACGAGCTGACCGCAGGCGCCGTCGATCTCCTTGCCGCGGGTGTCGCGGAGGGTGGTCGGGATGCCGGCATCGTTCAGGCGGCGCACGAACTCGTTCGTGACGTCCTTCTCGGATGCCGTCCAGATCGAACCGGGCGTCGGGTTCAGCGGGATCGGGTTCACGTGCACCCAGCCGCGTCCGCGCTGGTTGAGCTTCTCGGCCAGCAGGTCGGCGCGCCAGGCGTGGTCGTTCATGTCCTTGATGAGCGCGTACTCGATCGAGACTCGACGGCCGGTCTTGGCGTAGTAGTCGTAGGCGGCATCCAGTGCCTCATCGACCTTCCAGCGGGAGTTCACCGGGATGAGCTCGTCTCGCAGGTGATCGTCCGGCGCGTGCAGCGACAGCGCGAACGTGACCGGGATGCCCTCGTCGGCGAGCTTCTTGATCGCCGGCACCAGGCCGACCGTCGACACCGTGATGCCGCGGGCGCTCATGCCGAGGCCGTCGGGCTGCGGGGCGACCATCGACCGCACCGCATCCATCACGCGCTTGTAGTTGGCGAGCGGCTCACCCATCCCCATGAAGACGATGTTGGAGACGCGCTCCATGCTGTGGTCGTCGGACTTCTTGCCACCCAGGCCACCCTCGGCGATGAGCCGGTTGGCGCGCACGATCTGCTCGATGATCTCGGCGGTAGACATGTTGCGGGTCAGCCCCGCCTGTCCGGTCGCGCAGAACGGGCAGTTCATTCCGCAGCCGGCCTGGCTCGACACGCACAGCGTGATGCGGCCGGGGTAGCGCATGAGCACCGACTCGACCAGGGCGCCGTCGTGCAGGCGCCACAGGAACTTGATCGTGTCGCCGCGGTCGGTCTCGAGTCGGCGGACCTCGGT
Organism: Microbacterium sp. NPDC055988; assembly: GCF_042269505.1. Classification (NCBI taxonomy): domain Bacteria; kingdom Bacillati; phylum Actinomycetota; class Actinomycetes; order Micrococcales; family Microbacteriaceae; genus Microbacterium; species Microbacterium sp. NPDC055988. The sequence goes on from NZ_JBHJXY010000001.1 coordinate 701,779, forward strand.
GAGCAGCGGCGGCAGCATCCCGGCGACGAGCTGCTCGCGGGTGTCGGCCGGGAGGTCGGTCATCTGCTCGGGGTCGGAGGTGTAGTGACGGAAGTAGTGCGTCGACAGCTGCTTCGCGCGGAACCCGGGGAGCCCGAGCTCCTTCACTTTCTCGATGCGCTCGGCCGGCGTGAGGTCGGCCAGGTGCACGGGCGGCTTGCCGCGCTTGGGGCTCGCGAACTGCAGGAGCGGACGCCCCTCGGCATCCTTCTGCTGGGTCCACCCCTCGGTCGCCGGGCGCACCTGTGGCTTCTTGGTCTCGCGGACGGCCCCCGAACGGGACGACGCGGGCGCTGCCTGTGGGCGCGTCTCGCGCGTGCGGGGAGTCTCAGTCATACCCTCCAGGGTACGCGGTGACGGATGGGAAGCGCCTGGGGTGGGCGCGACCGGCATCCTCACCCCAGCAGCGGGCGCTGTGCGGCACGCTGACCTTCGTACTCCTCGCGCGCCCGTCGAGCGGTCTCGGTGCTCGAGACCGCGGCCACCGGCACGTCCCACCAACCCTCGCCGTCGGGACCGTAGACCGTCGGATCGCTCTCGACGTGGATGAGCGTCGTCCGCTCGGAGGCCTTCGCGGCGGCGACCGCCGCACGCAGATCGTCGACCGCCGCAGGACCCTTCGCGATCTCGATCACGTCGACGCCGTAGCTGCGCGCATTCATGGCGAGGTCGACCGGCAGCACGTCGCCGCGTTGGAAGTTGCGCGCCTCGTCATCGTAGCGGCGATACTTCGTGCCGAAGCGTTCCGAGCCCACCGTCTCCGAGAGGTGACCGATCGAGGCGTAGCCCTGGTTCTGGATGAGCACGACGATGATCTTGATGCCCTCGGCCACCGCGGTCGCGAGCTCGGAGCTCAGCATCAGGTACGAGCCATCGCCGACCATGACGACGACGTCGCGCTCGTCACCGGATGCCATCAGCCCGCGTTTGACGCCGAGACCTCCCGCGATCTCGTACCCCATGCAGGAGTACGCGTATTCGACGTGATAGCCCAGCGGATCGCTGACGCGCCACAGCTTGTGCAGGTCGCCGGGGAGCGAGCCGGCCGCCTGCACGATGACGTCCTCGTCGGCGACGGCCCCCCGCACGGCGCCGATGATCTCGGGCTGGCCGGGCAGCTCGCGGCCCGTGGGGGCGAGGGCCTGGTCGACCACCGCATCCCAATCGCGCTTCTCGTCGGCGATGCGCGTGCTGAGGCTCTCCGCGACCCGGAAGCCACGGAGCTCCTCGACCAGCGCGAGCAGTGCCTCGCGGGCATCCGCGACGACGGGCAGCTGCGAGCCGTGCTTGTAGGCGTCGAAAGCCGCGACGTTGATGTTGACGAACACCGCACTGGGGTTCTGGAAGGCCGTGCGGGATGCCGTCGTGAAGTCGCTGTACCGGGTGCCGACACCGATGATGACGTCGGCCTCCGCCGCGATGCGGTTCGCCGCGGTGGTGCCGGTCGCGCCGATGCCGCCCAGGTACTGCGGGTGATCCCAGGGCAGGGCGCCACCGCCCGCCTGCGTGGTTCCGACCGGGATGCCGGTGGCCTCGACGAACGCGCGCAGCGCCTGTTCCGCTTCGGAGTAGATGACGCCGCCGCCCGCGACGAGGATCGGCTGCTTCGCGCCGCGGATCGCCGCGACGGCCCGGGCCAGCGGTCCGCGCTCCGGAAGCGGGCGGCGGATGTGCCACTCCCTGTCCTGGAGGAACTCGAGCGGGACATCCAGCGCTTCGGCCTGCACGTCTTCGGGCAGGGCGATCGTCACCGCCCCCGTCTCGGCGGGGTCGGTGAGCACGCGCATCGCGGCCAGCGCGATCGAGAACAGCTGCTCGGGGCGCTGCACCCGGTCGAAGAAGACCGAGAGCGGGCGGAACGCGTCGTTCACGGTGAGCCCGATGTCGTGCGGCCGCTCCAACTGCTGCAGCACGGGGTCGGCCACGCGCGTGGCGAAGGTGTCGCTCGGCAGCAGCAGTGCCGGAAGCCGGTTGGTGGTCGCGAGCGCCGCGCCGGTGAGCATGTTCGAGGCGCCGGGACCGACCGAGGCTGTGCTCGCGAACGTCGCCCTGCGGCGATGCATCCGGGCGAAGCCCACGGCCTGGTGCACCATCGCCTGCTCGTTGCGGGCCTGGTAGTACGGCATCAGGTCGGGCTGCTCGAGGTTGTACTGCTGCAGCGCCTGACCGAGACCGGCGACGTTCCCATGTCCGAAGATGCCGAACATGCCGGGCACTGTGCGTTCGCGCAGGTCGCCGTCGACCGTCCACTGCCGGGAGAGGAACTCGACCAGTGCCTGGCCGACCGTCATCCGTCGCGTCTTCATCGGTGTTCTCCGTCTGCTCGGTAGGGAAGCCGCGGATCGATGTCCTGCCCGCTCCAGCTGTCGCGCACCCACGCGTGCGCGGGGTCGTCGGTGATGAGCCAGGCCCGCTCCCGGTCGGGGCCGGCCATGACGTTGAGGTAGTAGAGGTCGTAGCCGGGGGCGGCCACGGCAGGGCCGTGGAACCCGAAGGGTACGAGGGCGATGTCGCCGGTGCGGACCCGTTCGGCGATGTCGATCTCGCCGGCGGCCGAGGAATAGGTCGCGAACATCCCGAATGCCGCGTCGGCTGCCGCGACGTCTCCGCCGGAGCGCGTGGGCGCCGCCTCGAAGTAGTAGATCTCCTCGAGCCGCGATTCCCGCCCCGGCGCGTGCTCGTCGTGCTTGTGCGGCGGGTACGACGACCAGTTCTCGGCGGGCGTGATGACCTCGCACACGATGAGGCGCTCGGCGTCGAGCGCCTCTGGCGTGCCGAAGTTGTGCACCTGCCGACTGGAGGCGCCGGCGCCTCGGAGCTCGACCGGGGTCTCGGCCGCGCGGATGTGCCGCGTTGGGTGCACGACGGACGTGGGGGACGAGGCCACGGCCACTCGACCGGTGCCCGTGATGACGGCCGTGGCCGCCGCCGAGAGGTAGAGGACGTCCGTTGGACCGTCGAACACGGAGCGGCGCCCGGCGAGCGGCGTCTCGGTGGTCGCGCCCTCCTCGGTGTGCGCGACGGCGAACGATCCGGAGAGCGGCACGATGATGCGCTCCACCCCGGTGTCGGCGAGCGCGAGGCTCTCCCCCGCACCGATCTCGCCGATGCGGACGCCGGTGTGCGCCCAGCCGGGTGTCGCGTCGTCGATCACGCTCTCCCAGCCGTCGCGGCCGATCGTGCCGCGACGATGGAACCAGTTCCCGTCCTCGGTCATGGCGCCTCCTGCCCGCATCCGCTCAGCTGTTCTGGGGAAAGCCGAGATCGATGCCGCCGTGGAGGGCGGGGTCGAGCCACCGGCTGGTGATCGCCTTCTCGCGGGTGAAGAAGTCGAAGCCATGGACACCGTACGCCTTCGCATCGCCGAACAGCGACGCCTTCCAGCCGCCGAACGAGTGATAGGCCACGGGGACCGGGATGGGCACGTTGATGCCGATCATCCCGACCTGCACCTCGTGCTGGAAGCGGCGAGCCGCCCCGCCGTCGTTCGTGAAGATCGCCGTGCCGTTGCCGAACCGGCCGGAGTTGATCAGGTCGACCCCCTCCTGGAAGGTCTGCACCCGCACCACCGACAGCACCGGCCCGAAGATCTCCTCCTGGTAGGCCCGTGAAGAGGTCGGGATCTCGTCGATGAGCGTCGGCCCGAACCAGAAGCCGTCCCCGTTCCCGTCGACGGTCAGACCTCGGCCGTCGACCACGATGCGCGCGCCGTCGGCCTCGGCGATGTCGACGTAGCCCGACACCTTCGCGCGGTGCTCCGCGGTGATCAGCGGACCCATGTCGGGTTCGCCGTCGGCACCGCCCGCTCCGTCGCCGATGCGCAGCCCCGCGATGCGCTGGGAGATCCGCGCGATCAGCGCGTCCGCAACGGGCTCGACCGCGAGGACGACGGACACGGCCATGCACCGCTCCCCCGCCGCGCCGAATCCCGCGTTCACGGCCTGGTCGGCGACCAGGTCGAGATCGGCATCCGGCAGGACGAGCATGTGGTTCTTCGCGCCGCCGAGCGCCTGCACCCGCTTGCCGTGGCGCGACGCGGTCTCATAGATGTACTGGGCGATGGGCGTCGAGCCGACGAACGAGATCGAGGCGACGTCCGGGCTCTCCAGCAGACCGTCCACCGCCTGCTTGTCGCCCTGCAGCACGGTGAACACACCGTCGGGCAGGCCCGCCTCGGCCCAGAGGGCGGCGATCCAGAGCGCGGCGGACGGATCCTTCTCGCTGGGCTTGAGCACCACGGCGTTGCCCGCGGCGATCGCTACCGGGAAGAACCACATCGGCACCATCGCCGGGAAGTTGAACGGCGAGATGATGCCGACGACGCCGAGGGGCTGCTTGAGCGAGTACACGTCGATGCTGGTCGACACGTTCTCCGAATACGCGCCCTTGATCAGGTGCGGGAACCCGGTCGCGAGCTCCACGACCTCCTGACCGCGCAGGATCTCGCCCATCGCATCGGAGCGGACCTTGCCGTGCTCGGCGGTGATGATCGCTGCCAGTTCACCCTTGCGCGCGTTCAGCAGTTCACGGAACGCGAACATCACCGCCTGGCGACGCGCGATCGAGTAGGCGCTCCACACCTGGAATCCGCGCTGGGCGGAGGCGATGGCATCCGCGATCTCGGAGTCGTCGGCCAGGGCGACATGCCCGGTCACCGCACCCGTCGCGGGGTTGTGGACGGGAGCGGTGCGACCGCTCGCGGAGGCGCGGGCGGCGCCGTCGATCCAGTGGCCGATGACGGGGACGTCGGAAGCGGAGGTCATGCGTGTCCTTCTGCGGAGAGGGCGGTCAGGCGGTCAGCCCGGGTGGACGAGGGAGGCCGCGACGTCGATGGCGGATGCCACGTCGATGTCCGACGAATAGAGGAGCGTGCGGCCGACGGTCAGGCCGCGCACACCGGGGAGCGACAGCGCGTCTTCCCAGGACGAGAACGTGTCGTCGGGGTCGGCGCCCGCGTCGCCGCCGAGCAGTAGCACGGGCAGCGTCGTCGCCGCGAGCACACGCTCCATGTCGTCGACGACCGGGAGCTTCAGCCAGGTGCTCGCACTGCTCGCACCGAGACCGCTGGCGATCGCGATCGACAGCATCACGGCATCCGGGCTCAGGTCGTTGACGACCCGTCCGTCGACACGGCGGCTGAGGAAAGGCTCGAGCATGATCGGCAGGTCGGCCCTGGCTGCGGCGGTCACCGCGTCTGCCGTCGAGGCCAACGTGGGCGCCGTGCCGTCGTCATCGAGGTTCACCCGCAGCAGGGCCTTGGCGAAGTCGATGCCGGAGTCCACCATCGCGGGCACGTCGTACCCGGTGTAGCGGTCGTCCATCTCGAAGGTCGCTCCGCGCAGGCCGCCGCGGTTCATCGATCCGACCACGATCTTGTCGTCGAGCAGGCCGAGCATCGCGAGGTCATCGATGATGTCGGGGGTGCCGAGCACGCCGTCCACACCCGGATGCCGCAGGGCGATCGCGAGCCGATCGAGCAGCTCGTAGCGGTCGGCCATGGCGAACGGCGATCCGCCGACCGCGAGCGCGCCGCGCGCAGGATGGTCGGCTGCGATGATGAACAGCCGCCCATCCCCGCGGATGATGTCGCGGCGTCGGCGGCCGGCCAGCGTCTCGCGGATCGTGTGCGGCGACTCCGCACGCACCGTCCGGAGCCGGTGGAAGTCCTCTTCGGTCAGGGCTGTCATCTCACGCATCTCCGTTCACGACCTCGGCGACCTCGCGCTCGGTCGGCATCGCCGTCGAGCATTCCCTACGGCCGGCGACGATGCCGCCCGCCGCGTTCGCGTAGGTCAAGGTCTTCTCCAGCTCCCATTCGGCGAGCAATCCGTGGCAGAGCGCACCGCCGAACGCGTCGCCGGCACCGAGTCCGTTCACGACCTGAACCGCGGTCGCGGGGATCTCGACCTGCCTCGACCGCGTCTTGGCGAGCACGCCGCGGGGGCCCTGCTTCACGATCGCGAGTTCCACGCCGAGCTCGAGGAGCGCATCCGCGGCACGCTGCGGGTCGGTCTCGCCGACCGCGACCTCGCACTCCTCGCGGTTGCCCACAGCGACAGTGGCGAAGCTCAGCGCCTGCTGGATCTGCACGCGGGCTTCGTCGGGCGTGGCCCAGAACATGGGGCGGTAGTCCAGGTCGAACACCGTGTGCGCACGACGCCCGCGTGCGTGGAGGAGGTCGAAGTGCGTCTGCCTGCTCGGCTCCTCGCTCAGGCCGGTCGCGGTGAACCAGACGAGCGCGGCCTGCCGCACCGCGGCCTCGTCGACATCCTCCGGCCGGATCTGCAGGTCGGGAGCGGACGGTTCGCGGTAGAAGTACAGCGGGAAGTCGTCCGGCGGGAAGATCTCGCAGAATGTGATCGGGGTCTTGTACGTCGGGTCGGTCGCGACGAACCGGCTGTGCACCCCGAGGCGCTCGAGCTCGGTACGCAGGTACTGCCCGAAGGGGTCGTCCCCGACACGGGAGAGCAGCGCGGTGTCGTGGCCGTACCGTGCGGCGGCGACCGAGACGTTGGCGGCACTGCCGCCGAGGTACTTGCCGAAGCTGGTCACCTCGCCGAGGCCGACGCCGTCCTGCAGCGGATACAGGTCGACGCCCAGGCGCCCGATGGCCAGGATCTCCGGGACCGGTGATTGCTCGGTCATCGCGCCTCCTCTCCCTCGCTCATTTGTCTTAACATTAGCACTTAGTTGCCTTCTTGCCGAGATCAGTCGATCGCCCGACGGATGCTGAGCATCCCGCCGCCGACCGCACGAGCAGCTGCCGCGTCGAAGGCTCCGTCCTGGACCTCACCGGCCAGGTCGACCCGCGCCCAGTCGCCGGGCGACGCGAACGCCAGATCGCGCTCCTCGGACAGGTAGTTCACGAACCGGAGCTCGGCCTCGGCGCCGACGCGCCGCGCCGACTCCAGCACGACATCGCCCGAGAGCCGCACGGGGAACGCCGCCTCGGGAAGCGGGCCGTCGGTCTCGCCCGAACCGCGGACCACGAGCGGGTCGTGCCGGAAGAGATCGGCGGCGCGCACCGCGGTCGCGTCGTCCGCGCCGACCAGGATCGCCAGGTCGGTGTGCACTGCGACGCCCAGGTACTGCGCGCCCGGCACGGGGATCTCGGATCCGGCCGGCTCGTCGCGCAGCGGGTGCACGTTCACGCTCATCATCCCGACCGAACGCGACAGCGTGATCGCGAGAGCATCCGGAGCGTCCGTCGTCGACACGAGCTCGTACTCGGACAGCTTCTGCACCAGAACGGCGGTCGAGCCCGCGGCCGCGAAGCGATACGCCGGGTAGGTCGGCAGCGGGAACTCGCCCCAGCCGCCCTCGGCCTCGCGTCCGCGCATGGTCGTGCCGTACTGCCCGGCGCTGCGGGACGAGTCGAGTGCCGCGCCGTCGACCGGCACCAGCACCCGGAGGCGGTGGTCGGAGGCGGTGTTCACGTAGTCGATGCCGACGCGAAGGAAACCCTCGCCCTCCCGCAGCTCGATCGTGGTCTCGGTCACCAGCGGCACCGTCGCGGTCGAGCGCCGCCGGTCCGCGTCCAGGCGCTCGGGCAGGTCGTAGACCCGGCGGATGCGGATGCGGCCGCGCAGCGGACCCTCCTCGAGCACGGTCACCTCGACCGACGAGGGCGCCGAGACGGCGGATGCCGCATCGACCGGGCCGTAGTTGTACGAGTCGCCGCAGTCGCCATCGTCGACGAGAGCCAGCGCGCCGTCGATCGACGAGCCGTCCGCGCCGTCGATGCGGACGGTGCCGTCGGCGTTCACGGTCGCTGTCAGCGTCCGGTTGGAGAGCGAGCCGGTCGTCACGATGACCGGGTCGGCGGATGCCGGCGCCGTGGCCTCGCCGACCGCGGCGAGCGCGAGCCCGTCGACGTCGACGGCCAGGAGCGCCCGGTGCCGAGGGTCGGCGATGGTCTCGACGTGCCAGACGTCGTCGCCCGCGGCATCCGCGGCGACGCGCTCCTCGAGCTCGACGGTGAACGTCGCCAGGTCCCACACGCCCTCGGGACTCTCGGCGACCTGGAAGCGCAGCGACCGCTCGCCCCACTCGTATCCGTTGATCTGCTGGCCGAAGAGCTCGCGACCGTGGATGCGGCGGAGGATCTTGGGCAGGTCGGCCGTGCGCATCCGCTCGTCGCCGAGCACGGTCGTCAGCGGGTCGAGCAGCTGCACGCCCGCGGAGAGGGAGCCGGCGTCGACACCGTGCAGCGTGACCTCGACCTGCGCGCGCCGCGCGAAGCCGGAGGGGTTGAACACGAGGTGCTGCGCGGGCGAGACGGCCGCCGAGACGTCGCGGAGCACGGTGTCGATCACACCGCGGGCGATGTGGCCGGCGGTGTGGATGCGCGTGCCCACCTGCTCGGCCGTCGCGTCGACGCCGCATCCGGTCACGGAGTCGTGCGCGGTGCTCTCCACGATGCGGTACCAGGCCGTGTCGAAGAACGAGCGGTGGTCGCGGGTGCCGTACATCAGGTCGAGGCGCTCGGCGGCCGTGAGCGCCTGCTCGGAGCGGGCCATCTCGCGCTTGAGGTTCGTGCGGATCGAGAAGACGCCGGGGAGGAGGTTGCCGCGGGCGTGCGAGCGCATCTCACCGTGCACCTGCGGCAGGGCGGCGAGGGCTGTGGCATCCGTCTCGTAGCGGGAGAGGTGCCCGTCGAGCGTCGCGATCGACAGGTGCGGCTCGCGCCCGCCCGCGTCGTAGTCGCGGATGACCTCGGCGAGGTCCTCGGGCGGAGCCGAGTGGTCCGTGCCCAGCATCGCGAGCACCGGGTCGTCGCCGTACCAGGATGCGGTGCGGGCGGCGTAGTCGGGGGCGAGCTCGGGAAGCTGCCCCGGCAGGGCGAACATGTCGAGGCCGTTTCCGTAGCCGTCGAAGAGGTATTCGCACCGCACGGCGTCTCCGTTGGGGGCGACCCAGGAGAAGGCGTGTTCGGCGACGTCGGCGGGGACGCCGCGCCAGAGGGCGCTGTGGCGGATGCCGAAGCCGGACAGGATCTGCGGCATCTGGGCCGCGTGGCCGAACATGTCGGGGAGGTATCCGACGGGCATCGTCCGACCGAGGCGTGCGCTCGCGGCACGGCCGAGCTCGAGGTTGCGGATGATCGTCTCGCCGTCGCAGCCGAACTCGTCGAGGAGGATGAGGAACGGGCCGACGCTGAGCTGCTCCCGCTCGACCAGCGCCACGACCCGGTCGCGCATGTCCGGGCGCATCTCGAGGTAGTCCTCGATCGCCGCGGCCTGTCCGTCGAGCGTGAACCGGTACTCCGGCTCCGCCTCCAGGATGCCGATCAGGCGGTCGAGCATGTGCACCAGGCGGAGGCGGAACACATCGTGCGGCTCGTACCACTCGCGGTCCCAGTGGGTGTGGGGGACGACGACGATCTCACTGGTCACGGGCGGGGACTCCTGATTCTCTGGGGGAAGGTGTGGGGCGTGCGGCCGGTGAGGCACACAGGGCCGCGATGCTGCGGTCGGGGTGCAGCAGGTAGTGGGGGCCGGCGGAGCGCTCCGCCGGGAACGCGACGCGATCGCCGTGCACCGAGCGGCGCTCACCGGTGCCGTCGACGAGGATCAGTCCGTCGGCGTCGATGGCGAGCAGTTCGTCGTCGATGCGCAGGAGTACGGGGGCGGTGAAGAGGTCCGGTGCGCTGAGGCCGTCGCGCACGGTCACTCCGCCCATGATGGCGGTGCGACCGGCGGCGACTCCGGCGAGGATCGCCTCGGGCGAGGCATCCTCCGCCGCGACCCAGGTCGTCGGAGTGCCCGGGCCGATGCCCTGGCTCTGCATGTGGAAGTCGGCGCCGCCGAGGAGCACGGCATCCTTGTCCCACCTCTCGTGGAAGGCGAGCGGCGAGGTCGCGATGAGCTCGCGGTACCAGGTCGAGTGCCACAGCTCGATCGCCCGCGGGGTGCGCTCCAGCGGATGCAGCCACGAGCAGTCGCCCGAGATCGGGTGGTTCACGCTGAGCACGCCGCCTCGGCGCTCGACCTCGTCGACCCACTCCTGGGCGGGGCGGCGGAAGTCGATCCAGCCGATGTCACCGAAGGCGTTCGCGTGACCGCGGTGCGTGGTCACCTCCTGCCCGGGGAGCAGTGTGATGGCGTGCTGCATCCCCACACTCGGAAGGTGCGCGTGGTGGCTGGTGGTGTTGTGGTCGGTGACGGCGAGGAAGTCGAGCCCGGCCCTCGCGCCCAGCGCGGCGAGCCCCGAGATGCTCTCGCGGCCGTCGGAGTGGAGCGTGTGCGCGTGGAAGTCCCCGGCGAACCAGCGCAGGCCGGTCGGCGCCGGAAGGTTCCTCGAGCTCCCCCGAGCGACCCCGGTCACGGGTGCCGCATCCGGGCCGTGATCGATCGTCGATTCCGCGGGGAGGGAGATCTCGACCGTGATGTCGGCGCCGCCGGCACTCAGCCGGTGCACGCCGAGGATCACGTTCCACTCCCCCTCCTCGGGACGCCCCGGCAGGTACCCGGGCGTGGCGTCGTCGGTGCGGATCACGTAGGCGGTCCGCGCTCCGCCCGACCATCCGCGCCACCCTGCGGCGCCCTCGCAGCCGAGATCGATCACCGCCGCCTCGCTGTCATACGAGATGCGCACCTCGAGCGAGTCGGTGCCCGCGGGCACGTCGAACGGCACCCGCACGTAGCGGTCGGCGTTCTGGATCTCGTGGGTGAGGTGCAGGGTGGTGCGGATGGTGCCCATCAGCCGATCCGCTCGGTGCTCTCGGCGTCGAACAGCAGGACGCGGTGGAGCTGCGGGACGATCCAGCCGCGGTCGCCCGGCGCCGGCTCCTGCTCTTCGGGGACCACGACCTGCAGCTTGTGCTCTCCGGCGCTCACCAGCACCAGGCTCGTCGCACCGAGGGTCTCGGTCACGACGACCTCGGCGGCGATGCCGCCCTCGACGGGCTCGGTCGACCAGCGCAGGTACTCGGGGCGGATGCCCCAGATCACGGTCTGCCCGTCGCGCGCCGAGGCGGCGGCTTCCGTGGGCACCGCCACCTCGGACTCGCCGATCCGAACGGTTCCGCCCGAGACCGCGGTCTCGAGCAGGTTCATCGGCACCGAGCCGATGAACCCGGCGACGAAGGTGTTGTTCGGGCGGTGGAAGATCTCGCGCGGCGAGCCGATCTGCTGGAGCTTGCCCGACTTCATGACCGCGATCCGGTCGGCGAGTGCGAGCGCCTCGGCCTGATCATGGGTCACGAACACCGTCGTGACGCCGAGGTCGCGCTGCAGCTCCTTGAGGAACGTCCGCGCCTCGAGGCGAAGCCGGGCGTCGAGGTTCGACAGCGGCTCGTCGAGCAGCAGCACGTCGGGTCGGGTCGCGACGGCGCGGGCGAGGGCCACGCGCTGCTGCTGTCCGCCGGAGAGCTGGCCGGGGCGGCGCTCGATGAGTCCGTTCAGTGACAGCCCGTTCGCCACCGACTCGGCCGTCGTGCGACGTTCGTTCTTGCCCACGCGGCGGATCCGCAGCGGGTAGGCGATGTTGTCGCCGACATCCATGTGTGGGAACAGCGCGTAGTCCTGGAAGACCATCGCGACGCCGCGCTCGCCCGGCTCCGCGTTCGTGACGTCCTTCTCGCCGATCGTGAGGTTTCCGGAGGAGATGCTCTCCAGCCCGGCGATCGACCGCAGCAGCGTGGTCTTCCCGCAGCCGGAGGGGCCGAGGAGTGCGAAGAACTCGCCGTCCGCGATCTCGACGTCGACACTGTCGACGCCGCGCACCCCGCCGGGGTACTCCTTGACGAGTTCGGTTGCAATGATGGCGGCCATCAGGACTTGATCCCTCCGTGGAAGCGGAAACCGTAGCGACGGTTCACAAAGAAGTAGATGAGCAGGACAGGCACCGAGAACACCAGCGAGAACGCCGAGATCAGACGGAGGTCGGCCTGGCCGCTCTCGGTGTAGAAGGTGTACATGAGCACGGCGGCCGGCTGCATGTCGGGCGTGCGCAGCAGCAGGAACGGGACGAGGAAGTTGCCCCAGACCTGCACGATCGTCCAGATCGCGATGAATGCGAGACCCGGTCGGGCGATCGGCACCACGATGTCCTTGAGGATGCGGAACGGGCCGGCGCCGTACAGTCGCGCCGACTCCTCGTACGACTTCGGGATCGAGTCCATGAAGTCCTTGAGGATGAAGATCACCGTCGGCAGGATCCCGCCCGCCAGCACCAGGATGACGCCGACGTGGGTGTTGATCAGCTGCAGCTGGTTGATCAGCTGGAACGTCGGAACCATGGCCGCTGTCCCCGTCACGATCGACGAGAGCAGCAGCAGTCCGTAGAGGATGCCGTCGCGGCCGGGGATGCTGATCCGGCTCATCGCATACGACGCCAGGGCGCCGAGGACGATCACGAGCGCCATGGTGCCGACCCCGAGGATCAGCGAGTTGAGGATCGACTTCATCGCGTAGGGGTTCTCGACCAGACGCGCGAAGTTGTCGAGCGTCCAGTCCGGCCACGACACCGTCAGCGACGGCGTCGCATCGAACGGCGCCAGGATCAGCCACACCATCGGCAGCGCGAAGAACAGCGACACGATGACGAGCACGACCGTGAACAGGATCCGCGAGACGAAGTGGGTCACCGAGCGGTCGCGCACGACCGTCTTGATGGTGGTCATCATGAGGTCACCTTCTTCTTCTTGGTGCTCTTGCCCCGCGAGACGCGCGTGTACATCAGCGCGATCACGAGGTTGATGAGGAGCATGATGAGCGAGATCGCCGCACCGAGGCCCAGCTGCCCGCCGGGGATGGCGGTCTGGTAGATGTACACCGAGAGGATGTCGGTCTGACCGTTCGGCCCGCCCGCGGTGAGCAGGTAGGGCGTGAAGGTGTTGAACGTCCACAGCGTGATCAGCAGGGTGTTGGTCAGGAGGTGACCCTTGATGTTGGGCAGGATGACGTCGCGCAGCTGCTGCCAGGTGTTGGCGCCGACCATGCGGGCGCTCTCGAGCTGCGACGGCGGCACCGCGCTGATCGCCGAGGAGAACAGCTGCATCGAGAACGCGGTCCCGACCCAGATGTTGAAGATGATGATGCACTCCATCGGGTGCTCGATCAGCCACGCGGCGCCCTCGGTACCGAGGAGGGCGTTCAGGGTGCCGGTGCGCCGGTCCAGGAGCGCGAGCCAGAGGAACGAGGCGACCGAGGCGGGGATGACCCAGGCGGCGAGCACGAGCGTCTCGACGAAGGTCTTCACCCCGGCACGGACGTTGCGCAGCATCCAGGCGAGCGCGAAGCCGAGGATCGTCTGCCCGATGATCCCCGAGACGAGGACGAACACGAGCGTGAGCCACAGCGAGTTCCAGAACCGTGGATCGTTGAGAGCCGTGGCGAAGTTGTCCAGGCCGACGAACTCCGGGTTGGCGGCCGCGAAGCCGGTCAACCGATAGTTGGTCATCCCGAGGTAGACGGTCCAGATCGCCGGGAAGAGGAGGAACAGACCGATCAGGAGCAGACCGGGTGCCGCGAAGAGCGTGGCCCTGGCCCGACCGAGACCCGCGACATCCTCTGCGCGGCGCCGGCGGGGAGCGGTGACGCTCCCCGCCGGCATCGTTGCTTGCGTCATGGTCACTCGGAGATCGCGTCCGGACCCACGACGCCTTCGAGACCACGGACGTAGGTCTTCAGTGCGTCATCGACCGAGGTTCCGGTGGCGACGTCGAGCGTGGCCTGCTGCAACAGCACCGACACCTGCGGGTAGGCCGCGAGTCCCGGGCGGTAGGCCGTGATCGGCAGCACCTCTTCGCTGACGAAGGTCAGCATCGGGTCGGAGGAGAGCAGTTTCTCGTTCACGTCGTTGCGGGGCGAGATCGCCAGGGTGCCGGCAGCACGCGCCTCGTACGCCTCAGGAGAGTTCATGAAGGCGAGCAGCTCCCAGGCGAGTTCGGCGTGCTTCGAGTTGGGGTTGAGCACACGGCCGGTTCCGCCGGACATCGAGACGAAGTCCTGGCCGTCGATGCCCTCGCCGGGCTCGACCGCCGGGATCTTGGCGTAGCCGACGGCCCTGTCACGGTCGGCCATGGGGGCGGTTCCCACACCCTCCTCGGGGTTGATCACGGAGCGCCAGAAGTAGTCGCCTTCGAGGAGAATGCCGATCTTGCCCTCCGCGAAGAGCTGGAACGAGGTGTCGCGCCCCGAGGCCTCCTGCTGGAGGACCGGGTCACCGAGGCCCTCGTCGACGTAGATGGTCTCGTAGAGGTCGAGCGCCTTCTCCATGCCGTCGGTGGCGCCGATCCACTTTCCGTCCTCGTATACCTGCTCGCCGGTGCCGACCAGCATCGGGAGCAGCCCCTGCATGGTGGTCGCCTCGCCCATCGCCGTGCCGGCGTTGAGCTGGATCGGGGTGACGCCGTCGAGCTTCTTGAGGTCGCGCGACGCATCGAGGATGTCGTCCCAGCTCTCGGGAGCCCAGTCCTCGTCGAGTCCCGCCTGCGCGAAGAGGTCCTTGTTGTAATAGAGCACGCGGCCATCGGCGCCCTGCGGCACCCCGTAGCGGTCGCCGTCGAACGAGAGGGCGTTCTGCACAGCATCCGGGATCTGCGCCCAGCCGTCCCAGTCGTCGACCGCGTCTCCGCCGACGTCGGCGAGCGGCTTGATGTACCCGGCCTCGGCGAACTCGCCGACCCAGATGCCGTCCATGCCGATGATGTCGGCGCCCTTGCCGGACTGCAGGTCGAGGGCGATCTTGGTCTTGTAGTCCTCGTCGTCGACGCCCTGGGGCTGGAACTCGACGGTGACGTCCTTGTCCTCCGCCTTCATGGCCTTCTCGAACTCGGGGATGACCCAGTCCGCGATCCAATCGGCCTCGGCGGCGTTCTTGCCGCCGGTGATGGAGTTGGTCGTGAGGGTGAGGGTGACCGGTCCGGATTCCTCCTCGGCCTCCGGCTCTGATCCTCCGGAGCAGCCGGCGAGGACGACCGCACCGACAGTGGTGAGGGCGAACGCCGCAAGAAGGCGGCGCTTTCCATTCGTGACCATTTCTGGACCTTTCTGTGTCGCTGATCGCCGAGCGGATGCCGCTCGGTCTCGGGTGGGGGTGACTACTGCGCGGCTTCGGCGCTCGGGTCGAGTGCGAAGCCCTTCGAGAGCGCGAGCGCGCGGATCATCCGCTGCCCGACGCGCACATCGGCGATCGACTCCTCGACGCTCGCCCCGTCGGGGCGTTCGCCGCGGACCAGGGCCGCCAGCGCGAACAGCTCGTTCTCGAAAGCTTCTTGCTGCATCCAACGCGACTCGCTCACGCGGATACCCAGCTCCGGGTGGTTCTCGGTCACACGGAGGATCGTGGGGAGGTTGGTCACGTACGGCACTCCGAACACCAGCTCGATCGAGCCGGTCTCGTGGTGGAAGGTGACGGTCTCCTGGTAGTCGGGGTAGGCGTCGATGTAGTGCCAGTCGAGGGTCCACGGGGTCTCGTCGCGGGCGAGGGCACCGCGCAGGTGCACCGAACCGGGCATCTTCGGTCCCCAGTGCTGGGCGAAGTCGACCTCGCCCAGACCCCCGACGAGCATGCGCAGCAGTCCGACGTCGTGGACGATCGAGCCGAGCACGACGTTCGTGTAGAGCGTGCGCAGATCGACGGGGAGGTCGGAGCCGACGGCCGAGTCGACGATCGCGGCGGTGGCCTCGATGAGCGGCGCGAGCGTGTCGCGGGAGACGTCGCCGGTGGGCGCCGCGAGGCGGGCGAACTCCAGCT
Organism: Microbacterium sp. NPDC055988; assembly: GCF_042269505.1. Classification (NCBI taxonomy): domain Bacteria; kingdom Bacillati; phylum Actinomycetota; class Actinomycetes; order Micrococcales; family Microbacteriaceae; genus Microbacterium; species Microbacterium sp. NPDC055988. The sequence goes on from NZ_JBHJXY010000001.1 coordinate 717,520, forward strand.
GCGAACCGTCCAGCGGGTGCATCACCTGCACGCTCACCGCGCGCAGGTCGACATCGGCGAGGAGCTCCTTCGCACGGCGGGATGCGAGGTCATACTCCTTCATGTAGCCGACGCGCACCCAGTCGCGCAGTTCGATCCCCGCCTCGGCGGCGTGGGCGGCGAGCGCGTCGAGTTCTGCGAGCGAGTACGCGAGGGGCTTCTCGGCGAGGACCCGGATGCCGGCCCGCACGAGGCGCAGCGTGTCGCCGGCGTGGGAGCCGGTGGTAGCGAGGATGGCGGCGTCGATCGCGAGCACGCCCTCGTCCTTCGCGGCGATCAGGGCGTCGACGGAGGAGAACCGGCGGTTGTCGGCGACCCCGTAGCGGGCGGCCATGTCGGCGGTGCGCTCGGCGGAGAGGTCGACGAGGGCAGCGATCTCGAAGCTCTCGGCGTTCCTGCGCAGCAGCGGCAGATGGACGCTCTGGCTGATCGCACCGAGGCCGATGACGGCGACGCGCGTGACGTTCATGCGAACCACTTCCGGAGGGCGTCGCGATTGGCGATCTGCTCTTCCTTGGCATGCTCGACCTCGGCGGCGGAGCGGGGGACGACGTCCTGCTCCACGATCAGCCAGCCGTCGTATCCGCTGCCGATGATCTCCTCCACGAGTTCATCGACCGCCAGGTCGCCTTCGCCCAGGGGAACGAAGACGCGCTTCTCCCACACCGACCGCATGGGGTCGTCGGTCTGCAGCGCCTCGCGCAGGATCTGCGTGCGCGCATCCTTCAGATGCAGGTGGTTGATGCGGTCGCGCCAGCGACGGTAGTCGGGCAGCGGGTCGCCGCCTCCGATGAGGAGGTGGCCGGAGTCGAAGGTGAGCCCGACGTCGGTCGACGCGAGCAGTGCGTCGACCTCTTCCGGTGTTTCGACATAGGTGCAGGCGTGGTGGTGGAACGTGGGCTCGAGGCCGCGGTCGCGCACCCGGGCGGTCGTGAGGTTCACGCGATCGGCGAACCGGGCCCAGTCGTCGCCGCGGAGCGTGAGCTCGGGAGCGCCACCGGGGCGTGCCTTGCGCTCGGCGCTGCCGGAGTCGGCGAGGGTCGGGAGCGGGGCGAGGACGGGACCGGTCTCCGCGGCGGCGACGAAGACGTCGAGGATGCCGTCGAGGTCGGCGAGCGCGCGCTCGAACTCGTCATCGGTGCCCGCGAAGGGCAGATCGATCCATCCGCCGGCGAGTTCGAGGCCGTACCTCTGCAGGCGATCCGTGAGATCCGTCCCGCGACCGAGCAGGCCGACCGGACCGAGGTCGATGCCCTGGTAACCGGCTTCGCTGATCCAGCGCGCGAGCTCCTCCCCTTCGGGGAGAGCGACGAGATCCGGCCGAGCCAGCTCGAAGACTCCGTAGCTCACCGGCGCATTCGCGATACGGATCACTCGATTTCCTTTCTCCATTGAACGGTGGACCCGAGGCCCGGTGAAAATGTTAGCAGGTAATTACATATGCATCAATCGTCGTCCGAGAAGCCCTGAACGACGACCGACCGCACCCCGTCGAGCCGCGCGATCGCGTCGATCAGCTCCGACCGCATCTCGGGCGAAGCCTCCGCGAACTCGAGCGTCGCGCGCATGTCGGAGTCACCGTGGATCCGTGCGGCACCGAGGAGAGTGGCGGGAAGACCGCGGCGTTCGGCGGCGGCGAGCACCTCACGGATGGCACCGCGCTCAGACTCGTACTGCAGCGTGACGCGCAGCCGCTCCGGCTCGGGGCGCACGCGGTCTCGCACCCGCGACAGGGGACCGACCGTCAGCAGATGCAGCCCCGTGCCGGCGATTGCCAGCAGCGGCATGTTGGCCCCGCACGCCATGCCGATCGCCGCCACGACCCAGATGGTCGCGGCGGAGGTCAGCCCGGAGACGGCGTTGTTGCGCACGAAGATGACACCGGCGCCGAGGAAGCCGATGCCGGAGACCACCTGCGCCGCGATGCGGGAGGGATCGACGGCCACGTCCGGACCGAGCACGCCCTCGAATCCATACGCCGAGATCAGCGTGAATATCGCCGACCCGATGCCCACCAGAACGTGGGTCCGCAGCCCCGCGCTCTTGAGCTTGCGCGACCTCTCGACTCCGACGGCGAGCGAGAGCACGAACGCCAGGGCGAGGAGACCGAGCTCCACGAGCAGGTGCGGATCCCCCACGATGCTCACGACAACTCCACCATGTCCGAACAATAGCACTTTATGCATTTTGCGGACCCCGGCCGGCTCGGAAACAGAAGAATCTGCGCGCCTCACCGCCAGGATCCGCCGGAAAAGAGGAGGTCGGGCCGATCGTATGATTGTCGCTACAATATGACTCCCTCACAGAAAGCGGAGCACCATGGCCGATCTCGTCACTCCGTGGCCGAACGATCTGTTCGCCGACATCGACCGCACGGGACCCGTCCCGCTCTACTTCCAGGTGTCGACCCGACTCCAGAGCGCGATCCAGTCCGGAGCCATCCCCGCCGGCGCGCGCCTCGAGAACGAGGTCTCCATCGCCGAGCAGCTCGGCCTGTCACGACCCACCATCCGACGCGCCATCCAGGAGCTCGTCGACAAGGGCCTGCTCGTGCGGCGCCGCGGGATCGGCACCCAGGTGGTGCAGGGCTCCGTCACGCGCCAGGTCGAACTCACCAGCCTGTTCGAAGACCTGCAGAGCGCCCACCACGAACCCGGGACGCAGGTGCTCACGCACGAGGTGATCGCGGCATCCGACGAGGTCGCGGCCGCTCTCGCGCTCGCCCCCGGCACCGAGGTGCTGCACCTGCGCCGACGACGCAGCACCGACGGCGTCCCCGTCGCCGTGCTGGAGAACTACCTCCCGGGCGAGTTCGCGAGCATCTCCTCGGAGCAGCTCGAATCGCGCGGGCTGTACCAAGTTCTCCGAGCTCGGGGCGTCGCCATCCGCGTCGCCAAGCAGAAGATCGGAGCCCGGAGGGCGGAAGCCGACGAGCCCGAGCTGCTGGAGATCGAAGCCGGCGGACCGCTGCTGACGATGGAGCGCATCTCGTTCGACCAGTCGGGGGCGGCGATCGAGTTCGGGCACCACTGCTACCGGCCCGACCTCTATCGCTTCGAGACCACGCTCGTCGCCAAGTAGCCCAGAAGCCCCTGGGGCGGAGGATGACGCCTCCGTAGACTGACCCCATGGATGGCGTGCTGTGGATCGTCGGGATCGTCGTCGGGCTGATCGTCGTCGTCGCGATCCTGACGCTCGCGCTCCGCGGAATGCGTCCGAAACTGCCCGAACCACAGGTCTTCACGCCGACAGCCGTGACACCGCGCAGCGCTCCCGCCTCCTCGGCATCCGCACCCTCCTCCGGGCTGACGCCCGACGTCGTCGCCGAGATCGACCGGCTTGTCGCCGCCGGGCAGAAGATCCACGCCATCAAGCTCTACCGCGACCGCACCGGCGTGGGCCTGAAAGAGGCGAAGGATCGCGTGGAGCACTGGTCGGCCAGCACCACCGCCCCTCATCTCGCAGCGGTGTCGAACGCCACCGCCGCGCACTCCTCGATCACGCCGGCCGCTCTCACGCCGTCGACCGTGCGCGCCTCGCTGCCCGCATCCGTGTCGTCCGAGATCGATGGTCTCATCGCCCGAGATTCGCAGATCGCCGCGATCAAGCTGCTCCGACAGCAGACCGGGCTCGGCCTCAAGGAGTCGAAGCTGCTCATCGATGCCTGGATTCCGCCCCGCAGCTGAGCGCGGCAGTCCGACAGCCGCGGCGGGCGGATGCGGCCTTCCCCGCGGGGGAGAATGGATGCGTCCCCGACCGCAAGGAGCCTCATGTCCGACCGTCTCGACCGCGCCCGCAGCACCGGCGTCCTCGCCGTACTCCGCGCCTCGTCCCCCGAGCTGGCCCTGGAGGCCTCCGAGGCGATCATCCGCGGCGGGGTGACCGGCGTCGAAGTGACCTTCTCGACGCCCGACGCGCCCGCCGTCATCCGTGAGCTCATCGCCCGCCACGGCGACGCCGCCTACATCGGCGCCGGGACCGTGACCACCGCCGCGCAGGCAGCAGCGGCGGCGGATGCGGGGGCGGAGTTCCTCGTCAGCCCCGGCACGCTCCCGCACCTGACCCGCTCGATGCTCGACACCGGACGCGTCGTGATGACCGGAGCCATGACCCCCACCGAGGTCATGAGCGCGCTCGAGCTCGGCGTCGACGTCGTGAAGATCTTCCCGGCGTCGCTCGGCGGGCCGTCGTACCTCGGCGCGCTGCGGGGCCCGTTTCCCGATGCCCCGCTCATGCCGACCGGCGGCGTGAGCCCCGACAACCTGGCGGCCTGGTTCGCGGCGGGTGCGGTCGCGGTCGGCGCCGGTGGCGACCTCGCCAACGGCGCGTCGATCGCGGCCTCCGACTGGGCGGACATCGAGCAGCGCGCCGCACGATTCGCGGCAGCGCTCACCGCCGCACGAGGCTGATCGCCCGATCGCCCGATCGCATTCAGCATCGTTTGGTATACCAGACGCATGCGACGGAACATTCTCGTGGGCGCACTCGTGGCCGCCCTGCTGACCACGACGGCGTGCACCGCGAACCCCGACGCGTCCGCACCGACACCGACACCGGAGGCCTCCATGACCGACGCCACGCAGGATCTGCTCCTCGCCGCCACCACCGGAGACGCGGATGCCGTGCGCGCTGCACTCGGTGACGGCGCAGACCTCGAGGCGCGGGGCGACGGCGGAATGTCGGCGCTCGTCGCCGCGACCAAGGCGAACCACGTCGACGCCGCGCAGGCCCTCATCGAGGCCGGCGCCGACGTGAACGCCAAGGACGACATCCAGGACTCCGCCTACCTGTACGCCGGCGCTCGCGGGCACGACGAGATCCTGCGCCTGACGCTCCAGAACGGCGCCGACCTGACGAGCACGAACCGCTTCGGGGGCACCGCGCTGATCCCGGCCTCCGAACGCGGACTGTTGCCGACGGTCGAGATCCTGCTCGAAGCGGGCGTCGACCCGAACCACGTCAACAACCTGAACTGGACCGCGCTGCACGAGGCGATCGTGCTCGGCGACGGCTCCTCCCGCTACGTCGCGGTCGTGCGCGCGCTCGTCGACGGTGGAGCGGACATCGGCATCCCGGACGGCGACGGGGTGCTGCCCGTCGACCTCGCGAGGAGCCGCGGCTACGACGCGATCGTCGCCGAGCTCGAACGGTGATCGCCCTCGACCCGTGGGCATGGGCCGCCCTCGCCGTGGCCGCGGTGACGATCGGCATCTCGAAGACGGCGCTGCCCGGCGGCAGCATCCTGGCCATCGCCCTGTTCGCGGCGGTCCTGCCCGCCCGCACGTCGACGGCCGCGACCCTGCTTCTGCTCATGGTGGGCGACCTGTTCGCGCTCTTCGCCTACCGCCGGCATGCCCACTGGCCGACGCTGCTGCGCCTGGCGCCCGCGGTCATCGCGGGACTCCTCGTCGGATTCGCGTTCCTCGCACTCGCCGGCGACGGGGTGGTCCGCCGCGCGATCGGCGTGATCCTGCTGCTGATGATCGCGGTGACCCTCTGGCGGCGGTGGCGGCAGAGCAAGGCCGACACACTGACCCCGCCGTCGGGCGGCATCCTGCTCGCGGGGGCCTACGGCACGCTCGGCGGCTTCACGACCATGGTCGCCAACGCGGGCGGACCGGTCATGTCGATGTACTTCCTGGCCACCCGCACGCCCGTGCAGGTGTTCCTCGGGACCTCGGCGTGGTTCTTCGCCATCATCAACGTGATCAAGGTGCCGTTCCTCGCGGGCCTGGGGCTGTTCCACGCACCGGTGCTGCTGATGGATGCCGTGCTCGCCCCGCTCGTGGTGATCGGGGCGCTGCTCGGCCTGCGGGTCGCGCGCCGGATGAACCAGCGCGTGTTCGACCGCATCGTGATCGTGCTGACGATTCTCGGCGCGGTGTACCTGCTGATCTGAGCGCTCGGGCCACACCCACTGCTGAGGGGTCGAGACACGCCGCACACCGCTCGCGCGATGGGGCGTGTCTCGACCCCTAGCGCATGAGGGCGCGGGCGGATGCGGATGCGGGCGGACGGGAGCGTCTCAGTCGAGGAAGATGTCCGGGAAGAGCGCACTGTCGGGCGTGCCGGGGATCGCGGCGTACCCCGAGAAGTCGGTCACTCCGTCGGCCTCGAGCACGTCTTCCACGATGAGCGACTGCCCCGTGTACGACGCCGCGGGCTTGAGGAGCACGGCATACGCGGCATCAGCGTAGATCTCGGGTGTGCGGCTCGCGGCCATGACCTTGTCGCCGCCGAGCAGGTTCTGCACCGCCGCCGTCGCGATCGTGGTGCGGGGCCACAGGGTGTTGGCGGCGATCCCGTCGCGCGCGAACTCCGCCGCGAGGCCGAGCGTCGCCAGCGTCATCCCGAACTTCGCGAGCGTGTACCCGGTGTGCGCGCCGAGCCACTTCGGCGTCGGGTTCAGGGGCGGCGAGAGGGAGAGGATGTGCGGGTTCTCGGCATCCTTCAGGATCGGCACGGCCGCGCGGGAGAGCATGAAGGTGCCGCGCACGTTCACGTCCTGCATCAGGTCGTACTTCTTGGCGCCCAGGTCGAGCGAGCGCGAGAGGTCGATGACGCTGGCGTTGTTGATGACGATGTCGATGCCGCCGAACTCGCCCTGCGTCTTCATGACCGCTTCGGTGATGTCGTCGTCGTCGCGCACGTCGCCGACGATCGGGAGCGCGTTGCCCCCGGCCGCCCGGATCTGCTCGGCGGCGGTGTGGATGGTGCCCTCGAGCTTCGGATGCGGGGTGTCGGTCTTCGCGAGCATCGCGATGTTCGCACCGTCGGCGGCCGCCCTCAGCGCGATCGCGAGTCCGATTCCGCGGCTGCCGCCCGACATCAGGATGGTCTTTCCGGCAAGGGACATGGTTTCTCCTGGGTTCTTGTCGCGAGTTCTGACGTGTTCCGGTCGCACTTTCTGCCGCTTGTGAGCTGCGAGAGCGGCAGAAACTGCGACCGGAGCGAGGGGATGTGGGGTGAGGGGATGCGGGGATGTGGGGGTGGGGGGTGCGGGTCAGCGCGGCGCCATGCGGATGGCGCCGTCGAGACGGATGGTCTCGCCGTTGAGGTAGCCGTTCTCGACGATCTGCTGCACGAGGGCGGCGTACTCGTCGGGGCGGCCAAGGCGGGCGGGGAAGGGCACCTGCTGCCCAAGGGAGTCCTGCGCCTCCTGCGGGAGACCCATCAGCATCGGGGTCTCCATGATCCCGGGCGCGATCGTGCACACCCGGATGCCGTGGCGCGCGAGCTCCCGCGCCACCGGTAGGGTCATCGCGTGCACGCCGCCCTTGGACGCCGAGTAGGCGGGCTGACCGATCTGGCCGTCGAAAGCGGCGACGCTCGCGGTGTTCACGATGACGCCGCGCTCCTCGTCGTGCAGCTCGTTCTTCGCGATCACGGCGGATGCCTGCGAGATGACGTTGAACGTGCCGACGAGGTTGATGCGGATCACGCGCTCGAAGTCGGCGAGCACGGCGGGGTTGCCCTCACGGTCGAGCACCTTGGCGGGCGGCGCGATGCCGGCGCAGTTCACGACGACGCGCAGCGGTGCCGCGGACTGCGCGGCCGCCACGGCAGCCTGCACCTCCTCGGCGCTCGTGACATCGGCCGCGACGAAGAGTCCGCCGAGTTCGTCCGCGATCTCCGTCCCCTTCGACGAGGGGAGGTCGATGATCGTGACGTGCGCTCCGGCCGCGACGAGCCGGCGCGCGGTGGCGAGTCCGAGACCGGAAGCCCCTCCGGTGATGAGTGCACCCTGACCGCTGATCTGCATCTGAAGTTCTCCTTCGAACGTCGTTGCGACATGCTTCGCTGGAACGCGGTTTCAGCCTACGTGGTTCTTGGTTCCACCACGAAACCGGTGACCCCACCCGCAGGAACCGTGTTCAGAGCGAGCCTACGACACCGCCTCTACGGAGAACGGTCCCGTAGCCCGAAGCCTCCCGCAGATATCGGTCGCCACATCCGAAGCCTCCGGCAGGATGGGGTCATGACCATCCCCACCGAAGACATCGCCGTCCCCGACCGGGTCCGACTCCTCGCACGAGGCGCGGATCTCGAGTGCGTGTGGCGGAACGACTACGGCGGGCTGACCTTCCGCGCGACCGGCGCGGCCCAGCCGTTCTTCATCAAGTGGGGCCCCCGAAACCTCGAGTTCACGCTGAGCGACGAGGCCGAGCGGATGCAATGGGCGTCACGGTGGATCACGGTGCCGACCGTGCTCGACAGCGGCGGCGACGAGACGCACGAGTGGATGGTCACGGCCGCGCTCGACGGGCTGAGCGCCGTGGACCCGCGGTGGGTCGCCGAGCCCGCTGTCGCGGTGCGTGCCGTCGGCGAAGGGCTCCGCGCCCTGCACGATGCTCTCCCCGTCGCGGACTGCCCGTGGGAGTGGAGCGTTTCGTCGCGCATCGAGAACGCCGAGCGGCGCGGCATCGTCGTGCCGGACGAACTGCGGACCGCACCCGAGATCGACCGTCTCGTCGTCAGCCACGGCGATGCCTGCTGCCCGAACACGCTCGTGGGCGACGACGGACGCTGGCTCGCCCACGTCGACCTGGCACTGCTCGGCGTGGCCGACCGCTGGGCCGACATCGCCGTCGCCTCCATGAGCACCGAGTGGAACTACGGCCCCGGCTGGGAGGACGCGCTCATCGAGGCCTACGGTGTCGAGCCCGACCGCGAGCGCCTCGCCTACTACCGAGAGCTCTGGAACGCGGCCTGATCCTCCGCTGACACCGGCCCGACTCAGGCTCCGGGGCCGAGGATGAAGTTCCATGCCCCGGTGGCCACGGCGGCGGCGATCGCGATGCCCGAGATCGCCGCCCCCACGGCGAGCAGCATCCACTCGGCCGCGCCGAACCGCGACTCCCGCGCCCAGGTGCGACGCCCCGGCGCTCCGAAGCCGCGCGCCTCCATGGCGGTGGCGAGCTTCGCTCCACGCCGGATCGACAGCACGAGCAGCGCGAACGCCATACCGAGGAACCGACGGATGCGGCCGCGATCGGCCACGCCTCTCGCCCGGCGCGCGAGCTCGAGCGCACGCCAGTCGTCGAGGAAGAGCCCCACCATCCGCAGCCCCGCGAGCGCGCCGAGCACGAACCGGGCGGGAAGTCGCAGGATCTGGCCGAGACCGTCGGCGAGATCGGTCGGGTCGACCGTGATGAAAAGGACGACCGACGGGAGAGCGATCGCGAGCACCCGCAGCATCGTGGCGAGCGCGAGCGCGAGCGATCCCTCGCTGATCCGCAGCACGAACCAGTCGACGTAGACGGTGCCGCTCGTCTCGCCGTAGAGCGCGATGGTCAGGCCGGTCAGGGGTGCGGCGAGCCAGACCGGCCAGGTGCGCATCCAGAACTCGCGCCAGCCGATCCCGGCGAACAGGAACAGCACGAACTCCAGCACGAGCGCGACAGATGCCGACACCGGGTCCAGCGTCAGGATCAGGGGCACGGCGATCAGCGCACTGACCCCGAGTTTGGCCACCGGATTGACGGCGGCGAGGGCTCCGGAACGCGCCTGCGTCTCAAGCAGCGTCATGATGCGCCCCCGAGTTCGAACCGCTCGGCGTGCAGCGCCCGCGCGACGTCGAGGTCGTGGGTGATCGTGACGATCGCCGACCCCTCGTCGCGGAGCGCCGCGAGCATGGCGACCAGTTCCGCCCAGGTGCGGGCATCCTGACCGAAGGTGGGTTCGTCGAGCACGAGCACCCGTGGTCTGGTCGCGATGGCCGCGGCGACCGTGAGGCGGCGCTTCTCCCCGCCCGAGAGCGTGTACGGGTTGGCGGCGGCGAGATGGGTCAGGCGCAGTCGCGCGAGCAGCTCGTCGCTGCGCGCGGCAATCTCGCCTTCGCCCATCCCGAGCGCGCGCGGCCCGACGGCCAGCTCGTCGCGCACGGTCTTCGCGAGCAACTGGTGCTCGGGCTCCTGGAACACCATGCCGATGCGAGTCAGCAGATCCCGTGAGGCCCAGCGGATCGGCGAAGGGTGCGCCTCGGCGGCGAGGGAGACGGATGCCGTCAGCTCGCCTGCCGCGGGTGGGAGGAGTCCCGCGAGGGTCAGCCCGAGCGTGGACTTGCCCGCCCCGTTCGGGCCGGTGATCGCCAGCGCGTGGCCGGCGCGCACGTCGAGGTCGATGCCCGTGGCGACCGGGCGCCCCTTGACACGGGCGACGGCCAGCCCGCGGGCGGAGAGCAGCGTCTCCCCCGGCACGCCGCGTGGAGGCGGGGGTGCAGCCGGAGCATGCCCCGGCACCCACACGCCGTCGGCCGCGAGGCGCGCCCCCTGGTCGCCGAGCACCTCGCCGGGTGCTCCGTCGGCCACCACTCCCCCGGCGCCGATCACGATCACGCGCGTGATGAGCGGCAGCCAGACCTCGAGACGGTGCTCGACGACGACGAGCGTCGCCGGCTGCGCCTGCAGCATCCGCTCCACCGCGTCGCGCACCTCGACCACCCCGGCCGGATCGAGGTTCGCGGTCGGCTCGTCGAGCAGCACGAGCCCGGGGCGCATGGCGAGCATGCCGGCGAGCGCGAGCCGCTGCTTCTGCCCACCCGAGAGCGCTTTGGTCGGGTGGTCGAGCGGCACATCGAGGCCGACGGCATCCAGCGCCGATCGCACCCGCGGCCAGATCTGCTCCCGCGGCACTCCGAGGTTCTCGCAGCCGAAGGCGACGTCGTCGCCCGCTCGCGCCAGGATCACCTGCGAGTCCGGGTCCTGCAGCACGAGGCCGGCGCGCCCCCGGGTGGCGACGGCCGGAGCACCGTCGACGAGGAGCTCGCCCGTGCTCTCGCCCTCCTCTTCGCCGCCGAGCACGCCCGCGAGACCGTGCAGCAGGGTGGACTTGCCCGCGCCGGATGCTCCGAGCACGAGCACGCGCTCACCGGGATCGATGCGGAACGAGACGTCGCTCAGCGCCCAGGCGAGGCGACTCGCGTGACGCCACCCCCAGCCGCGGGCCTCGACGGCGGCGGGGATGGTGTGATCCGCCGCCATCAGACGCGGACGCGCGCCTCGCGCCCGGAGCCGAATCGGTCGAGCGCTCCGGTCGCGGCGATGCCTCGCGCCAGCACCCACGACAGCGCACCCGCGATGACGGCCCCGGAGATGACCGTGCTGATCAGGTAGATCGTCGCGAAGGCGGGCCCGGATCCGGCGTACCAGAGCACGAGGTTGTTGATCCCGCCCGCGAGCGCGGCTCCCGCACCCGCGAGGATCGCGACCGGCAGCGACCAGCGACGGTAGAAGAAGAGCAGGAAGACCAGCTCGGCGCCGAGGCCCTGCACGAGTCCGGCTTCGAGCGTGAGGAATCCGCCCCACTGGTTGCCGATGAGGGCCGAGACGACCGCCGCGAGCAGCTCGACGTAGATCGCCGCACCCGCCTTGCGGATGATCAGCCCGCCGAGGACACCCGCGAAGAGCCATGGGCCGTCGAGGAGCCCCTGAACTCCGGGGAGCAGCGGCTCGAGCAGCGCCTTCGGGCCGAGGTAGCCGACGTTCCAGGCGAGGAAGATCAGTCCGGCGGCGACGCCGATGACGCTGGCGACGACGATGTCGACGATGCGCCAGCGCAGGAAGCTTCTGGCCGGGGGCGTGGCCTGTGCCTTCGCGGACGCCGATGTGGACGTGGACGTGGACGTGCTCATTATGAACTCCTCCCTGCGCTGGCATGACCCAGATCAGGTTCGACGGTCGAAGCGCGATTCGCTCCCTCTCAGCCCGGCTCGCCGGACTCCCGTGGTTGTGCTGAAGATCCTACCGGCTCACGACACCCCGCGGGAGACGGGCCGTGCGCCGCGCAACGCGCCCGGGATTGGGTACCGTAAACGAGTGACCGCTTCAGATCCCGCCGACGAGGCGACGGGCGTCGTCCACGGCGACAGCTCGCCGGACGCCGTCCCCTCCGGACGTGTCGACGCCCTGCCGGTCGCAGAGGATGCTGTACCTGCGGACTCCGGCGACACCTCCGCCTTCGCCGCCGACCGCCTGTTCGCTGGCGACGTGCGACCCCCGGATGCCGCCGTGTCCCCGGCGATCCCGGTCGACTCCGCGGCGATCGGAGCGCTGTTCACGACGCAGAGTTCCACGGGCGGCGACGAGCCGGAACCCGAGTTCCCCACCGAACCCGCCGCAGAGCCTGTCGAGCCCGCTGAGCCCACACAGCCCGTGGATGTGACGGCGGCGACACCACCGCTGACCAAACCGCCGTTCGTCCCGGCCGAGCAGACGGCCGGTGAAGAGCCGGCTGACGACGCGAATGCGCTCCTCGACGCGAATGCACCGCAGTGGGCGGACGAGACGACCGGAGCGACGGCCCTGACCTGGGTGGATGCCGCGACAGTCGCCGCACATCCGCCTCTCGCGACTCTCGACGAGCCGGCCGAGGCCGAGCAGACGGGCGGCCTGATGCGCGGTGCCCACCTGCGCCCGGCGATCGCCCGCCCGGGGATCCTCGTGCCGTTGGCGACCCTCGTCGCGATCGTCGCCGCCTACGCCGGCACGACGATGCTGTGGCCCCTGCACGAAGTGCCGCCCACGGTGCAGTCCGTCGAATTCACCACCGTCCCCGCCGCCGCGGCTGCGCTCGCCTGGCCCGGTGAGGGCAGCGCGGCGGTCGGCATCGGCGGGCTGAGCACGGCGGCCTCGAGTCCCGCCGCGGTGAGCATAGCGAGCATCACCAAGGTCGTGAGCAGTCTGATGGTGCTCGACCGGATGCCGCTGGCCCTCGGCGAGCAGGGACCCGAGTTCAGCTTCGACTACGGCGACAGCGTGGAGTACTGGGACTATCGGCGCAGCGATCAGTCGGCGCTGGATGTGCCCGTCGACGGTGTGCTGACCGAGTACCAGCTGCTTCAGGGCACACTCCTCGGATCGGCGAACAACTACATCGATCGGCTCGCGTCCGAGATCTGGGGCTCCGACCGCGAGTTCGCGTCCGCCGCGGAGACCTGGCTGAGAGAGCGCAACCTCACCGGCATCACGGTCGTGACCCCGTCAGGCTTCGATGAGCGCAACGTCTCCACGCCCGAGTCGCTGATCGCGCTGGGCGAGCTGGCGATGCAGAACCCGGTGTTCGCGGAGATCGTGGGCACGAAGTCGGTGGATCTTCCCGGCGCGGGCACGGTCGTCAACACGAACGGGATGCTCGCCGATCCGGGTGTCGTCGGCATCAAGACCGGCACGCTGGTCGGCTGGAACCTGCTCACGGCGAAGGATGTGACCGTCGGCGACACGACCGTGCAGCTGTACGCCGCCGCGCTGAACCAGGCGGGCGACGACGAGCGGCTCGCCCTGACCCGCTCGCTGTTCGCCGAGACGGAGGCCGCGCTGCAGGCACAGGGACCGGCGGTCGCCGCGGGCACGGTCGTGGGACGCGTCACGACCCTGTGGGGCGAGGACGTCGAGGTCATCACCGAGTCCGACGCCGATGTGGTGCTGTGGAACGGCGCCCTCGCGACGGCCACCCCGACCTTCGATCTCGCGGACGAGCGCGACGAAGACGGCACGGTGGGGACGATGACAACGGTCGGACCGCTCGACAGCGCGACGGTTCCCCTGGTCCTGGCCCGGGACGTCGAGGGCCCCAGCCCCTGGTGGCGCCTGACCCACCCGCTCGAGCTCCTCGGCATCACCACCGACGCCCGCTGACTCTCTCGCCCTGAAGAGTCAAAGAACGCCGCCTGCAGGCCTTAGGAGGCGGCGTTCTTTGACTCCTCACCTGCTGCGCACACAGAACCGCGCACACAGAACCGCTCACACAGCACAGCGCCCCACCCCGCGTGTGCGGGATCGGGCGCTGTGCGTGATGCGGATCAGCCGCGAGGAGCGGAGCCGTCGGCCCCGTCTTCGAGCAGAGCCTGCGCGGCGGCGGTCTCGGCCGCCGGCACCTGGGCGCCGACTGATGCTCCGGCCACGGCGGCGGCCTCTTCCTTGGCACTCTCGTCGGCGTCGGCCTCTCCGGTGACGACGACCGGCGTCGATCCGGTGAGCGCGTCTTCGGCGTCGATGTCGGTCGCCGCCTGCTCGAACTGCGACTGGTACAGGCGCCAGTAGGCGCCCTGCGCGGCGATGAGCTCGTCGTGCGTGCCCTTCTCCACGATGTCGCCGTGCTCCATCACGAGGATGAGGTCGGCGTCGCGGATGGTCGACAGACGGTGCGCGATCACGAACGACGTGCGCCCCTCGCGAAGCGCGGCCATCGCGTGCTGCAGCAACAGCTCGGTGCGCGTGTCGACGGCCGACGTGGCCTCATCGAGGATGAGGATCGACGGCTGCGCGACGAACGCCCGGGCGATCGTGATGAGCTGACGCTCACCCGCCGAGACGTTCGCGGCATCCTCGTCGAGCACGGTGTCGTAACCCTCGGGGAGGGCATGCACGAAGCGGTCGACGTACGTCGCCTTGGCGGCGGCGAGAACCTCTTCGTCGGTCGCCGTGGAGCGACCGTATCGGATGTTCTCGCGGATGCTGCCGGCGAACAACCACGGGTCCTGCAACACCATGCCGGTGCGCGAGCGCAGCTCGTCGCGGGTCACCTCGGCGATGTCCTGGCCGTCGAGCGTGATGCGTCCGCCGCTGAGCTCGTAGAAGCGCATGATCAGGTTGACCAGCGTCGTCTTGCCCGCACCCGTCGGACCGACGATCGCGACCGTCTGGCCCGGTTCCACCCGGAACGACAGGTCCCGGATGAGCGGACGCTCCGGCGTGTACGAGAACGCGACGTTCTCGAACTCGATGACACCCTTGCCCTCGACGAGCTCGGGTGCATCGGCGTCGTCTGCCTCCTGCTCGTCGGCGTCGAGCAGCTCGAACACCCGCTCGGCGGATGCCGTGCCCGACTGGACCACCGCGGCCATGCCACCCAGCTCGGACAGCGGCTGCGTGAACTGCTGCGAGTACTGGATGAACGCCTGCACGTCGCCGAGACGCAGCTGGCCGTTCGCGACCATCAGGCCGCCGAGCACCGCGATGCCCACGTAGCTGAGGTTCCCGACGAACATCATCGCCGGCATGATGATGCCGGAGAGGAACTGCGCCTTGAAGCTCGCCTGGAACAGCTCTTCGTTCTCGACCTGGAACTTGTCCAGAGCATCCTTCTCGCGTCCGAAGACCTTCACCAGCGCGTGGCCGGAGAACGCCTCCTCGACGCGGGCGTTCAGTCGACCGACCTTGCGCCACTGCGTGCCGAAGGCCTTCTGCGAGCGCGGTCCGATGATGCCGAAGATCACGCCCATGAGCGGCAGCGTGATGAGCGCGACGAGTGCCAGCTGCCACGAGATCGAGAACATCATGACGAGCACGCCGATCACGGTGAGCACCGAGGTGAGGGCACCGGACAGCGACTGCTGCATCGTCTGCGTGATGTTGTCGATGTCGTTCGTGACGCGCGAGATCAGCTCACCGCGCTGCACCTTGTCGAAGTACGCCAGCGGCAGGCGGTTGATCTTCGCCTCGACCGACTCGCGCAGTCGCCACATGGTGCGCACCATGATCACGTTGATGACGTAACCCTGGATCCAGGTGAGGAATGCCGCAGCCACGTAGATCGCGAGCACCGCGGCGATCACGAGACGCAGCGCCTCGAAGTCGACGCCCTGGCCGACCGTGAAGTCGCCCAGCGCTCCGACCTGGTTGGCGAAGTCGTCCTGACCCGCCCCGCGCAGCGCATCGATCACGACGTCCTGCGGTGTACCCGCCGGGAACCCGGGGAAGTCGCCGTTCGGCTGTCCGAGCTGGATCGAGATGAAGCCCTTGTAGACGAGGTTGGTCGCCTCGGCGAGAACCTTGGGGGCCGCGACCGTGAGCACGACGCCGATGGCGCCGAGGATCGACACGAAGACGAACCAGATCGCGGAGGGCTTCAGCAGCCCGATCATGCGCGCGAAGCTCGGACCGAAGTTGTCGGCCTTGCCCGGTGCCACGCTGTCCCAGTCACCGGAGTTCTGGCGAGCCTGCTCGGCGAGCTCGGCCTCGTACTGCTCCTCGGCCGACAGCTCGACCTCGGCCACAGCCGTCGTCGTCTTGCCGCGGCCGCGGCCTCGGCGGGGTTGGGTCCCTGAGTTTGTCGAAGGGTCGTTCTGCTCGCTCATGCGTCCACCCCCAGCTGCGACTCGACGATCTCTCGGTAGGTGTCATTGGTCTCGAGGAGTTCCTCATGCGTGCCGACGCCGACCATGGTGCCGCCGTCGAGGACGACGATGCGGTCGGCGTCCGTGATCGTGGAGACGCGCTGCGCGACCACGATCTTCGTCACGTGCGGGAGCTCCCGCCACAGCGCTTGGCGCAGCCGGGCGTCGGTCGTGAGGTCGAGCGCCGAGAACGAGTCGTCGAAGACGAGGATCTTCGGCTGGTGCACGATCGCACGCGCGATCGCGAGACGCTGACGCTGACCGCCCGAGACGTTCGTGCCGCCCTGAGCGATGCGCGACTCGAGACCGTCGGGCATCTCCTCGACGAAGTCGCGACCCTGCGCGATGTCGAGCGCGTGCCAGAGCTCCTCGTCGGTCGCCTCTTCGCGTCCGTATCGCAGGTTCGACGCGACGGTGCCGGTGAAGAGGAAGGGGCGCTGCGGCACGAGGCCGATGCTGTCCCACAGCGACTCGACGTCGGCATCGCGCACGTCGGTGCCGCCGACGTGCACGGAACCGCCCGAGACGTCGAAGAGGCGCGGGATGAGCGAGATGAGCGTCGTCTTTCCGGAACCGGTGGATCCGACGATCGCGACCGTCTCACCCGGCTCGGCGGCGAAGCTGATGCCGCGCAGCACCGGGGAATCGGCGCCGGGGTAGGTGAACTCGACGTCGTCGAGCGCGACTGCTCCGGGCACCGGGAACTCGGTGACGCCGTTCTCGGGACGGACGAGCGTCGACTCGGAGTTGAGCACCTCGCCGATACGCTCGGCCGAGACGGCGGCGCGCGGGATCATCATCGCCATGAAGCTCGCCATGATGACGCCGCCCATGATCTGGCCGATGTACTGCATGAAGGCGAACAGCGTGCCGACCTGCACCGTGCCGTTGTTGACCTCGATGCCGCCGAACCAGATGACCGAGACGACGGTCACGTTGAGGATGAGCATGAACAGCGGGAACAGCAGCACGAACAGCGAGCCGACCTTGCGGCCGACGACCATGATGTCGGTGTTGGCACCGCGGAAGCGGTCTTCTTCGATGCGCTCGCGCACGAAAGCGCGCACGACGCGGACGCCGGTCAGCTGCTCGCGCATGATGCGGTTGACGTTGTCGAGTTTGCCCTGGTAGCTGCGGAACAGCGGGACCATGCGGCCGATCACGAGCGCGGCCAGGATGAGCAGCGCGGGCACCGAGACGGCGATCAGCCAGCTGAGGCCGACGTTGGTCTGGACGGCGAAGATGATGCCGCCGATCGCGAGCAGCGGGGCGGTGACGAGCATGGTGGCGCCCATCATCGCGAGCATCTGCACCTGCTGCACGTCGTTGGTGTTGCGGGTGATGAGCGAGCCGGCGCCGAACTGCGACACCTCGCGCTCGGAGAACCCGCTGACCTTGCCGAAGACGTCGGCGCGGATGTCGCGCCCGGCGCCCATCGCGGCTCGTGCGGCGAAGTAGGTCGCCGTGATCGAGGCGATGATCTGCCCGAGCGACACCGCGAGCATGAACAGTCCCGTGCCCCAGATGTAGCCGGTGTCACCCTGGGCGACGCCCTTGTCGATGATGTCGGCGTTCAGGCGCGGGAGGTAGAGGGTCGCCGCAGCACTGGCGAGCTGGAACACCAGCACGCCGAGCAGCAGCCACCGATATCGGGAGAGATAGCGGAAGAGAATTTTTCCCAGCACAGGCGGACTTTCTAGGAAGGACGAAACGGCGGGTTTCTCGGCAGACGGATGCCGACCGACAACCGGCCACAAGACAGAGTGCCACGAACCGTGGACATTCGTATCCCCCTCGAGGCTGACCTTCGCTGACAGCGAACCACTTCGCGCGGGGATCAGTGGTTTCTGCACACGGGCGAACAAGTGGGCAACCTGGCCAGCCGTCCTTTTGTGCTCTCGTGTTGATACAACTTGTGATAGACATATGACACAATCAAGAACGGATCCGGCATGCCTGCTCACATCGCATCTCTGCTCGACCCGGCCCACTGGGCGGGCGCCCTGCTGTCGCTGCCCTTCGTCTCGCTGGTCGTCGCGGCGATCATCGCGGTCGGGATCGCCGTCTCGCCCCGCTGGGCGGCGCGGAGGCGGAGCCGCGTCCGGCTCACCCCCTCGGCGGCCACTGCCGTGTCAGTCCGCTACGCGCCCGAGCACGTCGCCCTCGGCATCGCGGCGATCGCCGTGATCGTGATCTTCGTCGCCGAGAACCTGATCAGCGGATACGTCCTGGGCATGTTCGGCGTGAGCCTCAACGGCGTCGTCTCCTGGTGGCGGTACGCGACACCGGTGTTCACCGCATCCGTCGGGGTCGCCGTGCTGCTGGCGATGATCGCGACACGAGGCAGCACCCCTCCCGAGCGACCGGTCGTCGCCGCGCGCCGGACCTGGCTGACCTTCAGCTCCCGTGTGGCATGGGTGGGCACCGCCCTCGCCCTTCTCACGCTCACGACGACCACGTTGCTCGCCGGACTCGCATCGTCGAACCTCAACGGCGGTCCGTACGTCTACCTCGAGATCGACGTCCCCAACGAGACCATCGACCCGATCCGTCCCTGGTTCTACGGATGGGCGTACGGCATCCCCGTCCTGATCTGCACCGCCGCCCTCGTCGCCGTCGTCGTGGCGGCACTGCACGCGAACGCTGCCCGCTCGTTCCTCCGCCCGGAGACGGTCGTCGCCGAGCAGCGCGAGCGTCGCGACATCGCACGCGGGATCACCCGGCTCGCGGCCTCCGCAGCCCTGCTCGCCCTGGCCGGAGCGCTGCGGTTCATCGCCGAAGCGGGATCGATCGCCGGGCTCACGGTCGATGGCGACGGACGCAGCGACACCTATGACGCCTTCTGGCGATACGGAGAGCTCGCCGCCATCGGCGGATGGGTGGCACCGGCGCTCGAGATCACCGCGTTCGTGCTCCTGTTCCTCGTGACCGCGCACCTCGCGCACGGCGCCGAGTCCGCCGCTCCTGCCCTGGGCACCACCGAAGCGAAGGCCGCACGGTGAGCCTCAGTCCGAAGCTGTCACCGGCCGATGAGGCGAGTCCGGCTCTCGACATCTACCGACAGCTGCGCGGCCTGATCGTCTCGGGACAGCTCGGCGCCGGCGAACGGCTGCCGACCGTGCGCCAGACCGCGAGCGACCTGGGCGTGGCTCCCGGCACGGCCGCACGCGCCTACAAGATGCTCGAGGCCGAGGGACTCGTGGTCTCGCGCACCGCGGCGGGCACGCGGGTCGCCGAGACGGCGGGCGTCCTTCCGGCATCCGTCATCCGGCTCCTCCGCGAACTGGTCGAGGAGGCCGCTTCCGTCGAGGCTGATCCGGATGACGTGATCGACGTGCTCCGGATGGTCTGGCAGACGCGTTCGCACCCCGAGCCCGCCGCGGACGACGGCCCGTAGGCCCTGCGGCCGGATCCGGCGCGCTCCACGGTCCACCTGTCGGGAGTTTCGGCCGGGAACCCCCGGAGACGGGCCGATCCGCCCGATAGGCGTGCATTCTCCCGACAGGTGTGCGGGCGAACCGCAGGCGACTCAGAACAGGGCCGGCTGCGGTACGTATCCCCGCGCGGGGGCACCGGCATCCGGGGCGAGCTCCGCCAGGGTCGGCGGGTCCCATTTCGGGTTGCGGTCCTTATCCACCAGCTGCGCCCTGATGCCCTCGACGAGGTCGGGATGCTCGTTCACGAACCACAGCACCCGTCGGTACTCGCCCTCGAGTGCCGCGCGCAGGCCCGGCATGCCCCTCGCCTCGCGCACGGCGTCGAGAGTCACGGTGAGCCCGGTCGGTGCGAGCCCCTCGAGGAGATCGGCCGTGACGACGGCATCCGCTGCCCCCTGGGCGCGCAGGCGCTCGACGATCTCGACGACCGTCGGCGCGGAGAACGCCTCGTCGATCCACTCTCGCGATGCCGGAAGCTGCGTGGGCTCCGGCGTCTCGTCGAAGAGCAGCACGATCTCGCTGGGTCCGGTCGGGTCGGCGCGGAAGGCGAGCGCCTCGCTCAGCGCCTCCAGGCGGTCCGACGGCACGAAGTGGTCGGCGAATCCGAGGTACACGGCATCCGCGCCGTCCATCGTCGATCCGGTGAGTCCGAAGTACTCGCCGAAACGTCCGGGCGCCCGTCCGAGGAGCCAGGTGCCACCCACATCGGGCGTGAAGCCGATGCGGGTCTCGGGCATCGCGAGCTTCGATCGCTCGGTGACGATGCGGATGGCGGCGTGACCGGCGAGCCCGATGCCGCCGCCCATGGTGATGCCGTCCGCGAAGGCGACGACGGGCTTCGGGTATTCGGCGATCATCGCGTTCAGGGCGTACTCGGCGCGGAAGAACTCGGCGGTCCGCTCGGCCTGACCCGCCACGATCTGCGCGTGCAGCGCGCGCACGTCGCCACCGGCGCACATGCCGCGATCCCCCGCGCCGTCGATCAGCACGATCTGCACATCGGTGTCGTCGCGCCACGCGTTCAAGGTCTCGGTGAGGATGCCGATCATCTCCGCGTCGAGAGCGTTGATCGCCTCCGGACGATTGAGTGTGAGCCGCCCGAGCGCCCCTTCGGTGCGGACGAGGACACGGGAGGCAGCCTGAGAATCGGTCACGCGTGCCAGGCTACCGCCTTCCCGAAGGGCGGTATTCCGCGCGAAATGCGGGATCCGACAGGCTTTTCCGGCAGGATAGGGAGGAACTGTTCAACGCGACGAGAGGTCACGATGCCTGAAGGACAGGTGCTGGAGTTCACGCACGTGACGAAGCGCTTCAATGAGGTGACCGCCGTCTCGGACTTCTCCGCGCGCGTCGAGCCGGGTGCTGTCACCGCCTTCCTCGGCCCCAACGGTGCCGGCAAGACCACCACGCTGCGCATCCTGCTCGGCCAGGTGCGGGCCAGTTCCGGTACCGCGACGATCGGCGGCACGGCGTACAGCGAGCTCCGCCAGCCGCTGCGTACGATCGGTGCCGTCCTCGAGGAGACGGTCTACCGCCCGCGGCGCACCGCCGAGCGACAGCTGACGATCGCCGCCAAGGCGAACGGCGTCCCGCTGGCGCGCGTGGGCGAGGTCCTCTCCCTGGTCGGACTCGACGGCGAGGGCGACTCGCGGATCGGCGGATTCTCGCTCGGCATGCGCCAGCGGCTCAGCGTCGCGCACGCGCTTCTCGGCGATCCGGGCGCCCTGGTCTTCGACGAGCCGGCCAACGGGCTCGATCCGGAGGGGATCCGCTGGATGCGGCTGCTGATGCGCCGCCTTGCAGACGAAGGGCGCACGGTGCTCGTGTCGTCGCACGTCCTCAGCGAGGTGGAGCAGGTCGCCGACAACGTGCTCGTGCTGTCGAAGGGGCAGCTCGTGCTGGCCAGCGGCATCGAGACCCTGGCCGACCCGAAGGGCGGCTCCGTCATCGTCGACGCCGCGGATCGCGATGCGCTCAGCGCCGCGCTCTCCGCAGCGGGATTCGACATCGAGGTGCTGCGGTCGGGCCTGACCGTCCGCGGAGGCGACGCCGGCACCGTGGGCGCAGTGGCCGCCGACGCGGGCATCGCCCTGAGCACTCTCGTGCAGCGCGGACCGACGCTGGAAGACGTCTTCATCGACCTGATGCGTGGCGGCCGGCACGCGCCGCCCGCCTATCCGGCCCAGACACAGTCACAGGCGCCTATCGCTCCGCCCGTGGCCGCCGAGGCCCTGGCCGCAGACGCCACCATCGCGCCGAACGAGTCCGTGGTCGCGATCCCCGTCGCCGCAGCGGCCGCCTGGGCAGCCGAGGCCGCCTCCGCTCCCGCCGATGGGGCCGTGGCAGACGATCTCGCCGCGGTGGGCACCGTCCGCACCGACAGCAGCTCTGAGGATGAGGCAGACGATGCGCTCGTCGCCGACGAGACCGCACCGACCGAGGAAGCTCCCGCCGAGGAAGCCCCCACTGAGGAGACCGAGGAAGCCCCCGGGGCGAGCGAAGCTCCCGCCGCGGAAGCTCCCGCCGAAGAGGCTCCCGCCGAGGAGACCGAATCCTCGGAGACGCACGACGATGCGCAGGATGCCGTCGTTCCGGATGAAGAGCCCCCGGCACGGTCTTTCGACGAGATCCTGTTCGGGTCGGCGGCGCCGGTGGCGGCCGACGCGGTGACAGCCGCCGAAGAGCCGCGCCACAGTGTCGCCGAGATCTTCGACACATCGGACGACGAGCACGCCACGGATGACACCGCCGCGGATGACGCGTCCGCGGACCAGCCTGCCGACGCCGAAGACACCGCGGAATCCGCGTCGGGCGCGCCCGAAGGTTCCGACGACCTGAGCGCCGTCGACAGCCCGTCAGGAGACGAAGCCACGTCGCGCGACGAGGATGCGGCGGACGTCGAGCACACCGAGATCGAGCACACAGGAGTCGAGATCTTCGCCGATCTCGAGAATACGTCCTCGTCCGATGCGGATGACGACGAGTCGGACGTCGATGCCGCCGACCTCGACTCGTCGGACCGGCCGGAGGCTGCCGACGAGGACCCGCGATCCGCTGCCGTCAGCTCGATGCTGGCCGCGGCCGCTCGCGCGTACTACGAGGACGAGCCGAAGGACTACCCCATCAGCCCGGCATCCGGTGAGCCGGAGGACGACGCATCGTCCGAGAGCGCCCACTGGAGCGTCGCTTCCACCGGGGTCATCGACACCGTGCCGCTGGAGGCGTCGGATGAGGCGACCGGCAGCGACGACACCAACGCTGAGCACCACGAGAGTGACGAGCGCCACCACGAGGGTGACGAGAACAACCAGCACCCCCACGATGGCGAGAACCATCACGGTTGAAGCACCGATGAGAACCGAGAACGCCCTCCCGACCCGTGGTCGCGGAGGGCGTTCCTCTGCTCGGTCGGCGACGGCCGCGGCCGTCGCCGTTGTCAGGCGGGTCGGGGGCGGATGACCGGCCGACGGCTGCCCTTGGGGACGGCGGTGGGCGAGGTCGCCACGATCTCTTCGACGTCAGCCGGCTCCGTCGACACGTCGAGGCGAAGCGCCTGAGTCAGAGCGAGTCCGTGGCGCGTGGTCAGGATCAGGCGACCGTACTGCTCGTCGCCCTCCAGGTCGATCACGACGCTCGGACGACGTTTGCGGATCAGGACGAAGTCCAGGCTGCCCGCCGCCTTCCAGCTGCCGGCGGCGAGGATGCCGGGGATGTGCGTGCCGGGGTTCGGGACGCCCCGCAGCCAGGTCCATGCATCATCCGTGAGCTGGACCTTGGTGATGGTGTCGCGCGCGATCCGGACGTTGTCGCGGTGGAAGGTGGCGGCACGTTCGAGCGGAGAGAGCACGACTTCGAGTTGCGTCTGGTCCAGCAGCAACGTCACCATGCACTCAGTCTGCCAGCGCGGCCCTGCCAGTTGTCTGGAAGTTGCTCACAGGAACGCAACGATCCCTTGTCGATTGCCACCACTCGTCGGGGTTCTCTGCCCCGATCGCCGCAATCGGGTCAGGGGCGCGCAGCTGCCGCGGCGGCCGCGGCCGGGAGGGCCGCCTCGATGACCTGGAGCTCCTGCTCGCCGTGAGCAGCCGTGAGGAACCAGGCCTCGAAAACACTCGGAGGAAGAGCGACGCCCTGCTCCCGCAGGGAGTGGAAGAAGGGAGCGTAGCGGAACGACTCCTGCGCCTGAGCCTCGGCATAGTTCCTCGGCTCAGACGCCCGGAACGACGCGCTGAACAGGTTCCCGGCGCGGGCCACGGCGTGCGTGACGCCGGCCGATGCGAGCGCGGCATCGAGGGCCGTCGACACCCGGACGGATGCCGCATCCACCGTGGCGTACACCTCGGGGGTCGCGAGTCGCAGCGTCGCGAGCCCCGCCGCGACGGACAGCGGGTTCCCGGAAAGGGTTCCCGCCTGGTAGACCGGACCGAGCGGTGCGAGCAGGTCCATGACCTCGGCGCGACCGCCGAGCGCGGCCAGGGGCATGCCCCCGCCGACGACCTTGCCGAACGTGAAGATGTCGGGCAGGTAGTCCTCGCCCGCTGCAGCCTGCAGACCCCAGAAGCCCGCCGGGTGCACCCGGAAACCGGTGAGCACCTCGTCCAGGATCATCAGGGCGCCGTGCGCGTGGGCAGTGTCGGCGATCAGACGGTTGAAGCCCGGCAGCGGGGGGACGACTCCCATGTTCGCCGCCGACGCCTCGACGATCACCGCGGCGATGCGCGGGCCGTGCTCGGCGAACACCGCAGCCAGCGCCTCGGGGTCGTTGTAGCCGATCACCAGGGTCTGCGCGGCGATGGGCGCCGGGACGCCGGCCGAGCCGGGAAGCGCCAACGTCGCGACACCGGAACCCGCCTCCGCGAGAAGCCCATCGGAGTGACCGTGGTAGTGCCCGGCGAACTTCACGAGCAGGTCGCGACCGGTCGCGCCGCGCGCGAGACGGATCGCCGTCATGGTCGCCTCGGTGCCGGTGGACACCAGGCGCACGCGTTCGATGGGACGGATCTCACCGAAGCGGACCCGGTCGGCGATGAGCGCCGCGAGCTCGACCTCGCCCTCGGTCGGAGCGCCGAAGGACAGGCCTCGGGCCGCGGCCTCCTGCACCGCCGCGACGATCTCCGGGTGCGCATGCCCGAGGAGAGCGGGCCCCCAGGAGGCCACGAGGTCGACGTACTCGCGCCCCGCAGCATCCGTGACGGTGGCGCCCTTCGCCGAAGCCAGGAACCGCGGCGTCCCACCCACCGAGCCGTACGCGCGCACCGGCGAGTTGACCCCGCCGGGGATCACCGCGCGGGCAGCGGAGAACAGGTCGTCATTGCGGTCGGTCATGAGAACTCCTCGGAGATATCAGTCGCGCAGCCAGCCGGCGGCCTCGGTCGCCCAGTACGTCAGCACGGCATCGGCACCCGCACGGCGGATGGAGAGCAGGGACTCGAGCACGGCCGCGCGGCGATCGATCCAGCCGTTCGCGCCGGCGGCCTCGATCATCGCGTACTCGCCGGACACCTGGTACGCCCACACCGGGATGCTCACGGTGTCGCGCACCTCGCGCAGCACGTCGAGGAAGGCCATCGCCGGCTTCACCATGACGATGTCGGCGCCCTCGGCCTCGTCGACGACGGCCTCGCGGACGCCCTCGCGCCGGTTGCCCGGATCGAGTTGATACGTGCGACGGTCGCCCTGCAGCTGGGAGTCCACGGCCTCGCGGAACGGTCCGTAGAAGGCGCTCGCATACTTGGCGGCGTAGGCGAGGAGGAGCGTATCGGTGAAGCCCTCGGCATCGAGAGCCGCGCGGATCACGGCGACCTGGCCGTCCATCATCCCCGACAGCCCGAGCAGCTGCGATCCGGCGCGAGCCTGGGCCAGAGCCATCGAGGCGTAGCGCTCGAGCGTCGCGTCGTTGTCGACCGAGCCGTCGGCCGCGAGCACGCCGCAGTGGCCGTGGTCGGTGAATTCGTCGAGGCACAGGTCGGTCTGCACGACGAGCGCATCTCCCACCTCGGCGGCAAGCGCTTCGGTCGCGACGTTGAGGATGCCGCGGGGATCGTCGGCCCCGGACCCGCGAGCGTCGCGCACCGCGGGGACGCCGAACAGCATCACGCCGCCGACGCCAGCCTCGGCCGCCTCGACCGCGGCGGCGCGGAGCGAGTCGATCGAGTGCTGGGCGACACCGGGCATCGAACCGATCTGCACCGGCTCCGCGATGCCCTCGCGGACGAACAGGGGCAGGACGAGCTGCCGTGGCTGCAGCGAGGTCTCGCGCACGAGATCGCGCACGGACCTCGACTGACGCAGTCGCCTCAGTCGGACGTCGGGGTAGCTCACGGCGCGAACTCGTCGGCCGCGTGCGGAAGCGTGAAGTGCGATACCGCGTCGATCAGCGCATCGACGGTCTGCCGGTCGGCCACCACCGACACCGGAAGCCCCGCGCGCTGCGCATCCTTCGCGGTCCGCGGTCCGATCGCCGCGAGCAGCGTCTCGTCGGGGATCTCCGGGAACTGCTCGCGCACCTGCTCGGCGACGGAGCCGCTCGTGATGAGGATCGCGTTGATCCGGCCGTTCTCGACGTCTCGGCGGATGCGCTCGGTGACCGGAACGCCGACCGTGCGATAGGCGACGACGCTCGCGACCTCATGCCCCGCCTTGGCGAGCTGCTTGCTCAGCACCGGCTTCGCGATCTCGCTGCGCAGGGCCAGGATGCGACGCGGTTCGGTCTCGAGCGCGATCAGCTGCTGCGCCATGCCCTCGGCCGAGTTGTCCTGCTCCGGCACGAGTGCGACCTCATAGCCGACGGCCTGCAGCGCGGCGGCGGTCGTCTCTCCGACGGCGGCGATCTTCGTGGTGCGGGGGACGACAGCGCGGTGCGCGAAGAGCACGTCGACCGTCGTGGCGCTGGTGATCGTGAGCCAGTCGAAGGATCCGGCCGCCAGTTCCGCCAGGGCGGCATCGAGCGCCGCCTGGTCGGTCGTCGGGGCGAAGTTGATGAGGGGCGCGACCACGGGCACGGCTCCCTGGGCGCGCAGGCTCGCGGCGACGCCGTCGCCCCACGGCCCGCCACGCGGCACCAGAATGCGCCAGCCGTCCAGCGGTCGGTCCTGCTTGATTTCGGAAGTGGTCATGAGGGTTTATTGCTCTCGGGGTACGAGGCCGGCCGCCCCTTGATCGAGCAGCCGACGGGCAACAGTGAACCCGAACTCGCGCGCTGCGTGCATCGGGTCTGCACCATCGGCAGCATCCGCTCCATTGCCACTGCCGTTCCGACGAATATACTCCCCGTTCAGGTCTTCGGTGACGTCGAGGCCGATCCGGCGCCCGCCGTCGGCGGCGTAGACGACGGTCCTGACGCGGATCGATGACCCGTCGACCACGGCGTGAGCGGCCATCGGCGCCTGGCATCCCGCGTCGAGTCCTTCGAGGATCGCGCGCTCCACCGTGATGGCCAGTCGGGTGTCGTGGTCGTCGAGACCGGCGAGTGCCGCGAGCAGTTCCTCCGGCGCATCCTCCCGCGTCTCGACGGCGAGAGAGCCCTGGCCCGGCGCGGTCGGCCACTCGGCGAGACCGAGCTCTTCGCGTCGCAGCGGGGACTCCGCCCCGAGCCTCGAGAGTCCTGCCGCAGCGAGGATCACGGCGTCCAGTTCCCCGGACGCGACCCGCGCCAGCCGGGAGTCGACATTCCCTCGGATGTCGACGACTTCGGCACCCGGCGCCCGGCGATGCACCTGGGCGATGCGCCGCGGCGAGCCCGTGCCGACCGTGCTGCCGGAGCGCAGTTCATGCAGCGGGATGCCGTCGCGAGTGAGCACCACGTCGCGCGGATCCTCCCGCTTCGGGGTCGCCGCGATCACGAGCCCGTCGGGGATCGCCGTGGGCAGGTCCTTCAGTGAGTGCACGAGGAAGTCGCACTCCCCCGCGAGGAGCGCCTCACGAAGGCGCGTGGCGAAGATGCCCTGGCCGCCGATCTCGGAGAGGGAGGCGCGGTTGGTGTCGCCCTCGCTGGTGATCGGGACGAGCTCGACTCGGCGGCCCGAGAGCTGCTCGAGGGCCGTGGCGACGTGACCGGACTGCGCCTGCGCGAGCGCGCTGCGGCGGGTGCCCAGACGGATGGGGGTAGTCATGTCGTCTACTGCAGCACGTCCGCGATCTCGTCGAACCGGAGTCTGCGCCCCGTGTAGAAGGGCACCTCCTCCTTCACGTACAGGCGAGCGTCGGTGTACCGGAGGTCGCGCATCAGGTCGACGAGGTCGGTGAGCTCATCGGCTTCGAGCGGCAGCAGCCACTCGTAGTCGCCGAGCGCGAACGAGGCGACCGTGTTGGCGAGCACGCCGGTGAACGCGGCACCCTTGCGACCGTGGTCGGCGAGCATCTTGCGACGCTCCTCCTCGGGGGCGAGGTACCACTCGGGCGTGCGCACGAACGGGTACAGGCACAGCCAGTCCTTGGGCTCGACCCCGCGGAGGAAGCCGGGCACGTGCGCGCGGTTGAACTCGGCGTCGCGGTGCACACCCATGACGTTCCACACCGGGAGGAGCGGGCGGAGCAGCTCGGTGCGGCGCAGACGACGCAGCGCCTTCTGCAGCTCCTCGGCGGTCTCGCCGTGCAGCCACACCATGAGGTCGGCGTCGGCCTTGAGACCCGAGACGTCGTAGAAACCGCGGACGGTCACGCCGGAGTCCTCGATGTACGCGACGATCGTCTCGAGCTCGGTCGACTCGGTCTCCGTCACGGGAACGTCGGGGTTCCGTCGCCAGACGGCCCAGAGGGTGAAGCCGGACGGGTTCTCATCGCGCTCTTCGGACATCATGCTCCCCAGTCTGCCTCGTTTGCGCAGGAGCCGCTAATCACCCCGACCGGGGAATCAGCGGCATCCTGGAATGCCGTCGTCAGCGCGCGATGGCGCGCGCGATCGCCCAGACCGCGCCCCCCACGACGGCCGCGATGCCGACGGTCGCGGCGATCGCACCGAGCGGATTGCGGTCGGCGAAGACCCTGGCCTTCGCCGCAGCGCGCGTCGACGCCTTCTCGACGCGGCGCGGGATGTTGCCCTTGACCTCGATCGCGGCCAGCGCGGCCTTCAGCTCGGCTCGAGCGGAGGTGACCGGGTCGACGATGCCTGCGGGAACGACGGTGCGCGGCAGGGAGTCAGAATTCGTCATCGCCGGCCTCCTTCACGAGTCGGATGTCTTCGGCCACGGCCTGCGCCGGATTCTGACGGCGGAGGACCTTGCGGAACTTCAGGATGCCGAGCAGCGCGAACAGCGCCACTGCGAGGATCAGGATGCCGAACACGACGATCGCCGACAGCCATACCGGCCACCAGGACGACAAACCTGCGATCGCGAAGACGAGGATCACCGGCACGGCCCAGAACAGGAAGAACAGCGCGACGACGAACCACACGGATCCGATGCCGGCATCCTTCGAGGTGCGGGAGACCCACGCCTTGGCGGCGTCGATCTCGGCCTTGACCAGATTCGTGACGAGTTCCGGCAGATCCCCGAGGAGGGTCAGCAGGCTGTCGTCGGCACGATCTCGGTATCCGCGGGGCATGTCAGGCGCCGGTCTTCTTGGGTGTGGACTTGGAGGCAGCGGATGTGGAGGTGCCCGACTTGGAGGCGGGCTTGCTCGTCTTGGCGGTCGCCTTCGCGGCCTCGACGGCCTCCTCGGTAGCCTCGGCCAGGTCTTCCGCAGCCTCGCGGCCGGTGGCGATGGCGGAGTCGAGGCGCTGCCCAGGGGTGCCGTTGCCGGAGACCGACTTGGCCACCTTCACGACGCCGGTCCAGAGGGCGCCCGGCACGGCCGCGGCCTTGTCGCCGACGAAGCCCTTGACCTTGGAGACCTGCTCCTGCACGGGATCGAGCTCCCATACCTTCAGCCACTGCGTCTTGATCTGCTCATAGCGCTCACGTCCGGCACGGGTGCCGAGGACGTAGCCCACGCCGAGTCCGACGACGAGTCCGATCTTCCCCTTCATGGGGTCTCCTCACCTAGTTCCGGTTGTCCGGCCTGCTTCGCCCGGCTTGGATGGCCCGCAGGCTTTCGCTCCCCGCGACCAGGCTCCCAGCGTAGCCCCGTATGCCGATTTCGGCATCTATGGGTCAGAGGGTTGACACGGAGCGTGCACTCACTCCCACAACAGAGCGCGTCGCAGACGGTCGGCTTCGTCGCGCGCATCCGGGATGACCTGCGCGAGGCCCGTGCCGGCAAGCCAGGCGCCGACCGCCGCGATGCCCGGAACAGCCCGCACCGCCGCGCGCGCGGCGGTGCGACGCTCGCCGGAACCGATGATCGATGCCGGCTGCGACTGCACGAAACGACCGCGGTGCGAGGCGATCACGGCTTCGGGGGCGAGTGCGACCCCGAGCATCGTGGCGGCTTCGGTCCGGGCCAGATCGGCCGCGGCCTCGTCGCTCAGCGCGGCAGTCGCAGCGGGCTCGCCCTGCGCCCCGAACGACACCCGGACGAGGTGTCGCCGACCTGCCGCTTCCCGCACCCAGGCCCACTTCGCGGTCGAGTGTGTGAGCGCCTTGGCCGTGTGACTGCCGGGCACCGTGAGCACACCGGTGCCGCGCGGTGCGGCATCGAGCACCGGGGCGTCGAGCAGAAGCGTGACGATCTCGATCTCCGGAGAGGATGCGGCCTCGGCGTGCTTCAGCGCCGGGACAGCGGCGGTGAGGAGCGAGCGAGCGGCGGCCTCGGGAGTGGCGACGATGACGGCGTCGGCGGCGATCTCCTCGATCACGGGCTCGACCGCCTCGGCCGCGTGCAGCTCGGCGACCACCGCATCCGTCTCGCCCACCGGGTCCGGGGCGATCGCGGGCGCGACCTCGGACTCGACGACCCAGCCCTTCGCCGTCTTCCGGATGCTCCGTACCCGCACACCGGTGCGCACCTCGGCGCCCAGGCGGGTCAGGTCGTCGGCCAGCGCATCGACGAGCCCGCTCATGCCGCCGGTCAGCCCCTCGACCGCAGCGCCGGGAGTCTTCGCGGCGGCCTGCGTGTCTGCGGCCTTCGCCGCTGCATCATCCCGGAGAGATTGCACGGCACCCGACAGCGATCCGACGCGGGTGAGCGCGGCATTGAGACCGGGAGCCGCGATGTCGATGTCGACGTCGTCGGGAGATGCGGAGTAGACGCCGGTGGTCACGGGAGCGACGAGGCGGTCCCGCACCTTCGATCCCATCCGCGAGGAGACCAGCTTCCCCAGGCTCAGCTGGTGCCCGATCGTGAGCGGAGGACGCACCCGGTCGAGGTAGGCGCGCCAGACGCCGGACCACCCGAGGATGCGGCGGACGTCGTCCTGGAACGGGTTGGCGGGGATGCCGAGGATGCCGCCGACGGGCAGGGGCGCCGCGCCGACGCCCGGGATGCCGGCCAGCCATGCGCCGCCCGGCCGAGGCGCGACGATACGGTCGGCGAGTCCCAGTTCTTCGACCAGTGCGCGCGCCAGGCCGCCCCTGGTCGCATAGCTCTCGGCACCGGCATCCACGACGACTCCGTCGAGTTCGATCCGGCGGATCGCACCGCCCAGTTCGTCTGCGACCTCGAGCAGCGTCACCTGCATGCCGACCTTGGCGCACTCCCGTGCGGCGACGAGTCCGCCGATGCCGCCGCCGATGACGACGACGTGCTTCTCGGCCGCGCGTGCAGCGAGGTCGGACGGCTCGGCGGAAGACGGCTCAGAAGAAGACGGCTCAGAGGTCATGCGGTCGATTCTCCCGTCAGACGGTGTGGGCCAGCTCGACGATGCGGGTGAGCTGGTCGGGGTCGGTCTCGGGAGGGACGCCGTGACCGAGGTTGAGGATGTGCGCACGGGCCGCGCGGCCGCGCTCGATCACGTCGCGCACGTGCGCCTCCAGCACAGGCCACGGCGCGGAGAGCAGCGCGGGGTCGATGTTGCCCTGCACCGTGACGTCCGGTCCGAGGATGGCGGCGGCCTCGTCGAGCGGCAGACGCCAGTCGACCCCGACGCCGTCGGCGATGCCGTCGAGGCGCATGTCGGCGAGGAACGGCCCCGTTCCGACGCCGAAGTGGATCGTCGGCAGCCCGATGCCCTCGAGCGCCGCGCGGGAGTGCGGGGCGACGAACGCGCGGTAGTCGGCGGTGCTCAGCGAGCCGGCCCAGCTGTCGAAGAGCTGCACGACCGATGCTCCGGCATCGCGCTGGGTCTCGAGGAAGCGGCGCGAGACCTGCGCGAGCCATCCGGCGAGACGGTTCCACGAGTCGGGGTCGGAGTGCATCATCGCCCGCGCCCGCAGGTGCTCCTTGGAAGGGCCGCCCTCGACGAGGTACGCGGCGAGAGTGAAGGGAGCGCCCGCGAAGCCGATCAGCGGGGTGTCGCCGAGCTCGGCCGTGACGAGGCGCACAGCCTCGGCGATCGCCGTGCCGTCGAGGCCGTCAGGATCGATCGCGGTGATGCGGTCGACGTCGGCCGCGGTTCGCACCGGGTTCGCGAACACCGGTCCGCGTCCCGGTTCGATCTCGACGTCGACCCCGGCCAGGCGCAGGGGGATGACGATGTCACTGAAGAACACGGCCGCGTCGACACCGTGGCGGCGGACGGGCTGCAGCGTGATCTCGGCGGCGAGGTCGGGCGTGAGGCAGGCGTCGAGCATCCGCGTGCCGACGCGCAGGTCGCGGTACTCCGGGAGCGACCTTCCGGCCTGCCGCATGAACCACACCGGAGCGTGGGCGGGGCGGGAGCCTGCGAGGGCGCGCAGGAGCGGAGCGTCGGAGAGGGCCATGCCTCCATCCTCCCATTCCGCCCTTGTGGGACCGCCGAGTTCGCCCGGTCGAATCCCGGCCGCCACGCACTCCGGTACAATCGATCTGTGCTGCTGTGTGTCACGGCGAGTCACAAGACCGCCTCCTTCGAACTGCTCGAACGCCTGAGCCGCACCCCCGACGACGTCGCTCCCACCATCGTGGGCATGACGCCGTGCGTGCAGGGTGCCGTGGTCCTCGCGACGTGCAACCGGTTCGAGGCGTACGTGGAAATGGAAGAACCGCTCACCGCGGCCGGCGCCATCGGCGTCGAAGCGGTCATCGAGGCGGTCGAATCCGCCACCGGCATCCCCGCCGCCGAACTCGACGGCGCCTACACCGTGCACTCGGGCCGCCGCGTGGCCGAGCACCTCTTCTCCGTCGCCTCCGGCCTCGAATCCGTCGTCTCGGGCGAGGGGGAGATCGCGGGGCAGGTACGCCGCGCGCTCAAGTCCGCCCGCAAGGACGGCACCACCTCGCCCGAGCTCGAGCGCCTCTTCCAGCGCGCAAGCCAGGCGCAGCGCAAGGTCAAGAACGTCACCGCCCTCGGGCGCGCCGGCCGCTCCCTCGTGCGCCTCGCCCTGGAACTCGCCGACAGCCGCATCGCCGACTGGTCCGCCGAGCGCGTGCTGCTGGTCGGCACCGGCGCCTACGCCGCTGTCACCCTCGCCACGCTGCGTGAGCGCGGTGCCGTCGACATCTCCGTGTACTCGCCCTCCGGCCGCGCGGCCGTGTTCGCCGCGAAGCACGGCATCCGTCCCATCGCCGCCGACGAGTACGCACGGACCGCCGCGCACTCGAGCCTGCTGATCACCTGCACCACCGCGACCGAACCCGTGCTCGGCCCGGAGCACCTGCAGCTTCCGATCGCCGCTGCCGCCGTGGGCTGCCCGGTCGGCGCTTCGACAGGCTCAGCGACCCACTCGAATCGGCTCGTGGTCGACCTCGGCATGCCCCGCAACGTCGACCCCGCCGTCGCCTCCCTCGAGGGCGTCGCCCTGCTCGACCTCGAGACCATCCGCCTGCACGCACCGCTGGAGGAGCTTCAGGCGACGGATGCCGCGCGCAGCGTCGTGCGCGAGGCCGCGGAGACCTTCCACGTGGTGGGCTCCCGCCAGAGCGTGACCCCGTCGGTCGTGGCACTGCGCTCCCACATCTTCGAGCTGCTCGAGCGTGAGATCGATCGTGCCCGCGCGCGCGGCGACGAAGACGGCAAGGTGGAGCAGGCTCTGCGTCACCTCTCGGGCGTGCTCCTGCACACGCCGACCGTGCGTGCTCACGAGCTGGCCGCCGCCGGCCGCGCCGACGAGTTCACCGCCGCTCTGGCCGCCCTGTACGGCATCGCGCCCGAGGCCTCCGCGGACGACGTCGCCACCGCCTGATCCGCTCGCGCTTGCCGCGGCCTTCTGCACTTCCCACGGCCGTTTCACACCCATACGGCCGAAGCACGTGCGAATGGCCGTGCGAAGCGTGGTCCCTGGCACGAAGCGCCTGCCGCGGCCTTCCGCACTTCCCACGGCCGTTTCACACCCATACGACCGAAGCACGTGCAAATGGCCGTGCGAATGACCGCTGGCCCCGTGCCACGTGCGGCCGTCGACCGCGGGGTGCGAAACTGGAGGCATGGCCCTTCACATCACCGGAGACACCGCCGCCGACGCCCTCCTGACCGACAACCCGCTCGCACTTCTGGTGGGGATGCTGCTCGACCAGCAGGTCCCCATGGAGACCGCGTTCGCCGGTCCGCTCAAGATCGAACAGCGCACCGGAGCGGCGGATGCGGCCGCGATCGCCGGCATGGCCCACGACGAGTTCCTCGAGGCCTTCAAACAGACCCCCGCCGTGCACCGGTTCCCGGGCTCGATGGCGACGCGCGTGCAGACGCTGTGCCAGACCCTGGTCGACGACTGGGGCGGTGACGCCGCCGCCCTCTGGACCGAGGGAGACCCGGACGGACCCGAGGTGCTGAAGCGGCTGAAGGCCCTCCCCGGATTCGGCGAGCAGAAGGCGAAGATCTTCCTCGCCCTCCTCGGCAAGCAGTACGGCTTCACGGGCGAAGGCTGGCGTGAGGCCGCAGGTGCATACGGCGAGGACGGCTCGTACCGCAGCGTCGCCGACATCGTCTCGCCCGATTCGCTCACGAAGGTGCGCGAGCACAAGAAGGCCATGAAGGCCGCGGCGAAGGCTCCGAAATGAAGCCCACCGGAGATGACGTCGCGGGCCTCATCGCCCGCTCCTCCCCTGCCGTCCGCCGTCGGGATGCCGAGACGCTGACCGCGCTGATGCAGGAGATCACCGGTCGCGAACCGCAGACCTGGGGCACGATCATCGGCTTCGGCTCGTGCCACTACCGCTACCCGACCGGCACCGAGGGCGACAGCGGGCTGCTCGGCTTCGCACCCCGCAAGGCCGCGACCACGATCTACCTGTTCGAGGGCGTCGATGCCCACACCGAGGCTCTGGCAGAACTCGGCCCGCACACCACGGGCGTCGGATGCCTGTACATCAAGGACCTGGAGCAGATCGACCTCGACGTGCTCCGCGGCATCCTCGAACGCTCGCTGGCCTGGGTCGAAGCGGGCGGCACCCCCGAGGTGCAGCTCACCGTCACGGGCTGACACCCAGCAGACTGCCGAGCCACCCCCTTCGCATCGAGCCGCCCCCATACGTGCGCACGTATGGGGGCGGGTCGGCCGCAAGAGGGCGGGTCGGCTCGTGGCCGGAGATCAGGCCCGCGAGAAGAACGCGCGGATGTCGGCGGCCAGCACATCCGGACGCTCCAGGGCGGCGAAATGCCCGCCCTCGTCGAAGCGGCTCCAGTGCACGATGTTCGAGTTGTCGCGCTCGGCGAAGACCCGGATCGTCTGGAAGTCGTCGGCGAACACGGCAACCCCCGTCCGTGCGGCGTTGATCCGCGGCTCGGCACCTTCTGCCGCGGCATCCGCCCTGGCGTTCTCCAGGTAGCTGCGGCTCATTCCGGAGGCCGCGTTCGCGAACCAGTTCACGCTGACCTCGAGCAGGATCGACTCGAGCGGTACGAGCGAGGTGCCGTTGCCGAACGAGTTGAACAGCTCGCTGTAGGCGAGCAGCCCGACCGGGGAATCGCTGATCCCGACCGACACCGTCTGCGGGCGCGAGGCGTTCATCGCGTTGTACCCGCCGACCGACTGGAACCACTGCATGTGCTCGAGGCCTGCGTAGTCGGCGGGCTCGAGCTTCTCGAACTCCGCCGGGTCCCCCGAGGGGAAGGAGAACAGCTGCAGCACGTGGAGTCCGAGGAAGCCCGCCGGCTCCAGCAGTCCCAGCTCACGGGCCACCATCGCGCCGTTGTCAGAACCGTGGATGCCGTAGCTCCCGTAGCCGAGTCCGCGCATGAGGCGGTCATAGGCGGCGGCGACCCGAGCGACCGTCCAGCCCGCCGAGGCCAGGGGCTGCGAGAAGCCGTAGCCCGGAGCATCCGGGATCACGACGTCGAAGGCGTCTTCGGCACGACCGCCGTGCGCCACCGGGTCGACGAGCCGGTCGATCAGGTCGAGGTAGTCGATCGACGAGCCGGGATAGGTGTGCGCGAGCAGCAGTGGCGTCGCGCCCTCGTGGGTCGAGCGCACATGGATGAAGTGGATCGTCTGACCGTCGATCTCGGTGGTGAAGTGCGGGACCGCATTGATGCGCTCCTCGGCCGCGGTCCAGTCGAAGTCGCGCCACGCGGCGACGGCCTCGCGGAGGTACGAGTTGGGGGTGCCGGCATCCCAATCATCCGTCGGCGCGGGCTGCGGAAGGCGGGTACGGGCGAGGCGATCCTGGAGATCGGCGACCTCGGCGGTGGAGACCGAGACGGTGAAGGGGCGGAAGGCGAGCGTCGTGTTTTCCATATCTCGAAGGTATGCGGCCATTAGGTTGGATCTGTTCCTAATGAAAGCGACATTCTCGAGGAGTCTCGATGGCCGATCCGACCGCTCGCCTGCTCGCGTTGCTGGCCCTGCTGCAGACCGGTCCCGAGCGCTCCGGAAGCGACCTCGCCGCCCGTCTCGGCGTCTCCTCGCGGACCGTGCGGCACGACATCGAGCGGCTCCGCGACCTGGGCTACCCGGTCGACGCCACCCGAGGATCCGTCGGCGGCTACCGGCTCGGTGCGGGAGGCAAGCTGCCCCCGCTTCTCCTCGACGATGAAGAAGCGGTGGCGGTCACCGTCGGGCTGCGCGCAGCGGCCGGCGTATCCGGCGTCGCCGAGTCGGGCGCGAGGGCCCTCGCCAAGCTCGAGCAGGTGCTGCCTTCGCACCTGCGCCCGACGGTCGACGCCCTCCGCTCGAGCGTCGACCGAGCCCCGGAGAACAACGACACCGACGCCCCCGATCCCGAGGTCGACGCTGCGGCGCTGCAGGCCATCGCGAGCGCGATCCGCAACGCGGAGTGGCTGCGCTTCGACTACGACGGCGCCCCCGTGCTGGTCGAGCCGTACCGGCTGCTCACCTGGGTGCGCCGCTGGTACCTCGTGGCCCGCGACCCGCAGACCGGCGAGTGGGGCACGTACCGTGTCGACTGGATGGAGCTGCGGATGCCGACGCATCGGCGCTTCGATCCGCAGCCCCTTCCCGGTGGCGACTACACGGCATTCGCGATGCGGACCATCGCGGTGAGCGGGTGGAAGGTGCATGCCCGACTCCGGATCGAGGCGCCGGCCTCGGCCGTGCTCGATCGCATCCACGCCGCGGTCGGCGTGGTCGAACCGGTCGACGATGAGCACTGCATCCTCGTCACGGGCGCCGACAGCCTCGACACCGTTGCCGCCTACATCGGGATGCTGATGATGGACTTCACCGTCGAGAGCCCGCCCGAGCTGCTCCCGCGCCTGCAGCTGCTCTCCGAGCGGTATGCGCGAGCGGTCGCCGGGTCGACGGCGCACGCGTAGCCTCACGCTTCTCCATCGACGCGACCGCCGTCGACACGGATCTCCTTCGCACCGCGACTCCGGGCGCCGCTGATCCACCGCCGGTCGTGGGTGACCGTCACGACCGCGCCGGGGTGCTCGTCGACCGCCGCCTCGAGCTGCTCGACGAGCTCGGGCGACAGGTGGTTCGACGGCTCGTCGAGCATCAGCACGTCTCCCGGGTCGGCGAGCGCCGCGGCGAGATCGAGACGGCGGCGCTGCCCGACCGAGAGCGCCCGCATCTCGCGGTCGAGGTCGTCCTCCACGAAGAGCCCGAAGCGCAGCAGCGTCTCCGCGGCGTCGTGCGGATGCACTCCCGACAACCGGGCGAAGACCTCCGAGAGAGTGCCGGGCCGAGGCGGGGAGACCTCCTGACTCAGCCACGAGACGCGAATGCCGTCGCGCAGCGCGACCGATCCGCGATCCGCCATCCGCTCCCCCGCGAGAAGCCGCAGCAGGGTCGTCTTGCCCGCGCCGTTGGGCCCCGTCACGAGCCAGCGCGCGCCCGCCGACAGACTCAGCCGCTCGATGCGCAACGCCGGCTGGAGCACCTCGACGCCATCCACGGCGATCAACGGCTGCGTGGACCCGGTGGCCTCCACCGTTTCCGAATGGAGGTCCACGGCCAGACGCAGCGGTTCGGGTGCCGGCGGACAAGGGTCGGCGCGGAGCCGTGCGATCCGTTCCTTCGCCATCCGGATGCGTCCCATCGCCCCGTGGTCGCGGCTGCGGGCGCGGAAGGCACCGTGACCGAACCCGTCGAGTTCGAGCTTGCGCGGAATCGCGTCCAGCCGGAACGCGTTGGTCGCGACGAGGGCCTCCTGGCGTGCGAGTTCCGCCTTCCACGCCTCGTGACGCTCGGCCATCCGCTGCCGCTCCACGGCTCTCGCCGTGAGGTAGCCGCGATAGCCGTCGCCGTAGCGCCGCAGCCCACCGCCCTCCACGAGCACGATGTCGCTCGCGAATCGGTCGAGGAAGGCGCGATCGTGCGTGACGACGACGAGAGCACCGCGATGGGTCCGGATACGGTCCTCCAGCCAGACGAGGGCGTCCTCGTCGAGGTCGTTCGTCGGCTCGTCGAGAAGAAGCAGTTCCGCCTCCGACGAGAGCG
Organism: Microbacterium sp. NPDC055988; assembly: GCF_042269505.1. NCBI lineage: Bacteria > Bacillati > Actinomycetota > Actinomycetes > Micrococcales > Microbacteriaceae > Microbacterium > Microbacterium sp. NPDC055988. Next base: position 755,904 of record NZ_JBHJXY010000001.1, read on the forward strand.
CTGCGGCGAGCGCGACGCGGGCCCGTTCACCGCCGGACAGCGAGGCGAACGGGCGGTCACGTCGGAGCGCAGCGAGGCCGAGTTGATCGAGAGCCGCATCCACGCGTCGATCGACGTCGTAGCCGCCTCGAGCCTCGAAGTGCTCGAGCAGCCGTTCGAGGCGGACGAGGACGGACGCGAGTTCGGCATCCTCCGCGTCGGCGAGCCGCTCGTACCCGGTTTGAATCTCGCGCTCGATCGCTCTCAGCTCGTCGAGGAAGGCGTCGAGGGCTTCCGTGACGCTCGCACCTTCCGGAGCACGCGGGTCCTGCGCAGCATGCGCGACACCGCCGGGGATCGAGAGCTGCGCTTCGCCGCCGGTCGGCGTGAGCACGCCCGCCAGCAGGTCGAGCAGGGTCGACTTGCCCGCACCGTTGTCTCCGACGATCGCGAGCCGGTCGCGCGGACCTACGACGAGATCGACGCGATCGAGCACGATCCGATCGGCGAAGCGCACGGTCGCGCAGCGGAGCTCGCAGACCCTGTGGGCGGACGAGCGGGAAGGCAGGGGGCGGACAGTTGCTATGGGGAGTACAGGGAACATGAGGTCTCCTCTCCGCGACGCCGAGGAGCATCGCGGGACGGCACATCGATCGGATGCGCGTCTGAACACGGACCTCGAGCACGCCATGCAGACGACGCGCTCGCTCAGGACCCACCGCGGAGAGGACTCGACGCGGCGTCCCGATCTATCGGATCAGAGTACCCACGGGCGGAGACATTACCAGCCACCCGTTCCTGGATGCAAGAGACCCCGCCGGCCAGTAAGAGGCCGACGGGGTCCGGATGCTACGTGCTCAGGCGCCGCGCAGGCGCTCGGCGAGGTAGGCGTGCAGCTCGTCGATCGAGACGCGCTCCTGCGCCATGGTGTCGCGGTCGCGCACCGTGACGGCACGGTCGTCGAGCGAGTCGAAGTCGACCGTGACGCAGAACGGGGTGCCGATCTCGTCCTGGCGACGGTAGCGGCGGCCGATCGCACCCGCGTCGTCGAAGTCGACGGCCCAGGAGCCGCGGAGCGTGTCGGCGACCTCACGGGCAAGGGGCGACAGCTTCTCGTTGCGCGACAGCGGCAGCACCGCGGCCTTGACCGGGGCGAGGCGCGGGTCGAGCCGAAGCACGGTGCGCACGTCGGTGCCGCCCTTGGCGTTGGGCACCTGCTCCTCGACATAGGCGTCGACGAGGAAGGCCATCATCGCGCGGGTGAGGCCGAACGACGGCTCGATCACGTACGGGGTGTAGCGCTCGCCCGTGGCCTGGTCGAAGTAGGTCAGGCTCTGGCCGGACGCCTCACTGTGGCTGGAGAGGTCGTAGTCGGTGCGGTTGGCGACACCCATGAGCTCGCCCCACTCCTTGCCCGCGAACCCGAACTTGTACTCGACGTCGATCGTGCCGGCCGAGTAGTGCGCGCGGTCGTCTTCCGGCACGTCGAACTGACGCATGTTCTCCGGGTCGATGCCGAGATCGATGAACCAGTTCCAGCAGGCCTCGACCCAGTGCTCGAACCACTCCTGCGCCTCGGCCGGCGGCGTGAAGAACTCGATCTCCATCTGCTCGAACTCGCGGGTGCGGAAGATGAAGTTGCCGGGGGTGATCTCGTTGCGGAACGCCTTGCCGACCTGGCCGATGCCGAACGGCGGCTTCTTGCGGCTCGCGGTGAGCACGTTCGAGAAGTTCACGAAGATGCCCTGCGCGGTCTCGGGGCGCAGGAAATACAGGCCCGACTCGTCGTCGACGACACCGAGGTACGTCTTCACCAGACCCGAGAACGCCTTCGGCTCGGTGTACTGCCCCTTGGTGCCGCAGTTCGGGCAGGGGATGTCGGCGAGGCCGTTCTCGGCCTTGCGGCCCTTGCGCGCCTCGAAGTCCTCGATGAGGTTGTCGGCACGGAAGCGCTTGTGGCACTGCAGGCACTCCACCAGCGGGTCGGTGAAGGTGGCGACGTGACCCGACGCCTCCCACACGCGCTTGGGGAGGATGATGCTCGAGTCCAGGCCCACCATGTCGCCACGGCCGCGCACGAACGTCTGCCACCACTGTCGGCGGATGTTCTCCTTGAGCTCCGTGCCGAGGGGCCCGTAATCCCAGGCCGATCGAGAACCGCCGTAGATCTCACCCGCTTGGAACACGAACCCGCGGTGGCGGGCGAGGGCGATGACCTTGTCGAGGCGGGACTGTTCGGCCATGGTGGCTCCAATGGTCGGATGCGGGAGGAAACCCGTGAACACGGGCACCTCATTCTATCCGTGGTTGCCGCGCGCTCCCTGGCCTCGGCTGGCCTCGGCGGCTGCGCCGGAGTAGCGTCCTCGGCATGAGCGCTGCAGCACCGACCCCGCATACCCGCAACGACGACACCCGTTTCTTCGGGCAACCGTGGGCCCTGGTGCACATCTTCGGCGTGGAGATGTGGGAGCGCTTCAGCTTCTACGGCATGCAGGGGATCCTGCTCATCTACCTCTACTTCTCGGTCTCCCAGGGCGGGCTCGGCATCCCCGAGGCGATCGCGGGCGGCATCGTGGGCGCGTACGGAGGCTCGGTCTACCTCTCGACGATCCTCGGCGCCTGGCTCGCCGACCGCCTGTTCGGCGCGGAGCGCGTGCTGTTCGTCAGCGCGATGGTGATCGTGGCGGGCCATCTCGCTCTCGCCCTGCTCCCCGGCGCAGTCGGCGTCGGCGTCGGCCTGGTGCTCGTGGCGCTCGGATCCGGAGGACTCAAGGCGAATGCGACCTCGGTCGTCGGCAGCCTCTACAGCGCCGAAGACCCGCGTCGGGATGCCGGCTTCTCGCTGTTCTACCTCGGCATCAACCTCGGTGCGTTCCTGGGGCCGATCCTCACCGGCATCCTGCAGTCCTCGCTCGGCTTCCACTACGGATTCGGGCTCGCGGCGATCGGGATGACGCTGGGACTCATCCAGTACTCGTTCGGCCGCAAAGCGCTGCCCGCCTCGGCGCGGGAGGTGCCGAACCCGCTTCCGAAGTCACGCTATCTCCTGGTCGGGCTCATCGCCGGTGCCGCGATCGTGCTCATCACCGTCCTGGTGCTCACCGGTGTGATCCGGCCCGACAACCTGGCCACCCTGGTGATCGGAGTCACGGTCGTGGCGGCGGTCGCCTACTTCTCGGTGATCCTCGGCAGCCGCCGCATCGACGCCACCGAACGTTCCCGGGTGTGGGCCTTCCTGCCGCTCTTCATCACCAGCGTCGCATTCTGGTCGCTGTACCAGCAGCAGTTCACGGTGCTGACGATCTACTCCGACCAGCGCCTGGACCGGAACCTGTTCGGGTTCACGATGCCGGTGTCATGGGTGCAGTCGATCAACCCGATCTTCATCATCATCCTGTCCGGCGTCTTCGCCGCGATCTGGACCAAGCTCGGAAAACGTCAGCCCTCGACCCCGGTGAAGTTCGCGCTCGCGGCGATCATCATGGGATCGGCGTTCCTGCTGTTCCTTCCGTTCGCCGGCGGAGGGGCGAACTCCACGCCGCTGCTGGCGATCGTCGGGATCCTGTTCGTGTTCACGGTGGCGGAGCTGCTCATCTCGCCGGTCGGGCTGTCGGCCGCCACCAAGCTCGCACCGACCGTGTTCCGCACCCAGATGGTCGCGCTGTTCTTCCTGTCGATCGCGCTCGGCACGGCGATCTCGGGATGGCTCGTGCAGTTCTACAACCCCGACGACGAGGTGCCGTTCTTCTCGATCCTCGGCGGCATCGCCATCGTCGTCGGCATCGGTCTGCTGCTGAGCGTGAAGCCCGTGCTGAAGCTCATGCGCGGGGTGCGCTGAGCGCCTCCCGCTCTGATCGTGCGATGACGCTCAGGCGGTGAACAGGTAGCCGCGCGCGTTGTCGTACCCGGCGACCTTCAGCCCGCTGCCGAGCAGGCCCTCCATCTGCGCGCGCAGGCGGAGGCGCCACTCGTGGGCGGCCTCCGGGTCGGAGACGCGCAGCGCCTCGATGTCTGCCGGGATCTCGAGGGTCTCGACGACCGCATCGTCGGCCGGGGGCTTCGCGATGTCGGCGAGCGCCCACTCGACGTCGAGGCGGTCGCTCTCGTCGCCCGCGTCGCCGCCGCCGAAGATGCCGTAGCGGTTGACGGAGTAGCCGGTCGCACGCGCGCCCAGCACCGAGAAGAAGAAGTGCGCATTGCGCGCCACCAGCGGGTCGAACACCCAGGTGATGCGACCGACATCGCGCGAGAACGCCCACTGCCGCTGGTGCTCCTTGAGCTCGCGACCCCAACCGCGCCCGCGGTACTCCGGCAGCAGCGCCGTGATGTGCGAGTGCATCGCACGTCGGGCGGGCTCGCCGAAGAAGGCGATGGAGGCGCCGACCATGCGCTCCTCTTCGCCCTCGCCGTCGAAGAAGCCGACGACGTAGTTGCCCGATTGCTGCAGGGCGCGCAGGGTTCCGGCATCCACCACGCGCTGCGGACCCCGGATGGAGTCGAGCAGGCCCTGGGCGTCGAGGATGAGTTCAACGGTGTCGAGGTCACGGATGGTTCGCACGCACCCAGTCTGCCCCTCCTCGGCCGGTTCGGGGAAACGGGACCGCGATCAGACCATCCGTAGCGCGTCGCGATCGAGCTGCGTCACGGACGTCAACCCAGCGAGGCCGAGCGTGATGTCGAGCTCGGCGAGCACGTTGCGCACGACCTCCCGCACGCCCGTCTCTCCGGCGATGCCGAGGCCGTAGGCGTAGGGGCGCCCGAGAGCCACGACGGTGGCTCCGAGGGCCAGCGCGATCGCGGCATCCGCTCCACCGCGCACGCCGGAATCGAAGATGATCGGCACCCGCCCTGCGACCCGTTCCGCGATCTCGGGCAGCACGTCGAGCGTCGGCACCGACCGGTCGATCTGACGGCCGCCGTGGTTCGAGATCCAGATGCCGTCGACGCCGGCATCCAGCGCGGCCTGTGCATCGTCGGGATGCACGATGCCCTTCAGGATGATCGGCAGGCTCGTCCACTCCCGCGCCTTCGCCAGGTCGCCCCAGGTGAGCGCCGGGGTGGAGAACACGTCGAGGAACGTCTCGACGGCTGCACGCGGCAGCGGCGAGCGCAAGTTGTCACGCAGGGAGCCGCCGCCCGTGAGCGGTGCACCTTTCCGGGCGATGGTGAGGGCGGCTCCCACCGCCTTGGGGGTGACCTTGACGCCCAGCGGGTCGGCCTTCGGAGCGGCAGCGCGCTCACGAACCAGCTGCTGGAACACCGGATCGCTCGTGTACTGCGCGATGCCCATCCCACGCGTGAACGGCAGGTACGCGAGATCGAGGTCGCGGGTGCGCCAGCCGAGCAGATGCGTGTCGAGCGTCACGACGATCGCCTCGCAGCCGGATGCCTCGGCGCGGGCGAGCAGCGATCGGTTGAGGTCGTCAGACGCCGACCAGTAGAGCTGGAACAGGCGGGAGCCGTCGGGCGCGGCATCCGCCACCTGCTCCATCGGGAACGACGCCTGGTTCGACAGCGTGTACGGGACGCCGAGGGATGCCGCGGCACGGGCGACCGCGAGGTCCGCATCGGCGTGCGCCATCTCCATCACCCCGAGCGGGGCGAGCAGTAGCGGGGTGGGGCGCCTCCTGCCGAGAAACTCCACGCCGAGGTCGCGCGTCGAGACGTCGCGCAGCGGGCGCGGCCACACCTGCCAGCGGTCGAACGCCCGGCGGTTGGCGGTCATGGTGCGCTCGGCGCCCGCACCCCCGGCGATGTACGCGAAGGCCTCGGTACTCAGCGCCTTTCGGGCGGCGGCCTTCAGAGCGACGGCGTCGATCGGCACCGCGGGTCTCGTGCCGCTGATGCCGGCGCGGTAGATGTCGGACTGGGTACGCCGGGAGATGCCGCGGTGGGCGGCGGGATCGTCCGGAGCGACGCTGCTCGTGACCATGACCACATGCTAGCCAGGGCCCGACGGCCCCGCAGCAGTCGATCGCCGATAGCCTGGGCCGGTGGGTGCGAACGACGACAGAGCCAGGAAGCGCCTCTCCCGAACCCCGCCGAAGTGGGCGATCGTCGCGGTTCTCGCGTTCGCGGGGCTCTGCTCCTCGTTCATGTTCACGCTCGTCGTTCCGCTGCAGGCCGAGTTGCCGCAGCTGCTGAACGCCTCCCGCGAGGACACGACCTGGGTCGTCACGATCACGCTGCTCGTCGCCGCCGTCGCCACCCCGATCTCGGGCCGTCTCGGTGACATGTACGGCAAGCGCCGGGTGGTGATCGCGCTGCTCGCGATCCTGATCCTCGGCTCGGTCATCGCCGCGGTCTCCGGGTCGATCATCGGCGTGATCATCGGACGCGCTCTCCAGGGCGCCGTGACGGGCGTCGTCCCCCTCGGCATCGCGATCATGCGCGACGTGCTGCCGCCCGAACGGCTCGGCACCGCGGTGGCCCTCATGAGCGCCACCATGGGCGTCGGCGGTGCGATCGGCATGCCCGTCGCCGCGCTCCTCGCCCAGAACGCCGACTGGCACATGCTGTTCTGGCTCGCCGCAGCCCTCGGAGTGGTCGGCCTCGCGCTCGTGCTGGCCGTGATCCCCGAAGATGTGCTCCGCTCCCCCGGCCGACTCGACGTGATCGGTGCCGTCGGTCTCGCGATCGGCCTCACCGGCATCCTGCTTTTCGTCTCCCGCGGCGCGCAGTGGGGCTGGACCTCGCCGCTGACGCTCACCTGCATCCTCGGCGGACTCGCAGTGCTGCTGGTGTGGGGCTGGTATCAACTGCGCACCAAGGATCCGCTGCTCGACCTGCGGGTGGCGGCGCGACCCGCCGTGCTGTTCACGAACATCGCCGCGATCGGCATGGGGTTCGCGCTCTTCGCCTCGAACGTGACGTTCCCGCAGCTGCTCGAGATGCCCGCGGTCGGCGGCGCCGGGTTCGGGCTCGACATGCTCGCGGCGTCCCTCGTGATCATGCCCGCCGGTCTCGTGATGATGGTCATCTCGCCGCTGTCGGGCTGGCTGGAGCGCACGGTCGGACCTCGGCCGCTGTTCACGGTCGGCGCCGGCGCGATCGTGCTCGCCTACGTGTTCGTGCTGCTGTGGTCTTCCGAGGTGTGGCACATCTTCATCGCGAACATCTTCATCGGAATCGGCATCGGCTTCACTTTCGCCGCCATGCCGATGATCATCATGCGGTCGGTGCCCGCGAACGAGACCGGCGCCTCGAACGGCCTGAACGCTCTGTTCCGCTCGGTCGGCACCTCGAGCGCCTCTGCCGTGATGGGCGGCGTGCTCGCTGCGATGAGCATCGACGTCGACGGAGTCGCGGTTCCGACCCGCGCCGCGTTCGAGGTGTGCTTCTGGCTCGCGATCGCCGCCGGGATCATCGCGGTCGTGCTGTCGCTCTTCATCCCGAAGCAGCGCAGCTCCGAGCAGCATCCGTCCCTCCCCGGCTGAGCTCTGCTCTCTCTCAGATTCAGCCGGGGATCGTGCGCGGGTCCGGATCACCGTCCCGCGGCGGGCGCAGCCGGTCCGGGATCGGCCACTCCAGCACGAACTGCGCGGTCGCCGGACGCGTCATGTCTCCGAAGTCGTCGACCTTCACCACGATCCGACCGGGCACACCCTCCTCGTCGGGCGTGACCTCGAGGATGCGCACCCGGAGCGCGCGGCCCCCCTCGCCCTCCAGCATCCACGGGTCGGCGAGCCAGGCGATGCCGTGCTCCTCGAGTGCCACCTCGGCGTCGAGCCATTCGGTCGGGTCGGATGCCGGTCGACCGAGCACATCGACGGCGATCCAGTCATCGCCCGCCGGATGGATCCAGCCGAGCAGCTCTCCGTCGTCGCGGCGGTGCGGGGTCCAGTCGGGTTTCGGCATCCCCCGATGTTAGCGAGCACAGGCAACCCGGCGGGATCAGGCAGATTCTTCAGGTTCTCGCCTGTTCTGGCGTTATCGCCTGTTGCGGCGTGCGCGTGACCTCAGTGCGTGTACTCCATGAGCTCGACGCCGAGCACGCGGAACGCATCGTGCGCGCGCAGCCGGTGCGTGATCGAGAGGTCGTCGAAGCAGACGATGAGCGAGTAGGCCACGCCGGCGCGCGGCCCCGCCAGCACACCCGCCTCGGCACGCACCCCGCGGTCGCGGCCGGTCTTGTTCACGAACAGCAGCCCGTGTGCGTCGTGATCGTGCGCGAACGGGTCGAGGCCGGTGGATGCCGCGACCAGGCTCAGGTCCTGGTTCAGGCTCAACCACTCCGACACCTGGGCGCTGACCGCGGCATCGACCACCTGCGAGTTCACGAGGGCCGAGAAGAGACCGGCGAGCTCGCGCGCCGATCCGACCGCGACCTGGGGCGCGTCGTCAGGTCCGCGGCGGTCGCGGAAGCGGTCGAGCAGGGCCGTACGGCGCAGGCCCAGCGACTCGATGCGCTCGCGTACCCGCTCGTGGCCGACCTTCTGCAGCAGGGCGTTCACGGCGATCGGATCGCCGGCGGTCGCGGCCAGCACGGCGAGATCCTCGAGCGGCAGTGCCGGGGCGTGCAGATGCCGCCACAGACCGGAGCTCTCGACGGCGTCGACGCTCTCGCGCTCGACGATCTCGAACGGATCGAGGGCACCGCTGTGGAAACCGGCGGCCACCTCGATCAGCAGCGGCACCACGCCGAGCCCCGCGACGGGCATGGTCACGTGATCGTCGCCGGCCAGCACGTGCACGTGATTGTCGAGGTCGACGACGTGCACCGAGACCTGGGCACCGGAATCGACCAGTCCCTCCAGTGCACGCAGGGTGGCGGTGAAGGAGCGGCGTCCGAGGGCGGCTCGACGCGGGAGGCGACGACTGGTCCGCTGCGAGCGGCGGCCCGCCGTGGCGGACTCCGGCGCACCGCCGAGAGACTCCGGGGCCGAGGAGTTGCGGAACCCTTCACCAGGCTCGAGAGCGCCCACGCGTGATCCTTAGGAGGGGGGATTTGCAGGATACCGAGGGGAGGCGCTCCCCAGCGGCAGGGATATCGTAACCCCACCGCCGGGGGATGCCTCACCGAGTGCGACGATTGGTCACCAGATGGTCACACGCGATGCCTCGGGAAGCCACAGGGCATCGTTCTCGCTCACGCCGAATGCATCGTAGAACGCGTCGATGTTGCGCACGATCTGGTTGCAGCGGAACTCGTTCGGCGAGTGCGGGTCGATGGTCAGCAGCCGCAGCGTCTCGGCGTCGCGGCTCTTCTGCTGCCACACCTGCGCCCACGAGAGCAGCAGCCGCTGCACACCCGTGTACCCGTCGATGACCGGCGCCTCGGCGCCGCCGAGCGACAGCTCGTATGCCTTGAGCGCGATGCCGAGACCCCCGAGGTCACCGATGTTCTCGCCGATCGTGAGCGCGCCGTTGACGTGGTGCTCGGCATCCAGCCCCTCAGGCACCAGCGCGTCGTACTGCGCGATGAGGGCCTTGGTGCGCTCCTCGAACGCCGTGCGGTCGGCGTCGGTCCACCAGTCCTGGAGTCGACCGTCGCCGTCGTAGCGGCTGCCCTGGTCGTCGAAGCCGTGACCGATCTCGTGCCCGATGACCGCTCCGATGCCGCCGTAGTTCGCGGCGGCATCACGGCTCGCGTCGAAGAACGGATACTGCAGGATGGCCGCCGGGAACACGATCTCGTTCATCGAGGGGTTGTAATACGCGTTGACCATCTGCGGCGGCATGTGCCACTCGAGGCGGTCGATGGGCTTGCCGACCTTGTCGACGTGCCGGTCGTGCTCGAAGATCGACGCCCGGCGCACATTGCCGAACAGGTCGGTGCGGTCGATCTCGAGGCTCGAGTAGTCGCGCCACACCTCGGGGTGGCCGATCTTGGGGGTGAAGGAGTCGAGCTTGGCGAGCGCTCGCTCGCGGGTCTCGGCCGTCATCCACTCGAGCTCGGTGATGCTCTGCCGGTAGGCCTCGATCAGGTTCGCGACCAGCTCGTCCATCGCGGCCTTCGCCGTCGGCGGGTAGTGCCGCTCGACGTAGACCTTGCCGATCGCCTCGCCGAGCGCGCCCTCGGTGAGCGAGACACCGCGCTTCCAGCGCTCGCGGATCGTCGGGACTCCGGTGAGCTCGGTGCCGTAGAACGAGAAGTTCTCCTGCACCAGATCGTCGGTGAGGTAGGGAGCGGCGGCGTGCACGACCTTGGCCCGCAGCCACGCCTTCCAGTCGTCGAGACGCTCGGGCGTGAGCAGCGACCCGAGCCCCTCGAAGAAGCTGGGCTGCGACACCACGACCTCGTCGAAGGCCGCGGGGTTCGACGGCGAGACCGCCTCGCGCCACGGGGTCAGGTCGACACCGGCGAGCTCCTGCAGCTCGTCCCAGGTCTTGAGGTTGTAGGTCGCCACGGCGTCGCGGCTGCGCACGTTGTCCCAGTGGTGCCCCGCGAGCTCGGTCTCGAGTGCGATGGCACGGTCGGCGTTCGCCCCGGCATCCGGAACCGCGGCGAGGTCGAGCAGGCGCTCAAGGTGCGCGCGGTAGGCGGCCCTGGTGTCGGCGAACGTGTCGAGGCGGAAGTAGCTCTCATCCGGCAGGGAAAGACCCGCCTGCATGAGCACGGGCAGGTAGCGCTCCGGGTCGCCCGGGTCGCCGTCGACGTACATGCCGATCACGGCCGCGCGGCCGTCGCGGTCGTAGGCGCCGACCGTGCGCAGGAACGCGGGGATGCCGTCGATCGCGTCGACCTCGGCGAGCGTGTCGACCAGCGGCGCGAGACCGGCGGCGTCGATGCGGTCGGTGTCCATGAAGCTCGCGAACAGGTCGCCGATCTTGCGGGCGAGCGTGCCCTCTTCGGCATCCTGCGACTCCTCGATGATCGCCCTGACGTCTTTCTCGGCCTGCTCCGCGAGGAGGTGGAACGAACCCCAGCGCGCCTTGTCGCCCGGGATCTCGGTGCGCGAGAGCCAGGCGCCGTTCACGTGGCGATAGAGGTCGTCCTGCGGGCGGATGTCGGAGCTGAACTCATCAAGGGCGAGGCCCACGGGAAGAACGTCAGTCATGCGCACCAGCCTAGGACGCCCCTCGGACTTCGGCCCGATTCCCTGCGCTCCCATCAGCCGATCACACCTCAGTCGGCCGGATTCGCGGCATCCGGCAGACCGAGGCGCATTTCACCGCGGGAAGTGCAACGGACGTCAGCGGCGTCGCCAGCCGAAGCGTCGGCGCCGCTGCTCCGGCACGGAGACGGCCGCCGGTCGTGCGGCCCGACGTTCGCGCCAGGCCACCACCTCGGCATCGACGTCCCGCGGTTCGGTCACGACAGGTGGCCCGCCCTGGAGCTGACGGCGCGCTTCGCGCACGCGCTTGTTGAAGTCCTCGAGCACATCGCGCACATCCGACTCGCGGCCGAGCAGGTCGAGCTGGTCGTTCAGCTCCCGGTCCTCGGTGCGCAGCAGGATGGCGGGCGGGCCGAGCCCGGTGAGGTTCTCGGTCTCGATCTTGCGGCGGATCCACCAATCGGGGTCGTGGTGCGTGCCGAGCCCCTCCAACGGCTTGCCCGCGCCGGGAAGGTCGTCGAACTCGCCGCGACGGATCGCCACCTGGATCGCCGTCTCGATGAAGGCGGCCCTGTCGACGGCGGCGCCGGCGCCCGGCGGGACGCCCGACTCCTCGTCCGCAGCCTCGTCGTGCTGCTGCTTCGCGCGGTAGCGCGCCGCAGCCTCCCGGGGATCCGTCATGATGCACCTCCGCGGCATCCGATTCCATTCCACCCTACGACGGCTCTCGGGGGCGCGGACGGCCGACGTCGGCACCAGGTCATAGGCTCGGAGGATGACCGCGCGCCCCTCCCTCAACCGAGAGATCCTGCGCCTGGCGGTCCCGGCGCTCGGCGCGCTGATCGCGGAGCCCGCGTTCCTGATCGTGGATGCCGCGCTGGTCGGCCACCTCGGCACGACTCCGCTCGCCGGCCTCGGCATCGCGGGAGCCGTGCTGCAGACGATCGTCGGGCTCATGGTGTTCCTCGCCTACTCGACCACCCCGGCGGTCGCGCGTCGTTTCGGGGCGGGGCAACCGGGCGAGGCTGTCTCCGTCGGCATCAACGGGATGTGGCTCGCGCTCGGACTCGGCGCGGTGCTCGCCGTCGTCGGCGCGGTCTCCTCGCCGTGGCTGGTCTCCCTGTTCGGCGCGAGCGATGCCGTCGCCGCCCAGGCCAACGAGTACCTGGTGATCTCGATGTGGGGCCTGCCGGCCATGCTCATCGTCTTCGCCGCGACCGGGCTGCTGCGCGGCATGCAGGACACCATGACGCCGCTGTGGATCGCCGGGCTCGGTTTCGGCGCGAACGCCTTGCTCAACTGGCTCTTCATCTACGGACTCGGGTGGGGTATCGCGGGCTCCGCCGCCGGCACCGTGACGGCGCAGTGGGGCATGGTCGCCGCGTACGCTCTCGTCGTGCGTCGCCTGGCCACCCGCCACAGCGCGTCGCTCCGTGCGCAGCGCGCCGGCATGCGCAGCACCGCCACGTCGGGCGGGTGGTTGTTCCTGCGCACCGTGAGCCTGCGCGTCGCCCTGCTCGCGACCGTGGGCATCGCCACCGGCATCGGCACCGAAGAGCTGGCCGGGTGGCAGATCGTGTTCACGATCTTCTCCGCCGCGGCGTTCGCGCTCGACGCCCTGGCGATCGCCGCCCAGGCGCTCATCGGCAAGGAGCTCGGGGCCGGTGATGAGAAGCAGGTGCACCGAGTGCTCGGACGCACCGTGGCCTGGGGCGCCTGGTTCGGCGTGGCCGTGGGGGGACTGATCGCCGCCCTCTCCGGAGTGCTCGGCATCGTCTTCACAGGCTCGGCGGAGATCGCCGCACTCGTGCAGCCGGCTCTGCTCGTGCTCGCCGTCGCGCAGCCGATCGCCGGGGTGGTCTTCGTGCTCGACGGGGTGCTCATGGGCGCGAACGACGCCCGCTACCTCGCGATCGCCGGCGGCCTGAACCTGGTGCCGTTCCTGCCGGCGCTGTGGATCATCGCCGCGACCGGAGTCGACGGCACGGCGGGGCTCGTCTGGCTCGCGGTCGCGTTCTTCGGCGTCTATCTGCTCGCGCGTCTGGGCACTCTCGGCTGGCGCGTGCGATCCGGGCGCTGGCTCGCGGCGACCGTCTGACGCCGGGGCGTCTGGCACTGCACCGATCCGCTCTATCGCCGCTTCTCCCAACCCTCCGGAATCCGCGGAATACTACGCCCCGAAACCCTGGCGCCCTCGACGATGATCGGGGGACACTGAAGGGATGCTGGGGATGACGGAACCACAGGTATGGACTCTGATCGGCGTCTTCGCCGCGGGAATGTTCGGAACCATCACGCTGATCTCGACGATGTTCCTGCGCATGATGCGGAACGGGTTCGATGGCGTGCGGAAAGAGTTCGAAGGCGTGCGGAAAGAGATCGGAAGCGAGTTCGCCAGCGTGCGGACGGAGTTCCACGCCCTGCACGGGCGCATCGATCATCTGGATCGCGACGTCAACGCGATCTACCGCCACCTCTTCGGCATCGACCGAGGCTGACCGCGCTGTTCGTCCCCGCCGCCGAGGAGCGCGAGCTCAGGCGATCTCGAGCTCCGAGATCACGATCTTCTTCATGTGCATGAGCGCCTGGATCTGCTCCGGCCGCTGCTGCAGAAGGTCGAGCCCGGCGGGGACCACCTGCCAGCTGACGCCGAACCGGTCTTTGCACCAGCCGCACGCCTCGGCCTCCGGCACCGCGGAGAGCGCCTGCCAATAGCGGTCGATCTCGTCCTGGTCGGCGCACTCGATCACAAAGGAGACGGCCTCGTTGAAGGTGAACTCCGGACCCCCGTCGAGGCAGCCGAATCGCGTGCCGTTCAGAGTGAACTCGCCGTTGATGACCTTCCCGGTCATGCCCTCGAAGTGCTCGCTGAGGTTCTCATCCGGATAGAAGGTCACGCTGTCGATCGACGAGTTCGGGAACACCGAGACGTAGTACTCCATCGCCTCCTGCGCCCTGTCGGCGAACCAGAGGAATGGGCGGATGGGTGTGACGACTGCCATGTCGACCTCCTTGATCGGCACATACGCTACGCCCGCAGCCACGGCCTGTCGAGGGGTTCCGGCGGTGATCAGCCGGCGTACCTGCGGCACCACTCGTACATGATCACGGCAGCCGCGGCGCTGGCGTTGATCGAACGCGTCGAGCCGTACTGGGTGATCTCGATATGGGCGGTTGCGGCGGCGAGCGCCTCGGCGGAGAGTCCAGGTCCCTCCTGGCCGAACAGGAGCACGCAGCGCTGCGGGAGTTCGGCGCGATCCACGGGCACGGCACCCTCGACGTTGTCGACCGCGATGATCGGGATGCCCTCGGCCGCGGCCCAGGCGGCGAAGGTCTCGACGTCTTCGTGGTGCACGACGTGCTGGTAGCGATCGGTGACCATGGCCCCGCGCTTGTTCCAGCGACGGCGGCCGATGATGTGCACGGTGTCGGCGAGGAACGCGTTGGCGCTGCGCACGATCGACCCGATGTTCATGTCGTGCTGCCAGTTCTCGATGGCGACGTGGAACGGATGCCGCTGGGTGTCGAGGTCGGCGACGATCGCCTCCATCCGCCAGTAGCGGTAGCGGTCGATCACGTTGCGGGTGTCGCCTTCGGCGAGGAGCTCGGGGTCGTACTGCTCACCCTCGGGCCACGCCGCCTCCCCGCCGGGCCAGGGGCCGACACCGTACCCGGGCTGAGCGATCGATCCCGTGCTCACCGCGTCCGCCGGAACGTCGGGGTTCGTGCTGTTCGGCGCGGCGTCATCCATCCCGCCAGGCTATCGCCGCGGGAGACACTCTCGAATCGCGCGATCGGGTCGCATCCAGGCCGCGGATCCAACCATCCGCACGAGTCGAGAAGTTATTTAGGCCGACCGAAAAATGCGGTACGGTTTCGGTGTGCCTAAAAATGCCTCCGTCGCGATGACAGCCCCCGCCGCACCTCGGGCGAGCGCACCCCGCAGCCTCTGGCTGCTCGGACCCGCCCTCGTCGCCGGTGTCGCGTACCTCGACCCCGGGAACGTCGCCAGCAACATGACCGCCGGCGCGCAGTACGGCTACCTCCTGGTGTGGGTCGTGCTCGCGGGCAACGTCATGGCGTGGTTGATCCAGTACCTCTCCGCGAAGCTGGGCGTCGTCACCGGGCAGAGCCTCCCCGAGGTGCTGGGCGCACGGCTGAAGCGGCCGTGGGCCCGCCGCGCATACTGGCTGCAGGCCGAGCTCGTCGCGATGGCCACCGACCTGGCCGAGGTCATCGGCGGCGCGGTGGCCCTGAACCTGCTGTTCGACGTGCCGCTGCTGCTGGGCGGACTCATCACCGGCGCGGTCTCGATGATCCTGCTCACGGTGCAGAGCCGGCGCGGCGCGCGCCCGTTCGAGTTCGTGATCATCGGGCTCATGGCCATCATCACGATCGGCTTCGTGGCCGGCGTCTTCGTCGCACCTCCCGACCCGGCCGGGGTGCTCGGCGGGATGGTTCCGCGCTTCGAAGACACCGGCTCCGTGCTGCTGGCCGCATCCATCCTCGGCGCCACGATCATGCCGCACGCGATCTACGCGCACTCCTCGCTCGCCCGCGACCGTTTCGGCGCCACGACCGCCCACGCCGGCGAGGAGGCCGTGCGCACCGAGACCTCGCGCATCCGCCGGCTGCTCACCGCCACCCGCTGGGACGTGTCGATCGCGATGGTGATCGCCGGATCCGTCAACCTCTGCATCCTGCTGCTCGCGGCCGCGAACCTCGCCGGCGTCGAGGGCACCGACTCGCTCGAGGGTGCGCACGCCGCGCTCGCCGCGGGGCTCGGCCCGGTCGTGGCGACCTTCTTCGCCGTCGGGCTCCTCGCCTCCGGTCTGGCTTCGACCTCGGTGGGCGCCTACGCGGGCGCCGAGATCATGCACGGCCTGCTGCATGTGCGCATCCCGCTGCTCGCCCGTCGTCTGGTCACGCTGATCCCCGCGCTCGTCATCCTCGGAATCGGCTTCGATCCGACACTCGCCCTGGTGCTCAGCCAGGTGGTGCTCTCGTTCGGCATCCCCTTCGCCCTCATCCCCCTGGTCGTGCTCACCGCGCAGCGGCGCACCCTCGGCGCCTGGGTCAACCGCCGCTGGACGACGGCCGCCGGCGTCCTCGCCTCGGTGCTGCTGATCGCCCTCAACGGAGCGCTGCTCTGGCTCGTCCTGACGGGGGCCTGACCCGGATAGGCTCGAGAGCATGTCTGCCGAGAATGCCCGCCGCAACGTCCGCATCCTCACCTGGATCGGGCTCGCGACGGGCGTGATCGGCGGCCTGCTGATCGCATTCCCGAAGGTCATCGGTCTCGGCAGCCCGTGGGTGCAGCTCGCCCTCGGCGTCGCCACTCTCGTCCTGGCGTTCCGCGCGCGCAAGATCGGCATCGCCGAGATCGAGGGATTCGACGGACGGCTCTCGCTGGCCGCCGCCCTCCTCGGCTTCCTGGTCCTGTTCTTCGCGGGTCAGGCCGCGTACAGCCTCCTGGCCGCCGCGACGAACTGACCTAAGCTGGTCCGGTGGCATCCCCGGCAGCTGACGACTACCTGAAGACCGTCTACGCGCACACCGAGTGGCAGGACGCCCCCATCACCCCCTCGGTGCTCGCCGCGAAGCTCGGCATCGCCCCGTCGTCGGTCACCGAGATGGTGAAGAAGCTCGCTGCCGCCGGCCTCGTCTCGCACGTGCCCTACGGTGCCGTGCGTCTGACGGATGCCGGCACCACCCGCGCCCTGGCGATGGTGCGCCGGCATCGCCTGATCGAGACCTGGCTGGTGCAGGAGTTCGACTACGGCTGGGACGAGGTACACGACGAGGCCGAGGTGCTCGAGCACACCATCAGCGACCGGTTGCTCGAAGGCATCGACGCGCGCCTCGGACGCCCCCGGTTCGACCCCCACGGCGATGCGATCCCCGACGCCGACGGTCACATCGAGCGCGAGGCATTCGTGCTCCTCGCCGACGCGCCGGCCGGGCACGCCGGCCGCGTGCTGCGCGTGGACGACCGCGATCCGGAGTTGCTCCGGGCGCTCGAGGCGCTGGGCCTGGCCGTCGCATCGACGGTGATGGTGACGGCATCCGGGGCGGAGATCGACGGCGTGCAGACGGCACTGCCCGACGGTGCGGCTCAGGTGGTCTGGCTCAGCGCCTAGGTCCTCCGCAACACGGTCAGGTGCACGTCGCCTGCGGCCTCTAGGCTGTGCACATGGCACAACGCGACGACATCGAATGCTGGCTCACCGACATGGACGGCGTGCTCGTCCATGAGAACGACGCCATCCCCGGAGCATCCGAACTGCTCGCCGGATGGGAGAGCGCAGGTATCCCGTACCTGGTGCTCACCAACAACTCGATCTTCACCGCGCGCGACCTCTCCGCTCGCCTCCGCACCAGCGGGCTGCACGTGCCCGAGGAGCGTATCTGGACCTCGGCCCTCGCCACCGCCGACTTCCTGAAGCAGCAGCTCCCCGGCGGCTCGGCGTTCGTGATCGGCGAGGCCGGCATCCTCACCGCCCTGCACGACGCCGGCTTCATCATGACGGAGACGAACCCCGACTTCGTGGTCGTCGGAGAGACCCGCAACTACTCGTTCGAGGCGATCACCAAGGCCATCCGCCTCATCATCGGCGGGGCACGCTTCATCGTCACGAACCCGGATGCCACGGGCCCGAGCGCCGACGGACCACTGCCCGCAACCGGCGCCATCGCCGCCTTGATCACGAAGGCCACCGGCAAGGAGCCGTACGTGGTCGGCAAGCCGAACCCGATGATGTTCCGCTCTGCCCTGAATAAAATCGGCGCACACTCGAAGCGCACCGGCATGATCGGCGACCGCATGGACACCGACGTCGTCGCGGGCATCGAGGCGGGTCTGCACACGATCCTGGTGCTCACCGGCATCAGCGACCAGGCCGAGATCGAGAAGTACCCGTTCCGCCCGGATGAGATCGTGCAGTCGGTCGCCGATCTGTTGCCGCGGATCACCGAGACGATCACGACGGTCAAGATCAAGAAGTAACCGATGGGCGCACTCGACGAGGGCGAACGGCTCAGGGCGGCGGATGCCGCGGCCTGGCGTGCCTGGCTCGAGGCGAACCACGAGCGCGCGGCGGGCGTCTGGCTGCTGAGCGTACGCGGGTCGTCGGACGGCGTCGGGTACGAGGACGCCGTGAAGCAGGCCCTCTGCTTCGGGTGGATCGACGGCCCGGTACGCGTCTTCGGCGACGGGACCGACGACCGCGCCAACGGGCAGTGGTTCTCCCCTCGCCGCCCCGGCAGCGGGTGGGCCGCGACGAACAAGGCGCGCATCGCGGAGCTCGAGGCGGAGGGGATGCTCGCGCCGGCCGGCATCCGCGCGCTCGAGGTCGCCAAGGCGAACGGCTCGTGGACCGTGCTCGACGGCCCGGAGGCCGGGATCGAGCCGGAAGAGTTCGCAGCCGCGCTCGACGCGGTGCCGGCCGCGCGCGAGAACTGGGATGCGTTCCCGAAGTCGGTCAAGAAGTTCGCGCTCACTCACATCGCGATGGCCAAGCGCCCGGAGACCCGGACGGCCCGCATCGCGAAGATCGTGGCGGATGCCGCAGAGGGGAAACGTCCGTGAACCAGAGCGACGTGCTGTTCCTGGTGGTCTTCCTGATCCTGCTCAGCTCGCTGACCGTGTTCATCGTGCAGTTCGTGCGCTCACGCCGGGGCCGTGGCGGCTCGGACGACGGCCGGGCAGGCTGGTGGGAAGGCCCCTGGGACGAGGACGACAAGTCCCGCTGAGTCCCTGCATCCGCTTCGCGCGCCGGTTTTCCGGTACGGATGTCGGGAGATCGCACGGATGTCGGACGAATGACGGGCTTTCGCCCCCGATCCGGCGCATCCTCCCGACAAGTGGACAGGCGCGGGCGACCCCGCCGGTCAGGACGCGAGCGTCGCTCCGGGGATCGCGGCGAGCAGCTCCCGGGTGTACGGATGCTGCGGGTCGTCGAAGATGCGCTCGGGGGTGCCGCTCTCGACCACGATGCCGCGCTGCATGACGTGCACCTCGTCGGAGATCATCCGCACGACCGCGAGGTCGTGGCTGATGAACAGGTAGCTCAGGCCCAGGCGCTTCTGCAGGTCGGCGAGCAGGTCGAGGATCTGCGCCTGCACCAGCACGTCGAGTGCGGAGACGGCCTCGTCCAGGACCACGAGCTCAGGTTCGAGCGCGAGCGCCCGCGCGATGGCCACGCGCTGACGCTGACCACCCGACAGCTCGTGCGGCAGGCGCTCGGCCATCGCGGCGGGCAGGGCCACCTGCTCGAGCAGTTCGAGCACGCGCGAGTGCCGGGTGGCCGCGGTGCCGATGCGGTGCACGCGCAGCGGCTCGGCGATCGACTGCTCGACCGTGTAGCGCGGGTCGAGTGAGGCGTACGGGTTCTGGAACACCGGCTGCACGCGTCGGCGCAGGGCGAACAGCTCTTTGCGGCGCAGCGTGGTGAGGTCGAGCCCGTCGAACAGGATCGATCCCGACGTCGCGTCCTCGAGGCCGAGCACCATGTTCGCCGTGGTCGACTTGCCCGATCCGGACTCGCCCACGATCGACACCGTCGTGCCGCGACGGATCTCGAAGCTCACCCCGTCGACCGCGGTGAACGTCTGCGGCTCGCCCGCCTTGGGAGACCGGAGGGCGAACTCCTTGCGGAGGTCGCGGATCTCGACGAACGGCGTCCCGGTGGCGGCCTCGCGCTGCGGCAGAGCATCGCGGCGGGAGGCGAGACTCGGTGCCGCGGCGAGCAGCTGTTTCGTGTACTCGTGCTGCGGGTTGCCGAGCACCTCGGCCGAGGTCCCCTCCTCCACCACCCGACCGCGGAACATCACGACGATGCGATCCGCGCGCTCGGCGGCGAGGGCCAGGTCGTGCGTGATGAGGAAGACCGCGGTCCCGAGCTCGTCGGTGAGCGTGTCGAGCTGGTCCAGGATGCGACGCTGCACGGTCACGTCGAGGGCGGAGGTGGGCTCGTCGGCGATCAGCAGGCGCGGTTTGCAGGCCAGGCCCATCGCGATCAGCACGCGCTGGCGCATGCCGCCGGAGAACTCGTGCGGGTACTGGTGCGCCCGCTGCGCGGCATCCGCGATCCCCACCATCTCGAGCAGCTCGACGACCCGCGCCTTCGTGGCGTCGCCGTGGGTGTGGCCGTGCACCTCGAGCGCCTCGCCGATCTGCTCGCCCACGCGCATGAGCGGGTTGAGGTTCGACATCGGATCCTGTGGCACGAGGCCGATCCCGGCACCGCGCAGGGAGACCATCGCGTTCTCGGGCAGGTCGGTGAGCTCGCGGCCATCGAAGCGGATGCTGCCGGCCGTGATCACGCCGTTCTCCGGCAGCAGTCGGTTGACCGCGGCGGCGGTGGTCGACTTGCCCGATCCGGACTCGCCCACGATCGCGACGGTCTCCCCGGCGGCGACGTCGATGCTGATGTCGCTGATGGCGGTGACCAGTTCGGAACCGGTCCGGAAGGCGACGGCGAGGCCGCTGATGCTCAGCACGGGCTCGGTGGTGCTCATGATGGTGTTCCTTCGTTGTCGTCCAGATCGTTATCGTCCAGGAGTGCGGGGAGCGCCGAGCGCCACAGCGCCTCGGTCGGTGCGGGTTCGGGGGCGAACAGGCGGTTGCTCAGCAGGACGGCGGCGGTGCCGGTTTCCGGAACGAATCCCAGCGCGCAGCCCGTGAAGCCCGGGTGCCAGAGCATCCGGGTCGGTCGGCCGTCGACCGCGACCGTGTCGCTGCGCCACCCCAGAGCCTGCCCGGCATCGGGGCCGTCGCGGAACAGGTCGGCTGTGGCATCCGGATGCCACAGTTCGGGATGCCGCTCCGGAGCGGCGAGCGCGGCGCCGAGGGTCAGCAGGTCGTCGGCGGTGCTGAAGAGCCCGGCGTGGCCGGAGATGCCGCCGAACGCGTGGAAGCAGTTGCCGTCGTTCACGGCGCCGACGATCTCCTCCTCGCGCCAGGCGAAGTCGCGGTCGGCGGTGAGGATCGGGTACGGCTCGCCGGTGGCGACCATGCGGCGCTCGGCGGAATCGCCGATCCCGGACGATGCCACGGGCGCCGAGACCGGGCCGTATCCGGTGCGGTCGAGACCGAGGGGCGCCGTCACGAGTTCGCGGACGGCCGCATCCAGAGGCATCCCGGTGACGGCGGCGACGATGCGGCTGAGGAGCATGAAGCCGAGGTCGGAGTAGTGACGCCCGTCGTCGAGGCCGTAGCGCAGCGGGATGGCATCGGCGGAGGCTGCGGGGTCGCCGGCGTGCGCGCGGTCGAGGTAGAGCGGCTGCCACTCCCAGAGACCTGCACGGTGCTGCAGCAGGTGGCGAACGGTCGTTCCCGGAGCGCAGGCCGAGCCGGGGACAAAGCGGGCGACGCGGTCGTCGAAGCCCAGGTCGCCGCGGCTGACCAGTCGCAGGATCGCCGTCGTGGTCGCCGCGACCTTCGATACCGAGGCGATGTCGAACGCGGTCGCGGTCGTCATCGGCGTTCCGGCGAGGTCGGCCAGGCCGCCCGCGGCGATGTCGCGCCCGGTGTCGGTGATGACCCCCGCGACGACGCCCCGCGGGGCGGCATCCGTGGCGAGGACCGCGGCGACGGCTGCGGCGGCGGTCATCTCGAGACCTCGCTCATGTCCACTCCCTGCGCATGCGCTGCTCGGGCTCGCCGAACTCCGGCTGCGTGCGGGTGGCTCCGTCGGCGTGCCAGCCCTTCGATTCGTAGAACCCGATCGAGGGCGCATTCGCGGCGAAAACCCACAGCGTCGCCGCCTCGGCCCCGGCATCCTGCAGCTCTGCCGTCGCCTGCGCCAGCAGCGCCCCGCCGACCCCTCCGCCGTGGGCACGGGGCGAGACGTACAGAGAGTGCACGGCGCCGTCGATCCGGCCGTCGTCTCCTGTCGTCGCGGCGTACCGGGTGATGCCGACGATCCCCGCGTCGCGCTCGACGACGAGCACGACGCCCGTCGGATCCGCGAGCACCCGCCGCCACAGCGACTCAGCCCGCTCGTCGGTCATCGCATCGATCGCCGCGTCGGGGAGCACGCCCCGGTAGCTCTGCCGCCAGCACGCGAGGAACACCTCGAGCACCCCGGACAGATCGTCCGGGGTGGCGGGGCGCACCTGGAGGCTCACGATGCCGCGGCCTCCGTGAGCACGAGGGAGTCGACGGATGCCACGGGCTCGGGCATCTGGAGAGGGCCGACACCGGGCGTGATGGTGCCGAGGATCCGCGGCTCACGTGCACCGGTGCCACCCGGGACGATCGCCGGAACACCGTGCATGGTCGACCAGCCGATGAGCGCGAGGAGGATCGCCTCCTTGCTGTCGGCCGCGGCCCCCAGCTCGTCGGCCAGCACGACGTCGGTCGCAGGCAGCGCAGCGCGCAGTCCCTCGAGGATCAGCGGGTTGCGGCATCCACCGCCCGACACGGCCAGGAACCCGATACCCGCGGCCTCCACGTCGTGCGCGACCGTGCGCACCGTGAGCTCGGTCAGCGTGCGCACGACGTCGGCCACCGGGATCTCGCGGCCCAGCGCGGCCAGGTGCTCGTGCACGTACCGCAGGTGGAAATGCTCCTTGCCCGTGCTCTTGGGCGGGGTGAGCGCGTAGTACGGATCGGCGAGCAGAGCTGCCAGCAGCGCCTCGTCCACCTGTCCGGTGCGGGCGATCGCGGCATCGTCGTCGTAGCCGAGCGGGTTGAGGCCGTGCTCGACGATGACCGCGTCGACCAGCGCGTTCGCCGGACCGATGTCGTAGGCGACGAGGCCGTCCTGTCGCACCACGGTCATGTTCGAGATGCCGCCCAGGTTCAGGGCCGCCGAGATGCCGGCGCGCGAACGCAACAGCAACTCGTCGAGGAACGACACCAGCGGGGCGCCGTGTCCCCCGACCGTGATGTCGCGGATGCGGATGTCGGACACCACGGGGGCGCCGACCTTCTCGGCGATCCAGGCGGGCTGCCCGATCTGCAGGGTGCCCAGGGCGTGCGCGCCGTCGACCCAGTGGTACACGGTCTGGCCGTGCGAGCACACCGCGTCGACGCCGCCGACCTCTGCGGAGATGTCGGCTGCGACCTCGGCGAACGCCTGCCCGATGAGGGTGTCGAGCTCGGCCACCTCGGCGAGGGTCGTCTGCGCGGGCGGGAGCGCCGCGATCAGCCGCGCCCGCAGCTCGGGGGCGTACGGCACGCTCGTCGCCGCGAGCACCGTGCCGTGCAGATCCACGCCGTGCGCGGTGAAGCCGCCGCTGGTCGTGAAGTCGACGACGGCGGCGTCGATCCCGTCGTGCGAGGTGCCGGAGATCAGTCCGAGGACGCGCATCAGTTCTCCTCCAGTGCGGTGCGCAGCCGACCCTCGGCCGCGTCCAGTCGTGCGGTCGCCGCGGCGAGATCCTCACCGCGGCGGATCATGATCGACGCGAGCTTCACGTCGTAGGCGGCGGTCTCCAGTGCGGCCACCGCCGCGTCGCGGTCGGCATCCGCGATGGTCTGCACCATCCGGATCGCCCGCTCGCGCAGCTTGTGGTTGGTGGCCTTCACATCCACCATCAGGTTGCCGTAGGCCTTGCCGTTTCGCACCATCGAGATGGTCGAGAACATGTTCAGCACGAGCTTCTGCGCGGTCCCCGACTTGAGCCGGGTCGAGCCGGAAAGCACCTCGGGGCCGACCTCGACCTCGATGCCGTGCTCCGCCGCCGCGCTGAGCGCGGTGCCGACGTTGCAGGAGAGCCCGATGCTGAGCGCGCCGAGCTCGCGCGCCCGGCGGACCGCCGCGATCACATACGGTGTGCGGCCGCTGGAGGCGATGCCGATCACGGTGTCGAGCGGGCCGATGCCGGAGGCGTCGATCGCCGCAGCCCCCGCCTCCGCGTCGTCCTCGGCGCCTTCGACCGGGTTGACGATCGCGCCGGGCCCTCCGGCCATGATCGCGAACACCAGCTCCGGCGGGGTGCTGAACGTGGGCGGGCACTCCGAGGCGTCGAGCACGCCGATGCGGCCGGGGGTGCCTGCACCGACGTAGACCAGGCGACCGCCCTGCGCCATGCGGGCGGCCGTCGCCTCGATCGCGGGGACGATCTGACCGAGAGCGCGCTGCACGGCGGCCGGCACCGTGGCATCCGCCTCGTTCATCGTCTGCGCGAGTTCCGCCACGCTCATCAGATCGAGCTCCGCATAGCGGGGATCGCTGGCCTCCGTGGCGAGTCCGCCGAGGTCTTCCACAGTCATCGCTTTCCTCTGTTCCGGGGGTCGAGACTGTCGCGCAGGCCGTCGCCGAGCAGGTTGAGACCGACGACGAGGAGCACGACGATCACGCCGGGCGCGATCATGGTCCACGGGGCGATCGTGACGAGCGTGCGTGCCTCGAAGATCATCGATCCGAGCGAGGGCGCGGGCGGCGGGGTGCCGAGTCCGAGGAAGCTCAGCGAGGCCTCGGTGAGCACGGCCCAGGACAGCGAGAGCGTGACCTGCACGATGATGATCGACGTGATGTTCGGCAGCACGTGGCGGAACATCGTCGCCATGCGGCTCTGACCGGTGCTCTTGGCCGCCTTGACGTACTCGACCTCGCGCAGCGACAGCACCGGGCCTCGGGTCACGCGGATGAAGATCGGCACGTAGACGATCGCGATGGCCACGGCGATGGTGAACCAGTTGCGCTCGAACACCGACGCCAGCGACAGGGCGAGCAGCAGCGGCGGGAAGGCGAACAGGACGTTCGTGACCGCGGTGATCGCGCCGTCGGAGAAGCCCCGGTAGAAGCCGGCGATGAGTCCGCACACGGTGCCGACCACGGTGGCGAAGGCCACCGCGACGACCGAGATGAGCGCCGAGTTCGCGACACCGGCAGCGACGCGGGAGAACACGTCGCGACCGAACTGGTCGGTGCCGAACCAGTGCACGGCCGAGGGCGGCTGCAGGCGGGACGGCGGGTCCTGGGCGAGCGGATCGAACGGCAGCAGCCCGAACGCCGAGACGAGGCTGAGCACCGCGAGCAGCACGACGATGATGAGGCCCGTGAGCCCGCTGCGGCTGCGCAGCAGGAGGCGCACGCGCTCCATGGTGCGCCCGCCGCCGGGGGCGAGGGCCGAGGTCTGAGGGATGTCGGTCATGCGGCACGCACCCGAGGATCGATGACCCGGTACAGCAGGTCGGTGAGCAGGTTGACGATGACGAAGGCGAGCGCGATCACGAGGACGGTGCTCTGCACGAGTGCGTACTCCTTCTGCTGGATGCCGAGCAGCACCTGTCGTCCGATGCCGGGGAGCGAGAAGATCTGCTCCACCACCACGGCACCGCCGAGGAGGTAGCCGAACTGCAGGCCGGTCATCGTGACGATCGGCACGAGCGCGTTGCCGAGCACGTGGCGCACCTGCAGGCGGCGCGGCGGGACGCCCTTCGCCTTCGCGGTGCGGATGAAGTCGTTGGCGCGGATCTCGAGCACCGCGGTGCGGGTCGTGCGCATGATCGGTGCGGCGATGCCGAAGCCGAGCACGATCGACGGCAGCAGCATCTGCTGGAGGTTGAGCAGCGGGTCCTCGAAGAGGGTCGCGTAGGCCTGGCCGTTGGGGTTGAAGCCGAACGACGAGGCGAGCACCGCCAGCAGTGCGGTGCCGAGCAGGAACGCCGGGATCGAGAGACCGGCGAGGCCGACCACCTGGCCGAAGCCGTCGCGCACCGAGTCGGGCTTCGAGGCCGAGAGCATCCCGAGCGGGATGCCGATGGCGAGGGCGATCACGATCGAGAAGATCGCGAGCTCGAACGTGACGGGGAGGGCGGCGGCGGTCAGTTCGAGCACGCTGGTCTGCGCCCGGGACGAGAAGCCGAGGTTGCCGGTGAAGATGTTGCCGAGCCACGAGAAGAACTGCACGAAGAGCGGCTGGTCCAGACCGTAGTAGGCCTCGAGGGCCGCGCGCTGGGAAGGCGTGAGGGCGGCAGCCTCGGTGCCGAGGCCGGAGCTGATCTGGTCGCCGGGGATGGCGCGCAGCATCAGGAAGACGAAGATGGCGACGCCGAGGAGCGTGCCGAGGGCTGCGAGGATGCGTCGCAGCACGCTGTTGCGGAGGAGCTGTCTGAACATGCGCGTGTGGGGGTGCCTGTCGTCGGGGAGGGAGGGGGCGCGGGGTGGCCGCGCCCCCTCGATCCGCTACTTGATGGAGGTGGTCCGCAGGTACTGCAGCGAGCCGTTCACCATGGGGACGAAGCCGTCGACGGTCGAGGCCGTCGCCGTGTAGGTGTAGCTCGTGAACAGCCAGATCCACGCGGCGTTGTCCTCGAGGTTCTCGGAGACCTGCGCGTAGATGTCCTTGCGCTTGTCCGGGTCGGCCGTCTGGCGTCCCTCGGCGAACAGCGCGTCGAGCTCGGGCGAGGAGTAGCCGGCGACCTTGTTCAGGTTTCCGGTGCTGGTGAAGTAGCGGCCGTACATGCCGTCGGGGTCGGGGCGACCGCCGTTGAGCGCGACGGCGGCGTCGAAGTCGGCCGCGATCCAGCGGTCGACGAACGCGCCGGACTCGAGGACCTCGATGTCGAGCGTGATCTTCGCGTCGGCGAGCTGGGCCTTGAGGTTCTGCGCCTCGTTCACCGAGGTGGCGTACTCGCCCTGCGAGACGATCGTCTTGACGGTGACGCCGTCTTCCTTGCCCGCCTTCTTCAGGTAGTCGGCGGCCTTGTCGAGGTCGCGGTCCGGGCACGGACGCGCCTCGGGGTCGGACTTGTACGCGGGAGACGTGATCGGGCCGGTGACCTCACCCTCGCCGAGGGCGGCGGTGTCGAGCACCTCCTGGCGGTCGATCGCGCACTGGATGGCGAGTCGCACGTTGACGTCGGCGAGGTCGCCGCGCGTGGCGTTCAGCTGCAGCGCGTGGTAGCTCAGCTGCGGGGTCGTGGCGACCTCGACGTTGGCGCCCTCGGCGGTCTGCGCGACCAGCGGGTCGTCGAACACCGCGAGCTGCACGTTGCCGGACTGCATCGCCGAGACGATCGACGACTCGTCGGGGATCACGCGGAACTCGACGGTGTCGAGCAGTGCGGCGTCGCCCCAGTAGTCCTCGTTCTTGGCGAGCGTGATCGACTGGCTGGCCTTGCGGCTGTCGAGGATGAACGGACCGGTGCCGTTCGGGGTGGTGTTGAGCGCCTCTTCGGTGTCGTCAGAGGACAGCATGGCCATGTTGATCACGGCGAGGTTGGCGGGCAGGGCGGCGTCGGGAGCGCTCAGCGTGAGGGTGACGGTCGTCTCGTCGGTGGCCTCGACCGCGGTGACGGAGGCGAGGGAGCTGCTCGCGACGGCGGCGGTGGCCTCGGCGGCGATCGCGTCGAGCGAGTACTTGACGTCTTCGGAGCCGAACGTGCTGCCGTCGGCGAACGTGACGCCTTCACGCAGGTGGAACGTCACGGTGAGGCCGTCGTCGGAGACATCCCAGGACTCGGCGAGGCCGGGAACGACGTTGAGATCCTCGTCGAACTCGGTCAGCGTGCCGTACAGGTTCTGCAGCACGTTGACGGCCTGGAACTGCGTGGCCTTCCAGGGGAACAGGGTGTCCGGGTCGCTCGTGACGCCGATGACGAGGTCGCCGCCGGCCGCGCCCTCCGAGGAGCCGGAGGTGGACGCCGGTGCGGAACAACCGGTGATCACGAGCGCCAAAGCGGCGGCCGTGGCGGTGAGAGCGCCCAATGACGCTCGCCGTGCTGTGCTCATTGCAGATTCCTCCTGGCTGGGACGCGTCGCCGTGGCGTCGGGTCAGGCGCTGTTGCCTGCCGCCCCGTGAACGTCGTCGGTCTTGGTTGGTACCAAAAGTACACGAACGTCACTACAGATGTAACAGAAGTTCCTCTACTGTTATGAACAGCGATCGGAGACCGCCATGTCCAATGAAGCTGCCCGCGAAGACGCCGGCGCACACCCCGTCCTCGTCCGCATGCGCGCGATCCGCCCTGAGCTGCGTCCGAGCGAGCAGCGCATCGCCGACCTCTTCCTCGTCGATCCTGCGGGCACCGCGGGGCTCTCGATCGCCGAGCTCGCCCAGCGCTGCGAGACCTCCACCACCTCGGTCGTGCGTTTCTGCAAGCGGCTCGGTTACGAGCACGTGCGGGAGCTGCGCAACCACGTGCTGCGCGATGTGGAACGGGAGACGTTCGACACCGCCGCGCTCCCCGCCGTCTCCGGCGACATCGACCGCAACGACACGCTGGCCGACATCGTCGCCAAGGTCTCGCTCGCCGAGACGCTCTCCCTCGCCGACACCGCGAAGGTGCTCGACACCGAGTCCCTGCGCGCATCGGTCGAAGCCATCACCTCCTCGACCAGGGTCGACATCTTCGGCGTCGGCGCGAGCTCCATCGTCGGGCTCGACCTGCAGCGCAAGCTCACCCGTATCGGTCGCACCGCGCTGGACTGGTCCGACCCGCACGCCGCCTGGACCTCGGCGGCGACGCTCGGCCCCGGCAACGTCGCGATCGCGGTGTCGCACAGCGGCGCCACCACCGACACCATCGAGTTCCTCCTGCTCGCCCGCCGGGCGGGTGCCACCACCATCGCAATCACGAATCACGCCGGAGCGCCCCTGGCCGATCAAGCCGACATTGTGCTCACGACCGCCGCCCGCGAGACCGGGTTCCGCTCGGGGGCGCTCGGCAGCCGCATCGCTCAGTTGATGGTGGTCGACTGCATCTTCATCGGCGTCGCCCAGTCGAACTACGACCGCTCGATGGAGGCGCTGCGCGACACGTTCGCCGCCGTGCATCGCGTGCGGTCTGCGGGAGCGTGACGAACGCAGGGCGCGCGCGGGCAGGACTCTTCGCCGCGTTCGCGGGGCTCGGCGTCACGGCGGCCTTCGTCCCGGCGGTGCTCCCCTCCGCAGAGCGTGCGATCGGGGCCGATCTCAGCGCCGCGGTCCCCGCGCTCTTTGCGGGGCTGCTGGTGGGCGTGCTCGTCTCCGGACCGCTCCTCGTGCGCCGACCCCCGCAGACCGCACTCATCCTCGGCAGCGCACTCCAGGCCGTCGCGATCGTCGCGGTGGCCCTGGCCGGCGCACCCGCGCTGTTCATCGCCGCGGCGGCCGTCGCCGGGTTCGGGTTCGGGCTGGTGGAGGCCTCGGGTTCCGTGGCGGCGAAGTCCGTGGCGGTGGGCAGCGCGACCGGGCTGTTGAGCGCACTACTGGGGACGGTCGCGGTCTGCGCCGCGGTCACGCCGCTCCTGGTCGCCGTCGCGTCCGATGCGCGTCCCGTGCTCGGCCTCCTCGCGGTGGTGCCCCTCATCACGGTCGTGATGCTCGCCGGCCCGACTCCTGCGGTCTCCGTCGCGGAGGCTCCCGCGCATCGCGACGTGCGGGGGCTGCTCGTGCTGCTGCCATTTGCAGTGGCGCTGCCGCTGTACGTCGGCGTCGAGACCGTGCTGTCCGGCTGGTCGGCCGTGATCCCGGAGCGCATCCTCGAGGTCGATCCCGCTCTCGCAGCTCTCGGAACCTCGGCGTTCTGGACGCTGATGGCCGTCGGCCGTTTCAGCGCGGCGGCGCTGCGCCGGGCGTCCGTGTCACCGATCGTGATCCTCGTCGCCGCCACGACCGGGGCCGCTGTTCTGATGGCCACGGCCGGGATGCTGGTGGGGTCCGCGCCGGTGTGGGCGCTGGTCGCGCTGGCCGCGGTGGTCGTGCTCCTCTCCCCGAGCTACGGACTCATCCTGGGGCTCGCCCTCGACCGGTTGGATCCGGCTCGCAGCGCGGCAGTGACGGGAGCACTCGTGGCCTGCGGCGCGGTGGGCGGCACGTTCGTCCCCACGCTGATCCTGCTGGTGGGCCGCGACCCGGCCTCGAGCACGACGTTCTTCGTGTCGGCTGCCCTGTGCGCGCTCGTGCCGGTGCTGGTGCTGGTCGCGGTTCGGGGTCCCGGACCGGCCACCGCGGCGACCTGACCTCTTCTCCACACCTCGCACCATCCGCGACCTCTTCACAGATGCTGGAATACCGGCGCGCGCACCGGGAAGGGCGGCGTAACGTCGTCGATACACCTATCCGAGCAAGGAGAGACGCGTGTCCACGGAGACCCTCGCGATCATCATCAGCGCCATCGGTGTCGTGGTGACGCTCGGCACGAGCATGTTCGTCGGCGCCGCCCGGATGGTCCGCCGCATCGACGCCGTCGCCGCCGACGTCACCGACCTGAATCTCTCCGTCGCGCGACTCGAAGGCCCGCCACGGCACTTGCTCACCGCAGAACGGAGATGAGACGGTGACCACCGAGACCGCCACGATCGTCGTCAGCGCGATCGGCACCGTGCTCACCCTCGGCGCCGGTCTCTTCGCCGCCGGCGCCTGGATGATCCGCCGCATCGACGACCGCATCGACGCCGTCGACGAGAAGCTCAGCACCCGCATCGACGCCGTCGCCGCCGACGTCACCGACCTGAAGATCTCCGTCGCCCGACTCGAAGGGCCACCACGGCACCTCCTCACCGCAGGAAGGGGGTGACGCCGTGACCACGGAGACCTGGACCATCGTCATCAGCGCGATCGGCATCGTGCTCACCCTCGGAACGAGCACGTTCGTCGGCGCAGCCTGGATGGTTCGCCGCATCGACGCCGTCGACGAAAAGCTCAGCACCCGCATCGACGCGGTCGACGAGAAGCTCAGCACCCGCATCGACGCCGTCGACGAAAAGCTCAGCACCCGCATCGACGCCGTCGCCGCCGATGTCACCGACCTGAAGATCTCCGTCGCCCGACTCGAAGGTCCGCCACGACACCTGCTCACCGCGAGCCGCTGAACAGCGTTCCGGACGGTCCTACCGCAGCACGAGGGCGGCGGCGCCGATGAGGGGCCCCTCGTCGCCCAGCCCCGAGCGCACCACGCGGGTGCGCCGCGAATACTCATGCACCGCACTCGCCGTGAGCGCCTGCTGCACGAGGTCGATGTAGTCGGGTGATACGCGTGAGAAGCCGCCTCCGATGGCGACCACGTCGAGGTCGACCAGGGTCGCGGCGTCCGCGAGAGCCTCGCCCACGGCGCGCGCCGAGCGCTCGATCGCCGCTCGCGCGAGGCGGTCGCCGGCAGCCGAATCACGCGCGAGATCCTCACCCGTCGCCCCGGTCCATCCTTGCTGCTGCGCCCAGGCGGCGCTCGCGGGACCCGAGGCGATCTCCTCGAGGGTCAGCCCGCCTTCACGGCGCACCTGTCCGAGGTGTCCGGCGTTGCCGGTGGCACCGGGGATGTACGCGCCGTTCGCGACGAAGCCGCCGCCGACACCCGTCGAGACGACGATCGACAGCGAGGCGCCGGCGCCCTGCGTCGCCCCGAGCCATGATTCGGCGAGCGCCAATGCACCGCCATCGTGGCCGAGGACGGTGCGCACATCTCGCCCCACGACCGTGGATGCTGCCGCGTGAACCGCCTCAGCGAGCGCGAAGCCGCGTGCGAGCGGCATGTTGACGGGCATGATCGTGCCCAGAGTCCGGTCGACGGGGCCGGCGCTGCCCGCACCCGCACCGACGAGCTCGGCATCCGCGGGCAGGGCGGCGAGTGCGTGCTCGACGATCGCGACGACGGCGGCGTTCAACGACTCGAACGTGGCGTCGCGACCGGTCGCCTGCCGGCTGCGGCTACCCGTGACGAGCACGCCGTCCTCCGCGACGAGCGCGGCCTCCATCTTCGTGCCGCCGACGTCGACGGCCAGCGCGTAGCGCGTCACTGCGGGTCGAGTCCGAGGTCGTCGAGGTCGAAGGCGGCGCGCCACTCGAGCCCCTCAGCTTCGATGGCGGCCTGCGCCCCGGTCTTGCGGTCGACGATCACGGCGACGGCGACGATCTCGGCGCCTTCCTTGCGCAGCGCTTCGACGGCCTTGAGCGCGGACTGCCCGGTGGTCGAGGTGTCTTCGAGCACGACGACGCGCTTGCCCTTGACGTCGGCGCCTTCGATCTGACGGCCGCGGCCGTGGTCTTTCGGCTCCTTGCGCACGACGAACGCGTCGAGCGGACGATCGGTGGCGACCGAGGCGTGCAGCACGGAGTTCGCGATCGGGTCGGCCCCGAGCGTGAGGCCGCCGACGGCCACGACGTCGAGGTCGCCGATCAGGTCGAGCATGATCCGGCCGATGGCGGGTGCCGCCCTGTGGTCGAGCGTGAGCTTGCGCATGTCGACGTAGTACGTCGCCTTCTTGCCGCTGGAGAGGGTGAAGTCGCCGTGGAACACCGCCTCGTCCTTGATGAGGTCGAGGAGGGTCTGGCGGTCTGCGTCGAGTGCGGTCACGGCATCCAGTGTAGGAGGTGGGCTCTAGGCTTGACGCATGCGCTTGGCCACCTGGAACGTCAACTCCATCCGCACCCGCGTCACCCGCACCGTCGAGTTCGCCGTCCGAGAAGACATCGACGTGCTGGCGATGCAGGAGATCAAGTGCAAGCCCGAGCAGTTCCCTTACGCGCCGTTCGAAGAGGCCGGGTACCACGTCGAGGTGCACGGCCTGAATCAGTGGAACGGTGTCGCCATCGCGAGCCGCCTGCCCATCACCGATGTGCGCACGGCGTTCGACGGGATGCCGGGGTTCGCGAAGGGGCACGAGGGTCCGGATGCTCCGCTCGAGGCGCGCGCGCTCGGTGTGATGGTCGACGGGGTACGCGTGTGGAGCCTGTACGTGCCGAACGGCCGTTCGCTCGACGACCCGCACTACCTCTACAAGCTGCACTGGTTGGAGCAGCTGAAGAGGTCGACGGCGGCCGAGCTCTCGGCCAACCCCGACCTTCCGCTCGCCCTGGTGGGCGACTTCAACATCATCCCGTTCGATCACGACAACGGGGATCCCGACATCGTGGTCGGCCGCTCGACGCATGTCTCGCAGCCCGAGCGCGATGCGTTCTTCGCGTTCGCCGATGCCGGAGTCACCGACGTGGTGCGCCCGCTGCTTCCGGAGGGCTTCACCTACTGGGACTACCAGCGCCTGAAGTTCCCGCGCAACGAGGGCATCCGCATCGACTTCGTCCTGGGCTCGCGCACTCTGGCTGAGGCGGTGACCGGTGCATCGATCCACCGGAACGAGCGCAAGGGCGAACAGCCCAGCGATCATGTTCCTGTGGTGGTCGACCTCGACGGTCGCCGTCTAGGAACAGGCGGCGCCGCTGACGATGACGACGACCTTCCGATGATCTTCTCCTGACGGCCGTTCCTGTGACCGTGCGGCTG
The DNA here is from genome assembly GCF_042269505.1 of Microbacterium sp. NPDC055988. Lineage (NCBI taxonomy): Bacteria > Bacillati > Actinomycetota > Actinomycetes > Micrococcales > Microbacteriaceae > Microbacterium > Microbacterium sp. NPDC055988. Next base: position 789,036 of record NZ_JBHJXY010000001.1, read on the forward strand.
ATCGCCACCGATCTCGACGGCACGCTGCTCGACTCCTCGTCCGCTGTCACGCCGCGCACGCGGGCGGCGCTCGATGCGGCTCGCGAACGCGGCATCCACGTCGTCCCGGTGACCGCACGCCAGCCCATCGGGCTGCGTGCCATCGCCGGCGATGCGGGTTTCGACGGCTGGGCGCTCTGCAGCAACGGCGCTTACGCCGTGCGTCTGGATAACGGACGGATGCTGTTCGCCGAGGAACTTCCGCCCGACACGATCCGCGCCCTGGTCGAGGCGCTGCGCGCCAGCATCCCGGGCCTGCTGTTCGCGAGCGTGCGCGAGGGCGGTGAGACCTTCGTGGCCCAGGACGGTTACGCCGAGATCGCTCAGCTGTCCGACCACAAGCGTGACCCTCGCACGATGGGCGGCGTGCCGCTGGAGCAGGTGCTCGCGGCACCGAGTCTGAAGCTCGTCATCCGGCATCCGGAACTCGCCCCTGCCGCTCTCTTCGACACGCTGCGCAGCCTCGGGCTGACCGGGTTCGAGGCGACCCTGTCCGGCGCTCCGTTCGTCGAGGTGATGGCCGAGGGCGTCACGAAGGCCACGGGGCTCGCCCGCCTGTGCGAGCACCTCGGCATCGGCCGCGCCGACGTGGTCGCCTTCGGCGATGCGCTCAACGACGTCGAGATGCTGCGCTGGGCAGGGCACGGCGTCGCCATGGCCCATGCGGAACCCGTGGTTCAGGACGCGGCCGACGAGACGACCGCCTCGAACGACGACGACGGCGTCGCTCAGGTGATCGAGCGCCTGCTCGGCTGAGGTCAGCTCTCCACTCGACGACGCCGGACGAGCATCCCTCCCAGCACGGCGAACATGACACCGAGGGCGATGATCGCGGTCGGAGTCTCTGCTCCGGTGTTCGCCAGTTGCGCTCCCGGAGTCGCCGCAGCGCCGCCGCCGGCCGCGGCCGTGACGGTGAGCGTCGCGCTCGCGATCACGGCACCGCCCGAAAGTGCGACGAGAGCGTGCGTACCGGCCGGTGCGTTGGCCGGAATCCGCAGCGATCCCTGAAGGACGCCATCTGTGTCGGCGACGAGCGTGCCGAGCATCAAGGGGTCGGAGCGCAGTTCGAAGGCGATGGTCGCCCCCGGCGCGAAGCCGGTGCCGGAGACCGTGATGTCCTTGCCTGCCTGAATCGAACCCACCGAGAGCTCCAGAGTCGGCTTCGGCTGGGGTTGCCCCTCCACGGGGATGAGCGTGAAGTCGACACCGTTCACCGGCGTGCCGATGACGGCCGCGACGGGCGTCGCTGCGGCAGCGGTGTCCACCCCGTCGAAGTACTGCGGCTTCGCAGTGAGCGTGGAACCGTCGCGGAACTCTGCCGATGCCTTGAGGATGTAAGACCCCGGTCGCAGGCGCAGCGTGTACTCCCCCGTGCGGTAGTCGGCCTGGGCGGAGCCGACGAGCCGGCCGCCCTGCCACGCTTCGACGAGGATCCCCCACACGTCGGGGCTGTCGATCGCTACGGTTCCGGAGATCAGACCGGCGCGGTCCATCACGGCGTCGATGCCCGGAACGCGCTGGCCGGAAGCCACCACGACCGGAGTCGCTTCCGCGATGGTGCGCGCGTCGTCCCAGTACTCATCCGCGTGTTCGTCGCTGAACGAGCGGAACTCGACGACGTAGGTTCCCGGCGGCAGCGCTGCCGAGTATGTGCCGTCGTCTTCGACCGAGTGGCCCGAGAGGAATCCGTCGCCGTTCGTCGACCTGATCCACACGGTCGCCAGGGGGACGCCCCGGCCCTCCTGCATCACCGTGCCTTCGATGTGACCGACCGTGTCGAGCGCAGCGTCGATGCCGGTCTCGGTCTCGGTTCCCGCGACCGAGACCGCAGTCGCCGCGTCATACCCGTATGCGTTCTGCCAGTACTCCGTGGCGAGCCGTTCCCCGTCCGGCGAGAGGAACTGCACGACGTAGTCGCCCTCGCTCAGTCCTTCGATGCGATACGAACCGTCGGCTCCCGTCTGCGCCGAGCCGACGATCTCATGCTGGTCGAGCGCGTTCACCGTCGCGCCGGCGACTGCCGAGCCGTCGCCGGCGGTCGTCACGACACCGGAGATGGTCGCGCCGCGCTTCAACGAGGCATCGATGCCGGTGACTGCGGCCCCCTCACCGAGGACGATCAGCGTGCCCTCGCTCCAGATCGCGGTGTCCTTCCAGTACTCGCGCTGGAGGTCGGTGCCTACCGGGAAGAACGACACGAGGTAGGAGCCGGGGGCGAGCCCCGTCAGCGAGTACGCACCGGACTCGTCCGTGTAGTCCATCACCCAGGGCGTTCCCTCCCCACCGGTCGACACCAGCACTCCCTCGACCGGAGTGCCGCCATCTTCGCGGGTGACCACACCGCTGATCGACCCTGTCGAGGCACCAGCCGGCACAGCGGGCTCGCTCGCCTCGGGCAGCGTGGGCTCGGTCTCTTCCGGCAACGTGGGCTCGGTCTCTTCCGGCGCTGCGGGCTCGGTCTCTTCCGGCGCTGCGGGCTCGGTCTCCTCCGGCGCGACGGGCTGACCCAGTTCCGGGCTGCTCGCCTCTGGCTCGCCTCCCTCGGCCACGCTGATGTCCACCGTGCCCGTGCCTTCGGCGCTCCACGTCACCACATCCGAGATCGAGGCGCCTGATTCGACGGCCATCGCCGACGTGGCACCCCCGAACGCGAGCGCGAGAGCCGCGACCCCACCGATGACAGCCTGAATGAATGCGCGACGTCGCGCCATGTTCCCCACCCTCCGAAGCGAGGTCGCGCGCGGCACCGTGCCGTCGCGTTCGACCTCGAAAAGCCGCCGATCGCCCGGCAGCATCTGCCCTGAATCTATCGGCTCACGGCACGCGAGCGGAATAGTCGATTCGGGTGATCAACCCCGCGGTGTTCACCCGAAGGTGCCGACCTCCGGCACGCGATCGGTGCGCCCGTAGTGGAGGAACGTCACGCCGGCCTCGTCGGTGACCGGCGGACGCAACAGGCGCAGCACGCACGGCAGTGCCCCGTCGTCGAACACCTTCTTTCCCGTGCCGAGCAGGATCGGGTAGACCCAGAGGTTCAGTTCGTCGAAGAGTCCCTCGGCGAGCAGAGTGTGCACGAAGTCGATGCTGCCGATCACATGCACCTCGCGGTGCGCCGTCCGCATCGCGGCGATCTCGGCGGCGAGGTCATCCCCGACCCGGGTGCTGCCCTGCCAGTCGAGCGTGAGATCGGCACTCCGAGTCGCCACGTACTTCGGGACGCGGTCGAACAACCGGCCGATGTGCCCCTCGGGGCCATCGGTGTGGTGCGGCCAGTACGAGGCGAAGATGTCGTAGGTGCGACGGCCGAGCAGCAGGGCGTCGAGGCCCCGCATCCCGTTGTCGACCTCCTCCCCCATTCCCGGCGACGGGTACCCCGCCTGCCAGCCGCTGAAGCGGAATCCGCCGGACGTGTCTTCGCCCACTCCGCCCGGCCCCTGCGCGACGCCGTCGAGGGTCATGAAGAGATCGATCAGGATGCGGCCGGATGCGTCCTCGGTCTTGTCAGCGCTCATGCCAGCAAGTCAATAGCAACTGAATCTCGCCTACCACCCCGTTTCCGATCCTCCGCTCGGGGGATGCCGCCGCGCGGCCGTCGCCCTACGGTGGAGGGATGCCTGCCACTGCGTTCACCCGCACGCCGACCGAGCGACAACGACGATCCGATGTCATCCTCGCCGCCGTCATGTTCGTCGGCGCGGTGCTGAGCGCAGGGCTGTCCTCGATCGCCGAGATCTACGGCGACGAGCAGGCGCCGCTGTGGTGGGCCCTGGTCTACGCCGTCGTCGCCACCGCTCCCCTGGCGTTCCGCCGCCGCTGGCCGGGCACCGCCGCGGTGATCGTGGCCGTGGCCTACTTCACGGCCGTCACGATCCGCGTGCCGGAGATCTACGTCGGCAACATCGTGATGTTCCTCACGCTGTACACGGTCGGCGCCTGGATGAACGACCGGCGTCGCGCGATGCTCGTGCGGGTCGGGATCATCGTCGGCATGTTCGTGTGGCTGATCATCACGATGTACCGGGACGCGATCAGCGAGGCGGACAAGGCCGACGTCGCCGCCGGCGCCATGTCGCCCTACGTGGCCTTCATGCTCATCCAGCTGCTGCTGAACGTGCTGTACTTCGGCGGCGCGTACTACTTCGGCGAGCGCTCCTGGGCGGCGGCCGAGCAGCTGGCCGTGCTCGAGCAGCGTACGGCGGAACTGGAGCGTGAGCGCGAGGTCACCGCGGCCCAGGCCGTCGCTCTCGACCGGGTGCGCATCGCGCGCGAGCTGCATGACGTCGTCGCGCATCACGTCTCGGTCATGGGCGTGCAGGCGGGCGCCGCGCGCCTGGTGCTCGAACGCGATCCCGCGCAGTCGGCGCGCATCCTCACCGGCATCGAGGATTCGGCGCGCGACGCGATCCACGAGCTGCGTCAGCTGCTGGAGACCCTGCGCACGCCCGGCGGCGAGACGACGGATGCGGCGTCCACCCTCGCGCTGGACGACATCGCCGAGCTCGTCGAGGCATCCACCGAGGCCGGGCTGCCGACGGACTACGCGGTGATCGGCGAGCCCGTGCCTGTGCCGTCGCTGGTCGCCGTGAACCTGTACCGGATCGCCCAGGAGTCGCTGACGAACGCCCGCCGTCACGCCGGCAGCGGAGCCACTGCTGACGTCCGCGTGCGCTACGAAGACGACGGCGTGGAGGTCGAGATCGTGAACACCGGACGAGCGGTCACCCACCTGCGCCCGGGGCTGGGCCAGCTGGGGATGCGGGAGCGGGCCGCCGCATCCGGGGGCACGCTCGAGGTCGCACCGCGGCCGCTCGGCGGGATGCGGGTGCGTGCTCGCGTGCCCCTCGCGACCCCGGCAGGATCGGGGGCGGGGCGATGAGCGACCCGATCCGCGTGCTGCTGGTCGACGACCACGCGCTGCTGCGCGCCGGCTTCCGCACCATCCTCGACACCCAGCCCGACATCACGGTGGTGGGCGAGGCTTCGTCGGGGGCAGAGGCCGTGGCGCAGGCATCCGCTCTGCGTCCCGACGTGATCACGATGGACGTGCAGATGCCCGACATGGACGGCATCGAGGCGACCCGTCGCATCGTCGCCGATCCCGCGGTCGAGGCCGCCATCGCGATCGTGACCACCTTCGACAGGGACGATTACCTGTACCAGGCGCTCGATGCCGGGGCCAGCGGCTTCCTGCTGAAGAACGCGGGCGCGGAGGACCTGATCGCCGCGGTGCGCGCTCTGGCCGCCGGCGACGGGATGCTCGCGCCCGAGGTGACCCGTCGGGTGCTGGCGCGTTTCGCCGCGACCCCCGCGCCGGCACCGTCACCGTCACCGGCGGCCGTCTCGATCGAGAGCACCGCGATCCCGAGGGTCACGCTCGCCGAGCCGCTCACCGACCGCGAGGCCGAGGTGCTGACGCTGCTCGCCGATGCGCGTAGCAACGCCGAGATCGCGCGGGCGCTGTACATCGGCGAGGCCACGGTCAAGACGCACGTCTCCCGCATCCTGCAGAAGCTCGGCGCCCGCGATCGCGTGCAGGCCGTCGTGCTCGCACACCGCATGGGTCTCGCGTAGGCGGCCCTACGCGCCTGCGCGATAGCCTCGGAGCCATGCCCGAATCGCCCTCCCTGTCGCGCCCGATCCTGGCGGGGGTGGTGACGGCGCTGGTCGGATTCACGAGCTCATTCGCGGTCGTGCTGACCGGTCTCGATGCGGTCGGGGCGGATGCTGCGCAGGCGGCCAGCGGGCTCCTCGCGGCCAGCCTCACCATGGGCCTCGCGTGCGTCGTGCTCGCCTGGCGGTACCGGATGCCGATCACCGTCGCGTGGTCGACCCCCGGGGCCGCCCTCCTCGTCGCGACCGGGACCGTCGAGGGAGGCTGGCCGGCGGCGGTCGGGGCTTTCCTCGTCACCGCCGCACTGATCCTGCTCACGGCGCTCTGGCCGGCGCTCGGCGCCCTGATCGCCCGCATCCCGCCCTCGATCGCGCAGGCGATGCTCGCCGGGGTGCTGCTGCCGCTGTGTCTGGCGCCGATCACGGGCATCGTCGCGAATCCGTGGGGCGTGGTGCCGGTCGTGCTCACCTGGCTGGTGTTCGCGCGCCTCGCGCCGCGGTGGGCGGTTCCCCTCGCGTTCGTCGCGGCCGCCGTGGTGGTCGCCGTCTCACTCGTCGGCGAAGGGGCTCCGTTCGACCCCGCCATGCTCCTGCCCCGACTCGAGTTCACCGCGCCGACGTTCACGGTCGGCGCGCTCGTGGGCCTCGCGCTGCCGCTGTTCATCGTGACGATGGCCTCGCAGAACGTGCCGGGCATCGCGATCATGCGCAGTTTCGGGTACGAGGTGCCGTGGCGTCCGGCCATGCTGGTGACGGGTGTCGGCACTGCGCTCGGTGCGACGGCCGGAGGCCATGCCATCAACCTCGCCGCGATCAGCGCCGCCCTGGCCGCGTCTCCGGATGCCGACCCCGACCCGAAGCGGCGATGGGTGGCGGGCGTCTCGACCGGGGTGTCCTACCTCGTGCTCGGCGGGTTCTCCGCCGCCTTCGCCGCACTCGTGGTGCTCGCACCGGCCGCCGTGATCCCCGCGGTCGCCGGCCTCGCGCTGTTCGCCGCGTTCGGGTCTGCCGTGCAGCAGGCCATCGACGATCCGGGCGAGCGCGTCCCCGCGGTCGTGACCTTCCTGGTCGCGGCGTCCGGCATCTCGGTGCTCGGGGTCAGCGCCGCGTTCTGGGCGTTGGTCGCCGGTCTCGTGGTGCGGACCGTGCTGCACGCCCGCCGCCCCTGACCCGGGGTCGGCCACCCCCGTGCCGAGTGCACGGCTTCGCGTCGAGCGCACGGGTTCTTCACGCGAACACCCTGTGCACTCGGCAGCATCCCGTGCACTCGGCGGCGGGATGCGGGCGCGGCGGGCGACGTGAGGCGGGGGGTCAGCCGCGGGACGGACGGGGGCGGGTCCGCCACAGGGGGGATGCCCGGGACACCTGCGCTCCGTAGCGTGAGGGTATGACGACAGGAATGCTCGAACTCTCCGGCATCACCAAGAGCTATGGCTCTCGGCGCGTGCTCGACGATGTGTCCTTCACGGTGGCTCCCGGCCGCCTCACGGGGTTCGTCGGCGGCAACGGCGCCGGCAAGACCACGACCATGCGGATCGTCCTGGGGCTGCTGTCCTCGGACAGCGGCCGGGTCGACCTCGACGGCGCGCCGATCACGGCCGAAGACCGCCGCCGCTTCGGATACATGCCCGAGGAGCGCGGTCTCTACCCGAAGATGAAGGTGCTCGAGCAGATCGTCTACCTCGCCCGGCTGCACGGCATCGGCAAGCAGGAGGCCACCGACAGGGCGACGGACCTCCTCACCGAGCTCGGGCTCGGCGAACGGCTGAACGACACGATCGAGTCGCTGTCGCTCGGCAACCAGCAGCGCGCGCAGATCGCCGCCTCGCTCGTGCACGACCCCGAGGTGCTCATCCTCGACGAGCCGTTCTCCGGCCTCGACCCGCTCGCGGTCGATGTGGTCGCCGGCGTGCTGCAGTCCAGCGCCGCGAAGGGAGCATCCATCCTGTTCTCCTCCCACCAGCTCGACGTGGTCGAGCGCCTGTGCGACGACCTCGTGATCCTCGCCGGTGGCACGATCCGCGCGGCCGGCTCCCGCGATGCGCTCCGCGCCGAGCACGCCCGCGACCGCTACGAGCTCGTCTCCGCAGGCGACGCGGGATGGCTGCGCACCGAGCCCGGTGTGACGGTCGTCGACTTCGAGGGAGGCTATGCGCTGTTCGACGCGGACGGCCCAGACACCGCCCAGCGTGTGCTCCAGTCCGCCGTGCAGCGCGGCGACGTCGCGAGCTTCGCACCGAAGCATCCGTCCCTCGCCCAGATCTTCAAGGAGGTCATCCAGTGAGCACCCCCGCCCCCGTCCGCAGCAGCAACGGCATCTGGCTCGTCGCCGAGCGCGAGATCGGATCGAAGCTCCGCAGCAAAGCGTTTCTGATCTCCACCGGCATCCTGCTGGTGCTCGCGCTCGCCGGCATCATCCTCGGCGGCTTCGCCAGCAAGAGCACCGACACGACGCCGATCGCCGCGACCGCGGAGACGGCATCCGTCGTGTCGGCGATCCCCGGAGTCGAAGTCACCGAGGTGGCCGACCAGGCCGCCGCTGAGGAGCTCGTGCGCGACGACAAGGTCGACGCCGCAGTGCTGGAAGGCGATGGCCCCTCGGGCTACACGATCATCGCCCTGCAGGATGCCCCGGGCTCGATCGTCTCGGCACTGTCGATCTCTCCCGAGGTCGTCATCCTGGAACCGGCGACCACCAACCCGCTGCTGCGCTACTTCATCGCGATCGCGTTCGGCCTGGTGTTCATGATGGCCGCGGCGACGTTCGGCGGCACGATCGCGCAGAGCGTGGTGGAGGAGAAGCAGACGCGCGTGGTGGAGGTGCTGCTGTCGGCGATCCCGGCGCGCACGCTCCTCGCCGGCAAGGTGATCGGAAACACGGTGCTCGCGATGGGACAGATCCTCGCGCTCGCGGCGGTGGCCACGATCGGGCTGATCGTCACCGGTCAACGCGAGGTGCTCACGACCCTCGGAGCACCGATCATCTGGTTCGCGGTGTTCTTCCTGTTCGGCTTCATCCTGCTGGCGGCCATGTTCGCGGCCGCCGCCTCGATGGTGTCGCGCCAGGAGGACATCGGCTCGACGACCACGCCGATCACGATGCTGATCATGGCGCCGTACATCCTGGTCATCGTCTTCAACGACAACCCGCTGGTGCTCACGATCATGTCGTATGTGCCGTTCTCGGCTCCGGTCGGCATGCCGATGCGCCTGTTCGTCGGCGAGGCGCAGTGGTGGGAGCCGCTGCTGAGCCTGGTGATCCTGCTCGCGAGCTGCGTGGCCGCGATCGTCATCGGCGCGAAGATCTACGAGAACTCGCTGCTGCGCATGGGCTCGCGGGTCAAGCTCAAGGACGCGCTGCGCGGCTGACGCGCCGCCCTCGCGTCTCGCGCCTCGCGCCTCGCGTCTCGCGTCTCGCGCATCGCGTCTCGCGCCTCGCGTCTCGCGCCGAGACCCCGCCTTCACGCCGAAACCCCCTGCTGCGGATGTCTGCAGCAGGGGGTTTCGGCGGTTACCGGGGGTCTCGGCGGGCAAGCAGCTCGTCAGATCACGCCGTCGGCGAGGGTGGTCGGGTTGCCGAAGCGGTGGTTGGTGATCGACACGGCCTGCTCGTGCAGGAACGGCAGGATCTCGACACGGCCGGCACCCGTCACAGCGTGCGACCACACCGCCACGTCGGGGCTTCCGTCGAGCGCTTCGTGCAGGGCTGCGGCGTCGCCGCCGACCAGACGTACGCGGTGCCACGAGTTCGCCGCCTTGGCGTAGCGCTTGGTCCATGAGGCATCCGACTCGTGCTTCACGGTGACCCCGTGCGCCCGCAGCACCTTCTCGACGCGCGAGGGCAGGGCCGGCGCCGACACCGTGAACGGGCTGCCGCTGCGGAGTGCCGCCGCGAGCACGCGGATGCCGTCCGCCAGAGGCGCGTTCTCGGCGATGCGCACGTCGACCGCGACCGAGCGGTAGCGGAAGAGGTTGCGCTCGACCCCGAGGCCCGACTTGTCGCTGACCGCGCCGAACTCGTCGACCCAGGCACGCTCGTCGGATGCCGCGGCGCGGTGCAGCCATTCCGCTTCGGCCGCATCGACCTCGGAGGCGGCAGCATCCAGCAGCGCGCCGACCACCGGCACGACGGCCGCGCTCGGCGCGGCGGCCGGGAGCTCCGCCGGAGCCCACTCGCCGAGGCCGAAGAGGTAGTTCGGTCCGCCGGCCTTCGCGCCCGCGCCCACGGCCGAGCGCTTCCAGCCGCCGAACGGCTGACGCTGCACGATCGCCCCGGTGATGCCGCGGTTCACGTAGAGGTTGCCGGCCTCGACGCGGTCGAGCCAGGTGGCGACCTCGTCGGAGTCGAGCGAGTGGATGCCCGCGGTCAGGCCGTAGTCGACCGCGTTCTGCAGGCGCAGCGCCTCGTCCAGGTCTTTGGCGTGCATGATGCCGAGCACCGGGCCGAAGAACTCGGTCAGGTGGAAGTACGAGCCCTCGCGCACGCCGGTCTTGACACCGGGCGTCCACTGCTTCCCTTCGTCGTCGAGCTTGCGCGGCTCCACGAGCCAGCGCTCGCCCTTCTCCAGCTTCGTCAGCGCCGTGAGCAGCTTGCCGTTCGCGGGCTCGATGATCGGCCCCATCTGGGTAGCCGGGTCGTCGGGCAGTCCGACCCGCATCGAGGTCACGGCATCCACCAGCTGACGCTCGAACCGCTTCGAGTCGGCCACCGATCCGACCAGGATCGCGAGTGACGCCGCGGAGCACTTCTGCCCCGCATGACCGAACGCACTGCGGGCCACGTCGGCGGCCGCGAGGTCGAGGTCGGCGGACGGGGTCACGATGATCGCGTTCTTGCCGCTGGTCTCCGCGAGGAGCGGCAGGTCGGAACGGAACGAGCGGAACAGCTGCGCCGTCTCGTACGCCCCGGTCAGGATCACGCGGTCCACCGCGGGACCGGCGACGAGCCGCGTGCCCAGGTCGCGGGAAGCCAGGTCGACGAGCGCGAGCAGGTCTCGCGGCACACCCGCTGCCCACAGCGCCTCGACCATCACGGCACCGCAGCGCTGGGTGAGCTTTGCCGGCTTGATGATCACGGCCGAGCCGGAGGCCAGACCCGCGAGCACACCGCCGGCGGGGATGGCGACCGGGAAGTTCCATGGCGGCGTGACCACCGTGACCTTCGACGGCACGAACTCGGCGCCCGAGACGGTCTCGAGGTCTTTCGCGCGCTCGGCGTAATAGTGCGCGAAGTCGATGGCCTCGCTGATCTCGGGGTCGGCCTCGGCGATCGTCTTGCCCGCCTCGTGGGCCATGATCTCGATGAGCTGCCCCCGGCGCGCAGCCAGCTCGTCTCCGGCGCGGTGCAGCACGGCGGCGCGGTCGGCGGCGGGCAGGGCGGCCCACTTCTCGGCGGCGGCGGTGGCGGCGGTGAAGATGCCGTCGAGCTCGGCATCCGTCTCGACCTTCGCGATCGCGATGGTGTCGAGGCCCAGCGTCGATCCGACCGAGCGGCCGAGGATCTCGCGCCCCCACGCCCGGTTCGCGGCGATGGCGGGGTCGGTGTCGGCCTGATTCTCGAAGCCCGTCGTGGTCCCCGGAGCGACCTCTGCCGTGCGGTCCTGCACGCGGTGGGGCGCCGGGACGAACTCCGGAGCATCGGTCTCCAGCGCGGCCAGCGAGCGCTCGAACCGCTCCCGCTCGCGGGTGAGGAGCGTCGGGTTCGAGGCGAGCTCGAACACGGCCGACATGAAGTTCTCCGGGCTGGCGTTCTCTTCGAGGCGGCGCACGAGGTACGCGATCGCGACGTCGAACTCGGCCGGGTTCACGACCGGCGTGTAGAGCAGCAGGCGTCCGACGTCCTTGCGGACGGCCTCGGCCTGGCCGGTCGCCATGCCCAGCAGCATCTCGTACTCGACGAGGGGCTCCGCCTCCCGCTGGGTCCCTGAGCCTGTCGAAGGGCGCGCCACCCCGCGCGCCTGCGCCAGCAGCCACGTGTAGGCGATGTCGAACAGGTTGTGGCCCGCGACGCCGATGCGCACGGCATCCAGACGCTCCGGGGTCATCGCCCAGTCGAGCACTCGCTTGTAATTGGTGTCGGAGTCCTGCTTGGTGCCGTAGGTGGCGAGCGGCCAGCCGTGGATCGCGGCGTCGACCTCTTCCATGGCGAGGTTCGCACCCTTGACGACACGCACCTTGATCGGTGCACCGCCCTTCGCGCGCCGGGCGGCAGCCCACTCCTGCAGGTGCTGCATCGCGCCGAGCGCGTCGGGCAGGTAGGCCTGCAGCACGATGCCGGCTTCGAGGTTCTCGAGCCCCGGCTGGTCGAGGATGCTCGTGAAGGCCGCGATCGTCAGGTCGAGGTCGCGGTACTCCTCCATGTCGAGGTTGATGAACTTGGCCTTGCCCTTGGCTTCGGCGCGGGCGGCGAGCTCGTAGAGCGGGGTGAGCTTCTCGACGACATCGGCCACGGCCTCGTCGAACGACCACATCGACAGCTGACTCACGACGCTGGAGACCTTGATCGACACGTAGTCGACGTCATCGCGGGCGAGGAAGTCGCGGGTGCCCTGCAGACGGTGCCCGGCTTCGCGCTCGCCGAGCACGGCCTCGCCGAGGAGGTTGAGGTTGAGGCGGTTGCCGCTCTTGCGCAGCTTCGCGATCGCGGGGCCGAGCTTGGAGGGTGTGGCGTCGAGCACGAGGTGCCCGACCATGGCCCGCAGCACGCGGCGCGAGATCGGCACGACGACGCCGGGCAGCTTCGGCGCCCAGAAGCCGCCGGTCTTGATCGCGGCCCGGAGGTACCCGGGCAGCAGGATCGGGGTGATCTCCGAGATCTCGGCGAGCTTGCGACCCGCGACACGCAGGTCTTCGGGGCGCATGACGCCGTCGACGAAGCCGACCGTGAATGCGAGGCCGTTCGGGTCTTTGAGCACCTCGGACAGGCGCTGGGCGGCCGGCTCGACGGGGTGGGTCTCGCTCTCGGTGAGCCAGCGCTGCACCAGGGCGGCGACGTCTTCGGTGCGGGGAGTGGTGGTGTCGGCGGCGACAGGCATCGGTGGGACCTTCCAAGAGAGCGCACACCGGGGTTTCGTGTGCGGGCTCGATCATTGTCCTGCCGGTCGGTAGGCTCCGTCTATCAACCGATTTGCGTGGATTCTGTTCACTCAAGCTGAACGAATGGAACGGCCGTGCTCGATGTCAATCGCCTGCGGATGCTCGTGGAGCTGTCGCGCCGCGGAACCCTCTCCGCCGTCGCCGACGCCCTCTCGTACAGCAAGGCCTCGGTGTCGCAGCAGCTGAGCGCACTGGAGCGCGATGTGGGAGTGCCACTGCTGCGCCGAGTCGGCCGCGGCGTGCAGTTCACGCCGCAGGGAAACGTGCTGGTCAGCCAGGCCATCGGCATCCTCGATCAACTCGAGCATGCCGAGGTCGCCGTCGCGGAGTCGCTCACCGAGGTGACGGGCACCGCGCGCATCGCCGTGTTCCAGTCGACCGCGCACTCTCTGCTGCCGCGCGCGCTCGAGTCCCTCAAGGAGAGGCATCCGGCCCTGCGGGTCGAGGTCACCGAGTGCGACCCGGAGACCGGGCTCGTCGGGGTGTCCAGCCGCGACTTCGACCTGATCCTCGCCGAGCAGTATCCGGGGCGGACCCGCCCGATCCACGCCGACCTCGACCGGGTGGTGCTCGCCCACGACACGATCGCCCTCGCCCGGCATCCCGGAGCGCCCGCGCACGCGGATGCCGTCGCCGCTCTGTGGTCGACCCGCGAGGAGCCGTGGGTCCTCGAGCCCGAGGGCACCGCATCCCGCGCCTGGGCCGAGCAGCTCTGTCGCACGGCCGGGTTCGAGCCCGACGTGCGGTTCGAGATCGCCGACCTCACCGCGCACGTGCGGCTGATCCACGCCGGGCTCGCGGTCGGACTGCTGCCCGAGCTCGTGTGGGCCGGCGACAACCCGACCGTCGACCTGGCGCCGCTCCCCCGCGAGCCGCGGCGCGAGATCTTCTCCTCGGCACGGCGGGTGTCCGCCGCCGCCCCGTCCATCCGCGCCGTGCGCAACGCGCTCGCGGACGCCGCTTCGCACAACCTGCCCGCCTGACGAAGACACACACCCAAACTCGGGAATATGCATGCACATGCATCTGTTCTGTCCCGTGTACCCGGACGAAGGAGTCCGATCCACTCCTTCTGAAAGGCACTTCCGTGAGCACTCCCGTCATCGACCGCACCGCCCCGACCGAGCACCCCGTCCTCGACGTCCTCGCCGGCCGCTGGAGCCCCCGCGCCTTCGACGCGCAGAACTCGATCGACGAGGCCAAGCTCGCCACCGCTCTCGAGGCCGCCCGCTGGAGCCCGTCCGCCAACAACACCCAGCCGTGGCGCTTCATCGTCGCCCGCCGCGGCACCGCCCTGCATGCCCAGGTCACAGGCGCCCTGATGGGCTTCAACCAGGCATGGGCGGGCAACGCCGCCGTGCTCGTGGTCGCGATCGCCGAGACGGCCGCGGCCGACGGCACGCCGATCACCCACGCCCTGTACGACCTCGGTCAGGCCGTCGCGCACTTCTCGGTGCAGGCCCACCACGACGGCCTCGTCGTGCACCAGATGAGCGGCTTCGACCCGGAGGTCGTCCGCGAGTTCGCCGACCTCGAAGCCCGCTTCGTCCCCACCACGGTCTTCGCCGTCGGCGAGTTCGGCGACATCGAGGCGCTTCCCGAGGTGCTGCAGGAGCGCGAGGTCGCTCCGCGCGTGCGTCGCCCGATCGACGAGACGGTCGTCCTCAGCGCCTGACCCGCACCCACCCTCCGCTGTCGACGGGGCCCCCGGATTGTCCGGGGGCCCCGTTAGCGTTTCCGGATGGACACTCTCCGCATCACCGGCGCGCGGACGAACAACCTCCGCGACGTCTCGGTCGACGTTCCCAAGAAGCTGCTGACCGTCTTCACCGGCGTCTCCGGGTCGGGCAAGTCGTCGCTCGTGCTCGACACGATCGCCGCCGAGGCGCAGCGGCTCGTCAACGACTCCTATTCGACGTTCATCCGCGCACGGCTGCCGCAGATGCCGGCGCCCGACGTGCAGTCCATGGACGGTCTGACCTTCACGGTGCTGATCGACCAACGTCGGTTCACGGGCAACGCGCGCTCGACGGTGGCGACCGCGACCGACCTGGCCTCTCTCGTGCGCCTCGTGTTCTCGCGCGTGGGCGAGCCTTCGGCCGGCTACTCCCCCGCCTACTCGTTCAACGATCCCTCCGGCATGTGCCCGACCTGCGAAGGACTCGGCACGGTGTACGACATCGACATCGACGCCCTGATCGACCCCGAGAAGAACATCGACGAGGGGCCGGTGCGGTTCAGCCTGTTCCGCCCGGGCGTGTACCGGTGGAAGCGGTTCGCCTACTGCGGGCTGTTCGACCGCGAGAAGCCGCTCAAGGACTACACGGCCGAGGAGATGGACCAGTTCCTCTACGCCGACAAGCTCAAGCTCGACGATCCGGATCCGCGGTTCCCGCAGAGCGCCCGGTTCGACGGCGTGATCACCCGCATGCGCGACGTGTTCCTGAAGCAGCGCCCGGTGAAGATGTCGCCCCAGGTGCGTGAAGAGCTCGACCGGCTCGTGACCCACCACACCTGCCCGGACTGCCGGGGCGCACGGGTGAACGAGGCGGCGCGGGCGAGCCTCATCGACGGGCGATCGATCGTGGACTGGATGCGGATGCCGGTGGCCGAGCTGCACACGCTGCTCGACGCCTTCGACGATGCGCGGGTGGCACCGGCGGTCGAGGGCATCCGTCATGTGCTCGACGCCCTGCTCTCGGTCGGCCTCGGCTACCTCACGCTCGACCGCGAATCGTCGACCCTGTCCGGCGGCGAGGCGCAGCGGGTCAAGATCGTGCGCCACCTCGGCAGCGCCCTGACCGACGTGACCTACGTGTTCGACGAGCCGAGCACCGGGCTGCACCCCGCCGACATCCAGCGCCTCGTGGCCCTGCTGCAGCGACTGCGCGATGCGGGCAACACGATCCTCGTCGTCGAGCACCATCCGCAGGTGATCGCGGTCGCCGATCACGTGGTCGACCTCGGGCCCGGGGCGGGCTCCGCCGGCGGCATGGTGCAGTTCGAGGGCACGCCCACGGCGTTGCGCGGCAGCGACACCCTCACCGGACGAGTGCTCGCCGAGCCGCTGACGATCCGCGAGACGGCACGGGAACCCTCTGGCCGCATCACCGTGAAGGATGCGCGATCGCACAACCTCCGCGGATTCGACGTCGACGTCCCGCTCGGCGTGCTCACCGCGGTCACGGGGGTCGCGGGTTCGGGAAAGAGCTCTTTCGCCACGGTGGAACTGCCGCGCCAGCATCCCGAGTTCACGGTCGTCGGGCAAGACCCGCTGCGCGGCGGAGCACGGTCGACGACGCTGAGCATCCTGCGCATCGCCGACACGGTGCGCGAGGTGTTCGCCGCCGAGTCGGGCCTCGACCCGTCGTGGTTCAGCTTCAACTCGCGCGGAGCCTGCCCGACCTGCCGTGGGCGTGGGCACATCACGACCGAGCTCGCGTTCCTCGACGACGTCTCACTGCCCTGTGACGCCTGCGGCGGCCTGCGCTTCAATCCGAAGGCGCTCGACGTGCAGGTCGACGGCGCCTCGATCGCCGACGTCCTGGCTTCGACGCCCGCCGAGGTCAGCGCGCTGTTCTCCGCCCACCCCGATGTGGTCTCGGCGCTGGAGTGGGTGCAGCGCACCGGTCTGAGCTACATCCCCGTCGGACGATCGCTCGACACGCTCTCGGGCGGCGAGAAGCAGCGGCTGCTCCTCGCCCGGCATCTCAGTGATCCGCGGCGCGACCCCGCCGACCGGATCATCCTCGACGAACCCACCTCTGGCCTGCATCCGACCGACGTCGACACGATCAACACCCTCTTCGACGATCTGCTCCATGACGGCGCGACGCTGGTCGTCGTCGAGCACAACCTGCGCGTGGTCGCACGCGCGGATCATGTCATCGACATCGGCCCGGGCGCGGGCTCGGACGGCGGTCGGCTGGTCTTCGCCGGCGCCCCGGCGGCGATCGTGCGCGACGCCGCGTCGCTCACCGGCCGAGCCCTCGCGGCAGCCTCCAAGGGCTGAACACCCTCGAGCCGGAGGGCAGACGATGGAGCGCCGTTTGTGAGGGGTGCGGCGCGATGCTCCGATCTACAATCGTCGGCATGGCAATCCAGCGAAGGATCAAGTCCGTCGAACAGTCGATGGCAGAGACGCACGACGAGAAACGCTCCCTGAAACGCTCCCTGGGCGTGTGGGATCTCGCTGTCATGGGCGTCGCGGTCGCCGTCGGTGCAGGCATCTTCTCGGTCGGTGCCGAGGCGTCCGCGCGGCATGCCGGCCCGGCAGTCATCGTCTCGTTCATCATCGCCGCGGCCGTGTGCGGGCTCGCGATCCTCTGCTACGCGGAGTTCGCCTCCTCCATCCCGGTCGCAGGTTCCGCCTACACCTTCACCTACTCGACCCTCGGCGAGTTCCTCGCCTGGATCATCGGTTGGGACCTGATCCTCGAGATGCTCATGGCGTCGGCCGTGATCGCGAAGTACTGGGGCGTCTACCTGGGCGATGCGGTGTCGCTGTTCGACCTCGAGATCCCGATGACCCTCCAGATCGGGCCGCTCAGCTTCGACTGGGGGCCCGTCGTGATCGTCGCGATCTTCACGCTGCTGCTCGCCCTCGGCACGCAGCTGTCCAGCCGCGTCAACAGCGTGTTCACGGTGATCAAGGTCGCGATCGTGCTGTTCGTCATCGTCGTCGGACTGTTCTTCATCAACGGCGCCAACTACTCCCCGTTCGTGCCGCCGGCGCAGGAGGGCGCGGCGTCGGAGAGCGTCTGGACGCAGTCGCTCTTCTCGTTCATGACCGGCTCCGACCCCTCGATCTACGGTGTGTTCGGCATCCTCAGCGGCGCGGCCCTGGTGTTCTTCGCGTTCATCGGCTTCGATGTCGTCGCCACGAGCGCCGAGGAGACCAAGGACCCCAAGCGCACCGTCCCCCGCGGCATCATGCTCGGCCTCGTGATCGTGACCGTCCTGTACGTGCTGGTGGCGATCGTCATCACCGGCATGGTCTCGTACACCGAGCTCGCGAAGCTCGAAGAGCCCTCCCTGGCGAGCGCGTTCGAGCTCGTCGGGGCGACCTGGGCGGCGCAGGTGATCGCCATCGGCAGCCTCGTGGGACTCACGACCGTGGTGATGGTGCTGCTGATGGGGCTCGCGCGCGTCGTGTTCGCGATGAGCCGTGACGGCCTGCTGCCGCGCTCGCTGAGCGTGACGAACGCGAAGCGCGGCACCCCGATCCGCATCCAGCTCATCGTGGGCGTCGTGATCGCGATCATCGCCGGCTTCACGGATGTGCAGGTGCTGGGCGACATGATCAACATCGGAACGCTGTCGGCCTTCGTGCTGGTGAGCATCGGTGTGCCGATCCTCCGCAAGACCCGGCCCGACCTGGAGCGCCCGTTCACGGTGCCGCTGTCGCCGTGGCTGCCGTGGATCTCGGCGCTCGCCTGCTTCTGGCTGATGCTGAACCTCAGCACCGAGACCTGGGTGCGCTTCGCCATCTGGCTCGCGCTCGGCCTGGTGATCTACTTCGCATACTCGCGGCGGCACTCGCTGATCGGAAGAGAGCTCGAGAAGGACGCGCTCGGCGGGCTGCACCGCCCACCGCTGCGGTAGTTGCGACGCGGCCCCACGCGACCACCCTCCCGAAATGAAGGAGAACTCGCACCCGGAAGGATGCATTGCAGCATCCGCTCCTTCATAGCGTGAGTTCCCCTTCAGAACGTGCGGCGGTCGCGCCGCGCCGCACGGGAACGACTCAGTCGTCGAGCAGCTCCGCCTCGATCACGTCGTCGTCGACGGGCGTAAACCGATACTCCGGCACTCTTGTCGTGCACACCCACCGTCGTGAACGAACGCGCATTAGCCTCGTGGACTGTGAGTTTCGACGAGTTCCGACGCGATATCGCCCGGGTCCTGAAGCACGCAACCCCGATGATGCTGGCCCAAATCATCCCTCTCGGCGCATCGTTCGTCCTGATCGCGGTGGCTCTCGCAACAGGACGAACCGACTTCGCTGCCATCATCGGCACTACGGCGACCATCAGCGGACTGGCTACGCTCATCAACGTCGGTGTCGGGATCGGCACTCTGCGTGATCTGGCCGAAACCCATGCAGATCCCGCCCGGGTCGCGGACGCCATCGCCAGCAACCTTCGTCTCGCGTCGGCGGTGTCTTTCATCGTCGTCGCGATCAGCGCCGCAACAGGCCTCGCACTCACCTCTGCCTCACCATCCGGCTCGGTCCTCGTGGTCGCACTGTGGGTGGCGCTGGTCGTGCAGCTTCCCGCGAACATCCTGTCGTCGCACACCAGCGTTCTCGCTGCCGCGTTCCAGCACCTCGGCCGCGAGAAGGACAACCTGACGATCACACTCACCCGATCGCTGATCGGTCTGGCGCTCGGCCTGGCCGTCGTTCTGCTCATCCCGAGTCCGATCCTCGCCATCGCGCTGCAGTCGACGCTCGCCTCGCTCATGGTCATCGCCATGCTCTGGGAACGTCGGCGGCGACTACTCCGAGCCGGAATCCGGGTCCGCGTTCTCCTCGCCCCCGACTTCTCGCCCCGCCGCATCGGGGATCGCGTCCTGAACTCCCTCGACGGCGCCGTCTTCATGGTGCTGTTCATGGTCGCGCAGCTGGTCGCGGCCAGCATCTCCGCCGAAGTCGCGGCTCAGGTCGCCGCCGGTGTCGCGCTGTGCCGGACCGTCATCATTCCGCTGAAGATGGTGGGCCAAACCGCCGGGCGGATGACGCTTCAGGACCGCGGTCGGGAGCCTGCGTACCGCGCGGCGTCGTACGGCGTCGTCGGCATCTTCGTCGTCCCCCTCGCGCTGTCGCTCATCCTGCTCTCCGCGTTCGGCCTGAGCCCGGTGGGTGATCCGGTGCTGGGTCTGCTGATCGCCCTGCAACTCCTGCTCGAGCCGTTCTCCGGATCGCTGTTCGCCTACATGAAGGTCACCTTCGGCGCCAGAGCAGGACTGCTCGGGCTGATCCTCACCTATCTCGTGCTCGCGCCCGCCGCGCTGATCGTCTGCAGGTTCACGGCCCCGAGCGCGGTAGGCCTGTGGGCCGCTCTGCTCCTCGTCAGGCTCCTCTTCAGCGTGGCGAACCTCGCTGCACTCCGGACGCTCCTGCGCTCACAGCTCCACCCGACCACCCGCCCGAAATGAAGGAGAACTCACGCTTGGAAGGATGCATTGCAGCATCCGCTCCTTCATAGCGTGAGTTCTCCTTCAGAACGTGCGGCCGTCGCGCGGCGGCTCAGGAGGGAACGACTCAGTCGTCGAGCAGCTCCGCCTCGATCACGTCGTCGTCTTCCTCGGGCTCGGGCGCGGGCTCGGGCGTCGTCGAGGTGAGCACGAGGCCCGCACCGTCGGCGCCCACATCCACCCGCACGGTGTCGCCGTCGCGCACGCCGCCCGAGAGCAGCGCGGTCGCGAGCTTGTTCTGCACCTCGCTCTGGATGAGGCGGCGCAGCGGCCGGGCACCGAACATCGGGTCGTACCCGCGCTCGGCGAGCCACGACCGCGCATCCGGCGTCACGGCGAGTGTGAGCCGGCGGTCCTTCAGCCGGTCGTGCAGCTGGTCGACCGAGAGTTCGACGATCTGGGCGAGGTCGTCTTCGCTGAGCGCCGAGAACATCACGATGTCGTCGAGACGGTTCAGGAACTCCGGACGGAACGCCTGCCGCACGAGGGCCATGACCTGGTCGCGCTTCTCATCGGGTGCGAGCACCGGGTCGATGAGGATCGGCGAGCCGAGGTTCGACGTGAGGATCAGGATCACGTTCGAGAAGTCGACAGTGCGGCCCTGACCGTCGGTCAGACGACCGTCGTCGAGCACCTGGAGCAGCACGTCGAACACCTCGGGGTGCGCCTTCTCGACCTCGTCGAGCAGGATCACGCTGTACGGGCGACGCCGAACGGCCTCGGTCAGCTGACCGCCCTGCTCGTAGCCGATGTATCCCGGAGGGGCGCCGACGAGCCGGGACACCGAGTGCTTCTCGCCGTACTCCGACATGTCGATGCGCACCATCGAGTGCTCGTCGTCGAACAGGAACTCCGCCAGCGCCTTGGCCAGCTCGGTCTTGCCGACACCGGTCGGTCCGAGGAACAGGAACGACCCGGTCGGACGGCCGGGGTCGCTGATGCCGGCACGCGAGCGGCGCACGGCATCCGACACCGCCTTCACCGCATCCTTCTGCCCGATCAGGCGCTTGCCGAGCTCGCTCTCGAGGTGCAGCAGCTTCTCGCTCTCACCCTGCAACAGGCGACCGACGGGGATGCCCGTCCACGCGGCGATGACCGCAGCGATGTCCTCCTCGGTGACCTGCTCGTTGACCATGCGCGGTTCGGCGGGGGTCGCGGCCTCGGCCTGCTCGGCTTCGGCGATGTCGCGCTCCAGGCGCTTGATGGTCTCGTATTCCAGCTTCGAGGCCTTCGTGTAATCGGCGTTTCGCATCGCGAGGTCGCGCTGGGTGATCGCGTCGTCGAGCTGCTTCTTGAGCTCGCCGACCCGGTTCAGGCCCTGACGCTCGCGCGCCCACCGGGCCTCCAGCCCTGCGAGTTCCTTCTCCATCTCGACGAGGTGCTCACGGAGCGTGCCGAGGCGCTCCTTCGACGCGGCGTCCTTCTCGCGCTTGAGAGCCAGCTCCTCCAGCTTCAGCCGGTCGACCTGGCGCTTGAGCTGGTCGATCTCGACCGGCGAGGAGTCGATCTCCATCTTGAGCCGAGACATCGACTCGTCGATCAGGTCGATCGCCTTGTCGGGCAGCTGCCGCGCGGGAAGGTACCGGTTCGAGAGTGCGGCAGCGGCGACGAGGGCGCTGTCGGAGATCGTGACTCCGTGGTGCGCCTCGTAGCGCCCCTTGAGCCCGCGGAGGATCGCGATCGTGTCCTCGACCGTGGGCTCGCCGACGTACACCTGCTGGAAGCGACGCTCGAGCGCGGCGTCCTTCTCGATGAACTCGCGGTACTCGTTGAGCGTGGTGGCGCCGATCAGACGCAGCTCGCCGCGGGCCAGCATGGGCTTGAGCATGTTGGAGGCCGCGACCGAACCCTCGCCGCCACCCGCGCCCATCAGCACGTGCAGCTCGTCGATGAACGTGATGACCTGGCCGTCGGACTCGGTGATCTCTTTGAGGACCTGCTTCAGCCGCTCCTCGAACTGCCCGCGGTACATCGCGCCGGCCACGAGGGCCGAGATGTCGAGCGTGACCA
The DNA here is from genome assembly GCF_042269505.1 of Microbacterium sp. NPDC055988. Classification (NCBI taxonomy): domain Bacteria; kingdom Bacillati; phylum Actinomycetota; class Actinomycetes; order Micrococcales; family Microbacteriaceae; genus Microbacterium; species Microbacterium sp. NPDC055988. Next base: position 810,987 of record NZ_JBHJXY010000001.1, read on the forward strand.
GCTCTTTGTCCTTCAGAGATTCGGCGACGTCACCGGCGACGATGCGCTGGGCGAGGCCTTCGACGACGGCGGTCTTGCCGACGCCGGGCTCACCGATCAGCACCGGGTTGTTCTTGGTGCGGCGGGTGAGGACCTGGCTGACGCGACGGATCTCACTGTCGCGTCCGATCACCGGGTCGAGCTTGCCCTCGCGGGCGCGGTCGGTCAGGTTGATGCCGAACTGCTCGAGGGCGGACTGCTGGTCTTGGTTCTGGTTGCCGGTCTGCGGGTTGCTCATGCGCTCCTCCTGGAGATGCTCCTTCTGGTCGTCTCCCGCCGGCCGGATCGGACGGCGGGATCAAAGTTGAGTCCTGTTGACTCAAGTTTAGCACTCGGTCGCATTCTCCTCCAGTCGATGCCCCGCTCCGAGCCCGGCCTCAGCGCACCCGCTGGACGGCGTCCCAGATCGCGGCCGCGACCGCACGTTTCGAGCCGGATGCCGCGCCGGCATCCGCCCCGCCCGGGCCGAGGATGTGCACGGCGTTCTCGGCGCTCTCGAACCCGCGCTCCCAGCCGACCTCGTTCACGACGAGGAGGTCGACCCCCTTGCGCAGCTGCTTGCGGCGAGCGCGGGCGAGCAGCTCGGCCTCGTCCTCCGGGGTCTCCGCGGCAAAGGCGATGATGAGCTGTCCGGGCCGCCGCACCGCAGCGAGTGCGGCAACGATGTCCTCGTTCTCGACCAGCTCGATCGCGGGCACTCCGCCGCTCTCCTTCGTGAGCTTGCGGTCCGACACCGCGACCGGTCGATAGTCGGCCACGGCCGCAGCCATCACCACCACGTCGGCGCCCGGGGCCTCCCGCTTCATCGCGTCGGCGAGGTCCGCCGCCGATCCGACGGAGACGATGCGGATCGCCGGATGCCGCACCTCGGCGAGCACGTCGCCTGCGATGTTCGCCGCGACCAGGGTCACCTCCGCGCCGCGGGCGGCAGCCTCGGCCGCGAGGGCCGCCCCCTGTCTGCCGCTGGACCGGTTGCCGAGGAAGCGCACGGGATCGATGGGCTCGCGCGTGCCGCCGGCCGAGACGACGACGCGCACACCGACGAGGTCTCCGGGAGCGAGCAGCGCCTGTGCCGCCGCGAAGATCTCCTCGGGCTCCGCCATCCGCCCGGGTCCGCTGTCACCGCCCGCGAGTTCGCCGTCCGCGGGGCCGACGAGGTGCACGCCGCGCTCCCGCAGCGTCGCGATGTTCGCCTGCGTTGCCCTGTTCCGCCACATCTCCGCGTGCATGGCCGGAGCGATCAGCACCGGGGCCTCGGTGGCGAGCAGGGTCGTGCCGAGGAGGTCGTCGGCGAGTCCTGCGGTGATCTTGGCGATCGAGTTCGCGGTCGCCGGCGCCACGATCACGAGTTCGGCGGCTTGGCCGAGCGCGACGTGGCGCACCTTCGCCACGTCGTCGTGCACGCTCGTGGTGACCGGGTGGCGACTGATCGCCTCCCAGGTCGGCAGCCCCACGAAGCGCAGCGCATCCTCGGTGGGCACCACGGTCACGTCGTGCCCGCCCTTCGTGAGCAGGCGCACGAGGTGCACCGTCTTGTACGCGGCGATGCCGCCCGTGACTCCGACGACGATGTTCACGTCTCGATTCTGCCCCAGCATCCGCCGCCGCGGGCCGACACCGGCGTCATCGACCTAGACTTGGCCCCGTGTGCACGGTCGTGATCGATGTCGAGGATGCCGGTGTCGCGAGGCTTCTGGCGGTGCGCGACGAAGACCCCCAGCGGGAATGGGATGCTCTCGGCCCCTGGTGGCCGGAGCAGTATCCGGGGGTGATCGGCATCCGGGATCGTCGCGCGGGCGGGGCCTGGCTCGCCGCGAACCCCTCGGAGCGCCGGCTGGCGGTGCTGCTGAATCGCGCTGACGTGCGCGACCTCCCCGACGCTCGGGCCGTCTCGCGCGGATCCCTCGCACTCGAGTCGGTCGTGAGCCGCTCCCCCGTCGCCCCGCTGCCCATGCACGGCTTCAACCTGCTGGAGGTCGGACCCGAGGGCGCGCGCGTGCTGTCGTGGGATGGCGTCGAGCTTCGCGAGACCCCCATCGTGCCCGGCACGCACATGATCGCGCACGACGACCTCGACGACGAGGCGACGCCGCGGATCACCGCCTGGCTTCCCGAATTCCGCGCGCTGGGTCCGACGGCCGACATCGAGGACTGGGCGGCTGAATGGACCGCGCTCCTCGCGTCGTCGGCGAAGCTCGCCCCCGAGGACGACCGCGCGATCATCCGCGACAACCGCCCGCACGGGTACCCCACGCAGTCGCTCCTCTATGCGACGGCATCCGTCACCCCCGCAGGCCTCGAGGTGCGCGATCATGCGCTCCCCTCGCCGGCGCACTGGAGCGACTGAGCGCACATTCCCCATATCCCGCGGTGCGGTAATGGATGCGCCACGCCGAGGACTGCGTAGTCATTCCTCTCGTCCACCCGGTCTAGCATGGGAAGCCCGGCACGAAGAGGAGGGCCCATGCCGCCGAAGTCCCGCGGTGTGACCAGCGTCGACGTCGCCCGAGCGGCGGGCGTGTCGCAGACGACGGTGTCCCGCATCGTCAACGGCCATGAGGGCGTCTCGGAGCGGGTGCGCGCCAAGGTCGAGGCGGCCATCCAGCAGCTCGACTACCGCCCCAACCTCAGCGCCCGGAGCCTCGTCACCAGTCGCACCCAGACGATCGGCGTCGTGCTCGGCGACCCGCGCAACAGCTACTACGCCGAACTGCTGCACACCATCAGCGACGATCTCAATCGGGCCGGATATCGCGCTCTCATCCTCAGCGGTCGCGCCGACACCACCGAAGACCTCGCGAGAACCCTGCGGGAGACGAACGTCGACGGCGTCATCCTCACGACCACTCTGCTCTCGCCCGATGACGAGGGTCGCATCGTGTCGCTCGGCGTCCCCGCGGTGACGATGGGCCCCGGCGCGGTGCCGGACAACGACTCGATCTCGCCCGACAACATGGACGGAGGCCGCATCGCGGGCCGCCATCTGGCGTCTCTCGGCCATCGACGCATCGGGGTGATCGCCGGCCCTCTCGGCACGACCTCGGTGCGCGATCGGCACGAAGGCTTCCTGTCGGAGCTCGAGGCCGCGGGGGTCGCGTTCGACCCCGCACTGCTCGACGTCGCCGACCTCGACTACACCCGAGCATTCGAGGCCGCGACACGCCTGCTGCAGCTGCCGGAGCCTCCCACCGCACTCTTCTGCCACAACGACCTCGTGGCTTTCGGCGCCTTGAACGCCGCGAAGGCGCTCGGATTCGGCGTGCCAGACCAGGTGTCGGTGCTCGGGTTCGACGATGTCGCGATGTCGTCGTGGCAGGCCTTCGATCTCACGACAGTGCGGCAGCCGATCCTCGACATGGCTCACGGCGCCGTCGAGCTGCTGCTCGCGCGTCTCGCCGCTCCGGAACAGGATGCCGCGCACGTGCTGCTGCCCTGCTCGCTCGTCGAGCGTTCGACCACGCGGGCGATCTGACCGGAACGCCGGCTCAGGCCGCCGAAGACTCGTCCGTCGCGCAGGAGAACCGCGCGCGGTAGGCCGTGGGCGTGAGTCCGAGCACCCTCGCGAAGTTCTGCCGCAGCACGGCCGCCGAGCCGAACCCGCACTCGTCGGCGATGTGGTCGAGGGGGAGGTCGGTGCGCTCCAGCATCCGCTGGGCATGGATGATGCGCTGGCGTGCGAGCCAGGCCGCGGGCGTCGCGCCGTACTCGGCCTTGAAGCGTCGGGCGAAGGTGCGCGGCGACATCAGCGCCCTGGCCGCGAGTTGATCGACTCCAAGGTCATCGCGGAGGTGCTCGACCGCCCAGTCGGCGACCGCGGCGAGCGAGTCGGTGGGCACCACGGGAATCGGACGGTCGATGAACTGCGCCTGGCCGCCGTCACGCTGCGGGGGCACCACCATCCGGCGCGCGATGCGGTTGGTGAGCTCGGCGCCCACCTCCTGGCGGAGCAGATGCAGGCAGGCGTCGATGCCGGCGGCGGTGCCGGCACTGGTGATGATCTTCCCGTCCTGCACGAAGAGCACATCGGGGTCGATGTCGATCTGCGGGTACATGTCGGCCATCACGTGCGCGTACATCCAGTGCGTCGTGGCTCGTCGCCCGTCGAGCACGCCGGCAGCGGCGAGGATGAACGACCCGCTGCAGACGCTCATCACCCAGGCGCCTCGGTCGACCGCATGCCGGGCGACGTCGAGCAGGAGCGGATCGATGTCCGCCCAGCGCTCGCGCGGCACGGGGCAGAACACGACGAGGTCGGCTTCGTACGCGAAGGCCAGGTCGTGCTCGACGTTGACCGAGAAGCCGATCTTCGACTTCACCACCCCCGCGCGCGGGGCGACGATGCGGAAGTCGAAGTTCGGTACGCCGTCGGAGGACCGATCGAGTCCGAACGCCTCGCAGGCGACACCGAACTCGAACGGCGCGAAGCCGTCCTGGATGACGCAGGCCACTGTCTTCATGCACACTCCCGGTTGGCAGTTTTCATACGATGATAGTCGATTCTGCCACTCGTGACAGTTCAGCATCGAACGTAGCGTTTCTGCCATGATACTCGTCATCGCACTCATCGCCCTGGTCGCGTGGGCGACCGTCGCCACCGTCATCGAACTCCGCCGCGACGGCCACCACCGCGTGCCGACGGACTGGAGTCGCGTCTCGGGCCGTGACGTCCACCAGCAGGCCGAGCCCGGGCACGGCTACCGCTGAACCCGGCTCGAGCCGCGGTGTATGGTCGGCTCATGATCCCGCTCGACAGCCTCGTCGCCTTCGCCGTCGCCTCCGTCGTGATCATCGTCATCCCCGGTCCGAGCGTGCTGTTCGTGATCGGCCGCTCACTCTCGCTCGGCCGGCGCGCAGGCGTGCTCAGCGTCGTCGGAAACGCACTCGGCACCGTGCCGGCCGTCCTCGCCGTGGCGTTCGGGGTCGGGGCGATCGTCGCCTCCTCCGTGGTGGCGTTCACCATCATCAAGATCGTCGGCGCCGCCTACCTGGTCTGGCTCGGCGTGCAGGCGATCCGCCACCGTCACGACCACGCCCCGGATGCGGGTCGCGCACCGGCCTCCGCCGCGAAGCTGCTGCGCCAGGGCTTCATCGTCGGGCTGACCAACCCGAAGACGATCGCGTTCTTCGTGGCCGTGCTCCCGCAGTTCGTCGTGCCGGCGGCCGGCCCGGTCTGGGCGCAACTGCTTCTGCTCGGGCTCACCTTCCAGACGCTCGCCCTGGTCTGCGACAGCGTGTGGGCCCTCGCCGCCGGAACCGCTCGCACCTGGTTCGCCCGCTCGCCCCGCCGCATGTCGACGCTCTCCGGTACCGGGGGCGTGATGATGATCGGGCTGGGCGGCACACTCGCGCTGACCGGCGCGAAGAGCTGAGCGGAATCCCCCGTGCGGATCGCGGGCACCACGGCTACGCTCGTCGTCATGAGCGAGCCCTCGCAGCCTCCCGCGCACCTGCCCGCCGATCCGCAGTACCCCGGCACGCACACGTTCCCGACGCACGCGTCGAGTGGACCACCCTCTGACCCCGCCGACCCCGCTGCCCCTGCTGCCCCTGCTGCTCCCGCGTATCCCACGGCGTATCCGACCGCCACCACTCACCCGGCCGGCACTCCCGCGCATCCCACCGGCTACCCGCCCGGCGCCGGCTACCCGACCGCCGCTCCGGCCCATCCTGCGGGAGCGCCCGGTCAGCCCGCGTCCTGGCCGATCGCGTCAGGAGCGCCCACCGCACCTGCCGGCAGCCTGCTCGGCCGCACCGCCTTCGTGATCGCCGTCGTCACGCTCGCGGTCAACCTCATGTCCTCGATCGCCCGACTCCTCATCTACACGTCGGACTTCGGGTACGGAGCGGCCTACGCGATCGACGACGCGATCGGCGTGATCTCGTTCTTCGCCTATGCCGTGGCCCTCGTGCTGGGTATCATCGCCGCGCGCCGACCGGGTGCGCGCCTTCTCACCGGCATCGCGATCGGGATCGCCGGGGCCGGTACTCTCGGGATGATCTTCAGCTGGGTCGGCATCGCGTTCCTGCGCTTCGCCTGAAACTCAGCCCGCGTCAGCGCCCGGCGAGCACTCGCTCGTAGACCTCGACCATGGCCGCCGTGCGCGACGACTGCCGGAACGCCTCCGAAACCTCGGGAACCGGGGTGGGCGCGGTGCCGGCGGCGATGTCGGATGCGGCACCGCGCAGGGTCTCCGCGAGCGCGGCCACCCGTCGGGCCTCGAGCTCCCGGGCCGACGCGTTGGTGCCGGCATCCTGAACCGCCCACAATCCCCCGCCGAGCTCGGCCGCGATGTCGGGGTCGCAGATCACGGAGGGCGTGCCGAGGGTTGCCGCCTCGAACGGGGTCATCCCCTGGGTCTCGAAGCCGATCGACGTCTGCACGAGCGCGTCGGCGGCGGCGATCCGCTCCAGGGTCTGCGGGTAGGTCAGTCGTCCGGCGAAGCGCACGCCGTCATGCCCGCGCACGATCTTCTCGGCCGCGGCGCGCTGCCCCCCACCGCCGATGATCTCGAGTTCCGCGTCGATTCCGGCGGCGACGAACGCCTCGAGGAACGGCAGCAGGCGCTTCTCCGGGCTCATCCGGCCGAGCCAGACGAACCGGGGCGGTCCCGGCTCCCTGACTGCGGGTCGTGCAGCGAGCGTCTGTGCACGCAGGTCGTCGTCGATGCCGTTCCAGATCACGTCGACCCGCGGGAAGACATCGTGCTGTTCCAGGCGTCGCGCGAAGTGCGTCGACGGCGCGGTCACGGCGGATGCTCCGACGGCGAGTCCGCGCAGGAATGCCCAGCCGTCCGCACCGCGCACCGGGTCGCCGATTCCTCGCATCGCCCCGCGGCGCCAGGCGTTCAGCACGCCGAGCACGGGCCGGTGGAGCGGGGTCACGGCGGCGATACCCACATCGACTCGGTTGTGCATCGTGTGCACGACCGGGATGCCGTGTCGCTGGGCGTAGCGGTGCCCGATGAACCCGCCCCAGAAGTCGGCCTGCACGTGCACCAGGTCGACCGCCGGGCGGCGGGTCATCGCCCTGTCGAGGAAGCGGTCGGTCGCGCGCCCCGGCCAGCTCATGGCGTACTCGCGGTCGAGCGTGATCGGCACCGAGGGGAGGTCGATGTACGCCCCGCCGTGGGCGCCGGATGGCGTGCGCGATCCGTGCATCTTCGGCGCGACGACCGTGACGGTGTGTCCGGCGCGTTCGAGGAATTCCCGCTGGAGCCGCATCGACACCTGCGCTCCGCCGAGGGAGTCGAGGTGCTGATCCCCGAAGAAGACGATGTGCATGCGGGTCACTCCGCCGCTGACGCGTCGCGGCGCCGTGAACCGATGGGGATACTGTGCATGCGGGTCACTCCGCCGCTGACGCGTCGCGGCGCCGTGAACCGATGGGGATACTGTGCATGGCGGGATGCTCGCTACTCGGGAAGCGGCTCGTCGCGGTACAGCGCCTCGAAGGTGTCGAGGGTGCGATTGATGTCGTGGATCGCGACGCCGTCGAGCGAGGCGCGCTGCATCCGCTCGTACTCCGCGGGGTCGGCCGTGAGCACATCGGTCAGGCGCGCGGCGAGCTCGTCGACGTTGCCCGGCTCGAACAGGTAGCCGTTCTGGCCGTCGTGCACGAGGTGCGGGAGTGCCACGGCATCCGCCGCGACGATCGGCAGCGCCGACGCCATGGCCTCCATGGTCGCGATGGACTGCAGCTCGGCGATCGACGCGATCACGAACAGGCTCGCACGGGACAGCAGCGCGCGGAGCTCCTCGTCGCTGGTGCGCCCATGGAACGTGACGCGGTCGGCGAGCCCGAGCTGCGACGCCAGGTGCTCCAGCTGCTTGCGCTGGTCGCCACCGCCGACGATGTCGAACGTGGTGGCGAGGGCGGGGTCGAGCTTCGTCATCGCCTTGAGGATGACCTCGACCTGCTTCTCGGCGGTGAGGCGGCCGACGAAGACGATGCGGTTCGCATCGCGCGGGGCGATCACGGGCGTGTACTGCGTGCGATCGATGCCGCAGCTGACGGGGATCACCCCCTTCACCTCGACCGTCTTCTCGAGGAAGTCGGCGGCGCGGCGGGTCGGCGTGGTGATGGCACGGGTCTTGTCGAAGGTGCGCTTCGCGTCGGCCCAGGCGAACTTGAGCACGAGGTCGTCGATGAACTTCGGCATGGTCGTGTGGTCGAGGATGTTCTCGGCCATCACGTGGTTGGTCGCGATGACCGGGATGCCGCGCTCGTTCGCGATGTACGCGAGGCCGCGGCCGATCACGATGTGCGACTGGATGTGCACGACATCCGGCTGCACCTGGTCGATGACCTTGCGGGCGTAGTGCTTCGAGCGCCACGGCCAGACGAATCGCAGCCAGTCGTGCGGAGCCCAGCGCACCGACGGCAGACGATGCAGCGTCATCGGCTCGCCCTCGATGACCTCGGTGTGCGGGTCCGCCCGACGGTAGGCCTGGTTGGGAGCCACGACGTGCACGTCGTGGCCGCGCTGCACGAGGCCTGCGGCGAGGCGCTCGGCGAAGCGGGCGGCGCCGTTGATGTCGGGCGCGAACGTGTCGCAGCCGATCACGATCTTCAGCGGGCGGGGCGCGGGGGCGGCGGGGCCGCTCGACGGATCGATCGGATCGTCGGAGGAGGTCACAGACATGCTGCCTTACGATGTGGCGGCCAAGGGAAAGCCCTGGTCGGGGCGCTGGCCACTCTACCCGAGGGGCCTGATCGGACAGCGGCGGCATACCGGCATCCCCTCAGCCTCAGCCGATACCGTGGAGCCATGCGACTGACTGCCGACGCCGATCCCCAGCTGTGGATTCCCGTGACGGATTCGCTCGGGTGGAAGGGCCGCCGGCATCGCAAGGCGGCGATCCGCATGCTGCTGGGGCAGGTCAACGCCGCCGTGGGCGCGACCGAGCGCCCCGGGTCTCGGTTCGGCGCGTGGGCGATGAGCCAGGCGGCGCCGATGCTGATGAAGCGTGCGGATGGCCGCGTGCTGGTGTGGACCTGGAAGGCCGAGCCGGAGCTGGTCGTGGCGATGGCGTCGGCGCAGGTCCTGACCCCCGATGTGCGGATCGCTCGCGCGTCGATGCCGATGGACTACGACGACACCGAGTCGTTCCCCACCCGCCTCGGCGTCGGTGAGAAGCTGCTCGTGCCGATGCCGCCGTCTCCCGCGTCGCCGCCCTTCGCGACCTACACCTGGGACACGGGCACCCATCTGGTGACGCTGACCGCGGTGTGCAGCGACAAGGAGCGGTTCGGCACCCTGACCGGCGCTCTCGACGACCTGGCGCGCAGCATCCGCATCGCCGACGACCTCACCGGTGGAGAATCCCCGGACGTGCTGCGGCTCGATCCCGCCTGAGCACACTCCTGCTTCACAACTAGTGAAGTCAGGTAACTATGTAGTAGCATCAGCATTATGAACCCGCTGCTGCTCGACCGCCTGCTCCAGATCGGCGACCTCTTCCAGCGCGACATGGCGCGGGCGTTCGACGGCACCGGCCTCACCACGGCACGCGTGCACCTGCTGTGGATGCTGCAGCACGCCGGGCCCTCGACGCAGCAGACGCTGGCCCGCCTGTGCGGGGTCACTCCGCGCAACATCACCGGCCTCGTCGATGCGCTGGAAGCATCCGGTCACGTGCGACGCACCCCGCATCCGTCTGATCGGCGGGCCGTGCTGGTGGAGCTGACCCCCTCGGCCACCGAGACGATGGCGCGGATGCAGAACGACCACGTCGAGCTCAACGCAACCCTCCTCGATGCCGTCGCCCCGGAGGATCGCGACGCCGTGGAGCGCGGCATCATCGCCATCGCCGACCACCTGGAGCGGCTCGTGATTCAGGCTGCGAGCGAACCATGGAAGGATGCCCCGTGAGCGCCGAACCGAGCGTGAGTCGGGCGCACCAGCCCACCCCGCCGCCCACTCCGACGCGCACCGCCCGCATCCTCAACATGCTCCACCGCGCACTGATCGCCGAGCTTCGCGTGTACTCGAGCATCGGTCGCGCGATCGCCCGTCGTCCTGCGGTCCCGGAGGGCGGCACCGGCATCGGCTACCACCGCCCGGTGCTGACCGTGCTCATCATCTTCATCGTGCTGTCCGCCGTCGAGATCCCGATCCTCGATCTGATCGTGCACCCGTGGCCGGCAGTGCGGATCCCGATCCTCATCCTCGGGATCTGGGGGCTGACCTGGATGATCGGGCTCCTGTGCGCGATGCTGCTGCGTCCGCATGCCGTGGCGCCGGACGGCATCCGGGTGCGGAGCGGCCTGGAGGTCGACGTCTTCGTCCCCTGGGACGCGGTCGCCTCGGTGGCGATCTCGAAGCGCGTCGACGAGCCGAAGCAGCCACGCATCTCCGTCACCGACCACGGAGCCGAATACGCCGAGCGGATGCAGGACGAGACGAACATCGAGATCGAACTGGAGCGTCCGTTCGCGATCCGCCTTCCCGGACTCGCGCCGCGCGGCGGAGAGCACCAGGTCACGACCATCCGGCTCTGGGCGGATGAGCCGCGCGCGTTCCTCGACGCCGCCCGCCCGTTCCTGGTCTGAACCCGTCTCAGTCCAGTCCTCGCTCCGCGAGCCACTCCTTCGCGACGCGGGCGGGCGCGCGCACCAGCCACGCATCCGTGACGATCTCCGTCAGCCGTTCGCGGTCGATGACGTCCAGACGCACGAGCAGCCCGGGGTAGCCGTCGAAGTGCGGGATGGCGAAGAGCACGTCGGGTTCTGCGGCGAGCAGCGCCTCCTTCTCCTCGAGGTCGGCGACGCGCACCGCGAGCACCGTTCCCGCCGGCCATTCCCGCCCGAGTTCCGCGAGCTGCCGCAGGTCGGTCGCGCTCGGGCCACGGAGCCACGCGAACTGCCCGCTCTTCATCCGCCACGCCGCCTCGCCGGTGTGACCGCTCACCGCTTCCTCGGCGCCCGGGAGGGCGAGGGCGATCGCCCGCACGTCGTCGATGCTCACCATCCCGCCATCGTCGCGCACGCGGGCGTCCGCCACAACAGACGGGCAGGCGAGCACGCACGCGAGATCAGGCACACACGCGAGATCAGGCACTTCCGCGGGCGTTCCGCCTGATCCCGCGCTTCCGCCTGATCACACGCCCTTGCTCAGCGCAGGATGCGCAGCGTCCGCACCTCGAACGGACGCAGCTGCAGTCCTCCACCGGTCCGCGCGTCGTCGATGTCGTCTTCGATCAGGCTCACCTCGCGCACCTCGCGGTGCTCGAACCCGACCGAGAGCTCGCCGGTCGCACGTCGCCCGAGCGCCTCGTACACGCGCACGATCACGTCGCCGGACCCGTCGTCGGCGAGCTTGACCGCCGACACCACGATGCCCTCGCCTTGCACCGACACCAGCGGCTCGACCTCGCGCGCACCGCGCACGACGCTCGGCAGCGCGTTGATCCGAATACCCTCGGCCGTCGCGATCGCGGCGTCCGCACCGATCACGAAGCCCACCTCGATCTCGTGGTGACCGTGGTCGGTGTCGGGATCGGGGAACCGCGGCGCCCGCAGCAGCGACAGTCGCACGGTCGTCGTCACGGCGTCGTCCGACACCTCGCGCGACGTGTCGTAGCCGTAGATCGAGTCGTTCACGAGGGCGACGCCGAAGTCCTGCTCGCGCACCAGCACGAACCGGTGCATCGAGGTCTCGAACTTCGCCGCCTCCCAGCTGGTGTTCGTGTGCGTGACCCGTGACTGGTAGCCGAACTGCGTCTCGGCCTCGGTGTGCGCGGCCTGGATGTCGAGCGGGAAGGCGAGCTTGAGCAGCTTCTCGGTCTCGTGCCAGTCGATCTCGTTGCGCAGCAGCACGGTCCGGGAGTCCGGCGGCAGGATGATGGTCTGCTCGATGGTCGACTCCGAGAACGGGCGGACGACCACGATCTTCGCGGCCCGACCGACCACCGATGCCTCGATCGACGTGACGGCGGTGAGGTCGTCGACGCTGTTGCGGTAGTACCGGTCGATGTCCCACGCATCCCACATGTTGGGGAAGTCCTGGTGCAGCTGGAACAGGTTCGCCGCCTTGCCCGCAGCCACCGCCTCGCGCCCGGTGGCCTTGTCGACTGCCGAGACGATCAGCCCCTCGGCCGACACGAGCACCGAGACGAGCTCGTTCTCGAGCCGCCAGCCACCGTCTTCCTCCGTGAGCGACACCGGCGCCGCCGTGGGCTCAGCCACGAAGGTCGCCCCGAGGGCGCGTCCGCGACCGACCGACGTCGGCTCGAACTGCAGTTCCCGGTCGCCCTCGCCCGCGAGCGAACGGCGGGCGGCATCCGCGATGTCTTGGGCGTCCGAGAGCACGTCCGACAGCACGGCGACGGCCTCGCGGTGCACCCAAGCGATCGAGGTGCCCGGCAGGATGTCGTGGAACTCGTGCAGCAGCACGGCCTGCCACAGGCGGTCGAACTCGGCCTGCGGGTACGCGGCACCGGTGCGCACGGCATCCGTGGCGGCCCACAGCTCCGCCTCGATCAGCGCGTGCTCGGCCCAGCGGTGCAGCGCCTTCGTGGCGTGCTGGCTGGTGAGGGTTCCCCGGTGCAGCTCGAGGTACAGCTCGCCGACCCAGACGGCCGGATGCGGCAGCTCGGCCTTTGCGGCATCGAAGAAGACGTCCGGATGCTCCCACACGACCTGCGCGCTGCCCTCGAGATCTCGCAGACGCTCAGCCTTGCCGGTCATCTCACGAGTCGTCCCGCCGCCGCCGTCGCCCCAGCCGACCGGAGCGATCGACCGCGAGCTGAGCCGGTTCTCCTTGAACTGACGGGAGGCCTTCGCGACCTCCATGCCGCTCAGCTGCGAGTTGTAGGTGTCCATCGACGGGAAGTGCGTGAACACCTGCGAGCCGTCGATGCCCTCCCAGAGGAACGAGTGGTGCGGGAAGACGTTCTGCTGATTCCACGAGATCTTCTGCGTGAAGAACCACTCGAACCCGGCACGGCGCATCAGCTGCGGCAGGGCGGGCGAGTACCCGAAGCTGTCCGGCAGCCACACGCCCTTCGACCGGATGCCGAACTCCTGCTCGAAGAACCGTTGCCCGTGCGAGAACTGCCGCACGAGCGACTCGCCCGTCGGCATCACGGTGTCGGACTCGACCCACATGCCGCCCAGCGGCAGGAAGCGCCCCGCGGCGACGGCGGCCTTGACCCGCTCCCACACCTCGGGGCGGTGCTCCTTGATCCAGGCGTACTGCTGTGCGCTGGACATTCCGTACTGGAACTCTGGCTGCTCCTCGATGAGCGTCGTCATCGAGGAGGTGGTGCGCGCGACCTTGCGGATCGTCTCGCGTACGGGCCACAGCCAGGCCGAGTCGATGTGCGCGTGACCGACGGCCGAGATGCGGTGAGCGCTGGCTTCGGCGGGCGCGGCCAGCACATCGGCGAGACGGGCGCGGGCGTCGGGGGCGGTCTCCACGATGTGCTGCAGATCCAGCACATCGAGCGCGTCATCCATGGCCTGCAGGATGCGCATGCGCCGCGGCGAGGTCGCCGGCAGCTCGGCCTGCAGCTCGAACAGCACCTCGAGGTCGAGCGACAGGTCGAAGACCTCCTGCTCGAACACGGCCAGGTCCATCCGCCGCGCGCGGTACAGCGGCTCCTTAGAGGAGGTGAGGATGTCGCCCTCCTGCGTCGGGAGGAAGGGGTGGTAGTCCAGGAGCACCGGGTTGGATGCGGCCTCGAGGTACAGCTCGACCGGCTCGTCGCCCTCGGCCGTCTCGGTGATCGGCACCCACTGGTTGCGCGGGTTGATGCTCTTCACCGGGATCGGGTCGGACCCCGCGGCGTTCGGTCGGTAGGCCAGGGCCTCGCACTGGAAGCCGGTCATGTTCACGTCGAAGCCGAGGTCGATGAGCGCTTCCACGCGACGCCCCGCCCACTCGGCCGGGACGCGTCCGGTGAGCTTGAACCAGGTGGTGCCCCAGGCGGGACCCCATGGTGCGCCGACGACGCCGGGCTCGAAGGCGAGGGCGAGTCCCTCGGCGGGCGGGATCGGCTCGCCGGGCAGTTCGTGGATCGCGACGTCCAGCGGCACGGACGCCGAGTGGATCGCCGGGCGGATGCGCTCCTCGAGGACCCGCTTGACGCGGCCGACGGTGAGCGAGGTGTCGTCATGCATGGGAATCTCCGGGCTCGACGGTGAGTGCTGGTCCGCGGCGCGACGGGCGACGCCGTGTTGATGCTATCGGATTTACTAAAACGATCTAGTAGCCAAGTCTAAACGCATCGTCACTTCTTCCGCGAGATGGAGATCGGTTCCTTCCTCGGCGGCCCCTCAGGACCGTTCCGTCATAGTGACGAGCGCGACGATCACGTAGAGGACCACGCTCGGGAGGACGGCGACGATCGGATTCGCTGAGTCCGCCAGGATGCCGACGAGGATCGCCGCGGCGCCGGCGGTGAAGGAGCTGAGAAGCGAAACGACCGAGGTGGCGCCCGCGCGCTGGTCGTCGGCCACGACCGCCTGAAATTCGGCCTGACAGTACACGCTGATCGCAATGTGAAGGAGGACATGAATCCCGAAGCAGAGAACGATGAGCACGACAGGAGCGAAACCGGCGAAACCGAAGATGGCGGCAATGTTCACCGCGACGAGCACGTAGAAGAACTTGCGATCGATCCGACGGTTCCCGACCAGTTGCCCGCCCAGGACGCCGGCGATCTTCATCACCGCAAACCCCGCAAGGACCGCGAAGATACCGGTGCTCCCCAGGCGAAGTTGCCAGAGAAGAAAAGGCGCGACGAGCGCAGCATCCGCCGCAATCGAGAGCCACGCGCGCGGATGTCTGGCGATTGTGCCCAGCCCGATCAGATAGGACCGCAGCGGCTCGAGCTGTCGCCGACTTGACGTTCGATCCTTCGGACGCCAGAAGAAGAAGCAGAGTCCCGCGATACCCATGAACAGGGCACCCAAGCCCCAGATGAGTCGCGGCTCCCTGAGGAAGCCGAGGAGGCCGATCCCACCGCCGAGGAGCGAGGCCGCCGACCCGAGAACCGCAACGAGACCGATGATCTTGCGACGATCATGGGCACCCACATCACCGATCCTGTTCAAGATGAATGCGATCGAGGTCCCACTCATGGCCGCTGCGCCGATTCCGGCGATGGCTTCGGCAGCGAAATCAGACCAGACCCCGAAGGCTAAGAAGAAGAGAACGAGACCAACGAAGCGGAGACCGTTGCCCATCTGAATCGCGGCCCAGTGCGATCTGCGGTCGAAGATCATGGCCGATGGAAGCTCTGCCACGGCGACGCTGATATTGAAGGTCGCGGTCAGGGCACCGATTGCGACGACGGCGTATCCACGATCGTGGAAATAGAAGTTGTCGAAAGCACTGAAGCATCCGACCCCGACCCCGCTGATCGCGAGGAATACCCAGATTCCAAGACCCGTTTTCCTGACCATCACATGAATAGGGGGCCGGTGTAGGTGACTCGCCGGGCGGCCACGCCGCCGTGCGCCAGCTGCCCGCATGGGGGGAACTCGGCCTGTGCAGGGTCGTGTAGGGCGCTCATGTATCTCCTTGCAAAGCGGGGGCCAGAGCCAGGGTTGTCGCGCCGCCCGCGGAGGGGCAAGGGTAGAGCATCGGTATTTCGATATGAGAGATCCGGTTCGCGTTTGCCGCCGAACCCCAGGATCGCGCCCGCGCGACCGACCGCTTCAAGCGCATCGTCACTTCTTCCGCGAGACTAAATCGATCAAGTATTGTGAGGGACTATGACTCCGGCGAAACGCGTCACCATCGCCGACATCGCGCGCATGGCGGGAGTCTCCCCCGGTGCCGTGTCCTTCGCACTGAACGGCCGCCCCGGCGTGAGCGACGAGACCAGACGGCGCATCCTCACGATCGTCGAGGAGAACGGCTGGCAGCCGAGCTCCGCAGCGCGCGCGCTGGTCGGGGCGCGCGCCAACACGGTCGGCTTCGCGCTCGCCCGACCCGCCCGCTCGCTCGGCTCCGAGGCCTTCTTCACCGACCTCATCGCCGGTATCGAGTCACGACTGTCGGAGAGCAAGGTGAGCCTGCAGCTGCGGCTGGTCGCCGACATCGCGGAGGAGATGGAGGTGCACCGGCAGTGGCGCTCCTCCAACCAGGTCGACGGCTTCATCTTCATCGACCCCCGCGACGGCGACCCCCGCGTCGGGCGTATCGAAGCTCTCGACGCACGGGCCGTGATGATCGGCTCGGAACCCGCCCCGGAAGGCTCGGTGCCGAGCGTCTGGATCGGCGACGACACGGTCGCCGAGACCCTCTTCTCCTACCTCGCCGCCCTCGGGCACGCCCGAATCGCCTATGTCGCCGGCCCCGCCGAGCTCGAGCACACGCGACTGCGCGCCGAGGTGCTCGAGCGCATGGCCGCCGATGGCCTCGAGGGCGAGATCATCACCACGGACTTCTCGCCCGCGCGCGCCTCCGCCGTGACGCGGGCGCTGCTGTCGGGCCGGCAGCATCCGACCGCGATCGTCTACGACAACGACGTGATGGCGGTCGCAGGTCTCCGCGTCGCACAGGAGATGGGCCGCGCCGTTCCGCGCGACGTCTCCCTCGCCTCGTTCGACGACTCGGTCATCGCCGGTCTCATCAACCCGTCGATCACGGCGATGACGCGCGACACCTTCGAGCTCGGCGAGCGCGCCGCCACCCTCCTGCTGCAGCAGATCGAAGCGGGAGTGAACCTGCCGAGCGTCGAGGGCCCGACGCCCGTGCTCACCGCGCGCGAGAGCACGGCTCCACCTGCGCGCACGGCCTGAGCAGCCGTCAGCCCTGGACGACGGTGTTGACCGAGCCGTAGGGGTCGACGACGCCGGCCGACAGGTCGGGACGGATGAGACGACGGATGCCTCGCGCGTCGAGCGCTGCGGTGTCGAGCGCGTCGCGCGACGTGACCAGTGCCGGATCGAGGCCCGCGGCACAGGCATCCACCCAGGCCTGGAACACCGCACCGCCCGGGCTCAGCGCCGCTCGACTCACCGGCACCTCGCGGTCGTCGACGTCCACCACGATCGCCGTGTCCCGCACGGGCGGCGCGGCCCGCCGGCGCAGTTCGGGGATGAGTTCGGCAAGGCGGCGACCGATGGGCTTCGCCGCACCGTCCTGCCTGACCAGACCGAGCGAGTACTCCAGCTCGGGGAAGTCGCCGAGGTCGCGGCTCACGTCGTGCGAGCACCACCAGGTGATGCCCCAGAGGTTCTCGGTGCGCGCCGCCGAGCGCACGGTCGCCTCCAGGAAGCCCGGCATCTCGTCGTCGGTGAGGCAGTTCGACGGAGCACCCACCTCCTGCAGCCACACCACCCGGTCGGGGTCGGTCGCGAAGGCGCGGGAGAGCTCGATCAGGTACTCGGCATGACGGTCGGACGCGACGGAGCGACCGCCGTAGCGCTGGGCGGTGCCGTTGAAGATCCAGGAGTGGATCGTGGTCATGGCCCCCAGCCGCGACGCATGCGCCGGAGTGAAGCCGTGGCCGTCCATGTACCAGACGGCGTCGTATTCGCTGTGGACGTGCGGGAGCCCCGGCGCCGCAGCCTCCGCCGCCGCCAGCAGAGTCGAGATCCAGCCACCGGCCTCGTCCTGCGTGACCGGCCACGGCGACGGATGCGTGTGCGCGGAGAACTGGTTCGTCTCGTTGCCGAGCGTCAGACCGAGGAAGTTCGGCGCATCCCCCAGCGACCTTCCGAGCCGATCGACGAGTGCGACCTGACCCTCGAGAGCGCGGGGATCGGTGAACATGTTCTTGTCGTGCCACGTGTACAGCCACGACGGGACGAAGTCGAAGCTCGAGAGGTGGCCCTGGACCACGTCGATCCCGGCATCCATGCCGAACTCGCCGGCGATGTCGACCACGGCGCGCACGTCGTCGATCGCCTTCTGCCGGATGAGTGTGCGGTTCGGCTGCAGCACGGTCCACAGCGGGAAGACCCTGACGTGATCGAGCCCGAGCTCGGCCAGTGCGGCGAAGTCACGGCGCACGTCGTCGGGAGTGAAGTCGAGCCAGGAGTGCATCCAGTCCTTGGACGGCGTGTAGTTCGCCCCGAACCTCAGAGGAGCATCGAGGGCGCCGCGCTGCGTCATGTGTCAGACCTTTCGGACGTGCCCTTCGAGGAGGGCGGAGTTCGCACCACTATAACGCTTGAGCAACAAGGCGCACCCATCTTCCTCGTTCACCGCAAGGCCCACGCGTGCGGGCCTTGACAGGCGCGGAATCGGATGGTTTCATCTGCTAAAGCGTTCCAGTGCCATTTTGATGGACGGAAGGCAGAATCGCCCGCCTCGAGGAAGAAGCACGATGAAGATTCGGACACGCATTGCCGCCCTGGCAGGATTCAGCATCGGCGTTCTGGCGCTGACGAGTTGCACCGGGGGTGGCGCCACCGCCGGTGACGCGGGCCCCATCGACACCTCGGGCGACCTGAGCGGCACCATCCAGTTCCAGACGTGGTCGCTCAAGAACGAGAAGTTCACCCCGTACTTCGAAGACCTCATCGACGCGTTCGAGAAGGAACACCCCGACGTCACGGTCGAGTGGCTCGACCAGCCGGGAGACGGCTACCAGGAGAAGATCCTGAGCCAGGCGAACGCCGACACCCTGCCCGACGTGCTCAACCTGCCGCCCGACATCGCGTACCCGCTGGTCGCGGCGGGCAAGCTGGTCGACCTCGAGACCGCCGACCCCGATCTGAAGTCCGCCTACAACACGGGCGCCTGGGAGGCCTACAGCCAGTACCCGGGCACCGAAGGCACCTTCGGGCTGCCCTGGTACCTCTCCAGCGACGCCTCCTGGTGGAACCTCGCACAGCTCGCGCCCTTCGGCGTCACCGAGGAGAACCTGCCGACCACGGTCGACGAGCTCCTCACGCTTGCGAAGGACGTGGCCACCGAGTCCAACGGCAAGGTGCAGCTCCTCTCCTCGATCCCGGCCCTCGACACGTTCACGGCCGCCGGCATGGAGGTCATCAACGACGAGGGCGAGTTCGACTTCAACACCGACGAGGCCGCGGCGATCATCGAGAAGTATGCCGACGCGTATGCCGCGGGTGCGATGCCGGCCGAGGCGCTGACCGGCGACTACGGGGGAAACGCGGAGGCGTACATCCAGGAGAAGGTCGCCTTCACCACCGGCGGCACCGGTTTCACGACCGACCTGCAGAAGGACGCACCGGCGCTGCTCGAGAACACGGTGGCGACCCCGCGACTCGGTGTCGCACCGCTGTACGTGCAGGGTCTCAACGTCTCGGCCGACTCCGACAACAAGGAAGCTGCGCTCGCCTTCGCGGAGTTCGCGACGAACCAGGAGAACCAGGTGGCGTTCTCGTCCCTCGCCGTCGGCACCGCCCCCGGCACGGCCGAGGGTGGCGACGAGGTCGTCGACAACATCGCCGCCACGGTCACCGACCAGAAGCAGCTGTCGGCGATCGACACGGTGTTCGGCGCGATGAAGGACGCCAAGGCGCTGCCCTTCCAGTGGACGTCCGACATGGCCACCTACATGACCCAGCAGATCGCCCTCGCGGTCAACGGCGAGGCGGACGCGAAGACGCAGCTCGACAAGATCGTCGAGTACGCCAACGCCAACCGCGTGGACAAGTAAGCCATGCGTGCGAGCACCGGCAGCCCGGCCGGCAGGAAGACCACGATGAGATCCCACCGGTGGTTCACACCCTGGCTGCTCCTCGGGCCCGCCGTCGCCTGGGTGCTGGTGTTCGCGCTCTGGCCGTTCCTGAACACGGTCTTCCTCAGCTTCACCGACGCCAAGCCCCTGCGGACGCCTGAGTTCGTCGGCGGCGCGAACTACGAGCGCATGTTCGGCGATGAGATGTTCTGGAACGCCCTCACCACGTGTCTCATCTACGTGGTGGTGTGCGTGCCCCTGCTGACGATCCTGCCGCTGCTGCTCGCCCTCCTCGTGCAGAAGAAGCTGCCTGGCATCTCGTTCTTCCGCACCACGTTCTATTTCCCCGTGATCGCCTCGGTGGTCGTGGTCGCCCTCATCTGGACCTGGCTGTTCGACAGCCGGGGCATCATCAACCAGACGCTCGAGTTCCTCGGGCTGGTCGACAAACCGATGGCGTTCCTCGTCGACCGCTGGCTGCTGCTCGGCTGCGCCATCCTGCTCACGGTCTGGAAGGGCCTGGGCTACTACATGGTGGTGTATCTCGCGGCCCTCGGGAACGTCGGCAAGGAGCTGCACGAGGCGGCGATGCTCGACGGCGCCGGTTCCTTCCGTCGCTTCCTGTCGGTGACGATCCCCTCGGTCCGCGGCGCGATGCTCCTCATCTCGGTGCTCATCGCCGTGTCCGCCATGAGGGTGTTCGCCGAGCTCGATGTGCTCTCCAAGAGCACGGGCGGCCCGGGCGGATACGACATGTCGCTCGTGATGCTCATCCGCCAGGTCGGCTCCGGCCTCAACGGGAACATCGGATACGCCTCCGCCATCAGCGTGGCGCTGTTCCTGCTCACCCTCATCCCCCTCGTCGCGATAGCCGTCATGAATCGCGAGAAGAAGGCGAAGGTCTCCGCATGAGCACACTCACGCCGCCCCGTTCGACCGACGACGCCCGACCCTCCGAGGAGCTGTCGGCACCGCCCCGGGAGCGCATGTTCCGCCGCCGCGGCTCCGGCGACTTCAGCAAGCCGACCCTCGGCGGGCTGATCGGTCGATACGCCCTCCTCCTCTTCGTGCTCGTGCTCGTCATCGGGCCGTTCATCTGGCAGCTGTCGACGTCGTTCAAGGGTCCGCAGGAGAACATCTACTCGTTCCCGCCCGAGCTCATCCCGCGCGAGCCGACGCTGCAGAACTACAGCAGGGTCGCCGACATCGTGCCGGTGTACCTCTACGCCTGGCACTCCCTGCTCGTCTCGGTCGGCACCGTCGTCAGCAACGTGGTCCTGGCCACGTTCGCCGGCTACGCGCTGGGATGCATGAGGTTCCGCGGCAAGTGGATCGTCATGGCGATCCTGCTGTCGACGCTGCTCTTCCCCGGTGAAGTGACGGTCACCAGCAACTTCCTCACGATCCGCGCTCTGGGGCTGGCCGACACCCTCTGGGGCGTCTTCCTTCCCGGTGCGATCAGCGCGATGAACGTGCTCCTGATCGCCACGGCGTGCCGCATGATCCCCAAGGACGTGCTGGATGCCGCGACGGTCGACGGCGCGACGACCTGGCAGCGCATCCGGCACATCGTGTGGCCGAACATCCGCGGCATGGTCTCGGTGGTCGCGATCTTCGCGTTCATCGGCGCCTGGGACGACTACCTGTGGCCGCTCATCGTGCTCTCGGATCCGTCGAAGTACACCCTGACGGTCGGCATGGCATACCTGAACAGCAGCTTCTCGGTCGACCCGCGCCTGATCGCCGCCGGCACCATGATCGCGCTCGTGCCGATCGTCATCATGTTCTCGTTCACGCAGCGGTTCTTCTTCAAGGGCGTGCAGGAGGGCGCGATCAAGGGGTGAGCGCCGCGCATCTGACGCCGGCGGACGGGCCGGCAGATCCTCCCTCCTCCCGTCCTCGTGCGGGCGTGCTGCCCGGCGCGGTGCACGCCTTCGCGTTCGATCCGGCGGCCGGCGAGCAGCGGATCGATGTGCCGGGGTTCGCCGACCTCGAGATCTCCCCCGACACCGTGCTGCACTGGGCGTTCTATGCCGACGGCCCCTCGGCGACGCTGGCTCCGCACGCGGCGCTCGCCGTGACGGTGGATGTGCGCTTCCCCGATGGCACGCGGCTGAGTGACATCTCGGCCGTGCGGGACCGCTACGACTTCCCGATCACGGCGCACGCCCAGTTCGATGCCCGGTGGAGCCTGCCCGAGCAGTGGAACGCCGACACCGTCTCCCTCGCCCCGTTTGCACGCCGCAGCGGCACCGTCGAGATCGTGCTCGGCACCGCGTCCCTCCCCGGCACCGCATCCCTCCCCGACGGCGCGGACCTGCCCACGCGGTGCGCCGGGTTCGTGCAGGTCGTGGTCGAGGAGCGGGCTCCCTCCGCCGACCTCGCTCCCGTCGAACGGGTCGACACCCGGCGCGGGACCCATTCCGGTCCACGGTTCTCGCGCGGCAACACCATCCCGGCGGTGGCGATACCGCACGGATTCACGTTCGTCACCCCGGCGACCGACGCGGAAGACGCCCGGTGGCCCTACCGTCCGTTCCTGCACGACGACGCGCAGGGGCGACGGCTCGAAGCACTGCAGTTCTCCCATCAACCGAGCCCGTGGATCGGCGATCGCTCGGTGCTGCAGCTGATGCCGTACCTCGGCGAGCCCACCTCGCATCGCGCCGGCCGCCGGCGTTGGATCACCCCCGGCTCCGAACGCGCCCGTCCCCACGAGTACGCGGCCGAGCTCGGCGACGGTCTGCGCGTGGAGATGACGGCGACGTCGCACACGGCCGCGTTCCGCGTGCGCGGCGTGGACGCCGATGCCCCGGTCGGGTTCGTCATCGATCAGCTCTCGGATGACGGGCGCCTCGTCTGGACGGATGCGGGAGGATTCGAAGGGTGGATCCCGGAAGGGCCCGAGGATTGGGGCAATGCGCCGCGCTGCTTCTTCGCCGGATCCGTATTGCGGACCCCGCACGGCGTCGAAACCGACGAGCGTGGACCACTCGACGACGACGGGCGGGGCAGGGTCGCCGGCTACATCGGCGGACGCGGGGCGCTCGAGGTACGGATCGGCATCTCCTTCCTCTCGGTGGAGCAGGCACGGCACAGTCTCGACTCCGAGGCTCGGGCGACCATCCCCTATGAGGAGCTGCGGGGCGCGGCCGCCGCATCCTGGAATCGCCTGCTGTCGCGGGTGACGATCCCCCCGTTACCCGAAGCCGACGCCCCCTACCGCGCGCTCGCCGACGAGGAGAATCGGTCTCGGATCGCCGCCGCGCTTCACCGGATGAACCTGTACCCCAACAGCGCGGCCGAGAACGCCGGGACCGCGGAGGCACCCGTCTGGCGATTCGCCGATGTGTTCGCCGCGCGAGAGTCACACGACGAGAGCGGAGTCGCACCGGCCGTCGACGGCGAACTCGTCGTGAACAACGGATACTGGGACACGTACCGCACCGAGTGGCCGGCTCTCGCCCTGCTCGATCCCGCCCTCGCCGGGCGGCTCCTCGACGGGCAGCTCGAGCAGTATCGCCGCGGAGGCTGGATGGCGCGATGGAGCGCACCCGGATACGTCGACAGCATGGTCGGCACCTCGAGCGACCAGATCTTCGCCGACGCCGCACGCTGGGGCGTGGACTTCGACCGCGTCACCGCGTTCGAGAGCGGATGGCGGAACGCGTGCGAGCCGGGGCCGGATGCGCGCCGCGGCCGCAAGGGCATCGCGAG
Source organism: Microbacterium sp. NPDC055988 (assembly GCF_042269505.1). Taxonomy (NCBI): domain Bacteria; kingdom Bacillati; phylum Actinomycetota; class Actinomycetes; order Micrococcales; family Microbacteriaceae; genus Microbacterium; species Microbacterium sp. NPDC055988. The sequence goes on from NZ_JBHJXY010000001.1 coordinate 834,351, forward strand.
GGGCCGGTTCACCGGATACATCTCCTCGAACGTGCCCGAGGGCATGAGCTGGAGCATCGAGAACGCGGTGAGCGATGCCGCGCTCGGGAGGCTCGCGGCGCAGCTCGCCCGAGAGGTCGCATCCGATTCCGCATGCGAGACCGAATCCGCTGCCGCGCGCTATCGATCCTTCGCCCGATACTTCGAGAATCGCGCCCGGTCGTACCGCGCGCTGTTCGACCACGACACCGGGTTCTTCCGCGGCAGGGACTGTGAGGGCGCCTTTGCCGCCAGCGCATTCGATCCGCGGTCCTGGGGCGGCGACAACGTCGAGACCAACGCCTGGGGCATGTCGGTCGGCGCCGTGCACGACGGCGCGGGCCTTGCCGACCTCTACGGAGGTCCCGCCGGTCTCGGACGCCACCTCGACGCCCTGTTCGCGGAAGCGGAGACCGCAGACGAACGGTTCGGCGGCGCGTACGGCACCGTCATCCACGAGCAGCGCGAGGCGAGGGCGCTCCGGTCGGGGATGTGCGCGATCTCGAACCAGCCCGCACACCACATCCCGTTCATGTACGCGTTCAGCGACCACCCGTGGAAGTCCGCCGACATCGTGCACGACCTCGCCGGACGCCTGTTCGCCGGCGCGCACATCGGCCAGGGGTTCCCGGGCGATGAGGACAACGGCGAGATGAGCGCCTGGTGGCTGTGGGCCGCGCTCGGGCTCTATCCCCTGGAACTCGCCTCGGGCCGGCTGCGGATCGGGTCGCCTCTCTTCGACGACGTCTGTGTGGATCGGGGCGACGGCTCCTCGCTGCGCATCCGGTCGGTGCGGAGTGAGCCGTCGGCGCGCATCCTGCAGCGGGCTCGCCTCGACGGGGTGCCGCTGCCGGCGGCGGAGCTGCCGATCGACGCACTCGTCGGCGACGCCGTGCTGGAGCTGGAGTTCGGGGTCGACCCGGCCACCGCGCTCGAACAGGGACCTTCCACCGGCGACGTCGCGGTCTGGCGGGCAGACCTGACGTCCGGTCCCGGTCACCTCATCGCCTCGCCCGAGACGGTCGCTCCCGAGCGGATCTTCGACGACGGTTCGCCGTCGGGTGGCGCCGGCGTCATGCTGCGCCCCGGGGAATGGGTGGGATGGCGGTTCGGGGCGCCTCGAGGTGTCACCGACATCAGCGTGACACTCGTGGTGACTGCGGCATCGTCATCGTCCCTTCGATGGGAGGCCGAGGGCACGGATGGTCGGTGGATGCCGGTCACGATGACGCACCGCGCGGAGCTGCCGGCAGACCGCACGACGCCGTTCACGCTGACCTCGCGGGTCGGGGGGGGGGGGGGGGCCCCCCCCCCCCCCCCGGGGGCCCCCCCCCCCCCCCCCCCGGGGAGGAGCCGGCCGGGGAATAGGTCGCCCGGGCGACCCCCGCGTAGTCCGGGGCGCGGCGCGGCCACC
>NZ_JBHJXY010000001.1:835792-1240703 GCF_042269505.1 Microbacterium sp. NPDC055988
ATCTCCACCCGGCTCCCGGGGCCGCGGCGGCGCGCCGTCCGCGCGGGGCTCCTCGGGCGGCTGGTGGCCGGGCGCGGGGGGGTGGCGCGGGCGGTGGCGCCGCGCGGGGGCGGCGGCCGCCCGGCCCCCACGACCCGTCAGCTCGAGTTCTTCGACCTGGACTGATCACTCAGGTGTGCTGATCACGGCGTCAGGACGAACGGCACCTCGGTGCGGTTGCCCGCGACGTCGAACACCTCGAGCGTGTTCGACCCGGCGACGGCGCCGAAGACTCCGGGCTTCACGAAGTTGAGGTCGCTCCACTTGTCGTCCGTGAGGTCCTTCAGGACCCCGTTGACGGACACGCGGTCGATCTTCCCCGCATCGTGGAGCTTGAAGCTGACCTTCGAGTAGCCGCCGTCCGTTCCGGTCGTGAACGGTGTGCCCTTCTTGACGGTCACGGTGGGGGCCGTGGTGTCCTTCGGCGCGGCCCGGTACTCCGTCGCCTCGCCCTTGAGATGCTGCGTGATGCCGGAGAGGAGGTCGGACTGATCCGTCGCCGTGAGGTTGTACGCCACGTAGACGCCGTAGCCGTCTGAGACCGTGCGCTCGGCGAAGTCCGTCGCCGTCGCCGCGCTCACGTTCGAGAGGTCGATCGCCGCTGCTCCGAGGCGGGACCTGTCGTCGAGCCCGAGAACGGTGGGTGCGTTGTAGGTCGGGTAGTACGGGTTCCAGGCGTAGTCGAGCACCGCCGCGGCGTCGAACAGGCTGAAGTCCGTCACGGTGTACGTCTCGCCGATCGCGTACAGGCTGATGATCTTGTCGGGACCGAGACGGTCGCGGAGTGCCGTGGCCAGCCATCCGAACGACTGAGCGTTGGGCTGCGGGGTCCCGTTCGCCCCGTAGTTCGTCCACTCGTCGTCGAAGTCGATGCCATCGAGCCCGTAGGTCGTCACCGCATCGGCGAGCTGCGCGGCGAACGCATCCGCCTGCTCATAGGACGTGAAGTTCGCGAACCCCGCCCCCTGGTGATTGCCGAGCACCGAGAGCAGCACCTTCGTTCCGCGCGCCTGCACCGGGCGGATCTGGTTCGCCGCGTCATCGAGGGTCTCGGTGACGCGCTCGTTGAAGTGCAGGTACGCCTTCTCACCGTCGTAGTTGATGTTGGCGGCGAAGATCATCGCCAGGTCGACGGCCGGTCGACCTGACTCCGCGAGCGTGTAGTCGGCGACATTCACTAAATCGTTCGAGTTCACCTCCACGTAGACGGCGAGCTGCGGATCTTCCCCGGGCTTCTCTGTCGCTGCGGCCGGCGACACGGCGACAGCGCCCGAAGCTGCGAGCGCAAGACCTGCGACGACGGCGAAGCCCTTTCGGAACCTGTGAATCCTGGCGTGCGGCTGACTCATTGCAGATCGTCTCCTTCATCATCGATATCGAGATCAGGCCGCATCAGCGCGGCCTGCGGCCGACTATATCGCTTAAGTGGACGGAGGTGAAGAACGGCGATCGAGAGGCGAACTCCCGTTCTGCACCGAGACGCGAGCCCAGGGTTGCGCCCCCAATTGCCGGCCTCCCGGCGTCGCCGCACCGGAATACCGTGACAACGTGGGCACCCGGATTCAGACTGGAGGCATGCGCTTGAACGACCCACAGGTATGGACGCTGATCGGGGTGTTCGCCGCCGTGATGCTCGGTGGCATGACGCTCATGACGACGCAGCTCAGCCGAGTGATCCGCGCCGAGGTAGGCCGAGTCGACGCCACCCTCTCGGCGCGCATCGACGGGGTCGACGCACGCCTGGGGCGCATCGAGTCGAAGGTCGACGACCTCGACAAAGAACTCACGAACCTCGCCGTGCGGTTCTGGCGGTCACAGTAACCCTCCGCCAAAAACAGAAGACGGGGACGGATGCGCCGGCACCCGTCCCCGTCGTCGCAACCTCCCCCGGTTCAGACCGCGACGTCTCCCACGAGGTTGACCTCGATGCCCATGCCCGCGAACATCGCGGCCTTCGCGATCAGGGCCTTGTCGGCCGTCTCGGCATCCGGAGCGTAGACGAGCTGCGCATGGTTCGCCTTGTGTCGTGCCATGAACTGGTCGCGGGAGACGCCGTGCAGCACGACGTGCGCGATCGGCCACTCCGGGTTCGTGGCATCCTTGCGGCGCTGGGTCTCCTCCGCCGGCAGCTCGACGACCGACGCGCGGAAGATGTCGGCCTGCAGGATCCCGTCGGCGATGAACACACGCGACAGCACGATCTCGCCCGGCTTCGAGACACCGTTGATCGTGGCTCCGCCGGCGGGGAAGAACACGTGCCCCTGCCGCCAGCCCTCGGCGTTCTGCCATCCGCCCAGGTGAGATGCCGGAACGGAGCCCGAGATCTCGTAGACCCAGACGAACTGCCCGTCGTAGTCCTCGCCCCAGCGCACATCGTGCAGGGTGTTGTCGGGCACGAGTCCCATCGCGCGCCAGACACGGTCGGTCACGAGGGCATCGACCGCGACGCCCTCATCGGCCTCGTTGAAGTGCGGGAACGCGCGCCCCTCGTGCAGCACCCGCGAGCCGTCGCGCGAGGTCACCGGCGGCCGCTCGGTCGAGTTCAGGATGCCCTCGGCCAGGTCGGATGCCGGCACCAGGTCCTTCAGACCCTGCTGATACTGGATGCCGACCGCGTCGAGTCCGAAGTCGTCGGCGATGCGGAGCGCGGCGATGTACATCTTCAGCTGCCACTGCACCTGCTCACGGGTGAGTTCGGTGGTGGCGTCCTCGCCGTACCGGAAAGTCATGCCCGCGTCGATCAGCCAGTCGTAGGCGGCGTCCGCCTCGGCCTCGGTGACCTCGAGCATCTCGGCGTACAGCGCCGACTGCGACAGCCGCTCCTTGTAAATGCCCGTCTGGTTGAGCAGCTCGTCGTCGAAGATCGCGTTGTACATGCCCATGCAGCCCTCGTCGAAGACGCCGATGATGGCCTTCTCGGCGAGCAGCTCCGCGGCGAGCGCCTCGCCCAGCTGCTTCTCGGGGCTGTCAGGGAGGGCGGGGAGCGCGCGCACGTGCGAGGCGTCGTGGGTGATGGCACCCGTCTGCGTCCACTCCTCGATGCCCGCCTTGAACCAGTCGTCCGTGTAGTCGACGGACCAGGTCGTGGCGTAGGGCTTGTCCATCTTCGTCAGGCCGGCGTTCAGGCCGAGGAGTCCGACGAGGCCGGGCCAGTCGCCGGCGAAGTTCGCGACCGTGAGGATCGGGCCCTGGTGCGTGCGGAGACCGGCGAGCACGTGGTGGGAGTACTGCCAGTTGGCGATCGCCACGACCAGAGGGGCGTCGACCGGGATGTCTCGGAAGACCTCCAGGCCCATGCGCTGGCTGGAGATGAATCCGTGACCGGTCTCCGGGTCGACGCCGAAGGGGCGGATGACCTCCCAACCGAGATCCGCGAGCACGCCCGTGACGCCGGCCTCGAGCTCGACCTGGGTGGGCCATCCGGCGATGTTCGCGGATTCGCGCAGGTCGCCCGAGGTGATGAGGTACGCCGTCTTCGGAGCGACTGCCGGACGGGATGCCCGTGCGGGCAGGGTGTAGGTGGTCATGATGCCTCCGGGTTGGGGATGGGTGTGGTGCCGCGCTGCTCGGCGGCGAGTTCATGGACGACGCCCTTCGTCGCGTCGTACAGGCGCACGTAACGGTCGAAGAGGGTGTCGTAGGCGAGGCGCAGGTCGGGGTCCGGGGTGATGCGCTCCGTGATGGGGTTCCAGTCGGTGATGAGCGGCGCTTCGCCGTCGGCCGCCACGGCGACGGCGGCCAGGAAGGCGGCGCCGTAGCTCGCACCGATCGTGGTCTGCGGCACCTCCTGCACGAGGCCGGTGACATCGGAGACGATCTGCAGCCACAACCGGCCCTGCGTGCCACCGCCGACGGCGACGATCCGGCGGATATCGGCGCCGGCGGCCCGCATGGTCTCGACGTTGTGCCGCACGCCGAGCGCGGTGGCCTCGAGCGCTGCCCGGTACAGGTCTCCCCTGGCGTGCTCCAGAGTCAGTCCGGCGATCACGCCCCGCGCGTCCGGGTCCTGGATGGGAGTGCGTTCGCCGGCGAAGTACGGGAGCATCAGCACGCCGCGGGCGCCGACCCCCGACGCCTCCGCCTCGGCGAGGAGTTCGGGATAGTCGGTACCCGTCAGCTCCTTCAGCCAGGCGGTCAGCGCGCCGGACGTCGAGAGGCCTCCGGCCAGGTTCCGGGTTCCGGGGAAGGCCCCGGCCGTGGTCCACATCGACGGTGTGCGCAGCGCGGGCTCCCCCGGCGTCACCGCACTGGTGAACACCATGAACATGGTCGTCCCGTACATGAGCATGAGGTCGGCCGTCTCGTGCGCGCCGACGCTGACGGCCTCGGTCCAGGCGTCGATCGTGCCCGTGATGACGGGCGTTCCCGCCGGGATCCCGGTCGTCTCGGATGCCTGCACGGTGACGGCGCCGGCGATGTCGCCCGCCCAGGCCAGTCGCGGCTGCACGATCGTGGTGGCGTAGCGGCCCCAGAACGGGGCATGCCACCGCTCGCTCTCGATGTCGTAGAGCGGGGAGACCTGGCTCGCGGACTGGTGGTCGAAGACGTACGCGCCGGTGAGCCGACGGACGAGCCAGGATGCGGGCATGAACAGCCGTCGGGCGCGCGCCCAGGCTGCCGGCTCCTCTTCCGCGATCCAGGCGATCTTCGGGCCTCCCGCCTGCGAGGAGAGCACCGAGCCTCCGATGCGGGTGATCTCCTCGACGCCGAGCTCGGCGGTGATCCGCTCGATCTGGGCGGATGCGCGGGTGTCGACGCCGTAGAGGATCGCGGGCCGGACCGGCTGATCGTTCTCGTCGGCGAAGAGGATGCAGGGCCCCATCCCGCTGACGCCCACGGCGACGACCTCCGCGTCGGGGTGTGCCGAGAGAAGTTCGCGGGCGATGTCGACGAACTCGTCCCACCAGATCGAGGCGTCCATCTCCACCCAGCCGGTGCGCGGCCGGGAGACGTCGTGCGTCCGAGTGGTGGTGGCGATGATGGTTCCGTCGGCCGCCACGAGCACGCCTTTGGTGCTCGATGTACCGACATCCACCCCGAGGGTGCATCGCATGGTGTCCTCCTTGATCACGCCTGAGGAGATCGTAACTGAAATCGATTTCACAGCGCAAGCGAGAATGATGGTTGCGTATGCAGTCGGCCGACGTCAGGCCGGGATCAGCTCGATGTCAGGCCGGGCGCGGGGCTGTCGCGTGGCGGGTCTCGCCCCGAAGCACGACCGTGCGCGGGGCATGGGTGTCGCCGGCGATGCGCTCGAGGAGCATGCGCGCCGCGGTGACGCCCATGTGCCGGGCGGGCAGCCGCACCATCGTGACGGCGGTCGGCGAGAGCGTCGTGAAGGGCAGGGATCCGACGACGGCGACCCCGACGGCCGGCGGGGTGAGTCCGTGCTCGGTGAGCACCTGGATCGCTCCGACGCCGATGAGGTTGTTCCCGGCGACCACGGCGTCGGGCGGCTCGGGAAGGGCGAGCAGCTCTTCCATCGCCGCACGCGCGCCGTCGACACGGAAGGTCGCGAACCGCTGCAGCTGGTCGATGTCGGCCGCACGTCTCGCCGACGTGAGCGCCGCCCGCCAGCCGGCGGCGCGGTCGGCCGCGGTGTCGATGTCTTCCGGACCGCCGATGTAGGCGATGCGCCGGTAGCCGGCGGCGATCAGGGACTCGGTCGCCGCGACGCCCGCCTCACGGTTCGCCATCACCACCACATCGAGCTCGTGGCGGGTGACGCGGTCGACGGCTACCACCGGCCGACCGGTGGAGAGGATGCTCTCGAGATCCGTCTCCTTCGACGCGGCCGCGATGATGACGCCCGACATGTGCTCGGCGATCGCGATCTGCAGGTACGTCGCCTCTTTGACGGTCTGCGAGTCGGAGTTGCAGAGCACCACCGAGTATCCGGCCTCGGAGGCCACATCCTCGACCCCGCGAGCCATCTCGGTGAAGTACGGATTCTCGATGTCGGGGATGACGAGGGCGATGACTTCTGAGCTCTGCGTGCGCAGGGTGCGCGCGGCGCGGTTCGGCGTGAAGTTCAACTCCTCCGCCGCTGCCCGCACGGCCTCGATCTTCTCGGGCGAGACCCTGGTGCCGTTGAACACCCGCGAGACGGTGGCCGGCGACACGCCCGCGCGCCGCGCGACGTCGTAGATCGTGGTCATTTCCCGCCCTCTGCTGCCCGGATGCTTCACCCTACCGGCCCTCCCGGACGACGCCCGCGATCACACGTCACGAGCCCGCGCGGGCATCCTCCTCGGCGGTGACCGCGATGTTCTCCTGCAGCCGGGCGAAGACCACGTCCAGGCGCGCGCGCCCGTCGTCGTCGAGCGCCGGGAGCGGGGATCGGCAGTCGCCGAGCGGCACCGACAGCTTGCCGCCGAGGTACTTGGCCGCACCGAACACGCCGACCTCGACCATGCCCTCGACGGTGTCGTTGATGCGCACCTGCACGGCGCGCGCTCCCGCGAGGTCTCCCGCGTCGAATCGCCGCCGCAGCGAACGGAAGAGCTCGATCTGCAGACTCACGGTGGTGCCGATCGCTCCGCGGGCGCCGATCGACAGCGCCGGCAGGTAGAACTCGTCGAAGCCGTTGATCAGGGTCAGGTGCGGGTAGCGGCGGAGGATCCGCTCGGCGCCGTAGAGGTTGCGCGAGGTGTGCTTGACGCCGATCACCTGCGGCAGCGCGAGCAGCTCGTCGAAGCCGCCCTCGGAGATGTCCCGTCCCGTGAACTGCGGGATGTTGTAGAGGATGAAGGGAAGCTCGACCGCGTCGATCACGGTGCGCAGGTGCCGCACGACATCCGCGGTCGAATAGCCGTAGTACAGCGGCGGGATCATCGAGATCGCGCCGACCCCGGCATGCTTCGCCGCGGCGGCGATGCGGACCGCCTCTCCCGTCGACATCGCTCCGACGTGCGAGACCACGGGCACGCGCTCCGCGGCAGCCGTCACCGCGGTCTCCGCCACCGCGATGCGCTCGGCCTCGGAGAGCAGCACGCCCTCGCCGGAGGACCCGCAGATGTAGAGGCCTTCGACGCCGCGGCGGATGTCGGCGTCGAGCATGGTCGCCAGCGCCCCGTGATCGACGCTCTCGTCGCGGCGCATCGGGGTGACCGCCGCCGTGAACAGACGCGTGCCGAGCAGGTCAGTCACCACGCGGTCCACCCGCCGTCGACCACCAGGTTGGAGCCGGTCATGTACGTCGAGGCGTCGGACGCGAGGAAGACCAGGGCGCCGTTGTACTCATCGGCCTCGGCCATGCGGCCGATCGGCATCCGCGCGATGTAGTTGGCCTGGAACTTCGCGTCCTGCGTGTCCCGCCGAACCCCCGAGGGCGTGAGCGTGTTGACGCGGATGCCTGCCCGGCCCCAGTACGTGGCGCAGTAGCGGGTGAGGTTGTAGAGCCCCGACTTCGCGGCCGAGTAGGCGACCGGCTTGATGAAGGGGATGCCGGTGTCCTCGGCCTTGTAGGCGTAGATGTCCTGCACGGGAGACACCATGCCGTAGATCGACCCCACGTTCACGATCGAGCCGCCGACGCCGGCGTCGCGCATCCGCCGGCCCGCTGCCTGCGTCACGAGGAACGTGCCGACGAGGTTGGTGTCGACGACCTCGCGGAACACCTCGACGGGGAACTCCTCGAACGGTCCGGAGACCTCGGGCGGCGCGCTGGGCTGCGTGTCGAGACCGGCGTTGTTGACGACGACGGTCGGCACACCCCAGGTCTCGGCGACCCGGTCGAGCCCGGCGTCGACGCTGGCCTGGTCGGTGATGTCCATCGCCACGGCGAGCAGCCGCCCATCCGGGTCTTCGATGCCGAGACGCGCGGCGGGATCGGCCACCTCGCTGCGGGAGGTCACCGCGACGCGCGCGCCCCGCTGGTGCAGCGAGCGGACGAACTCCGCTCCGATCTGGCCGAAGCCGCCGGTCACGACGACCACCTTGTCCCGCACCGAGAAGAGCGGGTCGAGTCCTTCAGACATGTATCGATACTCCAGATTGCAGGGCGGTCAGCCCTTGACGGATCCCGCGGTGAGCCCGGACACGATGCCGCGCTGCGCCCACAGGAAGAAGATGATCGCGGGCAGCGCGAACAGCAGCGCGCACAGCATGACGATGTTCATCGGCGTGTAGAACTGCCCGAGGAACGACGACAGCCCGACGGATGCCGGCCACAGGTCGGACGACGAGATGAAGGTGTTCGCGAACATGAACTCGTTCCAGCCGTCGAAGAACGCGATGACGGCCGCGGCCGCGATGCTCGGCATGATCAGCGGCAGGACGATCGTGGTCAGGATGCGCAGGCGCGAGCACCCGTCGATACGGGCCGACTCCTCGATCTCGTATGGGATCTTGTCGATGCCGCTCTTGATGATGAACATGCTCACCGGCATCACGAACGCGGTGTCGGCGAGGACGAGCCCCCAGTGGCTGTTGAGCAGCCCGGCGCCGGCGAAGATCGCGTACAGCGGGACGATGATCAGCGCCTCGGGCAGCATCTGGGTGCTGAAGAAGATGAAGCCGGCGACGCCGCGGCCGTGGAACTTGTATCGGCTGAGCGCGTACGCGGCCATGGTCGCCAGCACGAGGCTGAGAATCGTCGTGCCGGCGGCGATCACGAACGAGTTGCCGAGCCAGCGCAGGATCGGGATGTCGGAGAGGAACCCGCCCCACTGACCGATGTTCTGCACCTCGGGGAGCAGCGGCTGGCTGCCGCCGTAGAGCGACGCCTCGGTGCCGAGCGATGTGGCCAGCATCCAGTACACCGGGAATCCGGCGAAGACGACCAGCAGCGTGATGAGGACGGCCTTGCCGAGGCTGCCGAACTTGGCGCCGATCCCGCGGCGACGCGGGAGATCGGTGGGGATGCGCACGGTGGTCATCGCTGGCTCTCCTGACGTTCTTGGATCTGCTCGACGATGAAGTAGACGACAGTCACCAGGAGCGACAGCACCAGGCCGAGGGCGCCGATCGCCGCGGCCCGTCCGAGGTTCTGATCCTGGAACGCGGTGCGGTACACGTTCACGACGAGCGTGTTGGTGACATCGAGCGGCCCGCCACCCGTGATCAGGAAGATGATCTCGAAGCGCCGGATCGACCAGATCGTCATAAGCAGCGTGATGACGCGGACGGTCGGCATGATGTGGGGCAGGGTGACCGCACGGAAGGACTGGAAGCGCGTGGCGCCGTCGACCCAGGTCGCTTCGCGGAGCTCGTGCGGCACGCTCTGCAGGGCGCTGAGCATGACCAGCATCACGAGCGGCGTGAGCTTCCAGACCGTCGCGAGTGTCACCGCGAACAGCCCGTACTTCGGATCGACGAGCCAGCCGTGCTCACCGAGGCCGAGCGCTGCGGTGGTGCGGTTCAGGATGCCCTGCTCGTTGTTGTAGATCCAGACGAAGATGAGGGCGGCAGCCACCGTGGGCACCGCCCACGGGATCGTGGCGATGGCGCGGATGATGCCGCGGCCCTTGAAAGCGGTGTTGAGCAGCAGTGCTCCCGCGGTGCCGATGCCGACCGAGAAGACCACCGTGAAGAGCGTGTAGAGGAGGGTCGTGATGACGGACGACCAGAACTTGTCGCTCGAGAGCAGGTACTCGTAGTTCTCCATGCCGACCGGCCGTCCCCCGGAGGGGTTGACGAGCTTTGTCGCGGTGAACGACAGCAGCACGCCGCGGATCAGGGGGAAGACCGTGAAGATCGCCAGGTAGGCGATCGCCGGGAAGAGGAAGAGGTAGGCGCCGTTGCGCTCGATGAAGCGTCCGATCGCGCCGGTGTCGCGGCGTCGCCGGGGCGGCGGAGCAGAGGGCGTCGTGGGTCGCGCCTCGAGCGTGGGGGTGGCCATGGCCGGGGGTCCTTTCGCATGTCGCAGGGATGACCGAGGGGCGGGCGACGGGGGTGAGGCCCGCCCCTCGGAGTGCTCAGCCGAGCTCGGCTTCGAGGCTCTCCTGCACCTCGGCGAGCTTCGCCTTCACGTCGCCGCCGTTGACCCGCAGGTCTTCGACCGCGGTGAGGACCTCACGCCAGACGACCTTGCTCTCGGTCTCGAAGCCCTCGACGAGGGTCGACTTCGAGGTCTTGGCGGCCTCGAGGAATTGCGTCGCCCACGGGTTCGTCTCCAGGAAGGCAGCATCCGGTTCGACGTCGGTGGCCATGGCAGAGGCGCCGAGGCCCGCGCGGATGGCGGTCTGACCCTCTTCGCCGAGCACCCAGCGCACGAAGTCCTTGGCAGCCTCCTTGTTGTCGCTGTTCGCGTTGACGGCGATGATCAGCTGCGAGTTCGAGCCGGGGTTCGCGAGGGGCAGCGGAGCCGCACCCATGTTCTGGCCGTTCACGGCGTTGTCCGGGTTGCTCGTGATGGTCGTCGCGACGCCGGAGTTCTCGAACAGCATTCCGACCTGCCCCTGTCCGAACTTCGCGCGGAAGGTCGACGCGTCGTCGCCGATGGGCGCGACGCCCGAGGCGAACGTCTCGAGGAACGCCTCGACGGCCTCGACGTTCTCGCCCTTGTCGATGGTCAGCTTCTTCCCGTCGCTGAGCTCGCCGCCGAATCCGTAGATCCAGTTGGCCATCTCCAGCGTCCAGCCGTCGATCTCGGCGGTCTGGTGACGGCCGGCCCAGCCGGCGATCCCCAGCTCATCCTTGATCGTCTTCGCCGTGGTGAGGAACTCGTCGAACGTCGTCGGGACCTCCAGCCCCAGCTCGGCGAAGATGTCCTTGTTGTAGATGACGGTGCTGTAGGTCGGACGCTCCCAGTTGAAGCCGTACTGCCCGCCGTCGAACACTCCGGCCTCGTTCGTGTTGTTGAGGGTGTCGCCGAGCTCGTCGGCGATGTCGTCGAGCGGCTCGAGCACGCCGGCGTCGACGAGCGAGGCGAACTGACTGTCCTGCAGCACCATCACGTCGGGGCCGCCGCCGGCACCCAGCTCGGTGCTGAGCTTGTCGGCGTAGTTCGCGAACGGGATCTCGACCTTGGTGAGCTCGATGTTGTCATCGGGGCCCGTGTAGCCCTTGACGGCGTCCCAGATGATCGGGCCCTTGCCGTCTTCGAGGAACTGCCAGTTGGAGAACGTGAGCTCCCCACCGGCGCTTCCGGCATCCGACGAGTCGTCGCCGGCGGCGCAACCCGCCAGGGCGATGGTCGCGACGGCGACGAGGCCGGTGATCCGCAGCGCGCGTGCGCGGCGGGACGGGTGTGCGTGGTTCGACTTCACTGTTCACTCCTTTGGGCAGCAAGTTCTATGCGACGGTGCATCCGAGTTCTCGCCGGGTCTGCGTGAAATCGGTTTCATCACCATAACTCCGCATTCACAGCGGTGTCAAGAATGAAATGGTTACGCAACCTTATCGCGTCTCATCCGTTCACCAGAACGCCGCACATCCCCCGCAGACGACGGATGCCGCGGGGTCACCCCGCGGCATCCGTGTCACTGCTCGCCGGTCAGGCGAGCCAGGCCGGCGCTCGTCCGCGCAGGAACGCGCCGTCGACCGAGAACCGCCCGGCGCCGGTGAACGCGAGGGCCAGCGCCGCGGCGCCGAGGACCGCGACGAACTCGTATCCGCCCTCCCCGACCCAGAGGCCGGCGGGAAGGTGCACGGCGACGAGCGCGACGATCATGTCGACCGCGAGCAGGATGCCGACGGGGCGCGTGAAGAGCCCGAGCATCAGCAGGAGACCGCCCACGAGCTCGACGAAGGCGACGACCGGCGCCGCGATCTCGGGGAGGGGGATCCCCATGCCTGCGAAGCTGCCGATCGTTCCGGGCAGCGTGAACTCGAAGATCTTCTGCGCGCCGTGCGCGGCGAAGATCGCACCGACGACCACGCGCAGGACGAGGAGTCCCAGCGAGGGTGCGGCGGAGGAGGCTTTGGTGTTCGTCATGAGGAGTTCTTCCTTCGTGGCAGGACACCCGCGCGCCAGGCGCGGAGCAGGGTCGTTCCCTGCTCCCACGCTAGGAAGCGCACTTTTCCATCTCCTGTGATCGCGCCTCCTGCACGATCCCGGTCAGCGGTGCGCGGCGACCACCTCGGCGACGGCGGTGCGCTCGGCGTCGGTCGGCTCGGCGATGGCCATGCGGCAGTGGGCGTCGACGACGTCGAGCACGCGGTATGCCTCCTTCATGCGGGCCATGTCTCCACCGATGAGGGAGACGACGTCGTCGACGGCGGCCTGCGCGGCCGCGATCGCCTCGGCATCACCCGATCGTCCGGCGTCCGCCAGCGCGCGGAACGGCTTCGGGGTGACCGACGAGACTCCGGACACGACCCCCTGCGCCCCCGCGTCGACGGCGGCGATGAGGTCGCGGTCGGCGCCGGTGTACAGCTCGAAGTCGGCGGGGACAACCGCGCGGTACGCCGCGATCTCGTCGAGGGACAGCTCGCTGAGCTTGGCTCCGACGATGTTGGGCAGCTCTGAGAGCCGCACCAGAAGCTCGGGCGAGACCGTGTTGCCGCTGCGCGCCGGATAGATGTAGACGTACAGACTCCCGTCGCCGACGGCATCCGACACCGCCTTGAAGTAGTCGAAGATCGCATCCTCGGTCGACTTCAGGTAGTACGGCGTGAGGGCGGCGAACTCGGTCGCACCGAGGCCCTTGGCGATGTCGACGAGCCGCACCGCCTCGAAGGTGCTGGGCTGGCCGACGTGCACGATGACGCGCATGCGGTCCTGCAGTTCCTCGACGGCGGCGGCGACGAGGGCCGTGAACTCGGTGACGTCGACGGCCGGGAACTCCCCGGTCGTGCCGAGGATGAACGCGCCCTCGTTGCCCGATTCGCCGACGAAGCGGAAGATCGCGCGCGACCCCTCCAGGTCGAGGCTGCCGTCGCGGCGGAACGCGGTCGGGACGGCGGTCAGGATGTCGTAGCGGGTCACTTCTCGGTCTCCTCGGAGTTCTTGCGGGACTTGCGGATGCGGCGCGCGGGGACGTCGACGTTGCGGACGGTGGAGGTGAGCAGATCCGGCTGAGCGGCGAGCTCGTCGTGCGCCTTCTCGATCTGCTGGATGCTGTCGTCGTGCAGGATCGAGTCCGCGAGTGCCGCGCGCTCGGCGCGGGGCTTGCGGGCCGCGCGGATGGCCGGCATCACGATCGAGAGCACGGCCAGTGCGAGCAGCACGAGCGCGATGGGGCTGACGACCTCGAAGAACGGCCGTGTGGGGAGGATCGCCAGCGTGCGGGCGAGGTTCTCCTCGGCGAGCGGTCCGAGGAGCAGGCCCAGCACGATCGGACCGGCGGGCACCTGCATGCGCTTGAGCAGCACGCCGATCACGCCGAAGACGAGCATGGTGACGACGGTCGAGAGGCTGTTCGAGGTGGCGTAGGTGCCGATGATGCAGAAGATCAGGATGCCGCTCCACAGGTAAGGCTGCGGCACGTCGAGGAGCTTCACCATTCCCTTCATGCGCACCAGGCTCAATCCGAGCGAGAGGATCGTCGCGATGAGCATGATGCCCACGATCGAGACCACGAGGTCGGGGCGGTTCGTGAACAGCGTCGGGCCGGGGGTGATGCCCCAGATGATCATCGAGCCGATCATCACGGCCATCACCGAGTCGCCGGGGATGCCGAGGGCCATGGTCGTGGTGAGCGAGCCGCCGAGCGTGGCGCTGGAGGCGGTGTCGCTGGCCGCGACGCCCTCGATGGATCCCTTGCCGAACATCTCCGGATGCTTGGAGGCCTTGCGCGCCCTCTCCCAGCCGATGAGGCCGGCGATGTCGCCGCCCGCCGCGGGGATGAGGCCGACGCCGAGTCCGACGGCGCCGCCGACCGCGGTCGCGCGGCCGCTCTGCTTCAGCTCGGCGCGGTTCGGCCACCAGCGGCCGAGGCTCGAGATCGGACGCACGGCGGACTTGCGGTGCGTGAGCAGCTGGTCGAACAGCTCGGCGATGCCGAAGAGGCCGATGATGACGGCGATGAAGTTCACGCCCTCGACGAGTTCGAGCACCCCGAAGGTGAAGCGCTGGTCGGCGGTCGCGGCGTAGGTGCCGACGCTGCCGAGCATGAGGCCGAAGAGTCCGGCGAGGATGCCCTTGAGCATCGACTTCGACGAGATGCCGATCATGATCGCGATGCCGAAGACGACGAGTGCGAACAGCTCCGGCGACTTGAAGTAGTCGCGGGCGAAGCTGGCGATGGGCACCGCCGCGACCGAGAACAGCACGAGCGAGGCGAGGATGCCGACCGCCGAGACGATCGCCGAGATGGTCAGGGCGAGACCCGCCCTCCCCTGCTTGGCCATCGGATACCCGTCGAGGGTGGTGGCGATGGAGGCGGGAGTCCCGGGGGTGTTGATGAGGATCGACGGCACCCGGTCGCCGAAGTTCGCGGCGACGTAGATGGTGAGCAGCACCGCGAGGCCCTGCACGGGTTCGAGGGTCATCGTGAATCCGGCGGCGAGCGCGACGGCCATGGTCGCGGTGATGCCGGGGAAAGCTCCGACCATGAAGCCGAGCACGAGGCCGACGAGCATGTAGAGCAGGATCGAGATGTCGAGGAGCGAGTTCAGCCCCTCCATGAGCGCGTTCACAGGGGGATCCTCAGGAGCATCCCGAACACGACGTAGACGAACGCCGTGACGGAGGCGGAGTAGATGATCAGGCTCAGCCAGCGGCGGTGGCCGTAGAGGAGCATGAGGGCGGCCATCAGCAGCGCGGCGGCGACGGGGAACACCTCGACGCGGTAGCCGAGCAGGATGACCGAACCCAGCGACCAGAGCGCGATGAAGGCGCCGGTGATCGCGAGGGTGGCGATGACGCGCAGGTAGCCGCCGGGCTGGATGCGCTCGAGGTCTTCGCGGGTGGGGGCCGGGCGGGTGATCGCGACGGCGAGCAGTGCGATCGCGATGACCACTCCGGTGACCCCGATGACGAGGGGCCAGAAACGGGCGTCGATCTGCCCGGCGGCGGCTTCGCGGCGCAGCGGGATCTGGGTCGAGAGGAAGAGATAGCCCGAGGTGAAGGCGAGGGCGACGACCGCGAACACGATCTCGAGGCGCCGGGAGGCGGGCGCGCCCTGGTACTCGCCGGCAGGTCCGTCGTGGCCCGCCGGTTCCGCAACGGTGTCGGGGGTGGACATCATTCTCCTTCTTTCGTCGACGAGGAACAGCTGCGGGGCCGGTCTGCACCGGCCCCGCAGTGTTCTCAGCCCAGGAGGTCCTTGAACAGGTCGAACTGCTCGTCCACGAACGTGGTCCACTCGGCGGAGTCGCGGTACACGACCAGGTTCCCGGCGTCGGCCTGGAACTTCTGGTAGCTGTCGGACTCGACGGCCTCCTTGACCGCGGCCTCGAGCGTGGACTTCACGTCATCCGGCAAGCCCTTGGGTGCGTAGATGCCACCCCAGCCGCCGAAGATGACGTTCTCGCCGATGGCCTCGTCGACCGTCTCGACGTCTTCCGCGTCGGGGTGGCGCACGTCGTTCATGACGGCGAGGATGCGCACGGATTCGCCCTGCGCCAGTGCCTCGCCGAGTCCGGAGACGGCGGCGACGGTCTCACCGGATGCGGCCGCCGCGACCGCTGTCGCTCCGCCGTCGTACGGGACCGGGGTGAAGTCGGCGTCGGTCGCACTGCCGAGTCCGACGGTTGCGGCCTCCCAGATGGAGCCGGCGCCGGAGTTGGCGACGGTGACGGCGCCGGCCTTCGCCTGGGTGACGAGGTCTTCCAGTGTCTCGATGCCGCTGTTCGCGCCGACCGTGACGACTCCGGGGGCGAGCATGATCTGGCCGAGCAGGTCGAAGTTCTCGGGCAGGACGTCGGCACCCTGCGTGGTGTTCAGCATCGCGATCTCGACGGGGGCGAATCCGATGACGTAGCCGTCGGGATCCTGTGCGCCCACGTACTCCATCGCGAGGGCGCCGGCGGCACCCGGCATGTTCTCCGGGATGACGCTGACGTCGAGGATCTTCTCGAGCTCCGTGGCGAGCGCACGCGACGAGAGGTCGGATCCTCCGCCGGGGTTGGCCTGGATGATGAGTCGGAGGTCGTTCTCGGGGAAGGCCGATCCGGCCTCTTCGCCCTCTTCGACCTTGGTGCAGGCCGAGACGATGAGAGCGGTGGCTGCGAGGGCGGCGATCGCGGCGGCCGCCCGGGTGATGCGCTTGCGGGGCATCTTTGCTCCTCTACGTGGGTCGACCTTGTTGTCGACACCCCGAGGCTAGCAGTGTTGACTGTTAACAGTCAACACTCGTGCGAGCTCGTCCACCAGCGGATGCGCCCGCTCAGGCGCGGGCGGCGAGCTCGGCGAGCATGCGTTCGCGGGCGCCGTCCAGGTGCTCCGACAGCACCTTCGCCGCCTGCGCGGGCTTCCCGCTGCGCATCACATCCATGAGCTTGACGTGGTCGCCGGATGACTCGTGCAGGTCTTCGTCGTGGTTGATCGTGACCTCGAGCAGAGCGGTGAACGTCGGGAGGTACTGGTTCCACGCACCCTCGAGGCGGGGGTGGTCGGCGAGGGCGTAGATCTGCGAGTGGAACTCGAGGTCGGCGACGACGAAGGCCGCGTGGTCGCCGGCATCCGCCGCCTCTCCCATGCGCCCGACGGCCGCCGCCATCGCGGTCCAGCGGGAGTCGTCTTCGACGCGCATCGCGCGGGACAGCGCGAGCTGCTCGAGGGCACCGCGCAGGCTGTAGAGCTGATCGACGTCGTCATGGGTGAGGCCGACGATGTAGACGCCGCGGGGGCGCTGCACCTCGACGAGCTTCTCGAAGCTCAGCTGTGTCAGCGCGTCGCGCACGGGTCCGCGGCTGACCGAGAACTCCTCCGCCAGCGCCTCCTCCGTGATGCGCGCGCCGGGGGCGAGTTCACCGCGCACGATGCGCTGCCGCAGGACTCGGGCCACCTGCGCGCCGAGGGATTCTCCGCGCTTCACGGACTGCGTCATGGTGACCTCCTGTTAACTGTTGACAGGATACACACCGCGGAGGGCGGGGTGCCTAGGCGCTCCCGCGCGGATCCCAGAGCACGACCTCGGTCGAGCGGCGGATGCGGCGGCCGGTCGGCATGGGCACCACTCCCGCAGAGCCGGCGGCGAACACGCGCACACCGGGACGATTCTCACGCTCGGCGCGCAGGGCGCCCTCGAGCACGGCGATGCGGCTGCGAAGCGCCCGGTTCTCGTCTTCGAGGTCGAGCAGGCGCGCGATCGCGGGAAGGCTCACGCCTTCGGAGGAGAGCTGGGCGACCTCGCGCAGCTGCTCGATGTTGCGAGGCGAGTAACGGCGGGATCCGCCTTGGGTGCGTCCGGGCACGACGAGCCCGATGCGGTCGTACTGCCGCAGCGTCTGCGGGTGGAGGCCGGACAGTTCGGCGGCCGCCGCGATCGCGAACACCGGGGTGTCAGCGTTCATCACAGGAACCTCTCTCCTCCCCCGTCGGTGGCGGGCAGAAGCGCCCAGGCAGGCAGACGCGCCGGAACAGGCGAGTTCTTCACAGAACGGCCTGATCCGGCGCGAACGCCTGCGTCGGCGAGAGTCCGGCTCGTCATCGCCGTGCCTTCGCCATGAGCTCGGCCCGCGGGTTCTCCTCGGGCTCGAGCTCTTGGAACTTCTTCAGTGCTTCGCGTGCGGCGTCGTCGAGGTGCGTCGGCACCGCGACCTGGAGCTCGGCGAGCAGATCGCCGGTGCCCTTGGAGGTGGTGACTCCGCGTCCCTTGACGCGCAGCACCCGCCCGGAGGGGGTGCCGGGTGCGACGCGGAGCTTGACCACGTCGCCGCTGAGCGTCGGGACCTCGATCGTCGCGCCGAGAGTCGCCTCGGTGAAGGTCACCGGCACGACGACCCGCAGGTTCAGACCGTCGCGCGTGAAGACCGGATGCGGGCGCACCGCGATCTGCACCACGATGTCTCCGCTCTCTCCGCCATCGGGCGAGGGACGACCTCGGCCGCGCAGACGGATCTTCTGCCCGTCGGCGACGCCCGCGGGGATCTTCACCTTGAACGGCTTGCCGTCTTCGCCCTGCAGGGAGATGGTCTCGCCCTGCACGGCGGTGACGAAGTCGAGCGTGGTGCGCGCCGTGACGTCGGCTCCGCGTTGCGGGCCGCCGAAGCCGCGGTATCCGCCGCTCGTCTGTCCGAAGCGGCCGTTGCCGAAGCTCGCGCCCTGCCCCTGGTTGAACATCGCGAAGATGTCTTCGAAGTCGGCAGTCTGCCCTCGGCCCTGCTGGCCGAACCGGCTGAACACGTCTTCGAAGCCGCCGGCACCCTGACCGCTCGCCGTGAAGCGAGCGCCGGAACCCATGGCGCGGATCTCGTCGTACTCCTTGCGCTGTTCGGCGTCGGAGAGCACGGAGTAGGCCTCGCTGATCTCCTTGAACTTGGCCTCCGCTTTGGCATCACCCTGATTGGAGTCCGGGTGGTACTTCCGCGCGAGCTTGCGATACGTCTTCTTCAGATCCGCATCGCTGACGTCCTTGGAGACCCCGAGGGTCTTGTAGAAGTCCTTGTCGAACCAATCCTGGCTGGCCATCGATCACCTACTCCGCAGGGACAGCGACGACGACCTTCGCGGGGCGCAGCTCGACGTCTCCGAGGCGGTAGCCCACCTCGACGACCTCGAGGATCGTGGTCTTCTCGGCACCGGGGGTCGGCTGCTGGAAGATGGCCTCGTGGCGCTGCGGGTCGAATTCCTCGCCCTTCTCGCCGTACGCGACCACTCCGAGACGCTCCACGACCGTGCGCACCTTGTCGGCGATCACGGCGAACGGGGTGCCGTCGACGAGGTCACCGTGCTGAGCGGCGCGGTCGAGGTCGTCGAGCACGGGGACCAGGCCCTTGGCGGCCTCGCCCTTCGCCCGCTCGATCTCGACCTGACGCTGCTCTTCGGTGCGGCGACGGTAGTTGGCATACTCGGCCTGGAGGCGCTTGAGGTCGTTCAGCAGGGTCGACTCGAGGTCGGCGAGCACGGCGTCTTCCGCCGCGGCCTCGCCGGTCTGCGTGGCTCCGAGGATGTCGTCGACCGTGAGGTCGTTCGGCGCACCGTCGACGGGGGTCTCGTCCGACCCCTCGGCGGCGGCCGCTTCACGGGAGTCCGGGTGGTGCGGCGCGGGGCCGGACGCCTGAGCGTCCGACCCCTCGCTGCGACCTTCGGCGGACTCAGGATTCTGGTTCTCGTCGAAGTTCTTGTCCGTCATGATTACTTCTTCTCGTCCTCGTCGTCGACGACCTCGGCGTCGATGACGTCTTCCTCAGAGGAGGGAGCGTCACCGGCCGGAGCCTCGCCCTCAGCCGAAGCGCCGGCTGCGGCATCCGCCTGCGAGGAGGCGTAGATGGCCTCGCCGAGCTTGGACTGGGACTGGTTGAGCTTGTCGAACGCGGTCTTCACGGCCTCGTCGTCATCGCCGGCCAGCGCCGTCTTGAGCGCGTCGACGTCGGCCTTGACCTCGGTCTTCACGTCTTCGGGCAGCTTGTCGTCGTTCTCGGTGATCAGCTTGTCGATCGAGTACGCGAGCGTCTCGGCCTGGTTGCGGACCTCGGCGGCCTCGCGGCGAGCCTTGTCCTCAGCCGCGTGCTCCTCGGCCTCGCGGACCATGCGCTCGATGTCTTCCTTCGACAGCGAGGAGCCGCCGGAGATGACGATCGACTTCTCGGTGCCGGTGCCCTTGTCCTTGGCGGACACGTGCACGATGCCGTTGGCGTCGATGTCGAAGGTGACCTCGATCTGCGGGATGCCGCGGGGGGCCGGGGCGATACCCGTCAGCTCGAACGTTCCGAGCGGCTTGTTGTCGCGCGTGAAGTCACGCTCGCCCTGGAAGACCTGGATCGCGACGGACGGCTGGTTGTCGTCTGCCGTGGTGAAGGTCTCGCTGCGCTTGGTCGGGATGGCCGTGTTGCGCTCGATGAGCTTGGTCATCATCCCGCCCTTGGTCTCGATACCGAGGCTCAGCGGAGTGACGTCGATGAGGAGGACGTCCTTGCGCTCGCCCTTGAGGACACCGGCCTGGAGCGCGGCTCCGACGGCGACGACCTCGTCCGGGTTGACGCCCTTGTTCGCGTCCTTGCCGGTCTCGCGCTTGACGAGCTCGGCGACCGCGGGCATACGCGTCGATCCACCGACGAGCACGATGTGGTCGATCTCGGACACCTTGATGCCGGCTTCGCGGATGACATCCTCGAACGGCTTCTTGGTGCGGTCGAGCAGGTCCTTCGTGAGGTCCTCGAACTTCGCGCGGGTGATGGTCTCGGAAAGCGACACGGGGCCCGACTCGGTCAGCGACAGGTACGGCAGGTTGATGCTGGTCGAGGTCGAGGAGGAGAGCTCCTTCTTCGCCTGCTCGGCAGCTTCCTTGAGACGCTGCAGGGCGATCTTGTCGCCCGAGACGTCGACGCCCGTGGTCTCCTTGAACTGCTTGATCAGGTAGTCGACGAGACGCTGGTCCCAGTCGTCTCCACCGAGGCGGTTGTCACCGGCGGTCGAGCGCACCTGGATCGTGGAGAAGTCGTCGTCCTTGCCCACCTCGAGCAGCGACACGTCGAACGTTCCGCCACCCAGGTCGAAGACCAGGATGAGCTCGTCTTCCTTGCCCTTGTCGAGGCCGTAGGCGAGAGCCGCCGCGGTGGGCTCGTTGATGATGCGCAGGACGTTGAGGCCCGAGATCTCGCCGGCCTCCTTGGTGGCCTGACGCTCGGCGTCGTTGAAGTACGCGGGGACCGTGATGACCGCGTCGGTCACCGTGTCACCCAGGTACGACTCGGCGTCGCGCTTGAGCTTCATGAGGATGCGCGCGGAGATCTCCTGCGGCGTCCACTTCTTGCCGTCGACGTCGAAGCTCCAGTCGGTGCCCATGTGGCGCTTGACGGAGGCGATCGTCCGGTCGACGTTGGTGACGGCCTGGCGCTTCGCGGTCTCACCGACGAGCACCTCCCCGTCCTTGGTGAAGGCCACGACCGAGGGGGTCGTGCGGAAGCCCTCGGCGTTGGCGATGACCTTGGGTTCGCCGCCCTCGAGGACGCTGACGACGGAGTTGGTGGTTCCGAGGTCGATACCGACAGCACGTGCCATGTGTTCTCTC
This sequence comes from Microbacterium sp. NPDC055988, assembly GCF_042269505.1. Lineage (NCBI taxonomy): Bacteria > Bacillati > Actinomycetota > Actinomycetes > Micrococcales > Microbacteriaceae > Microbacterium > Microbacterium sp. NPDC055988. The sequence goes on from NZ_JBHJXY010000001.1 coordinate 856,834, forward strand.
CTTTGTTGGAAGTTCTTTGGTTGGGAAGTTCGTTGTGGTGGATCTCCGCTGTGGTGCGGAAATCCGCGGCGATCAGGGAAACCTGAGTCGCAATGGCTCAACTGTACGCCTGCCCCTTGACCGTGTCAAATCAACTTGATACGAGTCGACTCAAGTTTTCGGAACGCGGGCTCGGGGGCCTTCTGCGTCCGATCGGAACCTGCGCTCCGAGCTGCGGATCAGAAGGGCGCCGGGGAATGCTCCTCGACGAACGTGACGGCGTTCTGGGGTTGCGGTCGATCGATGTAGACCCTGCCCGCCGGGCTCGTCCACGCGTAGGTGCCGTCGCCGAGCGCCTCGATGACCCACGGCGAATGGTGCTTGAGCACGTGGTGGCGGCGACACAGATGGCCCAGGTTTCTCGAGGCGGTCGGGCCGCCGCGGGCGGCGTCGTGATGATGGTCGATATCGCAATCGCGTGCCGCGTGCCCGCAGGCCGGGAAACGGCAGCGTTGATCGCGTGCCCGGAGATACCGTTTCAGTTCGGAACCGGGCCGATAGCGATCGACCGCGAGGAGCGCCCCCGTGATCGGGTGGGTGAGGATCCGATCCCACCCGGACGCGGCACCCGCAAGAGCTTTTGCCGTGCCGGCGTCGATCGGCGTGCGCCCATCGAGTTCGGCCGGCGTCGAATCTTGTCCCATCAGGGTCGTGACCGGAACGGTGACCGAGACCGATCCGCGGATCGCAGCGAGGAGCCCGTCGGAGGTGTCATGCCCGGCGGGAGCGCCCGTGAGCAGCAGGTCGAGAGCGAGGTCGGCGCGGAGCTGCGCGGTGTTGCGCTGACCACTCTCCGCCGGCTCCGGCGATTCAGACTCGTGCGACGGCCCTTGCGCCTCCCCTTGCTCCTGCTCCGCATCCGGCGCCGACTCCGGAGACCCCGGCTTCTTCACCTCCTGCGCCATCTGCGTCAATCGCTCGAAGACACCATGAACAAGCGCGGACGGGCCGAGCAGTCCGAGTTGCGACATCCCATCGCCGACGTCTTTCACCCACACCGACCGCTTCTCCCGCGCATCCCGGTGCCGCTCGTCGACCGATCGCGACTGGAACCGCTCCGCCACCCGCCGCCCGTGCCGCGACACCCGGTTCGGGGATTCCGATTCGGCGAACGGGACCATCTCGGCGGAGTAGGCCGCCCGATCCCCCGCTTCTTCCAGATGCTCTGCCGCATCGCAGATCGCTCGCGCATGCGCGGCGCTGATCCGGCCGGCTCCCTGGGCGGCCCACACCAGCGGGAAGCGCTCCACTCGCCACACAGCGTCGGTCATCCGCGCCTGCATCGTGCGGTCGCTGACCCGCAGCGCCGCCGCCATCTCGGCCGCGACCGTGCGAGCCGCGAGGTCGCCGAAATCGGGATGAGCCGCCCCGTCGGCCACCTGCAGCGCCAGCCGGGAACCGACCGCGAGAACGCCGTCGCGCGCGGCCTGCAGACTGCTGATGGTGCGCTCCAACCCCACGAGCATGTCGGTGAGCTCGCCGAGCGTCTTCATCTGCTCGACCGTCGCATCTGCCAGTGCTGCCATATCCCGAGTCAACCAGGGGTCACCGACATTCAAAGGCCCAGATCAGAGCGAGAAAACAATATACCGATATGTGGTCATGGACGCTCCGCAACCGGCCGCGAAATCGACCACACCTTCCCGAACGCGATACTTGACCCTGACACTGTGGCAGACGGGAGAACAGAGACATGTTGTCCATCGGAGCGTTCGCGCAGATCGGCCAGGTGACCCACCGCATGCTGCGGCACTGGGACACGGCCGGCCTGCTCGTCCCCGCCCACGTGGACGAGTTCAGCGGCTACCGCTCCTACGACCCCTCACAACTGGATCGGCTGCATCGGATCGTCGCCCTGCGCCAGCTGGGCTTCGGCCTCGATGACATCTCGTCGATCCTCGACCGGGGAGTCGACGCCGATCGCATCGCCTCCCTGCTGCGGATCCGCCGCGCAGAGGTCGAGCTGGAGCACCGGGTCGCCGCGGAGAGACTCGTCGACGTGGAACGGCGCCTCCACCTCATCGAGAAAGAGAACCACATGTCCCGGATCGAGATCGTCGACAAGCCCCTCCCCGCCGTCCGCCTCGCCGCGATCCGCACGGTCGTTCCCGACCAGCCCTCGGTCGCCGGCGTGGTCGGCCCGTCGTTCGACGCGGTCGCCGCGATCATCGGCGACGAGCACTCCCTCTCCACCCCGATCGCCCAGTACGAGACGCTCGACGACGGCGTGCAGGTCATCGCCGGGTACACCTACTCCGGACCCGCGCACGACGGATTCGAGATCGTCGAGCTCCCCGCCGCAGAGGAGGCCGTGTGCGGCATCCACCTGGGGTCGATGGACCGCATCGCCGAGAGCTGGCACGGCATCCACTCCGAGATCTTCGCCCGCGGTCTGGTGCACGACGGGGCGTGCCGAGAGCTCTACGTGCGCGCCGTGTCGGATGACCAGTCGGACTGGGTCACCGAGCTGCAGCAGCCGGTCAGACGAGGCTGAGGTCGCTAGGCTGACCGGCATGACGTGGACCGCCTCCGCCACCCGCCGCCTCGGAACCGCAGCCGCGATCGTGACGCTCGCGATCCTGCCGCTGAGCGGATGCCTGTACGCGCAGATCCCGGTCGCGTCACCCTCCGAGGCGCCGTCGCCCGGTGACGAGACCGACGAGACGGAAGCGCCCGTCGGAGGAACGACGCTGAGCTTCGACGAAGGCCTCGAACTCTCGAACGACGCCTACATCGAGTGGGGCGACGGGTTCCTCGCCGACGAGCGGTGGGAGACGATCTCGCCCGACGACGGCAACGGCGGCTGGACCTACGGCACGGCCGACGGCACCTGCACGGTGCGGTTCTGGCAGGGGCACATGACCGATGTCCCCGTGGTCGAAGGCGACGACAGCGCATCGTCGGATGCGATCCTCGGCGTGCTGCTGGAGACCCCGACGGCCGACATTACCCCCGTCGCGACCACCGGCGAGTTCAGCTACATGACGGGCGGGACCGGTGGTGTCGAGATGCGTCAGGTCAGCGCCGTGGAGGGCTCCCGCTCCTGGCTCATGGCCGCGCGCGCGTTCACGCAGACCGGAGTCGGCCTCTACACGATCGTGGACTGCACCGCCAACGACGCGGAGAAGATCATGGATGCCGTCAACGAGGCGAACGCGATCGTCGTCACGCCCTGATCGCCACGCCCTCCCCTCGAAGGCAGATCACTTGCCGCCGGGAGGACCGACCAGCAGCAGGATGACGTACAGCGCCACGATGCCGACGGCCAGCAGCAACGCAAGAACCCAGGGCCGGCGCAGGAACCACCGCATCAGCCGGTCGTACCAGCGGCGATCCCGCGGGTCGTCGGTGGCTTCCAGCCGCCAGGCACCATCGAGGCGCCCGGTGCGGTGCAGCCAGATCTCCATCGGGATCGTGGCGTACGGCACCACGGCGCTGACGACCGCGAGCACACCGACGCCGGGGTGCCAGCGTTGGTTCAGCGCGACCAGGATCGCCGTCGCCGCGTAGGCGAGGAACACGAATCCGTGGATGCCACCGCCCACCGTCACCACGACCCCGGGCGCACCGACGGCGCGGGCGATGATCGCGGCGATCAGAATCGTCCAGGTGATCGCCTCCGCGATCGCGAGAACTCGGAACAGGCGGTCGGGGGTGCGGAACACGGGTCTCCTCGGGTGGGGGTCCTCCCACCGTATCCGGCGGTCATCGCGCTCGAATCAACCGAATGGTTGAGACCTGCGGGAAGACGCGGGGCGCTTCGCGCTTCGAAAGAGCTCGACGGCGGAATATCACGCTGTGCGGAGGCGTTGCCGAAGGCATGGTGACAGTGGACGCAGACGCGATCTCGCAGGTGCTCGGCGCCGTCGACCTCCGCGTCGGCATCGGCCGCCGGACGACTCTCGCCCCCGGTGCGCTGCTACCGATCCCGACCGGCGCCATCACCCTCGTGTACATCGTCGACGGCGGCGTGCACGGGCATCCTCCACTCGGCGACGGCTGCCGCCTCGACGTCGACCCGGACTCGCATCGCCTCACGGTCGACCCGGGCAACCGTCGCGATCTCCTCGTCGCGGGCGACGCGTTCCTCACGCTCGGCCGCACGCCGTTCGCGCTGGAAGCCGAGGGCGACACGAGCCTCATGATCGCCGAGATCGTGCTCGCGGATGCGGCGTCACCGCTGCCCGCGCTGCTTCCGCCGTTCCTGTCGGTCACCGGCTTCGACGCCATCGAGCCGGCCGCCGCCGCCCTCGCCCTGAACATGGGCGTCGTCGATCCCACGGCACTCCCCGCACGTCAGGGCGACCCGGTCATCTGCCGCATGATGGCGACGACCGTGCTGCTGTCGGTCATCCGCGCCTGGGCGGCGAACGGCTGCGCACCGGCGGGCTGGCCGTCCCTGTCGAACGACCCGTTCCTGGACCGCGTCGTCGACGCCATCCACGAGGAGCCCGGCCGCGACTGGACGGTCGAGCGCCTCGCAGGCATCGGAGCCATGTCGCGGTCGACCTTCGCCGAGCGGTTCCGCAACGCGGTCGGCCGCTCCCCCGCGGACTACGTCACCGAGGTGCGGGTGGATGCGGCGAAGCGGATGCTCGACGCCGGGCGAAGCGTGTCGGAGATCTCCCGAGAGCTCGGCTACGCCTCGGACGAGGGGTTCAGCCGCGCGTTCCGCCGCCGCACCGGCCTGACCCCCTCGTCGTGGCGGATGGCCAACCGGATCCCCGTCTCCGCCTGACGTTCTCCGCCCGTCCGCGCCAGCCGGTCAGGCGCGACTGCTGACCCTGTTCGACACTCCGAAGAGCACGGCGCCCGCGAGCAGCGCGGCCGCGCCGATCGTGTAGACCAGCTCGACGTTCAGGGTGTCGACGAGCAACCCGCCGATGCCGGCCGCCAGCGTGATCGCACCCTGGAACCCCACGACCACCAGGCTGCCGCCGGCCTCGAGCCGATCCGGCATCCGGTGTCCGACCCAGGTGTTCGCGACGATCAGCCAGGACGAGAAGAAGAAGCCCCACACCACCACCACGATGCCCACGCCCAGGATCGAGCCGGAGAACAGGATCATCGATGTCACGGACACGGCGATCACCAGCGGCGCGAACACGGCGAAGAAGGCGAACGTGCGGTCGATCACGAGTCCGATCGTGATGTTGCCGAGGAGGCCGCCGACGCCGAACAGCGCGAGCAGCACCACGATCGTGGAGGCATCGACCTCGGGGATGCGCTCCAGCGCCAGACGCACGTAGGTGTAGGCGAGGAAGTGCCCGAGCACGACGAGCACGTGCCCGATCATCCCGAGCCCGATTCCCGGCCGGCGGAGGGTGTCGACGAGGAGCCGCAGGCTGGACGCGCGCTCCGCCGGCACCGACGGCAGGGCGAAGCGCAGCACCACCGCGAGGACGACCATCAGCACACCCGCGATGGCGAAGACCATCCGCCAGTCGACCAGTTCGCTCAGCATCACACCCAGCGGCACGCCCGCCACCGTGGCCAGCGAGACGCCGGCCGAGGTGAACATGACCCCGCGGCCGAGGTTCTCCGGACCCGCGAGCCGGGCGGCGACCGTGATCGACATCGCCCAGAAGGCGCTGATCGCGGCCCCCAGCAGGAAACGCGCCAGCAGCACGATGATCAGGTTCGGCGAGATCGCCACGATGAGGTTCGACACCGCCGCGGCGAGCGCCATCCACACCAGCAGCGACCGCCGGTCGAGGCGCGGGAAGATGAGTCCGACCGTCGGCGCGACGACGAGGCCGACGAGAGCCGTTACCGTCACGGTCTGGCCGGCCTGGCCGGGGGTGACGCCGAGGCCGTCGGCCATCTCGGTCAGCACGCCGTTGGGGAGGAACTCGGCCGTTACCAGCAGGAAGCCCATCAGCATCAGGACGATGAGTCCGCCGTAGCGGATGCGGGTGACGGCTGTGGCCGGCGCGGTGGGGACGGGCGCTGTGGTGGTCATGGTTCCACGTTCGCAGCATCCGGATGCCGCCGCCCGACCGGTCGTCCGCCCCAACCGACCATTCGTCCGACGACATCGGCACACCGGTACACCGATCTCCCAGCCGGTGCTTGCAGAGTGTGAGCATGCGGGATCGGGGAGGGGCACGGCGGCGGACGCTGCACGGTGCCGCAGTCGTCACAGCGATCATGTTCGTCTCCGGGTGCACGCCGCCCACGGCCGGACCGGACGACTGGGCCCTGGAGCCGATCTCGTTCCAGAACTCCTTCGTCGGCACCGGACCGCAGGCCACGCCGGCCGGTCCGCCGACCGACCGGACATACGGGATGCACGTGCTGTCGTCCGACGGGGCCGGCGGGTTCTGGACCGCATCCTCCGGGTCGTGGCTGCACGTCGGGGCCGATGGCGAGACACTCGCCAGGTTCGACACCGAACCCGGCGACCCGCTGTCGCGGATCGGGGCGATGGCGCCGCTGTCGCCGACCGAGCTGGTCGTGCTGCAGGGCGATCGTGTCCATGTGATGCCGATGCTCTCGGTGCTCGACACCACGACCATGGCGGTGCGTGATCTGCCGGGCGACACCGTCGGCGACGAGGGCGACCTCGACTTCGGGGACTTCGAGTTCGGCGACGTCGCCGTGCACGAGGGCGACGCGATCGTGGTGCGCTACCAGCCGCGCCCTCCCGACGACTACCTCGACTACGAGGTGCTGCGCGTCGACCTCGACAGTGGAGCCAGGACCCTGCTGCACAGCGGCCCGGTCGAGATCGACGAGGCTCCGAGCGCTCGACCCGGTGTCCCCCCGATCGGCATCGACGTCGACGACGCCGGGCGCGTGTATCTCGCGACCCCGACCGCACGGATCGTGCTCGCCGCCGACGGCACGGAGCTGAGCCGCGAGCCACAGGTCGCGGACCACCCGCTCGTCGCCGTCGCCCCCGACGGCACGGCGCTGTGGTGGGGCGGAGAACCCGAGCAGAGCGACGCCCAGGCCGTGATCGTCGGCGGCTCCTCCGAAGCGCGAGAGGCGGTCGAGCCCCGCATGCACTGTGACGCGACGTCGAGCGACGGCACCCGCCTCCGCAGCGACGCCCTGCGCCTCAGCGACTCCGGCGGACAGCATCCGCTCCCTTTCCTCTGCGGCGCGAACGCCGCCGCGTGGACGGGCGGTTCCTGGGTGGTCGCGACCGGTGGCGAGGGTGACGGCGTGGTGATCCGGCTCACACCGCCCGCCGGGAACTGACACTCGCCTCTGGACACGCCCGCTGACGACGCCCTATGCTCGACGACGCACCGGGACGAGCCCGGGAAGCCCGAGCGGAAGGAGCCGAGGACATGAACATCGTCGTTGTCGCGCTCACCGCCGACCACCTTCCCCTCGAGGCCACCCGCTCCTGATCCTGGCGTGGCCTCCTGCTCCCGGAGCCACACCTTGTCTGAACTCTTCGCTTCTTCGGAAGCCGCGTCCTTCGACGCGTCCTCGTTCGAATCCCTCGAAACCGAACTCTCCTTCGCCGACGTCGATCCCGGAGAGGGGCAGCGCTGGTCCACCTGGCCGGCGATCACCCCGTCCGAGCGCGGTCCCGAGCCATGGCCGGCGTGGGTGGTGACCTCGGCCGGCGCGCTCGACACCGAGCGCGGCATCCTCAAGACCGGCAAGGAGGCCGACGTCTTCCTGCTGGAACGCGCGGTGCCGGACGACCCGACCCAGCGCACACTGCTGGCGGCGAAGCGCTACCGCAGCGCGGAGCACCGCAGCTTCCATCGCTCATCGGTCTACACAGAGGGCCGCAGCACCCGGAACACCCGCGACACCCGAGCACTCGCGAAGAAGTCGGACCACGGTCGCGCGGTCGCCGCGGCACAGTGGTCGTTCGCCGAGTTCGAGGCGCTGTGCCGGATGTGGGAGCTCGGCGCACCGGTGCCGTATCCGGTGCAGGTCAACGGCACCGAGCTGCTGATGGAGTTCCTCGGCGACACCGACGGCACGGCCGCACCGCGCCTTGCCCAGGTGCGCAGCGACCGGCACGAACTGCAGGAGTACTACGCGCAGGTGGTCGACCTGATGCGGATCTTCGCCGCGGCCGGCTTCGCCCACGGCGACCTGTCGGCCTACAACCTGCTCGTGCACGAGGGGCGGGTGCGAGTGATCGACCTGCCGCAGATCGTCGACATCATCGCGAACCCGCAGGGGCTCGACCTGCTGCACCGCGACTGCGTGAACATCTGCGACTGGTTCGCCCGTCGCCGCGTCGACTGCGACGCCGAGGAGCTGTTCGCCGAGCTGCTCGCGGCGTCGTACACGTGATCCGGGCCGCCCATGTCCGTTCCGGTCGCAGTTGCTGCTGCTTCTGTCCGTTCCGGTCGCAGTTGCTGCCGCCGGATCAGCCGTCGGGCGGCACGAACTGCGACCGGAACAGACGGGTCAGTCTCGTGGGCTAGGCGGCGAGACGGGCGGCCAGCAGTGTCACGAGCTCGTACACGACGTGGCTCGCGGCGATGCCGGTCATCTGCGCGTGATCGTAGGCGGGCGACACCTCGACCACGTCGGCGCCGACGATGTTCTGCGAGGTCAGGGCACGAAGGATCCGCAGCAGCTCGCGACTCGTCAGCCCACCGGCCTCGGGGGTGCCGGTGCCGGGCGCGTGAGCGGGGTCGAGCACGTCGATGTCGATCGAGACGTACAGCGGCTTGTCGCCGATGCGCTGCAGGATGCGGGCGATGCCGGCCTCGACCCCGTGCTCCTCGATGTACTCGCTCGACACGATCGAGAAGCCCAGGCGCTCGTCGTCCTCGAGGTCCTGCTTCGAGTACAGGGGTCCGCGGGTGCCGACGTGGCAGCTCGCGGTGAGGTCGATCAGCCCCTCCTCGCTCGCGCGGCGGAACGGGGTGCCGTGCGTGATCGGCGCTCCGAAGTAGGTGTCCCACGTGTCGAGGTGGGCGTCGAAGTGCAGCACGGCGACGGGTCCGTGCTTCGCGGCGACCGCCCGCAGCAGAGGAAGTGCGACCGTGTGGTCGCCGCCGATCGTGACGATGCGCTGCACCTGCTCGCCGAGGGCCAGGGCCGCGCGCTCGACCTCGGTCACCGCCTCGGTCAGGTCGAACGGGTTGACCGGGATGTCACCTGCATCCACCACCTGCGCGATCGCGAACGGCGACACGTCCTGCGCCGGGTTGTACGGGCGCAGCAGTCGCGAGGACTCGCGCACGTGCGACGGACCGAACCGCGTACCCGGTCGGTAGCTCACGCCCGAGTCGAAGGGGATGCCGACGACGGCGATGTCGGCACGCGGCACGTCTTCGATCCGCGGCAGCCGTGCGAAGGTCGCGATGCCGGAGTAGCGGGGGTTCACGGACGCATCGATGGGGCCCACGTTCTCGGTCATTGCTCGTTCCTGTTCGTCTGTTCGTCGGGGTACTTCGTCGGATGCTGGTTCTCAGAGAGCGTGCTGCGGGATGTGCACCAGCTGCACGCCGCCCTCGGCGATCGCGGCGCGGATGCTCGACGCGATGTCGTCGCGCCTTTGCACCCGACGCCCGGTCGCGCCGAAAGCCGTGGCGAGAGCCGCCCAGTCGGGCTGCACGAGGTCGACGCCGATCGGGGTCATGCCGCGGTCGACCTCGTTCTGCCGGATCTCGGCATAGCCGCCGTTGTCGACGCACACGACCGTGACGTCGAGGCGCTGCTCGACCGCGGTCACCAGCTCGTTCACGCAGAACATCAGCGCGCCGTCGCCGATCACCGTCACGACCGGGCGCTCGGTCTGCGCGACCCGCGCACCGATCGCGGCGGGAAGGCCGTAGCCGAGGGTCGCGTAGGTGGGCGTGTACAGAAGGGAGTGCGGATGCTCGGACCGCAGCACGCTGCCGAGCGCCATGTAGACGATCTGGGAGGAGTCGCCCGCGACGATCGCGTCGTCGGGCAGGGCGTCGGCGATGATCTCGGCGAGCGCGACCGTCTCGGGGGCGGTCTCGCGCATCTCGGCGTCGATCGCGGTGCGTTCGGCGGTGAGCTCGCGCGGCGGGCGGAGCTCGGCGGGGAGCAGCTCCAGAAGAGCGCCCGAGACCGCCGCCGCGTCACCCGTGAGACCCACGGTCGCTGCGAGGTTCTTGTCGCGCTGCGCGGGCGAGATGTCGATGCGGATCACGGCTCCGCGGGCTTCGAGTCGCGGCGCCCACAGCTCGGCCTCGCCGAGCTTCGAGCCGACCACGAGCAGCACGTCGGCGTCTTCCGCCACCGCCCGGGCCGCGGCGAGGCGCAGGTTCGAGCCGAGCGAGAGCGGATGCCGCTCGTCGACCACGCCCTTGCCGTTCAGGGTGGTCAGCACCGGGGCGCCGAGGCGCTCGGCGAGGGTCGTGACCTCGTGCGCGGCATCCACCGCTCCGCCACCGGCGACGATCACCGGGGTCTTCGCGGCGGCGAGCAGACGTGCCGCTTCGGCGAGCGCGGCCGACTCGCCGGAGACCCGCGCCGGGACCGGACGCGGCCGCCGCGTTTCGGCGGGAACATCGGCCGAAGCCTCCAGCACGTCGAGCGGGATCTCGATGTGCACGGGACGTGGACGCCCGGTGCGGAACAGGGCGAACGCGTCGTGCACGGCCTCGACCGCCTCGGCGGCGCTGGTCACGCGGCGCGACCACTCGGCGATCGCGCCGACCATGGCCGTAGCATCCTTCGTCTCGTGCAGGGTGCCCACGTCGGCGAACTCCGCCCCGAGCGGCACTCCCGGGGACAGCACGATGAGCGGCCGCGACTCGCAGAACGCCGTGCCGATCGCGCTCATGGCGTTCTGGAGGCCAGGGCCCGAGGTCGTGATGACGACTCCGGGGAGTCCGGTCTGCTGCGCCCAGCCGTCGGCGCCGTAGCCGGATCCCTGTTCGTGACGGTTCGTCACCGCACGGATGCCGAGGTCGGCGAGCGGCCGGTAGAGCTCGAGGTTGTGAGTGCCGGGGATGCCGAAGATCGCGGTCACGCCATAGGCACGGATCGTCTCCAGCACGGCGCGGCCGGCGGTGTCGGCGTACTGATCCGCCGGCGTGGTCTCTGTGCTCATCGTGTCATCCTCACACCTGGTGACGACGCGTGCCGTCGACCCAGGTCTCGCGCACGGTGATCGCCGAGATCTCCTCGGCGGGAACGGCGAGCGGGTCGCCGGAGAGCACCGCGAAGTCAGCGTACTTGCCGACCTCGAGCGAACCCAGGTCGTCTTCGCGGCCGATCGACACGGCGCCCTCGATCGTGTGGGCGCGGAGGGCGGCGAGCGCGGAGACCCGCAGGTCGTCGGGGCCGAGCTTGTGGCCACGGCGGGTGACGCGGGTGACCGCGGTCTGGATGGCCTCGAGCGGGATCGGCTCAGCGACCGGAGCATCCGACGAGATCGTGAACGGCACGCCCGCGCGCTCGAACTCGCCCAGCGGGTTGAAGCGCTCGCCCGGGGTGCCGATGGCCTCCTCCACGCCCTCGCCCCAGTTGAAGTAGTGCTGGGTCTGGTTGACCGGACGGATGCCGGCGACGGCCATCCGCTCGATCTGCTCGGGGGTCGGCAGGCCGCAGTGCTCGATGCGGTGGCGGGCGTCGGCATCCGGATGCTCGGCGAGCGCGGCCTCGATCGCCGACACGACCATCTCGATCGCGGTGGGCGACTGCGCGTGCGTGGCGGTCTGCAGACCCGCGGCGTGCGCCTTGCGGATGAGCCCGGCATACTCGGCGGGCGCGTGGTAGAGCTGACCGGTACGGCAGGGGTCGCCCACGTAGCCGTCGGGGAAGTACGCGGTCCAGCCGCCGAGCGTGCCGTCAGCGTAGAACTTGATGCCGGCGAAGCTGAGGTGCGCGTTGCCGAACTGGCCGACCAGACCCATCTCGAGCGCCTCGTCGAGCAGGTGCGACAGCAGGTACATCGACACGCGCAGTTCCAGGCGACCGGCCTCGGCGAGGCGCAGGTACATGTCGAACTCGCGACGGGTGACCTGGCAGTCGCCGATCGAGGTGACGCCGCCGGCGAGGAACCGCTGCGTCGCGGCATCCAGCTGGCGCAGGTGCTCCTCCGGCTCATCCGCCAGGTGGAAGTTCGGGCCGTGGTGGCCGATCTTCACGCCGTGCACACCAGTGAGGATGTTGCACGCGGCATCCGAGAGCTCGCCGGTCAGCTCGCCGTCCGCGTCGCGGAAGAACTCGCCGCCCTCGGGGTTCGCGGTGTCCCGGTCGACGCCGTTGATCGCGAGGGTGTGGGAGTTCACGACCCCGCCGTGACCCGACGCGTTCATCAGGTACACCTCGCGGTCGGCCGACACCTCGTCGAGCTCGAAGCGGGTGGGGTGCCGCTTCTCGGCGAGGTTGCGCTGCTCGTAGCCGTAGCCGCGCACCGGGCGACCCTCGGGGAGGTCAGCCGCCGCCGCCTTCAGCAGCGCCACGATCTCGGGGATGCTGCCCGCCTTCTCCGGCCCGCAGTCGACCCAGCTCATCATCTGCCCGAACATGAGCGGATGCGCGTGGGCGTCGACGAAGCCGGGAACGATGACCGCGTCCCCCAGGTCGATGCGTTCCGGAGAGAGCCCACCCCGATCGGCCGCCTCCTCGCACTCGGCAGGGGTGCCGATCGCGAGGATCCGCCCGCGGTCGGTGAGCATCGCCGTGGCCGTGGTGGCCGCGGCATCCGCCGTGTGGATCGCGTGCGCGGTCAGCAGGACGGGTGTCGTCTGAGCTGAGCGGTCGAAGGGGGTGAGCTTTCTCATGGCAGCCTGTTCGCGGTCGTGTCGGGTGCGGGTGGTGAAGGAGCGGTCGCGGTCAGGGCAGCCGGTTCGCCGTCGTGTCGGTGCGGGCCGTGAAGGATCCGGTGACGGGAGCCTCGTCGGAGTGCTGCGGCGCGAGACGCGTACAGATACCGGCGATGACGGCCATGCCGATGAACATCGCGATGACCGACCAGATGCTGCCGGTCCAGGCGATGAGCTGCGTCGCGAACCAGGGCGAGAAACCGGCCCAGACCGCCGCACCCACGCCGTAGGAGAGCGCGATCGAGGTGTAGCGGGCCTGCGGACGGAACATCTGCGAGAGCAGGGCGGCGATCGGGGCATACGTCGCACTCATCGCGATTCGCACCAGCGAGGCGAACAGGAAGATGAGCGGTTCGACGCGTCCGGGCAGGATCAGCAGGAACGGCACGAACGTGAGCACCGAGGTGACCAAGCCGATGTACATGACGTTCTTCCGACCCCACTTGTCGCCCAGCCAGGCGACCGGGAGCGTCACGACGAACTCCACGAAGGAGGCGATCGTCATGGCGTCGAGGATGACCTGCTCGCTGATCGCGACCGTGTCGCCGGTGGCGTACGCCGTGGCGAAGGTGGTGGCCAGGTAGTAGCCACCGGTCGAGATCGGCAGGATGCCGATGCCGAGGAGGATCGGACGCCAGTTGGTGCGCAGCGCGAAGGCCAGCGGCATCGACTGCTTGCGGCCCTCGACCTTCGCCTCGAAGACAGGGGTCTCCTCGACGCGGTAGCGCACCCAGAAGCCGACGCCGACCAGCACGATCGACAGCAGGAACGGGATGCGCCAGCCGCCGTTCATGATGAAGTCGTCGCCCATGCGGGTCATGATCGCGAAGATGCCGGAGGCCAGCAGCGCGCCGGCCGGGTTGCCGAGCTGCGTGAAGCCGCCGTAGAAGGTCTTCGACTTCTCGGGAGCATGCTCGACGCTCATGAGCACCGCGCCACCCCACTCGCCGCCGACCGCGAGGCCCTGCACCGCACGGAGCAGGATCAGGAGGATCGGGGCGAGGATGCCGATGTTCTCGTAGGTCGGGAGGCAACCCACGAGCACCGTGGCCGCGCCCATCATCAGCAGCGTGATGACGAGCGACGTGCGCCGTCCGAGCTTGTCGCCGATGTGGCCGAAAATGATGCCGCCGAGAGGGCGGACGAGGAAGGCGACCGCGAAGGTCGCGAAGGCCGCTGCGGTCTCGGCCAGACGGTCGCCGCTCGGGAAGAACAGCGGACCGAAGACGAGCGCGGCGGCGGTCGCGTACACGTAGAAGTCGTACCACTCGATGGTGGTGCCGACGAAGGCAGCGATGCCGGCACGTCGCGCCCGGCTGTGCGTGCCGCTGGTGGGGGTAGTGGTCATGAGGGTGCCCGCTCCTTTGCGGAAGATGTCGGATAGCGAAGGATGCTACGGCGGTACAGGACTGTCAGCAAGGGCAGAACTCCAGCGAGAACGAGGATTCACTGAACATCTGATCGCGGTTTCGTGCAATGCATGCCTTCCCGATGGCGTGGACCCCTCCTACACTGAACATGCGCGCGGCGAAGCGTGCGATCGCGGGAAACTGAGGAAATGGGCGGAACCATGGATTTCGACGCCGAACTGATCCGTGCGCTGCAGGAAGACGGTCGCGCCAGCATCCTCTCCCTCGCCCAGCGACTCGGGCAGTCGCGGGCCGCCGTCGCAGCACGACTGCGCACGATGCTCGCCGACCGGACGGTGCGGGTCGTGGCCGCCGTCGATCCGGTGTTCCTCGGGCAGCATGTGCTCGCCCATGTCTCCATCCGCACCGACGGCGCGGTCGAGCTCGTCGCCGAGCACCTGCGCGACATGAGCGAGACCGTGCTGGTGTCGGCGGTCGGCGGCGCGCACGACGTGGTCACCGAGGTGCGCGTCGGGTCGATGTCGGAGCTGCACGACCTGCTCGCCCTGATCCGCGCGATCGACGGCGTGCTCGACATCAGCACCATCATCTACTCGACCGTGATCAAGGGGTTCTTCGTCTCGGAGTACCACGGCGGCGTCACGCTCGACGCGATCGACGAGGCCCTGATCGAGCAGCTGCAGACCGACGGGCGCAAGAGCTTCCGCGCACTCGGCGAGGAGGTGCGGCTCTCCCCCTCTGCCGTCGCCACCAGGGTGCAGCGGCTGATCGACGGGGGCGTGATCAAGATCAGTGCGGTCGAGGCGCGCGGCCTCGCGCACCGGCAGCTGTCGATGGGCGTGGGCATGACCCTCGGCGACGACGACGATGCCGTGATCGACGAGCTGCGGCGCGGACGCGGGGTGGACTTCGCCGCGCGTACCCTCGGCCGGTTCGACGCCGTGGCCACGCTGGTCGAGCCCTCCGCCGGAGCGCTGTACGCCAGCCTGGAACGCCTGCGCGCGCTGCCCGGGGTGACGCGCATAGAGGCCTGGCTGCACCTCGCCGTGCTCAAGGAGGACTACGCCCGCACCCTCCGGCCGCTGCGCACGGACTGACCTGGGTCTCTCGCGCGTGCTTCCGGTCGCAGTTTGCGCCGCCTTCCGGACGCGCAGGCGTCACCAAGTGCGACCGGAAGCGGGAGAGAGCGGTATATGCGTGCGGCGCGTCGTCACCGGCCGTTCACCGGGCGCCGCCAGACTTCCAGCATGAGCGAACCCGAATCTCGCCAGGGCGTCCCCGAGCCCGTGGCCACCGCGAACAGCGGCGCCGTCGCCGTCGTCGGCCTCGACCTGCGCGGCGAGACGCCGGCACCGAAGAAGCAGGTCTACTCGTGGGCGCTGTGGGACTGGGCGACGCAGCCCTTCAACACCGTCATCCTCACGTTCGTGTTCACCGCGCTCTACCTCATCGGCGAGGGCTTCCTCCCCGCCGATGTCGCAGCCCTCGATGCGAGCGACCCGGCTCGGATGGCCGCGGAGGCAGACCTCGCCTCCGGCCTGGGGCTGGGGTCGACCATCGCCGCCTTCGGCATCCTGCTGCTCGCCCCGGTCCTCGGCCAGCGGGCGGATGCCGCGGGGCGCCAGAAGCTCTGGCTCGGGATCGGCACCGGAGCCCTGATCCTCTGCATGCTGGGCCTGTGGTTCGTCGAGCCGACGCCGAGCCTGTTCTGGCTGGGCGTCGCCCTGATCTCGGCCGCGACCGTGTTCCAGGAGATCGCGGCGGTGAACTCCAACGCGATGCTGATCGGCATCGCGAACCCGAAGAACGTCGGCCGCATCTCGGGACTCGGGTGGGGCTTCGGCTATCTCGGCGGCATCATCGCCCTCGTGATCGTCGTCGTACTCGACACCTTCGACTGGTTCGGCATGTCGACCGACAACGGCCTCGCCTATCGACTGATCGCCGTCGGATGCGCCGTATGGGCGATCGTCTTCAGCATCCCGATCTTCCTCAACGTGCCGGAGCCGTCGCTCGGCCGCCCGGAGCGCAAGGTCGGATTCTTCGCGTCCTACCCGCTGTTGGTCAAGGACGTCGCGGGGCTGTACCGCAACGAGGAGACGCGGCCGACCTTCTGGTACCTGCTGGCGAGCGCCGTGTTCCGCGACGGCCTGGGCGGAGTGTTCGCGTTCGGGGCGATCATCGGCACGGCCGTGTTCCACTTCGAAGCGCAGGACATCATCATCTTCGGCATCGTCGCGAACCTGATCGCCGGCGTCTCCACGATCGCCGCCGGCCGACTCGACGACCGCCTCGGCCCGAAGCGGATCATCCTCGCCTCGATCGGTTCGATGATCGTCGCCGGCCTCGCGGTCTTCTTGCTGCGGGACGCCGGGTCGATGGTCTTCTGGATCGGCGGCCTGATCCTGTGCGCCTTCGTCGGTCCGGCCCAGGCGGCGGCACGCTCCTTCCTCGCGCGGGTCACCCCGGCCGGCCGAGAGGGAGAGATCTTCGGCCTCTACGCCACGACGGGTCGCGCCGCCAGCTGGATGGCCTCCGGCGCCTGGACGCTCCTGATCGTCCTGACGAGCCAGACCGCCTACGGCATCCTGGGCATCATGATCGTCCTGATCGCCGGCTTCCTGCTGCTGCTCCCGGTGAAGGCGCCCCGCTGAGTCGTGAACGCCCGCGGCGGGAGTAGCCTGACCGCCCGCCCGCCCGCACGACCGCACAACTTCGGATCTCGCGGGCGACACGCCGGGCTTGGGCTCCGCATCCCGGCGCGTCGTCATCGAAGTCCGAAGTTGTGTCGGGGTGCCATCGGTGCGGCGGGAGTAGCCTGACCGCGTGACCGTAATCCTCGCCTTCCTCGCCAACATCCTCGTCGCGGTGGCGAAGACGATCGCCGCGATCATCACCGCCTCGGCATCGATGGTCGCCGAGGCGGCGCACTCGTGGGCGGATGCCGGCAACGAGGTGTTCCTGCTGATCGCCGACCGCAGCGGCGCGAAGACGAAGGATGCGCGGCACCCCCTCGGCTACGGACGCAACGCCTTCGTGTGGTCGCTCATCGCCGCGTTCGGTATCTTCACGGCGGGGTCGATCGTGTCGGTCATGCACGGCATCCAGGAGCTGTCCGACACCGGCCCCGTCGAGAGTCCGATGGTCGCGTACATCGTGCTCGGAGTCTCGTTCGTGCTGGAAGGCGCGTCGTTCACCCAGGCGATGGTGAAGTCGCGGCGGCTGGCGAAGGAGCGCGGATCGTCGACCTGGGACTTCGTGCTGGAGACGAGCGACACGACGCTGCGTGCCGTGTTCTTCGAGGACTCCGCCGCGCTCATCGGCCTGGCGATCGCGGCCGGCGCCATCGCGATGCACCAGATCACCGGCGTCGCGGCTTGGGACGCGATCGGCTCGATCCTCGTCGGCGTGCTGCTCGGCGTGGTCGCGGTCATCCTGATCCGGCGGAACATCATCTTCCTCGTCGGGGCCACGGCGGCGCCGAAACTGCGCGCCCGTGTCGGCACCGCGCTGCTCGGACTCGACCAGATCGAACGCGTCACCTACCTGCACATCGAGTACGTGGGTCCGAACCGGCTGTTCATCGTGGCCGAGATCGACCTGGCCGGCGACGCCCGTGAGCACGATGTGGCGCGTCGGCTGCGCGACGTCGAGCGGCGGATCGAGGCGCATGAGGCCGTCGAGACGGTCGTGCTGTCGCTCTCGGTCGACGACGAGCCGTCACTCGAGTTCGCGCGCGACTAGAGCTCGATCGGCTCAGCGCTGCCAGTTGTCGGCGAGCTTGTTCAGCAGCCGGGCGAGCTCGACGCGCTCGTCATCGGTGAAGGATGCGAGTGCGGTCGTGAGCATCTCGCGACGCTCCCCGCGCATGCCCCGCGCGAGCTTGCGACCCTCGTCGGTGAGCGCGATGCGGGTGCGCCGCGCGTCGTCGGGGTCGGCCTCGCGCCGAACGAAGCCGCGCTCTACGCCCTGCTGCACGAGCCGTGAGGCCCGTGGCTGATCGACCCCGATCGCGATGCCGAGGTCGCTGACGCTGAGCGGAGCGGATGCCGCAGCCAGGGCCTCGAGCATGCGCATGCGGGCGGGGCCGCCGAGACGACCGGATGGGTCGGCCATCCAGGGGGGCATGCCCGGGTGACCACGGTGGTGGTCGAAGTGATCGTGGCCATCATCGCCGTGCGGACCGCCATGCCAGCCGTGCGGGCCTCCGTGACCTCGACCACGATCGGCGGGGCCGCGCCCGCCCGGGCCTCGGTCACCGGGACGACGCCCGCGCAGGCGGGACAGCGCCTGCGCGATGGATTCGGCGGGATCCTGCGCGGCGGGGTCGTTCGGTTCGGTGGTCACGGCTCGATTTTACATGCGACTTGACATGCATCGCGACTACATGTCACACTACATGTACATGCACTGTGACATTCACATGCACACTGACAACTAAGGACTACCCATGAACACCTCTGAATCAGAGAACCCCGAGAACACCACCCGCCCCTTCGGCTACTGGCTGAAGGCAGCCGACCGCCTGATGGCGGCGGAGTTCGCCGCCGCCTTCGACGGTGAGCACGCCACCCGCCGCGACTGGCGGATCCTCAACATCGTCGACGGCACCGTCACGGCGGACCGTCCCCTGAACGCACACAAGCTGCACCGACTCGTCGAGCACGGCTGGGTCACCCCCGAGGGCGACGGCTGGACGCTCACCGACGAGGGCCGCGCGGCGAAGGACCGCCTCGGCGCCCTCGTCGACGGCATCCGCGCGAAGGTGTCGAGCGCCGTCTCCGACGAGGAGATGGCCACCACGCTCGCCTCGCTCGAGAAGATCGCCCGCGCCTTCGGCTGGGACGAGGAGACCCCTCTGCCCCGCGGCCGCCGGCACGGCTTCGGCGGACCCCGCCACGGCCGCGGCTTCCCGCGCGGCTTCGGTCGCCCGTTCGGCCGCGGCTTCGGTCACGGACCCGAGCACGGCTTCGGCCCGGATGCCGATACGGATGGGGAGCACGGCTGCCGCCACGGCGGACCGGGCTCGGACCACCGCGGTCACGGCGCCCACGGTCACGGACACCCCGGCCACCGCGGTCACGGTCCGCACCGTGCCGAGCGCATCGCCCAGCACGCGTTCGAGCGCGGCTTCGACGCGGGCTTCACCCGCGGTCGCGACGCCTGACGCCTGCTCCACCCTCTGCGAAACGCCTCGCCCGATTCCCGGATGGGGCGTTTCGTGCGTCAGAGGTCGAGCAGCGACAGGGCCGATCCGTCAGCCCCGGCAGCCCGCAGACGACCTCGCATCGCGGTGGCGGCGACCACATAGGGCCGCTCATCGTCCAGCAGCAGCGAGCGCGAGTTGGCCTCCTCGTTCAGCGCGACCAGCTCGAACGCCAGCACCTCGGGATCGCCCTCGATCTCTCCCGCCTCGACGGCATACCGGAGCTGGGCTTCGACGTAGCCGTACCAGTCGACGAGCGCCGCGCGCACGGCATCGCTGACCGGACCGGACTTCGAGTCGACGTCGGCCGCGGTGGCTGCGAAGAAGCAGCCGCCGGTGAACACCCGGTCCCTCGAATACACGAGGGAGTTGCGCAGCAGCGCTGCCAGGCGGCGCACTCCGCGCGGTTGCTCCCTGGCCGGCGTCACGATCTGCGCCGTGAAGATCTCACGGGCCGCGGCGACGGTGGCCAGCTGCAGGCCCTCCTTGCTCTGGAACAGGGTGGCGATGCTGCTCTTGCTCGATCCGGAAGCCTCGGCCAGCCGCCCGATGGTCAGACCGTCCAGGCCCTCCACGGACGCGAGGTCGGTCGCACTCTGCAGCACGATACGGCGCGAGGCATCACCGCGCGCCCTGCGCCCATCCAGAACCACGTTCTCCGACATGCCCCTAGTATACGAACGATCGTTCGCCTACTATACGTATGATCGTTCGTATTGTTCTGGCGAAGGAGCTTCCATGCCATCCGTCCCCGCACTGCTCGCCCGCAGCATCCAGACCGCCGCTGTCATCTCGCCCCGGCTCGCCGGCGACCTCGCTTACCGCCTCTTCTTCATGACCACGCCGCGGATGCCGGTGCGCGACGCCGATACCCCGACCCACGGCGATGCCCGCCGCGGGCGGTTGACAGTGCGGGGCAACGAGGTCACCACCTACGAATGGGGCACCGGCCCGCGCACGGCCCTGCTCCTGCACGGATGGCGCGGTCGAGCGTCGCAGTTCGCCCCGCTGGTGCGCGAACTGGTCGCGGAACGATTCCGCGTCATCTCGTTCGATGCCCCGGCGCACGGATCCTCGCGCGGCCGGCACACCGACATCCGCGACTGGGTCGACGCCGCCGAACAGCTGCAGGCAGCACACGGGCCGTTCTCGGTGATCGTCGGCCACTCGTTCGGCGCCCTGGCCGCGACGACCGTCGCACGGACGACCGTGCCCACACCCGCGGTCGTCGCGATCGCCGGTGCGGCCGGGCCGGACGCCTTCCTGGCGGAGTTCGCCCGCGAGCTCGACCTCGACACCGCAACGGCCGCCCGCCTGTCGGAGCGGTTCCGCCAGCGGTTCGACATGGATCAGGCCGCCCTGACGGCGCGCTTCGACGCCGTGCGGCATCCACTACCCGACCGCACCGCCCTGCTGGTCGTGCACGACCGCGACGACCGGCGGATGCCCGACGCCGATTCGCTCCGTCTGCACGAGGCCCACGGCGGGCACTCCCGCCTGCTCCGCGCCGAAGGCTTCGGGCACACCCGCGTGCTCTCGGCGGATGCGACGCTCGACGCCGCCGTGGCGCTCGTGGTCGGCGGGCTCGAGGGTGTCGACGCACTCGGCACCACCACGCCCACGACCACGTCGGGGGCGCCTTCGGAAGTCAGCGCACGCGTCGCCGCAGCAGTGGGAGGAGGGCCGCGGCGGTGACCACGGCCGCGGCGACGAGCACCGCCGACACGAATCCGCCCGTGACGAGGACGGCGGCGATCGTGCCGAACACCGCGATGCCGAGCCCGCCTCCGAGCGCGAAGCCCACCTCCTGGATCGCGCCGACCTGGCCGGCCTGATCCTCGGTCGTCACCTCGAACAGGGCGGTGGCGGCGAGGGTCGCTCCGACGCCGAATCCGAGTCCGACGAGCACGAGCGGGACCGCCACGATCGCCGGGTCGAACGCGAGCCAGACGAGCCCGACGGCCTGCAGCACGAGTGCCAGCACTGTCAGCGCGTTCGCCGACAGCCAGCGCAGGGCCAGGGGCGCCACGACGCCGCCGATCGCGATGGCCACAGCCTGCGGCAGCAGTGCGATGCCCGCCTCAGCCGCGCTCTGCCCGCGCGAGTCCTGCAGATGCAGACTCACCAGCAGGACCGATGCCGCTGACGCCCCGCTGCTCACCACGATCCGGATGATCGCGGGGCTGAACCCCGACACCCGGAACAGCCGCATGTCGATGAGCGGATCGCGGAGCCGGCCCTGCCTGCGCACGAAGAACACCAGGCTGAGGATCGCGATCACCGCGGCGACCAGAGCCGATACCGGTGCCGCGAGCGCCTCGTGCAGCGCGAAGACGAGGGCACCGAGCGCGACGATCGAGGAGAGGATGCTGAGCACATCCCACGACGGCGTCTGCGAGCTGCGCGAATCGGGCACGAGCCACACGGCCAGCACCCCGGCGATCACCGCGAGCGGAACACTGCCCAGCAGCAGCCAACGCCATCCGGGCCCCTCTGCCAGCAGACCGCCGAGCACCGGCCCGAGTGCGCTTCCCGTGCCGAAGGTCGCCGTCCACAGCCCGTAGGCGAGCACACGTTCGCGCGCCTGGAACTTGGCACCGATCGTCGCGACCACGCCCGCGATGACGAACGCTTCGGCGACCCCCAGCAGGGCGCGCACGGCGATGAGCACCAGGCCGCTGGCGGCGAGCCCGCCGACCACGTTGAGAACAGCGAAGCCGGCGAGGCCGATGAGGATGATGCTCTTGCGTCCGAACGCATCGCCGATCCGCGCGGCCACGATCAGCGTCGCGGCCAGCGACAGCGCGTAGACATCGACCAGCCAGAGCCCCTCGGTGTCGGTCAGATCAAGCTCGCCGCGGATCGCGGGGAGGGCGGTCGAGACGCTGCTGATCGCCAGGGCGCCGATGAGCACGCCGAGCAGAAGCGGGACCATCGCGAACCAGAGGCGGAGGGACGAACGGGTGCGGACCGAAGTGGGGGTGGAAGTCACGATCCCAGTCTGTAAAGTACAGACAGAAGCCACAAGTACGGTCATTTCTGATACGTACTGACACTTCGGATACCAAGGGAGCCCGTCTCGTGCGAGAGAAGACCGAGCGGATCATCCGCGACTGGACCGAGACCTGCGACGCCGAGGTGTCGATCGCGGTGCTCGGCGGGGCCTGGAAGCCCAGCATCCTGACCCTGCTCGGCAAGCACGAGGTACTCCGCTTCGGCGAGCTCGGACGCCTCCTGGAGAACCCGACCGCGCGCGTGCTCACCCGGCAGCTGCGCGAACTCGAGGAAGACGGTCTCATCACCCGCACCGTGTATCGCGAGGTGCCGCCCAAGGTCGAGTACCGGCTCAGCGAACTCGGGGCGAGCTCCGGGCAACTGCTGACGGAGCTGACCCGCTGGGGCACGCTCTACGCCGGCCGGCAGCGAGCCGGAGCGGGCGAGCGGTCTGTCGCAGAACCCGCGAGCGAGCCGCTGAGCGAGGCGACCGCGTGGTCCTGACGGCCGAAGGTCCCCGCGGCGAACCGCTCGCGGACATCTGACACGACGTCAGGGACGCGGCATCCGGGACGCGTCTGCATGGTCGACGAGGGCGATCTCCTCGCGAAGGATGCGCTCACGGCCCCAGTCACCGAGGGGTTCGAGGGCGGCGCTGAGCGAGGCACCCGCCTCGGTCAGCGAGTACTCCACCCGGGGCGGCACCTCGGCGTACACGCGCCTGTGCACCAGGCCGTCCTGCTCCATCTCACGAAGATGCTGGGTCAGCATCTTCTCGCTCACCCCGGGCAGGCCCCGACGCAGCTGCGCGAACCGCAGGGTTCCGTGCTCGACCAGCTCCCAGAGGATCAGGCCCTTCCACTTGCCGCTCACCACGTCGAGCGCGGCGTCGATGCCGCAGACGTAAGGTCCGCATCTGACGGTGTCCGACATGATCCGCCTTCCACTTACCAAAAGGTAAGTACCGCAGTAAATAGTGGGTACTTCCCCGGTCGGGGGAACCGTCCCAGTATGAGGGACGTGCTCTCCGAGGAGAAGAGCCGGATGCGAGGAGACGATGGATCAGACGATGACGCCCCCGACGACACGCGCCGGGGCGAAGGAGTGGCTGGGCCTCGCGGTGCTGGCCCTGCCCACACTGCTGCTGGCGCTCGACATCACCGTGCTGCACCTCGGAGTCCCCCGGTTGAGCGCAGACCTGCGGCCGACCTCGACTCAGCTGCTCTGGATCATCGACATCTACGGATTCATGATCGCCGGGTTCCTGGTCACGATGGGTTCGCTCGGGGACCGTATCGGGCGCAGACGCCTTCTCGTCCTCGGCGCGGCGGCGTTCGGGGTCGCTTCGGCGGCCGCAGCCTTCTCCGCCACTGCCGAGATGCTCATCGCCAGTCGAGCGGTCATGGGCATCGCCGGAGCGACACTCATGCCTTCGACCCTCGCGCTCATCAGCAACATGTTCCGCGACCCGCATCAGCGCGGACTCGCGATCGGCATCTGGGCGACGATGTTCTCCGCGGGGATCGCGCTCGGCCCGATCGTGGGCGGTGCGCTGCTCGAGCACTTCTGGTGGGGCTCCGTGTTCCTCCTCGGACTCCCTGTCATGCTGCTTCTGCTGATCGCCGCTCCGCTGCTCCTCCCCGAGTACCGCGACCGAACGGCGGGACGCCCCGACCTCGTGAGCGTCGGTCTGATCATCGCCGCCATGCTGACTCTCACGTTCGGGATCAAGGAGTCGGCCGTGCACGGCATCAGTCCACTCGCCACCGCGTCCGGTCTCGTCGGCCTGCTGCTCGGCTCCCTCTTCGTCCGACGACAGGGCCGGCTTGCGGACCCTCTACTCGACCTGCGACTCTTCGCGAACCCCGCGGTGCGCGCCGGGCTCGTCGCACTCCTGATCAGCACCCTGGCCATCGGCGGCATCTACCTCTTCCTGACGCAGCACCTGCAACTGGTGGCGGGGCATCCACCCCTCGTCAGCGGTCTGCTGCTGCTGCCGGGAGCCGCGGCCCTGATCGTCGCCTCGGTCCTCGCGCCGATCCTCGCTCGCCGCGTCCGCCCGGTACTGATCGTCTCCATCTCACTCGCCGTCTCCGCCGCGGGCTTCGTGATCCTCGCGCGCGCGGCGGTGGAGGCGGACACCGTGCTCGTGCTGGTCGGGTTCGCGGTCGCCTACGCCGGGATCGGCCCGGTGACGGCCCTCGCCACCGACCTCGTGGTGGGGTCGGCTCCTCCCGAGCGGGCGGGCTCGGCGTCGGCGCTCAGCGAGACGAGCACCGAGATCGGGGTCTCCCTCGGCATCGCCGTCATGGGCAGCGTCGGAGTGGCGATCTATCGCGCCGGCATCCCCCAGGGATCGGATGCCGAGGGGACCGCCGACGCATTTGGGAGCGCGGCCGAGACGCTGGCCGCGGCATTGCAGGCGTCGGACACCCTTCCCGCCGCCCAGGGTGACGCGCTCCGGGCACTCGCCACCGACGCCTTCGCCGCAGGATTCGAGGTCTCGGCCTGGCTGGGGGCGGCACTGCTGATCGCTGCCAGCGCGGTGACGCTCACAGCGCTGCGTCGCGCACGGGTCGAGTGATCAGGCAGACGCAGTGGCTCCGACGCGTCGGAGCAGGTCGAGGAAGACGACGCGCTCCTCGTCGGCCAGCGGAGCGAGGAATTGCTCCTGCGCCCGGTCGACGACGGCATCGAGCCGGGTGAGCTCGCCGCGGCCGGAGGCGGTGAGGGTGACGAGGTTGCGGCGCCGGTCGGACGGATGCGGCGAGCGCGCGACGAACCCGCCCTCTTCGAGAACGTTCAGCGCGACGGACACATCGCTGCGGTCGATCTCGGTCGCGCGCCCGAGATCGGTCGGGAGATCGCCGCCCTCACCGCACCCCTGTGGCGCGAGATCGAGGACGAGGATGCCGAGGTCGTGACCCGCGTGCTGAACGTCGTCCTCGAACGGAGCCTGACGCTCCTGCGTACGTCGGGCGGGTGACCCCTCGACTTCGACCCGCCCGACGTCGGACGTAGGCTGGATCGGTGGCGGATTCCCGGGGACGAGTATGGACCGGCGTCCTGCGCGTCGGACCGCACCGCGGCGATCATCGCGTGGCGCTCCGGGCCGCGATCAGCGTCGCCGTCCCCCTCCTCGTGCTGTGGATGCTGGGGCGCCTCGACCTGAGCATCTACGCCAGCTTCGGCGCCTTCGCGGCGCTGTACGGCCGCCACGACGTGTTCCGCGACCGCATCCGGATGCAGGCGAGCGCCGGCGGAGTCCTGCTCGCCGCGATGCTCATCGGCACCGCGCTCTCGGTCGTGTCCGCTCCCGCCGCCGTCAGCATCCTCGTGCTCGCCGTCATCGCCTCGGCCGTCACCCTGCTCGCCTACACGATGCGGTGGCACCCGCCCGGGCCGCTGTTCCCGGTGTTCGCGGTCGGCGCCTGCGCGACCATCCCCGCCACGGCCGCCTCCTTCGGCGACGTGCTGCTGGTCGGCGGGGCGAGCGTACTGTTCGGGCTGGCCGTCACCGCGGTCATCGGCCTGTTCACGCACGGCACGCAGGATGCACCACCCCGCTCCCGGCAGCCGGTGGGACCGATCGCGTGGGAGATGGCCGCCACCGTGGCCGTCGCGATCGCGGGTGCGGGCTTCGCGGGATTCCTGATCATGGATTCGCACTGGTACTGGGCGGCGGTCGGTGCGGTCGCCGCGGTCAGCGGCCCCCAGCTCAACGCCCGCGTGATCCGTGGCATCCAGCGCCTCGTCGGCACCCTGCTCGGCATCCTCGTGGCGGCGGGGGTGCTCGCGATCGATCTGCCGCCGCTCGCCGTCATCGCTCTCGTGGTGCTGCTGCAAGCGGCGGCCGAGCTGTTCGTCGGCCGCAACTACGGCATCGCGATGGTGTTCATCACCCCGCTCGCGCTGCTCATGGTGCACCTCGCCGCGCCCACGCCGGTCGACGTGCTCCTGCAGGACCGCGCGATCGAGACCGTGATCGGCGTCGCCGTCGGAACCGTGGTCGCCGTGGCGTCGGCGGCACTCCGGCGGCGGCAGACGAAGGCCTGACGCGGCGTCAGGCTGGAGGCGGCGTCAGACCGGCAGCGTGACGAGCGACGACGGCACGATGACTCCGCCCGCGAAGGGCAGCCCGACCGTGCTCAGCAGCACCACGATCATCACGATCGCGGCGACGAGCAGCAGGAGCAGGAAGGCGAAGATCACGGCGACGAGCCCGCCGTAGCCGCCCGACGTCGGGACCTCGGGCGCGACCGACGGCTGCGCCCAGTCCTCGGCCACCGCGGCCGGCGCGTCACCCTCGAGGATGCGGGGCGTCGGGCGCACCCGGTCGGAGCGGCGCAGCGTGTCCGGCGGAGGCGGCGGGATCACGACATCCGCGTCGGGGATGTCGGCCGACGGCGGCGGCGCGAGCAGCCCCGCAGGTATCGGGATCTCGGGCGGAGGCGGCGGGATGACGGCATCGGCGGGCGGGATCAGCGCCTCTTCGGGGACCGCCGACTCTTCGGGAGAGACCGGCTGTTCCGGGGTGCTGCCGCTGCCGTCCGTCATGTCAGCCTCCGACTGCTCCGACGTCGGTCACGCCGACATCCGTCCGATGGAAGTTCTGGAACGACCGCGAGGCCGTCGGTCCGCGCTGCCCCTGGTACCGGTTGCCGTAGGGGCCGGAGCCGTAGGGGTTCTCTGCGGGCGAGGTGAGCCGGAAGAAGCACAGCTGCCCGATCTTCATCCCCGGCCACAGCTTGATCGGCAGGGTCGCGACGTTCGCGAGCTCCAGCGTGACGTGCCCGGTGAACCCGGGGTCGATGAAGCCGGCCGTCGAGTGCGTGATCAGTCCGAGGCGTCCCAGTGACGACTTGCCCTCGAGGCGGGCGGCGATGTCGTCGGGCAGCGTGACCTGCTCGTAGGTGGCACCGAGCACGAACTCGCCCGGGTGCAGGATGAACGGCTCCTCCGGGTCGACCTCGATCAGACGCGTCAGCTCCGGCTGATCGACCGACGGGTCGATGAACGGATACTTGTGGTTGTCGAAGAGCCGGAAGTAGCGGTCCAGGCGCACATCGATGCTCGACGGCTGGACCATCCCCTGCTCGTGCGGTTCGAGGCCGACGCGGCCGGATGCGAGTTCTGCCTTGATGTCGCGATCACTGAGAAGCACGGCACCAGCCTAGTTGCCGATGCGGATCCCCGCCGCGTGGGCTTTGGCCATCGCCCGCGGTGCAGGTAGGCTTGCCTTCACCTGCTCTCGGGCGGGTTCGGGACTGTAGTTCAATGGTAGAACTTCTGCTTCCCAAGCAGATAGCGCGGGTTCGATTCCCGTCAGTCCCTCCACATCCCTCGTTTCCCTGGGCCTCTCGCCCAAGCAGGATTCGCGCGCGAACGCCAGCTCCACGCTGGGCATCACCCGACCCGAACCCGCATCCGAACCCCGCCCGATCCAGGCGGGGTTTCGTCGTCGCATTCACCATGCGCGATACCCCCACCCCCTATGGGTATAAGTTACATCGCGACCCGGACGTCCCGGCGCAGCTTCCAGGAGGAACGCACATGTCCACAACCCGCCCAATGCCACCCGCGAAGCGGTGGCTCGGCCTCGTGCTGATAGCCACCGCGCAGTTCGTCGTGATCATGGACACGTCGATCATCGGCGTCGCCCTGCCCGACATCCAGCGGGACCTCGGCTTCACCCCGGAGTCCCTGTCGTGGGTGTTCAACGCCTACGTCGTCGCCTTCGGCGGACTGCTGCTCTTGGGCGGACGCCTCTCCGACGCGTTCGGCGCCCGCAAGATCTTCGTGCTCGGCTGGCTCGTCCTCATCGTCGGCTCGATCATGGCCGGAGCCGCCGGTGACATCGGCGTCGAGATCGCCGGCCGCGCCATCCAGGGCGCCGGATCAGCGATGATCGCCCCCGCAGCCCTGACCCTGCTCATGATGCTGTTCGGCGGAACGTCCGACCTCCCCAAGGCCTTCGCCGTCTACGGTGCCGCAGCCCCCATCGGCGGCACGGCCGGAGTCTTCCTGGGTGGCGTCCTGACCGAGTACGTGAGCTGGCCGTGGGTGTTCTACGTCACCGTGCCGATCGCGCTCTTCGTGCTCGCCTTCACTGCGAGCGCCCTCCCCCGCACCGTCCGCAAGGCATCGGGCTCCATCGACATCGGCGGAGCCGTCACGGTGACCCTCGGACTCGCCGCCGTGGTCTACGCCGTCGTCAACGCACCCGAGGTCGGCTGGCTCACCTGGTCCACGCTGGGGATGCTGGCAGCCGGCATCGTTCTGCTGCTGATCTTCTTCCTCATCCAGGCCCGCAGCCGCAACCCGCTGCTGCGCCTCGGCCTGTTGCGCGCCCCGCTCCTCGGAGCCGCGAACGTCGCCCAGCTGATGCTCGGCGCCGCCTGGGTCTCGATGTGGTTCTTCCTGAACCTGTACCTGCAGCAGGTGCTCGGCGCGAGCGCGTTCGCCGCCGGAGCCGCGCTGCTGCCGATGACCGGACTGGTCGTGCTCGTCATGATCGCACTGGCACCCCGGCTCCAGGAGCGGTTCGGCGCCAAGGCGCTGATCGTCAGCGGACTCCTCCTGCTGGCCGGCGGGCTGGCGTGGCTCGCGTTCGTCCGACCGGACGGCACCTATGCCGTCGACGTGCTGCCCGCGTCGCTGCTCGCCGCTCTCGGCATGTCGCTGGCCTTCGTGCCCTCGCTCGGCACCGCCATCAACGCGGTCCCTCCGGCCGAGACCGGCGTCGCCTCGGGCCTCGTCAGCACGAGCTACCAGATCGGATCCGCGCTCGGACTCGCCGTGCTCACGGCGATCGTGTACGGCATCGCCGGCCACGACTCGTCCACGGTCGAGCTCACCCAGGGGTACTCGGCAGCGTTCATCGGTGCGGCGATCCTCGCCCTGCTGGGCGCGGTCATCACCGCGATCGCCATGAGGAAGCCCCACGCGGCGGCCTTCGTCTCCGAGGAGTCAGTATCGGCCTGATCCACGACTCTCCGACGACGACCAGTGACCCCTGACCGCCGCGGCAATCGTGGATGCCGCCGAAACCGCCGAACCGGCCGGGTCCGCACGACGGATCCGGCCGGTTGAGGAATACCCCTCATGGGTATACCGTTGTCACTAATACCCAGTAGGGGTACCAATCGAGAAGAGGATACGCGATGAGCACGAACGAATTCCAGGTGACCGGGATGACCTGCGGACACTGCGAGATGTCGGTCCGCGAAGAAGTCGCCGAGGTCCCCGGCGTCGAAGACATCCAGGTGAGCGCACAGACGGGCGTGCTCCTCGTCACCGGCTCCGACTCCCTCGACGACGCGCAGATCCTGGCCGCCGTCGCCGAGGCCGGGTACTCGGCGGTGCGGAAGGCATGAACGCCGGGGGGCGGCTCGCCATCTACGGGGCGGGGCTGGTGGTGGCGTTCGGTGCGGCATTCGGCCTCGCCCAGGTCATCATCCCCCCGAGCGTTGTCAGTGAGTGGACGAAAGGTACCGAGATGGAAGAGCACGGCGCACACGGCGGGGCCGCGACAACCGACGAGGCGGCGAGCGCGGCAGCGGACACCCTCAAGGGACTCTCGCTGAGCCTCGAAGGATATGCACTGTCGCCCGTCGCGGCACCGGCGGGCGTAGACGAGTCCGGCGAGCTGAACTTCGAGATCCGCGACGCGCACGGCGCCCCGGTCACGGAGTACACCACCGCGCACGACAAGGACCTGCACCTGATCGTGGTGCGCTCCGACGGAAGTCAGTTCCGGCACGTGCACCCGACACTGGACGAGGCCACGGGCGCCTGGTCGCTGCCGTGGGAATGGGACGCCGCCGGCACCTACCGCGTCTTCGCCGACTTCACGCCGGCCGGCCCGGACGCACCGTCGCTCACCCTCACGCAGACCGTGCAGGTCGCCGGCGAGTTCACGCCCGTCGCACCCGCGCCGACGCAGACCGCCCAGGTCGACGGATTCACGGTGTCGCTCGAGGGGGCACTCGCCGCCGGATCCGCGAGCGACCTGACCTTCACCCTCACGAAGGACGGCACTCCCGTGACCGGCCTGGAGCCGTACCTCGGCGCCTTCGGCCACCTGGTCGCGCTGCGCGAGGGCGACCTCGCCTACCTGCACGTGCACGCCGCGGGAGACGAGCCGAAGGCGGGAGAGACCTCCGGTCCGGAGATCGCCTTCGCCGCAGAGGCCCCGACCGCGGGCCGCTACCTCCTGTACCTGGACTTCCAGGTCGACGGCGAGGTGCACACCGCCGAGTTCGTGCTCGATGCCGCCCCGGCAGGGGACGCACCGGCATCCGACGACGACGCGCACGACGACGGCCACTGAGCCTCGCACGCCGCCCGGCCCACCGGCCGCCTGCCGCGGCCCCGAGCAACAGTCAGAGCAGAAAGAGAAGGACATGAGCACATCAGCACCCTCGAGCGTGGGGTCCGGCGTCGAGTTGGAGATCGGCGGGATGACCTGCGCCTCCTGCGCGATGCGGATCGAGAAGAAGCTCAACAAGCTCGAGGGTGTCGTGGCGACCGTCAACTACGCGACCGAGAAGGCGAGGGTCACCGTTCCCGACGGCTACGACCCGGCGTTGCTGATCGCCGAGGTCGAGAAGACCGGCTACTCGGCGGCACTGCCGGCACCGAAGACGAAGCGCACCGACGACGGGTCGACCGGCGACGACGAGGACCCGGAGCTGCGTTCGCTGCGCAACCGGCTGATCGGCTCCGTCGTGCTGACGGTGCCCGTGATCGCGATGGCGATGATCCCCGCCCTGCAGTTCATGTACTGGCAGTGGGCGTCTCTCGCCCTGGCCGCGCCCGTGATCGTCTGGGCGGCCTGGCCGTTCCACAAGGCCGCGTGGACCAACCTGCGCCACGGCGCAGCGACCATGGACACGCTCATCTCGATGGGCACCTCGGCCGCGTTCCTGTGGTCGCTGTACGCGCTGTTCTTCGGCACGGCCGGCACGCCGGGCATGACGCACCCCTTCGAGTTCGCGCTGGCCCCCTCCGACGGAGCAGCCAACATCTACCTCGAGGTGGGTGCCGGGGTGACCATGTTCATCCTCGCCGGACGCTACTTCGAGAAGCGCTCCAAGAAACAGGCGGGCGCCGCTCTGCGCGCTCTCCTCGAACTCGGCGCGAAGGAGGTCGCGGTCCTCCGCGGCGGCGTGGAGACGAAGATCCCCGTCGAGGACCTGCAGGTGGGCGACGAGTTCATCGTGCGTCCGGGCGAGAAGATCGCCACCGACGGCATCGTCGTCTCCGGGACCTCGGCGGTGGATGCATCCATGCTCACGGGCGAGGCCGTACCGGTCGAGGTGGCCGAGGGCGATTCCGTCACCGGCGCGACCACGAACGTCGGCGGTCGAATCGTGGTCCGCGCGACCCGCATCGGCTCGGACACGCAGCTGGCACAGATGGCGCAGCTCGTCGAAGACGCGCAGACCGGGAAGGCCGAGGTGCAGCGCCTCGCCGACCGCATCTCCGGTGTGTTCGTGCCGATCGTCATCGTGATCGCGGTCGTGGCGCTCGGCGGCTGGCTCGGCGCCGGATTCCCGGTGACCGCGGCGTTCACGGCGGCCGTCGCCGTGCTCGTGATCGCCTGCCCGTGCGCACTCGGCCTCGCCACCCCCACCGCTCTGCTGGTCGGCACCGGCCGCGGCGCGCAGATGGGCGTGCTCATCAAGGGCCCAGAGGTGCTGGAATCCACCCGCAAGATCGACACCGTCGTGCTGGACAAGACCGGAACAGTGACGACCGGCAGGATGACCCTCGTCGACGTGTTCGTCGAAGACGGCACCGATCGCGCGGAGGTGCTGCGACTCGCCGGCGCACTGGAGGATGCCTCCGAGCACCCCATCGCGCAGGCCATCGCCAAGGGCGCGACGCAGGAGGTCGGCGCACTGCCGACACCCGAGGACTTCGCGAACATCGAGGGCAAGGGCGTGCAGGGCGTCGTCGACGGCCACGCCGTGCTGGTGGGCCGTGATTCGCTGCTCGCCGAGTGGTCGCAGAAGCTCAGCCGCGAGCTCGCCTCGACCAAGGCGCGCGCCGAGGGCGAGGGCAAGACCGTCGTCGCAGTCGGCTGGGACGGGCAGGCACGCGGCATCCTCGTCGTGGCCGACACCGTCAAGCCCAGCAGCGCCGAGGCGATCGCCCAGTTCAAGGCGATCGGCTTGACCCCCATCCTGCTCACCGGCGACAACGAGGCGGTCGCCCGCCAGATCGCCGCCGAAGTGGGCATCGAAGAGGTCATCGCCGAAGTCCTCCCGAAGGACAAGGTCGACGTCGTCACCCGGCTGCAGCGCGAGGGCAAGACCGTCGCGATGATCGGCGACGGCGTCAACGACGCCCCCGCCCTCGCTCAGGCCGACCTCGGCCTCGCCATGGGCACAGGGGCGGATGTCGCGATCGAAGCATCCGACATCACCCTGGTGCGCGGCGACCTGCGCAGCGCGGTGGACGCGATCCGCCTGTCCCGCAAGACCCTCGGAACGATCAAGACCAACCTGTTCTGGGCCTTCGCCTACAACGTCGCCGCGATCCCGGTGGCAGCCCTCGGGATGCTGAACCCCATGCTCGCCGGTGCGGCCATGGCGCTCTCGAGCGTCTTCGTCGTCGGTAACAGCCTGCGCCTGCGCGGCTTCCAGAGCATCGCCAAGCCCTGACGCGCCTTCCCCCACCACCGAAGAATGAGAGAGGAACCACCCGCATGACGAACGACACCGAGGCACCCGCCAGCTGTTGCAGCATCACCGCAGTGAACCCCGCAGCGGCAGGAAACGGCCGCGCAAACCTGCTGGCCGGCGGTGCGAGTGACGATCTGACGACCTGCCCGGTCATGGTCGGCAGCCCGGTCAGCAAGAAGGCCGCGGAGGCTGCGGGGCTCTACCGCGATCACGAGGGCGAGCGGTACCACTTCTGCTGTGCCGGATGCGGGCCGGCATTCGACTCCGACCCCGCCAAATACGCCGCCAACATGGCCTGAGAGAGGATGACCCCATGACCGATCCGCACGCGCACCACCACTCGCCCACGCCTTCGGTGGAGACTCCGGACGCCCCGGGTGCGCACGCCGGGCACGAGAGCCACGGCAGCCACGAGGGTCATGGCGGTCACGAGAACCACGGCAGCCACGAGAACCACGGCGGTCACGGCGGTCACGGCGGTCACGGCGACCATGTCGGGCAGTTCCGACGGCTGTTCTGGATCAACCTCGTCATCGCCGTGCCCGTGGTGGCGTTCTCTCCGATGTTCGCGATGATCTTCGGCTACGAGGTCCCCGGGTGGGCGCGGTTCATCGCGCCAGTGCTGGGAACGGTCATGTACGTCTGGGGCGGCTGGCCCTTCCTCACCGGCGCCGTCAGCGAGCTCAAGACGCGTAAGCCGGGCATGATGCTCCTGATCGGCCTCGCCATCACGGTGGCGTTCCTCGCCTCGTGGGGCGCGACGCTCGGGCTGCTCCATCACGAGCTCGAGTTCTGGTGGGAGCTCGCCCTGCTCATCGTGATCATGCTGCTCGGCCACTGGATCGAGATGCGGTCCCTCGCGCAGACCACATCGGCACTCGACTCGCTCGCCGCCCTGCTGCCGGATGAGGCCGAGCGCGTCGAGGGCGACATCGTCGTCACGGTCTCCCCCGCCGATCTCGTCGTCGGCGATGTCGTAGTCGTCCGTCCTGGCGGAAGCATCCCGGCCGACGGCCGCATCATCGACGGCACCGCGGCGATGGACGAGTCCATGGTCACCGGCGAATCGCGTCCGGTCACCCGCACCTCGGGCGACACCGTCACGGCGGGAACGGTCGCCACCGACTCGGGCCTGCGCGTCGAGATCACGGCCACCGGCGACGACACGGCCCTGGCCGGCATCCAGCGTCTCGTCACCGAAGCGCAGAACTCCTCCTCGCGCGCCCAGCGCATCGCCGATCGCGCCGCCGCGCTGCTGTTCTGGTTCGCCCTGCTCTCGGCCGCCCTCACCGCGGTCGTCTGGACCCTGGTCGGCAACCCGGATGCGGCCGTGGTGCGCAGCATCACCGTCCTCGTCATCGCCTGCCCGCACGCGCTGGGCCTCGCGATCCCGCTGGTCGTGTCGATCGCGACCGAGCGTGCCGCCCGCGGAGGTGTCCTGATCAAGGACCGGCTGGCGCTGGAGAGCATGCGCACGGTCGATGCCGTGCTCTTCGACAAGACCGGCACGCTCACCAAGGGAGCACCGACCGTGACCGCCGTCGAGCCCTCCGGAGACATCGACGCCGACAGCCTGCTGGCCCTCGCCGCATCCGCCGAGGCCGACAGCGAGCATCCGCTCGCCCGCGCCATCGTGCGCGCTGCCCAGGAGAAGGGCATGTCTCTCGCGAAGGCGTCGGGGTTCACCTCGTCGCCCGCGGTCGGCGTGACGGCGACGGTCGACGGCCGGGAGGTGCGCGTCGGCGGCCCGAAGCTCCTCGACGAGGTCGGCGGGCATGAGATCCCGGCCGCCGACGAGTGGCGCGGCGAGGGCGCCATCATCCTGCACGTCGTGGTCGACGGACAGGTCATGGGCGGGCTGAAGCTCGCCGACGAGGTGCGCCCCGAATCGCAGCAGGCCGTGGACGCCCTGCATCGGCTCGGCGTCGAGGTGGTCATGATCACCGGCGATGCCCAGGCCGTCGCCGAGTCGGTCGCCGCCGAGCTCGGCATCGACCGCGTCTTCGCCGGTGTGCGGCCCGAAGACAAGTCCGCCAAAGTCAAGGAGCTGCAGGCCGAGGGCAAGAAGGTCGCGATGGTCGGCGACGGCGTCAACGACGCTCCCGCCCTCGCCCAGGCCGACGTGGGCATCGCGATCGGCGCGGGAACGGATGTCGCCATCGCCTCGGCCGGCGTGATCCTCGCGAGCTCCGACCCGCGGTCGGTGGTCTCCGTGATCGAGCTGTCCCGCGCCGCGTACCGCAAGATGAAGCAGAACCTGTGGTGGGCGGCCGGTTACAACCTGCTCTCGGTCCCCCTCGCCGCCGGCGTTCTGGCGCCCATCGGATTCGTCCTGCCCATGTCGGTCGGGGCTATCCTGATGTCCCTGTCGACCGTCGTCGTCGCACTGAACGCGCAGCTGCTGAGACGCATCGACATCACCCCCGAAGCGAGCACGCGCGCCGTCCTCGGCCGCTGAGAACCCGATCATGCGACGAAGGAAGCAGAGATGACCCCCGAAGCGACGGCCCACGAGCACACCCACGGCTACATCACCGACAAGACCAAGTACCTGAACCGGATGCGCCGCATCGAGGGTCAGGCACGCGGAATCACGAAGATGGTCGACGACGAGAAGTACTGCATCGACATCCTCACCCAGATCAGCGCACTCACCAGCGCACTGCAGGCGGTGGCGGTCGGCCTCCTCGACGACCACCTCAAGCACTGCGTCGTGGACGCGGCGCGCATGGGCGGCGACGACGCCGACGCGAAGATCAAGGAAGCATCCGACGCGATCGCGCGGCTCGTGCGGTCCTAGCGGGACGGGACGACGCCGCCGGTCCGCGTCGGCGCCGCAGAATCGCCGGCACCGACGCGGACCCGGGGATCAGACCGCCGGCACGACCTTCAAGTCGACGGCGAGCGAGTTCGCGAAGCTGATCGTGAGGATCCGGTGCGTTCGATTCCCGAGGTACGACCGGTCCATCGGCGCGTACTTCGCTTCGCGGTCCACACCCCAGTCGATGACGAATCTCATGCCGCCTCGGGTGACCGTGATCCCTCGGGTGACGGTGATCGTCTCCTGTCCGTACGGCGCCGGCGTGCCGTTGGCGAAGACCACCTGATCGTCGGTGCCGATGATGAGCGGGATGCGCTCGCGTGACGCTCCCGGTGTCGTCAGCGCACGCCTGATCCCATCCGGGCGATGGGTCACATCCGTGGTGACGGCGCCGTCCGCGGTCACGTACCTGGTGGTGAAGGTACCCGTGTATCCCGTCAGCGCATCCACCGGGATCACGGTGCCCGATGCACTGGAACCGGCATGATGCGTCGCCGTCACCGGACCCCGCGATGAGGCCGTCCCGACCGTGTCCGCGACGGTCGTCCAGTCATCCGGACCCGTGCTGTTCACGGTGAGGGCGAGCATCCCCGCGACGGGGTGCCAGAACGCGTTCGTCCCCATTCGCTGGAGCGAGTTCTGCCGCACGCCGTAGAGGCCGGCGGTGTAGTAACCAGGGCGGCGGACGAACACGTACTGCTGATCGAGGGTGCCCTTGCGCAGCTCGGTGAACGTGCTCTCCGCCCGATAACGCAGCGCGGCGACCTGAGCATCGCGCTGCGCGGCGGGCACCCCGATCGGTGCCTGCGGGACATGCATGTGCAGCCGTGGAGACGAATCCTGCTTCTGTCTCGGGGCCACGGGTGCCGAGGACGAGCCCCACGCGTTTCGC
The DNA here is from genome assembly GCF_042269505.1 of Microbacterium sp. NPDC055988. Classification (NCBI taxonomy): domain Bacteria; kingdom Bacillati; phylum Actinomycetota; class Actinomycetes; order Micrococcales; family Microbacteriaceae; genus Microbacterium; species Microbacterium sp. NPDC055988. The sequence goes on from NZ_JBHJXY010000001.1 coordinate 893,584, forward strand.
GCCTGCGTCTTCTCCTCCGCGCTCGCGTAGAAGGCACGCAGCGCGGGCACGTGCGGGAGCAGCGTCCGCGCGAGGGCGCTGCGATCCAGATCGTCCACCGGGGTGGTGACGAACGTCGCGACGATGTTGCGCGCACTCGTCCCGGAGAGGATGAAGCCTTCGTTCCGCCCGGGTTCCATGACGACGACGTACCCCCACCACGCGGCGAACCGCTCCGCCAGCTGGATGATCGACGGGTCAGGCAGCCGCTTGTAGAGGGCGCCGAGATCGGGCAGCATCACGTCGAAGTTGTATCCGGCATCCGGCGCGACGGGTTCGTGGAAGAACCCGGCCGGAGCCTGGCCGTCTTTCAGGATGATCTGCAGCCGGTTCGGAACGGAGGCGCTCACCGCGGGCTCGCCGAGGATGTGCGCCGCCTCGACCACTCCGGAGAGGCCGGCGACCACCTGATTGGCGAACTGCACCGGTCGGTTCCAATGCGGGCGCGAGGTGTCCACGAGCCAGGCCGAGCTCTTGCGGATGGCGTCGCGGATCTGCAGACGGCGGTCGTGGAGTTCGCCCGCGGCGCGGAGGTCTCGGAGGACCGCGGCGAGCGCCACGGTTCCGAATCCGGTCGGCGACAGGTGATGCTCGGTGGGCGAGTACTCCGGGTACGAGCCGTCGGCGTGCTGCAGCGAGAGGTAGTGGCCGAGCGCCGCGTCAAGCCGTCCGAGGAGAGCGGGGTCGCGGTAGTACGGGTTCCACGGGCGGTCGTTGGCGTAGAACCACGAGAGCGTCGCGACATGCTCCATGATGCGGGTGTTGTACGGCTGGTTCGGAGTGCGCCACCAGCCGTCCTCCATCCATCCGTAGTTCGGCGCGACGTCCCTGACGCTGTTGGCGAGCGGCGCGACGATCATCAGATTAGCGGCCAGCACCTGCTCGTTCGGGGCGAACTGGGAACGCACCGGCTGCCCGGCAGGGAGCGGCGCGACGAGCGGCAACACTGTGCCGGCCGATGTCGCCAGCGCGGGCGACGCCCCCGCGTTCCCTATCGCGAGCAGCGCCGCGGCGGCACTCGCACCGACCAGGAAGTTCCTTCGGCTGAGCGCCGGCAGCATCTGCGGGCGGGTCTCATCCTCATGCATCATCTCGACTCCTTCGTCTCTGACCGGGGCATGGTGAGTGGCGACGACGCCCGGTCCGCGTCGTCGCTGTGAGGGGGGAAAGTCAGCTCATCCCTTGAGCCCTGTCTGGGCGAGGCCCTGAACGAACTGCTTCTGCGCGATGAGGAACACCACGAGGATCGGGACGACGGTGAGAGACGCTGCGCCGAGCTGCGTGTTCCACATCTGCTCGCCGTAGAAGTCCTGATAGCGGGTGATCGCGAGTCCGAGGGTGAACTTCTCCGGTGTGCGCAGGAAGATGAGCGCCTCGAAGTACATGTTGAACGAGCGCAGGAACGCCATGATCCCGACGGCCGCGATCGCCGGCGTCGCCAACGGGAGGGCGATGCGGAAGAACACCCCGGCCCGTGTGACGCCGTCCAGCCTGGCCGCTTCCTCGTAATCCTTGGGGAAGCTGAGGAAGTGCTGCCGGAAGATGAACACGGAGACGACCGCGGTCGGCCCGAAGATCGGGAGGATGATGAGCGGCCAGTGGGTGTCGTTCAGCCCCATGGCGTTCACCGCCGTGAAGATCGGGATGATCGTCACCTCGGTCGGCACCATCATCGCCGCGAGCAGCAGGGTGAAGGCCGCGTTGCGCAGCGGGAACCGGATCCGCGCGAAGGCGTAGCCGGCCATCGCCGAGAGCAGGATCGACGACACGGTGACGATCGCCGCGATGTACATCGAGTTGCCGTACTGCTGCAGGAACGGCTGCGCCGTGAACACCTGCACGAAGCCGTCGAGGGTCCACTCCCTGGGCAGCAGCGTCGGCGGCTGGAGGAAGATCTCGTTCGCCGGCTTGAACGACGAGAAGAACATCCACAGGGTCGGATACAGGAACGGCACCGACACCACGACGAGCAGCACGTAGAGCACGACGGTGTTGATCCTGGAGCGGCTGCGGGCCGCCTTCGATGTCTCAGACCTCATCGTGCACCCACTTGCGTCGCGTGGTCCACTGCAGCATCGTCAGGGCCAGGATGATGGCGAACAGCACGACACCGATGGCGCTGGCATAGCCGAACTGCTGGCTGACGAAAGCGGTGCGGTAGAGGAGGAACGGCAGGACGTTGGTCGAATCCCCTGGGCCACCTCCGGTGAGCAGCTGCACGGGCGCGAAGACTTCGAGCGATCCGATCGTGGTGAGGATGCCGGTGAGCAGGATCGTCGGCGCGATCATCGGCACGGTGATGGCCCAGAACGACCGCCACGGCGTCGCACCGTCGAGCTGCGCCGCTTCGCGGATCTCCTCGGGCACGCTCTGCAGCGCGGCGAGGAAGAGCACCATGTTCATACCGACTCCCTTGAAGACCTGCACCACGACGAGCGAGATCAGGGAGGTGGAGGGATCAGCCAGCCAGTTGGGCCCGTCGATCCCGAGCATCCGCAGCGCTCCGTTGATGCCGCCATCCGGGGCGAGGAGGAACCCCCAGGTCACCGACCAGGCGACGACCGACACCACGACGGGCGAGAAGAAGATCGTGCGGAACCCGGTGATGCCCTTCATCCGCCGATTGAGGAGCACGGCGAGGCTGATGGCGATCACGAGGTTCAGGATGAGCACGCCGGCACTGAACAGCAGGCTCGCGACGACAGAGGCCGAGAAGGTCGGGTCAGCGAAGAGACGCGAATAGTTGTCGAGCCCGATGAACTCCATCCCGCCGGTGAGCGGACGCCACTCGTTGAAGCTGTACCAGATGACGAAGAGGAACGGGACGACGCCGAGGACGATGACGCCGAGGACCTGGGGCGCGACGAAGGCCACGCCGAGCCAGCGGTCCCCGTCAGGACGGGGACGCCGGCTCGGCAGGGCTCTTCGATCGTTCGCCGCGACGGTACGTGCGGTCACGCGGTCAGCCCTTGAGCGTCGGCGAGATCTGCTCGCAGATGCCGGTGACCGCGGTCTCGACGTCGCCACCGGACCACACCGGGTCGAGACCGGCACGGACCTTGTCGGAGAACTGGGAGAGCACCGGATGCTGCGGCTTGACCGAGGCGTCGGGGACCACGTCGATGATCGCCGACTGGATCTCTTCGGGCGAGAGCTTCGGCGCTGCCTGCGAGAGCGTCTCCACGTTGAGCAGGGACTCACGGGGCGGCGGGAAGAACTGCGCGAGGAGCTCGGCATTCGTGGGGTTGGTCAGGTAGGCGAGGAAGCCTGCTGCCTGATCCTGGTTCTCGCTGCGCTCGAGGACGCTCACCCCCGCCTGGCCGACGATCGGGTGGTACCCCTCCGGTCCCGCGGGCAGCGGGAGGAACGACCACTCGAAGCTGTCGTCGAGGCTCCCCGATTGGCTGAGCTGAGCGACGCTGAAGGCGACGTCACCGCTCGCGAACGCAGCGGGCGCCGCGTTGCCGGAGACGGCAGGGATCGCTCCCCTGTCGATCTGGTCCTGGTACCACGTGAGGTACTCGATCATCTCGGGAGAGGCGAACTCGCAGGTCGTGCCGTCTTCGGACCACGGCGCGGCGCCCCAGGCATTTCCGAGCATGGTCACGGCGCTCCAGTTCGTCGGGTTGAACGTGGGCACGTTCAGGCCCGCTGCTCCCGTCTCGCTGTTCACTGCCGCAGCGATGTCCGCGACCGTCTGCCACGTGTAGTCGGGGGTGCCCACGAGGGACTCGACGTCCGGCTGGCCCGCCGCGGCGACGAGGTCGTCGTTGACGTAGAGCGCGAAGGGGGAGTTCGAGAACGGATACGCGTAGACGCCTCCATCGTCGTCCTGCCACGGCGCGAGCGCGGCCGGGAGGATGTCGTCGAGGTCGTAGCCGTCGGCGCTCTCCAGGGTCTCGCGCACGTCGTGCAGGATCCCCGAATCGACGAACTCGGGGCCGCTCGCCTCCGGGATCCAGGCGAGGTCGGGAACGTCGCCGCCGGCGATCTGTGTCGTCAACCCGGCGATGTAGTCCGGGTTGGTGACGGGTTCGAACGTGATCGACGCGACCTCGTCACCGTGTTCTTCGACGTAGGCGTCGCCGATCTCCTGCAGCAGCGCCAGGTGACCTTCGTTGGAGGACCAGAGCGCCATCGTCAGGTCGACGGGACCTGAGGCGCCGCTGTCGGTACCGGCGCAGGCGCTGAGGGACACCGCCAGAACTCCGGTGAGCGCGATGGCAGCCCCTCGGGATCGGGTAGCTCGCATGAAGTACTCCTTCGGACTCATAACGCGCCTCGTAGCGCGCTGAAAGAAAAAGTACCAGAACTATCGAGAATATCAAGCGATATTTTCGGAAGCTTGCGGCGGGGCAGTCGACCCTCGCACGACGAGTTCCGTCGCGAGGTCGGTGTGGAAGGCCGGCGGCGCCGAGCCGAGCAGCAGCTTGTGGGCGACCTCCACCGCATAGGAGCCCATCGCCTCGGACGGCTGCCGGATGGTCGTCAGCTGCGGGGCCGTCATCCGCGCGACGAGCTGGTCGTCGAAACCGATGACGCTGAGCTCGTCCGGGACGGACACACCGGCGCGTCGCGCGGCCTCCAGAACCCCGGCCGCCTGCGCGTCGCTCGCCGCGAAGATCGCCGTCACCCGGTCCACTCGACCCAGCAGGGTCTCCCCCGCCTGCAATCCGGATTCGTATGTGAAGTCGCCCTCTTCGATGATGTCGTCCCCGGGTTCGATCCCCGCTGAGGCGAGAGCGGCGAGATGCCCATGCTTGCGGGCGATCGAGGCCTGCGTGTCGGAGACCCCACCGAGGAACCCGATGCGCCGGTGCCCGAGTGAGAGCAGATGCTGCGTCGCAGCCATTCCCCCCGCGAAGTTCGTGGCACCCACGGAATACGAGTCGTTGTCCGGCAGCTGGTAGGTGTCGACCTCGACGAGAGGGACGCCGTTCTTCGCCAGCTTCGCGCGCTCCTGAGTCCTCAGCCGCGACTTCAGCGCGATGACAGCGGTCGGACCGTTGCGCTTGGTCCGCTCGATCCAACCGGCGGCGGGCGCTCCATCCGGAAGGTCGAGCAGCACGAGCTCGAGCCCGGCCACGTGCGCCGCACGCATGGTGCCGCGCAGGATCTCGACCGTCAGCGGGGACGACATGCTCGAGCTTGCGAGCACGACCACCACCGTCGCCAGATCACTGCGCGAGCGCTGCTTCGGCGACAGGTACTGCTTGTCGCGGAGCACCGACTCCACCCGCACGCGAGTGTCGGCCGCGACGTCGGGCGCTCCATTCACGACCTTCGAGACGGTGGAGATCGAGACCCCCGCCTCACCTGCCACCTCGGCAAGCGATGGTCGACGCTCCTTCGCGCGCATGGGCACCCCTTCACTCAGTCAGCGTTCTGGAATTCTATGGCGAACCCGTCTCCTCTAGAGATTTTACTTGGACATGTTCGAGAAAATTACCTAGAGTTCTCGGGAAAGAAAGGTGTTCTTCCGTGACACGACAGCAGGCCGACCTTCTCATCATCGGCGGTGGCGTCGGCGGCGTCTCCGCCGCCCTCGCCGCTCTGCGCCGCGGCAGATCGGTCATCATGACCGAGCAGACCTCCTGGCTAGGGGGCCAGCTGACGAGTCAGCTCGTACCCAGCGACGAGCACCGACGCATCGAGGCGACGGGTCGCAACCGCAGCTACGCCCAGTTCCGCGACCTCGTCCGGGATCACTACCGGACGTACTACCCGCTCACCGCCGCCGCGAGAGCCGACCGGCATCTCAACCCGGGCGCGGCCTGGGTGAGCCCGCTCAGCGTCGAGCCGAAGGTCATCCTCGCGGTGATCCACGACCTCCTCCGGCCGTACGAGGCCTCCGGCCGACTCACTCTGATGCTCGAGACCACGCCTGTCGCCGTCCACACCGACGGCGACCGCATCGCCGCGGTGACCGTGCGCGATCGCGAGGGCGTCTCGCGCGAGCTCTCCGCGCCGTTCGTGCTGGATGCGACCGAGCTCGGTGATCTCCTGGAGCTCGGCGGAGTGGAATACGTCACCGGCCGCGAGGCTCGAGGCGAGACCGGGGAGCCCGGCGCCCCGGAAGCCGGCGACCCGCTCGACATGCAGAGCGTCACCTGGTGTTTCGCAGTCGAACACCTCGCCGGTCAGGATCACACCATCGATCGCCCCGACGACTACGACACCTTCCGCGAGTGGCGGCCGCCGCAGCTCGACGGCGAGAAGATGCTCGGATTCCGACGCGCCGCGCACGACGGCTCCATCGCCCGCGAGTACACGCTGCGGGTGAACGACGATGATGACCCCTTCGCCATCGACGTCGATCACCGCAACATGGACGGCGCCCCGGAACTGTGGAACTACCGCCGCATCGCCGCACGGCGCCAGTTCGAGGACGGCGCCTATGAGAGCGACATCGTCATCGTGAACTGGCCGATGAACGACTATGTCGGGGGGCCGCTCTTCGGTGTCGACGACGCCGCCATCCACTGGGATCGTTCGAAGGCTCTGAGTCGGTCGCTGCTCTACTGGCTGCAGACGGAGGCTCCTCGACCCGACGGCGGTGTCGGCTGGCCGGGGCTCCGCCTCGCGCCGCAGGTCACCGGGACGCCCGACGGTTTCGCGATGATGCCCTACTTCCGCGAATCGCGTCGCATCCGGGCTGAACGAACGATCCTCGAGCAGGACTTCGACCGCAACCTCCGCGACGGACGGGGCGCCGAGCGCTACCCCGACACCGTAGGGGTGGGCCACTACTACTGGATCGACCGGCACGCCACGACCGGCGGCAGCGCCGGTGGCGGCGGGCTCCCGGAGCCGTTCGAGATCCCGCTCGGCGCCCTTCTGCCGCAGCGCGTGCGCAATCTCCTCCCCTCGGCGAAGAACATCGGCACGACGCACATCTCGAACGGCAGCTACCGGCTGCAGCCCGTCGAATGGTCCGTGGGCGAGGCGGTGGGCGCCCTCGCCGCGTACTGCCTCGACCACGGCGTCGAACCGTCGATGGTGCGCGCGGATGCGCGGCACCTCGACGACTTCCAGCGCGACCTCGAACGCGGAGGCGTGCAGCTGCGGTGGGACCCCACCCTTCGCTGGTAGACCGTCGTCGGCGGATCAGGCCTCGGTCGGCGCAGGACCGGTCGAGGCCCTGATCTGCAGCATCGGTGTCGCCTCCTGATAGACGGCCGGCTCCGCACCGTCCATGACGTCGAGCAGCCGTCGGGCGGCCTCTGCGCCGAGGGCGACCACATCGTGGCTGAGCGCCGTCAACCCCGGCGTCACCAGTCGGCAGAGAAGCGAGTCGTCCCACGCGATGAGCGACACATCGCCGGGAACGGACAGTCCCCGCTGATGCGCCGTGGTCAGGGCGGCGACGGCCATGATGTCGTTGTCGAAGATCAACCCCGTCGGCGGGCGCGGCGACGAGAGCACGGCGCGCGTGGCGACCGCACCGGCATCCTCCGAGAGGTCGCTGCGGACGATGTCGTGGTCGAGGCCGCACGCACGGGCGGCCTGATCGAACGCGTCATCGCGGATGGCCGTGTACGCATACCGTCGGGGCGCCGCGACCCGGGTGATGCGGCGATGGCCGAGAGCAGCGAGATGCTGGACGGCCTGTCTCATCGCGGCGGCGTCGTCCGTCCACACGGTCGTCAGCCCGGCCGCAGCACTCGGATCGCCCACCGCGACCGCGGGGACCCCGGCTTCCCTGACGACGGCGATCCGCTGATCGTGTGGCCTCAGGTCGGTGAGGAGCACACCGTCCACGCGCCGCGACCTGCGCCAACGCCCGATCGCCTCGACCTCGGCATCGGCATCGGCGACGACCTCGAGCAGGAGACCGAGGGAACGAGCTGTGAGTGTCGACTCCACCCCCGCAATGAACTGCATGTAGAACGGCTCGACGGAGAGATCACGAGGATCCTTCGTGAGCACCAGACCGATCGTGTCCGCACCGGCACCCGCCAGGGCACGCGCGGCGCTCGCCGGCGACCAGCCGAGTCGGGCCGCCACTTCGAGCACCCGTTCCCGCGTGGCCTCGGAGATCCCCGGACGACCGTTGAGGGCATAGGAAACGCTCGCGGTCGACGTCTGCGCCTCGCGCGCGACATCGGCGATCGTGACCCGCCGGGCCCGCGCAGCGCTCGTCATCACCGATGCAGCTCCCGTCAGTCGGGATCGATGATATCCCGCAGCGAGGAGACGACGAACGCCTCCCGCGCCGAGTCGGGATCGAGCGGCTCCGGCGCGCGGACGCGGAAGATCGCGGTCTCCCCCGGGAGCACGGTGGTGAAGCCGCGATCGACCGTCGCCTCAGGATGGAGGCGATCCGGCTGGACGAGTACGTCGCGGGCGAGGAGACGTGAGCGGACGCTGATGTCCACACCACCGGCGACGACGTCGACGGCGACTTCCAGCGGTACGTGAGCGTGCGCGCCACTCGGCGGAGCGAAATGCCAGAGGGCTCGCTGGTCGTCGACGGTGGCGACCACGAACTCCTCCGCCGGATCCCGCGGCTCGGCGATGATCGCCGGCAGCTCGATGCGGGCCACCGAGCGCGGAGGCAGGGAGAGCGGGAGCGACTGCTCCGCCGCAGCCATCCCGTCGGCCCGCCGCCGCGCGAATCCCACCGTGGAGTGCCACGCCTCGTCGTCGTCGTTGATGACGCACAGTTCGAGCCCGCCGTCCCGCGGCTCGATCGTCAGCACCCGCGGTGCGTACATGTCGCGCAGGGCGAAGTAGAGCGGCTTGCACCGGCCCGCACTGTCGATCGCCGACCACGACGTCACCGGCCACAGGTCGTTGAGTTGCCACACGATCGTGCCCGAGGTGCGCGGCCAACTCGCGCGCCAGTGCAGCACGCCGGTGCGGACGGCCTCGACCTGCATCCACTGCGTCTGCAGATGCCATCGGTCGAAGTCGTCCGTCGGCGGGAGGTGGCGGGCGAGATTGCGGGCGAGCTTCGCGTGCCCGTCGATGGCCTTCTGGTGATGCCGGACGTTCTCGGAGTCGAGACGAAGTTCGGGGTCCGAGACCGCATCGCGCAGCGTCCTCCAGGCGGCTGCACCCTGCCAACCGAACTCGGAGACGAAGCGCGGAGAACTGTCACGGTAGACCGAGTAGTCGTCTTCGTTCCAGGCATCCCAGGAATGGAAGGTCTGGTGATCCGGGTCGTTCGGATCATGAGCCCAGCTGCCCGACCAGGGACTCCCCTCCGTATACGGGCGGGTCGGGTCGAGCTCGCGGACGAGGTCGGGCAGCCACTCCAGGTAGTACCGCTCACCCCAGGTGAGCTCTCCACCCGGCTGCGATGCCCAGTCCTTGTCCAGGCGCATCCAGAGGTTCTCGTTGTTCCCGTTCCAGAGGGCGAGGCTCGGGTGCGAGCTGAGCCGGACGATGTTCTCGCGGGCCTCGGCCAGCACCTCTGTTCTGATCGGATCCTCCTCGGGATAGGCGGCGCAGGCGAAGAGAAAGTCCTGCCACACGAGCAGGCCGAGCTCATCGCACGCGGAGTAGAACGCCTCGCTCTCGTAGACGCCTCCGCCCCACACCCGAACGAGGTTCACATTCGCCTCCGCTGCCTGCTCCAGGCGCATGCGGACGCGGTCGGCGACATCCTCACCGGGGAAGACGCTCTCGGGAATCCAATTCACGCCCTTGATGAACATCGGGCGGTCGTTCACCGTGACGACGAACGGCGTGCCGAGCGCATCGGGGGTCCGATCGATGGCGACGGTCCGGAAGCCGACCCGCGTGCGGTGGTCGTCGAGCCGCTCTCGCTCCGACCAGAGTGAGACCTCCACCGAGTACAGGTGGGGTTCGCCGAGTCCGCGCGGGTGCCACCGCTGCACATCGGGAACGGCGACCACGATGGTCGCCGACTCTTCGCCCGGCGGCACCTCGGCATGAACGGCCTGCCCCGCGATCTCGATCTCGAGATGCAGCGGGATGCTCGCGCCGGAGGCCGTTCGCTCGAGGTCGATGTGAGCGGTGAGGATGCCGGTCTGCTCGAAGACGTCGACCAACGGACGGACCGCGGCGATCCGCGCCGTGCTCCAGCTCTCGATCCTGACGTCACGCCAGAGCCCGCATCCGGGAAGGGTCGGCCCCCAGTCCCAGCCGAAGCTGCTGGCCATCTTCCGGATGAAGGCGAACGGCTGCGGGTACGCGCTGGGACGCGCGCCGAGCGCACGTTCCTGCTGCTCGGCATACGTGTATGCGGAGGTGAAGCAGACATCGACGCTGTTCTCCTCCTCGATCGCCGCCGTGACGTCGAACCGGTACGCCCGATGCATGTTCCGCGTCTGTCCGACGGATCGCCCGTTGACGGCGATCGACGCGATGGTGTCCACACCGTCGAGGACGAGATCCACCCGCTCCGCGTCGCCGTCCAGGGAAAAGGTGCGATTCAGGCGCCAGTCGCATCGCGCGACCCAGGACACGGCCTCCTCGTTCCGGTCGACGAAGGGGTCCGGAATGAGGTCCGCGTTCCGCAGATCGAGGTGGATCGCCCCGGGCACCTGCGCGGCGACGGCCCTCCCGACGAGCGGCGCGGCCTCTTCCGGGACAGGAGTGTCCCCCTCGGCGTCGACCGTCCAACTCCAACGCCCCGCCAGATCCGACGTCGTACGCATGCAGGTCCTCCTCGTTGATCCCTGAGGAGTCCACTGTAACCTAAGCGCTTAAGTAGGTGGCGCCTGCGCCCGTTGATCTCGCTCTGCTGGATGATGCCGCGTACGGATCGACCCGCTACACCGCGAAGATCCGCCACGACGCTGCGTGCGTCGCCCCGGGGTCCAGCGTCACGAGATCCACGCCCGAGTTGAACGCGTCGGGCGGGCACGTCATCGGCTCGACCGCGAGGCCGATGCGGTGCGTGTCCGCAGCGGCGGGAGTGTCGGCGGTGTGCACCTGCACCCAGGGGCAGCGCTCGTCCCACACCATCCCCACGCCGCGACCGTCGGCGGCCGTGAGCCGCACCTCGGCAACACCGCCGTCACGAGTGAGCCCAGTGAAGGCGTGATCGATGAAGACCTCGCCGATGGGACGCGCCGAGCGGAAGTCCCATTCCGGATGCTGCGACACCGGCTCCACCGCGACCGGGCTGAGCCGGTCGGGCGTGACCGTGAGCACCTCGGATGCCGGGAGCAGCAGGGTCCAGTCGTCGACGCAGCCCTGGCCGGCCACGAGGTACGGGTGCGGGCCGGTGCCCCAGGGCGCGGCATCCGCCCCGACGTTGTGCGCGGTCACCGTCTGCTGCAGCCCCTCGGCATCGAGACGGTACTCGACCTCGACCTCGACGCGGAAGGGGTAGCCGGTCTGCGGCACGATCACGGCGGCCAGCACGACCCGGTCGTCGAGCACCAGACGGTCCTCGAACTCGACCCAGGCGAGCAGCCCATGCAGAGCGTGGCCGCGTTCCGGCTCGGTGAGCGCCAACTGCTGCTCCGCCCCGCCGAACGAGTAGCGCCCGTCCACGATGCGGTTCGGCCAGGGGGCCAGCGTCGCGCCGCGGTATCCGGGGCGCACGGCATCCGCGTCGAACGGCACCACCAGGTCGCGGTCCTCGAACGTGAGCGTTCGCAGCGTCGCCCCGATGCTGGCGATCACAGCCTCGTACCCGTGCGCGGCGATCCGCAGCTGACGGCCGGAGCGCGGCATCGTCGTCACAGGCCCTGCGCCAGACGGTAGTAGGCCTGGTTCCAGCGCACCTGCTTCTGGAACTCGGGCAGCGTGGTGCTGTCGTCGATCACGAGCAGCTCGACCTCGGCCATCTCGGCGAAGTCGCGGAACGCCTCGATCCCGACCGCGGTCGACATGACGGTGTGGTGCGCGGCACCGGCGGTGAGCCAGGCGGCGGCGCTGGTGGTGAAATCGGGCTGCGGCTTCCACACCGCGCGTCCGACCGGGAGCTTCGGCAGCGCGGCCCGCGGCGGCACGTTCTCGACCACGTTCGCGGTGAGCCGGAACCGGTCGCGCATGTCGCTGAGCGCCACCACGACGGCGGGGCCGGGATCGGCCGTGAAGACCAGGCGCACCGGGTCGTCCTTGCCGCCGATGCCGAGCGGGTGGATCTCGAGCGTGGGCTTCGCGGAGGTCAGCGATGGCGACACCTCGAGCATGTGCGCCCCGAGGATCAGCTCATCGCCCGGGGTCATGTCGTAGGTGTAGTCCTCCATCAGGCTCGCGCCACCCGACAGGCCCGCGCCCATGACGTTCGCGATGCGCACGAGCACGGCCGTCTTCCAGTCGCCCTCGGCACCGAAGCCGTACCCCTCGGCCATCAGCCGCTGCACCGCGAGACCCGGCAGCTGCTTCAGCGCACCGAGGTCTTCGAACGAGGTCGTGAACGCACCGAAGCCGCCCTCCTCGAGGAACGACCGCAGCCCGATCTCGATCGCCGCGCCGTCACGCAGCGACTCGTGACGCTCGCCGCCGCGCCGAAGCTCGGGCGCGACCTCGTACAGCTCCTCGTACTCGGCGACGAGTGCGTCGATGTCGGCGGCGGATGCCGCGGCCACCGCCTCCGCCAACTCGTTCACACCCCAGGTGTTCACCTGCACGCCGAACCGGAGCTCGGCCTCGGTCTTGTCGCCCTCGGTCACCGCGACGAAGCGCATGTTGTCGCCGAAGCGGGCGAGCTTCAGGTCGCGGGAGGCCGCGAGGCCCGCCGCCGCCCGCTGCCAGGTACCGAGCTCACGCCGCAGCCGCGGGTCGGAGGCGTGCCCGACGATGGTCTTGCGCGGCACGCCCAGGCGCGTCTGGATGTATCCGAACTCGCGGTCGCCGTGCGCGGCCTGGTTCAGGTTCATGAAGTCGAAGTCGATGTCGGCCCAGGGCAGCTCCACGTTCGCCTGCGTGTGCAGGTGCGCGAGCGGCTTCTGCAGCGCGTCGAGTCCGGCGATCCACATCTTCGCCGGGCTGAACGTGTGCATCCACGCGACGAGGCCGATCACGCGGTCGTCGGCGTTGGCTTCCAGCGCCGTGCGCTTGATGGCGGCGGCATCCGTCAGCACCGGCTTCCAGACGATCCGGACCGGAACCTCGGGCGACTCGTCGAGCAGCCGCGCGATCTCCTGCGACTGCGCCGCGACCTGCGCGAGCGTCTCAGGACCGTAGAGGTGCTGACTGCCGGTGAGGAACCAGACCTCGTAGCCGTCGAGGGACGTGGTGAGCGGGGTGCGGGTCATGAACGGTCCTTACAGAGATGCGACGGCGGCGGCCTCGATGGCCAGGCCCGCTCGGTAGCGGTCGAGGTAGGCGGAGAACCCGGCGACATCGGCCGGGTCGGGGTCGGCGGTGGTGAGGGATGCGGTGGCGAACACGCGCTGGTCGAGGTACTCCGCCAGCGAGAGGTCTTCGGCATGGGAAAGGTAGGAGGCGAGCACGGCGATGCCCCACGCGCCACCCTCCGCGGCGAGCTCGCCCACGGCGACCGGAGCATCGAGCGCACCGGCGAGGAAGCGCTGGGCGACCCCGGCGGTGCGGAACATGCCTCCGTGTGCGAACATCCGGTCGAGCTGCACACCCTCCGCCGCGAGCACCTGCATGCCGAGCGCGAGCGTGCCGAACACGCCGTAGACCTGGGAGCGCATGAAGTTCGCGAGCGTGAGCGCGCTGTCGGGGGTGCGCACGAACAGCGGACGGCCCTCGACCAGACCCGCGATCGGCTCGCCCGCGAGGTGGTTGTAGGCGAGGAGGCCACCGGCATCCGGCTCGCCGTCGAGCGCCTCGCGGAACAGGACGTCGAATGCGGCATCGTCGTCGACCGGCTGACCGGCCGCGGCGGCGAAGCGCGTGAACAGTCCAGCCCAGGCGGCGAGTTCGCTGGCGCCGTTGTTGCAGTGCACCATGGCCACGGCATCGCCCGCCGGGGTGGTCACGAGATCGAGCTCGTGGTGCACCTCGGCCAGCGGATGCTCCAGCACGACCATCGCGAAGATGCTCGTGCCCGCGCTCACGTTGCCGGTGCGCGGGGCGACGGAGTTGGTCGCGACCATGCCGGTGCCCGCATCGCCCTCCGGTGGACACAGCGGGATGCCGGGGCGCAGTGCGCCGCTCGGGTCGAGGAGGGCCGCGCCGTCGACAGTGAGGGTGCCGGCCGCGGCTCCCGCGGGGAGCACGCTCGGCAGGAGGTGCGCGGCCGATGCGGGCAGACGCTCGCCGACGAGGGTGTCGTAGGCGCGCAGCATCCGCTCGTCGTAGGCTCCGGTCGCCGCATCGATCGGGAACATGCCCGAGGCGTCGCCGACCCCGAGCACCCGCTCGCCGGTGAGGCGGTGGTGCACGTAGCCCGCGAGGGTGTTCACGCTCGCGATCCGGGCGAGGTGCGGCTCGGCGTCGAGCACGGCCTGGTGCAGGTGCGCGATCGACCACCGCAACGGGATGTTCACCCCGAACAGCTCCCCCAGTTCGGCGGAGGCCGCGCCCGTGCTGGTGTTGCGCCAGGTGCGGAACGGCACGAGCAGCTCGCCGGACTCGTCGAACGCCAGGTAGCCGTGCATCATCGCCGAGACCCCGATGGCGCCGAACGTGTCGGGGCGGATGCCGTGGCGCTCCTGCGCATCGTCGACCAGCGCGGCATACGCCGCCTGGAGGCCGCTCCATACCTCGTCGATCGCGTAGGTCCAGCGGCCGTCTTCGAGCCGGTTCTCCCATGAGAAGGAGCCGGTGGCGAGCACCTCGGTCGCATCGGCGCCGATCAGGCAGGCCTTGATGCGGGTCGAACCCAGCTCGATGCCGAGACTGGTGCGCCCCTCGCGGATGTCGCCGAGCGCGGTCACTGAGCTCTGTCGAAGGGTCATCGGCGGGTGTCCTCGGACTGGCCGTACACGTTCTGGTAGCGGTCGAACAGGCTGTCGATCGCGGCCTGCGGAATCGGGATGAGCGGCCCGGCCTCGCGGGCGAAATGCACTGTACGGGCGACGTCCTCGACCATGACGGCGGCCTTCACGGCATCCTCCGCATCCGCGCCGATCGTGAACGGACCGTGGTTCTGCATGAGCACCGCCCGAGAGCGGTGCCCGCTGAGGGTCTCGACGATGCCGCGGCCGATCGAGTCGTCGCCGATGATCGCGAAGGGGCCGATCGGGACGGGCCCGCCGAACTCGTCGGCCATCGCGGTGATGACGCAGGGGATCTCCTCGCCGCGGGCAGCCCAGGCGACGGCGTAGGTCGAGTGCGTGTGCACGACACCGCCGACGGTCGGCATGTGCCGGTAGACGTAGGCGTGCGCCGCGGTGTCGCTCGACGGTGAGCGGTCGCTGCCGGGCGTGCCGGGGATGACGTTGCCGTCGAGGTCGCACAGGATCATGTTCGAGGCGGTGAGGTCGTCGTAGCTCACCCCGCTCGGCTTGATCACGAAGAGGTCGGCGCCGGGCACGCGGCCCGAGATGTTGCCGCCGGTCCAGACGACCAGCCCGTAGCGGACCAGTTCGCCGTGCAGACGGGCGACATCCGCGCGGACGGCCGCGATCGCGTGCTCGATGTCGGGTTCGAAGGTGGGGGCGTCGTCGCTCACAGCTGCCTCTGGGTTCGCATCCGGCCACTGTGACCGGTCACGGAAGTCTGTCACGCGAGTTTCGTGTCGTCAAGGATTGTGCATCAGCGGGGCGGGGCGACGGAGGCGCGGGAGACCAGCACCGGGGCGACGGGGACGAGAGCGGATGCGGCGGCAGCGGTTCCGCCGATCACCGCGGCGACCGCCCGACGTGCGAGCTCCTCGAAGTCCTGCCGCACGGTCGTGAGCGGGGGCCAGTAGTACGCGGCATCCGGGGCGTCGTCGAACCCGACCACGCTGACGTCACCCGGAACGGTGAGCCCGGCTTCGTGCAGGGCGCTGAGCAGCCCGAGCGCCATCTGGTCGTTCGCCGCGAACACCGCCGTGACCCCGGACCCGCGAACAGCATCTACCGCCGCATACCCCGACCCGGCCGACCAGTCCCCCGCGATCACGGGGCCCGGCGTCAGCCCACGAGCCGCGAGCTCGGCGGCGAACCCCTCGGCGCGCGACTCGGCCTCGAGCCAATCCGCAGGCCCCGCAAGGTGTGCGATGCGGGT
Organism: Microbacterium sp. NPDC055988; assembly: GCF_042269505.1. Lineage (NCBI taxonomy): Bacteria > Bacillati > Actinomycetota > Actinomycetes > Micrococcales > Microbacteriaceae > Microbacterium > Microbacterium sp. NPDC055988. The sequence goes on from NZ_JBHJXY010000001.1 coordinate 909,676, forward strand.
GTGCCCGGCGTCGGCGAGCGCGGCGACCGCCAACCGGGCGCCCGCGGCCTGATCCACCGAGAGTCCCGTCGCACCGAGGCCGGCGGAGTGCAGTGTCACGACCGGTGCGTCGATGCGCAGCGCGGCGAGCGCCTCCAGCGTCTGGGCGTGCGGGGCGACGACCACGATCCCCTCCACCCCCTGCACGACGAGGTGATCGACCGCCGCGACAACGGCTCCGGCATCCGCGGCATCCGCGAAGGCCGCGCTCACCCAGTACCCGGCCTCGCGGGCCGAGGCCTCCAGCGCGGCGAGACTGCGCGAGGGTCCGTACTGCAGCGCATCCGAGGCCAGCACGCCGAGCGTCCGCGACCGCCGGGTGCCGAGCGCGCGGGCGGCGTTGTTCATGCGGTAGCCGAGCTCCGCCATCGCGGCGACGACGCGCTCCTTCGTCTCGGTGGCGACGTCGGGGTGGTCGTTCAGCACCCGCGACACGGTCTGCCGGGACACCCCGGCACGGGCGGCGACGTCGCGGACGCCGATGGATCGGCTGCGGCCGCTGCTCGTGTCACTCACGCCGACGAGTGTACGACGCCCGGTCCACTCGCCCCGCCGCCGTGGCACTCTGGTGACATGCGCATCGCTCTCACCGGCTCCTCCGGCAAACTCGGCCGCGTCGTCGCGCGGGAACTCCGTGCGAACGGCTACGACGTCATCGGCATGGACCTCACCGGCACCCGCGGCCCCGACTTCGTGCAGGTGGATCTGACCGACTACGGCCAGGTCGTCGACGCGTTCACGGCCGTCGGCGACAGGCACGACGGCATCGACGCGGTCGTGCACCTCGGGGCGATCCCGGCCCCCGGCATCCGCACCGACGTAGCGACCTTCCACAACAACATGCCGGCCACGTTCAACGTGTTCTGGGCGGCCGTGCGCCTCGGCATCCGACGCATCGTGTACGCGTCGAGCGAGACGGTGCTCGGACTGCCGTTCGACGTGCCGCCGCCCTACGTGCCGGTCGACGAGGACTATCCCGCGCGCCCGGAATCCGTGTACTCGCTGGTGAAGACGCTCGAAGAGCAGCTCGCGACCGAGCTGGTGCGCTGGCATCCCGACCTGTCGATCACGGCGCTGCGGTTCTCGAACGTGATGGTTCCCGAGGACTACGCGGAGTTCCCCTCGTTCGACATCGAGGCCCTGCGGCGCAAGTGGAACCTGTGGGGCTACATCGACGCCCGCGACGGAGCTCAGGCGGTGCAGCGCGCGCTCGAGGTCGCGGCCCCCGGATTCGACCGGTTCATCATCGCGGCGGCCGACACCGTGATGTCACGCCCCAACGACGAGCTGCTCGCCGAGGTCTTCCCCGACGTGCCGCGGCGCCGCGAGTTCGGCCCGAACGAGACGCTGCTGTCCATCGACCGGGCACGCCGCGTGCTCGGCTACGACCCGCAGCACTCCTGGCGCGACCACGTGTGACGGCCGGGCCGGTCTGACGGCTCTGTTCCGGTCGCACTTTCTGCCGCTTCACGCGCGTTATAGCGACACGAACTGCGACCGGAACGCAGTCGCAGCCGCGGGCTACAGGCCCAACCGCTCCAGGTAAGGGTTCACCAAGCGGCGCTCGGGGTCGTAGCGGGCGGCGAGCGCGGCGAAGTCGCCCCACCGCGTGTACCGCGAGCGCGTCTCGGCACCGTCGAGCGTGAACACCTTGCCCCAGTGCGGGCGGGCCGTCTCGGGCAGCGCGGCCTCGATCGTCGGCAGCAGGGCGCGCACCGCGGCCTCATCCGGCTTCCATGTGAAGTGCAGGCCGACGGCATCCGTACCGTGCGACGAGCTGAGCCACAGGTCGTCCGCGCGCACCGTGCGGATCTCGTTCACCAGCAGCAGCGGGGCGATCTGCCCGGCGAGGGTGCGCACGGCCTGGATCGCGGCGACCGCATCCGCGCGGGGCACGAGGTACTCACTCTGGATCTCGGCACCGGCCGAGGGCGTGAACTCGAGCTTGAAGTGCGCCAGCCGCTCGAACCACGGCCCCGGCACCCCGAGCTGCTCGGTGCACGCGGCCGGGTCGACGCCGAGGATCGGATGCCGCTTGCTCACCGCCGGCGTGGCGCCGAGCTTCTCGAACAACGACTCCCGCGCGGCCTCGCGCGCCTCGGGCTGGCGCTGCTTCACCCAGATCTGGTCGACGAAGTCGGTGCGCTCCCAGGTCGAGAACAGGCTCACACTGGTGCCGATCGAGGTCACCTCGTCGAAGTCGGCGAGCACCGCATCCCAGTCCGGCCGTTCGAACACGTGCTGGGCGACCGCGTAGGTCGGCTCGACGTCGAGCGTCACATCGAGCACCGCGCCGAGCGCGCCGAGGCTCACGACCGCACCGTCGAAGTCGGCGTCGCCACGCGCGAGCGCGCGGGTCTCACCCGACGGCGTGAGGATCGTGAGGCCGCGGACCGCGCTCGCGAGCGAGCCGATCGCGTCACCGGAGCCGTGGGTGCCGGTGGCGATCGCACCCGCGATCGAGATGTGCGGCAGAGAGGCGAGGTTGGCGAGCGCGAGCCCCTCGGCCTCGAGGAGCGGCGCGATGTCGCCGTAGCGTGCGGCTCCGGATACCCGGACCGCATCCCGCCCGGGAGCGACCTCGAACACCGCGGGCAGCCGGTCGAGCGCGATGAGCACACCGTCGGTGTCGGCGATGTCGTTGAAGCAGTGCCGCGACCCGAGGAAGCGCACCGGTCCGCCCTGCGCGAGCAGCGCCCCGAGCTGGTCGACCGATTCGGGGTGCGCGATCGTCGAGGCCCGGTACGTGAGGTTGCCTGCCCAGTTGCGTTCGGTGGTCATGGCGCCATGATAGCCAGGGCATCCGCGACTACATCGATGTACTCCATCCGCTCCCGGCCTCGACGCTAGGCTGACCGGATGACAGCGCAGCCGCCGCCCCGCGCCACGATGAAAGACGTCGCGGCCCTCGCCGGGGTGTCGCCGAAGACGGTCTCGAACGTGGTCACCGGCACGGTTCCCGTCAACGAGAGCACGCGGGCCAAGGTCGAGTCCGCCATGGCGCAGCTCGACTTCGTGCCCAACCTCAGCGCCAGGGGACTGCGCAAGGGACGCTCCGGGATCATCGCCGTCGCGCTCCCGGATCTGGCCACCGCGTTCTCCGCCGAACTCGTGCACCGCATCGTCGAGGCCGCCCACGAACGGGGCCTCGCCGTGCAGATCGAGGAGACGGCGTCCGAGCCCGAGCGCGAGAAGGAGCTCGTCTCCCGCGCGCGGGCGCATCTGGTCGACGGCCTCATCCTCAACCCGATCCGCCTCGAGGACAGCGTGCTCAAGTACGCCGACCGCCTCCCCCCGCTCGTCGTGATCGGCGAGGTCGAGCAGAACCGCGCGGATCACGTGCGCATCGACAGCCGACAGGCCGCCGCCGACGCCACGCGCCATGTGCTGTCCCGCGGCGCGACGCGGATCGCGGTGGTCGGCGCCGACGACGATCCGTCGATCGCCACGGCCACCAGCCGCCTGCGCCTCGAAGGCGTGCACGACGCCCTGCGCGAAGCGGGCATCCCCCGGGATCCGGCACTCGAGATCAACCGGCTGCCGTGGTCGATGGACGGTGGGGCGGATGCCGTGCGCGCGCTGCTCGACCGTCGCGTTGCCTTCGACGCGATCGTCGCGTTCACGGACTCACTCGCGCTCGGGGCCCTGCACACCCTGCACGACAACGGCATCCGCGTGCCCGACGACGTGATCGTGACCGGCTTCGACGACGTCGAGTTCTCGCGATACACCTCGCCCGCCCTGACCTCGGTGGCGTTCGATCGGCAGGCGTTCGCGATCGCGGCGCTCGGTCTGCTCGAGTCGCGCATGGATGATCGCGCCGCTGCTCCGCGCGCCCTCACCCTCCCGCATCACCTCCTCGAGCGCGCGAGCACGCAGGGCCGCCCGAGCGGTTACCGCCCCTGACACCCGCCCACTCTTCCCTCCGCATCTCACGCTTGCGCAGTCGATTACATCGATGTAATGATGAGGCGTCCACCGCACAGTCACGAAGGAGTGACGATGACACCCCCACTCGACCTGTCCCGCCGGCAGTTCCTCACTGCCGCCTCGCTCGCCGCCGGCACGGCCCTGCTCGCCGGGTGCGCGCCCGGCACGACCCCCGCCTCCGGTCCGCAGACCCTGCAGTTCTGGCACCTGCTCTCGGGCGGCGACGGCGTCACGATGTCGGCCCTGCTCGATGAGGTCAACGCCGCGCAGTCCGCGTTCCGCATCCGCCCCACCGTCCTCGCCTGGGGCACCCCGTACTACACGAAGCTCGCGATGGCGGGTGCCGGCGGCCGTGCCCCCGACGTCGCCATCATGCACGCGACGCGCACCGTCGGCTGGGCACCCGGCGGGTTGCTCGACCGTTGGGACGTGGACCGGCTCGCCGAGCTCGGCGTCGACAGCTCGACCTTCCCGAAGCCGATCTGGGAGAAGGGTTTCGTGGGCGAGGGCATGTACAGCATCGCGCTCGACGCGCACCCCTTCGTGATGATGTTCAACACGGACATCTGCGACGCCGCCGGGGTCCTCGATTCGGACGGAAAGCTGGCCGAGACATCTTCCCCCGAGGAGTTCCTCGACCAGCTGCGCACCGTCGGCGGCAAGGCCGAGAGCCACGCGCTCTCGTACGGCTATCTCGGCGACGGCGCACAGATGTGGCGCCTGTTCTACACCTTCTACTCGCAGCACGGCGGCGCGATGGAGCTGCCCGCGGGCGGCCCGGCCGTGATCGACAAGGACGTCGCGGTCGAATCGCTCACGCTCATGCAGACACTGCTCGACGGCGAGATCGCAGCCGCGCAGAACGACTACGGCAGCGCCATCGCCGAGTTCGCCACCGGCAAGAGCGGCATGCTCTTCACCGGAGTCTGGGAGCTGCGCACCATGCAGGCCGCCGGCATCCCCTTCGACGCGACGATGATCCCGACGCTCTACGGCACCCCGGCCGTCTACGCCGACTCGCACTCCTTCGTCCTCCCCCACCAGTCCAACGCAGACCCGGTGCGGCGCGATCTCACCTACGAGTTCGTCGCCGACATGCTGAAGAACTCCTTCGGCTGGGCCGAGGCCGGCCACATCCCCGCGTTCCTCCCCGTGACCGAATCGCCGGAGTACGCCGACCTCATCCCCCAGGCGAACTACGCCGAGGCCGCGCAGCACGTCGTGTACGACCCGACCGCGTGGTTCACCGGCTCGGGATCCAACTTCCAGGCCGAGTTCGGGGCGGCCGTGCAGGGCGCACTGCTCTCGGGCGACGACCCGGCAGCCGCGATCGACCGCTTCGAAGCACGGGTGAACGCCCTGCTCCGACAGCCCAACCCGGCAGACCCCGAAGGGACGTTCGGATCATGACCTCCGCCACCGATTCCACCCGCACGATCGTCACCGGGTCGCGCACCACTCCGCGGGGTCGCCGCGCCGGCTCCCGCAACCGCGAGCAGCTCATCAGCTGGGCCTTCCTCGCACCGTTCCTCGTGGCCTTCGTCCTGTTCCTCGTGTGGCCGATCATCCACGGGATCATCCTCAGCTTCACCGACCAGTCGCTCACCGGCGCCGGCGGCTCCTTCATCGGATTCGCCAACTACGCGGAGGCGTTCGTCGACCCGAAGATGTGGCAGTCGATGGGCAACACCGTCTGGTTCACGCTGCTCTCCACGGTGCCCCTCGTCGTGATCGCCCTCGCGATGGCGGCCCTCGTCGACCGCGGCATCCCCGGCCAGTGGCTGTGGCGACTGTCGTTCTTCATGCCGTTCCTGCTCGCCTCCACCGTGATCTCGCAGATCTGGGTCTGGATCTTCAACCCGCAGGTGGGCGCGGCCAACAACATCCTGGAGTTCTTCGGCCTGGAGCCGCTGGCGTGGCTGCAGAACCCCGACACCAACATGCTGTCGATCGTGATCGCCACCGTCTGGTGGACGGTCGGCTTCAACTTCCTGCTCTACCTCGCGGCCATGCAGAACATCCCGCCGCAGCAGTACGAGGCCGCCTCCCTCGACGGCGCAGGCGCCTGGCGCCAGTTCTGGTCCATCACGCTCCCGCAGCTGGGACCGGCGACGGTGCTCATCCTGATCCTGCAGATCCTCGCCTCGCTCAAGCTGTTCGACCAGGCGTATCAGATGCTCGGCGGGGTCGCGAGCGACACGACGCGCTCCATCGTGCAGTACATCTACGAGGCCGGATTCGTCAGCTACCGGTTCGGCTACTCGGCCGCCATCTCCTACGTCTTCTTCGCCCTCATCGTCATCCTCGGCGTCGCGCAGGCCCTGATCACGCGCCGCCGGAAGGAGCAGTTCTGATGTCCACCGCCACCGCATCCCCCATCGTCACCACCGCCACCGAGACGATCACGACGCCGTCGTCGCGTCGCCCCCGGCGCTCGCACCTGCCCGGCCAGAAGCCGTTCGGACCGCTCCGCATCACCGCGTTCGTCGTCCTGCTGCTCCTCGCGATCGGGTGGCTGCTGCCGTTCCTCTGGGCGGTCGCGACCGCCTTCAAGACCGAGACGGATGCCGCATCCGGCGACCCCGGCTGGATCGGCGCGAGCGGCCCCACCATCGAGGCGTTCACCGCGATCCTCTCGCAGGGCAACGTCTACACCTGGGCGCTGAACAGCCTGCTGACCTCCGCGGCGATCACCGTGATCACGCTGGCGATCTCGGCACTCGCGGCTTACGCCTTCTCACGCCTGGATTTCACCGGCCGCAAGTGGCTGTTCGTGGTGATCATCGCCTCGATCGTCGTGCCGCCGCAGGTGCTGATCATCCCCCTGTTCTACGAGATGCTCGCCTTCAACATGGTCGACACCTACTGGGGTCTGATCCTGCCGCAGGTCGTGGCACCCGCGATGGTGTTCATCCTCAAGCGGTTCTTCGACGCCATCCCGATCGAGCTGGAAGACGCGGCGCGCGTCGACGGCGCCGGACGATTCCGGATCTTCTGGTCGATCGTGCTGCCGCTCTCCCGTCCGATCATGGCCTCGGTCGCGATCTTCGTGTTCATCAGCGCGTGGAACAACTTCCTCTGGCCGTTCCTGGTCATCAACGACACGACGCTGATGACGCTGCCGGTCGGGCTGCAGACCGTGATCAGCGCCTACGGCGTGCAGTACGCCCAGGTCATGGCCCAGGCCGTGCTCGCCGCGCTGCCGCTCATCATCGTGTTCATGATCTTCCAGAAGCAGATCGTCAAGGGAGTCGCGACGAGCGGCTTCGGCGGTCAGTAGTCACCCACCCGACTCCCCCACCCGACTCGAGAGCCAGAAATCTAGGAGAGCAATGTCTCAGGCCCGCATCACCATCGACCGCGACTTCACGATCGCCGACGTCCCCCGGAGGCTCTTCGGGTCGTTCGTCGAGCACATGGGGCGCTGCGTCTACACCGGCATCTACGAGCCGGGGCACCCGCAGGCCGACGAGCGCGGCTTCCGGCAGGACGTGCTGGCGCTGGTGAAGGAGATGGGACCGACCGTGGTCCGCTACCCCGGCGGCAACTTCGTCTCGGGCTATCGCTGGGAAGACGGCGTCGGCCCGGTCGAGGACCGCCCGGTGCGCATCGACGGCGCCTGGCACACGATCGAGACGAACGCGTTCGGCCTGCACGAGTTCATGGACTGGGCGAAGGAGGCGGATGTCGAGGTGATGGAGGCCGTCAACCTCGGCACCCGCGGCGTCGAGGAGGCCCGCGCGCTCGTCGAGTACGCGAACCACCCCGGCGGCACGTACTGGTCGGACCTGCGGCGCAAGAACGGAGCCGAGCAGCCCTTCGACATCAAGCTGTGGTGCCTGGGCAACGAGCTCGACGGCCCGTGGCAGATCGGCGGCAAGACCGCGACCGAGTACGGTCGACTCGCCCAGGAGTCCGCCAAGGCGATGCGTCTGGTCGACCCCTCGATCGAGCTCGTCGCGGTCGGGTCGTCGGGGCGGACGATGCCGACGTTCGGCACCTGGGAGCACACGGTGCTCACTCACGCTTACGACGAGGTCGACTTCATCTCGATGCACGCGTACTACCAGGAGCACGACGGCGACGCCGAGTCGTTCCTCGCCGAGTCCGTCGACATGGACGCGTTCATCGAGGGGGTCATCGCCACGATCGATGCGGTCAAGGCGTCCGGCAAGCACACGAAGCAGGTCGACATCTCGTTCGACGAGTGGAACGTGTGGGACCAGGTGAAGTACAACGACGTCGAGGCCGGGGAGATCGAGAAGGCGGGGTGGCGACAGCATCCGCGACTCATCGAAGACACCTACTCGGTGACGGATGCCGTCGTCGTCGGCACCCTGCTCAACAGCCTGCTGCGACACGGCGACCGCGTGAAGATCGCCAACCAGGCGCAGCTCGTGAACGTGATCGCCCCGATCCGCTCGGAGGAGAATGGTCCGGCCTGGCGGCAGACGAGCTTCTGGCCGTTCGAGCGGATGGCGCGCCTCGCGAAGGGCCGCATCCTGCGCCTCGCGGTCTCGGCTCCGCAGATCGAGACGAAGCGGTACGGCGGAGTCGACGCGGTCGACGCCGCCGCGACCTGGGACGAGGCGACCGGTCGCGTGGTCGTGTTCGTCGCGAACCGCTCCCTCGACGAGTCGAGCGACCTGACGATCGACCTGCACGGGCTCGGCGACCTGCGCGTGGTCACCGCCGAGACGCTGACGATCCCCGATGGTGGCGACCGTCACACCTCGAACCTCGAGACCGCCCCCGACAGCGTGCACATGGTGCCGCTCGGCGCCGCCGAGGTCGTGGACGGCGCCGTGCGCGCGACGCTGCCGCCGCTGTCGTGGTCGGTCATCGAGCTCGACGTGGCTCGGGCCTGACGCACCTTCGGGCTCAGCGGCCTCTGGGTCGCTGAGCCCGCGGGACGCACGCGGCATCTAAAATTTTACATGTCTCCCATTTGGCCTACAGACAAGCGCTCCGCGGCTCCGTAGCGTGACGACCAGAAGAGTGTTCGCGAGTCCCGGGAGGCTGAGAGTCGATGCGAGATGCGGCTGCTGCACCCGGTGGATATCGAGGACATCGAGTGAAGCCGTCCCAACGAGGCGAGTCACGCATGGTCGCAGCGATTGCGGGAGCCGCGACCGTGCTCGTGATCGCACTGTTCTGCATGTACGCCGAGGCATTTTCGTGGGCGACAAGCCGCGGGACACTTCTTGACTTCTCTCTCACCCCCGTGGCCTACCCCACGCCCATGGTGTCGTGGACGTTTGTCCTCGCAGAGGGACTCGCATGCGCCTCGTGCGCGATCTGGCTGGTGCGCGACCCGGTGGCCGCGCACAGGCGTGCCCGGCTGAAGTCAGCGATCGCGACAGGCGCGATCATCCTGCTTCTCGCGATCCTCTCCCAGATCACGACCCCCGCTGGTTGGCCTCTAGACGCGCTCCCGATCTGGCAGCGCGGCGGACACTTCATTGCAACCTCGAGCGCTTTCGTCATGTTCACAGCGTTCCTCTTCATGTGGAGCCTTTCAATGACGCCGAGCAGGTCGCAGTCGAGCGAATCAGCCGAGGAACATCTTCTGGTTCGCGAGTGACGAACGAAAAGAACACTTTTCGTCGTCATCATCATCACGCTCGCTTCAGGTGACGAAGCGACCGGTGCAACCCAGATAGCCGCTGCAGGCTTCCCGGCGGCCGGAATCGTCGTGACGACGATGTTCTCCATTGCGCTGGGCCGTGCGCAACGACCCGACTAGATCCCGTCTGGTGACCTTGAGCGCAGCGGTCAGGCCGCTACGTACTGCTGTCGCACGCGCCCTTCGGTCGCCAGCTCGATGTACCCGAAATCGCGGTCGGAATTGAGGATCACGGCGTCGTTGACCTGCGCGTAGGCGGCGATGAGACAGTCGAACGCCGCGGCGGCGCGCACGAGTCCGCCGTCCCAGAGCGCCTGCTGGATGTCGAGAGCATGCCGTTCGTCCGGATGCTCCCACGCCGGCAGCAGACCCGCCATGTCCTCGCGCAGCTCTGCATACTCCCGAGGATCCCGTGCCGAATGACAGTACTCGAGGACCTGCGGCGGACACGTGATGATGAGATGGTTCGGGGAAAGCGACCGCAGCGTGTCAGCGATTCTCACGCTGGTGCCGGCCTTCTGCCAGATGCTGTTGTCGACGAGATACGTCGTCACGCGGTCGTGCTCGCAGCCGGGGCGATCGTCGACGCATCGATCTGATCGGGCGTGAAGCGACGACCGATGATGCGCTCGACGGCTGCAGGCTGACGACGAACCGCGATGAGCGTGCGCAGCGCGAGGTCCACGGTTTCACGATTGGATGTCGTGCCCGCCAGCTCCTTCGCCTGCTTCAGCTCGTGAGGGTCGATGTCGATGGACGTGACGGTCATGACTCCTCCTTCGCGATACTTATATAAGACAGTATATACCACGCGAGGGCAGGCGTCGTGATCTCATCCCTCGCCGTTGCGGAGCGCCGCGGTGGTCGCCCGCACCACCAGCCTCGTCGGCAGGGTCACGTGCATCTCCTCGACGGGCTGCCCGGCGAGGAGGGCGAAGACCATCTCGGCCGCCACCGCACCCAGGCGACGCATCGGCTGCTGGATCGTGGTGAGCGGCAGGGCGCGGCGGGAAGCCTCCGGCACGTCGTCGAACCCGACCACCGAGAGGTCTTCCGGCACCCGGAGCCCGAGCTCGTGCGCGACCTCGATCACGGCGATGGCCGAGAGGTCGTTCGCGGCGAACACGGCCGTGGGCCGGGACGGTCCGGCCAGCAGGATCCGCGCCGAATCCCGCGTGGTCTCCAGCTCGTAGCGTCCCGAACGGATCAGGTCGGGATCCACCGGGATGCCGGCGTCGCTCAGCGCGCGTCGATACCCGGCATCGCGCAGACCCGCGGAGCGCAGGTCGGGGCGCCCGCCCAGGAAGCTGATGCGGCGGTGGCCGAGTTCCAGCAGGTGCCGGGTCGCCGTCAGCGCGCCGCCGAAGCTGTCCGACTCGACGGTGGGCAGATCGGCGCGGCCGGTGTGCGGGTCGATCGCGACGACGGGGATCTCGGTCGAGGCCCCGACGACCGTGGGCGTGACCATGATCGCGGCATCGATGAGGGTGCCGGAGAGCCGACTGAGTGACCGCCGCTCCCACCCTTCGCCCTGGCCGTGCCGCGATCCGCTGTACGCCAGCAGGTCGAAGGCCGTGTCGTGCACGGCCGCACCGACGCCCTTGAGGATCTCGGCGCTGAACGGCTCGAAGTCGGCCAGGAGCACGCCGATCACCCCGGTGCGTCTGGCCCGCATGCTGCTGGCCACCAGGCTCGATTCGTAGCCGAGCTCCTGCACCACGTCGAGCACGCGGCGCACCGTCGCATCCGCGATGCCGTAGCGCCCGTTGACCGCCTTCGAGACGGTCGACACCGAGACACCGGCCGCCTTCGCGACGTCGTGGATCGTTGTTCGCCCGCTCATGATCGCCCAGCGTATCCGCCCACAGGGCCTCGATGGAAACTGTTTTCGAAAACGTTTGACGACTCCCGGGAACGACAGCAGACTGCAACGCGACGCGGTCACACCCCCTGATGCCGCGGCGCCCGCAGCGACGCGGCGCAACTCTCGATGAGGAGAACCATCACATGAACAGCACACGGCGTTCCTTGATCTCCGTGGCGGCGATAGCCGCCGTCGGAACTCTCGCACTCAGCGGGTGCACGGCCAGCACCCCCGACGGCGGAGGCGGTGGCGATGCCGCCATGACCCTCTGGCACAACTCCACCACCGGCCCGGGCGTCGAGTTCTGGGAGCAGACCGTCGCCGACTTCGAGAAGGACAACCCCGGCGTCACGATCGAGATCCAGTCGATCCAGAACGAAGACCTCGACGGCAAGCTCCAGACCGCCCTGAACTCCGGCGATGCTCCCGACATCTTCCTGCAGCGCGGTGGCGGCAAGATGGCCGCGATGGTGAAGGCCGGCCAGCTCAAGGACCTGACCGACTCGATCGAGGGCGGTGCCGCGGAGGAGATCTCCGATGCCGCCTACTCGGCCAGCAGCCTGGACGACAAGATCTACGCGATGCCGGTGGCCGTGCTCCCCGGCGGACTCTTCTACAGCCAGGACCTGTTCGACGAGGCCGGCATCACCGAGAACCCGACCACGATGGACGAGCTCGAGGCCGCGACCGAGAAGCTCAAGGCCGCCGGCATCGACCCGGTCGCCCTCGGCGCGAAAGACGCCTGGCCCGCCGCCCACTGGTACTACTGGCTCGCGCTGCGCGAGTGCAGTGCCGAGACGCTCGCCAAGGCCGCCGACGAGATGAACTTCGACGACGACTGCTGGGTGCGCGCGGGCGAAGACCTGCAGGCGTTCGCGGCCACCGAGCCGTTCAACTCCGGCTTCCTCACCACCACGGCCCAGCAGGGTGCCGGCAGCTCGGCCGGGCTCATCGCCAACCACCAGGCCGGCATGGAGCTGATGGGCGCGTGGAACCCCGGCGTGATCGGATCGCTGACGCCCGACCAGAAGCCGCTGCCCGACCTGTCGTGGTTCCCGTTCCCCGAGGTCGAGGGCGGCGACGGCGAGGCCGGCTCGATGATGGGCGGCGTCGACGGATACTCGTGCTCGGTGGATGCGCCCGACGCCTGCGTCGACTTCCTCAACTACCTCGGCACGTCCGACGTGCAGACCGCCTACTACAAGGCGTTCAACGCCCCGCCGGTGAACACCGTGGCGCAGGAGGCCGTGACCGAGCAATACCTGAAGGACATCCTCGCGGCCTACAACGCGGCGCCGTACGCGACGCAGTGGCTCGACACGGTCTACGGACAGAATGTCGGCAACGCGCTCAACGTCGCCGTGGTCAACATGCTCGCCGGTCAGGGAACCCCGGAGGACATCGTCAAGGCCGTCCAGGATGCCGCAGCCAAGGCATAGGGCGGCTGCCCGGCTGGAAGTGATCCTTCTGGCCGGGCCCGCCCTCCTGGTCTTCCTCGCCTTCGTCATCTTCCCGGTGCTGATGGCGGGCTACTACGGCTTCTTCAGCTGGCAGGGCTACGGCCCGCCCACCGACTTCGTCGGGTTGAAGAACTATCTGACGATCCTGCAGGATCCGCTGTTCCACGATGCCCTGGCCCACAACGGGTTCATCCTCGTGTTCTCGCTCATCCTGCAGGGACCGGCGGCGATCCTGCTGGCACTCCTGCTCAACCGGCGCATGCGCGGTCAGTCGCTGATCCGCGTGCTGATCTTCATCCCGTATGTGATCTCCGAAGTCGTGGTGGGCACGGGCTGGAGCCTGATGCTGCAGACCAGCGGCGCGTTCAACGACCTGCTGGAGAAGATGGGCCTCGGGTTCCTCGCGAACGACTGGCTGTCGAACCCCGACATCGCGATCTGGACGCTGATGGTGATCATCACCTGGAAGTACGTCGGGTTCGCGGTGATCCTCTTCCTCGCCGGGCTCCAGGGGATTCCCGAGGAGCTGCACGAGGCCGCCTCGATCGACGGCGCCTCGTACTGGCAGATCCAGTGGCGCATCACGCTGCCGCTGCTCGCACCGACCCTGCGCATCTGGGCGTTCCTGTCGATCATCGGCTCGCTGCAGCTGTTCGACCTGGTCTACATCATCTGGGGGCAGTACATCGCCTCCACCGCCGGCACCTCGACCATGGCGACCTACATGGTCTCCGAGGGACGCAACGCCGGCAACTTCGGGTACGGCAACGCGGTCGCGGTCGTCCTGTTCCTGATCTCGCTCGTCGTCGCGCTGATCTACCAGCGCGCGGTGCTGCGACGCGACACGGACGGCGCCCTGACCGGCGCCCCTGCACGGAAGAAGAGGACGACGCGATGACCGCCACCTCGGTACTCGTCACCCAGCGCACCGGCCGCACCGGACGCACTGGGCGCCCAGGGCGCACCCCGCGCCCGCCCTGGGCCAACCCGACCGTCTACTTCGTCGCGCTGATCGTCGTCGGGCTCATGCTCGCCCCGATCGCGTACATCATCATCGGCGGCTTCCGCACGAACGCGCAGATCACGACCGACCCGTCGGGCCTGCCGCAGCCGTGGGTGTTCTCGAACTACCTCGACGTGATCACCGGCGGCGTGTTCTGGCGGCAGGTGCTCAACTCCACCATCGTCGCCCTCGCCACCACGATCGGCGTCGTCGCGCTCGGACTGATGGCCGCGTACGTGCTCGCCCGCTACCGGTTCGCCGGCCGCGGCGTCCTCTACGCGTTCTTCGCCGCCGGACTCATGTTCCCGCTCACGGTCGCGATCACCCCGCTGTACATCGTGGTGCGCAGCCTCGGGCTGATGAACTCCCTCGGCGGGGTCATCCTTCCCCAGATCGCCTTCGCCCTGCCGACGACGATCATCATCCTGGTGCCGTTCCTGCGCGCCATCCCCGACGAGATCCAGGAGGCGGCGTTCATCGACGGATGCAGCCGGATCGGCTTCTTCTGGCGCATGGTGCTGCCGCTGTCGATCCCCGGCGTGATCACCACCGGCATCCTCGCGTTCATCGGCAGCTGGAACGGATACCTCCTTCCCCTGTTCGTGCTCAACGATGCGGCGGCGTTCACGCTCCCGCTCGGCGTGCAGTCGTTCGCGTCGCAGTACTCGGTCGACACCGCGAAGGTGCTGGCCTTCACGTCGCTGTCGATGATCCCCGCCCTGATCTTCTTCAGCCTGTTCGAGCGCCGCATCGTCGGCGGGCTGACCGGCGCGGTCAAGGGCTGACCATGTCGACGCACACCCCACAGAAAGAGACGCACGTGCTCGCTCCCACTCCCCGCCCCCGATTCTCCGCGCGCGTCGAGGGACTCCTCGAGCAGATGACGCTCGAGGAGAAGCAGGCGCAGCTCGTCGGCTTCTGGGTGGATCAGGGAGACGAGCTCGTCGCCCCGATGGCCGGCGAAATGAAGACCTCGACCCGCTACGAGGATGCGACGGCGCACGGCATCGGCCACCTGACCCGCGTGTACGGCACCCGCCCGGTCGACCCGATCGAGCGTGCGCACTGGCTGTGGGGCGAGCAGGCACGGCTGCAGCGCGAGACCCGGCTGGGCATCCCGGCCCTGGTGCACGAGGAGTGCCTGACCGGACTGGCCGCCTGGCAGGCGGCGACCTTCCCGACGCCTCTGGCATGGGGAGCATCCTTCGATCCGGAGCTGGTCGAACAGGTGGGGCAGGCGATCGGATCGTCCATGCGGGCGCTGGGGATCCACCAGGGGCTCGCCCCCGTGCTCGACGTCATCCGCGATCCACGGTGGGGGCGCGTCGACGAGTGCATCGCCGAGGACCCACTGCTGGTGGGAACCGTCGGCACCGCCTATGTCCGCGGCATGCAGTCGGCGGGGGTGCACGCCACGCTCAAGCACTTCGTCGGCTACTCGGCGTCGACCGCGGGCCGCAACCACGCCCCGGTGCACGCCGGACGGCGCGAGATCGAAGACGTGCTGCTCCCGCCGTTCGAGATGGCCGTGCGCGAGGGCGGCGTACGCAGCGTCATGAACTCGTACACCGACATCGACGGGGTGCCGGTAGCCGCCGATCCGTACTACCTCGACGAAGTGCTGCGCGGACGCTGGGGATTCGATGGGGTGGTCGTGTCGGACTACTTCGCCGTCGACTTCCTGCGGAGCATGCACCACGTCGCCGCCGACTCCGCGCAGGCCGCAGCTCTCGCGGTCACCGCCGGGATCGACGTGGAGCTGCCCTCACCCGACGCGTACACGACCCTCGCAGCGCAGGTGCGCGACGGGTCGCTGGACCGGAACATCCTGGACCGGGCGGTCGGACGCGTGCTCGCGCAGAAGGAGGAGCTGGGTCTACTGGATGCCGACTTCACGGTCGCCCCCGACGCGATCGACCTGGATTCCGCGGAGCATCGCGCACTCGCCCGCCGTCTCGCGGAGGAGTCGATCGTGCTGCTGAGCAACGACGGCGTGCTGCCCCTCGAGGCATCCCGTGCGTCACGGATCGCGGTCATCGGGCCAAACGCCGACAGCGCGGAGGCGCTCATGGGGTGCTACTCGTTCGTGAACCACGTGCTCGCGCACCACCCGGAGGTGCCCGCCGGCATCGCCCTGCCGAGCGTGCTCGACGGACTCCGGGCCGAGCTCCCCGCCGCGACCATCACGTCGGTCGCCGGCTGCAAGGTCGAGGGCGATGACCGCAGCGGGTTCCCGGGCGCGATCGACGCCGCCGACGATGCGGAACTGGCGATCGTCGTGGTCGGCGACCGGGCCGGGCTGTTCGGACGCGGCACGGTCGGCGAAGGCAACGACGTCGATTCGCTGGAGCTCCCCGGTGTGCAGCGCGCGCTGGTCGAGGCCGTCGTCGCGACCGGCACTCCCGTGGTGGTCATCGCGCTCACCGGTCGGCCGTATGCACTGGACTGGGCGCTGCCGCACCGGGAGTCCGGGGCCGGGCTGACCGCCGGTCTCGGTTCGGTGAACTCCCCCGCAGCGGCCGGTGCCGCCACCGCCGCGACACGCCTGCTCCCGGCGGCTGTGCTGCAGGCGTTCTTTCCCGGGGAGGAGGGTGGTCCGGCCGTCGCCGCCGTGCTGAGCGGGGCTGTCTCCCCCTCCGGGCGACTGCCGGTCTCGCTCCCGCGCTCGGCCGGCGTGCAGCCGTACTCGTACCTGCATCCCGCGCTCGGTGGGCGCACGGATGTGTCGAGCGTCGATCCGTCGCCGGCGCGGCCGTTCGGGTTCGGACTCGGCTACACGACCTTCGCGCGCGAGCAGCTGACGGCCGACGCGACGGTCGGCGCGGGCGCGGAGTTCCGGGCCTCTGTACTCGTGCGCAACTCCGGCTCACGGAAGGGAACCGACGTCGTGCAGCTGTATGCGCACGACGAGGTCGCGAGCGTGGCCCGCCCGGTCGCGCAGCTGATCGGATTCCAGAGGGTGACATTGGATGCGGGCGCGGAGCGTCGTGTGGAGTTCACTGTGCCGATCGACCGCCTCGCGTTCACCGGTGTCGACGGCGAGCGGAGGGTGGAACCGGGGCGGATCCGGCTGTGGGTCGGGGCGGCCTGCGACGACGAGGAGACCTCGACCGCGATCGAGATCGTCGGCTGAGGGCTCTCAGTACATCTCCCCGACGGGGACCGGAACGTCGAGCACGTTGCCCGGCTGCGCGAGCGGGCATGCCCAGGCAGGATCGTACGCGCAGGAGGGGTTGTAGGCGAAGTTGAAGTCGAGCACGATCGTGCCGCGCGCGGCATCCGATCCCAGGTCGGCACCCTTGATCGTGTCGATCAGGTAGCGGCCGCCGCCGTACGTTCCGCCCTCGCGCCCGGCGAGCGCGTCGCGCACCGGGATGAACAGGCCGCCGCCGTAGGTGGTGAGCCGCCAGACGTCGAGCGATCCGGCATCGGGGATCTCGACGCGGCCGATACGCTCGAACGGCACGACACCGTCGGTCCCGGTGGCGAAGTCGAAGCCCCCGGGTTCGGCGGGCAGGATCGGCAGCTCGAAGCGCCAGTCCGGATCGTACGACGCGAGGGGAAGTCCCTCGAACAGCGGCCGGTCCTCCGGCAGCAGCGGGGTCGCGGGGTGGTGCAGCATCAGCTCGTCGCGCTCCATCCGCCACAGCTCATGGGCGTCTTCGGGAGAGTCCGCGAGGCGCACGGCGTCGTACAGGGCGAAGACCCGGCGGCGCCAATCGGCGACCTCGAGGGCGGTGCGGGCGCTCGTGCGGGTGCTCGTCATGCGTCCAGGCTACGGGCCGGGCAGCGGGTGCGAGGCGGATCCGGCGATCATCTCCGCGTAGCCCGCTTCGTAGGTGGGGTAGTCGAGGCGCCCGAGCAGCGAATGGAGCAGCGACCCGTCGTACACGAGTCCTCGCGGGCCGTCGGATGCCTCGTGCGGAGGCACCGCGACGCCCAGCTCCCCGGCGATGAAGCGGACGACGTCGCCGAGAGGGGCCGGTCGCTCGTCGACCGCGTGCACCAGCCGCGGCGGATCGTCGGTGCGCAGCAGCAGGTCGAGCGTGCGCACGAGGTCGGTCTCGTGGATGCGGTTCGTCAGACGTGAGTGATCGACCGCCGCGCCGTCGCGGACCTTGCGCAGCAGGAACTCGCGACCGGGACCGTAGATCCCCGCCGGGCGCACGACCACCGCGTCGAACAGCTCGCTCGCCGCCCGCTCGCCGTCGCGCAGACCCCGCGAACGCGCCGTCTCGGCCGCGGGCTCGTCCTGCTCGGTGAGAGGACGGTCGGCCTCGAAGACGGTCCCCTCGAAAACACCCGTGGACGACACGAACACGGTGCGGGCGGGCATCGTCGGCAGAGCATCCCGAAGGTGGGTGAGCGCCGTGCGGTAGGCGCCCTCTGAGGCGCCAGGCGGCAGCGTGATCACGACGGCGTCGACCGCGGGCAGCGTCGTGGTGAGCGGCAGGGAGACATCACCGCGGATGCCGACCACGCCGACGGGCAGCTGCCCGTCACTCCGCCGCAGCGCGAAGACCTCACCGCCGTCGTTGAGAAGCCGTGGCGCGAGGCGCGCGCCGAGCTTGCCGAATCCGACCAGGAGAGTGCGCCGCGGCGCCGGGGTGGTGTCCATCGATCCCAGGCTCCCACAGGTCTCTGACACGCAGAAGCGCCGCACCCTCCGAGGAGGATGCGGCGCTCCGGCCGTGCAGGGGAAGTTACTCCGCTGCGGCGATCTTCTTGGCGTCGTCCGTGTTGAGCACGCGGAACAGGATCGCGGCGATCACGGCGCCCACGACGGGGGCGACGATGTAGAGCCACAGCGAGCTCCAGTCGAAGTGGCCGCTGACCGAGAGGCCGAGCGCGACGGCCGGGTTGAAGCCGCCACCCGAGATCGAGCCGACCGTGGCCGCGCCGACGAAGACGGTCGCACCGATCGCGAGGCCGTAGAACGAGTTGCCGGCGGTGTCCTTCGAGGTGGCGGTGTTGAGCACGACCCACACGAGGATGAGCGTGAAGAGCGCCTCGACGAGGAACGCCGGGCCGACCTCGATGACCATCGCCTCTTCGCCGAAGGGCCACACGGCCAGGCTCACGAGTGCGGCCAGCGCGCCGCCGACGAACTGGGCGATCAGGTAGGCGATGAAGTCGGCGACGCTGAGGCCGCCGCGCAGGAACACGCCGACCGAGACGGCCGGGTTGAGGTGGGCGCCCGAGATGTGGCCCGTGGAGAACACGAGCACCATCAGGGTGAAGCCGATCGCGAGGGGCGTCAGCGGGCTGTCGCTGTTCACCGCCGCGATGATCGCGAGAACGAAGAGGAAGGTGGCGACCGCTTCTGCGAGCGCCTTGCGTGCCGTACCAGTCATGAGAGAGCCCTTTGCTTGGGAATTCCGGAGAGGGGAAGCCACCCGTTTGCCCGCGCACCTGGCCGACGCACCCCTCGTGCGGCACCGACGTTATCGCCGCGCGCGCTGGAATATCGGGATGCCGCGCGGTGATTCTGTGAATCCGCTGAACTCAGGGCCGCGCGACGATCGCGGTGACATCCACGCCGCTCGGATGCCGGAGACCGGCCGGGGATGTCAACCCCGTGGCCCGCGCTCCCCCCTCCCCGTAGCGTGCGAGGATGACCACCGAGACTGCCTCCGGCTCCGAGGCCCCCACGCGGCTGCGGCGAGCGATCACCGGTCCCCTGCTGTTCGCCTTCATCCTCGGAGATGTGCTGGGCGCCGGCATCTATGCGCTGATGGGTGTGCTGTCCGAGAAGGTGGGCGGCATGCTGTGGGCGCCGCTGCTCCTGGCGCTGCTGCTCGCCATGCTCACCGCCGGATCCTACGCCGAGCTGGTCACCAAGTATCCTCGCGCCGGCGGTGCCGCGGTCTTCGCCGAGCGTGCGTTCCATAGCCCGCTCGTCTCGTTCCTCGTCGGTTTCAGCATGCTCGCGGCGGGCGTGACCAGCGCGGCGGGGCTCGCCATCGCGTTCGCGGGCGACTACCTCGGCACCTTCCTCGACCTGCCGACCATCCCGGTCGCCATCGCCTTCCTCGCCCTCGTCGGCCTGCTGAATGCCCGCGGCATCCGTGAATCCCTGGGTGCCAACCTCGTGATGACCGCCATCGAGCTCAGCGGACTCGTGATCGTGATCGCCGTCGTCGCGATCTTCCTCGGCGGCGGAGGCGGAGACGTGTCCCGCGTGACCCAGGCGCCCGAGGGCACGAGCGTCGCCATGGCCGTGCTCTCCGGAGCCGTCATCGCGTACTACTCGTTCGTCGGCTTCGAGACGTCGGCCAACATGATCGAAGAGGTGAAGAACCCCCGGCGCACCTACCCGCGCGCCCTGTTCGGAGCGCTCATCACCGCCGGCGCGGTCTACGTCCTGGTCGGCCTCGCGAGCTCGATCGCCCTCCCGCCCGCCGAGCTGCAGGAGTCGAGCGGACCGCTGCTCGCGGTGGTCGAGGCCACCGGCGTCAGCATCCCCTCCTGGCTGTTCAGCCTCATCGCCCTCGTCGCCGTCGCGAACGGCGCCCTGCTGACCATGATCATGGTCAGCCGCCTGACCTACGGCATGGCCGAGCAGGGCCTGCTGCCCGGTGCGCTCGGTCGCGTGCTGCCGAAGCGGAAGACCCCGTGGGTCGCGATCCTCACCACCACCCTCGTCGCGATGGGGCTGACCCTCGTCGGCGATCTGGCCACCCTGGCCGAGACCGTGGTCCTGCTGCTCCTGGTCGTCTTCCTCAGCGTGAACGTCTCGGTGCTGGTCCTCCGGCGCGATCACGTCGAGAACGATCACTTCCGGGTGTGGACCTTCGTCCCCGTCCTCGGCATCGCCTCCTGCATCCTGCTGCTCACCCAGCAGCGTCCCGTCGTCTGGCTCTTCGGAGCGATCCTGCTCGCCGTCGGCGGCATCCTGTACCTGTTGGCCCGCTGGAGCCGGAAGCGCAGCGGAGGCGCCCCGCTCGGGACCGCCCTGAATCCTGATTCCGCACCCGACCCGAAGGAGAACCATGAGCACGCCTGAGAACAGCGCCGAAGAGATGACGAGCGCCGAGAAGCGCCACGATCAGCTCACCTCCGCACCGGATGCCACCGAGGCCGACGCCGCCCCGCGCATCGAGGTCAGCGAGCACGACGGCAACACCCGGATCGACATCGCCCCCGACGCTCCGGTGCGACCGGGCCCGGGGCCCGGGGTCGAGGTCGACGAGGACTGATCCGCGGTTCAGACGCCCGCGTTCGCGCCGATCCGCTCGCGCGTGCTCGTGACGGTCGCGAACCCTCGGGCCGAGAGGATGCTCGCGGTGCGGCGCATGATGTCGTCCCCGGAGACCGCGGCGAGCGCGCCGACGGCGGGGATGGCGGAGGTGGTCGTCGCATCCGTGACGAACTCGACCTCGAAGCCGAGGTCGGCGGCGACACGGGCGGTCGTCTCGCAGCACTGCTCCGTGCGGATGCCGCAGATCGCGACGCGGCGGATGCCGGCGCGTCGCAGTCTCTCCTCGAGGTCGGTGGAGCCGAACGCGTTGACGGTCGTCTTCGTGAGGGCGTCCTCGGATTCCCGGGGCTCGAGCTCCTCGATCACGCGCACGAATCCGTTGGCGGGATCGAACACGCCCCCGGTGCCCGGTTCGGAGTGCGTGATCCACACGACCCGGTCGCCGATCTCGCGGGCGTGCGCCACGAGGAGAGCGATGTTGTCGAGCACCGCCGGATTCGCGGTGGCCGTCCAGTCGTCGGCGCGCTGGCGGAACGACTCCTGAGCGTCGACGACGAGCAGGGCGGTGTCGGAAGAAGTCGTCATGGACTCATCGTGGTCGCCGTCGTAGAGCCGGGCAAGATCCGATCCGGCCAACGACCGCACGGTTCCGGCCAGCGTCAGAGCCAGCCCTTGCGCTTGAACACCGCGTACAGGCCGAAACCCAGCGCGACCATCATGGCGATCGCCATCGGATAGCCGAACAGCCAGTGCAGCTCGGGCATGTGGTCGAAGTTCATGCCGTAGATCGTGCCGACCAGCGTCGGGGCGAACAGGATCGCCGCCCATCCGGAGATCTTCTTGACCTCGTCGTTCTGACGGATGCTGAGTTCCGTCATCCGCCGCATCTCCTCGTTCTGCCGGCGGGCGACGATCGTCGACTCGACGGTGAGGGCGTTGTCGAGGACGGTGCGGAAGGTCGTCGCGCGGTCGCTCACCCGGAGCGTGTGGTCCAGCACGTCGCGCAGGTAGCGTCGCAGCTCTTCCTCCACCTGGTACTTGTCCGACCCGCGCAGCAGCGCCTCCAGCATCCCGGACAGCGGCTGCGTCGCACGCTGGAAGTCGATGACCTCCCTGCCGAGCTCGTAGATGCGCTGCGTGGCATCCGAGTCCTCTTCGAAGAGCTGGCTCTCGATCTCGTCGATGTCGTTCTCGAGCCCTGCGAGCACCGGCGCGTACTCGTCGACCACCTCGTCGAGGATGGCGTACAGCACGGCTTCGGGCCCATGGGCGAGCAGCGCGGGGTCGTTCTCCAGCCGATGCCGCACGCGCCCGAGGTCGGGCGATTCGGCATGACGGATCGTCACGACGAAATCGGGGCCGACCAGCACGTGCACCTCGCCGAACTCCACCTCCTCGGCCTCGTCGAGGTAGCGGGCCGGGCGCAGCACCATGAACAGCACGTCACCGTAGCGCTCCAACTTTGCGCGCTGATGCCCGGAGAGCGCGTCCTCGACGACGAGGGCGTGGATGCCGAACTCGTCGGCGACCTCGCGGATCTCCTCCTCGCTGGGCCGGTACAACCCGATCCAGCTCATCCCGCCGCGCTCCCGCATGCGCTCGAACGTCTCGCTCAGGCTCTGCGGATTCTCGGTACGCACGCCGTCCACGTAGATCGCGTTGTCGATGATCGCCATCGTCGCCCTTCCCTGCCGCACCGAGGTCGGGCGGGTGATCACTCCGCAGCGGGCGGCACGCAGGCGAGCGCGGACTTCGAGATCGCCTGGTGGTACTGCTCCGCGGTGAAGGGGAGCCCGAACTCCGGCGCGGTCTGACCCGACGCTGCGGGAGCCTTCGATGCGATGGCCGCGAGCTCCCACGACAACTGCTGCGCGATCGCCACACCGGCGGTCGAATCGTTCAGCACCACTGCCACGGTGAACCCGGTAGCCGGGTCGGAGTATGCGGCCGTGGCATAGCCGGGAACCGAGCCGTGCTGACCGACCATCGAGCCTACGAGGAACGCCCCACCGGCGGTCTGGAACCAGGAAGGGTCGTGTGCGCCGGCCGGGAGCGGCGCGCCGAAGCGTGCCGGCTCGTCCTTGGTGCGCAGCACCTGCTTCGCCTCCGCCTGCACGTAGCGGCCGAGGTCGGTGATGTTCGAGACCACGCCGGAGTCGGTGTAGCCGGAACTGGCCGAGAGCGTGGTGATGTCCACCGGGGCGGCGCAGTTGTAGCCACCCTCGACAGCCGACATGTAATGCCCGTTCATCGGGGTGTCGCCCGGGGCAGCCGGCGTCGCGCCGGGAAGCGAGGTGGCGGAGAGCTCGAGCGGCTCCGTCACGTACTCGGCGATCAGCTCGGATGCCGACATGCCCGTGGCCCGCTCGAGCGCGAGGCCGAGCAGCAGGTACCCCGCATCGGAGTCGCGGTAGCTCGTCGCCGGTGCCACCCTCTCGCGGCCCAGGCCGTAGCCGGCGAGCTCCAGCGGAGCCCAGATCCGCTCCGGAGTGTTCAACAGCGCGCCCTTGATCGTCGCCTCGGACGACCCGGCGCCGCTCGTGCCATTGCACAGGTCGAGGAGCGTGACATCCTTCATGTCGGCCACTCCCGAGACGTACTTGGGAACCTTGGCATCGAGCTTGACCGTTCCCTCGTCGGCGAGGGCGTAGAGCACATCACAGGTCATGAGCCGGGTCACGTCCGCCACGCGGAAGGTCATGTCGGTGGACAGTTCGCCGCCGTCACGGTTCTGCGTGCCCGACGCGGCGACCCAGCTGCCGCTCCACGGGACCCAGACGCCCACGATCGCCCCGGAGGCGCCGGATGCGGTGAGCGCGTTGTCGACCGCCGCTTGCATGGCCTCGACCGTCGCGTCGGGCAGAGCGCCGTCGACCTGAGCCGGTGGAGTGTAGGTGAAGGAGTCTTCGGAGGAGCATCCGGTGAGGACGAGAGCGAGCACGGCCGCACTGGCCGCTGCGGCACGCCAACGGCGCGACGAGAGAAGCTGCATGTAGAACCCCCGAGGATGTGTCTCCCGAGTCTAGAACGCGGATCCTGAAAGTCGGCCCCGCGCCGGGCGTTCCCAGCGCGCGCGTAAGGTGAGAATCGTGCCCCACCTCTTCGATGCCGACGTGATCACCGCCGTTCTGCGCCACATGAACGGCGACCACACCGACGACAATCTGCTCATCGCCCGCGCCTTCGCCGAGACCGAGACCGAGATCACCGAGTCCGTCATGACGGGTTTCGACGGCGACGGCGGAGTGTGGGAGATCACCGCGGGTGGTTCCAGCTCCGAGCTGCGCGTGCCGTGGCCCGGCGGACCGATCGCCGACCGCCCGTCGGTGCGTCGCGAGGTCGTCGCGCTCTACGACCAGGCCTGCGCGCGCCTCGGAATCGAGCCCCGCCCGCACGCCTGAACGTCTCCGTCGCGCTCGACGACCCGACTTCCGTCGACTCCGGGCTTTCCTCTGAGGTAAGGCTCCCCTTACACTGAGGTCATGCCCGAGATCCTCTCCTTCTCCGCCGCCCTGCGCGAGCGCTCGTCCGGATCGCACTCCCGCAGCGAGACCGCCGGCTTCATGTCCGACCTCCTGAAGGGCGAGGGCTCGCGCGAGGACTACATCTCGCTCGTCGCTCAGCACTACTTCATCTACGAAGCGCTCGAGAGCGCGGGCGACCGGATGCGCCAGGACCCGATCGCCTCGGTCTTCATCAGCGACAAGCTCACCCGCCTTCCCGCGCTCGAGGCCGACCTGGAGTTCCTCCTCGGTGCCGACTGGCGCGAGCAGATCGTGCCGCTGCCCACCACACAGCGCTACGTCGACCGCATCCGTCAGGTCGGAGCGACCTGGGCCGGCGGCTTCGTGGCGCATCACTACACGCGCTACCTCGGCGACCTCTCCGGCGGGATCTTCATCGGCCGCGTGATGGCCCGTCGCTTCGGCTTCGAGACCAACGGCATCGGCTTCTACCTGTTCGACGACATCGCCGACCCGTCGGCTTTCAAGGACGTGTACCGCGAGCAGCTCGATGCCGCCCCGTGGGACGACGCCGAGCGGGAGCGTGTGATCGACGAGGTGCTCCTCGCCTACCGCTTCAACACCGAGCTCTTCGAAGACCTCGACCGGGCGCGCGCCGCGGCCTGAGCCGGGCTCAGCCCTTCGGCAGCTCCGGGGTCGATGCCGCGAGCCAGGCGTCGCGCATGAACCGGCGCACGTCCTCATCCACCCGGATGTCGCGGGGCCGCAGCGGGCGCGAGAGATACAGCCCGTCGAGCGAGGTCAGTCGGCTCAGCGCGACATAGGTCTGCCCCGGCGCGAACGCCCCGGAGCCGAGGTCGACGATCGCGCGCTCATAGGTCTTGCCCTGCGACTTGTGGATCGTGACCGCCCAGGCCAGCCGCAACGGGAACTGGGTGAACTCGGCCACCACGTCACGCGACAGCTTCTTCGTGTTCTGGTCGTACGCGTACCGGAACCGCTCCCAGACGGCGGGTTCGACGTCGACCTCCTCACCGTCGATATCGACGCGCACCGCACTGCCGATGATGCGCGTGACCGTGCCGATCGTGCCGTTCACCCAGCGCGGCGGCTCTCCGGACATCGCCGTGTCGTTGCGGAGGAACATCACCTGCGCCCCGACCTTGAGCTTGAGCTCCGATTCCGCCGGCAGCGACGCCTCGCCGCGACCGAAGTCGCCGCTGACCTCGGCGCGCGCGGTCTGCTCCTTGCCGGGCAGCGCCGCGAGGTGCCTGCTGTTGATGCTGTTCACGATGTCGTTGCGCGTGGCGAGGGTGATCATCGGCACCTCGCCCGGCTCCGGCTCCGGCGGTGTCCGCGCGCCCTGCGTGTTCAGCACCCCGGCGATCTCGGCGGTCACCCGCCCGTAGCGCACGGCGTTGAGCATCGCTTTGAATCCATCGTCGGACTGGCGATGGATCTGCACCAGCTCCCGCACGTGCAGCTGAGCACGGGTGTCGACCTCGAACAGGCCCTCCTGATCGGACGACCCGAATCCGTGGGTTCCTGAGCCCGTCGAAGGGCCGGCCCACACCTTCGCGTCGAAGAACCAGAACGAGCGGTAGTGGTCCTGCACGTAGCGGGCCTCGTCGCCGCGAGGGGGAACCGGTGCGAGCTGATAGGGATCGCCGAACATGACCACCTGCACGCCGCCGAACGGCTCACCCCTTCGCCCTCTGGCCTGGCGCAGGGAGCGGTCGATCGCATCCATCAGGTCGGCGTTGACCATCGAGATCTCATCGATCACGAGCGTCTCGATCGCATTGAGGATGCGGCGGGTGGCATCGTTCTGGTCGATGTCGGCGTCGCCGATCAGACCGATCGGAAGCCGGAAGAGGGAGTGGATGGTCTGCCCCTCGACGTTCAACGCCGCGACGCCGGTGGGCGCGCAGATCGCGATCTGCTTCTTGGTGTTCCAGGCGAAATGCTGGAGGAGCGTGGACTTGCCGGTGCCGGCGCGCCCGGTGATGAAGACGTGCTCGCCGGTGTCCTCGATGAGCCGGAACAGCTCTTGCTGCTCCTCGGACAGGGCGGGAAGGGACACGGCACTCACAGGGGAAGCAGGCGGAAACGGGGCGTCACCCATGCTACGTCCCGGCATCCGGCTGCGGCTGCCGACGCTCGGCGTCCCCCCAGGACGCCCTCCTAGACTGACGCCATGGGACGGGTCGGCACGCGCGCGCCCCGGCGATCGCGCCTGGGCGTCGATCTGGCGATGCTCGCCGTCGTGGGCCTCATGCTCGTGGCCGCCCTGGGTGCCGGCGGGGCGACTCTGTACCAGCAGTTCTACGGCCCGTCCGCTTTCGTGGTCCGCTATCTCGACCTGCTGTCCTCCGGCAGCGCTGCCGACGCGCTCCGCATTCCCGGGGTCGCGATCGACCGCGAGACGCTCGAGAAGGCGGGCATCGACCCGTCGGCGTCTGAGGCGATGCTCCGGCGCTCGGCGCTCGCTCCGCTGACGGATGTGAAAGTGGAGTCGGAGAAGCCCGCAGACGGCGGCACCGCGGTCACCGTGAGCTACCAGGCGAGCGGCCACGCTGGCTCCAGCACGTTCCTCATCGTGCAGGACGGCTGGGCGGGCGTGACCCCGAACTGGCGCTTCACCACCAGCCCGCTGGCCGTGATCGACCTCACCGTGCGGGGCGCAGACCAGTTCGCGGTGAACGGCTTCGAGGTCGACCGTCGACAGGTGTCGGCCCTCGGCCCCGAGGCGGGCGCGCTCGACCCGCTGCCGCTGCTGGTGTTCACCCCGGGGCTGTACTCGGTGACCGTCGACACCCCCATCGCGACCGCATCCGGCCACGGCGTGCTCGCCGATACGCCGCTCGCCGTCACGCCGCTCGACGTGCAGACCGAGCCGACCCAGGAGTTCGTCAAGGTCGTGCAGCAGCAGGTCGAGCAGTTCCTCACAGAGTGCACGACGCAGGAGGTCCTGCAGCCGACCGCCTGCCCGTTCGGCCTGCGGGTCACCAACCGGATCACCGCACCGCCGAAGTGGTCGATCGCCAGCCAGCCTCAGGTGACGGTCGTCCCCGACGAGGGCCAGTGGAAGATCCCGACCACCGAGGCCGTGGCGCACGTCGACGTCGAGATCCAGTCGCTGTTCGACGGGTCGATCGCACCACTCTCGGAAGACGTGCCCTTCCAGCTGAACGGCACGATCGTGATCATGCCGAACGGCTCGGCGTCGATCAGGGTCGGTGCCCCGGGCGAGGTCCCGGTCGACTGAGTCCCGGTCGACCGACCACCGCCGCGACGGTTGTCAGCGGCCGTCGCGCTCCTCGCGGCGCTGATCGCGCTCGGCGAGGGCCGCGAGCTTGGCGTTGTACTCCTCGAGCTCGGCGTCGCCGGTGCGATCCGCGTGCCGGTCGGCCCGACGCTGCAGCTTGGTGTCGCTGCGGCTCCACTGGATGGCGACCGTGATCGCGAGGATGAGCGTCGGGATCTCGCCGATCGACCACGCGATGCCGCCGCCGACGTACTGGTCCTGCATCGGGCTCACGCCCCAGTCGCGGCCCATCGCCCCGAACCAGTCCGCGACCATCAGCCCCTCCTGCATCATGATCGCGATGCCGAAGAACGCATGCATCGCCATGACGGCGATCAGCGTGATCAGGCGTCCGGGATACGGCAGCCGGTACGGAACCGGGTCGGCCCCGATGAGGCTCATCACGAACAGGTAGCCGGAGATCAGGAAGTGGATGACCATCCACTCGTGGCCGAGGTGCTCGAACATCGACCAGCGCACGAGATCGGTGAAGTAGAACGCCCACAGCGACAGTATGAAGATCGCCGCCGCGACGAACGGATGCGTGACCACACGGGCGAACGGCGAGTGAACCGCCCACATGATCCACTCCCGACCGCCGCGGGTGCCGTCGTCGCGCTTGTGGATCGCGCGCAGCGCGAGTGTGATGGGGGCGCCGGAGACCAGCAGCAGCGGGATCGCCATCGACAGCATCATGTGCCCGAGCATGTGGATGCTGAACAGGTATTCCTGGTACGCGTTGATGGGCCCGCCGGTGACCCAGACGAGCAGCAGCATCCCCAGCACCCAGAAGATCGTGCGATGGATGGGCCAGCGGTCGCCGCGCACATGCAGGCGCCGCACGCCGGCCAGGTAGAAGAACAGTGCCAGACCCGCGGCGATCAGCCAGAGCACGTCGATGTCCCACGCCGTGAACCAGCGCTCGAGGGTGAGCTCGGGCGGCAGTTCCGACCCGGTGAGGATCTGGGCGGGCGTCTGCAGGAACGCGGTCTCGCCGGTGGGCGGCGGTGTGCGGGCCAGAGCGGCCGCGGCACCGGAGGCCAGGCCCATCAGCGCGACCTCGCACAGCACGAGCAGCCAGAACCAGCCGGCGGCGCGGGCTCCGGCGAGCTTCGGGATGAGGCGGGCGCGATACCAGGCACCGAGCAGGCCCATGCCGCCCAGCAGCGCGACCTTGGCGAGCACGATCCAGCCGTAGGGCGTGGTCCACAGCGCGTTCCAGTCGCCGACGGCCACGATCGATCGCGTGACCCCCGAGACGGCGACCACGGCGAAGGCGGCGATCGCGAGCGACGAGTAGCGCCCGACGAGCCGCGCCGTGTCGACGTCGGCACGTCCGCGCAGCAGGATCAGCAGCAGCAGGCCACCGAGCCAGACGGCTGCGCCGATCGTGTGCAGCAGGATCGAGTTGACCGCCATGTTGTGCCCGGCGAGATCGCCCGCATGACCCTGCGTCGCGAGCGGGAGGAAGGATGCCGCGGCCAGCAGCGCCGTGATGAGCGTGGGCGTCCACGAACGCCAGGCGAATGCGAGCACCGTGATGATCGCACCGAAGAGCGTCGTGATGAGCCAGGACTGGCCGAGCGGCAGTTCCAGCAGGAAGCGCCCCAGCTGCGTGCCGAACTCGCGCTCGATGCTGAGCTTCGGGTTGAAGGCCGCCATGAAGGCGAGGAATCCGGCGAGACCCGCGGAGATCGTGAAGACCGCGGCGCCGACCGAGGCGATGTTCAGAGCGGCGTCGAAAGAGCGCTCCCCCGCGCGCAGGCCGAACAGCGCCAGCACCAGCGAGCCGAGCATCACCGCGCCGGACATGTTCATCACGAGCTTGGCGATCGGCGTGCCCCAGAGCACGAACGGGCCCGGATCCTGCAGGAGCGGCGGCTTCGCGCCTCCGCCGACGAGAAGTGCGAGCGTCAGGGCGACCAGAGCCGCGACGAGGAGGATGACGATCCCGGCGATGCGATACGCCGAGATCCGACTCGTCGACTCGCTACGGGAACTCACCCCTCCAGCCTAGGCGCGCCCGGAGGGAGGAAAGCACGAAGGCCGCCCCCGTCGGAACGGGAGCGGCCTTCGATGAGGTGCGGTCGATTACTTGACGGCAGCCTTGAGCTTGGAGCCAGCGGTCACCTTGACGCGCTTGCCGGCCGGGATCTTGATCTCGGCGCCGGTCTGCGGGTTGCGGCCCGTGCGAGCAGCGGTGTCGACCTGCTCGAAGGAGATCCAGCCCGGGATGGAGACCTTGCTGCCCTTGGCAACAGCGTCGGAGACCGTGGCGAACAGCGAGTCGAGGACACCGGAGACGGTGGCCTGGCTCTGGCCCGTGGCGCTTGCGATGCTCGCGACGAGCTCGGTCTTGGTGATGGACTTGTCAGCCATGTCATCCTCCAGCGACGAGATCCCGTCGCATCGTTGTGGGTATCGGAGCGGATGCTCCTGGTCTAGTGACCGCCTTGAATGTATCAACCACCACCCTCATTTCCGCGTCATTTCGCGGGTTTTGGGCAATTACTGGGCGTGTCGCACCACTTTTGTCACTCCAGTCACAGATTCCGGGGTCGTCAGTGCGCCCGGTGAGCGTCGATCACGGCGCCGGCCGTGCGCTCGAAGGCGGGCGCTACGCGGTTCTCCCCGTCGAGATACCCGCCGACGAGCGCGGCGTCGCGCAGCAGCACGAGCGACGCGGCGACCTCGTCCGGACGCTCGAGACCGGCCGCCTCGGCGACCTGCTGCAGAGTCGCGCGGAACCACTCCCGATGCTCGTCGATGAGCTGCCGCACGGCCCCACCGGCATCCGGATACTCCGCGGCCGCGTTGATGAAGGGGCAGCCCCGCGTGTGGTGTTCGCGGATGTCGGCGGCGATGCCCTGGACCACCGCGTCCAGCAGCGCGTCGGGGTCGGATTCGGTCGCTCCCGCCTCGGTGAACATCGCGCGGAGCATCTCGTCCTCGTGACCGAGGTACGCGAGCACGAGGTTCTCCTTGCCGCCGAACTGCTTGTAGAGGGTGGCGCGAGTGACCCCGGCCTCCTCGATCACGCGGTCGACGCCGACCGCGTGGATGCCCTGCTCATAGAAGAGGCGGGTGGCGGCATCGATCAACCGGGCGCGGGCGGGGCTGGGGCGCTTCGTCGTGGTGTCCATGGTCTTCCTCTCATCGTGTCATCCGAACCCCGGCATCCGAATCCGATTTGACAGTTTCGGGAATAGGTTGCGGTAGATAGAACGTTCGGTCTACTATCAGCGTAACGCACTTCCGATCAGCGGGAGCCGAACAGAGAGAAGAAGATCATGAACACCACCGACAAGACCCCCATCGTCCTGATCCACGGCCTGTGGATGACCCCCGCGAGCTGGAACACCTGGGCCGAGCGCTTCCGCGCCAAGGGCCACGAGGTCATCGTCCCGGGATGGCCCGGCATCGACGACCGCTCCGTCGAGGACATCCGCCGCGACCCGTCCGCCCTGAAAGGCATCGGCCTGAAGCAGATCGTCGATCACTACGAGCGCATCATCCGCGCACTTCCCGTCAAGCCGATCGTCATGGGCCACTCCTTCGGCGGGGTCATCACCCAGATGCTCGCCGACCGCGGTGTCGGAGCCGCGTACGTGGGCGTCGCTCCCGGACAGACCGCCGGCATCACCACCCTGCCGTTGTCGACGCTGTGGACCGGCACCCCGATCCTCGCGAACCCCTTCGGTCGCAACGGCGCCAAGCCCCTGTCGAAGCGCCACTTCCACTTCACGTTCGGCAACGACCTGAGCCGCGCCGAGTCCGACCGCCTCTGGGAGGAATCGGCCGTGAACTCCTACAACCGGGTCTTCTTCGAGGGCGTCGCCGCAGCATTCAACGAGAAGGGCGGCGTCACCCACGTCGACTACGCGCGCACCGACCGGGCCCCGCTGTACGTGATCACGGGCGAGATCGACCACGTCGTACCGCCGGCCATCGGTCGCGCGATCGTGCAGAAGTACCGCTCCACCGGGAGCCCCGCCGTCGTCGACTACAAGGAGTACCCCGGACGCACGCACCGCCTCGTCAGCCAGGACGGCTGGGAGGAGATCGCCGATGACGCCCTCGCCTGGGCCGTCGCGCACACCACCACCCCCGTCGCGTGACGCCGGGCTGCGCCGGTGCTGGGGGGCTGGGGCTGGGGGCTGGGGGCTGGGGGGCTGGGGGCTGGGGGGCTGGGGGCTGGGGGCTGGGTCATGACGCCTGGTGCAGCGTCAGCAACTGCCCGCACAGAATGAAGGAGATCTCACGGAATGAAGGAGTGGATACAGCATCCGCTCCTTCATTCCGTGAGATCTCCTTCGCGTTGTGCGTGGGAATGCTCAGGCCTTGGGGATGCTCAGGCCTTCGGGATGCTCAGGCCTTGAGGATGCTCAGGGGAGGTGCGCGCCCTGTGCGACGGCCTCCATGATCACCGACTGCACCTCGGGCCAACGCTGCATGACCTGCTCATAGCTGAAACGAAGAACGCGGTAGCCGCGAATCATCAGCTGCGCGTCATGCGCGATGTCCTTGGTCCGCTGCTCGCCCGCGTGCGTCGCCCCGTCGATCTGGATGACCAGCCGATCCCCGATGAGCAGGTCCACCCGCCGGTCGATGCACCAGGCCTGAGGCAGCATCCGAAGCCCCAGCCAGCGAAGCCGGTGGATGACGATGGTCTCCAGTCCCGAGTCGGCGAACGGTCGCGCCCGTTCGAGGACCCCTCGGGCCGGCGGCGGAAGATCGAGCCCACGAAGCCGCTCGCGGTCGACGAGCCCCTTGTTCATGGCCGACTCCCAGACGACGAGCGCCGTCTCGAACGGCTGGCATTGAGCGACCAGGGCGAGAGCGTTCAGCAACTCATCCACCGTCGCGTCGGGTGGCCGCACGACGACCGGCTTCGACCAGTGCACGACGACGTGTGCTGGCACCTGGATCCGCGCGGCATTCGGTCTGGCAACGACATGCAGTGCGGGCTTCTCGGGAACCCAGAGCCCCTGCCGGGCGGCCGCGGTGACACAGCTCAGCACCACGCCGTGCGCGACGGCGCCGACGACCTTCGGATCAGCTTCCGGGAGCGCCACCCACCCCTGCCGCACCGTTGAGATCTCGCGCCGCTCCTTCGACCGCCGAAGCGCGTGCGCGCTGACCCCGGCTGCTCGGAGAGCCCGCACCGGCGCGACTCCCCCACGACGCATCAGCTCATCCACGGGATCCATCGAACGATCCTGCCTCCGATGAGCAGCCGCATGTCGCCGCGGTCCCGGCATGCGGACAGACTTTCCTCAGCGCAGGCCCCGGTGCAGGAGAACAGCGCCCGGGCAGCCGCTGGCCTGCTGGCCTGCTCGCCTGCTCGCCTGCGCGCCTGCGCGCATCCCCCACCCCTCTCGAAGCGAAGGAGATCTCACGGAATGAAGGAGTGGATGCGGCATCCGCTCCTTCATTTCGTGAGATCTCCTTCAGAGCGCGAGGGACCCGGGAACACAGAAGCCCCGGGAATGTAGAAGCCCCCGAGCCACAGAAACCCCCGAGACGCGAAGCCCCGGGAACACAGAAGCCCCGGGAATGTAGAAGCCCACGAGACACAGAAACCCCCGAGACGCGAAGCCCCGGGAACACAGAAGCCCGGGGACGCAGAAGGGGCGAGGATCCGAAGATCCTCGCCCCTCCTGTCTGCTGAGTCTTACCAGCTCGACTTGGTCACGCCGGGCAGCTCGCCACGGTGTGCCATGTCACGGAAGCGGACACGCGAGATGCCGAACTTCGTGAGGACACCGCGGGGGCGGCCGTCGATGACGTCGCGCGAACGCACGCGAGCCGGCGACGCGTTGCGCGGCAGCTTCTGCAGGCCGACGCGTGCGGCCTCGCGGGCCTCGTCGGTGGCGTTCGGGTCGACCAGGGTCTTCTTCAGCTCGGCGCGACGCTCGGCGTAACGCTCGACGATGACCTTGCGCTGCTCGTTGCGAGCGATCTTGCTCTTCTTAGCCATTGATCAACGCTCCTCTCGGAATTCGACGTGCTGACGGATGACCGGGTCGTACTTCTTGAGCACGAGGCGGTCGGGGGTGTTGCGGCGGTTCTTCTTGGTCACGTACGTGTATCCCGTACCTGCCGTCGAACGCAGCTTGATGATCGGACGTACGTCCTGAGCCTTCTTGGCCATTAGAGCCTCACACCCTTCGCCTGGAGGTCCTTGACCACGTTCTCGATGCCACGGACGTCGATCACCTTGATGCCCTTGGCGGACACATTGAGCGTGATCTTACGACCGAGCGACGGAACGAAATACGTCTTCTTCTGCACGTTCGGGTCGAAGCGGCGCTTCGTCCGGCGGTGCGAGTGCGAGACATTGTGTCCGAAGCCGGGAACAGCTCCGGTCACCTGGCACACTGCTGCCATGATGTGACTCCTTCTATACCGTGAGACCGGACGGCCTCACCCAAGATCCCTTGTCTGCACGCCGCGGGCCCTTCGACCCCTTCGACAGGCTCAGGAACCGAGAAACACCCAGCGGCACGCGAACTGCGCACAGGAGTGTGCGCAGACAAAGAGTCAGTTTAGCACGGGCGGAGTGCCAGGAACTGCCGCAGCCTCGGCGGCACCGCGGCCCCACCGGAACAGCGACACCGTGGGGTCGCCGTCGATCCAGAAACGCCAGGGGAACGCATGCGTACCGGCGACCCCCGCGACGCCGACCCGCGGCCCGCTCACCACGTCGTCCCGCGGTTCGCCCAGCCACAGTTCCGCCCGTGCACCGTGCAGCCGCTCCCCCGTCACGGCATCGATCCCGTCGTGCAGAGGATGCCGCAACCCGACGGCCTGACCGAGACGTCCCGGACCACGGGCGAGGTCGCGAAGAGCGATGCGCCCGAGAGGCAGCGCCGCACCCCGCCGCCGAGCCGCGGCATCCGCTCCGGACACGACCTCACCGGCACGCAGCAGCACGCCATCGCCCTGCCCCTCGGGCCCGCACACGACGTTGACACACGAGTGGATGCCGTGACTCAGGTACACGTACAGGTGTCCGGGCTCGCCCCACATCGTGGCATTGCGGGCGGTCGGCCCCATCCGCGCATGCGACCCCGGGTCCGCGATCTCCCCGGTACCCCGACCGTGATATGCCTCGACCTCGGTGATGCGCAGCCGCACTTCGACCGGGTCGGTGTCGTCGGGCCCGACGACGAACGTGCGCAGTTCCGCCCCGAGGAGTCGCGGTGCCACGTCGACTGCGGAGCCGCTCAGATCGGCGCGGACGGCACGGCGCAGAGCATCGTGCGTCGACATGTCAGAACCGCGGTGCCGTCTGGCACCAGGAGACATCGAAGCCGGTGAGGGCGACCATCTCCTTGCCCGACTCCATGTCGATCAGGTGCGTCTCGACGTTCTCGGGCAGCGGGAGCAGCATCCCGTCATACGGGTTGCTCGCCAGTTCGGGCGCGATGACGACGGCCGCGTACTGGCCGCTCGGCGACGCGCACGCCTGCAGGATCGAATCCGCCGAGCTGACCTCGACCAGCGGAGTCGCCTTGCCGTCGTCGTCGACGCGGATCACCGCCTGCCCGACCGGAAGCCCCGCATCGTCACGCGAGACCACGTGCCGCAGGGTGCCGCCGGGGTAGGGCGTGATCGAGGAGGCCGTGCCGTAGTCGGGATCGGATGCCGCGAGCGGCTGCTCGGATCCGTCGGCGAGATTGAGTTCGACAACGGTGGCGTCGAGTCGCTCGACGATCGCCGTGTACGTGCCCCGGGAGATGCCCTGGATGGTCGCGGCGAGCCCGAGGGACTGCACCCCCGCGTCGGTGGAGCGGTCGACGAGCGAGAGCGCTCCGTCGAAGTCGATGAACAGCACGGCGGCGCTGTCGGGCACGAACTGCCAGACGAAGACGCTTGCCTCCTTGCCCGCGACCTCGATGATCTGAGGATCGTCCTTGCCGTTCAGCGACTGCGTGACCAGCACGCTCGCTCGCCCCTCGTCGTCGCTCAACTCACGGTCGGAGTAGCTGTAGCCGACGAGGCCGCCGCGCTCGGAGACCTGGATCGCGCCCACGTAGCCGTCGCCCGGGAGTTTCAGCTCGCGCTGGTTCTTCCCATCACGATCCATCACGAGCAGCCGGGACCCCTCGTCCTCCTCGACCGCGACGACGAGCTGGTTCGAGGTCGCGCGGAAGTCGTTGATCTTGTCATGCTCGTAGACCGCCACCCCGTCGCCCTTGAGGTCGGTGAGGAAGATCTTGTCCTTGCCGTCGACGTCGCGGCGCAGGATGAAGATGTGAGACGCCGGGGTCTCGAAACTCGTCGTCAGCGTCGTCGACGGACCTCCGCCGGCACCGGTGACATCGGCGACGCGGACCGTGTACTTCGTGGAGTCGTCGAGCGGAACCGTGAAGCGGACGCCGACGCCGCGCCCCGATGCGTCGACCGTGAACGGCACGGCCGGCTCGACGGTGACCTGCTCGGGGTCGATCGGCGCGAGGGCTTGATTCGCCGTGAGGATGACCCTGCTTCCGGACGACTCGATCGCCTGAGCGGCATCGACCTGCACCTCGCTGACCCGTGGCCCCTGCAGGAGACTCACGATGCCGAATCCGGCGCCCACGAGCACCAGCACGCCGAGGACCGCACCGATCGTGAGGAGGAAACCGCGTGACGTCGCGGGAGTGCGGGCGGGCTCGCCTGCGGACGGACCACGGGAGTCGGTCGGAGCGGATGCTTCTTCGCGCGCGGCGGCGGCCTCCACCTCGAGCTCGGGCTCTCCGGCGACGGGAACCGAGCCGGCGGGAGTGGCGCCGATGAAGACGGGCGCCGTGGGGACGGGCACGGAGGGGAGTGCCGTAGCCTCGGCATCTTCCCTAGCGGTGGCCTCGAAGGCGGCCATCTTTCGGGCAGCGGCTTCCTGCTCGGCGACCTCGCGATCGCCCGCCTCACGGACGGCGGCTTCGCGAGCGGCGGCTTCGCGAGCGGCAGCTTCCCGAGCGACGGCTTCACGAGCGGCCGCCTCACGCGCAGAGGTCTCGCCCGCATCGGCACGCGGCTCGTCGACGCTCGGCTCGGTCTCATGGTGCGTCGCGAGCGCGCGGTCGATCCGTTCGGCCTCCGCCGCCTCGGCCGCCTCTCTGGCCGCGCGCATCTCCGCACGGGTCTGCGGAACGGCGGGCACCTCGGGGCGATCGTCGTCAGTACTCATACGGATCCCCCGGCTCGTCGATCGCGACGACATCGGTCGGCTCGATACGGAGCTTTCCGTCGGCGTCCGCCCGCACGGTGCCGGTGATCTCGACCCACTGGCCGGTCGCATAGTCTTCCGGATCGACGTCGACGGGCAGCGCAGCGGTCTGCGCGTCGATCACGCAGTGCGTGATGACCAGTCGCGTGAGGTTCACGCCGTCATCGCCCGACGAGTCGGGCGTCACGAAGCCCGTGAGCGTCACGGGTGCACCGTCATAGGCGGCGGTGTTCGTGGACGCGGCGAAGACGCTCGCCCAGTCGCCCACGCCGAAGGTGGACGTGTCGGCGACGCCGAGCGCGACCGTGTCGGCACCCGCGAACAGGGCGCTCTGCTCCCCCGCGCGCGACATCGCGAGCTCGACCGACAGCGAGGCGGGCGGCAGCACGAGGGCGGCTGCCACGACACCCGTGGCGATCACACCGCCCGCGACCGCTCCGACACCCGCGAGCGAGCGTCGACGGGATGTGGGGGACGAGCCGTGATCCGCGTCATCGACGGCATCCGATGTTTCCGGAGCAGGCCCGTGGTCGTGTCCGTGGTCGCCCTCCTCCCCCAGTGGGAGAGTGCAGGACCAGATCGCACCGGCGAGTGTGACGACTGCGGCGGTGCACGCGAACCACACCGACTCGGGACTGATGTAGAGGTTGAGGCGCCCGGTGAGGCCGAGTCCGAGTGTGACGACAGAGATCACGGCCGCGAGGCCCACACCCAGCCAGCGGGTGCCGAGCGCGCGCACGCGGGCGACGGTCTGCTCAGACAAGGACGTTCACCCCGATCCCGATGGCGAAGGCCGAGGCGAGCACGATTCCCACGATGCCGACGAGGGTGCGCGTCGTGAACGTGGTGCGCATGAGCGCGAGCATCTTGACGTCGACGAGCGGACCGACCAGCAGGAAGGCGACGATCGCACCGGACGAGAACGTCGAGGCGAACGACAGGGCGAAGAAGGCGTCGACGTTCGAGCAGATAGCGACGGTCATCGCCAGGATCATCATCGCGACGATCGACAGCACCGGGTTCGACCCGATCGCCAGCAGCCACTCGCGCGGGATGAGCACCTGCACGGCTCCCGCGAGCGCCGAGCCGATCACCAGCGCCGGCATCACGGCACGCAGCTCGACGAGGAACTGCGTGAGACTGCGCCGCACCGGCGTGCCGGGCTCGTGCGTCACGCGGTCGCACGTGTCGACGAAGCGCTGCGTGAGCATGCCGTCGGGGTCGGGGTGGCGGCTGTAGATCCAGCCGATCAGGTTCGCGATCAGGTAGCCGCCGACGAGACGGGCGACCAGGATGCCGCCGTCCCAGCCGAACGCCGCATGCGTGGTGAGGATCACGATCGGGTTCACGATGGGCGCCGCGATGAGGAAGGTCATCGCCTCGGCCGGAGCGAGCCCGCGCATCATCAGGCCGCGGGCGAAGGGCACGTTGCCGCACTCGCACACCGGGATCAGCATGCCGAGCAGCGACAGCACGGCACGGCGAGCCCATGCCCGCCGGGGCAGCCAGCGGTGGATGACGTCGGCCGGCAGCCACACCTGCACCACGATCGACAGCAGCACGCCGAGGATCACGAACGGCAGCGCCTCGATCAGCACGCTCAGCGCGAGGGTGAGGCCGTCCTGCGCGCGGGTCGGGAGAGCTGCGGGGAAGAGCTTCGGAAGGAAGGCGTCGATCAGGAACAGCGCCGCGATGATGACGGCGCCGAGGCCGACGCCGATCCATGCCGATCGGGGCGAGGGTGCCGGGCGATGGGAGTGGCCGTGACGGGTCGCCGTTGCTGCGGAGGGGCTCACGCGGACGCGGCCCTCTCGGCGTCGCGCTTGTTCGTGCACGGCGTGCACAGCCCGAAGATGTCGACCACGTGCGCGGCATCCGTGAATCCGTGCAGCGCCGCGGTGCGGTGCGCCCACTGCTCGACGTCCTTGGCCTCGATCTCGACCGTCAGGCCGCAGGACCGGCAGATGAGGTGGTGGTGGTGGCCCTGCGTCGTGCAGGCGCGATACAGCGCCTCACCCTCGGGACTCTGCAGCGAATCCGCGTCACCGGATGCGGCGAGCCCGGCGAGAGCGCGGTACACGGTGGCGAGGCCGATGCCCGTGTTGTCGTCGCGCAGCGAGGCGTGCAGGTTCTGCGCGCTCACGAAACCGCGCGCGTCGGCGAGTGCTTCGCGCACGCGTTCGCGCTGCCAGGTGTTCCGCTGAGCCATACGAAGAGTCTAGGCCGCGGCGGTTGGCGACGGCTGGGAGTGGATTTCAGGCTGCGACACGCCGCACCCTGGCGCGCGAACGCTGCACGATCCAGCACACGACGTAGATGGTGAACGAGAGGGTCGTGATGTACGGGCTGACGGGCAGGGTGCCGGCGAGGGCGAGCAGGATCCCGCCGACGGCCGAGACGAACCCGAACAGAGCGGACAGCAGCGGCACGGCGATGGGGCCGGCCGTGACCCGCATCGCGGCGGCTGCGGGTGTGACCAGCAGCGCCATCACCAGCAGCGCGCCGATGATGTGCACGCTCACCGCGACGATGAGACCCAGCAGCACCATGAACAGCAGGCTCACGGCGCGCGTGGGCACTCCGCGGGCGGCGGCCGATTCCGGGTCGAGCGAGTCGAACCGCAGCGGGTTCCACATCACCAGCAGCCCGATCAGCACGACCATGCTGATGCCGATGAGCCAGCCGAGGTCGGGGCTGGACACCGAGACGATCTGCCCGGTCAGCAGGCTGAACCTGTTGGCGCTGCGGCCGTCGTACAGGGAGAGGAACAGGATGCCGAGGCCCAGGCCGAACGGCATCAGCACTCCGACGATCGAGTTCCGGTCCCTGGCCTTGGCGCCGAGGATGCCGATCAGGATCGCCGCGACGAGGGCGCCGGCCAATGAGCCGAACACCACGCTGCCGCCGAACAGCAGGGCAGCTGCGGCACCCGCGAAAGACAGCTCGCTCACGCCGTGCACCGCGAAGGCCAGGTCGCGCTGCATCACGAAGACGCCGATCAGACCGCCGACGATGCCGAGGACAGCGCCCGCGATGATCGAGTTCGAGAGCAGGGCGACGAGCTCGCCGTAGTCCTGGAACGAGAAGACGTCGCTCCAGTCGACCATCGGCACCATGGCCGCGGAGACGCTCATGCCGCTCCTCCGTGTTCGTGGTGGTCGCCGTGGTCGTGGTGCGGCTCGGCATCCGGCACGCCGACGACGACCAGCCGGTCGCCCGCGCGGAGCACGAACACCGGGGTGCCGTAGAGGTCGCTGAGCACGCGGGTCTGCAGCACCTCATCCGGGGTGCCCAGGAGGAACCGGCCGCCGGCGATGTACAGGATGCGGTCGACGCGGCCGAGGATCGGGTTGATGTCGTGCGTGACGAACAGCACCGCGGCCTCGCGCTCACGGCGCTGGCGGTCGATGATGTCGGTCACGGCGAGCTGGTTGGCCAGGTCGAGGTTCGACAGCG
Organism: Microbacterium sp. NPDC055988; assembly: GCF_042269505.1. Taxonomy (NCBI): domain Bacteria; kingdom Bacillati; phylum Actinomycetota; class Actinomycetes; order Micrococcales; family Microbacteriaceae; genus Microbacterium; species Microbacterium sp. NPDC055988. The sequence continues at coordinate 950,240 of NZ_JBHJXY010000001.1, forward strand.
GCTCGTCGCACAGCAGCAGCGCCGGCTCGTCGGCGAGAGCCTGTCCCACCCGCAACCGCTGCTGCTCGCCACCCGAGAGCAGGCCGACACGACGATCGGCGAAGTGCGAGGCGCCCACCGCATCGAGCAGCCGGTCGACCTTGGCGCGGTCACCGCGGTGCGGGACCGGGAACCCGAAACGGCTTCCGCTGACGCCGAGCCCCACCAGATCCCGAGCTCGCATACTGGTGTCGGGAGCGAGGTTGCGCTGCTGCGGGATGTACCCGATGCGGGAGTTGCCGCGGTGCACGGGCTCCCCCGCGACGCGGATCGACCCGGAAGACAGCGGCTGCAGGCCGAGGATGCTGCGCAGCAGCGTGGTCTTGCCCGACCCGGATGGGCCGAGCACCGCGATGAACTCGCCGGGCTGCACCGTCAGGTCGAGCCCTGACCAGAGTTCGCGATCCCCGCGGTGAAGTGCGGCGTCGGAGATCTCGAGGACCGGAGCGCCCCCGCTCACGGCTGGACGGCGGCGGCGAGGCTCTTGATCGCGTCACTCATCCACTCAGAGTACGACGATCCGTCCTCGAGCAGCTCCGTGAAGGCGACGACGGGGATGCCGGCATCCTTCGCGGCGGCCTCCACACGCTCGGTCTCCGCTCCTCCGGTCTGCGCGTTGGTCAGCAGAGCAGTGGCCTGTTCGTCTTCGATCACCGTGAGCGCTTCGAGCAGCACGGCAGGCGCGACATCACTGCCCTCCTCGACCGACTCGGCGAATCCCCCGGGGGTGACGTCGGTCAGGCCGGCGGCAGCAGCGAGGTAGCCGGGCAGCGGTTCGGTCATGAAGACCGTGGCCCCTGCGGCATCCGTCTTGATGGTCTCGAGGTCGGCCTCGAAGCCCTCCAGGTCGGCGATGAGGTCGTCGGCGTTGGCGGCGAACTCCTTCGCCCCGTCGGGGTCGAGCTCGGACAGCTCGTCGGAGATCGCCTCGACGACATGGATCATGGTGTGCGGGTCGAACCAGACGTGCTCGTTGAAGCCCTCGATGTGGTTGTGGCCCTCGTGACCCTCTTCGCCCTCGGCGTGATCGTGGTCGTGGGACTCATCCTCGGCGTGGTCGTGCTCGGCCTCGCCCTCGTGCCCCTCGTTGCCGGGGAAGTCGTGCGAGAACTCGACCGCCGTGACGACGTGCGGGTCGTTCGCGTCCTGCAGCAGCGTGTCGACGAAGGCGTCGTACCCGCCGCCGTTCTCGATCACCAGATCGGCCTTCTGCACCGTGAGGCGGTCGCGCGCGGTCGCCTCGTAGGAGTGCGGGTCCTGCGACGCGGAGGTGATGAGCGACTCGACGTCGACGCGGTCTCCGCCGATCGTCGCAGCGATGTTTCCGTAGACGTTGGTGCTCGCGACGACCGTGATGGTGCCGTCGTCGCCCTCTCCCGCTGCCGGGGTGGTGGAGCATCCGGCCAGCGTGAGAGCGGCGACGGATGCGAGGGCGAGGGCGACGACGGGCTTCTTCATGCCCTCACTCTAAACGCTAATGAGAACCATTATCAAATCGCCTACTCGGCCTCAGCCGAGCAACGCCGCCGGGGCGACCCACGCGGTGGCCTCACCGGGAAGAGCGGAGCCGGAGAGCGGAGCGCTCGAAAGCACGACGTCCGCGGCATCCGCACCGAGGTCGAACGGCTCGGTGCCGAAATTCGTCACGATCTGCCATCCGTTCGGGCGGGCGAAGCGCAGCACGTCGGCGCGTCCGGTGTCGATCCACTCCAGCGTCTCGCCGGTCTGCAGCAGGCGCCTCAGGCGCAGCGCCTCGCGGTACAGCGACAGCGTCGACGAAGAGTCGGCCGCCTCGACGTCGACGGCGGACTCGGCGAACCAGGCCGGTTGCGGCAGGTGCGCGCCCTCCGCGCCGAAGCCGTACGAGGAACCGCCGGCGGTCCAGGGCAGCGGCACGCGGCATCCGTCCCGGCCGAGACCGTCGAAGTCGGCGCCGCGGAAGAATCCGGGATCCTGACGCTGCTCCGGTGTGATCTCGGCCACCTCGTGCAGACCGAGCTCCTCTCCCTGGTACAGGTATGTGCTGCCGGGCAGGCCGAGCAGCAGCAGGGTCGCGGCGTGCGCCCTGCGGAGTCCGCCCTCGCGATCGAGGGCTTCTGCCGGACCGCCCGCCTTGACCCACTCGGTGCCCTGCTTCACCGCGCGCCCGTGCAGCGGAGCGAGCCCGTAGCGCGTGGCGTGACGGGTGACATCGTGGTTCGAGAGCACCCAGGTCGTCGACGACCCGGTGGCCTGCGCCTGCTCGAGGTTGTCGACGATGATCTCGCGGAACTGCGTCGCATCGAAGTCGGCGACCAGCAGATCGAAGTTGAACGCCTGTCCCAGCCCCTCGGCGGAGGCGTAACGCGCGCGGCGCTCCGGAGTGTCGACCCAGGCCTCGGCGACGGCCGTGCGGGGCGGGTCGTACTCGTTGAAGACCCGGCGCCACTCGGCGTAGATCTCGTGCACGTCGTCGCGGTCGATCATCGGATGGGTCCCCGAGGTGCGGTCCATCGCGTCGAGCTCGACCCGGCTCGGCAGCGGATCCCTCAGATCCTTCGTGAGCATGTGGGCGACGTCGATGCGGAACCCGTCGACTCCGCGATCGGACCAGAAGCGCAGGGTCTTCAGGAAGTCCTCGCGCACCTCCGGGTTGTCCCAATCGAGGTCGGGCTGCTCCTTCGCGAAGTTGTGCAGGTACCACTGGCCGTCCTCGACCCGCTCCCATGCGCTGCCGCCGAACACCGACACCCAGTCGGTGGGCGGCTCGGACCCGTCGGGGCCGGTGCCCTCGCGGAAGATGTACCGTCCGCGCGCAGCCGAGCCGCGACCGGCGGCCAGCGCCTCCTGGAACCACGCGTGCTGATCCGAAGTGTGATTCGGGACGATGTCGACGACGACGTGGATGCCGCGCGCGTGCAGCGCCTCGACCATCGCATCGAAGTCGGCGAGGGTCCCCAGGCGCGGGTCGACGTCGCGGTAGTCGGCGACGTCGTAGCCCCCGTCGGCGAGCTCAGAGGGATAGAACGGGCTCAGCCAGACCGCGTCGATGCCCAGCTCGGCGAGGTAGTCGACACGGGAGACGATGCCCGGGATGTCGCCGATCCCGTCGCCGTTCGCGTCGGCGAAGCTGCGGGGGTAGATCTGGTACACGGCGGCCTGGCGCCACCATGCAGCCGTCCTGTCGTCTTCGCGGGTCTCGGTGAGAAGCGAATCGGTCATGAGGGGTGAGTACTCCTTCTTCTTTCTTGCGGTGGTTCTCGTGGTGGGCCCTTCGACAAGCTCAGGGACCCAGTGTTGGGTTGCTGAGCCTGTCGAAGCATCCCTAGCCCTTGACGGCGCCTTGCGTGACGCCCTCCATGACGAAGCGCTGCGTGAACAGGTACGCCAGGATCGCCGGGGCCATCGCCATCAGGTACGAGGCGAAGGACACGTTGTAGTTGTTGCTGAACTGGTTCTGGAACAGGTTCTGCCGCACGGGCAGGGTCTGCATCGCCGGATCGGAGATGATCAGCGACGGCATCATGAAGTCATTCCAGGCGTAGAGGAAGGCGAAGATGCCGACCGTCGCACTCATCGGGGCGAGCAGCGGGAAGATCAACCTCCAGAACGTCTGCCACGTGGTGGCTCCGTCGATGCGGGCGCTCTCCTCGAGCTCGATCGGGATCGAACGCAGGAACGCGGTGAACAGCAGCACGCTGAAGCTGAGCTGGAACATCGTCGCCAGGATGATCACACCGAGCGGATTGTCGAGTCCGACACGTCCGGTGAGCTGGATCTGCGGCAGGGCGACGACGGGGAACGGGATGAACATCGCCGCGAGCAGGTAGAAGAACGAGTAGCGGAACAGGCGTCGGTCCCAGTTGCGCACGATCGCGTACGACGCGAAGGCCGCGAGCACGATGGTCGCGACCACGGTCCCGGCGGTGACGAGGAGCGAGATGCCGGCTCCGACCGGGAACTTCGTGAGGTTCCAGGCCTCCACGAAGCCGTCGATGCTGAACGGCGCGGGAAGCGAGAACGCATTGCCGTCGACAGCCTGCCCCGTCGTCTTGAATGCCATCGAGATCGTGACGTACAGCGGTAGCAGCACCGTGACGGCGCACAGGATGAGGATGATCGTGCCCGACCAGTTCACGCGCTCCATACGGGTGCGCGGCTTCTTGCCGGAAGCGGTCTGCGTGGTGATCGTCTGCGTCGACATCAGAGGGCGTTCCTTCCGCGCGTCAGCGACAGCTGGAGGAGGGAGATGAGCACGGCGACGATGAAGAAGATGGTCGCGTTGGCCATCTGATAGGCGTAGTCGCCGCCGTTGAAGCCCGCGATGATCGTCATCGCGACGCTCCGGGTAGAGGTTCCGGGTCCGCCGTTGGTGAGGCCGACGATGATGTCGTAGGCGTTGAGGAAACCCTTGAATCCGAGGATCACGTTGATCACGACGTAGCCCGCGACGAGAGGGATCGTGATGCGGGTCAGCTGCTGCGTCCTGCTGGCGCCGTCGATGCTGGCCGCCTCGTAGACCTCGCCGGGCACCGACAGGAGTCCCGCGATGTAGATGAGCAGGGTGCCGGGTACGGCCTGCCAGGCGGTGACGATCACGATGGCCACCCAGGCCAGGTCGGGGTTGGCGAGCAGGCTCGTCTCCAACCACGGGATGCCGGCCGCCGCGCCCGCCGCGGGGATCGAGTTCGAGAAGAGGAAGTTGAAGACGTACGCGATGATGATGCCCGAGATCACCATCGGGATCACGAAGATCGTGCGCAGCCCCGTCTTGAAGCGGATGCGGGAGGTGAGGCCGACCGCGAGCAGGAACGCGATCACGTTGACCACGATGACCGTGGCGATCGAGAAGCCGAACGTGAACAGGTAGCTCTGCAAGATCGCCGGATCACTGAACAGGGCGATGTAGTTCGTGAAGCCGTTGAAACTCCACGCGCCGATGCCGATCGAATCGGTGAAGCTGAAGAAGATGCCGATGACACCCGGGACCGTGATCGCGAGGGTGAAGATCACGAGGGTCGGCAACAGGAACAGGTAGTAGATGGGCTCGACCCGGCGGCTGCGCCGACGGAGCGTGCGTGCGCCACCGCCGGTGACGATCGCGGTCGTGTCGGTCGGGGCCGTCGTGGTGGTCATGGCGCGGACTCCTCTGTCTCGCCGGATGCGGAAGCGTCGCCGGACGAGGTTTCGCCGGTCGACGGGATGGGGGCGCGGAAGGCGATGCGCGCCCAGTCCGCGTCCATGGTGCGCAGGATGCCCGCCGGGGAGGCCCCGAGCACCATCGCCTGTGCGTAGTTGAAGATCGGGAGGGTCTTGGGCACCAGCACGGAGGGCCCCTGATAGATCCGTCCCTCCTCGTAGTAGGGGATCATCCCCTCGATTCGAGGGTCTTCCGGAGCCGGAGCATCCTTCGTCGGGGTGAAGCCGAGCTGCGAGGCGTTGTACTCCTCGATGTGCTCGGGCAGGTACAGGTACTCCAGGAAGTCGCGGGCGGCCTCCTGATGCTGCGACTCCTCCGGGATCATCACGGCGAGGTCCATGTTGACCCGCACCTCGAGGTCGGCGGGGTCGTCGGTCATCGGGAGCGGGAAGGTGCCGAGGGCCAGGTCGGGCGCGGTCTTCGCGATCTCGCTGAACGCCCAGGGCCCCTGGAGGTACATGGCCGCCTCACCCTTCCCGAAGGCCAGGTTCCCGTCGCCGTACGCGCGGCTCGCGGCATCCGCGTTGGTGTAGTCGTTCGCGAGCTGCAGCATCCGGTCCATGGGCTCGGCGAAGTCCTTCTCGAACGACACCTCCGAGTCAGGTCCGACATCCGCCCCCTCCTCGGCGAGCGCGTCGAAGAACTCGATGACGTCGACCGAGCCTCCCGCCGTGTAGTCGTACCAGCCCTGACCGACTGTCCAGTCGTCCTTGAAGGTGCCGTAGAACGGGTCGATGCCCGCGGCCTTCAGCTGGTCGCAGACGGCGAGCAGCTCGTCCCAGGTCTGCGGGACCTCGAGTCCCTGCGCCTCGAAGATGTCCTTGTTGTAGATGACGGATGCGGCCATCACCGAGTAGGGCAGGGCGCTCTGCCGCCCCTCGCACGAACCGTACTGGTCCATGAGTGGCTGCAGGTCGTCGCGGATGCTCGCCGCCGCATCGGTCTCGGAGAGGTCGGTGAGTGCGCAGCGCTGCACGAACCTCGCGACCTCATAGTTGTAGTTCGCCAGCATGATGTCGGGCGGGTTGCCGCGCACGAAGCTGGCGGAGACGACGTCGACTCCCGAAGTGTCGATCTCGACCTTCACGTCGCTCTGCGAGGAGTTGTAGTCGGCGACGAGAGCGGTCATGAATTCGATCGCCTCACGCTTGCTGAAGGTGAAGCGGATGGTCTCCGCCCCCGAGTCGGCGGAGCAGCCCGCGAGGGCGGTGCCGACCAGTGTCGCGCCGAGGGCTGCGGCTACGAGCCGCGTCGCGCGTGTTCGTTCAACAGACACCGTCGTCCTTTCGATGGGTAGATCCGCAAAGTAAATCTAGTGAGCGAATTTACTCTGACGAACGGTACTCTCTCATTCGGGCGACAGGAAGGCAAGGGGCGTGACAGAAGTCTCCGCAGGACTCGGCACCGGCCGCGCGAGCGTCGGCGCCATCCTCGGCTTCGCGTGGGACGCGGGCGAGTTCACCGCCACCGACGTCATGGCGAGCACGTCGCTGACCCGCTCGACCGCGATCGACGCGATCGACACCCTGGTCGGCGCGGAGGTGCTCCGTGAGCTCCCGAACGCTCGCGTCGCCGGAAGCTACCGCTCGGGGCGACCCGCCCGCCGATTCGCGCTCTCCCCCGACCTCGGCGTCGTGGTCGGCATCGACGCCGGCGACACCCACATCGCGGTCACCGTGGCCGATCCGCTCGACCAGACCCTGGTTCATCACCGCGTCTCGGCCGACCAGACGCAGTCCGCGGCCGCACGGCGCGCGCTGATCGTCGAATCCCTGGGCGCCGCACTCGATGAGGCGGGAGTCGCCCGCGACCGCGTGCTGGCCGTCTGCGTCGGCGTCGCGGCACCCGTCGACCGTGACGGCATCTCGCCTCCACACCCCGACGGCTTCTGGGAGCGCACCAACCCCGGCCTCGCCGAGGCGCTGGGCGCATGGGCACCCGTTGTCGAGATCAAGAACGATGCGCAGCTCGCCGCTGTCGCCGAGGGAGCACTCGGCGCGGCCATCGGATGCCGGGACTACGTCGCCCTGCTCTCGAGCGAGCGCTACGGCGGCGGGGTCGTCGTCGACGGGCACGTGCTCCACGGAGCCCACGGCGGCGTGGGCGAGGGCGTCGTGTTCGACCACATCGTCGGAGTCGGCTCCGCCAACGGACTGCCGTACTCCCTGCAGGAGGCGGCGCGAGCAGCTGTGGCCGAGCGCGCCGTCCCGGCCGACGGCGCGCTCGGCCGCCTGGTGGATGAGGAGCGCATAGACCCGCGCCTCGTGCTGACTCTCGCCGCGTCCGGTGACCCCGACGCCCTGCTCGTCGCCGAACGCGTGGGCGCGGTGGTCGCTCGAATCGTCGGCGTGCTCGGCAGCATGTACGACCCGGCACGCGTGGTCGTGTGCGGCGCGGTGGCCGAGAGCATCGAGCCCGTGCTCGCTGCCGCCCGACGCATCCTCCCGGAAGAGCTGCACCTCCCCGCGCCCGAGATCCTCGCCTCGACGCTCGGCGCCGAGGTCGTCTCGGTCGGCGCGGTCGCCACCGCGCGGCGCGCCGCCCGCGAACGCACCGTGCCGCTCCTCGCCGAGCAACGCCTGCGCGTGACCGCGTAGCGCAGGATCAGTCCGCGGCGCCTCGTCCGGCCTGTCCCCCGCCCCGCCCGGCCGCGCACAACGCGAAGGAGATCTCGCGTTGCGAAGGAGCATCCCGGGGATGGGGTCCTTCAGAACGCGAGATCTCCTTCATTCCGGATGCTGCGGCTAAGCCTCACTCAACCAGCAGCGCAGGCTCCTCGAGCACGGATGCCACGTCGGCGATGAAACGGCTCATGCCGTCGCCGTCGATCACGCGGTGGTCGAAGGATCCGGCGACGGTGGTCACCCAGCGCGGACGCACCTCGCCGTCGACGACCCACGGCTTCTGGCTGATGGTGCCCATCGCCACGATGCCGGCCTCGCCGGGGTTGATGATCGGGGTGCCGGCATCCATCCCGAACACGCCGATGTTGGTGATCGTGATGGTGCCGCCCTGCTGATCGGCCGGCGGCGTCTTGCCCTCGCGCGCCGTGAGCGTCAGGCGGTTCAGCGCCCGTGCCAGGTCCTTCATGCTCAGGTCCTGCGCGTCCTTGATGTTCGGCACGAGCAGGCCGCGCGGGGTGGCCGCGGCGATACCGAGGTTCACGTAGTGGCGCACGGCGATCTCGGCGCCGGCATCCGTCTCGATCCAGGCGGCGTTCACCATCGGCGTCCGGCGAGCCGCCCAGATCACGGCGCGGGCCACGATGAGCAGCGGCGAGACCTTGATGTCGGCATAGTCGGGCGAGGCCTTGAGTCGCTTCACGAGCTCCATCGTGCGGCTGGCGTCGACCTCCTTCCAGACCGTCACGTGCGGGGCCGAGTACGCGCTCTGCACCATGGCCGAGGACGTGGCCTTGCGCACACCCTTCACCGGAATGGACTCGGTGCGGTCGTCGCCGGCGGCGGAAGGACGGGTCGCGGTGAGGCCGCGAGCGAGGCCGGCTGGAGCGGCCTGCGGCGCGGGCACCGTCTCCTCGCGGACGTCGCCCCACTCCGGGGTCTCGATGTTGCGGAAGACGCTGGCCTGGGAGGCGTGCTTGACGACGTCGTCGCGGGTGACTTCGCCGTCGGCGCCGGTCGCGGCGACCGCGGTGAGGTCGACGCCGAGGTCGCGGGCGAGCTTGCGGATCGGCGGCTTGGCGATCACGCCCACCGAGGAGCGGACCGGGCGCTCTGCCGGACGCTTACGGCGCGAGGTCGCACCGCCGCCTGTGCCGTACCCGACGAGCACCGAGCCGCCGCCCTCCTCCGGCGCAGGGGCCTCGGCCGTGGCGACGACGCCGGGACCTGCGTCGTCGCGTGCATCCGTCACGAACGTGATGATCGGCGAACCGACCTCGACCGTTGATCCTTCGGCGGCGAGCAGCTCGCCGACGACGCCCGCGTGCGGAGACGGCAGCTCCACGAGCGACTTGGCCGTCTCGATCTCGCAGATGACGTCGTTGATCGCGACCGTGTCACCGGGGGCGACCTTCCAGGCGACGATCTCCGCCTCGGTCAGGCCCTCTCCGACATCGGGGAGGTTGAAGTTCTGCGTGCTCATGACGAGTCCTTTCGGCCGAGCGGGGATGTCAGTAGGCCAGTGAACGGTCGACGGCTTCGAGGATGCGGTCCGCATCCGGGAGATATGCGCCCTCGAGCTTCGCCGGCGGGAACGGGGTGTCGTAGCCGGAGACGCGCAGCACCGGAGCCTCGAGCGCATAGAACGCGCGCTCCATGACGGTGGCCGCGATCTCGCCGCCGATGCTCCCGAAGCCCTGGGCCTCCTGCGCGTAGACCATGCGTCCGGTCTTGCGGATGGAGTCGAGGATGGGCTCGTAGTCGACCGGCGAGAGGGAGCGCACGTCGACGACCTCACAGCTAGTGCCCTCGGCCTCGGCGAGCGCGGCCGCCTGCAGCAGCGTGGTGACCATGGCGCCGTGGCCGACGAGGGTCACGTCGCTGCCCGTGCGGACGACGCGCGAGGAGTGCAGCGGGACGGCGGAGGAGTCGAGCTCGACCTCGCCCTTCTGCCAGTACCGGCTCTTCGGCTCCATGAAGATCACGGGGTCGTTCGAGGCGATCGCCTCCTGGATCATCCAGTAGGCGTCGTTGGGCGTCGACGGCGAGACCACGCGCAGGCCGGGAGTGTGCGCGAAGTACGCCTCCGGGCTCTCCTGGTGGTGCTCGACCGCGCCGATATGCCCGCCGTACGGGATGCGGATCACGATCGGCATGCTGAGCGCACCCTCGTGCCGGTTGGTGAGCTTCGCGAGCTGCGTGGTGATCTGATCGAAGGCCGGGAACACGAAACCGTCGAACTGGATCTCGATGACCGGGCGGTATCCGACCATCGCCATGCCGATCGCGGTGCCGACGATCCCGGACTCGGCGAGTGGGGTGTCGAGCACCCGGCGGTCGCCGAAGTCCCGCTGCAGGTGCTCGGTCACGCGGAAGACGCCGCCGAGCTTGCCGATGTCCTCGCCCATGAGCAGGACCTTCGGGTCGTTCTCCATCGCCTTGCGCATGCCCGCGTTCAGGGCCTTGCTGAGCGGCATCGTCTCGAGGGTCATCGGGCTTCTCCTTCGAAGGACGCCTCGTACTGCGCGTGCCAGGCCTTCTGCTGGTCGATCAGCGGATGCGGTTCGCTGTACACGTGGTCGAACATCTTGTCGGCGCTGGGCGGTCCGAGCTCGACGCTGCGGGCGCGAAGGTCTTCCGCAGCATCCGCCGCCTCCGCCTCCACGTCGGCGAACAGCTGCGCGGATGCACCGCGGTTCTCGAGGAACGCGCGCATCCGGACGATCGGGTCGCGGCCGGCCCAGTACTGCTCCTCGTCGCTGCCACGGTACTTCGTCGGGTCGTCGCTCGTGGTGTGCGCGCCGAGGCGGTAGGTGACGGCCTCGATCGCCTGCGGGCCCTTGCCGCTGCGGGCCTCGTCGAGCGCGACCCGCGAGACCGCGTAGCTGGCGAGCACGTCGTTGCCGTCGACCCGGACGCTCGGGATGCCGTAGCCGGCGCTGCGCTGCACGAGCGGGACGCGCGACTGCGTGGACACGGGCACAGAGATCGCCCAGTGGTTGTTCTGGAGGAAGAAGACGGTCGGCGCCTGGTAGCTCGCGGCGAAGACCATCGCCTCGTGCACGTCGCCCTGGCTGGAGGCGCCGTCGCCGTAGTAGACCATCACGGCCTCGTCGCGGTCCGCATCACCGGTGCCCGTGCGACCGTCGAACGCGAGACCCATCCCGTAGCCGGCCGCGTGCAGCACCTGCGATCCGAGCACGAGCGTGTAGAGACGCGTGTTGCCGTTCTTGGGATCGGTCGGGTCCCATCCGCCGTGCGAGACGCCGCGCATCAGCTTGATGATGTCGACCGGGTCGACGCCGCGGATGCGGGTGACGGCGTGCTCGCGGTACGAGGGGAAGATCGTGTCCTGCGCTCGAGCGGCACGACCGGAGCCGACCTGCGCGGCCTCCTGTCCACGGCTCGGCGGCCACAGGGCGAGCTGCCCCTGCCGCTGCAGGTTCGTGGCCTGGGTGTCGATCGCGCGGATGACGACCATGTCGCGGTAGAACTGCTCGAGCTCCGCATCGCCGATCGCCTCGATCAGGGGAAGATATCGCTCGGCGGCGGCGGATGGCGCGAACCGTCCGGTCTCGTCCAGAACGCTCACAAGGGGGGTCTCGGGGGTGGTCACGCTCTCACGCTACCCGCGTCGGCATGCCCGGTCACGCATACCTAGGGGCCCCTTGTAACTGCCCGGAAGCCGGAGAAAACCGCGGAAAGCCGCGGCGAGCGCGGATCAGCGAACCGAGGCGGCGACCTCGAGCACGCGGTCGAGGGAGGCTTCCTCGCCGACGGAGATGCGGATGCCGTCGCCCGAGAACGGACGCACGATGAGGTCGTTCTCGACGAAGGCAGCAGCCACCTCGTCGGTGCGGTCGCCGGTCGGCAGCCACACGAAGTTCGACTGGGAGTCCGGGACGTCCCACCCCTGCGCGCGAAGCCCCTCCACCAGACGGCCGCGCCGCTCGACGATCACAGCCACGCGCTCGAGGAGTTCCGGTTCGGCGTCGAGGCTCGCGATGGCGGCGTTCTCGGCGGCGGACGTGACCGAGAGCGGGATGCCCGTGGTGCGTGCGGCATCCAGCACCTTCTCGTGCCCGATCGCGTAGCCGACCCGGAGGCCGGCGAGGCCGTAGGCCTTCGAGAAGGTGCGCAGCACGACCACGTTCGGATGCCGCTCGAACACGCGCTCGGCCAGACCGTCGACGGCATCCGGCGCCGTGACGAACTCGGCGTACGCCTCGTCGAGGATGACGAGGATGTCGCTCGGGACCCGCTCGACGAAGGCCGCGAACTCCGCCGAGGTGATGATCGGCCCGGTCGGGTTGTTCGGGGTGCAGAGGATGATCGCGCGGGTGCGCTCGGTGACGGCATCCGCCATCGCGTCGAGGTCGTGGCGGGAATCGGCGGTGAGCGGTACTTGCACCCCGGTCGCGCCGGCGACGAGCGGCAGGCTCGGGTAGGCCTCGAAGGAGCGCCAGGCGTAGATGACCTCATCGCCGACGGACGCGGTCGCGAGGATCAGCTGGTGCAGGATCGAGACGCTGCCGGAGGCGACGTGCACCTGCTCGGGGTCGACGCCGTAGCGCGCACCGAGGCGCTCGCGCAGACGGCCGGCGGTGGCGTCGGGGTAACGGTTGATCGGCGTCGTGCGCTGCAGCGCTTCGAGCACGGAGGGGAGCGGCTCGAACGGGTTCTCGTTGCTCGAGAGCTTGAACGCGTCGGGCCCTGCCTGCTTGCCTTGCCGGTACGGCGCGAGGGCGGCGATGGCGGGTCGGATGCGGGGCAGGGTCGGCTCGGTCACGGGTCGAGTCTACGAGGGGGCGGAGGCGGGGATGGCCCTGTTCACGCGACATCGGCGGTGGTACCATTTTGGTATGGCGATGACGGTGCGGCTCCCGGAAGAACTCGATGCACAGCTCGAGGCGATCGCGCGTGCGCGGCACATGTCGAAGCACGCGGTGATCATCGAGGCGGCGACGCGGTTCGCGAATGACACGAGCCGCTCGGCTCTCGTGGATTCCGCCGTTGACTTCGTGCTCGACAATGACAAAGCCCTGCTCGAGCGCCTCGAAGACGCATGACCGAGTACCTCACCCTGGAAGACGGTCTCCAGATCGTCGAAAGGCTCGGATTTCACGTTCGGGATGCAGGCCTGCTCGCCTCGGCCCTCGCGAGACCCGCGGCTTCACTGTTCGGCGACGACGCCTACGAAACGATCGATCGAAAGGCCGCTGCGCTCCTCGAATCTCTCGCACGCAACCACCCGCTGTTCGACGGCAACAAGCGGACAGCGTGGACGAGCTTCGTGGCGTTCCTGTGGATCAACGGATGGAAGCACCGCTTCACGACAGATGACGCATTCGATCTGGTCATCGGCATCGCCTCCGGCACGATCGATCTCGACGAGTCGGAGCAGCGCATCCGCGCGAACCGAATTCCCGTGAGCGACACCGCAGGCTGACACGTCCCGGCGTCCGTGCGACACTGGTCGGACTATGCGCTTCATCATCCGTGTCGTCGTCAACGCGTTCGCCATCTGGGTCGTCACGCTGATCCCCGCCCTCCAGGTCACGATCAGGGCGTTCCCGCCCGGCGAGACCCTGCAGGTCGTCCTGACACTGCTGGCGGTGGCCGCGATCTTCGCCATCGTCAACACGATCATCGGCACGGTCGTGAAGATCGTCGCGTTCCCGCTCTACATCATCACGTTCGGCCTGATCGGATTCCTGATCAACGGGTTCCTGCTGTGGCTGACCGCGTGGATCACGAGCGGCTTCGGCTGGGGTCTGACGGTCGGCGACTTCTGGTGGGGCGTGCTCGCTGCGCTCATCATCTCGGTGATCAACGGCATCTTCGGCTTCATCCTCCGCCCGCAGAAGAATCGCTCGCGCCGCGACTGAGCCCGGCGACTACGCCTCGACGTCGAGCCGGAGCGGACTGATCTCGGCGAGGAACTCGAAGTCCCTGTCAGCGTGCAGGAGCGGGATGTCGCGGCGTATCGCGACGGCGGCGATCAGGCAGTCGACCATGCTGCGGACCGGGTGCCCGTTCGCCGCCGAGGCTCGGTAGAGCTCTGCCGCATCTCGGAAGTCGGTGAGTGTGCGCAACGGCGCGAGCGGCAACCCGTTCGCGAGCGCCTCCACCCTCGCGAGCTCCTGCGGTCGCCGCGCCCCGGCGAGCAGCTCCATGATCACCGGCTCTGTGATCGCGATGTCCGCGCCCGCGCCGATCAGTCCATCGAGTCGTTCGACGACCGGCACGTCGAGGCCACGAAGGTAGGCGATCCACGCGGAGGATTCGACGAGGATCACGCGTCGCCCCACGGGGACGGCGGATCGTCGCGCATCGCGTCGAGGTCTCCGCTCCATCCCGTGCCCTTCAGACCGAGGAGGAAGTCCTTGGTCAGGGGCACGCCGACGAGACGGCGAAGCGCGAGATCGACCGCCTCCTTCTTCGTGGAGAGGTCGTATCTGCGCATGACCTCACGGACGAGATCGTCGTCGATGTCGATGTTCGTGCGAGCCATACACGCACGATACACCTCCGATACACCACCCCCCAGGGTCATTGCTCCCGCACCCGCTCGGCATGGAATTCGGTGCGTTCGATCTCGACGGCATCGCCGAGCTCCCGCCAGTAGGCGTCGAGCGCCTCGGCACGCGGATCGGAGGAGGCGTCCACCAGCTGCGCGGTCTCGATATAGGCCTCGAGCGCGTGCGGCTGCAGCGACAGGTCGTACAGGCCGTCCTGCGGGTCGACCTCGCGTGACGCGGTAAAGCTGTCGGGCGATCCGGTTCCCTCGGCCGATCCTCCCGCGGCGAGCCTGGCGACGACGTCGTCCGAGTGCGAGAGCTGGATGAGAGTCTGACCGTCGTCGAGCGACGATTCCTGGGGGCTGCCCGCCGTCAGCTGCATCGCGACGTCGTAGTCGCTCTCCATCGCGAGATGCGCGGCGATCATCCCGCCCTGCGAGTACCCGACGACGTCCACGCGGTCTCCGGGCTCTGCGCCCGCGGCGGCCAGGGCGTCGACGGTCGCCTGATACGACGCCGACCGCTGCCCCTGATAGAGCTCCAGGTTCGACTTCATGTCCCACGGATCCTCTTCGCCGGCCTCCCACGGCACGGAGTTCTGCGTGCCTTTGACGTAGGTCACATACCGGGTCGCGCCGTCGGCCATCGTGTACTTCTCGACCGCCACCTGCGCACTCGTCGACGGCATGCGCGTGAGCGCGCCGGCCACTCCCTTGGGCGCACCGGCCGGGGTCGACGTGGCGGTGGGCGTCACGCGCACCGGGTCGGCCACCCCCTTCAGGACGGTCCCGGCGGGCACCTTCCCGAGCAAGGAGGTGATGCCGGCGAACCCGCCGGCCAGGAGCAGCGACGGCAGCATCCCGAAGACTCCCATCGGCTCGGGCAGACCTCCGTGGCGGCGCCCCACCCAGTCGGCCACCAGCCAATCGGCCATCACTCCGACGCGCGCGTCGCCGTCGATGAGCCGATCGATTCGCGCCTGGATCGTCTTCGCAGCTGCATCGTCCGCGAGAGCGAGGGCGTCGGCCTGCGCGCGGAGCTCCACCACCTCGAACGCGTCCGCCATCAGGAGCGTGCCCGCACAGGCGTCCTCCAGTTCCGCCCGCAGCACGCCGACGCCTTCCCCGGTGCGATGCAACGCGCCGATATCGACCTGCGGGGCGACCTCGGGTTCAGTGGCCAGCAGCGCGCCGGCGCGGATGATCGCGGCCCGAGCCTCCTCGCACTGCATCGCCACCGTCCGCATCCGGCGCCCGACATCGCGCAGCTGCTCGGTGTCGACGGCGATCACCCCGCCGTGCTCGATGTTCAGGCCGCTCATCCCACTCCTCCGGCGTTCAGCTCCCACTGACGCACCTGAAGATGCCCGATCTCGGCGCCGCAGTCTTCGCGCAGTCGCGCCAGCCGCTCATGCAGGGCGCGGAACCCCTCGGACTGCCAATCCGACGCATCGACGAGCGACACCAGCACGGCTCCGACGTCTTCGAGCAGCGAGATCGCCGTGCCGATCTCGGAACTGGTCAGCATCCAGACCCAGCTGGCGTCGGAGGCGATGGCGTGATTGTGCGCGAGGGAGTACATGACCCTCAGCCTCGGCGTTCGGCGGGACCTCGACCGACCGGATTCCCGCGGTCGGTGGAGAGAGGAAAGCGGGATTTCGGTGTGCAGAGGAAGCGCGCCTGACCACTTCCGCTGTGCACGATCGGCGGAGGCGGGCAGAATGTATGTGTGACATCCCCGGATCCCTTCCGCGTGATCTTCGTCTGCACGGGGAACATCTGCCGCTCTCCCATGGCCGAGGTCGTCTTCCGCGACCTCGCGGAGCGGCAGGGACTCGGCTCTCGCATCGTCTCGCGCAGCGCCGGCACCGGCGACTGGCATCTGGGCGAGCGTGCCGACGACCGCACGATCGACTCCCTCGCCCGGCGCGGCTACGACGGCTCTCGGCATCGAGCCCGCCAGTTCACCGCAGCGGCCTTCGCCGACAACGACCTCGTGGTCGCCCTCGACCGCACCCACGAGCGCATCCTGCGGGAGTGGGCGCACGACGAAGACGAGGAGGGCAAGGTCACGCTCCTCTTGGCGTTCGATCCGAACGCCTCCACGCACGACGTCCCCGACCCGTACTACGCGGGGGCGGCGATGTTCGATTCGGTGCTCGGTATGATTGAGGCCGCGACTCAGGGCCTGTTCCGTCAGCTCGAACCTGCTCTTCGTCTCCCCCGCTCGCCCCGAACCTTCGGGGCCTCATCAGGAGGACTCCCCTGACTTTCCAGCCTTCGCTCCCGCCGCAGCCCCTGAGCCCCCTCGACGGTCGCTACCGCGGCGCCGTCACCGGTCTCGCCGACTTCCTCTCCGAGGCAGGGCTCAACCGCGCACGGGTCGAGGTCGAGGTGGAGTGGCTGATCGCCCTCACCGACCGCTCGCTGTTCGAGACGAGCCCGCTGTCGGATGCCGACAAGGAGCGCCTGCGTGCGCTGTACCGCGACTTCGGGCAGGACGAGATCGACTGGCTCGCCGAGAAGGAAGCCGTCACCCAGCACGACGTGAAGGCCATCGAGTACCTCGTGCGCGATCGGCTCTCGACGCTCGGACTCGACGGCATCGCCGAGCTCACGCATTTCGCCGCCACCAGCGAGGACATCAACTCCGCCTCCTACGCGCTCACCGTGAAGCGCGCCGTGGAGGAAGTCTGGCTGCCGGCCCTCGACACCGTGATCGCGAAGCTGCGCGAACTCGCGGTCGAGCACGCCGACGCCGCGATGCTCTCCCGCACGCACGGCCAGCCCGCGACGCCCTCGACCATGGGCAAGGAGCTCGCGGTCTTCGCGTGGCGCCTCGAGCGCGTGCGCGGCCAGATCGCCGCATCCGACTACCTCGCGAAGTTCTCCGGCGCGACCGGCACCTGGTCGGCGCACCTCGCCGCCGACCCGGATGCCGACTGGCCGACCATCGCCCGCGAGTACATCGAGGGCCTCGGGCTCGGCTTCAACATCCTCACCACGCAGATCGAATCGCACGACTGGCAGGTCGAGCTCTACGACCGAGTGCGTCACGCCGGCGGCATCCTGCACAACCTCGCCACCGACATCTGGACGTACATCTCGCTCGGCTACCTCGCACAGATCCCGGTCGCCGGCGCCACCGGCTCGTCGACGATGCCGCACAAGATCAACCCGATCCGCTTCGAGAACGCCGAGGCGAACCTCGAGATCTCGGGCGCCCTGCTCGCTTCGCTCGGTCAGACCCTCGTCACCAGCCGCCTGCAGCGCGACCTCACCGATTCGACCACGCAGCGCAACATCGGCGTCGCGTTCGGGCACTCGCTGCTCGCGCTCGACAACCTGCGCCGTGGCCTGAACGCCATCTCGCTCTCGCGTGACGTGCTGCTGGCCGACCTCGACGTGAACTGGGAGGTTCTCGCCGAGGCGATCCAGACCGTGATCCGGGCCGAGGTCGTCGCCGGTCGGTCCACGATCACCGACCCGTACGCGCTGCTCAAGGAGCTCACGCGCGGTCACCGGGTGGGCGCGGCAGACCTCGCGGAGTTCGTGCAGGGTCTCGAGATCGGCGATGCCGCCAAGCAGCGCCTCCTCGCTCTGACCCCCGCCACGTACACCGGTATCGCCGAGCGCCTCGCCCGCTAGCCCCGGTCTCCCTCTCCCACTCCCTCTCCCTCTCCCTCTCCCACTCCCCGCCCCGCATCCCGCGGGGGCGCCGAGCGCACGGGTTGTTGCCGAGCGGACGGCGTATTCGCGCAGGGATCCCGTGCGCTCGACGCGAAGCCGTGCACTCGGCGATGGCTGGGCGGGACGGACGGGACGGACGGGGCGCGGGATGGGCAGGATGAGCGCGGGCTAGGGGGCGGGCTCGCCGGAGTGGTCCTCGACCTTGTCCTTCGGCATGAACGCGGCGGCGAGCAGGGTGAGCAGGGCGGTCACGGCGACCGCGACGAACACCCAGACCGACGCGTGGATGATCGTGTCCGGGTCGTCTGGCCCGTCACCCTGGGCGATGGCCGCGTTCGAGATCGCCCCGAACACCGCGACGCCCACGGCGCTGCCCGCTGACCGCGCGAACGCGTTCATGCCGGTCACGGCTCCGCGCTCGCCCCAACCCACCGAGGACTGCGCCGCGATCAGGGTCGGCGCGGCGCTCCATCCCAGCCCGAACCCGAGGACGAACGCGATCAGCGACAGCACCCAGGGGTTCGGCCACGACGACACCGACGCGAGGACGATCGCGGCGACCGAGGCGATGCTCATCCCGATCAAAGTGGTGCGGCGGAACCCGATGCGCAGATACAGGCGTCCGACGTTCGCTGCGGCGATCGGCCACCCGAGCGTCAACGCCGCGACCGCGAGGCCCGACAGCAGCGGCGCGATGCCCAGTGAGCCCTCGAGGTAGGCGGGCGCGAAGCTCGTGACGCCGATCATGAGCGCCCCCACCCCGAGCGAGACGAGGGTCGTGGTCAGGATCAGCGGTCTGGCCGCGAGGCGGAGGTCGACGATGGGCTCGGCAACTCGTCGCTCGACCATCCCGAACAGCGCGAGCGCGACGATGCCGATCCCGAAGCACAGCGCGCTCTGCACGGAGATCCACGCCCAGGCGTTGCCACCCTCCAGCATCCCGAGGATCAGGCCGGTCAACCCGACGGTGAGCAGCACGGCTCCCGCGTAGTCGATCCGGTGGCGCTCTGTCTGCTTCTGCTCCTTGTACTTGAGCTGCAGCATCCAGGCCGCGATCAGGCACAGCGGGATGTTGACCCAGAAGATCCAGCGCCACGCGTCGAGCTGCGCGAAGACACCGCCGAGCGCCGGCCCGACGACGGACGAGATCGCCCACACGCTCGCGATGTAACCCTGCACCTTGGCGCGCTCGGCGACCGTGTAGATGTCACCGACGATCGTCATGGCCATCGGTGCGACGGCGCCGGCGCCGAGCCCCTGGATGATGCGGAACACGATCAGCGCCGGCATGCTCCACGCGAAGCCGCAGAGGATCGACCCGAGCAGGAAGAGTGCGATGCCGAGCAGGATGATCGGCTTGCGGCCGACCGTGTCGGCGAACCGGGAGTAGATGGGGACGCTCACGGCCTGCGCCAGCAGATACACCGAGAAGAGCCACGGGAACTGCTGATAGCTGCCGAGATCGCGGACGATGCTGGGCACCGCGGTCGCGAGGATCGTGGCGTCGATCGCGATCAGCCCGGTCGCGAGCATCAGCGCACCGAGGATGGGGCCTCTCGGCGACCGGAGTCCGATGGAGGCGCGGTCGACGGAGGCAGTCACTTCAGGGACAAGCCGATCCGCCGCGGCTCTATTCCGGATCCGCGGGCAGCGGTGCCGACGCCCGAAGACGCCGGCACCGCGACACAGCGTCGTCGACGCGTGCTCAGTCGGCCGGGCCGAGGTCGCGCATCGGCTTTCCGTTCTTCGGGTTGCCCGGCTTCACCTTGCGGCGCTGCCCGTTCACGACCACGATCACGTTGCTCATGTTCGGCGCCCGGTCGGCGACGACGTCGTAGGTCACGACCTTCCCGTCGCGCCACTCGCAGTCGACGCGGTAGCCGCCGCGTGCGCGGAGCCCCTCGAACGACCCGGTCGCCGACCAGTCCCCCGGAAGCGCGGGAAGCAGACGGATGACTTCACCGTGACTCTGCACCAGCATCTCGACGATCGCGCCGACGATGCCGAAGTTGCCGTCCAACTGGAAGGGCGGATGATTCGCCCACAGGTTCTGCAGCGTGTTGTAGGTGAGCAGCCCGCGGACCATGATCCCGGCCCGCTCGGCGTCTCCGAGTCGGGCGAATAGGCCGGCGCGCCACGGCCAGGTCCACGAGCGACGGCTGTCGCCGGAGACGGTGGCGGCGGTGAACGGCACCCCGTCCTTCTCGCCGCAGCGCGCCTTCAGCGAGACCAGGGCCGCTGCAGAGAAGTCGGGCGTCTCCGGGGTGATCTGGCGCCCCGGGTACACGGCGAACAGATGCGAGGTGTGCCGGTGGATGTCGTTCGGGTCATCCCGGTCGGTCTGCCATTCCTGCAGCTGCCCCCAGCGTCCGATCCGGTTCGGCGCGAGCCGCTCCTGCATGTCGGCGACGGTCCGTCGGTACTTCTTGTCGACGCCGAGGGCTTCCGCGCACTCGAGGTAGTTCTGGAACAGATCCCAGATGATCTGCTGGTCGTGCATCACGCCGTCTTCGCGAGGGCCGTGCTCGGGAGACCAACCCATCGGTGCGACCAGTGTGCCGTCCGGGAGCTCCTTGAGCTGGTCCTCCCAGAACTGGCAGATCTCCTTGATGAGCGGGTAGGCGAGGTCGCGCAGGTACTTCTTGTCCTGCGTGAACGCCCAGTGCTCGTAGAGGTGCTGCGCATACCAGGCGCTGGCGATCGTGTTCCACTCCCAGGCGTTGCCGCCGAAGATGCTCTGCGATGTCCGCGCCGTCCACCCGCGCACATCCGTCCCGAACGCGTTCCGCGTGGCGATCCTGCTGGGCACCGCCACCTCGCGGATGAAGGCGGCGAGCGCCTCGTGCGACTCCGGGAGGTCGGCGGTCTCGGCCCCCCAGTAGTTCATCTGGATGTTGATGTTCGTGTGATAATCGCTGGCCCACGCCGGCTGGTTGCTGTTGTTCCACAGTCCCTGGAGATTCGCGGGGAGCCCGCCGGGCTTCGACGAGCTGAGGAGCAGGTAGCGGCCGTAGGCGTACAGCGTCTGCTCGAGGGTCGGGTCGGCCTCGCCCTTCCCGTAACGGAGCAGTCGGCGGTCCATCGGCAGGGCCAGCACAGCGTCGTCGGTCAGACCCCACTCGACCTTCGCGCGCTGCATGAGGCTCTTGACCTGTTCGACGTGCGCTGAGCGGAGTTTCTTCCAGGATCGGGAGGATGCCGCGGACAGCGCCTTCTCGATCGCCGGCTGCGGGGCGGCGCCGCGCCAGCCGTGGGCGGCGCTCAGCCGGTAGTCGGTGCGTGCGTCGAGCAGCAGCGTGATCGATGTGGCACCGGAGATCTGCAGTCCGCTCTCCGCCGCGACCACCTCGCCGTCGGTCTCCGCGATGCGCACGACGGCGGCATGTGTGAGGTCGTTCGCCATCGTGCCGGAGAAGCTCAGCCGTCGGCCGGTCGCGTCCACCGCGGTCGCGACGCCTTCCTGCTTCGAGGTCATCGTGATCAGGGCGGTGAGCGCGCCGGGCCGATCGGTCGTGAACCGCACCGCGATGAGGTCGGCATCCCGACTCGCGAAGGCCTCACGCAGCACGGTGCCCTGTGCCGTCGCGAAGTGCGTGCTGTGGGTGCCGTCGGCGATGTCGAGCGCACGACGGTAGTCGACGACCGCCTTGGCCCCTGCCGTGCTGTAGCCGCTCCCGGTGAACGCGATGCCTCCGATGCGGATCGCGCCCGGCGCCGAGAACGAGATGCGGTACATCGCGAAGGCGGTGGAGTTCGCGAACGAGAAGGCCCGACCGCTGCCGCGCTGCGGGAACGTCTCCCCGGAGCGCGTGTCGAGCGTCTTCCAGTCGAGACCGTCGTCCGAACCGGAGACGACCCAGTCCCGCGGATCCTGTTCCGGAGCATCCGGCGCGCTCGTGAGCACATATCCGCCGAGCACGCGCTTCGCCCCGAGCTCGACCTGCCACACCGCCCCGGATCGGGCGGTCGGAACCGCCCACACGGTGGTCGGGTCGGCGTCGATGCTGCCGACGAGGGAATCGGCATGGCCGCTCGGGGAGGAGACGTAGACCGCACTGCCCTGCGCGAGGTCGACGCCGCCGAGAGCGATCTCACCCACCTGGAAGTGACTGACTCCCGCCTTGGGCGCGAAGACGATTCGATAGTGCGCGTAGGCCGTGGTGTTGGCCAACGTGAAGCTCTTGGTGAGGAGCCGCTGCGGGAAGGGCGCCTCGGCGCGGGTGTCGAGGGTGATCCAGGTCGTCCCGTCGGCGGACCCTTCGACCCGCCAGTCCTGCGGGTCGCGTGCCGGGACATCGTTGGCACTCGTGAGCGCATACGACGACACCGCCACCGGCTCGGCGAGGTCAGCCTGCCAGATCACCTCGGCCGGCGGTGCGATCAGACACCACTTGGTCGACGGGTTCCCGTCGAAGGTCTTCTCGACGGTCTCCCCACCCGAGACCTCGTAGGGCCCGCCGGGGGACGAGACCTTGCTGCGGGCGCCGAACGCCACCGTCACCTCTCCGAAGTCGCGGAAGGAGCCGAACCCGGTGACGCTGGTGTCGTATGCGCCGTCGGGCTGTCCGGCGAGGGCGTTGTCGTAGTCGTTGACACCGCCCCACAGGCTCTGTTCACTGAACTGGATGACCTCCGCATCGGGGTTGCCGAACAGCTTCGCGCCGAGTCTGGCGTTGCCGATCGGGAGCGCCTGCGTCTCCCAGTTCGTCGCCGGAGTCCCGTACCAGAGCGCATACGGCGACAGCTGCGGTCGCGGGATCGCGCGGTCGGCGACCCCGCGCAGGGGCGCCTGAGCCGAGATTCCACTCGCGCCGGCGGGCCGAGCCGCAAGGAACTGAGGGACGAGCGGGGCGAGGAGGGCGAGGCCGCCCACCTGTAGAGCCTGTCGGCGGGAAATGGGGTCCATCATCACAGCAAACCTCCGGAGCATCGTTGATCATCTGGTGCCGTGCGGTCCCGCCGGTCACTGCTGCGGGACGCGACAGGAGCCAGTGTGCGACAGCAGACATCGGATGTCTAGAGACGATCGGCCAGAGGGGCAGCCGAAAGTACCGCCGATGAGGGGGATCGGATCATGCTTTAATCCGATGTTCAGCGCGAGCAACCGAGCGTGCGGGCCCGATGCTCAGCTGCTCAGGAGGATGCCGGACGACCCGGCGCCTCGGAATCGGGGGTCTCCCCCTCGAGCGCCTCGCCCTCGGGCTCCGGGTCGTACAGCACCGGACGGTCGATGGTCTTGGTGACGTCGGCGGGGTCGACCGCGAGGATCAGCATCGCCAGGATCAGCAGCGTGACGATGAACGCCCCTCCGCCGACGACGAGGCCGAGCGCGACGGGAGTCAGACCGTCGTAGGTGCCGTTCGCGATCGCCGTGTTCACACGCGCGGTGAAAGCGCCGGTGGAGACGAGCGTGACCACCATGGCGAAGACGCCGCAGCCCAGCGCGATCAGCAGCAGGTGCAGCGGGCGCAGGATGTCCCGACGGGTGGGCTTCTCGTCGCTCATCGCTCTCCTCCGTGCTCCGCAGGGGCGGCGCTGTCGTTCGGTTCGGCGGCCGTGGCGGCGGCATCCACCCGCTTCGGGGTGAGTCCGGCGATGCCGAGGAAGACCGCGACGATCGCCGCGTAGCCGCCGAACATGCCGACACCGAGGATGATGCCGGACAGCACGAACGTGCCGGCCTTGTCGATCGTGTACTCCTGGAGGAAACCGGCCGGGATCAGCAGCAGGACGATTCCCAGCAGCACGCCCAGCGCGCCGACGGTGATCGCGTCGCGCGACAGCGGATCAGCGGTACGACGCGAGCGGATGCCGGCGAGGATCTCGACGCCGCCACTCACGATCGCCCAGGAGGACACCACGATGAAGAACAGGTCGTCGGAACGCCAGGCCGGGATGCCGCTCACACCGCCGGCGACGATGCCGAGCGCGGCGAGCAGGATGTACGACCAGCGCGAACCCGCCGGGAGCACCAGCCACGCCGCGAGCAGCTGGACGAGAGCAGTGGTGAAGACGAAGCCGCTGAAGACCGAGAGGCCGACGGGGGCGGAGTGGTCCGATGAGAACGTGATCATCAGTGCGGCGACGGCGGCGAACAGCGCGCGCAGCAATTGCACGTGGCGCATGGTGAATGCGCGAGCAGGGGCAGACATGACGGTCCAGAGTCCTCCGGGGTGTTCCTCCCAGTCTACGCGGGGGCGCGGAGCCGCGACGCCGACGGGCGTGCGGAGGAGGATTCGTGAAGCCCGGCGGATCTCCCCAGATCGATTGCCGGGCTTCACGACGTACGCAGCACGGGGGCATCACTGCGTCAGGTCGGTTTCGCAGGGACGGGCACCCTGCCTGCGATGACGACCAAGTGACCCCACATGCCCACCCGGTCCCCTGAGGTGTGCGCGTGCGGTCGTATGCTCACTTTAGGACGGTGGTATTCACATACCGGACGGGGGCTGTGATGAGTTACGAGTATGACGAACGCAGGTCCGGCTCCGATGCTTTCGCGGCGACTCTGCGCGACGCGATCAACGCGAGGCACGTGACGCTGTCGTGGCTGCATCAGCAGCTCAACATGCGCGGGAACCGGGTGTCGATGGCGACGCTCAGCTATTGGCGTTCGGGGGCGCGTCGCCCGGAAGGTGCGCAGTCGCTCGCCGCACTGGTCGACATCGAGGATCTCCTCTGTCTCGACGCCGGGGCGCTGCGCCGACACCTCGGCCCCACGAACAGGACCGGCCCGCTCGGACCGAACCAGTTCCCCCTCGACGAGGAGGAGCTCGAGCGCGCCGTCATGATGGCCTTCAGCGCGCTGGGCGCGTCGTACCCCGACACCTCGCGCGAGCTGACCACCCACTCCGTGACCGACGTCGACGCCGACGGGAACGTCGCCTACAGCATCACGCGCAGCATCGTGCAGTCCACGATCGGCACGATCACGGCCATCCCGTTCCTCGAGATCACGCCGGGCGTCAGCACCCCCGCGCCGATTCTGAGCGCGGTGTCGGGCGGACGCATCACCGCGCGCTACTCGCACCCCGATGGCGAGGTGCACGGGGTGCTCTTCGAACTCGACGTGCCGCTGACCGCGCCGGATACCGCGATGGTCGAGTGGTCGGTGACATATCCGCCCGACTATCCGCCGATGCGCGACACCGGCCATGCCCTGGCGCAGAAGGCCAGAGAACTGCTGGTGTGGACGCGCTTCCACCCGGATGCCGTGCCGGACTGGTGCGAGGAACGGGTCGAGACTCCGGACGGCGTCACCGTCACCGACGTGCCACTCACCCGAGGGACGTCGGTGCACCTGGTGCGTCGCGCGTTCGGCCCCGGCGCGCTCGGGCTGCACTGGGGATACGGCCCGCGGGAGGATCAGCCGGGCTGATCGCCCGTGGCGACCGGGCGGCCGGGCGTGTTGGACCACTGGCTCCACGAGCCGGGGAAGACCCGGGCGTCGATGCCCACCTCGTGCAGGACGAGTGCCGTGTGCGCGGCCGTGACACCGGATCCGCAGTAGGCGGCGACCGGAGTGCCGGGCGTCACCCCGATCTCGGCGAAGGACGCGAGGATCGTCTCGCGGTCGAGGATCCGGCCCGCAGCATCGAAGTGCACGGGCTCCGGGAGGTTCCGCGCGCCGGGGATGTGTCCGGCGACCGGGTCGTACGGCTCCGAGTCGCCGCGGTACCGGTCTGCCGCTCGCGCGTCGATCAGCACGCCCGACTGCGGGAACGCGGCCGTCTCGTCGATCGACAGCGCGTCGCCGCCGATCTCGTCGAGCACGACGTCGCCCTGCTCGGGCACCACGTCGTCGGTCGCGACCTCGAACCCCGCGGCCTGCCAGCCGCGGATGCCGCCGTCGAGCACCCGCACATCGACGCCGCCCTGACGCAGCAGCCACCAGGCGCGCGCCGCGGAGATGCCCTTGAAGTCGTCGTAGGCCACGACGGTGTCGCCGGCGCGGACTCCCCAGCGACGGGCCGCGGCCTGGAGCGTGGCGGTCGACGGCAGCGGGTGCCGCCCCTCCGACGGTTCGCCGTGCGTGGCGAGCTCGGTGTCGAGGGAGACGAACACGGCACCGGGGATGTGGCCCGTCAGGTAGTCGTCGTGCCCGGCCTCGGGTCGATCGAGCCGCCACCGCACGTCGATCACGCGCACGGGGGCACCTCCGCTCAGCAGGTCGTTCAGCTCGGATGCACTCACGAAGTCGCTCATCCTGCGAGGCTACCGAGTCCGCAGCGGCATCCGGTCCGTGGCCGTCTTCCGGTGTCACTTTCGAATCGCGCGAATGGCCCGATCCGACGGCCGTGTCGAACCCTCTGCGCGATTCGAGACCTCGACGCGCGACTATGCTCGATCCGGCCACGTCGAGAAAGGGGCTGCGAATGCCCCTTCGGTGGATGCGGTTCCGCCCGCAGGAGGCCGCGCTCATCGCGATCACCGCGGTGTGGGGCGGCACGTTCCTGCTCGTGCACTGGGCGATGGAGCACTCGGGTCCCTGGTTCTTCGTCGGCATCCGGTTCCTGATCGCCGGGCTGATCAGCGTGGTGATCTTCCATCGGGTGCTGCGCGGCATCCGCTGGCGCGATGTCGGCGCCGGCGTCGCGATCGGCATCATGATCTATCTCGGCTACGGACTGCAGACTCTCGGGCTGCAGACCATCGACAGCAGCACCTCGGCGTTCATCACGGCGATGTACGTGCCGCTGGTGCCGCTCGCGCAGTGGGCCGTGTTCCGAAAGCGACCGCCGGCGATGGCGTTCGTGGGCGCGGGGTTGGCGTTCGTGGGGCTGCTGCTGATCGCCGGGCCCGACGCCTTCGCGCTCACCCTCGGCACGGGCGAGATCGTCACCATGATCAGCACTCTGCCCATCGCGGCCGAGATCATCCTGATCAGCCTGTTCGCCGGGAAGATCGACCTCGGCCGCATCACCGTCATCCAGCTGCTGACCGCCGGGGTGCTGGGGCTGCTCACGATGCCGGTGGTGGGTGAGAGCGTGCCGGAGTTCTCGTGGATCTGGGTCGGCTGCGCGGTGGGGCTGGGTGCGGCGAGCTGCCTGATCCAGCTGACCATGAACTGGGCCCAGAAGTCGGTCTCCCCCACGCGCGCGACCATCATCTACGCCGGAGAGCCGGTGTGGGCAGGGGTCATCGGCCGTATCGCCGGAGAACGCCTGCCCGCGACCGCGCTCATCGGCGGCGCGCTCGTCGTGCTCGGCATCCTGGCCAGCGAGCTGAAGCTCGTGCGTCGGCGGGCTCGGGCCCGGGCGGCGCAGGCGGCCACCGAGATGACCGCACCTTCCGACGGCCAATCGCAGCTCTGACGGCCGGATCTGGCGGATCCGGCCGTCAGAACTGGATTTCACCGCACGAAGCGCGGGGCGAAGCGCGGAGCGAGGGTCGCGGACGCTCGGATGCTCGCGATGTCAGACCGTGAGCAGCACCTTGGTGGCGCGGCGCTCGTCCATGGCGCGATAGCCCTCGGCGGCATCCTCGAGCGGGAGGGTGAGGTCGAACACCTTGCCGGGGTCGATCTTCCGGTCCCAGATGAGCTGGATCAGCTCGGGCAGGAAGCGCCTCACCGGCGCGGGGCCACCGTGCAGGTGCACGCCGGAGAAGAACAGCTCTTCGCCGGGCAGTGCCACCTCGTGCGACACGCCCACGTAGCCGACATGTCCGCCGGGACGGGTCGAGCGGATCGCCTGCATCATCGACTCCTGCGTGCCGACCGCCTCGATCACCGAGTGTGCGCCGAGCCCGTTCGTGAGCTCCTTGATGCGCGCCACCCCCTCGTCCCCGCGCTCTTCGACGATGTCGGTGGCGCCGAACTCGCGCGCGAGCGCCTGCCGGTCGGCGTGCCGGCTCATCGCGATGATCCGTTCGGCGCCGAGTTCGCGGGCAGCGAGGATGCCGAGCAGGCCCACCGCTCCGTCGCCGACGACGGCGACCGTCTTGCCGGGTCCCGCCTCAGCGGCGACCGCCGCGAACCACCCCGTGCCGAGAACGTCGGATGCCGCGAGCAGCGAGGGGATCAGGTCGGCGTCGGGCTGCCCGGGCGTGACGACGAGCGTGCCGTCGGCGTGCGGGATCAGCGAGTACTCGGCCTGCGTGCCGTACTTTCCCATCGGGACGACGTGCACGCAGCGGGACTGGTAGCCGGCCTGGCAGATCTCGCAGGTGTTGTCCGAGGCCATGAACGAGCCGACCACGAAGTCGCCGACCTTCAGGGTCTGCACCTCGTCGCCGATCTCCTCGACGACGCCGACGTACTCGTGACCCATCGGCGTGTGGTCGACGTTGTCGTCACCGCGGTACGGCCACAGGTCCGACCCGCAGATGCAGGTCGCGGCGAGCCGGATGACGGCATCCGTCGGCCGGGTGATCGTCGGCTTCTCGCGCTCCTCGACCCGGACGTCGCCGGGGGCGTACATGACTACTCCACGCATTCGTGCTGCTCCTTCTGTCGTGTGGATCCAGTCAACGCTCATTCCGTCCCGGGTGGGAGGCTCTGTCGGGGCACCCCTCGGATCGCGATCCACGGGAATAGTTCGTCGAGCGGCGCGTTGCACCCGACATGATTGAAACTTCAACCGTCGCTCCGGTCGCCACGGAGCGCACCCGCGTCCGCGTGCCGCTGCGCTTCGGCGACGGCTTCTCCACCACCGCCGACGTCGTCACCTTCGACGGCCTGGTCGACGGCCGCGAGCACCTGCTGCTCGGTCTCGGCGACTGGCGCGCGGCACTCGAACGCGCCGTCGACGGCGGGGGTGCACCGCTGGTCCGCCCGCACAGCGAGTGCCTGACCGGCGACGTCTTCGGCTCGGAGCGCTGCGACTGCGGGCCCCAGCTGCGCGAGGCCGTCGAGCGCATCGCCGACGAAGGCGGCTTCCTGCTGTACCTGCGCCAGGAGGGTCGCGGCATCGGTCTGTACGCCAAGCTCGACGCGTACGCGCTGCAGGATGCCGGACTCGACACCTATGAGGCGAACGTCGCCCTGGGCCACGGCGAGGACGAGCGCGACTACACCGTCGCCGCGCAGATGCTGAACGCGGTCGGCGTCGACGGCATCCGTCTGCTGAGCAACAACCCCGACAAGGCCGTGCAGCTCGAGGCACTCGGCATCCGCGTGACCGAGCGGGTGCGCACCGAGGTGCACCTGTCGGAGGCCAACTCCCGCTACCTGCAGGCCAAGCGGGACCACACCGCCCACACGCTCGACCTGTCGGCGGCGTGACACAGGAGTGAGACTCGAGGAGGCACCATGACCGCGGAGCAGCAGCATCCGCGTCGACTCGACGACGGCGAGATGGCGACCTGGCTTCCCGTCATCCGGTTCGTCCAACTGCTCCCGCAGGTGCTCGACCGCACCCTGAAGGAGGAGGTCGGGCTCAACCACGCCCGCTATGCGTTCCTCATCACCCTCGCCGGGCAAGGTGAAGGCACGGTCACGATGACGGAGCTCGCCCGCATCGCCGGACTCAGCCGCTCGCGATTGAGCCATGCTCTGGACTCGCTCGAGGAGCGCGGCTGGGTGGAACGCACCTCGTGCAGCTCCGACAAGCGCACACTCTCGGCCACTCTGACCGCCGAGGGCCGCGAGATGCTGCGCACGGCCGCGCCGGTGCACGTCGAGCAGGTGCGCGAGCTGGTGCTCGACCCGCTCACGGATGAGGAACGCGAGCAGCTCGGCGCGATCCTCGGCAAGCTCCTGCCCGGCGTGACCGCGGCACTGTAGCCGGCGGCCGCTTCAGCCCCGGAGCGACCGCATCCGGATCATGCCTCCGGGATCGCGCGACCGAAGGTCTCGAGGGTGACGTCCTCGGGCTCCGGGCCGCGACGCTCGCCCGTGTCGAGCTCGTCGATCGAAGACAGCTCCGCCGCCGTGAGCTCGAAGTCGAAGACGTCGAAGTTCTCGGCGATGCGTGCCGGACGCACCGACTTCGGCAGGGCCGAGCGGCCCTGCTGCAGGTGCCAGCGGAGCATCACCTGGGCGGGCGACTTGCCGTGCGCGGCGGCGATCGCCTGGAGGGTCTCGTCGTCGAAGACGGAGGCTCCGGTGGGGCGGTACGCGGTGATCCCGCCGATCGGCGACCACGCCTGGGTGACCGTGCCGGCCGCGGCATCCGCCTCCTGCACGGCGCGCTGCGAGAAATAGGGATGCACCTCGATCTGGTTGATCGCCGGCACGATGCTCGTCTGCTCGGCAAGACGCGCAAGGTGGTCGACCATGAAGTTGCTGACCCCGATCGCGCGGACCCGGCCGTCGGCGAGCAGCGCCTCGAGCGCCTTGTATGCCCCGATGGTCAGGTCGAACCGGGTCGGCAGCGCCTGGTGGAGGATCAGCAGGTCGAGCTGGTCGACGCCGAGCTTTCCGGTCGACTTCTCGAACGCGTGCAGCGTCTCGTCGTATCCGTAGTCGCTGATCCAGACTTTGGTCTCGATGAACACATCTTCGCGCGGGATACCGGAGCGACGGATCGCCTCCCCCACCTCGCGCTCGTTGCCGTACGCCGCGGCGGTGTCGATGAGCCGGTAGCCGGTCTCGAGCGCGGTGGCGACGGCATCCACCGTCTCCTCGGGGGCTGCCTGGAAGACGCCGAAGCCGAGAGCCGGCATGGTGACGCCGTTGTTGAGGGTGAGATTCATGGTCATGCCTCCAGTGTGCGCCGCCGTCGAGATCGGAGGGAGGGCCTGGCATACCCCCTCTCTGCCCGGTACCGCCAGTACCTCCCTCGTCCGAGCCGGAGGGCGTAGCGTCGGAGCATGGACACCCGCAGCGAGGTGCGCGAATTCCTCTCGACGAGGCGCGCCCGCATCACCCCCGACCAGGCGGGCCTGCCCGTATTCGGCGGCAACCGCCGCGTTCCGGGACTACGCCGCGAAGAGGTCTCGCTGCTCGCGGGCGTCAGCGTCGACTACTACACGCGCCTCGAACGCGGCGACCTGTCCGGGGCTTCCGACAGCGTGCTCGACGCCCTCGCCAGGGCGCTGCAGCTCGACGAAGCCGAGACGGCTCACCTGTTCGACCTCGCCCGCGCCGCGAACGCCTCGCCGATCGTGCGGACTCCGCGGAAGAAGTCCGGTGAGCTGCGCGCCAGCATCCTCCGTCTGCTCGATGCGATGACCGAGGCCCCGGCGGTCGTGCGCAACAACTACTTCGACTACCTGGCCGCCAATGCGCTGGGCCGTGCTCTCTACGCTCCGGTGTTCGCGCAGCCGAAGCCGAACAGCGCACGCTTCGCCTTCCTCGACCCGGCCGCGCAGGACTTCTACCCCGAGTGGGATCGCAACACCCGGGAGCTGGTCGCGGCGATGCGGGGCGAGGCGGGACGCGACCCGTTCGACCGGAAGCTGACCGACCTCGTCGGCGAGCTCTCGACGAGGAGCGAGCGGTTCCGCACGCTGTGGGCCGCCCACGATGTGCGCTTCCATCGGACGGGCGTGAAACGCATCGCGCATCCGGTGGTCGGCGAGATCGAGTTGACGTACGAGGCGTTCGCGCTGCCGGCAGACCCCGGGCTGCACCTGTCGACGTACACGGCCGAGCCGGGGACGCCTTCGGCCGACAAACTCCGGATGCTCGCCAGTTGGGCGGCGACCGAGGCGGCAGCATCCGAAGCGGTGGCACCCGACGCCGCTTCGGAACGCACCGCTTCCGAACGCACCGCCGGCCGCGCCGACGCCTGAGCGCACGGTTCTGCTCTGAGCAGAACCGCTCGAACCCGCCGGATGCCGCGGTTTATCGTGAGGCATGGCCGACCTGATCTCGTTCCCGCGCACCCCTCGCACCGATCGCCCGAAGCCGAACGGTCCCGAGCCGCTGTGGCGTCAACTGCTGGGCGACCAGCTGCGTCGCCGTCGGCACGACCGCGAGGAGACCCTCACCGAGACCGCGGAGAAGGCTGGCGTCTCGCCGCAGTACCTCTCCGAGGTCGAGCGAGGCCTGAAGGAGCCCTCGAGCGAGATGATCGCTGCGATCGCCGGGGCACTCGACACGAGCCTGATCGAGCTCACGAGCGCCGTGGCTGATGACCTGCGCGCGGCCGCGGAGCCGGCATCCGCTGCGGTCTCGGTCTCGGTGTCGGTCTCGCGCGGCGCGTTCGCCCTCGCCGCCTGACCCGTACCCCGTCCGCTCCGCCCTCCCGCCGTTCGTTCCGCCGTCCGTTCGGCCACCCGTCGGGAGAATTCACGGATGTCGGGAGACACGCCGTCGATCCATCCGACATCCGTGCATCCTCCCGACATCCGCCCCCGACATCCGCCCCCGACGTCCGCGGGAAGCGTCCGACTCACACCGCCCGCGGGCCGAGCACCGTGTCGATCAGCCCGTAGTCCAGCGCCGCGGATGCCGTGAACACCCGGTCGCGGTCGGTGTCGGCGCGAAGCTCTGCGACCGTGCGTCCGCTGTGCCTGGCGAGGATCTCCTCCATGTCGGAACGCACCCGCACCACCTCGTCGGCTGCGAGGATCAGGTCGGGGATCGCGCCGCGCGACTGTCCGGCCGGCTGATGCAGCACGATGCGGGCGTGGGCCAGAGCGGCACGCTGCCCCGATCCTCCGGCGGCGACGAGCAGCGCGGCCGGGCCGATCGCCTGCCCGACGCACGTCGTCGCGATGGCGGGACGGATGTGCTGCATCGTGTCGTAGATCGCCAGCGCCGCCCCCGGATCGCCGCCCTCGCTGTTGATGTAGAACTGGATGCCGCTCTCCGGGCTGTCCGCGTCGAGGTGCAGCAGCTGCGCGATGAGGGCGTTCGCGACCCCCGCATCGATGCCCGTGCCGAGGTAGATGACGCGCTCGGCGAGCAGGTGGGAGTAGACGTCCATGATGCGCTCGCCCCGCGGATGCTGCGCGATGACGTTCGGGATCGAGTACGTGCTCATGCGTTCACCCCCAGTCCGACGCGCGCGCGTTGTCGCGGCATCACCTCGGCGATCGAGGCCACGATCCCATCGATGAACCCGTACTCCTGCGCCTGGGCCGCGGTGTACCAGCGGTCGTGCAGCGAGTCCTCGAAGATGCGGTCGAGGGGCTGCCCGGTGTCTGCCGAGATGAGACCCAGCACCGTGTCGCGCATGTGCCGCAGGTCGTCGGCCTGCGTCTCGATCTCGCCCGCGGAACCGCCGATGCCGGCCGAACCCTGATGCATGAGGATGCGCGCGTGCGGAAGCGCCCGCCTCTTGCCCGGGGTCCCGGCGGAGAGCAGGAACTGCCCCGCGCTGCACGCAAGTCCGAGGGCGAGGGTGGCGACGTCGTTGGGGATCAGCCGCATGATGTCGCGGATGGCCAGCATCGACGGCACCGAGCCGCCGGGCGAGTGGATCCAGAGGGCGATGTCGGCGACGGGGTCCTCGGCCGACAGCGCGAGCAGCTGCGTCATGAGCAGCGTGCCGTTGTCGTCGTCGAGCGCACCGTCGAGCACGAGCACCCGCTCGTGGAACAGCGCGCGCCGGGCCTCGGGGCCGAACTGCGGGATTGCGGGGTTGTCTTCGCTCATGTCCCCAGCATCCGTCGCCGCCGCACGCGATCGGCCGGATTCTGCCCTGAGCCGCTCTGCCCTGAGCGGATGCCGGTGGGAGGGCATCCGCCCCGGGCAGGGGTGGGGGTGGGGTGTGGTCAGGCGGCGAGGGCGAGGGAGCGGCGATGGCTGACGCGATGACCGACCCAGAAGCCGATCGCGATCAGGCCGGCGAGCGCGATACCGAGGATCCAGGGCAGCATCGACGGGGCGGCTCCGGCCGTGGCGGTCGCGAGCGTGCCCGATCCTTCCGCGATCAGGCCGTTGCCGTCGGCCAGGTCGGCGGCGCCGGCTTCAAGCTTGTCGCCGCCGGCCGCGAGGTCTCCCGAGCCCTGCGCCACGGCATCGGCTCCGGTCGCCAGCTTTCCGATGCCCTCGTCGAGGTCGCCGGCACCGGACTGGAGGGTGCCGACCCCCGTGGCGAGCGTGGTCGCGCCGTCGTTCAGCCGGGTCGCACCGGCGCTGAGGTTCGAGGTGCCGGCGTACAGCGAGGAGGCTCCGGAGGACAGCGTCTGCAGTCCCGTGGCCAGCTTGGCCGCACCGGCCGAGAGCTGCGCGGTGCCGGACTTCAGGGTCTGCGCGCCGGCGGCGAGGGCGGGGGCCGCTGCGGGGTCGACGAGGGCGACGGTTCCGGGCCATCCCTTCGACGGGTCGCCGTTCACGATCGCGCCCACTCCGGCCGTGACGCTCGTCGCACCGTCTGCGGCGCCGATGAGCCCCTGCGCGAGGGCGGGGGCCGCATACGTCGGTGCCGCCATGGCGTCCACCTGCTGATCCACGCCGGCCGCGAGGCGCGCGAGCGCCTTCAGCTGCGCGTTGTCCTGGTCGGCCGCCGACATCGCGGCGAGAGCGTCGGCGAGCTGTTGGGAGTTGCCCGGCGCGGAAGCTGCGAGGCCTTCGAGGGCAGTCTTCGTGTCGGGGTGGGCGAGGGTCTGCACCGAGGGGGTCACGCCCGCCGTCAACGCGTCCCTCAGTTTGGTCGCACCGTCGAGCACGGCGTTCGTGTACCGATGAGCACCGTCGACCCCGGCCGCGAGATTCGCTGCTCCCGTCGCGACGGTCTGCGCTCCGGCATCCGCCTTCACGAGCTTCGACGCGAGCTCCTGCGCTCCGGCGAGTGCGGTCTGGGCTCCCCCGCTGATCCTGCCCGCGCCGTCTACGGCCGAGGCGGCACCTGCGGCGAGACTTCCGGCGCCCTCCGCGAGGGTGGTCGCGCCGGCTGCCGCCTTCGTCGCACCGTCGCTCACCTTCTGCGATCCGTCCTTCACGCTGGCCGCACCGGATGCGAGGTCGTCGCTGCCCTCGGCGAGTCGGTCGGCGCCGTCCGAGAGATCGGTGGCGCCGGCGGCGAGTTCGGCCGAACCGCCCTTCGCCGAGGTCGTGCCGTCGGCCAGTTCGGAGGCGCCGGCGGCGATCTTGTTCGTCACCACGAAGAACAGGATCACCATCGCGGCCAGCAGCAGGCTGAGCACGATCACGGCGATGCGCATGCCGTTGCCGTGCGCGTGGGGTTTCGTACTCGTCATCGAGGACTCCCGGGGGTCAGTGGCGTCGTTGCCACGGGTGACTGTATGGGCGCGCCGGTACACGACCCGCGGATTTGCCGCTCGAAACCAAGTCTCAGCGATGCTGGCACTCAGTTTCTTGTGGCGAGTCCACAAACGGAGCCTGTGGCGGTCCGTCGTCGCCCCGAAAACGCCTCGTAACATCGCGGACTCACCCCCGGCCTACTCTCATGCCCATGGCGAAGCAGAAGGCACCGGCCTGGCAGTGGTCGGAAGACGGACTCAACTTCCGCACCCGCAAGTGGGTGCGGCCCGAGGATCTCAACGCGAACGGCTCCCTCTTCGGTGGGAGCCTGCTGAAGTGGATCGATGAGGAGGCGGCGATCTACGCGATCGTGCAGCTGGGCAACTACCGCGCGGTCACCAAGCACATCTCGGAGATCAACTTCGAGGCATCGGCGGTGCAGGGCGACCTGATCGAGATCGGCCTGCAGGCCACGCACTTCGGCACGACGTCGCTGACGATGCGCGCGGTCGCCCGCAACATGATCACGCGCAAGCGCATCCTCACGATCGAGAAGATCGTGTTCGTCAGCCTCGATGAGGACGGAGTGCCGACCCCGCACGGCTACCGCGAGATCACCTACGACCGTGACCGGATGCCGACCGAGCACAGCACGACCGGGACGATCCGACTCCCCTCGCTCTGACTGCCGCGACCGCGAACCGCCCGAACCACCCCGCTATGTGCGAACGGCCCCCCTGCGCGCGTCACTCATGGGGGTGGCTCGGACGGAGAGGGGTGGCTCGGCGGACGAAGACGCCGCGACTGCCGCGAACGCCTGAGCGAGGTCGGCGATCAGGTCGTCGACGTCCTCGAGGCCGATCGACAGACGCAGCACATCGGCGGACGGGCGGGCTTCGGGCGGCACCGGGCGGTGGGTGAGCGCGGCCGGATGCTGGATCAGCGAGTCCACTCCGCCGAGCGAGACGGCGTGCGTGAACAGGCGCGTCGCGGTCGTGACGGCGGATGCCGCGGCGAACCCGCCCCGCATCCGCATCGCGATCATCGCGCCCGTGCCGCGCATCTGTCGCTCGAGGATGCCTCGCGGGTCTCCGTCGAGACCCGGATAGAAGACCTCGGCGACCTCGGGACGGTCGATCAGCCACTGCACCACCCGCCGCGCACTCTCCTGCTGGTGCCGCACACGCACCGGCAGGGTCGTGAGACCGCGGTGGAGCAGGTACGCCCCGAGCGGATGCAGGAGCCCCCCGGTCACCGCCCGCACGCGGCGCAGCGCCTCCGCGGTCTCTTCGCTGCAGGCGACGACTCCGGCGATCACATCGCCGTGGCCGCCGAGGTATTTGGTCGCGCTGTGCAGTGACATCGCGGCGCCCAGGTCGATCGGGTTCTGCAGGATCGGGGTCGCGAACGTGTTGTCGACCACGACCGGCACCGGACCTGCCTGGCGCACCACTTCGGCGATGTCGGCGATGTCGAGCGTGGGGTTCGCGGGGGTCTCGACGACCACGAGCCCGGTGTCGGACCGCATGGACGCGGCCACCTCGTCGGGGTGGCAGTACGTCGTCTCGACGCCGAGCAGTCCGGAACCGAGCAGGTGGTCGGTGCCGCCGTAGAGCGGACGCACCGCGACGACGTGGCGAGCACCCGTCGCCCCCGTGTGCGCGAGGATCACCGCCGTCATCGCGGCCATGCCCGAAGCGAAGGCCACCGCGGCCTCGGCGTGCTCGAGCTCGGCGAGCGCCTCTTCGAAGCGGGCGACCGTCGGGTTCCACAGCCGCGCGTAGACCATGCTGCCGTCGGCGGGCGGGCGGCCACCGGTGGCCATCGCCTCGTAGGAGTCTCCGCCGCGTTCGATGTCGGGGAGCGGGTTGGTGGTCGACAGGTCGATCGGCAACGCGTGGACCCCGAGACCCTCGAGATCGGAACGCCCGCTGTGGACGGCGACGGTGTCGGGATGCAGCGGTGCAGTCATGCCTCCACGTTGCCGGATTCACGGCATCGGCGCAGGAACTCGACAGAACATGCAATTGATTCGGCATCCAACGCTATTCTGTGCAGCATCCGGCATCCGAAAGGGGAGCACATTGGCGAAAGCACAACTCGACGAGACGGATCTCGAGCTGCTCGCGATCCTCAGTCATGACGCCGAGACGACGAACAAGGCCCTGGCGCATCGCCTCGGCCTCGCCGAGTCGACGTGCGCGCACCGTGTGCGGGCGCTGCGCGAGCGCGGCGTGATCCGCGACACCCGCATCCGCATCGACGGGGCGGCTCTCGGCTTCCCCCTGCAGGCGATCATCAAGGTGCGCCTCGCCAACCACACCGGCGCAAAGGTGACTGCGCTGTTCGATGCGCTCGCCGACATCCCCCGGGTGCTGCAGGTCTTCCACGTCGCCGGCGTCGACGACTTCCTGGTGCACGTGGCCGTGCAGGATGCGACGGCGCTGCGTGACATCGTGCTCGAGCACATCACGGTGCACCCGGTCGTGCGCGGCACCGAGACCCAGCTCGTGTTCGAGCTGCGCGATGGCCCCGGCGTGCTCCCCCGCTGACCCCGGACCTGCCTCGCCTGCGTTCCGGTCGCACCCTTCCTCCGTGCCACCGCCTTCGTTCCGGTCGCACCCTTCCTCCGTGCCACCGCCTTCGTTCCGGTCGCACTTTCTGTCGCCCTGCGCGCGCGAAGGCGGCATGAACTGCGACCGGAACGGGCGAAGCTCGACACACGAGGCGGCAGGACTGCGACCGGAACGGGCGAAGCGCGACCGGAACCAGCGAAGCGCAACGGACTGTGCGCGAAGATGGAACGCACGCCAGCAAGGGAGCACCATGAGCCGCAGCGCTACCGCCGCCACGCACACCATCCGCGAGATGCGCGACTTCCTCTTCGCGAACGCCACCGACTATGCCGCGGCCCGCGCCGGGTTCGCCTGGCCGGAGGCTCCGGAGTTCAACTTCGCACTCGAGTGGTTCGACGTCATCGCCGGCGAGAACCCCGATCGTCCCGCGGTGCAGATCGTCGAAGCCGACCTGAGCCTGCGCACCTGGACGTACGGCGAACTCTCGACGCGCTCCGATCAGGTCGCGGCC
This sequence comes from Microbacterium sp. NPDC055988, assembly GCF_042269505.1. Lineage (NCBI taxonomy): Bacteria > Bacillati > Actinomycetota > Actinomycetes > Micrococcales > Microbacteriaceae > Microbacterium > Microbacterium sp. NPDC055988. Next base: position 988,414 of record NZ_JBHJXY010000001.1, read on the forward strand.
TGGCTCACCAGCCTCGGCATCCGCCGCGGCGACCACGTGATCGTGATGCTCAACAACACGATCGAGCTGTGGGAGGTGATGCTCGCGATCACCAAGATCGGCGCCGTATCCATCCCGACCTCGACGCTGCTCTCCGCCTCCGATCTCGCATACCGCGTCGAACACGGTCGCGCCGGCGCGGTGGTCACCCTCGGCCCTCTCGCCGACCGTCTTGCCGACATCGACCCCGGCATCCTCCGCATCGGCGTGGGTGACGGCATCCCGACGGAGTGGGCGCGCTTCGCCGACTCGGCCACCGCACCGACCGTCTTCGAGCCCGACGGTCCGACCCCCGCATCCGACACCGCGCTGCTCTACTTCACCTCGGGCACCACGAACCGGCCGAAGCTGGTGCAGCATACGCACGTCTCGTACCCGGTCGGGCACCTGTCGACCATGTGGTGGCTCGGGGTGCGGCCCGACGACGTGCACCTCAACATCTCATCCCCCGGCTGGGCGAAGCACGCCTGGTCGAGCTTCTACTCGCCGTTCCTGGCCGAGGCGACCGTGTTCGTCTACAACTACGACCGGTTCGACGCGAACACTCTGATGCAGGTGATGGACACGCATCACGTCTCGACCTTCTGCGCGCCGCCGACGGTCTGGCGGATGCTGATCCAGGCCGACCTCGCCCGCCTCACGCACCCGCCGCGCGAACTGGTCGGCGCGGGCGAGCCGCTGAATCCCGAGGTCATCGACCGGGTGCGCGAGGCCTGGGGCGGCACGATCCGCGACGGCTTCGGGCAGACCGAGATGACGGCGTGCATCGGCAACTCCCCCGGTCAGACCGTCAAGGTCGGCTCGATGGGACGCCCGCTGCCCGGCTACCCCGTCGTGCTGCTGGATCCGGTCACCGGAGTGGTCGTCGAGAGCGAGGGGGAGATCGCCCTCGACCTGTCACAGCCGCCGCTCGGACTCATGGCCGGCTACTACGACGACCCCGAGAAGACCGCGGAATCCCGCGCGGGCGGCTTCCACCACACCGGCGACATCGCGGTGCGCGACGACGACGGCTACCTGACATACATCGGTCGCTCGGACGACGTGTTCAAGGCTTCCGACTACAAGATCTCCCCGTTCGAACTCGAGTCGGTGCTGCTCGAGCACGACCTGGTGATCGAGGCGGCCGTGATCCCGAGCCCCGACCCGACGCGTCTGGCCGTGCCGAAGGCGTACGTGTGCCTGACCCCGGATGCCGCCTCGAGCGCGGAGGATGCTGCCCGCGCGATCTTCACCTACGCGCACGACCGCCTGTCGGCGCACCTGTGGGTGCGGATCATCGAGTTCGTGCCGGAGCTGCCGAAGACGATCTCCGGGAAGATCCGCCGCGTCGAGCTGCGCGCGCGCGAGGCGGCGCGGGTCGAATCCGGCGATGAGACCGGACAGCACCGCGACCGCGACTACCGCTGAGCGCTCAGGGCACGACCGGTATCGACGCCGTCGCGGCGGACTTCGTCGCGAGCGACGGCTTCGACACAGCGGCCGGCTTGGCTGTGGAGGCCACCCGTGGCAGTGTGCCGACGGCGAGATCGTCGGTCCGCCCGACTCCGGCCGCGCTCATGATGGCCCGCACGACGCCGCCGATCACGAGCATCCCCACGAGTGAGGCGCACGCCAGTATCAGCGGCAGCCACTGCTGTGCGAACGACGCGGTGAAACTCATCAGCGCGCCCACGATCCACACGCCGACCGCGCCCCCCACGAGCCCCCCGGACCCGCGGATCACGGCCACCGCGGCGACGATCGCGCAGGCGCCGGCGATCGCCGCGCCCACGTACCCGATCGGCACCATCACCTCGGCCAAATCGTTGGCCACTCTCATTGTCGTCATGACGACCCCCCGGTCCAGCGGAAACTCCGCTACCTCGACACTAGAAGTGTGTCGTGGAAAGGCCATCCGTCTCAAGTCCCATCCGCATCATCCTGCAGACGGAGATCTCGCGGCGTGGAATCGGGTGTGGCGAGGGGTCAGCGGCGGCTCGGCCACCGCAGGCGACGGGCGCGGAGCACGCGCACCGGCTGGGTGACGACGGCATCCACCACCATCGAGCCGTCGGTCGGGCCGACGATCGCGATGGCCGAGGTCTCGGTGGCCTCGGCCGGTGCGACCGGAAGCCGGCCGAGCTCGCGGTGCGCACGCACATAGGCCGGGACCAGCAGCACGATCGCGCCGATCCAGGCGAGTGGGTTGCTCAGCGCGACGCCGTCGAACCCGATCCACGCGCCCAGTACGATCGCCGCGCCCACGCGCATCACCAGCTCGATCACGCCGGTCACCGTAGGCACGAGAGTGTGGCCGAGCCCCTGCAGCGCACCGCGCAGCACGAACAGCATGCCGAGCGCCCAGTAGCCGCAGCCGTTGATGATGAGCATCCGGTGGGCCATGTCGACCACGTCGTCCGAACCGGCGCCGATGAACAGACGCACCATGGGCGCCCCGAACGCGATCAGCAGGCCGCCGAGCACCACACCGGCGCCCACTGCCATCCAGGTGGCCTCGACGACCCCGCGACGGATGCGATCGGGGCGGCGGCCGCCGTGGTTCTGTGCGGCATACATCGAGACCGCGAGGCCCAGCGATGACAGCAGCGCGACGGCGAGGCTGTCGACCCGGGAACCGGTCGTGTAGGCGGCGACCGCATCGGCGCCGAGGGTGTTCAGCGCCACCTGCACCGTGAGCGTGCCGATCGCGATGATCGACGCCTGGAAGCCCATCGGCAGGCCGAGGCGCAGGTGCTCGGAGATGTCGTCGCGACGGATCCTCCAGTCGGCGCGACGCAGGTGCAGCATCGGCAGGCGGCGGCGCACGAACTCGAGACACAAGGCGACCGACACGGCCTGGGCGACGACCGTCGCAAGCGCGGCTCCGCCCACCCCCCACTCGAGAGGGCCGACCATCAGCACGACGAGCCCGACGTTCAGCGCGCACGAGACGGTGAGGAACACCAGCGGCGTCTTGGAGTCGCCGATCGCGCGGATGATCGCGGACAGGTAGTTGAAGAACATCGTCGCGCTGGCACCGAGGAAGCTGATCTGCGTGAAGATCGTGGCCTCGGCCATCAGCTCGGGTGGCGTCTGCAGCAGGGTGAGGATCGGGCCGGCGAGGAGAGGAGCGGCGACCGTCAGGATCACGCTCGTGATGGCGCTGAGGAGCACTCCCGTGGCCACCGAGCGGCGCACGGCCGCGTCGTCCCGCGCCCCGAAGGCCTGGGCGATGGGGATCGCGAATCCACTCGTCAGACCCCAGGCGAACCCGAGCAGCAGAAACAACAGGCTGCCGGTCGCGCCCACCGCCGCGAGGGAGGTGACGCCGAGGTGCCGTCCGACGACGATCGCATCGGCGAACTGGTACAGCTGCTGCACCACGTTGCCGAGGAGCAGCGGGATGGAGAAGGCGAGGATGACGCGCCACGGGCGGCCCGTGGTGAGGGAGGTGGCCATGAAGAAGCGGCTCGCAGAACTGAGGGGATGGATCGGGGCCGAACCAGACTATCGAATCGATTCGGCGAAGTGGTATCCCGGATCTCGATTCTGTCGCTCGGGATGGTGAAAGGTACCGTCGGAGCGACACCGTCGACGCAGACCGGAGGACGAGAGTGACGAAGCAGTATTCGGGGGGAACCGGAAGCCAGAGCGATACGGGAGCCGCCGGGGAGGAGGAGCACCTGCGGCGAGCGCTGAGCAACCGCCACATCCAGCTGCTCGCGATCGGCGGAGCGATCGGGACCGGCCTGTTCATGGGGAGCGGCAAGACGATCTCGGTGGCAGGACCGTCGGTGATCTTCGTCTACATGATCATCGGCTTCATGTTGTTCTTCGTCATGCGGGCGATGGGCGAGCTGCTGCTGTCGAACCTGAAGTACAAGTCGTTCAGCGACTTCGCGAGCGATCTGCTCGGGCCGTGGGCGGGATTCTTCACCGGATGGACCTACTGGTTCTGCTGGGTGGTCACCGGCGTCGCCGACGTGATCGCGATCGCCGGATACACGGATGCCCTCATCCCCGGCATCCCGCTGTGGATCCCGGGCGTCCTCGTGATCGTCATCCTCCTCGCGCTGAATCTGCCGACCGTCGCCGCGTTTGGCGAGATGGAGTTCTGGTTCGCCCTGATCAAGATCGTCGCGATCGTGGCGCTCATCATCACCGGACTCGTGATGATCTTCACCGGTTTCCAGCACGACGCGGGGACCGCCAGCTTCTCGAACCTGTGGGACCACGGCGGCATGTTCCCGCACGGCTTCATGGGCTTCGTCGCCGGGTTCCAGATCGCGGTGTTCGCATTCGTCGGCGTCGAGCTGGTCGGCACCGCGGCCGCCGAGACCAAGGATCCGAAGCGCAACCTGCCGAAGGCGATCAACGCCATCCCGATCCGCATCCTGCTCTTCTACGTGGGCGCACTGATCGTGCTGATGGCGGTGACCCCGTGGACCGAGTACGTCGCCGGGGAGAGCCCGTTCATCGCGATGTTCGCCCTCGCCGGGCTCGGCATCGCGGCGACGGTCGTGAACCTGGTCGTGCTCACCTCGGCCATGTCGAGCGCCAACTCCGGCATCTACTCGACCTCGCGCATGGTGTTCGGCCTCGCGCAGGACGGCGACGCCCCGCGACTGTTCGGCCGGCTCTCCCGCCGTCGCGTGCCCCAGAACGCCCTGTTCCTCTCGTGCATCCTGCTGCTGTCCGGCGTGGTGCTGCTGTACGCGGGCAAGGACATCGGCACCGCCTTCGACATGGTGACCACGGTCTCGGCGCTGTGCTTCATGTTCGTGTGGACGATCTTCCTCTGCAGCTACCTCGTGTACCGGCGCACCCGCAAGGACAAGGTCGCGGCATCCACCTTCCGGATGCCGGGCGGGGTCTTCATGGTCTACGTGGTGCTCGCGTTCTTCGTGTTCATCCTGTGGGCACTGACGACGCAGCCCGACACGCTGACCGCGCTGCTGGTGACGCCGATCTGGTTCGTGCTGCTGTTCGTGGCATGGCTGTTCGTGCGGAAGTCGCCGAACCACCTCTCACGCCATGCGGCGCACATCGCGCACCTCCGGGACGACTCGGTCGAGGCGGACACGGACTGAGCTCGGGCGGTCGCTGCCCACAGGTCAGGCCGCGACGGCGGCGGGTGCGGTGGGTGCGGCGGCGAACAGGCGCTTGCGCAGCGCCAGGAACAGCAGCACCATACCGGCGCTGAGCAGGATGTGCCCCATGCCGGCGATACCCGCGATCATGCTCGACGACTCCAGGCCGAGCACGGTCAGGCAGCCGTGCCAGATCATCATGGCCGACGTCAGCACGAGGCCCGCGTTGTACAGCCAGAAGAACCAGCCGAACAGGCGGCTCTCGGAGAGCGCGAACGCCTTCTCCAGCAGCAGGACGATCAGCAGCACGACGAAGCCCAGCACGAGCAGGTGCGTGTGCACGAGCCCCAGCTGCGTCGGCTCCCCCTCGGGGAAGTCGTTGATCTTGGTGAACTCCCGGTAGAAGAGTCCGGAGGCGACGCCCACGATCATGTAGGCGAACGCGGCGGAGAAGAGGCGGCGCATCGGGTTCCTTTCGGTCTGACTCCAGCCTCGGCGCAGCGGCCGATTCCGGGGATCCATCGAACGGTTGAGAAGCGAAAGCTCGATCTGACCGCCAGGCGCACAGAATCGACGTAACGGTGCGTGGCGAGTCTGCGGGCCGCCCTAGGATCACTCCATGGATCTGCGGAACATCTGGCCACTGTTCGAGCTCGAGATCGAGACACCACGACTGATGCTTCGACCGGTTCGCGACGAAGACCTCCCCGGTTTGGTGCAGGCGGCGCTGGACGGCGTGCACCCCCCGGGGCCGACGCCCTTCGGCGCCCCGTGGACCGATGCCTCCGCCGATCAGCTACCAGCCAATCTCGCGCAGTTCCAATGGGGTCTTCGCAATCGGGTCTCACCGCAGAACTGGATAGTCGCATTCGCCGTCCATCACGAAGGGCGCGTCATCGGTGCACAAGATCTCGGAGCGTACGGGTTCCCTGATCGGCGCACGGTGAACACGGGTTCATGGCTCACTCAGGCCGCTCAAGGGCGTGGCCTCGGGACCGAGATGCGTGCCGGCCTGCTCTCTTTCGCGTTCGAAACCCTCGGCGCCGAATGGGCGGAGTCCAGCGCGGCAGGCTGGAACACGGCCTCGCTTCGCATCTCGGAGAAACTCGGGTATCAGCCCAATGGGATCACGCGCGTCTCGCCCCGCACCGGCGAGCCGGTCGATGAGCAACGTGTCCGGCTGAACCGAGCGGACTTCGTCAAGCCCGACTGGTCGATCGCGGTTCGAGGCGAAGCCGCTGCGCTGAGACAGCTCGGCATCTGAAGGACCGCCGTGGGGACACTCCACTCGCCGGCGCGGTGTTGCCCCCGGTGCTCGATGGCAACGTAATGCGCGACCTCATCGCCTGCATGCGTCGGTCCCGGGGCTGAGGACTCCCGCTCAGAGGAGCCCGGAGTCGCGGGCGATCGCGATGGCGCGGGCGCGACTGTCGGCGCCGAGCTTCTCGAACACGTGCACGAGGTGCGTCTTCACGGTCGCCTCTGTCACGAACAGGGTCTTCGCGATCTCGCGGTTCGATGCGCCCGTGTCGAGCAGCCGGAGCACGTCGAGCTCCCGGTCTGTGAGCCGCACCCGCGGCGCGCGCATGACCTGCACGACCCGCTCGCTGAGCTCGGGAGTGAGCACGAGTCCGCCGGACGCTGCCTGCCGGATCGCGCGCACGATGTCGTCGGGCGCCACGTCTTTGAGCAGGTAGCCGGCCGCTCCCGCCTCGATCGCGCCGAGGATCTCGGCGTCGCGGTCGAACGTCGTCAGGATCAGCACCGCGGGGGCCGGATGCTGCGCGCGCAGCGCCGCCGTCGTCTGCACGCCGTCCATACCCTCGCCGAGCCGCAGGTCGCAGAGCACCACGTCGGGGTGCAGGTGCCGCGCGAGGGCGACGGCCTCTTCGCCGGATGCCGCCTCGCCGACCACCTCGACGTCACCGCGACGATCGAACAGCGAACGCACTCCGGCGCGGACGATGGGATGGTCGTCGACGAGCAGCACACGCACCGCGGTCATCCCTCCCCTCCGCTCCGTCGCGCCTGCACCGTGCCGCCGAACGGGACGTGCGCCGAGAGCGCGGTGCCGTCGCCCGGGGCGCTCTCGACGTCGAGTCCGCCGCCGAGTTCCCGCAGCCGCGCTCGCATCGAGCGCAGCCCGTAGCCGCCGCCCTGCCCGGCCACCCCACCCTGAGCATCCCACCGCGTCGCGTCGAACCCGATGCCGTCGTCGACGATGTCGAGTCGCACCGCATCCCCGGCATCGGCCAGGGTCACCACCACGCGCGACGCGGATGCGTGCGAGCGGACGTTCGCGAGCGCCGACTGCGCCGTCCGCAGCAGTGCCACCTCGACGTCGAGGCCGAGCGACGGCAGGTCATCGTCGGCGTGCAGGGTCGTCGCGATCCCGGTCTCGTCGGCCAGGCGCTCCAGCATCCGGGCGAGGGCGTCGCCGAGAGCCGTGGATTCGAGCTCCGCCGGCATCAGCGCGTTCACGATGCGTCGCGCATCGGCCATCCCCTCCGCGGCAAGCGCCCCGATCTGCTCGAGGGCGCGGGTGCGCTGCGCCGGATCGTCCGCCTCCAGGGCCGAGCGCGCCAGCATCCCGATCGACGACACACTCTGGGCGACCGTGTCGTGGATGTCGCGCGAGACCCGGGTGCGCTCCTCACTCGCCCCGGACTCGCGCTGAGTGCGGGCGAGCTCATCCTGCAGGGCCGCCATCTCCTCCTGCGTCGCCACGAGCGAGGCGATCAGCCGACGACGCTCGCGCCCGTCGCGCACGAGCTCGAGATACCCACGGGAGATCCCGAGGGCGAAGACGCCGCCCACCAGAGGTCCGATCACGTTCGCGTAGCTCGTCGTGCCGGTGTGGAGCAGCGGGGCGGTCACGACGACCGCGAGGATCGCGACACTCAGCAGCAGCGCCCATCGCAGCCGCATCACGAATCCGGCGAGCAGCCAGAGCGGGAATGCCAGCCATACGAACTCCGGCGAGACGACGACCGCTCCGAGCCAGATGAGCGTCAGCCCGAGCAACCACCAGGTGGCCAGACGGCGGTCGGAAATGCGATCGCTGAGCAGCAGTCCGCCGCCGTACCAACCGAGGAAGACGAGAGAGAGCGCGAGGACCCATGGGAGCGGCACACCGTCGGCGGCCGCACGCCACGCGCCGATCGCGAGCAGCACCACCGTGATGACGGCCTGGCCGATACGGATGGATCCGACCAGGCTCGCCCACGTGCGCGGGGTGCCGCGGACCGGCGACGCGGTGGACGGCGACTCGGCGGGCGGCATGCTGACATTCTTCCCCCGACGGGCCGCGCGCGCCTCCATCGTTCGATCGATCCGAGTGGCCAGGGAGGCTCCCGCGAACGGGGTTCCGTCAGGCCCTCCCCCGCTGCGGCCGCCGCGCGTAGCGTCGATTCCACGGCCGCAGATCGGATTCGCGGCCACGACGAAGGGACAGCTCATGCACACACGCACTCTCGGACAGGGACTCCAGGTCTCGGCGATCGGACTCGGCTGCATGGGGATGTCGCAGAGCTACGGTCCGAACCCCGGCAGCCGCGACGACATGATCGCGGTGCTGCGCTCGGCGGTCGACCACGGTGTCGACTTCTTCGACACCGCCGAGGTGTACGGCCCGTACGTGAACGAGGAACTCGTCGGCGAGGCGCTCGAGCCGATCCGCGACGAGGTCGTCATCGCGACCAAGTTCGGGTGGGACATCGAAGACGGCAAGAGCGTCGGGCTGAACAGCCGCCCCGAGCAGATCCGCCGGGTGGCCGAGGCGTCGCTGCGGAGTCTGCGCACCGACGTGATCGACCTCTTCTACCAGCACCGCGTCGACCCCGACGTGCCGATCGAAGACGTCGCCGGCACCGTGGGCGAGCTGATCGCCGAGGGCAAGGTGCGCCACTTCGGGCTCTCCGAGGCCTCGGCAGCGACCATCCGCCGCGCTCACGCCGTGCACCCGGTCACGGCGCTCCAGAGCGAATACTCGCTGTGGACCCGCGAGCCCGAGGCAGAGATCCTTCCGGTGCTCGCCGAGCTCGGCATCGGATTCGTGCCCTTCAGCCCGCTCGGCAAGGGGTTCCTGACCGGCACGGTCGACACCGCGGCAGACTTCGCGGCCGGCGACATCCGCGCCACCATCCCGCGCTTCACGGCCGAGAACCGGGCGGCGAACCAGGCGCTCGTGGCACACATCGCCGAGCTGGCCGCAGCGAAGGAGGCCACCCCCGGTCAGATCGCTCTCGCCTGGCTGCTCGCGCAGCAGCCGTGGATCGTGCCCATCCCCGGCACCCGGCGCACCGCGCGCATCGCCGAGAACGCGGGCAGCACCGCCGTCGCCCTCTCGGCCGACGAGGTCGCCGATCTGTCGGCACTCGCCACGCGGATCGGCGTGGCAGGCGACCGCTACAACCCGCAGCAGATGGCCTTCGTCGACCGTTGAGCCACCGGCGGCCTCGGTATCGTGAGGCGGGTGACCTCCGCCCGCAGCTACCCCGCGACCATCGCGGCCGCTGTCGAGCACGAGACGGTCATCCGCAAGTCGCGCTTCCTCACGCGCATCGAACCCGTCTGGTCGGTCGAGCAGGCCGAGGCCGTGATCGCCGGCATCCGCAAGCGGGCCTGGGATGCGAACCACAACTGCACCGCGATGGTCACCGGACTGCTCGGCGACCAGGCACGGTCGTCGGATGACGGCGAGCCCTCCGGCACCGCCGGCATCCCGATGCTCGAGGTGCTGCGACGCCGAGAGCTGACCGACGTGGTCGCGGTCGTTACCCGGTACTTCGGCGGCGTGAAGCTCGGGGCGGGCGGTCTCGTTCGCGCGTACTCCTCGGCGGTGTCGGAGGCTCTCGACCTGGCCGCGCTCGTGCGTCGCGCGGCGCTCCGGCAGGTGACGCTCGAGGTTCCGCATGCGGATGCCGGGCGCTATGACAACCTGCTGCGCGACTGGGCGTCGCATCACGGCGCGACGCTGGGCGAGCCGACGTACGCGGCGACCGCCACGCTCGAGCTGTGGGCGCCCGAGGACGAGCTCGCTCGCCTCACCGCCGACCTGGCCGCGGCATCCGCCGGTTCGGTCGTCCCCGTCCCGGGGGTCGAGCGCATCGTCGACGTCCCTGACTGACACCAGCGCCTTCGAACCGGGATCGGCGAAACCACAAGGATCGGCGGATATCCTGGATGCCGCGGTCGCGGAGGGAGAGCGATGTTCGACAGTCCGCTCTCGGCTTCGGCCTACGAGATCCTCGAGGTCGACCCCGGCGTCGACGACGTCGAGCTGCGCCGCGCCTACCGTCTGCGTCTGCGCCAGACCCACCCGGACACCGGTGGCGACGCGGCGATCTTCATCCAGGTGCAGCGCGCCTGGGAACTGGTCGGCACCGCGGAGGGCCGTGCCGCCTACGACCGCCGGACGGGTGTGACCCACGAGGCCGGCACGGAGTGGAGCGGATGGCGGCCACCGCCGACCCGCACCGACACCCGCCCCCGTGCCCGGTCGTACGGCCACCCCGGCGGTTGGCGGCGCGAGCGCTATCTCGACCTCATCCGCGAATGGGCCGGCCGCGGTGTCGAGGTCCCCGACCCCTACGACCCCGCACTCGTGCGCTCGGCGCCCCGGGATCTGCGCCGGCTCCTCGCCGATGCCTTGGCGGAAGAGGCAACGGCACGCACGGTCTCCGACCTCGGCATGGGTTACACGGTGTGGCACGACGTCGTCGCCGGAGCCGATGCCGACGACAAGCTCGACCACGTGGTGCTCGGCCCCTCGGGCCTGTACGGCGTGATGTCGGAGGACTTCGGCGGAGTCGTCGGCTTCCGCCGCGGTGAGATCACGGGCCCGAGCCTCGGCACCCGCGCGCCCGTCACCGCCGCGCTCGGCCGCATGCGCACGGTCGCCAAGGCCGCCCGCGTCAAGTTCGGCGGAGCGATCATCGTGCTGCCCGACGACGACCTCTCGCAGGCGGTCACGCCGCTCGGCACGACCCGGGGCGTTCCGGTCGTGGTAGTGCGACGCAGCGCGCTGGCGATGGTGCTGCGTCAGGGCGTTCCGCAGGCACGGGCGATCGGCGGTAACGAGCTGTTCGACGTGCGCACCCGGCTGCAGCAGACCGTCCGCTTCGTCTGACCCGGCCCCGACGGCCGGCCCCGGCCCGGTCAGCCCCGACCCGGCCCGGCCCGGCCCGACCCGGCCCCGGCCCGGTCAGCCCCGACCCGGCCCCGACGATCCGCGGAGTCCCGGACGATTCACCGAGAGATCCGGAGGGATGCCTCGGCGAATCGTCACCACCTCGGCGAATCGTCCGCCGCCGGGACTGTCGACCCACCGGTCCGGCGCCGACATCCGTTGACAGCCATCATCAAACCGGTTTACACTCATCAAACCGGTTCACCGATGAACATCTCGGTGCGTCCAGGTCCACGAGGAGGTGGCTATGAGCCGCACGACCATCGCTGATGTCGCCCGCGAGGCCGGCGTGACCAAGGCCACCGTCTCCCACGCACTCAGCGGCAATCGCCCGATCTCCGAGGAGACCAGGACGAAGGTGCTCGCCGCCGCCGAGAAGCTCAACTGGGTGCCGAGTCAGAGCGCACGCGCCCTCGCCACCCGACGCGCCAACGCCATCGCCGTTGTGCTGGCCCGCGACCCCGAGGTCATCGCGAACGACTCCTTCTTCCCGGCTTTCATCGCCGGCGTCGAGTCCGTGCTCGCCACGACCGAGACGGCGCTCCTGCTCCAGGTCGTGCCCGACCGCGCCGCTGAGGAGCGGGCCTACCGCACCCTCACCCACGGCCGCGCCGACGGTGCCCTGCTGCTCGATCTGCGCACCGACGACTGGCGCGTGCCGTTCCTCGACGACCTGGGCCTGCCTACGGTGCTGGTGGGCGCCTACGACCGGCCGACCCGGTTCTCGTGCGTCCGCACCGACGACGCCGCGCCGGTGCGCGAGATCATCGCCCGGCTCCGCGCCGACGGCCACGAGCGCATCGCCCACGTCTCCGGGCCGCTCGACTACGTGCACTCGAAGGCGCGCGCAGAGGCGTTCGTCGAGGCGATCGGCGACGACGAGCTGCTCCGCGAGGGCGACTTCACCGCGGCGAGCGGACGCACCCGCACGGCCGAGCTCCTCGCCCTGCCCGACCGCCCGACCGCGATCCTCTACTCGAACGACACCATGGCCATCGCCGGCCTGTCCTACGCGCGATCGCAGGGTCTCGCGATCCCGCGCGACCTCGCGATCTCCGGGTTCGACGACGACCACCTGTCCGCCCATCTCTCCCCCGCGCTGACCAGCGTCTCGTCGGATCCGGCCGCGCGAGGTCGCGCCGCAGCCCGACTGCTGCAGGCCGACATCCTCGGGGCGGAGCCGCGCACCGAGATCGTCGACTGCAACGTCGTGCACTTCCGCGAGAGCACCGCGTCACCCGCAACCGCATAACCCGCCAGTCATCACCCACCGTGTCGAGGAGGACACCATGAACAAGAAGATCAGTGCTGTCGCACTCATCGGCGCCGTCGCGCTCATCGCCACCGGATGCTCCGGCGGAGGAGGTGGCGGAGGGGAGGGCGAAGCTTCCGGCACCGGGCCCATCGACGTCTGGCTCTCGAACAACGAGCAGGAGGTCGCCTGGGGCAAGGCCGTCGTGGACGCCTGGAACAAGGAGCACCCCGACGAGAAGGTGAACGCCCAGGAGATCCCCGCCGGCTCGTCGTCGGAAGAGGCGATCACCGCCGCGATCACCGCCGGCACCGCGCCCTGCCTGGTGTACAACGTGGCACCGGCTGCGGTCTCCGGCTGGGTCAAGCAGGGTGGCCTCGTCGACCTCAGCAGCATCGAGGGGGGCAGCGACTACATCACCGAGCGCGGCGGCGACGTCGACGCGTATGCGACCGACGACAGCTTCTACCAGCTGCCCTGGAAGTCGAACCCGGTCATGGTCATGTACAACAAGGCGCTGTTCGAGGCGGCGGGCATCGACCCGGAGAACCCGCAGATGAACACGTACGACGCCTTCCTGGAGGGATCGCGCGCGATCGTCGACTCCGGCGTGCAGAGCGCCATCTGGCCCGCACCGACCAGCGAGTTCTATCAGCCGTGGTTCGACTTCTACCCGCTGTATCTCGCGGAGACCGACGGAACGATGCTGGTCGAGGACGGCAAGTCCACGTTCGATTCGGATGCCGGACGCACCGTGTCCGAGTTCTGGAAGACGTTCTACGACGAGAAGCTCTCTCCGAACGAGGCCTCCACCGACGACGCGATGTCGGCCGGCACCACCGCGATGCAGCTCGCCGGCCCGTGGGCGATCCCGTCGTACGCCGAGACGGTCGACGTCGGCTTCATGCCGGTGCCGACCAGCGACGGCCGGGAGAACCCGACCACCTTCGCCGACTCCAAGAGCGTGTCGATGTTCACGGCGTGCGAGAACCAGGGCACGGCGTGGGAGTTCCTGAAGTTCTCGACGAGCGAGGAGAGCGACGGACAGCTTCTCGAGGCCACCGGGCAGATGCCGATGCGTACGGATCTCACCGACACCTACGGCGACTACTTCGACGCGAACCCCAACTACGTCGCGTTCGCCGAACAGGCCGAGAAGACGGCCGACGTGCCCAGCATCCCGAACTCGGTCGAGGCGTGGCAGGCCTTCCGCGACGAATACTCGTCCGCCGTGATCTTCGACAAGGAGTCGATCGACGACTTCCTCGGCAACGCCGCGTCGAAGATCGATGACCTCGTCGCCGAGTGACGTCATGACCGACCGAAAGCGGTTGCGCACCCGATGGCTGGGTGCGCAACCCATCGGCGGCCTGTTCGCGCTGCCGTACTTCGTGTTCGTGCTCGCGATCTTCGCGTATCCGCTCGCGTTCGCGGTCTACATCGCCTTCCACGACTACTTCTTCACGGCACCGGGCACCGAGGTCGAGCGGCCGTTCGTCGGCTTCGACAACTTCGTCACGGTGCTCACCGACCCGCGGGTGCTCGGATCCTTCCGCAACACCCTGATCTTCCTGGTCATCAATGTGCCGCTCACGGCCGTGCTCGCACTTGTGCTCGCGGCGGCCCTGAACACCGGCATCCGGTGGGTCGCGGCCTACCGGGTCGCGTTCTACGTGCCGTACCTGACGGCGAGCGTCTCGCTCGTGGGCGTGTGGATGCTGCTGTTCTCGGGCAACGGCCTGATCAACACGATCCTCGGCCCGCTCGCGCCCGATCCCTCCTGGCTCGTGAACAGCGGGCTCGCGATGCCCATGATCGCGCTCTACGTGACCTGGAAGCAGCTCGGGTTCTACATCCTGCTGTACCTGGCCGCGCTGCAGAACGTGCCCAGGGAGCTGTACGAATCGGCCGAGACCGACGGCGCCGGGGTGCTCTCGCGGTTCCGTCACGTGACGATCCCCGGCGTGCGCAGCGCCACGACCCTGGTGCTGATCCTGTCGATCATCACCGGGGCCAACCTGTTCACCGAGCCCTACCTGCTCACCAACGGCGGCGGCCCTGACGGCGCATCGACCACGCCGGTGCTGCTCATCTACCAGCTGGGCATCCAGCAGCAGAACCCCGACACCGCAGCAGCCATCGGCATGATCCTCGTGGTCCTCGTCGGCATGCTGTCGCTGGCGGCCAACCGCGCGACCAGGGAGCGATGATGCGAAAGAAGCGTTCACTGCCCCGCATCCTGAGCATCATCCTGCTCACGATCGCGGCCATCGGTTTTGCCTTCCCGTTCTACTTCATGATCGTGGGGGCGTTTCAGGAGAGTCCGACGAACTCTCCGAGCGAGCTGTTCCCGACCGGCGGATGGACCGTCGACAACTTCGTCGCGATCGACTCGCGCATCGATCTGGTCGGCTCGCTGCTGAACTCGCTGATCTTCACGGCCGGCGTGCTGCTGGGCACGGTCGTGTTCGGCCTGCTCGCCGGCTATGCGATCGCCCGCCTCGACTTCCGCGGGCGGGGCGTGATCTGGGTGCTGATGCTGCTCGTGCAGATGGTGCCGTTCCAGCTGCTGATGATCCCGCTCTACGTGCAGATCACCCGAAGCTACGGCCTCGGCGACTCCTATCTGGGCATGATCCTGCCGTTCCTGATCAACACGACGGCGGTGTTCATCTTCGTGCAGTTCTTCAAGGCACTGCCCGTGGAGATCTTCGAGGCGGCGCGCATCGACGGCGCCGGCGAGATCCGCCTGCTGACGTCGGTCGCGATCCCGCTGATCAAGCCGGTGCTCGTGACTGTCGTGCTCGTCACCTTCATCGGGCCGTGGAACGAGTTCCTCTGGCCCTTCCTCATCACGAAGGATGCGAGCCTGCAGCCGCTGGCCGTCTCCCTCGCGAACTACATCTCCAACGTCGCGCAGTCCACGGCGAACCCGAACGGCGCGATCCTCGCGGGTGCCGCGGCGCTCGCATTCCCCGTCGTGATCCTGTTCATCGTCTTCCAGCGGTTCTTCCGCGCCACCGACCTCGGTGCAGCCGTCAAGGGCTGACCCCGCAACTCAGCCAGAAAGGGCATCCATGTTCACCGGAGCATCCTTCCCCCTCGGTCCATTCGTCCCGTTCGAGGGCAACCCGATCCTGCGTCCGCGCGGCGCCAGCTGGGAGTCGGCGAACCTCTACAACCCGGCGGCGCTCGTCGACGGCGACGAGGTGGTGCTGCTCTACCGGGCGCACGCCGACGACATCATCTCCCACATCGGCATCGCCCGTTCGAGCGACGGCGTGAACTTCACGCGCGAGGATGCGCCGATCCTCTCCCCTTCGGAGGACTACGAGACGTACGGCTGCGAAGACCCGCGCATCGCACTGATCGACGGCACCTACTACCTCACGTACACGGGCTGGGATCGACGGAGCGCTCAGCTGTGCCTGGCGACCTCGACCGACCTGCGCACGTGGACCAAGCACGGTCCGCTGTTCCACGACTTCGACACCTTCAAGACCATGGACCCGCGCGGGTTCAACTGGTCCAAGGCGGGAGTGATCGTGCCGCAGCGGATGCACGGCAAGTGGTGGATGTACTTCGGCGAGGGCGCGATCTACTGGGCGACCAGCGACGACCTGATCCACTGGACTCCGGGCACCGCCGACACCGAGCCGATGTACTCGCCCACGCCGGGCACCTGGGACGAAGCGCTGGTCGAGATCGGCACCTCACCCGTCGTGACCGACAACGGCCTGCTGCTGTTCCTCACGAACGGCGCCACCCGGGTCGTGCACGACGACGGCACGGTCGACGTCGACTACCGCTGCGGGCAGATCGCGATCGATCCGGATGAGCCGACCAAGGTCATCGCGCGGCTGCAGGAGCCCTGGCTGCGCCCACAGACGTTCGAGGACATGCACGGGCTCGTGTCGAACGTGACCTTCGTGGAGGGGCTCGTGAAGTTCCAGGACAAGTGGTTCGCGTACTACGGGCAGTCCGACACGACGCTGGCCGTGGCGATCCACGATCCCGCCGAGCCGTGGGGCCGGGCGCTGCGAACCTGACCGGAGCCCGTGGCGCGGAGGGGGCCGGCGGGGGTTACGGTGTCGTTGTGCCCGCACGCGAATCGACACTCGACCACCCGGCCCCCGAAGCACCGTCCGGAAAGCTCGTCCTCCTGCGCCACGGCGAGACCGAATGGTCCAGGGCCGGCAGACACACCGGGCTCACCGACATCCCCCTCACGGCGCGCGGGGAGGATCTGGCCCGCCGCGCCGGCGCCCTGGTGGCGGACTACGACTTCTCGCTCATCCTGACCTCCCCTCTCGTCCGGGCGCAGCGCACCGCGGAGCTCGCAGGTCTGCACGCCGAGATCGATCCCCTCCTCGTGGAGTGGGATTACGGCGGATACGAGGGCCGCACGACGAAGGACATCCGAGCGGAGCTCGGCTACGGCTGGAGCACGTTCACCCACGGCGTGATCAGCGGGCGCACCCCCGGGGAGACCGTGGAGGAGGTCGCCGCGCGGGCATCGCGGGTGCTCACGCGGGTCCTGCCGGCGATGGCCCAGGGCGACGTCGCGCTCGTGGCGCACGGCCACTTCCTGCGCATCCTGACGGCGGTGTACCTGCGGCTCGCTCCGCGGTTCGGCGCCCAGATCAGCTTGGATGCCGGATCGGTGTCGGTGCTCGGCTTCGCACGCGAGCAGCCCGCGATCCTGTCGTGGAACTATGGCCCGGAGCTGCCTTCGGCACCGGCCGAATCCTGATCGGACGGCTGTCGGTCCGCCTCGCCGAAGAGTAGCGTGCCCGCATGGCGATCTCGACGGAGACGATGGACTGGCTGCTCGACGGTGACCCCGCGCTGCGCTGGCAGGTGGAGCGCGACCTGCTGCACGAGCCCGAAGAGGTGTGGCAGGCGACGCGAGCCCGAGTGGCGACCGAGGGAATCGGCGCCGCTCTCCTCGCGCGACAGGATGACGACGGCCAGTGGGCAGGAGGCGCCTTCTTCCCTGCGGGCTTCTTCGGCAGCCCGGAGGCCGAGGAGCCGGGGCAGCCATGGACGGCCACGACCTGGTCGCTGAACGACCTGCGCGAGTGGGGCGTGGATGCCGATGTGCTCGGCGACACCGCAGAGCGCCTGGCGCGGAACAGCCGATGGGAGTACGACGACCTGCCGTACTGGGGCGGCGAGGTCGACGTGTGCATCAACGCCTACACGTTGGCGAACGGCGCGTGGCTGGGAGCCGACGTCGCAGCCCTCGCCCACTGGTTCCCGGCCCACCGCCTGGAGGACGGCGGGTGGAACTGCGAGGCGGAGGAGGGCGACTCGGTGCGGTCGTCCTTCCACTCCACGCTCAACGCCGTGCGCGGGATGCTCGCCTATGAGCGGCTCACCGGCGACACGTCGCTGCGCGAGGCGCGGCACTCGGGCGAGGAGTACCTGCTGCGGCGGCGGCTGCTGTACCGCGAGTCGACCGGCGAGCAGGTCGGTCCGTTCGTGGGGCGCTTCGTGTATCCGAGTCGTCACCGATACAGCGCGCTGACGGCCCTGGACCACTTCCGCGAGGTGTCGCTCGTCGAGGGCGTCGACCCCGACGACCGGATCGCGGATGCCGTCGAGCTGGTGCGGGCCGCGCGACGGGCGGACGACACGTGGGTGCAGAGCACTCCGCTCGCCGGTCGCACCTGGTTCCCCGTCGACGTCGGGGAGGGCCACCCCTCCCGCTGGCTCACGCTGATCGGCACCCGCGTGCTCGACTGGGCTGAAGGCGTCTGAGCCGCGAGATCACCGGCGCGGGGCAGCATCCCGATATGCGTTCTTTTGAGTTATTCAAATGAACGGGTATGCTCGAACCATGGAGACGGAACTCGACTCGGCGCTTCGCGTTGCCGGGCTGCGTGCGACAGCGGGCCGCGTCGCCGTTCTCGAGGCTCTGGACTCCATGGCCCATACGGATGCGGAGCGGGTCTACCGCGCCGTGTCCGAAGTGCTGCCGACCACGTCGATCCAGTCGGTGCACAACATCCTCGCGGACCTGACGACGGCGGGCCTCATCCGCCGGATCGAACCGGCAGGCTCCGCGGCGCTCTACGAGCGGCGCATCGACGACAACCACCACCACGTCGTCTGCACCTCCTGCGGTGCGGTCGGCGATGTGGACTGCGTGGTCGGCGAAGCGCCGTGTCTCACCCCGTCCTCGACGGGCGGATTCACCGTCCAGACCGCCGAGGTCACCTTCTGGGGCCTCTGCCCCAGCTGCCAGAACGCCGCGCAATAGCCGCTCGCCGATCGCCCATCCGCGGATGGGTGTATTCGTCGCGCCTGCGCGCAGAAGGAGAGAACCATGACGAACCCTGTTCCCGGCCGTCCGGCCACCACGACCCAGGCCGGCACCCCGATCGTGAGCGACGAGCACTCGCTGACGGTCGGCCCGGATGGCCCCACGGTCCTGCACGACCACTACCTGGTCGAGAAGATCGCGGCGTTCAACCGTGAGCGTGTGCCGGAGCGCAACCCGCACGCGAAGGGCGGCGGCGCGTTCGGAGAGTTCGTCGTCACCGAAGACGTGTCGCAGTTCACGCGGGCGGCCGTGTTCCAGCCGGGTGCGAAGGTCGAGGCGCTGATCCGCTTCTCGTCGGTCGCCGGCGAGCAGGGCTCTCCCGACACCTGGCGCGACGTGCGCGGCTTCTCGCTGCGGCTCTACTCGGAAGAGGGCAACCTCGACATCGTCGGCAACAACACCCCGACGTTCTTCCTGCGCGATGCGATGAAGTTCCCCGATTTCATCCACTCGCAGAAGCGCCTCGGCGACTCGGGCCTGCGCGACCCCGACATGCAGTGGGACTTCTGGACGCTCTCGCCCGAGACCGCACACCAGGTGACCTACCTCATGGGCGACCGCGGCCTCCCGCGCAGCTGGCGGCACATGAACGGCTACGGTTCGCACACCTTCTCGTGGGTGAACGCCGCCGGCGAGCTGTTCTGGATGCGGTACCACTTCGTGTCCCACCAGGGCGTCGAGGCGATGGGTGCCGAAGAGGCGCAGCAGCTCGCCGGATCCGACGCCGACCACTACCGTCGCGACCTGTTCGACGCGATCGCCCGCGGCGAGTACCCCTCCTGGGACCTCTACGTGCAGATCATGCCGTACGGCGAGGCGAAGGACTATCGCTTCAACCCGTTCGACCTCACGAAGACCATCTCGCTCAAGGACTACCCGCGCATCAAGGTCGGCACGCTGACCCTCAACCGGAACCCGGAGAACTTCTTCGCTCAGATCGAGCAGGCGGGCTTCACCCCGGGCAATCAGGTGCCCGGCACCGGCCTGTCGCCGGACAAGATGCTGATGGGCCGCATCTTCGCCTACCCGGATGCGCAGCGCCACCGCATCGGCCCGAACTACAACCAGCTGCCGGTGAACCAGCCGCACGCCGCCGAGGCGCGCAACTACCAGCACGAGGGTTCGATGCGGTACCAGTTCAACGACGCCGCGCACCGCACGTACCACCCGAACTCGTTCGGCACGGCCGGGGGCCCGGAAGCAGATCCGACCGTGGCGCACGAGGCGAACTGGGAGGCCGACGGAGAGCTCGTGCGCTCCGCCGCCACCCTGCACGCCGAAGACGACGACTTCGGTCAGGCGGGAACGCTCTACCGAGAGGTGTTCGACGGGGAGCAGCGGGCACGCTTCCTGGAGACCCTCACCGGTCAGGGCCGCTCGATCACGATCGACGACATCCGCGAGCGGTTCTTCCAGTACTGGACGAACGTGGATGCCGAGCTCGGCGCAGCGCTGCGGGATCGGGTCTGATCCGCGTCATCCGCTGAGACCCCGTCTTCGCGCCGAGACCCCCTCCTGCCCACGTCGGCAGGAGGGGGTCTCGGCGTTGAGGTGGGGTCTCGGCGTTGCGCGGGGGTCACCGCGCATGCCGCGGGAGCCGCGCCATCGGCACAGGAACAGGGCCAAGATGGAGGGGTGGCCACCCCCCTCTCCGACCTGACGAGCATGCCCGACCCTCAGCACGTGTACGCCGCGGACGGCACACGGCTGGCGACCTACACCTGGGGCGAGTTCGACGCCCCGGTGGTGGTGATCGTGCACGGCTTCGCGTCGAGCGCCCGCGACAACTGGGTCCTCACGGGCTGGGTGCGCGAACTCACGCGCGCCGGCTACCGCGTGCTCGCGCTCGACCAGCGCGGGCACGGGCGCAGCGAGAAGCCGCACGACCCGGAGGGCTACCGCATCCGGACTCTGGTGACGGATGTCGAGACCGTGATGGACACGTATCTCGTGGACGATGCGTTCTACGTCGGCTACTCGCTGGGCGCACGTGTGGGCTGGGAAGTGGTGCGCGAGCTGCCGCACCGCATCGGTCGGGCGGTGCTCGGCGGAGTGCCGGACGGCATCCCCCTGGCCCGCCTCGACCTGGACCAGGTGCGTGCGTACATCGCCGACGGCACTCCGGTCGAAGACCCCACGACGCAGAACTACATCTCGCTGACGGAGCGGGTGCCCGGCAACGACCTGCAGGCGCTGGTCGCGCTCGCGGAGGGAATGCGGTCGTCGGGCATGATCGACCCCGACCCTTCGGATGCCCCGACCCGGCCGATTCTGTTCGCCACGGGGTCGAAGGATGCGATCATCGAGGGCTCACGGGCACTGGCGTCCGCCGCCCCCGACGGTCGCTTCTTCGAGATCCCGAACCGGAACCACTTCAACGCTCCGGGCTCACGGGACTTCAAAGAGGCTGCGCTGGGCTTCCTCGCCGAGGCCTAGCCGCCCGCCCGCCCGTCCGTCCGCCCGTTGCGAAGGAGTTCGCACGGAATGAAGGAGCGGATGCGGCATCCACTCCTTCATTCCGCGAGTTCTCCTTCATTCCGTGCGAGCGGCGTGAAGAGCTCGCAGAGCCAGGCCTAGACGGCGGAGCTCTCCGCGCGCTTGGGCAGCACCCATCCCGCGCGCGGGAAGTGGCAGGTGTAGCCGTTGGGGTACTTGATCAGGTAATCCTGGTGCTCTTCCTCGGCCTCCCAGAACGGCCCCTCGGGCTCGATCGTGGTGACGGCCTTGCCCGGCCACAGGCCCGAGGCGTCGACGTCGGCGATCGTGTCGCGCGCGACCGTCTCCTGCTCGGGAGAGAGCGGGAAGATCGTCGAGCGGTAGCTCGAGCCGATGTCGTTGCCCTGACGGTCCTTCGTGGACGGATCGTGGATCTGGAAGAAGAACGCGAGGATGTCGCGGTACGTCGTCTTCGTCGGGTCGAACACGATCTCCACGGCCTCGGCGTGGCCGGGGTGATTGCGATAGGTCGCGTGGTCGTTCGAACCGCCGGTGTAGCCGACGCGGGTGCTGAGCACGCCGGGCTGGCGGCGGATCAGGTCTTCCATGCCCCAGAAACAGCCGCCGGCGAGGACGGCCGTCTCGGTCCCGGGCGTGCGGGTGATGGTTCCGGTGTCGGTCATGACTGCTCCTCAGAGGTGGTGGGGGTGTCGGGCGTCTTCGCGAAGAGGGGACTGTAGCGACCGTACCCCTCCTCCTCCAGCCTGTCAGCCGGGATGAAGCGCAGCGCCGCGGAGTTCATGCAGTAGCGAAGCCCGCCTTCATCGCGGGGACCGTCATCGAAGACGTGGCCGAGGTGGCTGTCGGCGTTCGCCGAGCGCGCTTCGGTGCGCTTCATGAACAGCGAACGGTCGGTGCGCGTCGTGACGGCATCCGCCTCGATGGGCTTGGTGAAGCTGGGCCATCCGGTTCCGCTGTCGAACTTGTCGGTCGACGAGAACAGCGGCTCGCCCGAGACGACGTCGACGTAGATGCCGTCGTCGTGGTTGTTCCAGTACGCGTTGCGGAACGGCGGTTCGGTCGCGTCCTGCTGGGTCACCTCGTACTGCAGGTTGGTGAGGCCGCTGACGGCCTCGGGGGTCTTGCCGTAGTCGTTCGACATGATCTGACTCCTTGTCCGACGTCGCTGGCTGCGGCGTCACAGAGAAGAACCGCGGACGGCGCTGTTTTGGTCCCTCAGGGCTGGGAGCGCGCTGTGAGTTTCGGCGGACTCGATAGAGTTGCCTCCGCACTGCACACCGCCCGAGGGGAACCACATGTCCGTTGGACTGCTCGCCGTCGTCGACGACATCCTGAGCGCCGCGATGAAGGCCTCGGCAAAGGCGGCGGGTGTCGTGATCGACGATGCCGCGGTCACGCCGCAGTACGTGCAGGGCATCACGCCCGCGCGCGAGTTGCCCGTCGTCGGCAAGATCGCGCTCGGCTCGCTCGCGAACAAGTTCCTCATCATCATCCCGGCGGCGCTGCTGCTCACCGCGTTCGCGCCGTGGGTGCTGCCATATCTGCTGATCCTGGGCGGCACGTACCTGTGCTTCGAGGGCGCCGAGAAGGTGCTGGAGTGGTTCGGCGTGCAACACGGCCACGCCGACGAGGGCGCCCGCGACGAGAAGAAGCTCGTCCTGGGCGCGGTGCGCACCGACCTGATCCTCTCGACCGAGATCATGCTCATCTCGCTGGCGAGCCTGGAGAAGGGCCTCGACATCTGGGCGACGCTCGCCATCCTCGCCGTGATCGCGCTCCTGATGACGGGAGTCGTCTACGGCGCCGTGGCGCTGCTGGTGAAGATCGACGACATCGGACTGAAGATGGCGAAGAACCCGGTGCGGCGCGTGCGGCACACCGGCACCCGGATCGTGCGTTCCATGCCGGCGGTGTTCCGCTTCATCAGCATCCTGGGCACGGTCGCCATGCTCTGGGTCGGCGGCCACCTCGTGCTGGTGAACCTGGGCGAAGTCGGCTGGCACTTCCCGGTCGACGTGCTGCACGGCGTGGAGCACGCGCTCCACAACCTCGGGCCGGTCGTCGTCTGGATCGTCGACACGATCATCTCGGCGATCGCCGGTCTCATCCTGGGGCTGCTCATCGTCGGGATCATCCTGGGCGTCGCGAAGCTGTTCGGCAAGAAGCCGAACTTCCACGAGGGCGAGGAATCCCCCGCCGACGTGCACGTCTGAGTCGGACGGCCCCCGAGCGCGAGTCACGGCCGGACACCTATTCGAACGTGAGCGGTTTTCTGGGGCCGCCCGGGCAACGGCACCACGGGCGGCCCTGTCGGGTGTATGGCCAGTCGACCAATTCTCCTTATGATCCGCGACTACTGCGCGTGCTGGGTCAGCGACGACTTGTTCACCGTGTAAATCGCCTTGAAGGTCGCAGCGAAGCTGACCGGTCCCCCCTTGATAAGGGCATGAAAAGTGCCCTTGCTCAGCACGTTGAACGACCCCTCAAACCAGGAATAGTTCGGAGACCATTGGAACGCACAGACACCCTCCTGGTACGAATTGCCGCGCAGGCTCTTGGAAGTGACCCTGTAGTTGCTCACGGTGGCGGCGAAGTCCTGTTTGACCCAGCATGCGCCCCCTGCAGGCACGCCGGCGAAGACACTGGAGGTGTAATAGGCGCGCGGTGTCAAGCTGACACGTTCCTCCGCCGCAGCATCATTCTCGAACGCAGTCAAAATATCCGCGGCGTAGGCTTCGGCGTCTCCACCGTAATGTGCGATGACGTCGCGATCCGCCTCGATCTTGACGTCGCCGAACGATGCGTTGAGATCTTTGCCGGAGACCGCGGCGTCCAGTTGCGACTTCAGCACCAGTTCAGCGTGGGAATTGAACTGCGCTATGTCGTCCGTCTCGACTGCCATGGCAGGAGTAGCTCCTGCCATGGCCCCGACGATGAAAGCGCATCCCAGCACAATGCTGCTGAGTTGGAGTCGTTTCATGGTGATTTCCTTTCTCGGTGGCTCTCCTCGCTGGCACTCACCACGACGGTGGCTGCAACCTTGTCAGCGAAGGTCTGTGCACGGCGGTCCCAAAGCGGCCAGAGGAATCCGATACCGAAACTCAGGATGTCGAGAAGGTGACAGGCGCCACGTACGGCCTGTTGGCTCCGGCGCGCCTCGCCACCGTGCAGATCGAGGGTCCGTAGACCGAACAGTCGTTGGGCCGGCGTCTGACCGTTCCTCGACAAGGTGGAACCGATGGCCACGATGAGCGCGAACGCGGCGAACGCGACCAAAGTGGCGGCCCGACCATCCGGCCAAGATCGGCGAAAGAAGATGGTGCCGAGGATCTGAGAAAGAAGTGACCAAGGGGCTACGGTCCCCAAGAGGAAATCGCCTGCTCGTCTCCACCAGAGGTTCTTCAAAGTTCCCCCTGGCCAGAGCTAGGGCACTGTAAGTCGGCCTTCATCGCTCTCATCCTCCATGTCGCTGCGGGGCCGTCCGTCGGAGTGCAGATACTCTGCCTGCCCGCTCCTGTGCACTGTCCGCACCGCCCGCATGGTCGTGCAAGATCGCCGCAGCGACACACCCGAGAGCGGAAGGCCCTATAGGTAGACGGTAGACAACCGATGAATGTCGACCGGTATACGATCAATCCGGCGCACCCGAGCGCAGCAGAAGAGAGACCACCCGCCGATGACAGCCGTCCGAATCAGGGACGCGGAGACCGCAGACCTCGAGACGATCACCGCGATCCACAACCATGCGGTGCTGCACACCACCGCGATCTGGAACGAGGATGCGGTCGACCTCGCGGACCGCGTGGCCTGGCTCGCCGATCGCACCTCCCGCGGCTACCCGGTGATCGTCGCGTTCGACGACTCCGGCGTGCTCGGCTACGCGTCGTACGCGCAGTGGCGTCCGCACAGCGGCTACCGGCACACGGTCGAGCACTCCGTGTACGTCGTCGGCGGTCAGCACGGCCGCGGCATCGGCACCGCGCTGATGGCCGCACTCGTCGAACGCGCCCGCGCCGCGGGGATGCACGTCATGATCGCCGGCATCGAAAGCGGCAACGCCGCCTCCATCGCCCTGCACCAGCGACTCGGTTTCGCCGAAGTCGGGCGGATGCCGCAGGTCGGGGCCAAGTTCGGACGCTGGCTCGACCTGAGCATGCTCCAGCTCGTGCTCGACGACCGCGCCGAACCCGGCGCAGCGTCCTGACCATGGATCTGCTGCAGTGGTTCGTCGACGCCTTCAACTCGAACTGGACGCTTCCCGGCGGGCAGACGCTCCTCGTCCGTGAGGTCGTGGGCAACGTATTCGGCCTGGCGAGCGCGCTCGGCGGCATGCGTCGGAAGATCTGGGCGTGGCCGGTCGGCATCATCGGCAACCTGCTGCTGCTGACCGTCTTCCTCGGGTCCGCTCTCAGCCCCGACCCCTCACTTCCGCATCTGCTGGGTCAGGCCGGCCGGCAGATCATGTTCATCGCCGTCGCGATCTACGGATGGGTTCGCTGGCGCAACGCCGAGGGTGGACAGGTCGTGCCGAGGTGGGCACCGACGGGGGCGCGCATCGGTCTGGTGCTCGTGATGATCGTGGGAACGGTCGCGCTGACCCCGCTGTTCCGCGCGCTGGGCTCGTGGGAGCCGGTGTGGGCCGATGCCTGGACCTTCGTCGGCTCGCTGCTCGCCACATACGGCATGGCCAAGGGGTGGACCGAGTTCTGGCTCATCTGGATCGCGGTCGACGTGGTCGGCGTGCCGCTGCTGTTCAGCTCCGGCTACTACGCGACCGGTTTCATGTACGTCTTCTACGGCGTCTTCACCGCGGTCGGATTCGTCATCTGGTGGCGGGCGCAGCGGAGTGCCGCGCATCCGGTCGTGATCCTGCCGCCCGATCCGAGCCCGCGGCGCCCGGAAGACGACGAACTCGCCTGAGGCCGACGGGCCAGGAATGTGTCCGCGCATTTCGGCGGCCCTGGACCCACCCCGCGCCGTTCGCCTTTCATGGGGGCATGACCCGTCAGATCCGCTTCAACGCGTTCGACATGAACTGCGTCGCCCACCAGTCATCCGGCCTGTGGCGGCACCCCGACGACCGATCCCGGCAGTACAACACCATCTCGTACTGGACCGATCTGGCGAAGCTGCTGGAGAGCGCGACCTTCGACGGGATCTTCATCGCCGACGTGCTCGGCACGTACGACGTCTACGGCGGCACGAACGAGGCCGCGATCCGCAACGGCGCCCAGGTGCCCGTGAACGACCCGATCCTGCTGGTGAGCGCGATGGCCGCGGTCACCGAGAACCTCGGCTTCGGCATCACGGCGGGCACCGCGTTCGAGCACCCTTATCCGTTCGCCCGTCGACTGAGCACGCTCGACCACCTGACCCAGGGGCGGATCGGCTGGAACGTCGTGACCGGATACCTGCCCAGCGCCGCGCGCAACATGGGCCAGGACGATCAGCTCGCGCACGACGACCGCTACGACCACGCGGACGAGTACGTCGAGGTGCTCTACAAGCTCTGGGAGGGCTCATGGGAAGACGACGCCGTGGTCGAAGACCGCGAGCGCGGCATCCTCACCGACCCCGCCAAGGTGCATCCGATCGGGCATGAGGGGAAGCACTTCAGCGTGCCCGGCATCCACATCTCCGAGCCTTCACCGCAGCGCACGCCGGTCATCTATCAGGCCGGCGCGAGCCCGCGCGGAGTGAAGTTCGCGGCCGAGAACGCCGAAGCCATCTTCGTCGCGGCGCCGTCGAAGGAAGTGCTCGCCGGCACCGTCAAGCGCATCCGCGACGCCCTCGAAGTGGCCGGTCGCGACCGCCACGACGCCCGCATCTACACGCTGCTCACCGTGATCACCGCAGCGACGAGCGAGGAGGCGACCGCGAAGCACGCCGAGTACCTGTCGTACGCGAGCCCCGAGGGCGCACTCACCTTCATGTCGGGCTGGATGGGTGTCGATCTCTCGCAGTACGCCGAGGACGAGCCGGTCGGGAACGTCGAGTCCAACGCGATCCAATCGGTGCTGCAGCATCTGAAGGAGGAGGCAGACCTCGGCCGCGAATGGACCGTCGGCGACTTCGGGCGCCACAACGCGATCGGCGGCCTCGGTCCCACGATCGTCGGTTCCGGCGCCGAGATCGCCGACGAGTTGCAGTCCTGGGTGGAGGAGACCGATATCGACGGCTTCAACCTCGCCTACGCGGTCACGCCCGGTACCTGGCAGGACATCATCGAACACGTGATCCCGGTGCTGCGCGAGCGCGGCGTCTACCCCGACGAGTACGCACCGGGCACATTGCGCAACAAGCTGCAGGGCAAGGGCGACCGTGTGCAGGACACGCACCGCGCCGCGAAGTACCGCGTCGGAGCGTTCGCACCGAGCGCCTGAGAGCAGTACTCCGATTGAGGGTTCGCTGACACCGGACTCCCGACTCGATACCCTCCGTAGATAAGTCACCTGACGCACCTCCACGGAAGGAGCAGACCATGGCTCGAGTGATCGTCCACGCGACCGTGACCCTCGACGGGTTCCTCGCGGAAGCGGACGGCGGAGTCGAGTGGATGTTCGGCCGCCCATCCGCTCCCGAAGACGATGTCGTCGTCGAGAACGTCATGAAGAACATCGGCGCCATCGTCGGCGGGGCGAACAAGACGCAGACCATCGACGACGGAGAGATCCCCTACGGCGGCATGCTCAAGGTGCCGGTGTACCTCATGACCCACACCGATCACCCGCCGATCGAACGCGACGGGATCACGTACACCTTCGTGGTCGACGACATCGCCCAGGCGGTCGAGTCAGCCACACAGGCGGCCGGCGACAAGTGGGTCAGCCTGCTCGGAGGGAGCATCTCGCGACAGTGTCTCCAGCTCGGACTCGTCGACGAACTCCACCTCGACGTCGCACCGGTCCTGCTGGGCGACGGCATCTCGCTGTTCGCCGGTCTCGGGCAGCGCATCGAGTTGGAACGCCTCGAGACCTCGGCCTTCGCGAGCGAGACCCACCTTCGCTACCGCGTGCTCCGCTAGAGACTCTCGCCGAGAACGCGTCCGACGAGGGGGCCGCGCCGTCAGTCGTCGCTGCGGCTGAAGATCCCGCGCAGAACGAGGAACACCACCACGGCGACGACCGCGACGATCGCGAGCTTGAAGATGAACGCGAGCACCGAGAACAGTGCGCTCACGATCCACCACGCGATCACGACGGCGAGGACGACGCCGAGGATGGTCCAGATGTTCTTGGTCATGCCTCCAGCCTACGGAGTCACGCGGCCGGGATCTCGTCGAGCGAGCGGTAGACCGGCAGCCCGCGCTGTTGCGCGATCTCCACGTCCTTGTCGGCGCCCGACGACTCGCCGGGCAGACGAAGCACGGCGTCGCAGTGCTGCAGCAGCCGGTGCGCCGTCTCGTACATGACGTCGCCGTCGCCGGCATCCGCCTCGTCCAGGGTGCGCAGGATCGGCAGCGCGACCCACTCCCCGATCATCGGAACGTGGCCGAGGCGGAAGATCGGGCCGGAGGCGTCTTCGAGGCGGGCGAGGTTCTGGGCGATGAGGTCGGGGTCGCCGTTCGTCCCCGAGCGGTAGGGGCCGGCGATCAGGATCAGGAGTGGTTTTGTCATGGAGGAGACTGTAGTCTGAATCATGCAAGAACGTGCAACTTCGGGAGAAAACATATGTTGGCCGCGCAACGCAAGGACCACCTGCTCGACCTCCTCGACCGTGACGGGCGAGTGGTGGCCAAGACCGTCGCCGACGACCTCGGGGTGTCGGAGGACGCCATCCGGCGCGATCTCCGGGAACTCGCCGACGAGGGAAAGCTCCTCCGCGTGTACGGCGGCGCCCTGCCGATCCCCGCGCCGGAGCCCCCGGTTCGCGAACGCACCGCGCTGGCGACCGCCAGCAAGGAGCGCGTGGCGCGCGAGGCCGTCGCCACCATCCGGCCCGACTCGACGATCATCCTCGATGCCGGCACGACCACTCTCGCCATGGCCCGGATGCTGCCCTCCGGCACGGGGCTCACGGTGATCACGGCGAGCCCGGCCGTCGCCCTCGCAGCGGCGGAGCACTCGGACGCGCGGGTGATCATGATCGGCGGCGAACTCTCCCGACACTCACTGGTGACCGGCGGCGGCCTGGCGATGGAGGCCATCCAGCATCTTGCAGCCGACACGTTCTTCCTCGGCGCCACCGGCATCGATCCCGAACGCGGCCTCACCACCGGCGAACTCGACGATGCCGTCACCAAGCGGGCGCTGGCCTCACGCTGCACCTCGACCGTCGTGCTCGCGAGCGAGGAGAAGATCGGCGCCGTCGCGCGCTATCCCGTCGTCGCGCTCGATGCCGTCACCGCGATCATCACAGACCCGACCGACGCCAATCCGCTCATCGCGAAGGTCAAGGGCAGGATCGGCGCATAGGAGTGATGGGCGTCGGCGGCGACGGCACTAGCGTGATGCCATGAGCTTCACGCCCCTCCGGTCCCGGTCGCGCAGTCTCAACGCCTGGTTCGCCGCACGCCCTGATCTCTTCGTGTCCGAGCGCTCGCCCCGGAAGTCGGCGACCTGGCTCGTGATCGCCGGGCTGATGGTCGTCGTGATGCTCGTGGTCTATCTCAACCCCGAGGCGACGGTCGAGACCCTCGGCGGACGCGTGCGAAGCGGACTCGCGATCGCCGGTGCCTTCTTCCTCCCCCCGGCGATCTTCGTCGCCAGCATCGTGATGTTCTTCGTCAGCGCTCGGCGGTGGCGGGTAAAGGGCGGCGGCGTGCTGACGAATCCGGTGATCCACGGCGTCGTCGCCGGATTCCCTCTCGAGCGGGCCACCGCCGCCCTGCAGCGTGGTAGCTCCGACAGCGCCGGCGTCGTCGCGGCACTCAAAGACGTGATCGAGCACCGAGGCGATGACCGACTGCTCACGATCTGGACCTCCGACGCCGACCGGGCGATGTACATCGGCGTCATTCGCGTCGCGGGGAAGGAACTCTGGATCGACTCCGAGCCGACAGCCGTCGATCCCGCGCTCTTCTTCGACGCGAAGGCGCTCGACCGCACCGCGATGCGCGAGCAGGCCGGCCTCGGCGGTCGCTGAACTGCGCCGGCGCCCCGGAGGCGCTGATCAGACCTGGGCGCTACCGAGCCCGGGGAATTCGAGCGAGGCCTGTTCCGGATCGCGCCAGGCACGGTGCACGAGGACGTCGGGACTCGTCACGCCATAGGCGTCGCGCAGCGCGGCGACGCACCGTTCGGCGAGTTCGCGGTAGTCGCTCGCGTACGCGGGCAGCGGGAGCTCCGAGGTCCAGTTCGGCTGCGCGGCTCCCGGCTCTTCCCAGCCGGTGGTCCGCAGCACCGTCTCGTCAGCATCCGCGACCAGATCGGCCGCCGGTGCCTCGGCGTGCAGCCTGTCGGGGCCACCGGCGAACTGGACGTAGCGCAGCGGGTCGCCGTCGACCGAGACGACGAGGAACACGCGGTCGGACACACCTCGCAGCGCCGTGATGAGACGGAGCGTGAACGCTCCCCACGCCGACGGCTCCGCGCCGGACGGCCGCGGGACCGCACGCTGCGCGACGGCGTCTCGGCTCGCCGGGGCCCACGGCATCGGCTCGGGCGTGCGGGTGGTCGTGAAGACGAGGTCGGGGTCGTCGACGGGCACGAACTTCAGCCACGACTGCAGCTCCGGCCGTTCGAACCCGAACCTCTCGAATCCCTGCTCGGCTGCGCGCGGATCGCGGGTGTCGAGCCGCGCCGATCCTCGACCGTCCGACTCGCCTCCCCCGGGCTCTACTGTGACCGGGATGCCTCGGTAGGTGCCGCGGTGATCGACGCGGAAGCACTCCAGCTGCTCGTCCGGCGCGATGTTGCGGACGTACCCGTTCCCGATCTTTCGGAAGCCTTCGACCGGGGTGCGGCTCCAGAGCGCCCAGTTGCCTCCGGGAGTGGCGAGCGGGTACTCCGTGTTCCCGAGCCGGACGTAGCGTCCCGACTTCTGCACGATCAGCACCCTCGCGTCCGGGTCGGCGCCACGATCGCGAGCATCGTCGTCGGCCACGGAACGCTGCATGTCATACGAGCCACCCTAGGCGAGCCGTCCGACGTCTCGGATGCCGGCGCGGATGACGAAGGGACTCACTCCGAATCGACGCGATCGGCGAGCAGGACGTGCAGATGCCCGGCCGCCGCGAGCAGCGCAACGCTGCGCCGTGTGAGCACGACCAGCCGGTCCTGGAGGATGCGCTCCATCTCGCCCGTGTCGGCATGCAGACGCACCTGTTCGAGGATGCGCGCGATCGCGGGAATGCCGTATCCGCCGGCCCGCAGCGCGGCGACGATGCGCGCCTCCGTGATCGCCGTCGAGTCGTAGGACCGCGACGACGCCGTACCGCGCAATGGATGCACCAGACCCTCCGCCTCCCAGTGGCGCAGGGCCGAGGAGCGCACACCGAGCGCCTGGGCGAGTTCGCCGATGCTCATCGCATCCGTGTCGTCGAAGTCGTCGTCGGCTTCGGCCAGGGCGACCCCGAGTCCGCGCAGCGCCTCGCGGACCCGGGCGCGCTCATCGGCGATTCCGGCGTGCAGCACGTCGATCCGCTCGGCCGCCTCCTCGACCGAACCGTCGATCAGGGCGGGCATCAGCTGCCGGGCGGGCACCGGTCCGATGGCCGCTGCCATCGCGCGATAGGCGCGCACGGCGATCTCGTGCCCCGACCCGTAGCGGCGATACCCGTTCGTTCCGCGCTGAGCGCGCGGGATGACCCCGAGCCGCTCGAGATCGCGCAGCTGCTGCGTCGAGTACCCCACCCGTCGCCCGAGCGCGACCGTGGTCATGACCTGCTCTGGAGGGTTTGGCATGATCTTCCAGGTCCTTTCGACATCCGAGTCCACATAAGCACGTGAAGCTCATCATTGAGGGATGGAGATCCAGGAGATCATCGAGACAGTCCGCGGCTTCGACGGCGTCCTCGTCGTCGCCCCCGAGGAGGGCAGCGATTTCCCGGCACTGTCGTGGGGAGACGCCTACTTCTCCTACGCGCCCGATGGACGGATGCCCGAGCGCACCCAGCCGTACGGAACGATCATCACGAAGGACTACCCCGACGACGTCGCGTCCGCGCTGAACGCTCCCGGGCGATTCCGGGTGAACATCCATGTCCGGCGGGAGCAGGTGCAGACGCTCGTCCCCGCGGATGGCGAGCCGACGGAGACGGACGTGTTCCATCGGCATCCGCTGTACGGCGCGTCCGGGTGGGTGTGCGTGGTCGACCCGGCGGAGCGGACGTCGGATGCCGTGCTCACCTTGCTCCGTGAAGCGCACGAGGCCGCCCGGCAGCGTGCCGAACGGCGGGCGGGGTGAACATGACCACCGTGCAGGGCATGACCGAGGCCGACCGGCGGATCGTCGCGGTGTGGGCGGCCGACTGCGCCGAGCGGGTGCTGCCCCTGTTCGAAGCGGAGGCGCGGGACGATGGCCGTGCACGCGATGCCATCGCGCGAGCGCGAGCCTTCGCGCGGGGTGCGCTCACCGCTGCCGAAGAGATCCGTCGGCGATTCGTCGCGGGCAGGGCCGCTCACAGCGCGACCTCACCGGCAGGGGTGGCTGCCGCCCGGGCGGCTGCGCAAGCGGCGGGCGTCGCACACATGGGCGCCCATGCGCTCGGGGCTGCGGCTTACGCCGCGAAAGCCGTGGAGCTGGCGCACCCCTCGGCCCCCGAAGCGCGCACCGCCGAGGTGCGCCGGCAACTCGCGGCCCTCTCCCCCGAAGCATCCGCCGCCCTGCGCATGCTTCCGCCTCTCGGTGAAGACTCCGCCGGTCCGCTCGGCCCCGGCCTGCTCGCCACCGGGACGCTGGGCGCGGTGATCCGCGAGATCCAGCAGCACCTGCGGCTTCTCCCCTGACCACTTTCGAATCGGCTTCAGCCCCGATTCAGCGGCGGACCGGCACACTGGAGGAATGCGGATCCTGGTGGTGGACGACGAGGTGCGCCTCGCCGAGGGCGTGCGCCGGGGCCTCGAGGCCGAAGGCTTCGCGGTCGACGTCGCGCACAACGGCGTCGACGGACTCTGGCGTGCACGGGAGACGCGGTACGACGCGATCGTGCTCGACCTGATGATGCCGGGCATGAGCGGCTGGAAGGTGTGCGAGGCCCTTCGCGCCGAGGAGAACTGGACACCCGTGCTGATGCTGACCGCCAAGGACGGCGAGTGGGACGAGGTCGAGGCGCTCGAGACCGGGGCCGACGACTACGTGACCAAGCCGTTCTCGTTCGCGATCCTCGTCGCGCGCCTCCGCGCCCTCGTGCGCCGCGGGGCCGTCGCACGCCCGGCGGTCCTGGAAGCCGGCGATCTGCGACTCGACCCCGCCGCCCACCGCGTGTGGCGCGGCGACACCCCCGTGACCCTCACCGCACGGGAGTTCTCGGTGCTCGAGTACCTGATGCGCCATCGAGGCCAGGTGCTGTCGAAGCGCGCACTCATCGAGGGCGTCTGGGACGA
The DNA here is from genome assembly GCF_042269505.1 of Microbacterium sp. NPDC055988. Lineage (NCBI taxonomy): Bacteria > Bacillati > Actinomycetota > Actinomycetes > Micrococcales > Microbacteriaceae > Microbacterium > Microbacterium sp. NPDC055988. The sequence goes on from NZ_JBHJXY010000001.1 coordinate 1,022,237, forward strand.
CGACTTCGACGGCGACCCCAACATCGTCGAGGTCTACGTCGGCCACCTGCGCCGCAAGCTCGACAAGCCGTTCGGCCGCGAGGCGATCGAGACCATCCGCGGCGCGGGCTACCGACTGGCGGCCGACGGTGGCTAGTCGCAGCTGGCGCTCGGTGCGCGGCAGGACCACGCTCGGGGCGACCGTCGTCGTCGCTGTGGCCTTGCTCATCGGCGCCTTCTCGTTCTACGGCGTGCTCAGCGCGAGCATCCACGGCAGCACGGAGCGGGCGGCCGAGCAGCGCCTCGATGAGCTCGCCGAGCGCAGCGACGGACCGGGCCGCGGTGGGATCGACACCCTCGAGGACGAGTTCGTGCAGCTCATCGGCGCCGACGGATCGGTGCGCGCGGCCAGCGAGGACGCGAGGGAAGCGCTCGGTTCCACGGCCCTGCCGGTGTCCGACGATCCGCAGACCACGACCGTCGACGGTGAGCAGATGCTCGTCGTCTCGGACGACCTCGATGATGACCAGACGCTCGTGCTGGCCGTGTCGATGGACGACGACGCCGAGACCCTGACGACGGTCGCGACTCTGCTCGCCATCGCGGTCCCCCTGCTCCTGCTGCTCGTCGCGGTGACCACCTGGCTCGTGGTCGGGCGCGCGCTCCGCCCGGTCGAGCGCATCCGCGAGAAGGTCGACGGCATCACCGCCGAGCGCCTGCACGAGCGAGTGCCGGTGCCCCAGACGGCCGATGAGATCGCGGCACTCGCGACGACCATGAACGGCATGCTCGACCGACTCGACGCCGCCGCCACCGCGCAGCGGCGCTTCGTGTCGGACGCCTCGCACGAGCTGCGCTCCCCGCTCGCGACCATCCGTCAGCACGCCGAGCTCGCGCAGGCTCACCCCGACGTGACCAGCATCGGCGAGCTCGCAGAGGTCGTGTCGGAGGAGGGGCTCCGCCTTCAGGGCATCGTCGAGTCGCTGCTGCTGCTCGCCCGGCTCGACGAAGGCGCGAGCACGCACGACGAGCCGATCGACCTCGACGACATCGCGCTCGGCGAGGTGCGCCGGCTGCGCGCGGCCGGGCACGAGGTCGACGGCTCCGGCATCCAGGCGGCGAGGGTGCACGGTGATCCCCGCCTGCTCGGCCAGCTGGTACGCAACCTCGCCGACAACGCCGCGCGCCACAGCCGCGGCCGGGTCGCGATCAGCGTGATCCCCTCCGGTGGGCATGTGTTCGTGACTGTCGAGGACGACGGCGCCGGCGTGCCCGCCGAGGAGCGCGAGCGCATCTTCGAGCGTTTCGTGCGCCTCGATGAAGCGCGCAGCCGCGATGCGGGCGGCAGCGGGCTCGGTCTCGCGATCGCCCGCGGCATCGCCTCCTCCGCTCGCGGGACTCTCGCGGTCGATGATTCCCGCTGGGGCGGCGCGCGCTTCGTCCTCACGCTGCCGCTCAGCTGACGGCATCCTCCCGCCCCTGCCCCCTGCCCCTGCCCCTGCCCTTGCCCCTGCCCTTGCCCCTGCAGCACAACTTCGGAGATCCGAAGCGACACCCCCGAAGGCTTGGTCATCCGCGCGGCGTGGCGCGGCTCATCTCCGAAGTTGTGCCGGGAATCGCGCCGATACACCGGTTGCTGAAGAGTCCTTCAGGAGGCTTCAGGGAGGCTTCAGCGCCCGCGGGAGACCATCGGGACATGGACGACAAGACACCTACCCCGGACCAGACTCCCGACCAGACCCCCGCGAGCACCCCGGATGCGCAGACCGTCCCGGTCGCCCCCGCTCCGGACGCGGCAGCCCCGACGGCCGGCGCCGGTCAGCACCCGATGTTCTCCACGGCCGACCCGGTCGCCACCCCCGCGGCATCCGAGCCGAAGCCCGGGCGCAAGCGCGCTCTCCTCATCGGCGGCGGCATCGCCGCGGCCGTGATCCTCGCGGGCGGCGGCATCGCGGTCGGCGCGGCGATGGGCGACGAGTTCGGCGATGACGACGACCGGTCCTCGATGTCGGACGGCCCCCGTCACGACGAGGGAGCTCCCCAGGGCGATCACGACGATCGACACGACGACGACAGCGCCTCGTCGAACGAGCGTGGTCCGGTGACCGGCATCGGCACGGCATCGGCAGACGAGCTGATCGAGATCGCGGATGCCGCACGCGGTGCCGCCGAGGGCGAGGTCACATCGATCGACGCGAAGCGCGACGGCACGTGGGAGGTGCAGCTCACGACGGCTGACGGCACCGAGACCGACGTCCGCGTGGACGAGAGCCTCACGGCGTCCGTGATCGAGACCGATCCCGCCGACGGCGACGACACCGGCCCCGCGCTCACCCTCGACGACGCGACGATCCGCTCGCTGGTCGAGGCCGCGCTCGCGGAGGCCGACGGCATGATCACCGACCTCGACGTGGACGGCGACGACGTGAGCCCGTACGACGCGTCGGTCCTCACGTCGGACAACCGCTCGATCGACATCAACTTCGGCGCCGACTTCGCCGTCGTCGGAACCGACATCGACTGAGCCGGGGCCTCACCCCGGGCCGTCCTGCGACGTCCGACACTCCCGATGCCGCCGCCTTCCCCCCGGGGCGGCGGCATCGTCATGCGTGGCGGCGGACGCAGCGACGGATAGCATTCAGGGATGACGAACTCCGGACCGATCGACGACATCTCCATCGGCGGCGAAGTGATCCGCCTCGGACAGTTCCTCAAGTTCGCCGGCCTCCTCGACTCGGGCGGCGACGCCAAAGAGGTCATCATCGACGGATACGTGACGGTCAACGGCGAGGTGGACCGACGCCGTGGACGCCAGCTGCGCGACGGTGACCTGGTGTCGTTCGAAGGCCGAACGGTGCGCGTCCGCCCCTGACGCGGGAGTTCAGGTCCTTCAGGGAGGGCAAAAGAAAACTCGGCCCCGGAGGGGCCGAGTGGTATGACGACAGTCTAGCGCGAACGACGGTCAGGCAGTCACCGATCATCGGCTTCTGATTCACCGGAGAGCGTCGATTACCAACCAGGGGGTCGCGTGATCTTTCCGACGTTGGCCGGCAGCTGCGATGCCTCGATCTGAGCAGAACGCAACTGATGCCACCAGTGGCGGCCCACACCATCGGCAGCATTCCCGGCGAGCGCACCAGCGAGATAGCCGACCGTGGGGTTGACCGTACCGACGGGCACGCGCATCCGTGCCTGCACGATCGGGAACTTGAGATCGCTGTCGTTGCTGATGACTATCGCCGCATCGACGCGCTGCTCGAGAACGTCCAGCAACAGATGAGATGCGACATTGACATCCGAGCCCTTTTCTTCACGTCGCGCAACCGATGCCATGAAGGTCGCCTGCGGACTGTCGGCACCCTGCGAGTCTCGCACCATCAAGGGCCAGCCAGGGTGCGTGAGGACCGGTCGCTGGCGCCTGTCTGCAACCGCGAGCGGGGCGGTGGCGACGCGCGAGACATACGTGCCCATCTCCAGGACATCGACGGCGCCATGCGCCTTCAGCGCACGTAGGTAGACGTCCTGGTCACGCTGACCGGACTGATCTCCCGCACCCTTGATGCGTGCAGTGCAGTACACGACTCGTTCGATGGTCGCGCCCGGCCATGAGAATCCGGGACCAGCCAGGATCGCGTGCGACAAGGCGCGCAGGTCAAGCCACCGCCACCCCGGGGCGCCGCGGCCGCACAGGCGCCGTGCTCCGTAGTACAGGTTGAAACCGTCGATGTAGACGCCGACTCGCATGCGGGCAACCGTATCCATCTGGCGTGATCCTTGCTGCAGGGGTGTGCACTACTTCAGCCCTGGTCGCCCGGCAGGACCCGCCGCACGGTCACGACGATCAGGGCGATCAGCAGGCCGACCAGAGCCACGTCGGCCGCGATGTACGCGTAGTGCGCCCAGTTGGTCCCCGGCGCCGCGGCTCCCGAGATCACCAGGTCGCTGCGCTGGTTCAGCACGGGGCGGATGACCGAGACCTCGATGAGGTAGACGAGCCAGATCGCACCGAGGAGGCTCAGCGTCGCGCGGCTCGCCCGCGCGCGCACGCTCACCACTGTGAGCAGGATCAGCACGACGCCGGCGAGCACGTTCAACGCGGTGAAGACGAGCCGCCCGATGCCCAGCCCGATCGGATGGTGACACCGGGAGCGAGGAACTTCAGCGGCGCCTCGAGGAACGAGATGGCGATGATCGCTCCGAGCAGGAATGCCGGCAGCAGCAGACGGAGGGCCGTGGTCGTGCGTGCCATGCGTGTCACCTGTTCCCTTCGCACGTTGATGGTTCCGCGTTCGACGCTACCTCCGCGTGACCGGTGCGAGCGGGGCTGACGGCCGGGGATATGCGACCGTCACAGCCACTCGAGAACCTGCTCGATGAGGATCCCGACGCCGATGACGGTCATCGCGATCCCGGCGAGGCGGGTGACCAGCGAACTCGCGCGCGGGCGGGTACGCAGCAGGCGGCGGGCGAGGAGTCCGACCGTCGTGTAGACGACGGCGATGTTGAGCAGATGCAGTCCGCCGAGGGCGAGCATCTGCGTCGTCGATGACCAGCCGGCCGGGCTCGTGAATTGCGGCAGCAGCGCAAGCAGGAGGAGCAGTCCCTTGGGATTGATGCCGCTCACCCCTGACCCGCGCAGGAACTGGGACCATCCTCCGGTCGCGATCGGCTCACCGCTCTCGGCGATGGGTGCCGGACGGCTGGCGAGCGTCGTGGCGCCGAGGAAGATCAGGTAGAGCGCGCCGACGACGGTCAGGGTCGTGAGCGTGACCGGATACGCGGTGACGAGCGCGCCGAGGCCCAGCGCGACTGCGACGATGACGACCGTGTAGCCGGCGAGCATCCCCAGGATGGATGGCGCGATCGAGCGGGCCCGCAGACCGGCCGAGATCGCGTACGCCCAGTCGGCGCCGGGGGTCAACGCGAGCATGACCGCGACCAGCCAGAACTGCATGACCAGTGCGATATCCATCGGTCCTCCTCAATCCGAGGAAGAGACTACGAAGTATCCCGCGAAAGGTGCTTCGATTCTTCGCGTCAGGCGGGCTGTTTCCTGCAAGACTTGTCGCCATGGACGCACTTGATCGGGAGATTCTCTCGCTGCTGCAGGATGACGGCCGGATGAGCGCCACCCACCTGGCCTCGCACGTCGGCCTGAGCCTCTCCGCCTGTCATCGACGGCTCAAGGAGCTGGAGCAGTCCGGGGCGATCGAGCGCTACCGCGCGGTGGTGGCGCCGAAGGCGGTCGGCCTCACCTTCGAGGCGATCGTGTTCGTGACGATCGGGCGCACCGACAAGGACACCATCGTCGCGTTCGAGGAGGCCGTGGTGGCGATCCCGGCGGTGGTCGAGGCGCAGCGCCTGTTCGGTGACCCCGACTACATGCTGCGCATCCTCACCCGCGACATGGGCGCGTACCAGGAGCTCTACGACAACACCCTCGGCGCGCTCCCCGGGGTGCAGCGGCTCACCTCGACGATGGTGATGAAGCGGCTCGGCGCGGACCGTGCGGTGCCGATCCTCTGACGCGCCGAAGCGACACTCGCACAGGCGGTCACTCCCGTGCGAACCGCGCGGCCAGCGCCGGGTCGACGGCGACGTCGCCGAAGGATGCCGTCCACGCACCGTCCACCGCGATCGACTCGCCGCTGAGGTAGGGGGCTTCGTCCGAGAGCAGGAACGCGGTCACCGCGGCCACCTCTTCGGCACGGGCGATGCGTCCTATCGGCGGGCCCTCGGCGAGCCCGCGCTCTTCGGCGTCCGGGTCGGGTGCTGCGGCGATCATCGCTTCGAGGTGCGGGGTGCGCACGCCGCCCGGGGCAACCGTATTGGCACGGATGCCGAGACGGCCGTAGCTCACGGCCACGCTGCGGGTCAGCGCATCGATGCCGCCCTTGGTGAACTCGTAGGCGGCGTGGTGGGGGTGGCTGGCGCGGCCGTGGATCGAGCCGACGTTGACGATCGCCCCCGGGATGCCCTGATCGATGAACGCCGACACGGCGGTCGAGCAGCCCCAGATGTACCCGAACCCGTTGATGTCGAGGATCTCGCGCACGACGCTCTCATCGAGCTCGTGCAGCGGGGTGTGCTTGGTGATGCCGGCGTTGTTCACCCAACCGGCCAGCGGCGCCCGTGCGAGCGCGGCCTCCGCGGCCCGCTGGTGGACGGCGCGGTCGGAGGCGTCGCCGAGCACGACCTCGGCCACGATCCCCTCCTCGAGGGTCCCCGATCCGGGCGACCGTTCCAGCCCCACGACGACCCATCCGTCGGCGGTGAGTCGTTCGGCGATGGCGCGGCCGATGCCCTTTCCGCTGCCGGTCACCACGACGCTGCGTGCGGATTCGGTCATGACGTGTCCTCTCGGCGCTGTAGCGGCTCGGAAGCGAACCGCGTTTTGCTATAGCAATCACGAGCATAGCCGGGAGGACTGTCGTGGGCGCAAGCGGATCGGTGCGGAACAGCGGCCGCGGCTCCTCGTCGCGGAGGAAGGCTGCTCAGACCGCGACCGCGCTGATCGACGCGTGCGGGCGCCGGCCCTCCTGCACGCGGGCCTCACTGTCGATGACCGCGAACCCCGCCCGTTCCAGGTGCCCGGACATACCGCCGATCGACCAGAAGTGCGCGGTCGTGACGGCGTGCGCGAACGGCTTCCCGTCGGCGCCGTCGAAGAATCCGAGGAGCAGGGCGCCGCCATCGCGGAGCGCGAGCCGAGCCGCAGCGAGCAGGGCGGGAAGCTCCTCCGGAGCGGCATGGATCAGGGAGTACCACGCGAGGATGCCACCCAGCGAGCCGGGTTCGGTGCCGGACTCGGCGAGCGATGCGACGCGATAGGAGACGTGGGGAAACCGGGCGCTGGCCGTGGCGACGAAGTCCGGGACGAGGTCGATCCCCTCCACCTCGTTGCCTCGTTCGGCGAGGAACGCCGTCCAATGGCCGGGGCCGCACCCGGCATCGAGGATACGGCCCTCGACGCCGTCGGCCCACCGCCCGATCCACTCCCGGTCCACCGCATCCATCTGTGCGATCTCGCCGAAGAGCTCGGTGTACTCGGTCGCCCGTGCGGCATAGCCTTCGCGGATACGCGCGTCGCTCGTCGGGTTCGCCGTCACGGCAGGTCTCCTCGGGGATGGCGGATGGTGTGGGTGCGCCGGACTCATCTGAGCGCGATCGCACCCAGCCCGTCGGAGGCGATCGCTCCAGACGACATGCCGGGAACGAGGACGCACGGCTGATAGCTGACGCCTGGCTGTCGTGCCGCGGGATCGTCCGCCAGCAAAGCCTCGGCCGCCATCCTGCCCAGGCTGTTCAGCCGAGGGTCCACCGAGGTGAGGAATCGATCGGGGCTCCCGCTGTATTTCGACCAATTGTCGTAGCCGACCAACGCGACGTCGTCCGGGACCCGGACCCCCGCCTGTTCGAAGGCGCGGGCAACGCCGAGCGCGATGTAGTCGTTGCCGCAGAACACGGCATCGAACTCGCCCCGGCGTTCGAGGAGCTCGAGACCCGCTCGGTAGCCCCACGGGATGGTCCAGTCGCCGAACAGGGGTTCCGACAACGCGATCTCCGCGCCCGCGCCACCGAGCTCGGCGCGAAAACCGCTCAGACGATCCTGGACCGCACGCGAATACTCCATCGCGGTGACATGCGCGATCCTCGTTCTCCCCTGGCTAAGGAGGTGCCCGGCGGCCAGCCGCCCGGCCTGCACGTCGTCAGGAAGGAAGCACGTGTCTTCCGGGTTGTCCGAGAGTCCGAAGACGTGGATCACCGGCGTCTGGAACGACTCCGAGATCGAGGGGAACGGAACGTCTGTGCCGTCACCGACAACGATGATCCCGTCGACACGACGGGCCTGCAGCGTGCGGAGATTCTGCGGCCGGGCGGCGACATTGTCCTCGTCGTCGTAGACCAGCACGGCGACGTCGTGCTTGCTGAGCTCCCCGATGATTCCGGTGATGACCGGAGTCGAGAAGTTGCCCGATGCCTTCTGGGCGAGCACCCCGACCGTGAAGCTGCGGCCGAGCGCGAACGACTGGGCCAGCGCATTGGGCCGGAAGTCCAGTCGGCGCGCGGCCTCGTGGATGCGCTGCCTCGTCTCGGCGGAGACATGTCCGCCGCCGTTGAGCACGCGCGACGCGGTGGGGACAGAGACACCCGACTCCGCCGCGACATCCTTCAAGGTGACTGGCCTCATCGCGCTCCCTCCCCGCTCCTCATCCTCTCAGGATCCCATGGGCCTCCGAGCAGCGCGCATCTTCTATGACCCGGCGAGGTCCGAGATCGACTGCCCGGACAGCCAGGATTCGTTCATCGTGACCTCGGCGTCGGAGACCGCTTGCGCGAGTGCGGAATCGAACATCTCCCGCGCGACGACCTGCGCGGCGATCGTGCGATCTGCGGTATCGGCCATGTCCAGACCTTCGGCCGCGTCCGGTCGAGCGCGGATCGCGGCGTCCAGGGCTTCCGGATCATCTGTCAACGCGGCGGCATCCGCCTTCTCCTGCTCGGATGCCGCATCAGCCATCTCCTGGAACTCATACTGCTCGAGGGTCTTCTCCACCGGCCCATAGAGCACTTCCCCTGCCTGAGCGGCCGCCTCCCGGGCAGCGTTGTCGGCGCTCCACCGCTCGACCAGGCTCTCGAAGGACGCATCGTCGATGAGCGTGAGGGCGACCGCGCCCTGTCGACGGACGACTCCATCGGTGCATCGCGCCGCTGCACGGTCGACCAGAAGCTCGCCCGCGCGGCTGTCGCGCACCGGGTCCGCGTCGTCCACGGCCCATCCCTTCTTGGACGCGGTATCCCACACGGTGGCGCGAACCTGCCCGACGCAGTGCCGGAACTCATCCGCATGAACCGGTGTCCCGTTCACCGTCATCGCGGTGTCGTTCGTGGTGGAGCCCGGCGATGCGGGGGCGGGAGCACATGCAGAGAATCCCAGCGCCATGAGAAGGGCGATGCATGCCGCGACATACGGTCGTCTCACTGTCGTCTCCTTTCCATCTCGGCCGTAATCACGGCGTCGGTTCTGACTCCACCGGGTGCTCGAACGATCGATGCTCCGACCGCTCGAACACCCGGCGGTGAGGCGACTACTCGCCCTTCGGCACGACCGCGCCGTTGTAGGCGCCGATGTTCGGGCCTGTCGTCTCCGGCACCGCGTTGCCCCAGTAGTCGCGGCCTCCGTTGCCGGGGATGACACGACCGGCGGCGATCGCGGGCGATCCGGCCGTCAGCTTGTAGCCGTCGACGGTGCCGAGACCGTCGCCGCCCTTACCCGGGTCGGCGAACAGCGGATCGGCGTTGATGGCGTTGATGTCTGCCGTGGGGCCGTTGAACCCGTGGTAGACGTTGCGGTCGACCGTGATCCCCCGGTCGGTGTCGAACCGGGTCAGGCTCGAGCCGACGAAGATGTTGTTGGCGACCAGCGAGTTCGCGGCAAGCCGGATATCGAACGCGCCGCCGGGGTTGTAGAGCGTGTTGTTGTACATCTCGAGCTTGACATCGGCGTTGCCGCCGTTGCCGGCATTGACGATCCGCTCGCCCTGGGAGACGTTGTACCGCACGACCAGCTTGGGGGTGTCGGTCTGTGCCGGACCGAAGCACGTGAGGCACTCGAGGTAGAACCCTCCGGCGTTCTCATGGCTGTAGTTGTACTGGTACGTGCAGGAGCCGGTGATGCCCCAATCGCAGTCCCACCCCATCGAGTCGGGTCCTGGCTGGGTGCGGGCGGACTCGTTGAACTGAAGAACCGGATTCGCACTCGTATAGGCCCAGATGCCGGCGATGGCTTTACGGTTCACCGCGCCCTGTCCGGCGTCATAGCTCACGTTGCGCTCGACCAGGGGGTCGATGGAGACGCCGATCAGGATCGAGTCCGCGGCCGCGCGAAGCACGGAGTTGCCGCGGATGACGACGTTGCGGTTGTGGTTGATCGTGTCGTCCCCGTTCGGGGATCCGACGACCGCGATGCCCATCGATTTCACGTCGCGGATCGAGTTGTCCTCGATGGTGACCCCATCGAAGGACCCCGTGAGTCCGCTGGCCTTGGCCGGCAGCCGAACCTGGATTCCTGCCGAGACGTAGCGGTCCACGGCGTCTCGGTCCGAGCGGCCGGTGACGTCGTGCACATTCAGGTTCTTGATGGTGATGCCGGACTTCACCTCATTGCCGGTGTTCTCCACCAGCACGCCGCTGCGCTTTCCCTCCTCCGCAGCGATGTTCGTCACCTCCAGGTCTTCGACCGTCCAGTAGCTGACGTCTCTCAGGGCGACGGGCGCTTCGACAGCGCCTCCCCCATTGATGATCGGCTTCGCCCCGGTGCCGTAGCTGCCCAGGACGATACGTTTCGCGGAAGTGCCGCTCCCCGACGCGGTGAAGGAACCCGTGCAGGTCGTCCCGGTTTTGAGTCTGATCGAGTCCCCGGCAGCGAAAGACCCACCGGGAGCCTGGATCGCGGCGAGCGAGTTCCACGGGCTGTCCTGCGTGCCGGTCCCGTTGGCCGTCGCTGCGCAGTCGACGAAGTACGACGCATCCTCGGCCTGAGCGGGAGGCGCTCCGGGCCCGATCAGGGCCAGGAACGCCACGGCGGCAGCGATCGCCGCTGCGGCTGCGGTCCTCACGTGACGCGGCTTCTGTCGTGTTGCCGCGATGGCGGCTGGAGCAGAATGCATTTTCTCTTCCTTTCTTCAGAGGTCCGAGCGGGCGCTCAGACCGGGGGTCAGGTCTTCACGGCACCCGCCGACATGCCGGCGACGACGTAGCGCTGCAGGAAGCTGAACACCAGAACGAGAGGCAGGACACCGAGCAGCGCTGCCGGGAACAGGGTCGTGGGCTCCACCGTGTTCGGGTCGATCAGGGCGTAGGCGTTGGCCATGATCGTGCGGTTCTGCTCGCCCTGGAGGAACACGAGCGGCACGATCAGGTCGTTCCATACGACGAGGCTGATGTACGTCACCAGGGTCGCCGTCACGGGAGCAAGCAGCGGGAAGATCACGACGAAGAAGATGCGCAGCGGACCCGCGCCGTCGATCGCCGCGGCTTCCTCCAGCTCCGTCGGCACCTGGCGCATGAAGCTCGTGTAGAAGAACACGGCGATCGGCAGGTTCATGGCCGTGTAGACGAGGATGACGCTGAGATGCGTGCCCAGGATGTGCAGATCACGCACCAGCAGATACAGCGGCGCGATGAGCACGTAGATCGGGATCGTGGTCCCGATGATGAACACGCGGTACGTGGTGTTCGTCCAGGAGCGTCCGATCCGGCTCAGCGGGTAGCTGGCCATGGCCCCGAAGGCGACGGTCAGCACGCAGGAGGACACCAGGATGATCAGGGTGTTCGCGACGCTCTGCGCGTAGTTGATGCGCTGGAAGGCATCCACGACGTTGTCGAGGGTGAGGTGCTCGGGCCAGCCGAGTGGATTCGCCGACACGTCAGCGGCCGGTCGGATCGCTGTCAGCACCGCGAAGGCGAACGGCGTCACGAGCAGGGCGACTCCGATGATGAGCCCAATGTCGCCAAGCCGCCGTTTACCGGCGTTCCACAGTCGGTGGTCGCGTGACCCGGTCGGTGCGGGGAGAGATGCGGACATGGGCTCAGATCCTTTTCTCGCGCATGCGCAGCACCGACGTGGCGACGCTGCTGAGCACGACGACGATGACGAGAAGGAGGACCGCGATCGTCACTCCGTAGGCGAACTCGCCCGCCCCGCCGAAGACCTTGCGGTAGACGAGGAGGGTGAGCGTGGTGGTCGACCCCGCGGGACCGCCGTTGGTGAGCACGAACGGGAACTCGAACACCTTCAGCGAGCCGATGAGGGAGAGCGTGATGTTCACCGTGAGCGACGGTGCGAGAAGGGGCCACTCGATCGTGCGGAAGCGGCGGAATCCCGTCGCACCGTCGAGGTCGGCGGCTTCCAGCACGTCGGCGGGCAACGCGAGGTATCCGGCCAGGAAGATGGCCGCGGAGTATCCGGCGAACATCCAGATGTTGACCAGGGCCACGGCGCCCAGTGCCGTGCCCGGCTCCCCCAGCCAGATTCGGGTGAGGGAGTCGAGCCCGAGGGCGCGGAGCACCTCGTTGATCGTTCCATCGGGTGCATAGAGGTAGGAGAAGATGAACGATGCCATCACCGGAGCGACGAGCGTCGGCATGAGGATGAGGACGCTGACCGGCTTGCGGATGCGCGGCCGGTTGTAGAGCGCTCTGGCCAGAAGCAGCCCGAACAGGTTCTGGAAGACGACGACAAAGACGGCGTAGATCACGGTGGTGCCCACCGCTCGGAGCACCTCCCCGTCGGTGAGCAGTCGCGAGTACTGCTCGAATCCGACGAAGTCCGCCCGAGGACCGCCGCTGCTGTCGGTGAAGCTGAGCCAGAGGCCGTTGGCCAGCGGGTAGAGGATGAGGAGCCCGTAGACGACGAGCGCGGGAAGAAGGAACCCGAGAGCGACGAGGGGACGTTTGGAGATCATGACACACCTTCAGCGAGTGCGGTGCGGCCGCCGCACACAGCGCAGCCGCACCAGGAACGGGACTACTCCGCCTTCTTCGCGATCCCGTCCATCTCGTCGAGGAACTCGTCGACGGTGATCTCGTCGAGGAACAGCGCCTGCAGGCGAGAGCCCATCTGCGTCTGCACGTCTCCCGCCATCCAGGTGTTCGTCTGCATGAAGCGGTAGTTCCCGGCCTCGTAGGACGCGAGGAACTCGGCCGTCGCGTCGGTCTGAGGGCTCGTGCCCGATGTGAACGGAGAGATCGCGTTCTCCGCCTCGAGGAACAGATCGAGGTTCTCGGGCTGTGACCAGAAGTCCACGTACTTCTCGGCGGCCTCCTTGACGGGAGACGCCTCGTTGACACCCCACATCGTGCCGACGAACAGCAGCTCGTTGGGGTCGACCCCCGCCGCCCCACCGGGCCACGCAGTGAACCGGCTGTCGACACCGGCTTCGGCGACACCGCCGAGGTTCCATGCGCCCTGGAGCCAGAAGCCCGTGTCGCCCGCCGTGAAGTCGTCGACGCCCTGCGACCACTCGTCTTCGCCGAGCTCGGTCTTCCAATCGATCAGACCCTGCTCCTGCAGGTCGAGCAGCTGCTCGACAGCCGGCTTCCAGTCCGAGAAGCTCGCATCGCCGCGGTAGAACTCCTCGTCCCAGCCCTTGTCGACGGTCGTGGCCGCGGCATTGAGCAACGCCATCGCGCCCGTCCACCCCGCCTTGTCGGGAAGGGTGATGGGGACATGGCCGGCAGCCTTCAACTTGGCGAGCGCATCGACGAAACCGTCCCAGTCCTTCGGCACCTCGGTCACGCCGACCTCGCTGAGCAGTTCCGTGTTCGAGTACAGGCCGACGCCGATGGCTTCCATGGGCATGGCGAGCACATCGCCGTCGTAGGTCGCGAAGCTTTCGACCTCGGGCGTGATGTCGTCGGCCCATGACGCCGAGGACAGGTCTGCGAGGTATCCCGACTTCCCCCAGGTCGCGAGAAGGTTGCTGTCGAGCATGATCACGTCGGCAGCGTTGCCGGCCAGCAGCTCGGGCTGCACGCGTTGCGAATAGGCCTCATTCGCGGGGATCGCCTCGAACTCGAGTTCGATGTCGGGGTTGGCCTTCTCGAAGGCCGCGTTGATCTCGGCGACATTCGCGGGCTCACCTTCGCCGCCCTTCCAGCCGTACACCTTGAGGACGGTCCGACCGTCTGCGGTCGTCGTCGACGGACTGCCGGATGTGCATCCGGCCAGAACCAGCACCGTCACGACGGCGGCGAAGGCACTGGCGGAACGCATCATTCGTTGCTGCGGCTTCTTCATCGAAGGATCTCCTTATCGGGAAGCGAGGACGTCGTCGAGGGTCGTCTCATGACCCAACCGATATTTAGGTAACCGGTTGCCTAAACGTTGCTGGCGAGCGTAAATTGATGCGCGTTGCCTTGTCAAGTGCTCGCAGCTGCGGGCGACGAAACCCCGACCACGCCCTGGACGAAGAGAGCCGATGCCCACCGCCACGCATGCCACTCCGGCACCTCACGCCGCGAGTTCCGTCCACCGTTCCCGCCTGGAGTGGTTCCGCTCCGCCTCGTTCGGACTGTTCATCCACTTCGATCAGGCGAGCCAGCTCGGAGTCGACCTGTCCTGGCCGATGGTCGGGCTCACCAGCGACGACGGCTCGGGCGTGCACGCACGACGGGCCGTCGACTACTTCGCCGAGGCGGACCGATTCGATCCTCGGGAGTGGGATCCTCGGGCGATCGCCCAGGCGGCGAGGGGGGCGGGGATGCAGTACGCCGTCTTCACGACGAAGCATCACTCGGGCTGGGCGTCGTGGCCGAGCGCGGCGACGCCGCTCAACATCTCCACGTCTCCCTATGGGGCGCGCGGGGGCGATCTCGTCCGCGACTACGTGGATGCCTTCCGGGAGGTGGGACTGCGCATCGGGCTCTACTTCTCGGTTTCCGACTGGTCGGACCCCGACTACCCGGCCTGGCGCGCGGAGTTCGCGCCGTACGGGTTCGAGGAGTATCCGCGCGCGACGCCCGCGCAGTGGGCCGGATATCGCGAACGGATGAAGGCGGAACTCACCGAGCTGCTCACGAACTACGGGCGCATCGATCTGCTGTGGTTCGACGGCGGGTGGGAGCGCACGGCAGAGGAATGGGACAGCGCCGATCTGGAGAGGCACATCCGGTCCCTTCAGCCGGATGTCGTCCTCAACGACCGCATCCCCGGAATCGGCGACTACGTCACGCCGGAGCAGTCGATCCCTGCCGAGCTTCTCCACGACGCATGGGAAGCGTGCATCACCATGAACGACACGTGGGGATGGGATCCGGACGACCAGGACTACAAGACCACCGCGCATCTCATCCGCACACTCGTCGACTGCGCCGCGAACGGCGGCTCGCTCCTGCTGAATGTGGGACCGAGCATCACCGGCGCTCTGCCGGCGAAGGAAGAGGCGACGCTGCACGAGATCGCCGACTGGATGCGCACCCACCGCGAAAGCGTGATCGGCGCGCGACCGGGGCTCGAGCCCTGGCAGTTCTACGGCCCGTCGACCAGGAACGCGGACGACCTGTATCTGCACCTCGTCGCCTGGCCGGACGAGACCGCCACCGTGCGGGGCGTCCGGCCTCAATCCGTGCTCGGCGTCGAGCTCCTGACGACGGGAGAAGACCTCCCCTTCCGAGCCATCGTCGACCCCGCGCACGCCCGGGACGACGACCCCCTGGGCAACCTGGTCATCTCGATCCCGCAGGCCCGGCCGGCAGGCCCTCTCCCCGTGATCCGCATCCGTTTCCGGGAAGGAACGCCCCGGGTCTTCGGGTAGCCCACGCGGAACGAGGGTGCCGGCGTGGACCGGCTGGGCGCATGCATCGACGACTTCACCCGACGCGTGCCGCAAATCCCCCTCACGCTCGACGAAGCTGCGAAGCTGGAGCCGTCGTCATCCCCCACCCCCGTCGCCTTCATGCTCCTTCCAGAGCGGGAACTGCAGGGGCCTCGAAGCAGGAGCCGTCCCGTGAGCGTCGCGTCCGCCCTTCCCCTCATCCGCCGCCCGCTCACCGATGGCTGGCGCGTCCGTCCGAGCGCCGGTCCCGCACAGGTGCCCGGGGCGTGGATCCCCGCCGTCGTCCCAGGTGTGGTGCATCTCGACCTGCTGCGGGCAGGCCTCGTCCCCGACCCGTACCTCGACGACAACGAGTCCGCGCTGGCGTGGATCGGCCTGGTGGACTGGACCTACGAGGGCAGCTTCGTCCTCGAGGCGGATGACCAGGCGGCCGACCGTCACGAGCTCGTCTTCGACGGGCTCGACACCGTCGCCACGGTCACGGTGAACGGGAACGTGATCGCCGAGGTCGCCAACCAGCATCGCTCCTATCGCCTGGATGTGACCGCGCTGCTCACCCCGGGCGACAACACGGTCACCGTCGCCTTCCGCAGTCCCGTCCGATACGCCGACGCGCAGAGCGTGGCGCTGGGTGCGCGCCCGCGCCCCTACCCCTCGCCATTCAACGCCCTGCGCAAGTCGGCGTGCAGCTTCGGCTGGGACTGGGGCATCGCCACCGCCTCGAGCGGCATCTGGCGCGAGGTGCGTCTGGAGTCCTGGTCGGACGCCCGTCTGAACGACGTCCGCGTCCATGCGACGCCGGACGGCACGGATGGCACGGTACGCGTCGCCGTCGAAGTCGAGCGCGCCTCGGCACTCCCGCTCGACCTGACGGTCGACGTCGCGGGAACGGTCCGCACGGTACCGATCGCCGCCTCGGAGACGTCGGCGGAGATCGAGGTCTCAGTGAGCGACGTCGAGCGCTGGTGGCCCGCCGGCCATGGCGACCAGCCGCTCTACGACGTCGATGTCGCCCTCCTGTCCGAGGGCACGGCTCTCGACTCCACGACGAGGCGAGTCGGTTTCCGCGACCTGCGCTGGGACACGACGGCGGATGCCTCCGGCACGCCGTTCACCCTGATCGTGAACGACCGCCCGATCTACGTGAAGGGTGTCAACTGGATTCCGGACGACGCGTTCCCGAGCCGCGTCGACCGCGCGCGGTATCGCACCAGGCTCGAGCAGGCGAAGAACGCGAACCTCAACCTCATCCGCGTCTGGGGCGGGGGGATCTATGAGTCCGAGGACTTCTACGATCTCGCCGACGAGCTCGGCCTGCTGGTCTGGCAGGACTTCCTGTTCGCCTGCGCCGCCTACGCGGAGGAAGATCCGCTGCGTGGCGAGATCGAGGCGGAGGCGAGGGAGAACGTGTCGCGCCTCGCCCACCGTGCTTCACTCGCTCTGCTCACCGGCAACAACGAGAACACCTGGGGATACGAGGACTGGGGTTGGAAGACCCTGCTCGACGGCAAGAGCTGGGGCGCGCGCTACTACTACGAACTGTTCCCCGCGATCATCGACGAGCTCGCTCCGCACGTGCCGTATGCCCCCGGAAGCCCCTTCAGCCCCGGCGCCGGGTGGGACGGGCGTCAACAGACCGGACCGCACCCCAATGCCGAGGCGCACGGCTCCATGCACCTGTGGGAGCAGTGGAACCGCCGAGACTGGCCGACCTACCGCGACCACCGCCCGCGTTTCGTCGCCGAGTTCGGGTGGCAGGGCCCGCCCACCTGGCCGACGCTGAAGCGATCCATCTCGGACGACCCGATCACCCCCGACTCCCCCGGCATGATCGTGCACCAGAAGGCGGCGGACGGGAACGCGAAGCTGGGCGCGGGACTCGTCGCGCACTACCCGATCCCCGACGACATCGAGACCTGGCACTGGGCCATGCAGCTCAATCAGGCGAATGCGGTGGGTTTCGCGCTCGACTGGTTCCGCTCGCTCGCCCCGCACAACGCCGGCGCGATCGTGTGGCAGTTGAACGACTGCTGGCCCGTGACCTCGTGGGCGGCGATCGACGGCGACGGACGGGAGAAGCCGCTGCTGTTCGCCATCGAGAAGGCCTTCGACCCGCGAGTGGTGACGGTGCAGCCGGCGGGCGAGGGCCTCGAAGCGGTGCTGCACAACGACACCGACGACACCTGGTCGGGCAGCGTCTCGCTGCGACGGATCGGCTTCGACGGCGCGGTGCACGCCTCCGCCGAGGCGGCGGTGTCGATCGAACCGCGGGGGTCGGCACGTGTGACCGTTCCGGATGCCGTCGCTTCGCCCGGCGACGTCGCCGCGGAACTGATCGTCGCCGAGGCATCCGGCATTCGCGGACTCTGGTGGTTCGCCGAGCCCCGCGACAGCGCCCTCGCCGAGCCTCGTCTCGCCGCCGAGGTGGAGCGCATCGACGGCGGCGGGCATCTGGTGACCGTCACGGCGGGTGCACTGGTGCGCGACCTCACCCTGCTCGTCGACCGGCTCTCCCCCGACGCCCGGGTCGACCGTGGTCTGGTGACGCTGCTACCCGGCGAGCGCGCGGTGTTCCGCGTCGACGGCGTCGACCAGCTCGACGCCGTCACGGTGCTCGATCCCCTGGTCGCGCGCTCCGGCAACCAGCTGGTCGCCGGAGCCTGACGCCGGGACCACACCGGCCGCCACTGAACAGGCGAAGGGCCTCCGCACGGGCGGAGACCCTCCACTGTTCAGGCCCGGGGCAGCCGCAACGTCGCGAGCTGGAACGGACGCAGCGCCAGACGGATGCCGTCGGCATCCTGACCCGCCAGCACCGCCTGCTCGCTCTCACGCTCGAGCAGGTCCACTTCGCTGGCGTCGCCGCTCGGGAAGCCCACCGTGACCGTGGCGTCTGCGCGACGCCCGAGCGCCTCGTACAGACGGACGATCACGTCGCCGCTGCCGTCTTCGGCGAGCTTGACCGCCTCGACCAGCACACCCGGGTGATCGATCGAGATGAGGGGCTGCACATCGTCGGCGCCCTCGATGCGGCGCTCTGCGAGGTTCGTGCGGTACCCCTCGGCGATCGCGTCGACGAGCTCGCCGCCGACGACGATGCCCACCTCCAGATGATGCCGCCCCTGGTCCTGCTGCGGGTCGGGGAACAGCGCGGCCCTGACGAGCGAGAGCCGCACGGTCGAGTACGTGCCGCCCGTCTCACGCGGGTGCCGGGTGATGTCGTGGCCGTAGGTGGAGTCGTTGGTGACCGCGACGCCGAAGTCGCTCTCCCCCACTCTGACCCACCGATGCGCCACGGTCTCGAAGCGCGCAGCATCCCACGAGGTGTTGGTGTGGGTCGGACGCACGATGTGCCCGAACTGGACCTCGGAGGCGGCGTGGTCGGTGTGCACGTCGACGGGGACACTCAGCTTGAGCAGCTTCTGCCGCTCGCGCCAGTCGACGTCGATGGCCAGCTTCAGGGTTCGCGACCCCTCGTCGAGACGGATGCTGTGCACCAGCGTCGACGCGCCGAAGGAGCGCGAGATCACCACGCCGCCGCCGACGATCTCGATGCCGTCCACCTCGAGGAGGTCGGTGACGTTGCGGCGATAGTGCTCGTCGATGTCCCAGGCGTCCCACTGCGTCGGGGTGTCCCGGTGCAGCTGGAAGACGCCGGCGCTCTGGCCGGCCGGCACGACCTCACGGCCGCTCGCCCGGTCGATGATCGAGGTCAGCACCCCGCGGGCGTCGATCGTCGCGCGCACGAGCCCGTTGTCGAGCACGAACCCGCCGTCCACCGCGACCGGCGCGACCGGTGCGGCCGCATCCGCCTCGCCGATCGACAGTGCGCCGACCGAGTCGTGTCCGTGCGGGGCCGCGTTGGCCACGAGGCTGCGCGTGCCCTCACCTACCAGCGCACGCAGCGAGTCGGAGATGATCTGCTCGAGCTCCACGGCGATCGCCGCGTAGTTGCGCTCGGCATCCTGATGCACCCAGGCGATCGACGTTCCGGGCAGGATGTCGTGGAACTGCTGGAGGAGGACGAGCTGCCAGAGGCGCTTCAGCTGCTCGGCCGGGTAGGCGCGTCCGGTGCGGACGGATGCCGTCGCCGCCCACAGCTCGGCCTCGCGGAGCAGGTGTTCGCTGCGACGGTTGCCCTGCTTGGTGTTCAGCTGACTCGTGTACGTGCCGCGGTGGAACTCGAGGTACAGCTCGCCGCTCCACACCTCGGGCGACGGGTACTCGGACTCGGCCTGCTCGAAGAATGCCCGAGGCGTGGAATGCCGGGCGACCGGCGACCCTTCCAGCGACCCCGCACGCTCGACCTGCGCCGCCATCTCCCGGGTCGGTCCGCCTCCGCCGTCGCCGTAACCGTATGGCAGCAGCGAGACACGGGCTCGACCCTTGTCCTGGAAGTTCCGCTGCGCATGCGCGAGATCGGCCTGCGAGGCGTCCGAGTTGTACTTGTCGACCGGAGGGAAGTGCGTGAACACGCGCGTGCCGTCGAGCCCCTCCCAGAGGAAGGTGTGATGCGGCATCCGGTTCGTCTCGTTCCAGGAGATCTTCTGCGTGAGGAACCACTTCGATCCCGAGGCCTTGATGATCTGCGGAAGGGCACCGCTGTAGCCGAAGGAGTCGGGCAGCCAGACCTCGGGGGTGTCGATCCCGAACTCGCGAAGGAAGAAGCCCTTGCCCTCGACGAACTGACGGGCGAGGGCTTCGGAGCCGACCATGTTCGTGTCCGACTCGACCCACATGCCCCCGACCGGGACGAAGCGGCCTTCGCGCACGCGCTCGACCAGACGCTCCCAGATCTCCGGGTAGCGCTCCTTGATCCAGGCGAACTGCTGCGCCGACGAACTCGCGAACACGACGTCGGGGTTCTCGTCCATCAGCGAGAGCACGTTCGAGAAGGTGCGCGACACCTTGCGAGCCGTCTCGCGCACCGGCCACAGCCAGGCCGAATCGATGTGTGCGTGCCCGACGGCATGCAGCACGTGTGCGCTGGCATGGGCGGGACTCGCCAGCACCGCTCGGAGCGCCTCACGGCCCTCGGCCGCCGTGCCCGCGACATCATGCGGGTCCACGAGGTCGATCATCCGGTCCAGTGCCTGCACGATCTCCGCCCGCCGCGGCGACGCAGCATCCAGCTCGCCGAGGAGCCCGCGCAGGATCACGGTGTCGTCGAGCAGCGACTCGACGGTCAGATCGCGCAGGGCCACGTCGACGACGCGGAGCACGTAGATCGGATCGGCACCTGCGGTCTCGGGGTCGCCGAGCGCGGTCGGGTCGAACGTGAAGATGCTGCCCACGTCGGGATTCGACGCCGCCTCGAGCAGCACGTCGATGCGGCCGTCCGACTGCACCGCCGCGGCGACCGCGTTGTTGAACGGCGAGATGCCTTTGATCGGACTCCCGTCGAGACCCCAGACGAGAGCCTCGGCCTGGAAGCCGCTCTGTCCGGCCGTGAAGCCGAGGTCCACGACGAGCTCTGCCCGGGTGCCGTCGGGGAGATCGCCGGATGACGTACGCCATTCGGTCGGGACCTCCCCGCTCACACGGAACCAGGTCGTGCCCCACGGGCGCCCCCACGGGGTGCCGACCGCGGTCGGCGTGTAGTCCGCCTGCATGGCATCCGTGAAGGGCACCGGCTCCCCCGGCACCTCCCACGCGCGCACCTCGAGCGGGTGGCTCAGGCGGTGACGCGCCGGACGGAGGCGCTCGCGGATGAATCGGTCGATGCGCATCTCGATGAGCGCGGTGCGGTCGTGCATGTGTGGTGCTTTCTGGATCGTGGGGATTGTGCGAGGAGGCTGTGGATCAGCCCTTGACGCCGCCGGCCAGCGCGAAGCTGCTGCCGGAGAGACGCTGCACGAGCAGGTACAGGACGAGGATCGGCACGGAGTACAACATGGCGAACGCGGCGAGCTGCCCGTAGGCGACGGCCCCGTTGGTGCCGAAGAAGGTGAAGATCGCGACGGCCGCCGGCATCTTCTCCGAGCTGAACAACAGGACGAACGGGACGAAGAAGTTCCCCCACGCCTGCGTGAACACGAAGATGAAGACGACGCTGATGCCTGGGCGCATGAGCGGCAGGACGATGGTCCACAGCGCCCGCATGGCGGAGGCGCCGTCGACCCATGCCGCCTCTTCGAGGGAGACCGGCACCGAGTCCATGAAGTTCTTCAGCATCCAGATCGCCATGGGCAATGACGTGGCGGCCATGAACAGGATCACGCTGACCTGCGAATCGAGCATCTTCAGCTGCACGAACAGCGCGTAGACCGGCACCATCATGGCCGTGATCGGCAGGCAGGAACCGAAGAGGACCGAGTACATGAAGCCCCGCTGGAACCGCGAGTTGTGCCGCGAGAGCGGATACGCGGCGAGCACGCCGACGACGACGGTGATCAAGGCGGTGCCGAACGAGATCAGCGCCGAGTTCCATAGCGGCAACAGCGTCATCGACCAGTCGAACACCGAGGCGAAGTTGTCGAACGTCACACTCTCCGGCACCGAGATCGACACGGTGGCCTTTGGGGACACCGAGGAGAACACGATCCACGCGATCGGCACGAGGAACACGACCCCGATCACGATCAGCACGGTGTTGGCGAGCCACGCGGAGCGGCGCTTCGCGGGCGTCGCGACGGAGATCCGCTGGCCGCGCCTCACTGCGGGGCGGACGATTGCTTCAGTGGCAGTCATCAGTCGACCTCCGGCTTGAGGATGCGGATGTAGAAGATCGCGAAGATCGCGCCGAGCACGAGGGTCACCGCAGCGATCGCCGTGCCGTAGCCGATCTGGGAGTACTGGAAGGCCTCCTGATAGGCGAGGACGGGAAGGGTCGAACTCGAGACGCCCGGACCTCCCTTGGTCATCACCCAGATGAGACCGAAGGTCCCGAGCGTCTGCAGGGTGGTGAGCATCAGGTTCGTCGAGATAGATCGGCGGATCATCGGGATGGTGATGAGGAAGAAGCGCTGGGCGGCGTTCGCGCCGTCGATCTGTGCAGCCTCCATCACCTCGGGCGGCACTTCGTTGAGGGCGGCCCCGTAGACGAGCATCGAGAACGCCGTGCCCCGCCAGACGTTGGCGAGGATGACGGCGAACATCGGGTACTCGATGAGCCAGCTCACGGCAGGGATGCCCACGGCCTCCAACAGCGCGTTGAGCGTGCCGTCCTTCGAGAAGTAGGCGTAGAGGGCGAAGGCTGCGACGATCTCGGGCATCACCCAGGCGACGACGACGAGTGCGCCGACCACGCTGTTGACCGACTTCGAACCGATGCGCATGAGCGCGGCGACGCCGAGACCCAGCACGTTCTGACCGATGATCGCGGAGAACAGCACGAAGACGACCGTGAGGACCAGTGCGGTCCAGAAGTTCGGGTCGGTGAACAGCGAGACGTAGTTGTCGAGTCCGATGAACTCGGGCTGCGCCGCCCGATAGCCCGTGAGCGCGCGGTTGGTCAGCGATCCCCAGATGGCGTAGATGATCGGCCCGAGCAGGAACACGACCAGCAGCACCACGGCGGGCAGCAGCGGAACCGAGCGCATCAGTTCGCGGAGCGGGGCGCGCCTCCCGGCCCCGGTCTGCACCGGGGCCGGGCTGTGCGTTGTGGAAGCGGAGGTCACTGCAGGGTTCCTACTCGACCTTGTCCGCGCCGACGATCTGGGTGAGCGCGTCGTCGTAGGTCTTGGCCGCGTCCTCCGGGCTCGCTTCTCCGGTGATCACCGATTCGGTGGCCTGCTGAAGCGCGCTGGTGATCTGCGAGTAGTCCGGCGTGGTCGGGCGGAAGTGCGTGTACTGCACGAGGTCGGAGAAGAACGCGAAGGTCGGGTTGTACGAGAGGTACGCATCGTCGGTCGCGACGTCTTCGCGGACGGCGATCTGGCTGTTCTCGGTGTCGTACTTGAGCGAGTTCTCCTGGTTCAATGCCATGGCGATGAAGTCGAAGGACGTCTGCGGGTGCTTCGTCTGAGCGCCGACCGCGAGGGTCCAGCCCCCGGACATCGAGGTGAAGCCGGGGTCGCCGCCGTCCTGCGTCGGCATCTTGGCGAGACCGATCGTGTCCTCCCAGCCGTCCCAGGCGCTTTCGCCGCTGATCCAGCCGCCGGGGAGCCACGACCCGTCGATGGCCATGGCGAGCTTCCCCTCGGGGAGCAGCTCCGTGGGGACGCGGCTGCCGATGTTCGAGTCGAGGGCGAGATCGAGCGGAGTAGCCAGATCGTTCTTGTAGAGCGTGTCGTAGAAGCCGAATGCATCCGTGAGACCCTCGGAGTCCACCGCCCACTTGTCGGAGTCGGCGTCGTACAGAGTGGACTCGGTGCCGTAGAGCAGCATCTCGAGACCCTGCATCGACGTCTGCTCACCGGCGCTCTTGCTGCCGTAGATGTTCAGCGGGATCAGGTCGGCGTCGTACGCCTTCACCGCTTCGGCGGCATCGAGGATGTCCTGCCACGACGTGGGCTGCCAGTCGGCGGGGAGTCCCGCCGCGGCGAAGATCTCCTTGTTGTAGTAGATCGCGCGGGTGTCGGTGCCCATCGAGACGCCGTAGGTGCTGCCGTCTCCGCCGAGCCCGGCCTCCTTGGCCGCGTCGTAGAACTGGTCCCAGTCATCCCAGTCGGCGAGGTAGTCATCGATCGGGAGCAGGTAGCCGGCAGCGGCGTCCGAGCGCAGCTGGAAGGTGTCCTCGTAGATCACGTCGGGTGCCGTGTCGGGCGAGCCGTTCATCAGGGCGAGCTTCGTGAAGTACTCGTCCTCGGACTCGATCGGCTGGAGCTTCACCGTCACACCGGGGTTCGCGGCCTCGAACTCGGGTTTGACCTTCTGGAAGAGATCGTCGAGCTGGTGGAACGCGGACGTCATCTGATAGGCGACCGTGATGGTGCGGTCTCCGCTGTCGGACGTCTCCGCGTCCTCGGACGCACTGCATCCCGAGAGGACGACCGCGCCGACCGCGATCGCGCCGATGGCGGCGAGGGGCTTGGTTCGCATCTGATTTGCTCCTTTGCATGCGGACCTCGCTGTTGAGGCCCTCAGACGGATAATCCTATCAAATGGGATAAATGGTTCGAGAGCAGCACGTAACAGTTCCGTCACGGAACGCCATTCCGTCCGGCCGCAGCGGCAGCCTGCCGTCAGCGGCTGATCATGAGCCGCGACGGCCGTGCCGTGAGGGCATCGTCGAGCACGAGGCACGCGGCACCGACCGCGGCTGAATCCGCTCCCATCTGCGAGGGGCGCAGGTGCACGGGTTCCGTGGACGTGCTGACGGCCGAGGTGTGCACCCAGTGATCAAGCGCCGGGAGAAGCCGTTCGCCGAGCCTCGACCACGCCGGGCCTCCGAGGACCACGATGCCGAGATCGAGGAGGTTGTTCACCTCGACGATCGCGGTCGCGAGGTGCCTTCCTGCGCGCTCCAGGGCTGCAAGCACTCCCTTGTCTCCGGCGGCGGCCAAGGACGACAGCAGCTCGAGCTGCATCCGTGCATCCGCCGTGCCGCTCGGCGAAGTCGTGCGCTCCGCCTGGGCCAGGAGCACCCTCGGCTCCATGATCACGCCGATGCAGCCACGCGATCCGCAGGTGCAGAGCGGTCCCTCCGGATCGACGACGATGTGCGCGATGTTGCCGGCGTTGCCCGTCCTGCCGTGCACCGGTGCCCCCGAGACGGAGAGCCCGAGGCCGAGGCCGGCACCGTAGTAGAGGAACATCGCGTCGGCGAGCTCTTGCCCCGCGTCGAACCACTGCTCCCCGACGACCGTCGCCACGACATCCTTCTCGAGCAGCGTCGGCAGCCCGCTGACCCTTTCCAGCTCGGTGCGCACCGACACGTTGTGCCAGGCGGGGAGGAGCGGCGGATTCAGCAGGCGCCCCGCGTCGCGGTCGAACGGGCCCGGCGCCGCCACACCGATCCCGAGCACGCGCTCGGCCGGAAGCCGCGCCTCGACGATGAGCGATCGGACACTCTCCCCGAGACGGCCCACGAGTTCGTCCGGCGACGCATCCGCGCCTCCGGGGGTCTGCTCGGTCCGCGCGACGACAGCGCCGGCGGCATCCACGACCACGACGGTGTCGACGGCCGGGTCGAGATGCACCCCGACCGCGTAGCGCGAGTCCGACCGCAGCGCGAGGAGCGTCCGCGGCTTTCCCGGCCCCGAGATGACCTTCCCGGTCTCCTCGATCAGTCCCTCGTTGGCAAGTCGGCGAGTGACATTGCTGAGCGTCTGCGTCGACAACCCCGTGCGTTCGGCGAGCTCGCTGCGGCTGAGCCCTTCCTCGGACCGGCGGATGAGGTCGAAGACGAGCGCCTGGTTGTACACGCCCACAGCAGGGAGGTTCGACCCACGCTGCATATTCCGCTCCTCACCCGTGCGCCTCCGTCGGCGCGTGAACCTCATGATCGCCGCGCAGCACCGCAACGGTCAAACCCGGGCTCGCGAGTTCGAGATTTCGCCCCCGCGCGTTGCGAGAGACGGTCAGTTGAAGTCTCCGCCCGGGGCCATGTCCATGAAGCGGGAGTAGTGACCCTGGAACGCGACGGTGATCGTGGCGGTCGGACCGTTACGGTGCTTTGCGACGATCAGGTCGGCCTCGCCGGGCCGCACATCCTTGTCGTACACCGAGTCGCGGTGCAGCAGGATGACCATGTCGGCGTCCTGCTCGATCGAGCCGGACTCACGCAGGTCGCTGATCGCGGGCTTCTTGTCGGTGCGCTGCTCGGGACCACGGTTCAGTTGCGACAGGGCGATCACGGGAACCTGCAGCTCCTTGGCGATGAGCTTGAGGCTTCGCGAGAACTCCGAGACCTCCTGCTGACGCGACTCGACGCGCTTGCCCGAGGTCATCAGCTGCAGGTAGTCGATGATGACCATGCGCAGGCCCTCGCGCTGCTTGAGTCGACGGCACTTCGCGCGGATCTCGACGAGCGTCATGTTGGGGCTGTCGTCGATGTAGAGGGGCGCGTCGTTGATGCGGCCTCGGGTCGCGGCGACGGTGGTCCAGTCGCGCGGGTCGAGGTTTCCCTTGCGCATGTTCTGCAGCGGGATCTGGCCCTCGGCGCTGAGCAGACGCATCGCGATCTCGCTCTTGCCCATCTCGAGCGAGAAGAAGACCGAGGGGATGTTGTGGCCGATGGATGCCGAGCGAGCGAAGTCGAGCGCGAGCGTGGACTTACCCATGGCAGGACGCGCGGCCACGACGATCATCTGCCCACCGTGGAGGCCGTTGGTGAGTTCGTCGAGCTCCCGGAACCCGGTGGGCACACCCGTCATCGAGCCGTCGCGGCCACTGGCGGCTTCGATCTCTTCGAGAGCCGCATCGACCGCGATCTGCAGCGGGACGTAGTCCTCGGCGGTCTCGGATCCGGTGATCGAGTAGATCTCGGCCTGAGCGTTGTTGACGATGTCGGTCGCGTCGCCCTCACCCGCGTAGCCGAGCTGCACGATGCGGGTGCCGGCGTCGACCAGGCGGCGGAGGATCGCGCGCTCCGAGACGATGCCCGCGTAGTAGCCGGCGTTCGCCGCGGTGGGGACGATCGAGGTGAGGGTGTGCAGGTAGTCGGCGCCGCCGGCGCGACCCAGCTCGCCGGTCTTGATGAGCTCGTCGGTGACGGCCACGACGTCGGTGGGCTCGCCGTGCGAGTAGAGCGAGAGGATCGCCTCGAAGATCAGCTCGTGCTTCGGGATGTAGAAGTCGGCGCCCTTGAGCGTCTCGATCACGTCGGCGACGGCATCTTTCGAGAGGAGCATTCCACCCAGCGCGCTCTGCTCCGCGAGGAGGTCGTGCGGAGGGGTGCGCTCCGGCGGACGCTGCCCTCCCAGGCGCTCCTCTGAGATGTCGGCGATCGACACAGTCTTCCCTTCGATGCGACGTTTCCGATGCGATGTTCTGATGAGGCGCTTCGGCGGCGGGGCCGCGTGGCTCTCGGCCGACGAACCGCTTCGCACAGCGAAACAGGTGCCTCCGACATTCGGTCGCTCGCCCACGCTACGAGCGACGGTTTCCACATGCAACACGGCCTGTGGATAACCATGTGGAAAGCGTGCGGACAAAGCCGGAGTGTCTGTGCACAACGGGTGTGGATAACCCCGTGGATGGGTGGGAGTTCAATCTTTTTTCTGCCGGTTGAACTGGTCTTTGTTGTTTCCCCAGCCTGTGGATGGGAATCAGTTTAAATCGCGCATTGAAGGTTGCCCCTCCGCGGAGGGGGATGTGTAGAACCTGGGGAAAGTCAAGCCGAGTTTTCACCGGGCGCGTCACAACCCGACATCCCCGGAAACGCGCGCAAAACCCCCTAGACAGAACCTCCCCTCGCGAGTATCGTCACCCGCAATCGACGCATCTGCGTCGACGTACGTTGCCTTCGGAGGGGGAGGTAGACGTGGACGTTTCGGCCACCCGACGCGGCGTTCCTGCCGTGGCCCTCTGGGGTGCCGTCGGAGCGCTCGCCTGGGCGACGCTCACCGTCCTCCTCGGAGGCGGTTCCGCGCACGCGGATGAGCAGCAGGACGGCCCGCTCGACGGGCTGACCTCGCTCGTGAATGAGACCGTCTCGACCGTCACCTCTCCCGTGGCGCCCGTCGTCTCGAAGGTCGTCGCACCCGTCGTGACGAAGGTCGTCGCCCCCGTGCAGAAGGCCGTTCCGGCCGTGGTCGAGACCGTGACGCAGGCCGTCGCCGAGACCCCGGTCGTGGGTCCCGCCACCGCCCCGGTCGTGCACGCCGTCACCGAGACGGCGGAGGCGGTCGTCGCACCGGTCACCGAGGCACTCACGGATTCGCCGGTATCGCAGATCACCGATCCGATCCTCGACACCGTCGCGGGCGTCCCCGTCGTCGGCGACCTGGTCTCTGATCTCGGCGTGATCTCCGCCGTGGACGACGTGGTCGGAGTGGTCGATGACACGACCGCCCTTCTCGGAGAGGTGACGAACGGAACCGTCCCGCCCGTGCTCGAGGCGCTCGATCCGACGACACCCGATCCGGCCCCCGGCACCGACGGCGTCATCGACACCCCCACGACTTCGGTCCTCGACATCGCGGTCACTGCGACGGCCGCCGCGCCGGCACCGATCCTCGGCGCCTCGGGCGTCGCTTCCGCGCGCGCCGCGGCCCTCTCGTCGTCGCCCGCCGTCTCCCTCGCGGGCTCGCAGTCTGCTCCGGCCGCGCAAGACACCGCGACTGCGCCCACCGGCTCCTCTTCCGGGAACCCGCCGGGCGCCCCTGCACCCGCTTCTTCCTCCGCCGGTCCCGGTGGAGGCTCCAGCCCTGCCCACGCGCGCCTCAGCGACGTGGATCCTGCTCCGCTCCGCGCTGGCGAGCGGACATCCGGCGCATCCGACGACGTTCTTCCTTCGTCGCCGGTCGCCGACACCGACGTCTCTCCTGACTGACGGTCCGTCACGTCGTTCCCCCGGGAACGACAGATGCCGTGCTGCGCGCGCACTCTCATCGCGCGCACCCATCAGACGATCCATCCAGTCAGGAGAAACGATCATGCGCACTTACCTCAAGCGGGCCCTGTGGGGCACGCTCATCGCCGGGGGCATCACGCTCCTCGGCGCGACGGCCGCGAACGCGGCCGAGACATCCGGAGAAGACGGACTGCTCTCCGGCACGCAGGCGGAGACAGCGATCACGGCACCGATCTCGGCGGTCGGCAACGCGATCTCCGTGCTCGGCGACGTCGTCGCGGCACCCGCACCCGCACCGGCTCCCGCGCCGGCCCCAGCTCCGGCTCCGGCCCCCGCACCGGCACCGGCACCGGCACCGGCTCCAGCTCCGGCGACCAGCGGGTCCTCGGGCACGGCATCCGGCACCCAGGCCGTGGTGACCGTGAACCTCCCTGTCACGGTGTCGGGCAACGCGGTGAGCGTGCTCGACGACAGCTCATCGACCAGCGCCCCGGCCGCAACTCCCCAGAACTCGGCTCCCCAGGCCGAGACCCCGGCCGGGGCGCCCCTCGTGACCACGAACGGTGTGGACGGCGTGCTCTCGGGCACGCAGGCGCTGCTCGCGGTCAACGCACCGATCACTGTCACGGGCAACGCCGTGTCCGTGGTCGGCGACACCGAGAGCGCCCCGTCGAGCGGAGAGGCAGCCGCAGCACCGGCATCCTCTGCGCCGGCCACATCGGGCGTCACGTCCGGCGACGACGGGACCGGCAGCGGCACGCAGGTGATCGCGCCCATCACGGCACCGGTGACGGTGTCGGGCAATGCGATCTCGCTGCTCGGCGACAGTGCGTCGACCGGATCCGGCACGGCCGGCACCGGCGACTCTTCCGCTCCCGCCACGACGGCGGGAACCTCAGGTGAGGACGCGACCCTCGGCGGCACGCAGGTGATCGCACCCGTCACGGCACCCGTGAAGGTGTCGGGCAACGCGATCTCCCTGCTCGGCGACAGCGCGACGACCGGATCCGGCACCGGCACCGGCACCGGTGGCACCACGGCACCCACCACCCCCGCCACCGGAGGCAACACCACCACCGGAACCGACGGCATCCTCGGCGGCACCCAGATCACCGCACCCGTCACCGCCCCCGTGGCCGTGACCGGCAACGCGATCTCCGCCCTCGACGACGCCACCGTCACCGGCACCGGCACCGGCACCGGCACCGGCGGCACCACGGCACCCACCACCCCCGCCACCGGAGGCAACACCACCACCGGAACCGACGGCATCCTCGGCGGCACCCAACTGGGACTGCCCGTGACGCTGCCGATCACCATCGGTGGGAACGCCATCTCGGTGGTCGGAGAGGCGACGGTGACCGACCCGGGCCCCGGGACCGACCCGGGAACCGACCCCGGCACCGACCCCGGCACCGACCCCGGAACCGACCCGGGAACTGACCCCGGAACCGACCCCGGCACGGACCCGGGCACGTCGTCCGGCGCCGCCACCGCCGCTTCTGGCGCGGTGACCGCGGGCCAGGCGGAAGGACTCGCCATGACCGGTGGAGCTCCCTCGGAAGGACTGATCGCACTCGCCGCAGCCCTGCTCCTCCTCGGAGGTGCGGGACTCCTGCGACGCCGTCGGCTGATGGCGTAGCGAAGACGCCGGTGGTGCGGTCGTCCTCGGGGGAGGAGACCCCGCACCGCCGGTGCGCCGCCGCGTCCATCCCCACTCCGACGGGTCCCCAGCTCGTCGCTCGACGCCGGCGCCACAAGGGCGGATGCCCCGTGGACCCCACCACGGGGCATCCGTCGCGCCCGCCGCGGCCTCAGTTCGCTCGGAGAACAGCAATTCCCTCGGCCTCTCTGCGGGAAAGTGGCCGAGGGAACTGCGAATCTCCGACGGAACCGCCGGGCCCGACGGAGTGCCGGCCCGACGGAACCGCCGGATCGGGAGCGCCCGGAGCGGATCAGGGGATGTCGTCGACCTCGCCGTGCGGGATGATCGCGGCACGGTACCGCTCGACGAGGTCGCGCCAGCCGAAGCCCTCGGTGTACTCGTGCTCATAGACGGCCTCTGTGAAGTGCCACAGCAGATACGGATGCGCGCCGAGACCGTACAGCGCACCGTAGTCGCGGTTCACGAACGCCTCGCGCTCCTCGGGCGTCAGCATCCGGTCATCGGTGACCGCGTCGGGCC
The DNA here is from genome assembly GCF_042269505.1 of Microbacterium sp. NPDC055988. Taxonomy (NCBI): domain Bacteria; kingdom Bacillati; phylum Actinomycetota; class Actinomycetes; order Micrococcales; family Microbacteriaceae; genus Microbacterium; species Microbacterium sp. NPDC055988. The sequence continues at coordinate 1,053,138 of NZ_JBHJXY010000001.1, forward strand.
CCGCTCCCCCGGCGAGCCAGCCGTCGACGAATCCCTCGGTGTCGGCGACGTAGGCGTTCACGTTCGCGGTGCTCATCTCGACGGCGCGGATGAACTTGTTCATCATGTACCGGCTCACGATGCGGCCCTCCACAGGAAGAACGGGCTGGAGGCGAAGCGCGAGGTCGTGGCCTCGGCGAGTTCGGCCGGACGCCCCTGCATCGCGGCGAGCGCGGCCACGATGTTCACGTACTGATAGGTCACGTTGCCGGCCGCCATGATGCGGTCGTAGCGGCATCCTGCGATCGCACCGTCGAGGTCGCCGTCGCGCATCCACCCGACCGCTTCGGCGTCGAACTCCGGGTCGGGCGAGCCGTTGAACGTGCGCGGCCCGCCGACGTCGGTGGCCATGTGCCCCGAGGTGAGCACCCCCACCCTGGCGTCGCTGTCCCACGCCTCGACCGCGCTGCGCAGGTGCTGCCCGAGAGCGGCGAACCGCGCGGCTGTCGGCAGCGGCGGCAGGATCGAGTTCGCGTGGATCGGCACGATCGGCAGGTCGAGCTCGGGCCGCACGTATTGCAGCGGCAGCACGAAGCTGTGATCGAGTCGCCACTCGTGCGAGACCGAGAAGTCGATCGTCTCGGGCAGCACCTCGCGGCCGGTGATCTGCGTCGCCAACTCCGGATTACCGGTCAGCTCGGCGTACTCCATGCCGAAGGTGCGCACCTCGTTCTCATAGGTGCCGTGGTACGACGCCGCCTTGCCGACGATGAACGCGGGTGAGTTGTCGGAGAAGAACTGCCGCACGTGGTCGGTGCCGAGCACGATGAGCGTGTCGACTCCGGCATCCGTGATCGCCTCGCGGATGCGGCGGAAGTTCGCCTCGACTTGGACGAGATCGTCGGGCATCGGCTCGCGCATCGCCCGCCACAGCAGCGGATTGTGCGGGGTCGCCGCGGCCATCACCAGTTCAGCCACGATCGGCTCCTTCCTTCGCGCTCACAGCCGGAACAGCTTGCGTGCGTTGTCGAGCAGGATCTTCCGGCGCGACTCCTCCTTGAGTCCGAGCTCGTCGAACTCGGCCATCCAGCGGTCCGCGGTCATCACGGGCCAGTCCGAGCCGAACAGCACCCGGTCGGAGATCAGCGAGTCGGCGTAGCGGACCACCTCGGGCGGCAGGTACTTCGGCGCCCAGCCGGACAGGTCGAGGTACACGTTCGACTTGTGCCAGACCATCGCGAGGTTCTCGAGGTGCCATGGCCACGCCGGATGCGCGCTGATGATGTTGAGCTCGGGGAACTCGGCAGCCACGTCGTCGATGTACGGCACGGGGCGCGCGTTCTCGAGCCGATACCCGCCGCCGCCGGGGGTGCCCGCACCGGCCCCGGGGAATCCGGAGTGGAACATGACCACGAGTCCGAGTTCGGCGCAGGTCTCCCAGATCGGGAAGAAGCGCCGGTCGTTGGCGAGGAACTTCTGCCGCGAGGGGTTGAGCTCGCCGACGCCCTTGATGCCGTATTCGTCGTGCATCCGACGGATCTCGGCGACCGCCGCCTCGCCCTTCCACGGGTCGATACCGGCGAAGGCGAGGAACACGTCGGGGTGGTCCTGCTGCGCCTTGCCGAGGAGGTCGTTCGGTGCGCCCTTGATGCCGCTCGTGGTCTCCGAGTCGGAGTTCACGATCACGGCCATCATCTTGCGGTCGCGGTACTGGTCGGCCTGCTCGGCGAACGACACGACCGGCCGCTCCCGCCCGAAGTGCGCCGACATCTGCGAGTGCCGCTGCCCCATCGCCGCGATGAACTCCTCGGTCTGCGGGTGGGTATGGACGTCGATCGCGACGAGGTCGTCGATACCGGGCATCAGGCTGCCCCTTCCTTCGCTCGTGCGGGTTCGGGATCGGATCCGGACCGCAATCCGGTCAACGCTTCGGTGTCGGCGCCGAGCCCTGGCGCGTACCGCAACTCCGGCCGACCGGAACGCTGGAATCGGATGCTGGGCACCGGCACGCGCAGAGCGCCGTCCGGCCCGTCGATCTCCTCCACCAGCCCCATGCTCGCGATCTGCGGATCGTCGAACAGGTCGCCCATCGTGTTCAGCGGACCGTGCGGGATGTCGTGCGCGGCGAGCCGGTCGAGCCAGTACTGGCGGGGGCGGGTGGCCGCGATCTCCTTGAGCACCACGTCGAGCTCGTCGTAGTTGCGCACGCGCCCCTCACGCGTCGAGAAGCGGGGGTCGTCGGCGAGGTCGGGCCGCTCGAGCACGTCGAGCAGGCCGGTCCAGAACTTCTCCGGCACCGACATGTGGATCACGAATGCCTTGTCGTCCGACCCACGGCAGGCGTAGGCCTGGGCGCGGCGCGGACGCGAGTCGGGCGATGAGACCTGACCCGTCTCGAGGAACGCGGACGCCGACTCGGTGAGGAAGTCGAGCAGCGCCCCCACCATCGTCACCTCGACGTGCTCCCCCACTCCGCTCACATCTCGGGCATGGAGCGCGGCGAGCACGGCCTGCACGGCCGACATCCCGGACAGCAGATCGGAGAAGGCCGGCCCGAGCGGACGGATCGTGGAGGCCGGGACAACTTGGCTGTACATGCCCCCGGTGGCGGAGATGACGGTGTCGTACGCGGGGCGCTTCGCGGCGGGACCGGTCGGCCCGAAGCCGGTGATCGAGCACGTGATCACCCGCGGGTTGCGGGCATGCAGCGCCTCGGGGCCGAAGCCGAGACGCTCGGCCACACCGGGGCGGAAGTTGTCGAGCACGATGTCGGCGTCGTCGACCAGGCCGAACAGCGCAGCGAGCCCTTCGGCGCTCTTGAGGTCGAGCACCACCCCGCGCTTGCCCCGGTTGTAGGCGGCGAACTGCGGACTCATCGTCGCGCGGCCCTCCCAGCGGCGCATCGGGTCGCCCTCGGGTGACTCGACCTTGACGACGTCGGCCCCGAGGTCGGCGAGCAGCTTGGCGGCGAACGGGCCGGAGATGTACTGGCCCAGCTCAACCACGCGGATCCCGGCCAGCGCTCCCGCGCCGGGTGATGCAGAACTCGTCACTTCAGGTCTCCTCTTCGATACCGAGGGCGGTCAGCGCACATCGACGACGACCTTCCCGTCGCCCTTGCGGGGGAAATCGCGATACGCAGTGGCGATGTCGTCCAGCGCGTAGCGGGTGCCGACGAGCGAGGGCAGCGCCCCCGACCCGGCGAGCGCGAGCGCCTCGGCCACGTCGGCGTAGCGCGCGCTGGCGACACCCGACAGCTGCTTGCGGCGCAGGTAGAAATCGCGGGCGTCGATGCGCAGGTCGCTGTCGACGGATGCCGCGCAGAACACGGCCCTCCCGCCCCACCGCAGCGCCGAGATTCCGGCGCTCAGGGTCGGGGCGTGGCCGGACACGTCCAGCACGACGTCGAAGCCCGCTCCCCCATCCAGCGCAGAAGCGAGCTCCGCGGCATCCGCCGCCTGGATGATCTGCTCGTCGGCGAGCGGGGCGATCTCCCGGCGTGACGCGGCGACCACGTCGGCGCCGCGGGCGAGGGCGATGGCCACCGCCGCACGTCCGAGCGTGCCGCCGGCGCCGGTGATCAGCACGCGGTCGTCTGCGGCGAGCGCGACGGTGCGGGCGGCGTTGATGACGATCGAGGCACTGTGCACCACGGCGGTCGCCTGCGCGGCGTCGAGGCCGTGACGGTCGATCGCGTTGCGGGCGGGGACGGTGACGAACTCGGCCGCTCCGCCGTCGCGGTGCACGCCGACGACGGCCTGTGCCGGGCAGTTCGCCTCGTCGGCGGCCAGGCAGTGCGCGCAGGTGCCACACGCGATGTTCGGCTTGACGACGACGGTCTGTCCGATGCGCCTCGGGTCGACACCCGCCCCGACGGCGACGATCTCGCCCGCCGGGTCGATGCCGAGGATGCGGGGCAGCTGCGCCTGCGCTCCCGGTCCGATGCCGGCGATGACGTTGAGGTCGAGCTGGTTCAGGCCGACGGTGTCGACGCGCACGAGCACTTCGCCCTCCCCGGGCGTCGGCTCGGCCGCCTCCTGGACGGTCAGCCCGTCCAGGTCATGACGGCTCAGCACGGCGGCACGCATCTTCACCTCTTCATCGCGGGAATCTGTTTGGGATACTGTATCCAATTTGCATCACGGCCGTCTAGACCCTCTTCGAGCACGATATCCCGCAAACCGTGGACACGTGATCCCAAATTGGATACCGTATCCCAAAATCCGCGTGAGGCGCCCCACTCCACGGAGGAGTCGCACGCACTTGCCCGAATGGAGAGTCATGCGCACGACACGAAACAGACTCGGCATCGCCGTGGTCGGAGGAGCCGCAGCACTGACGCTGCTGGCCGCCTGCGCCGCGCCGACGCCGACACCGGCAGAACCCGTCGACCTCGGCGATGGCGAACCCGGAGCCGCCGAAGACACCGACATCACGGTGGCCATCCCCTTCCCCGACATCACGATGTACTCGATGTTCACCCTCGCAAGCGACCTCGGCTACTACGAGGAGGAGGGCCTCACCGTCGAGGTCATCACCGCCGACAACGTCACGGCGGCGGTCGCCAGCGGCAGCGCCGACATCGGCGTCGAATCCACCGGCACCGTGATCGACGCCATCCGCGGCGGTGTCGAGATCGACCTGGTCTCCGGTCACTACTGCCGGCAGAACTTCGATTTTGCGGTGCAGTCCGACGTGAAGAGCGTCGACGATCTCGACGGCACCTCGATCGTGCTCGCCGGAACCCCGGGCGATCCTGCCGAGTTCCAGCGGGCGCAGGTGCTGAAGGAGGAGGGCTGGGACGTCTCGTCGATCGACGCCGAGGTCGTCTACCCCGGACCCGGATCGGAGTCGTGGACCGAGTTCTTCGTCAACGACAAGATCAGCCTGCAGCCGTTCTATGCCGACGACCGCGCCGCCCTCGAGGAGCACGGCGCGAACGTCGTCGTGGAGTCGCTTCGGAACTGGGCGAACGACGTGCAGATCGCCGGCACGAAGTGGGCGCAGGAGAACCCGAACAGCCTGGTCCGGTTCCTGCGGGCCACACTCAAGGGCACCGACTTCATGACGGCGCCCGCGCCCGGCGAGTTCCCCGAGAACGCGGAGGAGGCGCTGGACATCTACGAGGCCAACGACTTCGACGTCGCGGAGCTGCGGGAGTCGGACAGCGTCTGGATCCTCGACGGTCACCTCGCCTGCCCGAACCTGTACTTCGACGGCGAGGCGTGGGACACCACCATCGAGACCCAGAAGCTGGAGCCGCTCGAGTTCGACGACAGCCAGCTCGCGTACCTGTTCAAGGCGCAGGAGCTCCTGGGCCTCGACAACGAGGGCCCGGCGACACTGCCCTACCCGTGAGTCGCTGACTCACACGAGAGGCCCCACCGTTGCGCATGGCGGTGGGGCCTCTTCATGTGTCTGCACCCGCCCGCACCCGCACCACCCACCCGCCCGTACCCCCCACCTGAGGAGTCAGAACACGCCGCGTGCGCGGGTGCGCGTACGGCGTGTCTTGACCCCTCAGGTGGGGGGACGCGAAGACCCCACCGTTGCGCATGGCAGTGGGGCGTCTTTCTGGGGATAGACCAACCGATCTTTTTGATCGTTTGTTACCATTGGTCCATGACTGATGTGCTGCCCGTCTCCGATGCCAAGAGCCAGCTCGGCGCGCTCGTCGATCGCGCCCACCTCATGCACGAGCCGGTGTTCCTCTCCCGCCGCGGACGCCGCGTCGTCGCCATCGTCGATGCAGATGAATTCGATCGCCTGCGAGAGCTCGCCGAGGACGCGGAGGACGCAGCCGCCGCCGTCGCGGCACGCCGCGAGGCTGAAGAAACCGAAGCGATCCCCGTACCGTGGGAGGAAGTGAAGGCGGAACTGGGGCTCGTGTGAGCTACCGGATCGACGTCGCTGCGCCGGCACAGCGGCAGTTGCGGAAGCTCGATCCACAGGCCCGGCGTCGCGTGCAGGCGGCGATCGAACTCCTGGCCGAAGAGCCGCGACCGCCTGCGGCGAAGATGCTCGTCAACAGCGATGGCGCGTGGCGCGTCCGCGTGGGCGACTACCGGGTGATCTACGACATCGAAGACGATCGTCTGCTCGTGCTCGTGCTCGCCGCCGGGCATCGCCGCGAGATCTATCGCTGAGCGAACAGCTCCATGACTCCAGCGGGATACAGCGGCAGCGCCTCGGCATCGTCATCGGAGCTACGCCAGACGACGGGAACCACCGCCCCGTTGCTCTCCGTGAGAGTCGCGCCTTCCGCTGCGGGTTCGGGGTCGAGGCGTCCGGTGTGGACGAAGACGATCTCGTGTCCGACCGCGCCGTCCAGGTGGAAGATGCTCTCCCCCACACGCCCCCACGCGCGAGGAGTCAGAACACGTCGCATGCGCGGGTGCGCGTACGGCGTGTCTTGACCCCTCAGGTGGGGGTGAAAGACCCGACCCCCGTCGCGCATGAGACGGGGGTCGGGAGTCGAGAGTCGGCGCGGGGTCAGCCGACGATCTTGCGCTCGTCGTACCAGGGGGCGAGCCGGCGTCGGAGGATCGAGATGAGCAGCAGCGTGAGGTTCGCGATGATGACCATGACCACGACCATCGCGATGGCCTCGTCCATGCGGAACTGGTACGCCGCGAACTCGAGCAGGTGGCCGAGGCCGCCGGTGCCGCCGAGGAACTCTCCGAGCACCTCTCCCGTGAAGCCCAGAGCCGCGCCGCGCTGGATGCCGGAGAGGCTGTACGGCAGCGTGGCGGGGAAGATCACCTTCCAGCCGAGGCCGATCCCCTTCGCGCCGTAGACCCTGGCCGCGTTGACGAGCGAGGGGTTCACGGTGACCGCGCCCTCCATCGTGTTCAGCAGGATCGGGAACACCGCGAGCAGGATCACGAGCGCGATCTTCGACTCGCTGCCGAGCCCGAGCCCGAGGATGAACAGCGGCGCGAGTGCGACCTTGGGCGTCGAATACAGCACCCACAGGAACGGTGCCACCATGAAGCGCAGCACCGGCGACCAGCCGACCGCGAGGCCGACGACCACACCCACGACGATCGCGATCGCGAGGCCGATCAGCAGGTTGGTCACGCTGAACGCGAAGGCCGACCAGAACTCCGGATCGACCATGAGCTGCCCGAAAGCCACAGCCACCGCGGTCGGTGCGGGCAGGAAGGCCTCGGGGATCCAGTGGAACCAGTTGACGGCCGCCTCCCACAGGAGCAGCACGGCGGCGATCACCCCGATCAGGAGCAGCGTCCACTTGCCCTCACCCGAGCGCACCACGCGCCGCGGCCGCACGATGCGCACGGTTCCGGTTGCCGAGACGACACTCATCGCTTGCCCTTCCTCGTCCAGGGCGCGACCCCGCGCTCGATGGCCGTGACCACCTGGGTCATGCCCACGCTCCACAGCACGACCACCGCGATCGCGGCGAACGCCTGGTCGGTCTGATAGGTGTTCGAGGCGCGGATGATGAGCGCACCCATGCCGCTCGATGAGCCCGCGAGCTCGGCCACGACCATGCCGATCGTGGCGAGCACGACCGCCTGCCGCAGGCCCGCGAACAGGAACGGCACCGTGGAAGGCAGGTACACCGAGCGATAGAGCCGCATCCGTCCGGCACCGTAGACGCGGGCGGCACGGATGATCGAGGGGTTCGTGGTGCGCATGCCCGCGGCGACGTTGAGCAGGATCGGGAAGATCGCACTGATCGTCACGAGGAAGATCACCGGGCCGATCCCGAAGCCGAACCAGGCCTTCGCGAGCGGCTGATAGGCGATCGACGGTGTCGCGTAGATGGTCCACGCGATCGGGCCGATCACCCGGTCGACCGGAAGCGAGGCACCCATGAGAAGCCCGACCGGGATGCCGACGACCACGGCGAGCGCGAAGCCGGTCAGCCACGCCTGCACGGAGATGCCGGCGTTGGCGGCGAGTGTGCCGTTCGCGACGATCTCGCCGAAGCCCTGCGCGATGGCGAGGGGAGGCGGGAGGAAGACCGGGCTGATCCATCCGAAGACCCCGACGACCACCTGCCAGAGCACGAGGAGGATGACCACCTCGATCGCGATGACGGCGGCCTTGCCGCGCGCGCTCAACCCCGCGAGCCAGGCGGCGACTCCACCCCGGCCGAGGTTCGGCCCGGTGGCGAGCAGCGCGGTCATTTCGACACCGCTGCCGCCGTCGCCTCGCCCTCCAGCGCCTCCCAGAGGTGGTCGCGGAGTTCGAGGAAGCGCGGATCGTGCTGCACCGACCGCTCCGACCGAGGACGCGGGATGCCGGTGGTGATGATCTCCTTGATCGCGCCGGGGTGGCTCTTGAAGACGACGATGCGGTCGCCCAGGAGGATGGCCTCCTCGATCGAGTGCGTGATGAAGAGGACGGTCTTGCCCGTCGCCTCGATGAGCTTCTCGATCTCGTCGCGCATCACCTCGCGGGTGAGGGCGTCGACGGCGCCGAGCGGCTCGTCCATCAGCAGGATGCGCGGCTCGGCGACGAACGCGCGAGCGAGGCCGACGCGCTGCTGCATGCCGCCGGAGAGCTCGCGGGGATACGACGACTCGAATCCCTTGAGCCCCACCATGTCGATGGCCTCCTGCACCTTCGCACGCCAGTCGGCGGTGCGCAGGCCCTTCTGCATCTCGAGCCCGAACTTCACGTTGTCGAACACGGTGCGCCAGGGCAGCAACGCATAGTCCTGGAAGACCACGGCCCGGTCGGGTCCAGGGCCGTCGACCTGCTTCCCATCGACGAGGACCGAGCCGGTGCTCGGCGCGACGAGGCCGGCGATGACGTTCATGAACGTCGTCTTTCCGCACCCCGACGGGCCGAGCACCGTGATGAACTCACCTTCGAACACGTCGAGGTCGACGTTCTCGATGGCTATCAGCTTCTTCCCCGTCCGCGCGACGTCGTAGCTCACCGAGAGCCCGGTGACCGAGATCAGCGGATCCGCCGAGTCCCGTGCGGTGTCGTTCACGTCAGTCATCGTCGACCTCTCGTCTCATCGCCGCGCGTCGGTGCGCGGCTTATCGCAGCTTAGGAAGCACCTCGGTGCCGAGGAGTTCGATCTGCTCGAAGAACCGATCGAACTTGAATCGGAAGTCGAACACCAGGTGCTCGGTGCCGACCTCCTCGAACCGCTTGATCTGCTCGACCGCCTCGTCGGGGCTGCCGACGATGAGCTGACCCTCGAGGTCTTCGACGGTCTCGAAGCTGCCGGACGGCGGCTTCACCGCGAACTTGGCCTTGTTCGCCCAGGCGAGAAGGCCCGGGATGTTCACGTGCTTCAGCGCCTCTTCGCGGGTGTCCTCGATCGAGGTGGGCGGGATGACGGCGATGGTCGGCATCGGGCGGCCGTTCTCGTCGGTCATCTCGCGCATCGTCTTGATGCGCTTCTCCATGGTGAGCAGCCCCGTGCGTCCCGGCATCCATCCATCGGCGAACTCCGCCGCGAGACGGGCCGAGCGCGGAGTCGCGCCGCAGTACCAGAACGGGATGCGTCCGCCGACGGGCTTGGGCTCGATCGTGACGTTCTCGAACTTGAAGATGCCGTCGTCGTAGGTGACGTCGTTCTCGGTGAACACCCGGCGCAGGATCTCGGCGTTCGAGCGCACCATCTCCACCCGGTCGAGGTCGCCCCAGCCGATCGCGTCGAACTCGTGGTCGAACGTGCCGGCGCCGAAGCCGAGGATCAGGCGCGGGCCGAGCAGCTGCGTCATGGTGCCGGCCATCAGGGCTGTGACCAGCGGGTGACGGAACGGGATGAGCGATCCGGTGCCGAGCTCGATCTTGTCGGTGACGGCGCCGATGGCGGTGAGGGTCGTCAGCGCGTCGTAGAACGTGCGGTTCGGCTTCTCCATCTCGCCGTGCGGCTCGAACACCAGGTGATCGCGCACCCAGACGGAGTCGAATCCGAAGCTCTCGGCGAGCTTCGACCCCTCCAAGAGCTTCTCCTTGCTCGCCTCCTCGCCGAAGTGCGGCAGCAGCAGTCCGAATTTCATGTCAGTTCCCTTCCGCGGCGAATGCCGCCCTGTCTTCCGCCGATGCGGCGAGCTTTCCGAATGTGCGATCGCCGACGACCTCGTCGCCGACGTAGACGTCGACACCGCGCACGAGGGTGCGCTGGATGCGGGCGCTGATCGTGCGCCCGTCGTAGGGGGTCCAGCCGATCTTCGACAGCACGCCGTCGTTCGTGATGGTCCACTCCTCGGCGAGGTCGGCGATGACGATGTCGGCATCCGCCCCGATCGTGAGCGAGCCCTTGACGCCTTCGAGGCCGAACTTGGCGGCGGGGATGTGGGCCACCATGTCGATCGCGCGCTGCAGGTCGAGCTCGCCCTTGTTCACCGCGTCGAGCATGAGCTCGTAGTAGTACTGGATGCCGGGGGTGCCGGTGTGCGAGCTCCACATCTGCGTCCAGCCGACCTCCTTCTCCTCGCGGGTGTGCGGGGCGTGGTCGCTGGCGGCGATGTCGATCGTCCCGTCGCGCATGCCCTCCCAGACGGCCGCGCGGTTGTCGTCGGGCACCCAGTAGCTGAGCGCGTACGGCCCGAGGGTCTCGACGTCGTTCCAGGTCGACAGGAACGGCGCCCAGTGGTTCACCTCGCAGGTCACGTCGATGCCGTTCTGCTTGGCGCGGCGCACGGCCTCGATCGAGCGTCGGGTCTGGATGTGCGCGATGTGCACGGGGCAGCCCGAAGCCTCGGCGAGGCGCAGCACGACGTCGATCGCGGTGTCCCAGATCACCCCCTCGCGGGCGGCGTAGGCAGACGCGTAGCCCTCCGGGGTGTTCTCGCCGCGGGCGAGGTAGGCGCCCTCGATGTAGTCCATGAGCGCCTGGTCGTGCGGGTGCACGATGAAGCGCTTGCCGGTCTGGGCGATGTGATCCATGATCTCGAGCAGGTGCCCGTGGTTGTGGATGCCGGTGCCGGAGGGGTGCGGGTAGTCGCGGCCGGTGTCGACGACCATGTAGATCTTGTAGGCCCGGATGCCCATCTCGCTCATGCCGGCGATCTCGTCGAACTTGGTCGGGGCGGGGTTGTGGTTCCAGTCGACGATCGACGATTCCTCGTATCGGTGGAACACGTCGGTCAAGGTCGCGACGTCGGTAGTCGGCGGCTTGAGGTTCGGCATCCCGAACATCGTGGTGACACCTCCGGCCGCGGCCTGCAGGCTCGTCGTGTAGATGTCGTCCTTGTGCTCGTAGCCGGGTTCGCGGGTGTGCACGTGCACGTCGACCATGCCGGGGAGCACGAGCTTGCCGGTGGCGTCGACCGTGCGCTCGGCCGTGATCTCGGTGCCGGCGGCCACGATGCCGGCGACCTTGCCGTCGGCGACGAGCAGGTCGGCTTGGACCGGGCCTGCGGGGGTGACGACGGTGCCGCCGGTGATCTTCAGATCAACGCTCATGGCGCGACCTCCTGCTTCTGAACGGATTCGGTGGTGACGGACTCGCCGATCGCGGGCGACGGCGAAGAGCGGTGGATGAGATGTGCCGGGCGCACGTACTGTTCGAACCAGCCGACGATCACCGGGGTGGTCTGCTCCCAGTACGCGTCGTACGCGGCGTAGTGGGTGGTGTGCCGCTGCATGATGAGCTGCTTCGGCCCGCGCGCGGCCTCGTACAGCGCCTCGGCGTGATCGGTCGGGGTGGTCGCATCGCCCTCGACGCCGATCACGAGCAGCGGAGTGGTCAGGCGGGCGGCGGCTTCGATCGGCCGGTAGGCGATGATGCCCTCGGCGCACGCCAGCGGCACGGCGGTGGGGATGCGGTCGTCGACATCGGCCTTGATCTTGGTGGCACGGCGTTCAGCAGTGGGGATCATGATCTCCTCGCGGGGGTGCACGATCCGCCCCTCCCCCGTGGTGACGCGCAGACGGCGGTCTTCGGCGAGGGAGTTCTGGAAGTCGAGCCATTCGTACTCGCTGCGCATGCGGTGCAGCCAGTCCTCGCCGTCGGCGACGGGCACCTGGCTGACCGCGGCCTTGATGCGCGGGTCGGCATCGGCGAGGAGCACGGCATTGCCGCCTCCGGTGCCGCCGGTGCCGAAGACGCCGATCGCGTCGGCGATCACGTCGTCGCGGGTGGTGAGGTAGGTCACGGCGTTCACCAGGTCCTGCAGCTGCCAGGCCGGCGAGAGGTAGCCGCGGTCACCCTCGGAGTCGCCGAAGCCGCGGTAGTCGATCACGAGCACGGCGAAGCCGGCCTCGACGAGGGCCTCGTGGTAGCGGACGTAGAGCTTGGCGTCCTTGAGCCCGAGCCAGCCGGGCCCCTGCACGATCGCACGATACGGCCCCTCGTGGTCGGGGGTGCGCCACACGGCGGAGATGCGCTGACCCTCGCTGAAGTACGAGACGGGTGTGGTCTGCATGGGTTCCTCTCGGCTGAACGCGGCGTCGCGATCGGCGAACTGTGCCGCTGCGGTGGGGCGTTTCTCATCTTGACCTATTTTGGATCCAGAATCCAGTATTGATTTGGATCCAGAATCCGCGTTAGCATGACCGCATCACGTCGACCCGATTGGCCGACGCCGGTGGTCCCGACCTGGACTGCGAACGTGCACGCTCTTGCGCCCTTTCCCGTCCTCGTCTCCCGGAGAACCATGCCCGCCACCGCCCGCGCTCTCAGCGCCGCTCCCGCCCTCGCCCTCCTCCTCGCCGCCGGATTGAGCGGATGCGCCACCACTCCCGCCGCTCCCGCCGCTGCCGCAGATCCGAAACCCGTCGTGCTCGACAACTGCGGCACCGAGGTGTCCATCGATGCCGCACCGCAGCGCATCCTCACCCTCAAGTCATCGACGCTCGAACTCGCCCTGGCGCTCGGCGCGGGCGAGCGGATCATCGGCTCCGCCTTCTCCGACGGCCCGCTGCCCGACGATCTCGCGGCGGGTGCCGAGGACATCGACGTCGTCTCCGACAAGGTGCCGTCGAAGGAGGCCGTGCTCGAACTCGAACCGGACCTGGTGTTCGCCGGCTGGGAGTCGAACTTCTCGGTCGACGGCGCCGGCGAGCGTGCCGACCTGGAGGCGCTGGGCATCACCACGTACGTCGCGCCCGCCGCGTGCAAGGCCGCGGGGTACATGCCCGATCCCCTCACTTTCGACACGGTCTTCGACGGCTTCACCGAGGCCGGAGAGCTGCTCGGCGAGGAGGAGGCCGCGGCCGCGCTGGTCGAGGAACAGCGCGCGGCCCTCGACGCGATCACCCCCGACGACCGCGGCCTCACCGCCGTCTGGTACTCGTCGGGCACGGATCAGCCCTTCGTCGGCGCCGGCATCGGGGCACCGCAGATGATCATGTCGACCGCCGGGCTCGACAACGTGTTCGCCGACGTGCATGACACCTGGACGTCGAGTTCGTGGGAGCTGATCGCCGAAGCCGACCCCGACGTGATCGTGCTGGTGGATGCCGCGTGGAACACGGCGGAATCCAAGATCGCGCTGCTCACGTCGAACCCGGTCACGTCGCAGCTCGACGCCGTGAAGAACGAACGGTTCGTGATCGTCGACTTCCCCGCGACCGAGGCCGGCATCCGCAACGTCGACGCCGTGGAGTCGATCGTGACCCAGCTCGGAGAGCAGTGAGCGTCACCGTCCCGTTGCGGGCGGCGATCCCGGTCGCGGCGGCATCGACCACCCACCCGCGACGGCGGCGCACGGTCTCGGCGATCGCGGTGCTGCTGCTCGTGCTGACCGGCAGCGTCGTCGCGGCGGTCGCGATCGGACCGGCTGACATCACGCCCGCCGAACTCGTGGCGAGTGTGTGGTCGCATGTGTCGGGCGCCACCAGCGGGCTCACCCCGATCCGCGACGCGATCATCTGGGAGGGCCGGGTGCCCCGGGTGCTCACCGCCGCCGCCGTCGGTGGTGGTCTGGCCCTGTGCGGTGCCGTGATGCAGGCGCTCACCCGCAACCCGCTCGCCGATCCGTATCTGCTCGGGCTCTCATCGGGCGCATCCACGGGCGCGGTGATCGTGATCGTCCTGGGCGCCGCGGTGGCGCTGCCGTTCGCCGCGTTCGCCGGTGCCCTGCTCGCCCTCGTGTTGACGCTCGGTCTGGCCCGCGCGGCCGGTTCTGCGGGACCGACCGCCGTGGTGCTCGCCGGTCTCGCCGTGTCGGCCGTGCTCGCCGCGCTGACGAGCCTCGTGATCTTCTGGAGTGCGACGAACGACAGCTACCGCGAGATCCTCGCCTGGCTGCTCGGTTCGCTCGGCGGTGCGGACTGGGCGGATGCCGCTCTCGCCGGGGTCGCCGTGGTCGTGTGCGCGGTCCCGCTGCTCGCCTCGGCCCGCCCGCTCGACAGCCTCGTGCTCGGCGACACCGCGGCCGAGGCGCTCGGGATCCCGGTCACGCGCCTGCGGGTGCTGCTCTTCGTGTGCACGGCGCTGCTGACCGGAGCCCTCGTCGCCGTCAGCGGCTCGATCGGCTTCGTCGGCCTGATCCTGCCGCACGCCGTCCGCGCGGTCGTCGGCGCCCGGCATCGCGCACTGCTGCCGGTCTCGTTCCTCGCCGGGGCGGTGTTCCTCATCTGGGCCGACACCATCGCCCGCACCGTGTTCGAGCCCCGCGAGCTGCCGGTCGGCATCGTCACGGCCCTGATCGGCGGGCCCGTGTTCGCGCTGCTGATGCTGCGCATGCGGAAGAGCCGCGCATGACCGGTATGCGGGGAAGCGGCCTCGACGCCCGCTGCATCCGGTTCGGTCACGGCGACCGGCTGATCATCGACGGCATGCACATCGCGGCTCCCGGCGGCGCTGTGACCGCGCTGCTCGGCCCCAACGGCTCGGGCAAGAGCACACTGCTGCGTCTGATCGCGGGCACGCTGCGCGGCGAGGTCGAGAGCCTCGCGCTCGACGGTGTCTCCCTCTCTGCGATGCGGCGACGCGAACGTGCGCAGCGGGTGGCGCTGGTGGAGCAGGAGTGGTCGGCGGCCGAGGGCATGACCGGTCGCGACATCGTCGACCTCGGGCTGCTCCCGCACCGCGGGTGGCTGTCATTCGAGGGCGAGGCGGCGGATGCCGCCGCCTCGGACGCGGCCCTGACGCGCGCCGGTGCGCTCGAGTTCGCCGACCGTGACGCCGCGACCCTGTCCGGCGGCGAGCGCCAGCGCGTGAACCTCGCGCGGGCGTTGGCTCAGCGTCCGTCACTGCTGCTGTGCGACGAACCGACGAACCACCTCGACATCCGGGCGCAGCTCGACGCACTCGTGCTGCTGCGCTCCCTCGCCCACGAGGGGATGACCATATTCGCCGCGCTGCACGACCTCAATCACGCCGCGGCCTTCGCCGACCGGGTCGTGGTGGTCGCAGAGGGACACGTGCAGGCGGCTGGTCTGCCGCAGGATGTGCTGACACGCGAGCTCATCGCCCGCGTGTGGCGTGTCGACGCGGAGGTGCTCACGCGTCCGGGGAGTGATCGACCGCTGATCGTCTTCGACGCCGCGATGGCTCCGACGCCGGGTCGCTGAGCGGCTCAGGCAGGTCCGCGGAGCGGAACTAGGCGTGCGCCAGGCTCGGCGCGCGGACGAACGCGCTCAGCCGCAGCGAGAGCGCTTCGGCCTCGGCCTCGTGGTCGGCCTCGGCCTCGGAGAGCTCGGGAGGGAGAGCACCCGACCCTCCGCTGACACCGGCGAGCGCGCAAGACCGGGCCGGAGTCCGCAGCTGGTCGAAGGTCATCGGCAGGGTCTCGCATCGCGCGTGCCCGCAGAGCACGTGCGCGAGCTCATGGGTGACGGCGTGCAGCCGAAACCATCGCGGGTCGGAACCGCGCACGGGTATCCGCACGCGATCGCCCTCGGCGAGGGTGAACGGCGCGACCGTCGTCCACTCTGTTTCATCGAGGACCTCGATCTCGATGTCCATGCCGGTCAGCGCCGACACCCGGTCGGCGAGGCACTCCACGCTGGTGCCGCACTCGGCCTCCAGCTCTTCGAACAGCCGATCCACGCGGCGTCGATCCTTCACGATTCACTCCCCCTCCTGCCCGGCCCCCTTTCGGCCGAACATTCCCTCACGGGGAGAGACGGCGGGAGTGGTCCGGTCATTACGTCGAAAGGCCGAAAACCTTCGTCCAGTCTTCGCGCGGCGGTCTACGACCTTTGGCCTATCGGAGGCTCGCGCGGCGGACCCGGCCCTTGTGAACCGGTCAGGCGGGGAGTCCGACCTCGAGGGCATCCGCGGCCAGACGCGCCGAGGTGTCGAGGTCGCGCATCCACAGCGGACGCACCGGCGCACAGAGCCCTTCCCCTTCGAGCACCCCGGCGAGCGCCGCATCCTCCTCGCCGATGAGCCAGGCGTCGAGCAGACCGCCCGCCCCGACCTCCCGAGCACAACTTCGGAGATCGGGCTCGACACCCCCTTCCCGAGCACAACTTCGGAGATCGGGCTCGACACCCCGGAGGTCGGACGGATGCCGCGGCGTGTCGGCCGCGATCTCCGAAGTTGTGCCGTCGGCCGCGATCTCCGAAGTTGTGCCGCGGGCGTCGAACAGGCTCCGGGCGGCACGCGCACCGTAGTGTCGGCCGACCGCATCCGCCGTGGCGGGGATCCCGACGGCGGCAAGGCAGGCGTCGGCCATGCCGCGCACCGGAGCGCCCGCGATGATCGGCGACACCCCGACCACGGTTCCGGATGCCGCACGGACCGCGTCGGCGATGCCGGGCACGGTGAGGATCGGGCCGATCGAGACCATCGGATTCGACGGCGCGAAGAGAATGACGTCGGCCGCCCCGATCGCTTCGAGCACGCCGGGTGCCGGCGTGGATCGCTCGATGCCCGGCCAGTCGAAGCTCTGCGCCGGAAGCGATGCCCGGTGCCGGGTCCACCACTCCTGGAAGTGCATGCGGCCGCGCTCGGTCGTCACGTGCGTGTCGACCTCGGCATCCGTCATGGGCAGCAGCCGCACCCCGAGCGGCCAGCGCGACGCGAGCCGGGCGACGACCTCGGTGACCGAGGCGCCATCGCGCAGCCAGCCCGTGCGCGCGATGTGCGCGCCCAGGTCGAGGTCGCCGAGCGTGAACCACGGCCATCCCGCACCCCAGGCGTGCAGTTCGGCGGCCACGCGCTCCGACTCCCCCGTGCGCCCCCAGCCGCGCTCGGTGTCGTTCACTCCGGCGAGCGCATAGATCATCGAATCGACGTCGGGCTGCAGCCGCAGGCCGCTCAACCACAGGTCGTCACCGGTGTTGGCGATCACCGTGATCTCGGCGCGGGTGCCACCCGCGGCATCCGGCCACCGTCGACGCGCGGCTTCGCGCACCCCGACGACGAACTTCGACCCGCCCACGCCGCCCGCGAGCACGACGACCCGAGGGGTATCGGTCGCCGTCATGAGGCGAGGACCAGGGGCCGGTCGACGAGCGCGGAGGTGCGGGGGCCCAGACCGGCGCGACGCGCGTCACGGAGATGCTCGGCGCGGTCGAGGTCACGACGCAGTCCGCTCAGCACCGGAAGACCGACCTCGGTGAATCCGGCGGCGCGATGGGCGGCCGCCGAATCTCCGCCGAAGCAGGTGCGCAGGTCGAAACCCGCGCGCGCGGTGGCGAGCACCGTGCCGGTCCCCTCCGCATCCGGCACGAACGCCCGCGGATGCGACGAGGCGAACGCGAGCGCCCTGGCGAGCTCGTCCGGACGTAGCGCGGGAAGGTCGCCGAGCAGCACCGCTCGCGGCCGGTCACCCGGTGCCGCTCCTACTCCCTGCTCGATCGCCGCAGTGAGACCCTCGCTGCGGTCGCGCACCAGACGCACCCGGGGCAGCAGCCGCAGCGCGGTCGCCGTGACCTCATCTCTCGTCACCACGATTACCTGGGCGACCCGCTCGCACGCGGCTGCGGCTTCGACCGTGTCGAGCGCGATCGCGCGGGCGAGGGGTTCGCGATCCACGCCCGGGATCCGCAGCCGCGACTTGCCGATCTCGGCGCGCTTCACCGGGATCACCACGACCCATTCCCGCACCGGCGCACCCGGCAGCGGCACCCCGACCCCCGAACCCCGGATCATGTCGGACGCCTAGCCGCGGGCCGTATCGCGCAGCCGGGGCGCGATGTCGCGCTCGAATAGCTGCAGGAAGCGGCGCTGGTCGTGCCCGGGCGCGTGGAAGACGAGGTGGTTGAAGCCCCAGTCGATGTACTGTTGGATCTCGGCGGCCACGGCATCCGGGTCGTTCCCGACGATCCACCGCTTCGCAATGGTCTCCAGCGGCAGCGCATCGGCGGCCTTCTCCATCTCGACCGGATCGGTGATGTCGTGCTTCTGCTCCTTCGAGAGCGACAGCGGCGACCAGAAGCGGGTGTTCTCCAGCGCCGCCTCCCGGGTCTCCTCGTACGACAGCTTGATCTCGATCATCCGGTCGTACGTGTCGAACGAGCGCTCCGACTGCTCCAGCCCCTCCTTCACGGCGGGGAGCAGCTGGTCGACGTAGAGTTCCTGCCCCTTGCCCGAGGTGCAGATGAAGCCGTCGCCCGCGCGGCCGGCGTAGCGCGCCACCATCGGTCCACCCGCGGCGATGTAGATCGGGATGCCACCCTCGGGGCGGTCGTAGATCGAGGCGTCGTGCGTCGAGTAGTACTCGCCGTCGAAGTTCACGCGGTCGCCCGACCACAGCGCCCGCATCAGCCGCACCGATTCGCGCAGCCGCGCATAGCGCTCCTTGAACTCGGGCCACTCCTGCTCGCCCGCGCCACGGAAGCCGGTCGCGATCTCGTTCAGCGCCTCACCGGATCCGACTCCGAGGATGATGCGGTCCTGGTACAGGCAGCCCAGGCTCGCGAACGCCTGCGCGAGCACGGCCGGGTTGTAGCGGAAGGTCGGGGTCAGCACCGAGGTGCCGATGCGGATGCTCGACGTGCGCTCGCCGACCGCCGCCATCCAGGTGAGCGAGAACGGGGCATGTCCGCCGGTGTGGCGCCAGGGCTGGAAGTGGTCGCTGGCGAACACCGACTGCATGCCGTGCGCCTCGGCCGCGACCGAGATCTCGACGAGCTCCCGCGGGTCGAACTGCTCCGCGCTGGCCTTGTATCCGAGGGTCAGTGTCATGTCGCATCCTTCTGTTCATGTTCCGGCTTGCCGGGTTCTTGCTGTTCGTGTTCTCTGAGGTCGGTCAGGGCGGCCGCGTAGCCGTCGCGGTAGCCCTGGTCGAGGGCTTCGGCCGTTCCCAGCCAGAAGAGGTCGCGCTCCGAGGAGCGCACGATGCTCGAGGCACCCGGGAGGTCGAGGGGCCCGACGAGGTCGGCGCGCCCGCGCACCACGGCCACGGGGTTGCCGCTGGCCTTGCCCTTGACGAGGTCTGCTGCCGCGGCGAGCTCATCCGCGACGCACGGGGTCGTGACGCTGAGCACCTTGCCCGCCTGGTCGGTCGTGCCGCGGAGATCGGCGATCATGCGCACGCCTCCACCGCCGATCGCCACGTCGGTCTGCCCTTCGCGCCAGGGGCGGCCGAGGGTGTCGCTGAGGATCACACCCACCTCGGCCCCCGTGGCCGCACGCAGGCCTGCGGCGAGCGCACGCGCCGACCGGTCGGGGTCTTCGGGCAGCAGCAGCACCCAGCCGTCGGGGGTGTTGCTGGCGTCGACCCCGGCGGCCGCGGCGACCATGCCGAGGCGGTTCTCGACGATGCGCATGGTGTGCCCGTCGAAGGTGCGGGAGGCGACGAGGCGCACGGTCTCGGCGGTGATCGCCTCCTCGCGGTCGGAGGCCTGCACGTAGCGACCCTCGGCTTTGGAGACGATCTTCGAGGTGACGACGAGGATGTCGCCGTGGGCGAGCTCCACGCCGGTCGCCAGGATCAGGGCCACGAGGTCGTCGCCCGGCTGCACCTCGCCCATGCCGGTGAGGGCGAAGACGCTGATGGCAGGGGCGTTCATGCGTGCACCTTCGGGAGCACATCGCGGCCGAAGACCTCGAGGAACTGCCGCTGGTCGGGGCCGACGTTGTGCAGATAGATGCGGGTGAAGCCGAGGTCGGCGTAGCGCTGGATCTGTGCGCGATGCGCGTCGGGGTCGGCGGAGATGAGCATCGACGCCCGCATGTCGTCGGCCGTCACTCCGCGCACGAGCTGCTCGAAGTCGTACGGCGAGCGCACGTCGCCGCGGCGCATCCGGAGTCCGGCGACCGGCCACTCGGTGAGTGCGTTCTCGAGCGCCTGCTCCTCGGTCGGCGCCCAGGAGAGGCGCAGCTGCAAGACCTTCGGAAGAGCCTCGGGATCATGGCCCGCCTCGCGCGCGCCTTCGGCGAACCGGGCGAGCAGCGGCGCGAGGCGCTCGACTTCGGCGGAGGTCGTGATCAGGCCGTCGGCGTTGCGGCCCGCACGGCGCGCGGTGGCGGGGCCGGCGGTGGCGACGTAGACGGGAGGGGCGGTGGGCGGCATCGTCCAGAGGCGGGTGGACTCCATGCGGAAGTGCTCGCCGCGGTGGCGGGTGTCACGACCCGCGAGCGACGCGGTGAAGAGCTTGCGGATCAGGTCGACCGCCTCGAACATTCGGTCGATGCGCTCGGCGGGCTCGGGCCAGTAGTCGCCGACGATGTGCTCGTTCAGCGCCTCGCCCGATCCGACGCCGAGCCAGGTGCGCCCGGGGTAGAGCGTCGCCAGGGTCGCCGCGGCCTGCGCGACGACGGCCGGGTGCGTGCGGAAGCCCGGCGTGGTGACTCCGGGGCCGAGGTCGCCGGTGGTGTGCGCACCGATCGCGCCGAGCATCGTCCAGACGTGGGCGGCGTTGCGGTGGCGAGGAAGCCAGGGCTGGAAGTGGTCGGTGGCCATGATCCCGCGGAACCCGTGCGCCTCGGCGAGGACGCAGTTTCCGATCACGGCGGTCGGCTCGACCTGCTCGAGCATCGCGGCGTACCCGATGTGCATGTCGCCTCCTCACCGTCCTCTTCCTGCTGTTCCTATTGAATGGATACTGGATCCAAAAGTCAAGAGACGCACTCTCCCCCTCCTCCCCCTCGCTCCCCCCTCCAGGTCCGCCGAGTGCACGGCACCCTGCCGAGTGCACGGGTTCTTCGCCTCGAGAAGCCGTGCACTCGACGAGAAGCCGTGCACTCGCCGCCTGGGGCGGAGGCGGGCGGAGGCGGAGGGAGGCGGAGGGAGGCGTTCGGAGGCGGGCGCGGGCGGGGACGGGACGGGAATCAGCGCTTCTGCCGCTGCACCGCCAGGGTCACCGTCGCGGAATCGGCGGGAGCGGGAGCGGCGGCGGCGAGGTCGGGGAGACCGGCGGCGACGGGCTTCCGCGCCCGGCCGATCGCCCGACGCGACAGCGCCCACTGCAGGCCGTAGCCGATCGCGAACACCATCAGCGTGAAGATCAGCGCCATCGCGGCCCCCTGATCCGGCGCGTACAGCTGCGCGGATCGCGGGTTGATCATCGCGTAGATGTACATCGACAGCGGACGCGACGACGGGGTGGCCAGGAACGCCGGGAGGGTGAACTCGTTGGTGCCGAGGATGAACATCTGGATCCACACGGCCATCACCGTCGGCATCAGCAGCGGCGCGATGATGCGGCGGAACCCCTCGAAACGGCTGGCTCCGCTGGTGAGAGCCGCCTCCTCCAGCTCGGGCCGGATCTGCAGCGTGGCGCTGTACGAGGAGCGGTAGGCGATCGACACCCGGTACGAGTACGCGATGACGAGCGCCAGCAACGTGCCCGCGATCGGGATGTACGGGTTGATCACCATGAAGGTGAGGAACATCGCGAAGCCGGCGATGGTCGCGGGGATCGCGACCGACGACGAGGCGAACAGGTCCATCGCCTTCACCCACCAGGTCTTCTTGCTGCGCGCGATGCCGTAGGCGAGCACGGTGGCGAAGACGACGGCGATCGTGGCGCTGCCGCCCGCGATGATGACCGTGCGTCCGAGCGACACCCAGAACTCCGGGTCGGTGAGCACCGTGCCGAACGCCCCGAAGTCGGTGTTGCCCAGCAGCGCGTCGATCGAGAACGCCACGGGATAGGGCGTGATCGCCGCCCACAGCAGGGCGAGCAGCGGAAGGATGCCGGTGAGCAGCACGAACACGGCGACCAGCACCATGACCGGGATCTTCCACGGCCCCATCCGCATGGTCGAGGGCCGGAAGCCCTTGCCCGACACCGACGCTCTGCGCTCGGCGTTGCGGGTCGCCCGCAGATAGACCGCGAACGCGATGGTCGTGATCACGAGGAACACCAGTCCCCACGCGGCGGCCAGCCCGTACTGCGGCAGCTCGCCCGCGTTGGAGCTGATGAGCGTCCAGAGTTTGAGGGCGAAGATGTCGCGTCCCGACTCCTGGCCGAACAACAGCGGCACCTCGAGACTGCCGAGGCCCAGGATGAAGGTGAGCACGGTCACCCCGAGCAGGCCCGGCCACAGCATCGGCAGGGTCACCCGACGCAGGGTCTGCGGCCAGGAAGCCCCCGACACCCGCGCCGACTCCTCGAGCGAGCCGTCCATGTTCGTCAGGATGGGCACGATCATCAGGTACGGGAACGTGACGTTCGTGAGCGCCTGGATGAAGATCATGGTCGGGAACGCGTAGGGATCGATCGGCACGTCGCTCGCGAAGGGCAGCAGCCGCAGCATCTGGTTGAGCACGCCCGACTCCGGCGACAACATCAGCAGGTAGGCCTGCGCCTTCACGATCGGCGGGATGATGTACGGCACGATCACCAGCACCGAGATGAGGCGACGCCACGGCGCATCCGTCCGCACGGTGACCCACGCGAGACCGAACGCCATCAGGAGTGTGAGCAGCGTGGATCCGCCGACGAAGGCGCCGGTGGCGCCGAGCACGCCCCAGAAGTCCTCGCGCAGCTGCCACAGGGTGACGAAGTTCTCGACACCCCACTGGGCCGATGAGACGCCGAAGGGCAGGAACGGACCACGGAACGCGGTGATCACCTGGACGATCAGCGGTACCGCGAGAAGGATGAAGATGACCGCGCCCGAGACGACCATGGCGATCGTCATCGAGGTGGGGCGCTTTCGCCCCGTGGTCCGTCCTGCCTTGAACATGGTTATCCGTTCAGCGCCTTGTCGGCGGCGTTGATCATGGCCTGCCAGTCGTCACGAGTGGCCTGCGTCTCGGTCTCGGCACCGCTTTCGAGGCCGAGCAGCAGCGCGTCGGAGTTCGTCTTCATGAGTCCGGTGGACTCGGCGAACGTCTCGGCGGGGAGCCCGGCGAACGGCACCTGCGTGCTGGCGAAGCGCTCGTCCGTCATGCGGAGGCTGATCCAGTCGGGGTCGAACGCGTTCCACAGCGTCCACAATGCGGCACCGGGCTTGTTCTTCCCGTCGGAGTTGACGCCGGAGAACTGCGCCCAGACCCCCGCGTGCTCGAACGGCGAGACCTGCAGCGCCGGGTTCGGGTTGAACAGCGTCTGGTTCAGCGCGATGGGCACGTCTCCGCTCGACAGCGGGGCACCCTGGTCCTCCAGCAGCTTCAGGTTGCCCGAAGACATCAGCTCGTCGATCAGGTCGACCATCTTGTCTTCACCCTCGGCCATGCCGTACCCGGCGAAGACCACCGCGTTGTAGCCGGCGACCGAGACCTTGTCCTTGTACTCGGGCGCGAGCAGACCGTCGAGCGTCTCCGGAACGGCATCCACCTTCTCGGTGTTGTACTGGATGAGAGTGCCGTTGATGCTGTCGGGCATGAGCTCGGGGGCGCCGATGGTGAGGTACTCCTCCGGCACGCCGAAGCTCGCCCAGTCGACCTTCTCCCAGAAGCCCTCGTCGTACATCGCGGCCATCGAGGTGATCGAGCCGGACACCACGTCGGTGTTGCGCGATCCCGTGGCCTTGGCCGAGATGATCGCCGACGAGAGGTTGTAGGTCAGACCGCGGGTCTCGACCTTGATGTCGGGGAAGCGCTCGTTGAACTGTGCGATGACATCCGGCGACAGCTCGTACCAGTCCCAGATGACCAGCGTGCCGTCGTCGGCCTTCTTCGCCTCTTCGTAGAGGGCGTCGAGCTGCTTGTCGATCTCGGGCCAATAGTCGTCGTAGAAGTTCTCGCAGCGGGTGATCGCGCCGACTTCGACGGCGTCGCAGACTGCCGAGGCGGCATCGCCCTTGAGCGCGCTGTCGCCGGATGCGGCCTCGCTCTGCGTGCCGCAGCCGGTCAGGGCGAGCGCGAACGTCGCCGTGACGGCGATAGCTCCCAGTGTTCTCTTCATGATCTGAATGTCCTCTCTGACATCAGGTGTGTGATTGCGGGTGTGGTGCGGATCAGGCGCCCAGCACGCGGCAGGCGTGCGGGACCAGTTCGAGGAAGACCCTGCCGCCCTCGGGGGGTGTCGCTAGCGGTGCGCCGCGGCCGACGATCGTGGCGACGGACTCACCCTCGGTGAGCACCTCGGCCTCGTACTCGACGATCTCGCCGAGGAACTCCACCCGCACGATGCGCACGGGGAGCACGTTGGGGCGCTCGACGTCGGTCTCGTGCCAGCGCACGGTCTCGGGACGGAAGGTCAGCGTGACCTCGTCGCCCGCGGAGACGCCGTCGGGCACGGGCGTCTGCAGCCGGGTGCCCAGGGCCTCGACCACCGCGTCGCCGGCGCCGTCGCGCTCGATCACCACGGCGGGGATCATGTTCGCGCGGCCGACGAAGTTCGCCACGAAGCGGTCGGCCGGCTGGTCGTAGAGCTCGCGAGGCGTGGCCTCCTGCACGATGCGCCCGCCGTTCATGACGGCTACGCGGTCGGACATCGACAGCGCCTCGGACTGGTCGTGCGTCACGTACAGGGCGCTGATGCCGAGGGTGCGCTGCAGGCTCCGCAGCTCGTTGCGCATGGTGTCGCGCAGCTTGGCGTCGAGGTTCGACAGCGGCTCGTCGAGCAGCAGCAGCCGCGGGCGGTGAGCAAGGGCCCGGGCGAGTGCGAGCCGCTGCTGCTGGCCGCCCGACAGCGCGGTGGCCGGACGCTGCGCGAGGTGGTCGAGCTGCACCAGCTCCAGCGCCTCCATCGCCCGCTTTCGCGCCTCCTGCTTCGGCAGCTTCGAGCCCGCGACCTGCAGCGGGAAGATCGCGTTGGCGAACACGGTCATGTGCGGCCAGATCGCGTAGTTCTGGAACACCATGCCGATGTCGCGCTTGTCAGGAGACACGTGCTCGGTGCCCGTCGAGAGCACGGTGCCGTCGAGCGAGATGACCCCGCCGTTGCTCCGCTCGAGCCCGGCGACACAGCGCAGCGTCGTCGTCTTGCCGCACCCCGACGGTCCGAGGAGCGAGTAGAACGTCCCCGGCTCGATCGTGAAGGTGACGTCCTTGACCACGGGGACGGCGGCGCCGTCGAGCTCGTAATCCTTCTTCAGGGCGTCGACGACGAGTCGGCCGCCTCCGGATCTCTCGGTCATGGGAGCCTTCTCCTGCTTCCTGGTTCTGGATGTTGGATCCACTGCGAGTGCCGTCATCATCGTCCCTCTCTCACGACCGAGCTCACCGTCTGCGGGGCGGCCGGTGCGCCCCAGGGCCGCGGCTTCTCGAAGAACACCACGACGATCGCGCACACCGCGAAGGCGATGGCCGAAAGGAGCAGCGACTGCGACATGGCCGCGGCGAGTCCGCTGCCGTCCTCGGCCGTCAGCTCGGTTCCCGGGTGGATCGCGCCGGGGACGAAACCGGTGATGTGCGCGGCGAGCGTCACGTTCATCAGCACGGCCAGCAGAGCCGATCCGATCACCGACCCCATCTGCCTGGTCGTCGAGTAGACGCCCGATCCCGCTCCCGCCTGCGTGTGCGGGAGGTTCCGCGTGGCCGTCGACGCGAGCGGGCCGAACATCCCGGAGACGCCCACACCCAGCAGGGCAGAGGGCAGCAGCAGGAGCCAGAACGGAGCATCGAGGGTCATGGTCGCCGCGTACCAGACCATGGCCGCGGCCGAGATGACGAAGGCCGCGAAGGTCACCCAGCGCGGGCCGATCCGGTCGCTCAGCTTGCCGACGAACGGCCCGAGCGCGCCCGAGACGACCGCCATCGGCGCGAGCATCAGCGCTGCGAGCGTCGGGTCGAGGCCCCGGGCGACCTGGAAGTAGAAGGCGAGCGGCACGGGCATCGCGGTGATGCCGACACCGACGAGGAAGATCGTGGCGTTCGCGACCGAGAAGTTGCGGTCGCGGAAGAGCGCGAGCGGCATGAGCGGCTCGGCACGATTGAAGCGCTGCCACAGCACGAAGAGCACCAGCAGCACGACGCCGGTGACGATCACGCCCCACACCGTGATCGGGCCGAGGATCACACCCCAGTCGTAGACCTCGCCCTCCTGGATGCCGAACACCAGCAGGAACAGTCCGAGTCCGGACAGGGCGACGCCGATGCCGTCGAAGCGGTGCGGATGCCCCTCGAGGTTAGGAACCAGACGCCAGGCGACGACGAAGGCGACGATCCCGACGGGCACGTTGACGAAGAAGATCCACTCCCAGCCGACCGTGTCGGTGAGCACGCCGCCGAGGATCGGACCGACGAGCGTCGCCAGTCCGCCGACCGCGCCCCACGCCCCCATGGCCTGACCTCGACCGCGCGGCGGGAAGACCCGCGCGATGATCGCCATCGTCTGCGGCGTCATCAGCGCGGCACCGAAGCCCTGCACGGCCCGCGCCGCGATGAGCATCTCGATGCTGCCGGCCAACCCGCACGCCAGCGAGGCGACGGTGAACACCACGAGGCCCACGAGATAGACCCGCTTGGGGCCGAACCGGTCACCGAGCCGGCCGGTCACCAGCAGCGGGACCGCATAGGCGAGCAGGTAGGCACTGGTGACCCAGATGACCGTGGTGAGGTCGGCGTCGAAGGCAGCGAGGATGACCGGGTTGGCGATCGCCACGATCGTCGTGTCGACGAGGATCATGAAGAAGCCGATGCACAGCGCCCACAGGGCCGGCCACGGTCGGACGTTCTGGTTCATGGATCTCTTTCGGGAGGGATCGTCGCGGGTCGGGAGCCGGTGTCCGTCCACTCAGCCCCTGATGTGGAGGACGGACACCGGAGTTTCCGGGAAGCGGTCAGGAGCCTGCAGCGGGGATGCCGGTGACGAGCTCGCCCAGCAGGGGGGTCGAGACCGCGTAGATGCCGTGGTTGGCGAAGAGCCAGATCACGTTGCGGTCCCACTCGACGAAGATGCCGTGCACGGGTGCGGCGAGGTCATCGTCGTCCTTGAGCCCCATCGGCGGCACGAAGTACGCACCCACCTTCGGGTGCTCCGGGTCGCGCACGTCGAAGATCTGCAGCCCCGCCGCGTAGAACGCGTAGGGGATCACTCCGCCGTGCGGTGTGCCCGTGTTGGTGAAGTAGCCCGAGCGCTTGGGGCCGAACGACCCGCGGCGCTGCGCCCAGTCGGTGAACGCAGCCTCTGCCGGCGGCGTCGGGCGAGGCAGCGTGCGAACGACCCGCGGGTTCGTCGGGTCGCTCACATCGATCTGGTAGATCTCCTTGGCCGGCTCGTAGCAGTCGGTGTTCATCGGGTAGCCCGAGACGTAGACGTAGCCCGTCTCCTCGACCTGGGTGGTGTCGACGTTGTCGCCCTCGGTGCCGGCGACGCTGACCGGGAGGTGGCACCAGCCGACGTGGTGGATGTTCGTGGGATCCGACACGTCGAGCACGAAGAAGCCCTGACCACCCTGGGCGGCGTAGCCGTACTTCCACCCGGACTCGACCGAGCGCGGCATGAAGATGCCCATGCGCGAACCGAACCACGAGGTCTTGTTGTTCCAGCGCTCGTTGTCGGCGAGGTACTCGGAGTCCGCCTCCTCGCCGGCGCGGGAGCCGGGCACCCACCAGTTCGAGAGCAGTTCGGGCTTCGCGGGGTCCGACACGTCGTAGGCGGCGTGCCCCGCCGTCCACAGCGTGGTCTTGTACGGCTGGTTGGTGAAGGTGTTGTCGGGCGCGGTCGCCACGAAGAGGTACTTGTCTCCGTAGTAGACCGGCAGGTCGAGCACGCCGTTGCCCTCCTGGATCTCGTCCGGCCCGTGATTCGGGTCGGTCGAGACCTCGGTGATGAGGGTCCAGTCGCGCGGGCTCGGGCCGTTCATCTCCCAGGTGCGGAAGCCGCGCAGGCCCTCCCACTCCTTGAGCTGCCCCTCGACGGTGTCGTCGATCCACTTGTTGGCGACGCGTCCCTTGAGGAAGTACCGCGGGGTCTCGCTCGCCTGGATCGCGATGTGCTTGCCGAGCTTCTGGTTCCACTGCACCGTGGTGGCGCCGAACTGCGGGCGAGGGTCGTCCCAGCCCCACTGCTCCTCGTCGACGATGGCGAGGTCGCGCGGGTCGGTGATGTCGTAGAGCTTCCAGTGGTTGCCGCCGCCGTAGTGCAGCATGAGGCGGCGGCCGTCCCAGTCGTAGATGCACTGCCAGGAGTGGCTGGTGTTCACCACGATCGGGTAGAACGCCTCGGCGGTCGCGTTGAGCGAGTACGTCTCGGGGTCGCGGTAGTCGAGCTGGCCGGGCCAGTCGACGAAGACGTCGCGCGGCACCGACGGCGTGTGCTCCGGCGGCAGGAAGGTGCCGTCGGGCTGCATGCCCCAGGTGGAGGAATCGGGATCAGCCGGTTCATCCTCGACGCGCTGGAAATCCTCCGGGCGGTACTTCTTCGCATCGGGCACGTAGGGAGAGCCGGCCATGTCGCCTCCATTGGCTGAATCGGGTGAGATCGTCACGACGTCGTGTCGTCTCATCAGGTTCACCCTGCGGGAGCGATGCTGTCCAATATCCATACGGGTCAGAGCTATGACCATTCGGACATATCAGCCGGCGAAGCGCGGCTCCGTCTGCGCATACTCGCGCTCGAGTTCGGCGAGACGTGCACCCTCTTCGCGCAGATGGGCCAGCAGCGCAGATGCGGCGGGTGAGGGCGCCCGGTCCTTCGGCACCGTCACACCGACCGAACGGCGGATGGAACTCAGCGGAGTGGGCAGGATCCGCAGCTCGCGGTCGTCGACGGCGATGAACATCGGCAGGGCCGCGATCACGTCGGTCGAGATGAGCAGGGTCCGCAGCGTCAGCATCGAGGTGCACTCGACACGGTCAGGCGGCAACGGCAGCCCCTCGTGGAAGAAGACGGCCTCGAGCTCGGCGCGCAGGGCCGTCTGGGCGACAGGGAAGATCCACGGATACGAGATCAGCTCGGCGAGCGAGTTGGCCTTGATGCCGCCGAGCACCGGATGCCCGGCTCGCGCGACCAGGCGGATCGGCTCCTGGTGAAGGCGCTCCTGCTCGAGCCGCACCGGCACGGTGGGCGACAGGCGCCCGACCGTGAGGTCGAGGTCGCCGGCGAGCAGCAGCTGTTGCAGGGTGTCGGGCGTGCCCTCGCGAACGACGACGGTCAGCCGCGGATACTCGGCCTTCAGCGCGGCGATGGCCCGCGGCAGCAGCAGGTTCGAGCCGGCGAGGTGGGTGCCGACCGTGACGGTGCCGAGCTGCCCCGACTGCAGCAGCCGCACCTCCTCCCCGGCGGCGCGCAGCTCGGCGAGCACGGAGCGGGCGCGCTCGATGAACGAGTGCCCGTACTGCGTCGGCCTGACCCCGCGGGGCAGCCGTTCGAACAGCGGCACGCCCAGCACCTCCTCGACCTCGCGGAGGCCGCGGGTGACCACGGGCTGGGTGATGTGCAGCGACTCGGCGGCGCGCACCAGGGTGCCTTCGTCGGCGATGGCGGTGACGAGGACGAGGTGACGGATCTTGACCCGTCCGTCGAGCAGTCGATCGGTGACCATGATCCGGACTATAGCCGTATGGGCATGGCAGTGCATCAAGAGAGTATTTGTCGGCATCCCTCGAACCTTCCTAGCCTGAGCCCATGCCTTCCGAGACGATGACGCCTCCCCTCCGTGCCGCCGAGGCGGGACGGGCGCCGCGCGCGATCCACAACATGATCGCCGGCGAGCGCGTGGAGGGCGTCGCCACCTTCCAGAAGATCAGCCCGGTCGACGGCGCGATCATCGCCGAGGTGCACGAAGCCGGCACCGAGCAGGTCGACCGCGCCGTGGCCGCTGCCCGTGCGGCGTTCGACGGACCCTGGGGACGGATGACGGTGGCCGAGCGCGCCCGTCTGCTGCGCGGGGTGGCCGATGCGATCGACCGCCGCGCCGAAGAGCTCGTCGCGGCAGAGGTCGGCGACACGGGCAAGCCCGAAGCCCTCGCCCGCGACCTCGATGTGGCGCGGGCCGCCGCGAACTTCCGCTCCTTCGCCGACACGGTCTCGTCGGCCGGACTCGACTCCTTCCTGACCGAGCTGCCGGACGGGCGTCGCGCCCTGAACTACGCGGTGCGCAAGCCGCTCGGGGTCGTCGCCGTGATCGTGCCGTGGAACCTCCCGCTGCTGCTGCTCACGTGGAAGCTCGCCCCGGCTCTCGCCACCGGCAACACGGTCGTGATCAAGCCCTCGGAGGAGACGCCGTCGTCGGCCACACTGCTCGCCGAGATCCTGGCCGAGGCCGGCGTCCCCGCCGGGGTCGTGAACGTCGTGCACGGCTTCGGCGCCGACTCCGCCGGCGAGGCGCTCACGAAGCACCCGGGCATCGACGGCGTCACCTTCACCGGAGAATCGTCCACCGGATCCGCCATCATGCGGGCGGTCTCGCCCCGCGTGCGCCCCGTCTCGTTCGAGCTCGGCGGCAAGAACGCCGCTGTCGTGTTCGCGGATGCCGACCTCGACGCCGCCGTCGCCGGTCTCGCCCGCTCCACCTACCTCAACACCGGCCAGGTGTGCCTGTGCACCGAGCGCATCTATGTGCAGCGTGCGGTCTTCGACGATGTCGCGGCCGGCCTCGCCGAGCACGCCTCCCGCCTGCGTCTGGGTCGCCCCGAGGATCCGGCCACGACCACCGGCCCCCTCATCTCGCAGGCGCACCGCGACAAGGTGCGCTCCTACTTCGACCTCGCCGTCGCCGAGGGCGCGACCGTGCTCGCCGGCGGTGGCATCCCGACCCTCGGCGACGGACTCGACGGCGGATCGTGGATCGAACCGACCCTGTGGACGGGCCTCGACAACAGCCACCGCACCGTGCGTGAAGAGGTGTTCGGTCCGGTCGCCGCTCTCATCCCCTTCGACACCGAGGAGGAGGCGATCGCGCTGGCGAACGACACCGACTACGGCCTCGCCGCCGTCACCTGGACCACCGACCTCACCCGCGGACACCGCGTGGCGCAGCAGATGCGCACGGGTATGTCGTGGGTCAACACCTGGTATCTGCGCGACCTGCGCAGCCCCTTCGGCGGCGTCGGCCTCTCCGGCATCGGCCGCGAGGGCGGGCACCACTCGCTCGAGTTCTACACCGAGCCGACGAACGTGTGCGTGCAGCTGTGACCGGCATCCACGATTCGGATGCTGTCCGTGCGGCGGACGAGCGGCTGCGGCTCGCGGCCGAATCCGGGCGCCCGTGCACCCCGGTGCGCGACCTCCTCGGCGAGACGGATCAAGATGCCGCGTACGCGGTGCAGTCGCTCGGCATCGCCCGGCGCCTCGAAGGGGGCCGCCGGGTCGTCGGCCGCAAGATCGGCCTCACCTCGCCCGCCGTGCAGACGCAGCTCGGCGTGGACAGCCCCGACTACGGCGTGCTGCTCGACGACATGATGTTCGCCGACCGTGAGCCGATCGACCTCGCGCGCTTCCTGCAGCCGCGGGCCGAGGCCGAGGTCGCGTTCGTGCTGGGCCGCGACCTCGACTCCCCCACCACGCACGTCGCCGATGTGATCCGGGCCACGGAGTTCGTGCTCCCCGCGATCGAGGTCGTCGACTCCCGCGTGGCCGGGTGGGACATCCGCATCACCGACACCATCGCCGACAACGCCTCCAGCGGGGCGGTCGTGCTCGGCACCACGCCGCGACGCCTCGATGGGTTCGACCTGACCGCGCTCGGCATGACCCTCGACCGCGAGGGCCACCCGGTCTCGACGGGATCAGGGGCCGCGTGCCTCGGGAGCCCGGTGATCGCGGTGGCCTGGCTGGCACGCGAGGTCGCCCGGCGCGGAGAACCCCTGCGCGCGGGCGAGGTCATCCTCTCCGGCGCGCTCGGCCCCATGGTCGATGCGGCCGCCGGGGTGTACCGCGCCCGGCTCGACGGGCTCGGCGAGGTGCGCGCCGACTTCTTCGGTGCGGCATCCGGAACAGCATCGAGCACGTCATCGGAAGGGGCTGCGGCATGACCGTCGGCATCGCCATCATCGGCTCGGGAAACATCGGCACCGATCTGCTCATCAAGGTCAAGCGGCTCTCGACCACGCTGCATGTGGTCGCGATGGCCGGCATCGACGAGCAGTCCGACGGGCTCGCCCGTGCACGCCGACTCGGTGTCGCCACCACTCACGAGGGCGTGGACGGACTCATCGCGATGCCCGAGTTCGCCGATGTCGAGCTGGTGTTCGACGCGACCTCGGCCGGCGCCCACGCCCGCAACGACGCGCTCGTGCGCAACGCCGGACGAGTGATGGTCGACCTGACCCCCGCGGCCATCGGCCCCTACGTCGTGCCGGTCGTGAACCTCGAGGCGCACCTCGGTGCGACGAACGTGAACATGGTGACGTGCGGTGGCCAGGCCACGGTGCCGATGGTGGCCGCGGTGTCGCGCGTCGCCCCGGTGGCCTACGCCGAGATCGTCGCGTCGATCGCGTCGAAGTCGGCCGGTCCGGGCACCAGAGCCAACATCGACGAGTTCACCGAGACCACCGCCCGCGCGCTGGAGGTGATCGGCGGCGCCGACCACGGCAAGGCGATCATCGTGCTCAACCCCGCCGACCCGCCGCTCATCATGCGCGACACCGTCTTCTGCCTGGTCGAGGGCGACCCCGCTGCGCTGGACCGCGATGCGGTCACCGCCTCGGTGGCCGACATGGTCGCCGACGTGCAGGCCTACGTCGGGGGCTACCGCCTCAAGCAGCAGGTGCAGTTCGACGCGGTCGACGAGGCCTACGTGCCGGCGCTCGACCGCCCGTTCCGCGGCACGCGCGTGAGCGTGCTGCTGGAGGTGGCCGGCGCCGGGCACTATCTTCCGGAGTACGCGGGCAATCTCGACATCATGACCTCGGCCGCCCTGCGCACGGCCGAGCGACTCGTCGCCGAACGGACAGGGGTTCCCGCATGACCGCCTCATCTCCCCGTGTGTACGTGCAAGACGTCACCCTCCGCGACGGCATGCACGCCATCGGCCACGGCTACACGACCGAACAGGTGCGTGACATCGCCCGAGCTCTCGAAACCGCGGGGGTCGATGCCATCGAGGTCGCGCACGGCGACGGCCTCGGCGGGTCCAGCGTCGCCTACGGCCAGGGCGCGCACACAGACTGGCAGTGGATCGAAGCGGCGGCCGAGGTGCTCGACCGCGCCGTCCTGACCACCCTGATCCTGCCCGGCATCGGCACGATCGACGACCTCGCCCGGGCCCGTGACCTCGGTGTCGCGAGCGTCCGGGTCGCGACGCACTGCACCGAGGCCGACGTCGCGATCCAGCACATCACCTGGGCGCGCGAGCACGGCATGGACGTCTCGGGGTTCCTGATGATGAGTCACCTCAACGATCCGGGCGGGCTCGCCGAGCAGGCGAAGATCATGGAGACGGCCGGCGCGCACTGCGTGTACGTCACCGACTCGGGCGGGCGTCTCACGATGCGCGACGTCGCCGACCGCGTCGACGCCTACCGCGACGTGCTCGATCCGGGCACGCAGATCGGCATCCACGCGCACGAGAACCTCTCGCTGAGCGTGGCCAACAGCGTCACCGCCGTCGAGCACGGCGTGTACCGGGTCGACGCCTCGCTCGCAGGACAGGGCGCCGGGGCGGGCAACTGCCCGATCGAGGCGTTCATCGCGGTGGCCGACCTGCTCGGCTGGGAGCACGGCTGCGACCTGTTCGCGCTGCAGGATGCGGCGGAAGAGCTGGTTCGTCCGCTGCAGCGCCGCCCCGTCCGCGTCGACCGTGAGACCCTCACGCTCGGCTACGCGGGGGTGTACTCGAGCTTCCTGCTGCACGCCGAGCGCGCGGCCGAGAAGCACGGTCTCGACGCCCGCGACATCCTCGTGGAGCTCGGTCGCCGCCGGATGGTGGGCGGCCAGGAAGACATGATCGTCGACGTGGCCCTCGACCTCGTCGCCGCCCGCTCGGGGGTGACCTCATGACCGCGGATGCCGTGTTCGCCGCCGCGCTCGACACCGCGCAGCGCACCGCGAGCCCGATCAGCCAACTCTCCTCGACCGAAGACGTCGGCCTCGACACCGCCTACGCCACGCAGCACGCTCTGATCGCCCGCCGACTCGCCCGCGGCGAGCGCATCACGGGTCTCAAGCTCGGCTTCACGAGCCAGGCGAAGGCGCAGCAGATGGGCGTGCACGACGTGATCATGGGCACCCTCACCGATGCCATGCGCCTCGACGACGGAGCAGAGTTCGACCGCCGGTCTGCCATCCACCCGCGCATCGAGCCCGAGGTCGCCTACCTCCTGGCGGCCGACATCGACGGGCCCGAGTCCGATCGTCCGCTGGCAGAGGTCGTCGCCGCGGTCGCTCCCGCGCTGGAGATCATCGACTCGCGGTACCGCGACTTCCGCTTCAGCCTCGCCGACGTCGTGGCCGACAACACCTCAGCCGCCGCGTACGTCATCGGTCCGTGGACCCCGTTCCCGCAGGCCGGTGCCCTCGACAACAGGGCCGTGCGGCTCGAGGTCGACGGCAGGGTGAGTGCCACGGGATCGACCGCCGCGATCCTCGGCAACCCCGGCCGTGCCATCGCCGCCGCCGCACGACTCGCCGCCCGCCACGGATTCACGCTGCGCGCCGGCACGGTGCTGCTCGCCGGCGCCGCGACCGCCGCCGTCCCCCTGCCCGACCACGGCGTCGTCGAGGCGACCATCACGGGACTCGGCCGCGTCGGCATCCGTACGCGCGACGGGGCTCACAGCCTCGCGCAGGAGGGATCACGATGACCGGGTCAGGCGGCATCCTCGTCGAGGGCAAGGCGACCCCGCGAGGTCGTTTCCCGCACGTCAAGGTCTCCGGCGACCTGGTCTTCGTCTCCGGAACCTCGAGCAGGCGCCCCGACAACACCATCGCCGGCGCCGAGGCCGATGAGTTCGGGGCCACCCGCCTCGATGTCGCCGTGCAGACCCGCGCGGTCATCGAGAACATCCGCGAGGTGCTGGCCGCCGCCGGCTGCACGCTCGACGACCTCGTGCAGGCGACGAGCTTCCTCGTCGACATGAACGACTTCGCCGAGTACAACGCCGTCTGGGCCGAGTACTTCGACGAGCAGGGCCCGGCCCGCACCACGGTCGCCGTGCACGCCCTGCCGCATCCGCACCTGCGCATCGAGATCCAGGCGATCGCGCGACGCCCCGAACCCGTAACCACCACCGACCACAACACCGCTGCCACTCTCGAGGAGGAGAAATGAGCACCACCACACCCGTCATCCCACCCGTGATCGATTTCCCCGCATGGATCAAGGAGAACGAGCACCTCCTGAAGCCGCCGGTCAACAACAAGGCCGCCTGGACGCCGATGGGCGACTTCATCGTGCAGGTCGTCGGCGGCCCGAACCAGCGCACCGACTTCCACTTCGACCCGTACGAGGAGTGGTTCTACCAGTACCGCGGCAACATGCACGTGAACATCCAGACGCCCGAGGGCCTGCGGCGCATCGACATCCGCGAGGGCGAGATGTGGCTGCTGCCCGGCAACGTCTTCCACTCGCCGCAGCGACCCGAAGAGGGTTCGATCGGCATCGTGATCGAGCGCATCCGCGAAGAGGGGACGCTCGAGAAGTTCGCCTGGTTCTGCCCGAACTGCAACGCCAAGGTGCACGAGGTCGAGCTGCAGGTGCGTGACATCGTCGAGGACCTGCCGCCGGTGTTCCGCGATTTCTACGAGAGCGAAGAGGGGCGCACCTGCCCGGAGTGCGGCGCCGTCCATCCCGGCAAGGGCTGAAGCCCCTTGGGCACGATCGACGTCCACACCCACTTCGTGCCGAGTTCCTGGCCCGACCTGTCCACGCAGGTCGGGCCGGGTCTCTGGCCGACGCTGCGCGTGGACTCCGAGCGCGAGGCGATGATCATGCTCGGCGAGACCGAATTCCGACGCATCGGCGACGACTGCTGGGATGCCGAGGTGCGCCTAGCCGACATGGATGCCGACGGCGTCGAGATGCAGGTCGTCTCCCCCACGCCCGTGTTCTTCTCCTACGACAAGTCGGGTGACGAGGCAGTCAAGGTCGCGCGCATCTTCAACGACCTGGCCCTGGAGATCTGCGCACCCGCACCCGATCGGCTGATCCCGTTCGCGCAGGTGCCGCTGCAGGATCCGGATGCCGCGTGCGCCGAGGCCGACCGCGCCATCGCCTCCGGCCATGCGGGTGTCGAGATCGGCAACCACGTCGGCGACCGGGATCTCGACGACGAGGGCACCGTGACGTTCCTGCAGCACTGCGCCGATCGCGGCATCCCCGTCTTCGTGCATCCGTGGGACATGGCGGGCTCCCCGCGGCTCGATCGGTGGATGGCTCGCTGGCTCACGGGCATGCCCGCCGAGACGCACCTGTCGATCATCGCCCTCATCCTGGGCGGCGTCTTCGATCGCGTGCCGCCGTCGCTGCGCCTGGCGTTCGCACACGGCGGCGGATCCTTCGCCTTCTGGCTGGGCCGGTTCGAGAACGCCTGGCTGCAGCGACCCGATCTGATCGGCGTGAGCGAGCGCCCGCCGTCGGCCTACCTCGACCGGTTCAGCGTCGACAGCGTCGTGTTCGACCCGGTCGCGCTGCGGGTGCTGGTCGAGACACTCGGCACCTCGCAGGTGATGGTCGGCAGCGACTACCCCTACCCGCTGGGCGAGCGGCCCGTCGGCGGCGTCGTCGACCGTGCCGACTTCCTCGACGAGGCGCAGAAGAGCGCCATCCGCCGCGACAACGCCCTGCGCTTCCTGGGGCGCTGACCCCGCACGACCTCGAACGGACCCTCATGAGCACCACCTCCACCCGCCCCGCCATCGACCGTGCGACCTGCACGGCCCTCGACGAGACCGACCCGCTGGCCTCGATGCGCGACCGCTTCGTGCTGCCCGACGGCGTGATCTACCTCGACGGAAACTCGCTCGGCGTGCTGCCGCGGCACACCGCTGCGCACCTGCAGCGCGTGATCACCGAGGAGTGGGGCACGGGACTCATCCGCAGCTGGAACGACGCCGGGTGGTTCGCCAAGCCGCGCACGGTCGGCGACCGCATCGCGCCGCTGATCGGGGCGGATGCCGGCGAGGTCGTGCTCGGCGACTCGACCTCGGCGAGCCTGTTCCAGGCGACGGTCGCCGCTGCCCGGCTGCGGCCGGGCCGACGCGTGATCGTCGCGGAACGCGGCAACTTCCCCACCGACCTCTACATGCTGGAGGCGGTGCAGGAGCTGCTCGGCGGTGGAACACCCCTGGAGCGCCGGCTCATCTCCGACGACGGCCCCACCCTCGACGACGTGCTCGACGATCACGTCGCCGTCGTCGTGCTCACCCAGGTCGACTACCGCACGGGACGGATGCACGACATGGCCGAGGTCACGCGCAAGGTGCACGCCGCCGGTGCGCTGGTGGTCTGGGATCTGTGCCACAGCGCCGGCGCGGTGCCGATCGACCTGAACGGCGCGGATGCCGACTTCGGGGTCGGCTGCACCTACAAGTACCTCAACGGCGGCCCCGGCTCGCCGTCGTTCATCTGGGCGGCCACCCGCCACCACGATGCGGCTCGCCCGGCGCTCACCGGGTGGCACGGCCACGCCCGCCCGTTCGACTTCACCGTCGACTACGCTCCCGCCGCGGGCATCGAACGCTTCCGCGTCGGCACGCCGCAGCTGCTGTCGGTCGCCGGACTCGAAGCCAGCCTCGACGTCTGGGACGACGTCGACATGGAGCTCGTCCGCGAGAAGAGCCTGCGGTTGACCGAGCTCTTCATGTCCCTGGTCGACACGCGGCTGACCCCGCACTGGGGCATCGAGCCCGTCACGCCTCGGGAGTCCAGCCGCCGCGGCAGCCAGGTGTCGCTCCGCCACGAAGACGGCTACGCGGTGATGCAGGCCCTGATCGAGCGAGGGGTCATCGGCGATTTCCGGGCGCCCGACCTCATCCGCTTCGGCTTCACGCCGCTCTACACCTCGTACGCCGACGTGTGGGATGCCGTCGATGTGCTGGAGGATGTGCTGCGCACCGAGATCTGGCGCGAGCCGCGCTTCGCCCGCCGCGGCACCGTCACCTGAGACTCGGCACGATGCTATGAGGGGACCGGCGATGCGTCGCCGGTCCCCTCATTCGCGTTCGCGCGTCTGCGCCGTGTGTGGCGTCAGGCGCTGTCGCCCGCAGCCTCGGTCGCCGCGGCGTCGAGCAGGGCGATGACGCCGTCGCGCACGTGGTTCAGGTGCGATTCGAGCACGCGCAGCGCCTCGTCCGTGTCTCCGGCGGCGACGACGTCGATGAGCTCGCTGTGCGAATGGTCGT
This sequence comes from Microbacterium sp. NPDC055988, assembly GCF_042269505.1. NCBI lineage: Bacteria > Bacillati > Actinomycetota > Actinomycetes > Micrococcales > Microbacteriaceae > Microbacterium > Microbacterium sp. NPDC055988. The sequence continues at coordinate 1,091,520 of NZ_JBHJXY010000001.1, forward strand.
GAGCGCCGGGCGAGACCAGGCGCCAGCCGAGCACATAGCGCCCGAGCTTCAGGCGCAACTGCTCGATCATCTCCCACATCAGCGGGCGCGACTCGGCGTCGTAGAGCGTCGCGTAGAACTCGGTGCGCGCCTCGACGAACTCGCCGCCCTCGGAGATGTCGTCCGCCGTCTTGGCGAGCTCACGCAGGCGGTCGACCCGCTCGGGCGTGATCTCAGCCATCGCCAGCCGCAGCGCCTCTTTCTCGAGCAGAGTGCGCAGGTGGTAGACCTCTGTGGCCTCCTCGACCGAGAGCGCACGCACCATCGCGCCGCGGCGGGCGTGGAAGATCACGAGCCCGTCGGCCTCGAGTTGGATCAGGGCGGAGCGGATCGGCAGCCGGGAGATGCCGATGGACTCGGCCAGCGTCTCCTGCCGCAGCTTCATTCCCGGCGGCAGCGTTCCGTCGAGGATCGCATCGCGGATGATGTCGTACGCCATCGCCCCGACCGACCGGTATCCGGCTCCGTGCCGCTGCGCGAGCTTCTGCAGCGCCTCGGCCCGCTCCTTGGGCGACACCACGTTCCCTGATTGCACCATGGGCCGAGGTTATCGGATCGCGGCCCCGAACTCTGCATTCTGGATCCAGAATCACTCGAGTCGGGTCCGACGTCCCGGCGTCCAGCGCCGGATGTCGGGAGCTCGCACACGTGCCGGGCGAAACTGCCGCGCCGATGCCGATCCCGTCCCGTTCCAGTGCCGGATGTCGGGAGCTCGCACACCTGTCGGGAGAAACCGCCGCGTTTCGCCCGACATCTGTGCTTCCTCCCGACGTCCGTACCCTCGCACCTGGCACGACGCGGGGCGCACGGCCGGCCCGCCAGAGCGAAGCGCACACACAGAACGCCCCCTGTCCCGAAGGACAGGGGGCGCACTTCGACGGGCTCAGTGGCCCATCGGGGAGTTACTTGGCGGCGACGACCTGCAGCGTGATGACTGCGGTGACGTCTTCGTGCAGACGCACGGTCGCCTCGTGGTCACCGGTCACCTTGATGGGCGACGGGATGTGCACCTTGCGCTTGTCGATCGAACCCAGGCCGGCGGCTGCGACAGCATCCGCGACGTGGTCGGTCTTGACGGAGCCGAAGAGACGACCCTCCTTGCCGGCCTTGACCGTGAGGCGCACCTTGGTGCCCTCGAGAGCGTTCTTCAGTGCGACAGCGTCGTCACGATCGTGGATCGCGCGTGCCTGACGCGCGGCCTGGATCGAAGCGACCTGCTTTTCGCCACCGCGGGTCCACGCCGTAGCGAAGCCCTGCGGGATGAGGAAGTTACGGGCGTACCCGTTCTTGACCTCGACAACGTCGCCGGCGCTACCCAGCCCGACGACCTCGTTCGTGAGAATCAGCTTTGCCATCTCGATACCCCTTACCGGCCGGCGCCAGCGTAGGGCAGGAGCGCCATTTCGCGCGCGTTCTTGATCGCCGTGGCGATCAGACGCTGCTCCTGCACCGAGACACCGGTGATACGACGGGCACGGATCTTGCCGCGCTCCGAGACGAACTTGCGAAGGGTGGCGACATCCTTGTAATCGATGACACCGACCCGGATGGACTTCGCGGGAGCGGTGGGCTTGCCACCCTTCCGCGGCTTGCGGCGGTCGCCGCTCGACTTTCCAGCCATTGTTTTTCCTTAGTGATGAGCGGCCCTTCGACAAGCTCAGGGACCCAAGTGGGGCCGAGCTCAGGGCCAGAAGTTGTTCAGAACGGGGTGTCGTCGCCGAAGCTGCCCGGAGTGCTCCAGGCATCTGCGCTCGTCGAGGAACCGGGGGTCGACCACGGCTCTTCCGACACCTGCTGCTGCGCCGGGCGAGACTGTCCGCCGCCACCGGCACCGCCGGCACCGCCGGTCGAGGCCGCACGGGTGACCTGCGCGGTCGCGTACCGGAGCGAGGGGCCGATCTCGTCGACCTCCAGCTCGATAGCGGTGCGCTGGTTGCCCTCGCGGTCCTGGTAGGAGCGCTGACGCAGACGGCCCTGCGCGATGACGCGCATGCCCTTCGTCAGCGAACCCGCCACGTGCTCGGCGAACTCGCGCCAGACGGATGCACGGAGGAACAGCGCATCGCCGTCCTTCCACTCATTCGCGGCACGGTCGAAGTTCCGAGGCGTCGAAGCGATGGTGAAGTTCGCCACCGGCAGCCCGTTCTGCGTGTAGCGCAGCTCGGGGTCGGCCGTGAGGTTTCCCACAACGGTGATGACGGTTTCGCCGGCCATGGACGTCAGGCCTTCGCAGCCTTGGCGGCCTTGCGAGCAGCCTTCTCTTCGGAGCGCTTGGCCTCCGAAGCGACCATCGCCTGAGCCTCTTCCGAGCGGAGGACCTTGGTGCGCATGATCTGCTCGTTCAGCTTCAGCTGACGGTCGAGCTCCTGCGTGGCCTCGCTGGTAGCGGTGAAGTTGACGACGGCGTAGATGCCTTCGTTCTTCTTCTGGATCTCGTAGGCCAGACGGCGCTTACCCCAGATGTCGACCTTGTCAATCGAGCCACCATCGTTGGTGATGACCTTCAGGAACTTGTCGAGCGTAGGTGCGACCTGGCGCTCGTCGATCTCGGGAGTCAGAATGACCATGAGTTCGTACTGGTGCGTCACTTACCCACCTCCTTCGGACTAGAACGGCTCTCGGGACTTTCCCGGGAGCAGGAGGGTGTGTGCACGTGCCCGCCCCAGGAATCCCGAATGGACGCCGGAAGGCAGACAACCTCGACAGTCTAGCGGAGATTCCTCCGTGTCGCCCGCACGGGTCGGAGCTCACCCTTGACATGCTGGAGGGCGTGCCTGTGACAGTCGCCGGCACTCGACCAGAGGGGGGACGCCATGCGCGTCAACAAATGGGGGGTCGGCGTGATTCTCGCCGCCGCCGTGCTGCTCACCGGATGCTCGGCGGGCGGGTCCGACAAGCCGGCCGAATCGAAGCCCAGCAGCGGCGCTTCGCAGGAGGCCGAGGCGCAGGCCGCGGACTGCCCTGAGCTCAAGGACGGCGCCACCGTCGACGGCACGGCACTGAGCACCTGCATCTCCGACGCCATGTCCGACACGGCGGGCTACGCAGCGAAGACCGACGTCATGGGCATCGAGTCGACGGCCAAGTTCAACCCGTCCGAGAAGGCCCTCGAGTCGACCTCTCCGGCCGGTTCGCTGATCGCCATCGGCGACGACGTCTGGGTGAAGTCGGCGACGAGCGAGTGGCAGCCCGCCGATCCGAAGTCGAGCGACCCGGTCATCGCCGCGCTGAGCGCCGCCGCCTCCGACATCTCGTCGCTCGACCCGACGACGGCAGCCGAGGCCATGACCGGCGAATTCACGGTGACCGGCACCGGCGAGCGCCTGGGTGAAGAGGTCTACCTGGTCTCGGGAACGATCGAGCAGCAGGGCACCGCGGTCGACGTCGTCTTCGAGGTCACCGCGGACTACGTCAACCTCGCGATGACCAGCACCGCCTCGGTCGAGGGCCAGTCGGTCGAGATCTCGATGGAGATCACCGAGTGGGACGTGAAGCAGGACATCGTCGCACCGCTCTGATCCAGAGCTGATGCTGCGGGCCGGGGCTGCTGCCTCGGCCCGCAGTGCGTTCGGTCATCCCGCTGGACCGGGATGAACTGGACTCCGGGTCACACGGAATGAAGGAGATCACGCGTTATGAAGGAGCCCCTGCCCGATCCGGTCCTTCACGTCGGGATATCTCCTTCGAGTCTCGCGCTCAGTACGTGACCGGTGGGATCTCGGCCCACACCGTGCGGTCGTCGACCGAGGGTGCGGCGGGGATGCGGCCGGCGCCGTCGGGCTCCGGGATCGCGGCCAGCAGCGCCTGCGTGTACGGGTGCTGCGGCGCAGCCCAGAGCTGATCCGTCGGGCCCGACTCGAGCACACGGCCGCCGAACATCACGAACGTGCGGTCGGCGATGCGGCGGACCACGGCGAGGTCGTGCGAGATGAACAGCATCCCCGCTCCCGACTCCGCCACCAGGTCGCGCATGAGCCCCGCGACGCTCGTCTGAGTGGAGGCGTCGAGTGCCGAGATCGGCTCATCGGCGACGAGGAGCGATGGCCGGGCGGCCAGGGCTCTGGCGATCGCGATGCGCTGCTTCTGCCCGCCCGAGAACTGGTGCGGGAAGCGGGTGCTGACCGTCGTCGGCAGGCCGACGCGCTCGAGCCACTCGTCGACGGTCGAGCCCTCGGCGCCGCGCGCACGGGCGGTCGCGATGCCATCGGCGATCTGGTCGCCCACGCGGCGGCGGGGGTTCAGCGAGGTCGCCGGATCCTGGAACACCATCTGGATGCCGGTCATCGCGGTCGGCCGACGACGGATGCCGAGCGGCGCCACGGGAGCGTCACGGAAGAGCACCGTTCCGCCGGCGATCTTCTCGATGCCGACGACCGCGCGGGCGAGGCTGGACTTGCCGCTGCCGGACTCCCCGACGAGCGCGACCGTCTCACCGGCGGCGACGCTGATCGACACGCCGTTCACGGCGATCACGGGCGGGTTGCCGGGGTAGCGCACGACCACGTCCTGCGCGTCGAGGACTCGGACCTCACTCATCTGCGGCCTGCCCTTCCGGTGCCTCATCGATGCGCGAACCCGGCAGGGCCGCGAGCAGCATCCGCGTGTAGTCGTGCTGCGGGTCGAGGAACAGCGTCTCGCGATCGGCGAGCTCGACCACGCGTCCGTCCTTCATGACGGCCACCCTGTCGGCGATCGCACTCATCACCCCCAGGTCGTGCGTGACGAGGAGCACGGCGAGGTTTCGCTCCACCGCGAGGTCGCGCAGGAGTTTCAGGATGCCGGCCTGCACCGTGACGTCGAGGGCCGTGGTCGGCTCATCGGCCAGCAGCACCTCGGGGTCGCACGCGAGGGCGCACGCGATCGCGATGCGCTGCCGTTGTCCGCCCGAGAACTGGTGCGGGTAGCGCTTCAGCGCCTCGGCGGGGTTGGGCACCTGCACGGTCTCGAGCAGTTCGATCGCCCGCTCGCGAGCAGCCGCGCCCTTGAGCCCGAGATGCACGCGCATGTGGTCGGTGAGCTGGCGGCCGACCGGCAGCTGCGGGTGCAGCGACGCCGACGGATCCTGGAACACCATCGCGATGCGCTTGCCGCGCACCTGGTTGAGGGAGCGGCGCCCCCGGCCGACGAGCTCTTCGCCGCCGAGCAGGATCGATCCGCCGGTCTTCGCCTGGCGGGGCAGCAGCCCCAGCACGGCGAGCGAGGTCAGCGTCTTGCCCGATCCGGACTCGCCGGCGAGGCCGTGGATGCGACCGGCCTCGAGTTCGAGCGAGACGCCCTTCACGAGCGGGCGACCGATGTCGATGGTCAGATCGCGGATGCTGAGCACGGAGGATGCCTGCGCGGAGGTCATGCTGCCACCCCCGTCGCCGAGGCCTTGTGTTCCGCGGCCTTCTCGTGCGTGATCTCGGCGGTCGGGTCGAGCACGTCGCGCATCGCGTCGCCGAGGAAGTTGAACGCCAGCACCACGGTCAGGATCGCGAGACCCGGGAAGACCCCGAGCCACCAGGCGTCGAAGTTCTGCATCGCACCCGAGATCATCGAGCCCCACTCGGCGGTCGGCGGCTGCGCACCGAGACCGAGGAACGACAGGCCGGAGAGCAGCAGGATCGCCGCACCGATGTCGAGCGTCGCGAGCACCAGCACCGGACCGGCGATGTTCGGGAGGATGTCGACGAACAGCGTGCGAGCGGGTGAATGGCCGAGCAGCCGTCCGGCGATCACGTAGTTCTGCCCGCGCAGACCCAGCACGATGCTGCGGGTGACGCGCGAGTATTGCGGCCACGACACCACGATCGCCGCGATCACCGCGTTGAACAGCGACGGACCGAGCGAGGCCGCGACCACCATCGCGAGGATCACGGTCGGGAAGGCCATGAACAGGTCGGTGATGCGCATCAGGGTCTCGTCGACCCAGCCGCCGAAGTACCCGGCGACGGCGCCGATGACCGTGCCGATGATCATCGCGGCGATCACGAGCATGAGCGCGAGCGGGAGACTCACGGTCGCACCCGTCATCAGGCGGGAGAAGATGTCTCGGCCGTTGCCGTCGGTTCCGAGCAGCGTGTCGATACCCGGCGCCTGCAGGCGGGGCAGCACTTGGGCGTTCGGCGGATACGGCACCCACCACTGCGCGGTGAAGGCCACGATCACCCAGGCGCCCGCGATGACGGTGCCGATGATGCCGAGCGGGGTGCGCCAGGCGCGGGGCCAGCGGAAGCGGAAGCGGCCGGCCGGCGTGGCTGCGGCGATGCGGCTCATGCGATCCTCACTCTCGGGTCGAGCACGCCGTAGAGGATGTCGACGATGAAGTTGATGAGGAGGTAGATCATGCCGACCACCAGACCGACGCCCATGATGCCGGGCAGGTCGAGGTTGGCGGCGGAGTTGTAGGCGTAGGTTCCGAGCCCCGGCCAGGCGAACACCGACTCGACGAGCACCGTTCCGGAGAGCAGTGCGCCGAAGGCGACGCCCACCACGGTGAGGATCGGCAGCGAGGCCCCGCGGAGCACATAGTCGAGGATCACGCGCATGGCAGGAAGCCCCTTGGCGCGGGCGGCGCGCACGTAGTCGCTGCCGAGCACCTCGAGCACCGAGGTGCGGATGAAGCGGGTGAGCAGACCGATCGTCACGAGCGAGAGCACCATGACCGGGAGCGCGAGGTGCGCGAGGGCGTCGAAGAAGCCGACCGCGTCGCCGTTCAGGAGGTAATCGACCGTGTAGAGGCCGGTCACGCGCGGCGGCGGTGTGATCGAGGGCGAGATGCGTCCGGATCCCGGGGCGATGCGCAGTTCGAGGAAGAAGACGTAGAAGCTGACGAGCGCCAGCCAGAAGGTCGGCACACTCAGCCCGACCAGGGTGACGACGCGGATGACCTGGTCGGTGACGAGGCCACGACGGTAGGCGGCGAGGGTGCCGAGCACGATGCTGACCGCGAGGCTGACGATGATCGCGCCGATCGCGATCTCGATGGTCGCGGGAACAGCGGTGGCGAGGTCGCTGGTGACCGGGCGTCCGGTCACCAGCGACGTGCCGAGGTCCCCGCGGAGCAGGTTCCCCATATAGATGAAGTACTGCACGAACAGTGGCTGGTCGAGTCCGTTCGCCTTGATGAACGCCTCGCGCGTCGCGGGGTTCTGCGAGGCGCCCTCGCCGAGGGCGGCCGAGACCGGGTCTCCCGGCACCAGGTTGGTGAGCGCGAACGTCACGATCGTCACACCCACCAGCAGGAGCAGGGAGGTGCCCGCCCGCCTCAGCAGGTATCCGACCAGAGGCGATCGGCGCCGCTGCGCCTGCCTCTGCACCGCCACTGTCGTCATGGGATGCCCGTTCAGCCGGCGGGCGTGATCTCGGCGATGTCCATCTCCCAGACGGAGTTGTACACCGCACCGCTCACGCTGTCGGCCGACGAGATGTTGCGACCCGGGACGATCAGCGGGACGAACGGACCCTCGGCCTGCATCGCCTCGGCGAACTCGGTGAACGCGGCCGTGCGCTGCTCGGGGTCGGTCGCTGCCGCGGCGCCCGCGGCGATTCCGGCGATCTCGGGGTTGGCCTCCGCTGCCCAGCCGGCACGGAGTCCGACCTTCAGACCGGGAGCGAAGGGCAGGAAGTTCGCGGAGTCCGCGTAGTCCGGACCCCAGAACCACAGGCCGAAGCCCTCGGTGCCGTTGACGTAGGAGTCGAGCTCGGTCGCGAAGGGCGCGGGGGCCAGCTCCACCGTGATGCCGGCATCCTCGAGCTGCGCCTGGATGCGCTCGGCGAGCGGGGTGAACTCGACGCCGCCGACCGGGTAGTCGTTCGGGAACTTCAGCTGGAGGGTCTGACCCGTGTAACCGGATTCCGCGAGCGCGGCCTTGGCCTTGTCGAGGTCCTTCTCCACACCGGACTCCAGGGCGCCTTCGAATCCGGGCGGGATGACGCCGGTCGCCTGCACGGAACCGGCACCGGCCAGCTCGAGCAGTGCGTCGTAGTCGAGTGCGTAGCGGATGGCCTCGGAGATCTTGACGTTCGCCAGCTCACCGGCGACCGCCTCGGACTGGTTCAGCAGCAGGAAGATGGTCTGCCCGGAGGGAACCGAGTCGACCGTGACGTCGTCGCCGAGGCCGGCGACCTGGTCGCCGTTGAGGTCCATCGCGACCATCGAGTCGCCGCCCTTGAGGTTGGCGAGCTGCGTGGCGCTCTCCGAGACGTTGCGGACGACGACGCGCTTGTACGCCGACTCCTCGTCGCCGTTGTACTCGTCGCTCTTGGTCAAAACGACCTGCGACGAGAGGTCGAGGGTGTCGAGCACGAAGGGACCGGAGCCCGCGGACTCGCCGTCGAGGAACTTCTGTGCGGAGTCGGTGCCGTCGGTCGTGCCGCCGTTCTCGATCACGACGTCGGAGTTGACGATGCCGAGCGCCGGGTTCGCCAGGATCGCGGGCAGCTGCAGCAGCGGGGTCTCGGACGTGAACCGGATCGTCTTGTCGTCGACCTCGGTGATGGTGAGGCCGCCGAGCAGGAAGTTCGGCTTCGCGTCGGCCATGCCCTGGATGCGCTGGAGCGAGAAGACGACGTCCTTCGCCTCGATCGGCGAGCCGTCGGAGAAGACGCGGTCGCCCTCGAGAGTGAAGGTGAACTCGGTCGCCTCGTCGTTCTGCTCCCACGAGGCGAGTCCGGGAACCGGCGTCGAGACGTCGGAGCCTTCGAAGTCGACGAGGGTCTCGTACAGCGCCTTCGCGATCATGTTGCCGGTCGGGTCGTAGGTGTGACCCGGGTCGGTCGTCTCGATCGAGAACGCGGTGTCGATGACGAGTGAGTCGGAACCTGCGGAATCGCCGTTGCCGGCCGAGTTCCCTCCCGAGCATCCGGCGAGCGCGAAGATCGCGACCGCTCCGAGCGCGATGACCGGCGTGATGCGGCGTGACGACATGAGGACCTCCAGGGGCGAGGAGTACATTCGGGTGAGTCGCCACCGATGTGGACGACCGGGGATCAGATTCGCATCATATGCGACGATGTGTCCAGCGAGTGTGGGTGGTCTCGACACGCTCTGTCCAGAACGTCGGTCGTGAGGAGCAATATGTCCAGCAAGGATGCGGATCAGTCGAAGCATTCTGGACGAAGTGCCGCCCCATTGGACGAGACGGCATACAGAATCCTCGATGTGCTGCGTGATAACGGTCGCGTCTCGATCGCCGCCCTCGCCGACAAGGTCGGCATCTCCCGCGCGAGCGCGTACACGCGGGTCGAGTCGCTCGTGCACGACGGGGTCATCACGGGCTTCAGCGCCCGGGTCGATCAAGCCAAGGCCGGACTCTCGATCGGCGCGCTCGTGTTCGTCACCGTGATGCCGCAGGCCTGGGCGTCGTTCCGCGAGCGCGTGCTGGAGATGCCCGACGTCGAATGGTGCGCCATCACCACCGGAGAGCACGACGCGATGCTGCTCATCCGCGCGGTCGACGTGAGCGGCGTGCACGAGTTCTCCACCGGGGTGATCGCGCAACTCCCGGAGGTGCGCACCGTGGTCAGCGTCGTCGTGCTCGACGAGGTGATCCGCCGGCCCTACCTGCTGCCGGCCGATCTGCCGGAGCGCAGCACCGAGATCCCGCTCGGGATGACGCGCTGGACGCCGGCCACCGCCGGCCGCGACGCACTGCCCCCGCGCTGAGCCCCGCGCTCCGCGCCCCGCTCCCCGCTGAGGGGTCCCGCTCCCGCTCCCCGCTCCTCGCCGAGGGGTCAGGAAACGCCGCATCCCCACGCCGCGATACGGCGTGTCTTGACCCCTCAGCGCACGGGAGCGCACGAGGCCGACTGCTCGCCGCACGGGGGTGCGGGCTCAGGCGGCCGCGATCTCCTCGCACACGCTCAGCTGCGGGAGTCCGTGCATCTCGTAATGCTCGACCAGGCGGATGCCGCCGTCGTCGGTGAGTTCGAGCTCGCTCTCGCCGTCGCCGGTCACGACCGTGCCGTCGGCCTTGAGCACATGCACGAACGAGACCCAGATCTTGTCACCGGTGCGGGTACCGACGAACTTGCCGAAGGTGACCGTGTCGCCCTCGTATCCACCCCAGATCGCACCGTCGCGCTCGAAGTACTCGAAGATGCTCGGAGATTCGGGGTCGACCGCGGAGGTCGTGGACGACACCATCCGGAAGCGGCGGCCGTCGAGGGAGGGGAGGGTTGCTGTCGCAGTCACATCCTCGATTATGCGGGATGCGTCGGAAACCCTCACCCGCCTCGGGTGAACTGGCCGCTGGGCTCCGCCTCGTCGTCCTTAGGCTCTGCAGCAAGAGGCGACGCGTGCCCCGTCGCCGAGAGTCGTAGGAGTGTCATGTCCGACGTGCAGCGTTCCAGCCTTCCGATCCCCGACCTCGCCTACACCGGCACGGTCACCTACGACGCGACCGATCCCGACACCGCGTTCCCGCCCATCACACCGGTGCGCCCGCCGGCGGGAGCGCCCAACGTCTTGGTCGTGCTCATCGACGACACCGGTTTCGGGGCATCCAGTCCGTTCGGCGGGCCCGTGCACACGCCGAACTTCGAGCGCGTCGCCGCCGCGGGCCTGAAGTACACGCGATTCCACACGACCGCCCTGTGCTCGCCCACTCGAGCGGCCCTGCTCAGCGGTCGCAACCACCACACCGTCGGGATGGGCGGCATCACCGAGATCGCGACCTCCGCGCCCGGTTACAGCTCGCTGCGACCGAACAGCTGCGCGCCGCTCGCCGAGACCCTCAAGCTCAACGGCTACAACACCTCGCAGTTCGGCAAGTGTCACGAGGTCCCGGTCTGGCAGGCCAGCGCCATCGGCCCGTTCGACGGATGGCCGACGCCCGGCAACGGGTTCGAGTACTTCTACGGCTTCATCGGCGGCGAGACGAACCAGTGGTACCCCGCGATCTACGAGAACACGTCTCCGGTGGAACCGTGGGGGACGCCGGAGGACGGATATCACTTCATGGGCGATATGACCGACAAGGCGATCGCGTGGGTGCGCGAGCAGAAGTCGCTCGCTCCCGATGTCCCGTTCTTCACCTACTTCGCTCCCGGCGCCACGCACGCACCGCATCACGTCCCCACCGAATGGGCGGACAAGTACAAGGGGAAGTTCGATCAGGGCTGGGACGAGGTGCGCAAGGAGACCTTCGCCCGCCAGCTCGAACTCGGCGTCATCCCCGCCGATGCCGTGCTCACCGAGCGCAGCCCCGGCATCCCCGCCTGGAACGAGATGAGCGATGTGATCAAGCCCGCCCTCGCCCGGCAGATGGAGGTGTACGCCGGGTTCCTCGCCTATGCCGACCACCACGTCGGCCGCCTGCTCGACGCCTACGAAGAGCTCGGCATCCTCGACGACACCCTCGTCTACGTGATCATCGGCGACAACGGCGCGAGCGCCGAGGGATCGATGCACGGCACCACGAACGAGGGCTTCACGATCAACCACATGAACGAGATCGAGACCGAGCAGTACGTCGCCGACCACATCGGCGACATCGGCACTCCGAGCTCGTACAACCATTACGCGGTCGGCTGGGCGCACGCCATGGACACCCCCTACCAGTGGACCAAGCAGGTCGCCAGCCATTGGGGCGGCACCCGCAACGGCACGATCGTCAGCTGGCCCAACGGCGGCGTCGAGAAGGGCGGCATCCGCAACCAGTTCAGTCACGTGATCGACGTCGCGCCGACCGTGCTCGAGGCTGCGGGGATCCCGGAGCCGACCACCGTCAACGGCGTCACCCAGCGCCCCTACGAGGGGACGCCGATGAACTACACCTTCTCGGATGCCGACGCCGCGGAGCAGCATGAGACGCAGTACTTCGAGATGCTCGGCAACCGCGCGATCTACCACAAGGGGTGGACCGCAGTCGCGAAGCACAAGGATCCCTGGGTGGGTTCCTCACACGGTCTCGACGACGACGTGTGGGAGCTCTACAACGTCGAGGAGGACTGGACCCAGTCGAACGACCTCGCCGCCGCTGAGCCCGAGCGCCTCGCGCACCTGCAACGCCTCTTCCTCATCCAGGCCGCACGCTTCAACGTCCTCCCGATCGACATCCGCTCCGCCGAACGGATGAACCCCGACATTGCGGGACGACCCCAGCTCGTGGTCAGCGACTCGCAGAAGTTCTACCCCGGCATGAAGCGCATGAGCGAGAACACGACCATCAACATCAAGAACAAGTCGTGGACCGTCACCGCACAGGTGTCGGTGCCCGATGCGGGCGCCGACGGCGTGCTCATCGCCCAGGGCGGCGCATACGGCGGCTGGTCGTTCTACGCGAAAGACGGATCCCTCGCTTTCGCCTACAACCTGCTCGGGATCGACGTGGACATCATCCGTTCCTCCATCGCGGTTCCGGCCGGGGAGCAAGAGCTCCGTGCGCACTTCGCCTACGACGGCGGCGGGCTCGCAAAGGGCGGCACCGTCACCCTCTACGCCGGAGAGCAGAAGATCGGCGAGGGCCGCGTGAAGAAGACGATCCCGTTCCAGTTCACGTTCGACGAGACTGTCGACGTCGGCTGCGACCTGGCATCGCCGGTATCACCCGACTACGGCGCGACTGGCAACGGGTTCACGGGCGCCATCGAGTGGGTACGCATCGACCTCGGCGACGACGACCATTCGCACCTGATCGACGACGAGCACAAGCTCGCGGTCGCGATGCTCAAGCAGTGACCGGGCGCCCGCGCCATTCGTCTTCGAGGAGCGCGTAGACCAGCAGAGTCGCCCACTCGCCCTTGAACCACTCGCTCTCGACGAACCGCGCCTCGCGCCGGAAGCCGAGTCGTTCGACGACGCGTGCCGATGCGGTGTTGCGCTCGTCGATCCGCGCGGCGATCCGGTGCAGCCCGAGCCCCTCGAAGCCGATAACAAGGAGGGCATGCACGGCCTCGGTGGCATAGCCGCGCCCGCCGACGCGGGGGTCGAAGATGTAGCCCACCTCGCCCGCACGGTCCTCCTCGCTGCGCCAGAACAGCACGACGTCGCCGACGAGCGTGCCTGTTGCGCGCTCTTCGACGGCGAGACTCACCGCGTCACCCTCGTTGTCGAAGCGCGTGTTCGACCACGTCGTGGCGATGCGCCGCTCGATGTCCGTCTGCTCCAGCGGGCCATAGGGCACGTAGCGGACGGAATCCGGGTCGGACTTGTACGCGTGCATCGCGGCGGCGTCGCCGGGAGCGATCGGACGCAGGATCAGGCGTTCGGTACGGATCGGATATTCCGGGGCGAAAGCACCAGGGGAAGGCTCGGCTGTCGGGGACACGGCTCTCACCCTACGGGCGCGCGACCCGCTCAGTGGGCGACCGCCCCGGTAGCGTGGTCGCATGGAGTGGATGTCTGATCCCTCGGCGGGGGCCTGGGTACGCGAGCGACTCGATACGAGCCTCGACACGATGCACTCGGTGGTCCCCCGGGGCTTCCCCGCCTATGCGCGCATCCTGCATCCGGCGATCGTGCGGTCACTGCCCGACCGCACGGTGCCGACCTCGGACGAGTGGGAGCGGCTGCCCGAGGCGGAGCAGCATGCACGTCTCGCGCAGTTCGTCGACGAGCCCGCCACCTGGGCGCAGACGGCCGCCGCCTTCGACACGATCCTGCACCCGCTCGCACAGTGGCACCGGATCGTGCGGACGCCGGCGGATGACGATTGGCGCACGCGGATCGCTCCGGACGGACGGGAGTTCTCGGCCCCGCTGGAGGGCGAGCTCGCGCCCGAGCACCTGGCCGCGATCGCCGCGCACCTCGTCGACCACACCCAGACCCCGGATGCCGGCTTCGCCGCGCTCTGGGAGGGCCGCGGCGATCTGTTCGGCTTCTACGGCATCACTCCCGCCGGCGGTTCCCTGACCTTCACGGACGACCCGAACCACCAGGCGATGCTCGATCGCAGCACGCACGATCCGTTCAACAACGTCTTCCGCAAGCCCACCTGGCAGGAGGGCATCCTCTCGCGCGAGATCTCGGAGGGGCCGCGCCTTCGCCTCCCGATGCGCGACCACGTGCTGTTCTCGGCGCCGCCGCGCGCCTTCGCCGACCCCGAGTGGGACCGGAAGGTTCCGTGGCGCGACCGCGCCGCCGAAGAGCGCGGGTTCCCGCGGCCGCCCCAGAGCCCGAGCCTCCTGTGGCCGGAAGATCATGCCTGGGTGCTGGTGAGCGAGGTCGACTTCGACTCGACGATCGTGGCCGGCTCCCCCGCGCTGGTCGACGCGATCTGCGCGGACGAGCGGCTCGAGGCCTTCGCGATCCCGGAGGGCGCCGACCTCACGTGGGATGCGGACACGGTGAACCGGTGACTTCGCCCCCGACGACGTTCGACGCGCGGCCGCTCATCGATCCGGTCGACGCGGCCGCCGTGCGCGCCTTCGCCGCGGAGCTGCGGTCGCGGCCGTCGTCGCGCATGTCGGCATCCACCGTCATCGGCATCGTCGCCGTGGCGATCGCCGCCGTGGTGCTGATCCCGATCATGGTCACCGTGATCGTGAGCATCGCCTCCCTCGGCGGTAGCCCCTCGGCCATGGCGATCCCGCTGGTGCTGATCGTCCTGCTGCTGGCGGCGGTCGGCGTGATGATCTGGATGGGCGTGCGCAACGCGCGGACCACGCGGTATCGGCTGCACCGCTTCGCGCAGGCGAACGGCATGTCGTACGAGCCGAGGGTGGCCGACCCTCCCCTGCCCGGCATGATCTTCAGTCTCGGCCGTTCGCGTCAGTCGACCGACCTGATCCGGGGCACGACGCCGCGCTTCGTGGAGTTCGGCAACTACCAGTACACGGTGCAGTCGGGGAAGAACTCGACCACCTACCGCTGGGGATACGTGGCCGTGAAGCTCGACGTGCCGCTGCCGAACATCGTGCTCGACGCCAAGGGGAACAACGGCTTCGGCTCGAACCTGCCCGCCTCGTTCCACAAGGAGCAGCGGCTGTCGCTCGAGGGCGACTTCGATCAGCACTTCACGCTTTACTGCCCGTCCGGCTACGAACGCGATGCGCTCTACCTGTTCACGCCCGACATCATGGCGCGGTTCATCGACAACGCGGCACAACTCGACGTCGAGATCGTCGACGACTGGCTGTTCCTGTACACGCAGCGCAAGGTGTCGACGCTCGATCCCGCGACATGGGCGTGGCTGTTCGGCACGGTCGGCGCGCTGTTGACGAAGTTCGATCAGTGGGCGCGGTGGCGCGACGAGCGCCTGATCGCCGAGAACCCGGAGGCACCGGCATCCAGCACGGTGACGAACCAGGCGCTGCCGTTCGCTCCGCCGGCAGGCCTGCTCACGCCGCCGCCGGGAGTCGCACCGCAGGGGCGACGGCTGAAGCGCGGGGGAACGTGGGTGCCGCTGATCGTCGTGATCGCGTTCGTCGCGTTCTGGTTCCTGAGCCGCATGAACTGAGGCGCAGCGACTGAGGCGGAGTCCGAGTGTGGGGGTGGGTGTCGGCTGGGGACCGAACTCCCACCCCATCCCCCCTCGGGATCGAAAGAAGATCGACTCTCCCTCCGCATGGCGGCTGAGCCGCCCCGCCCGCGTTCAGCTGGGGACTGACACTGCTGGGCGTATAAGGGAATGGTATACCGGATGGGGTTGCAACGCGTTGCATCCATGCATCGGAATGCGCTTTCTTTCGGCAGAATCAGCCCCGCGCTCCCCCGCGCACGCCGGCCCAGCGGCCGGTGAGTTCGTCGAGGCAACCGTCGAGCGCTCGCCACGCATCGGCGTCGCGCATGGCCGCTCCGATCCGCTCGGCGTTCGCCCGATACGAACGATCGGACCGGACGCGGTCCACGGCGCGCGCGACCTGCGCCGGCGTCGCGGTGCTGGTGCGCAGATTCACCCCGGCACCCGACCACCCCACTCGCGCGCAGACCTCGACCTTGTCCTCGGTCTGCCCGGCGACAACGAGCGGGACCCCGTGCGCGAGCGCCTGCTGAACGCCGCCGTAACCGCCGTTCGTGACCAGCACATCGACGAGGGGCAGCAACCTGTCGTACGGGAGGTACTCGGCGACGCGCACGTTGTCGGGCAGCCTGCCGGCGAGCGCATCGACCGGGCGGCCTCCCGTCGACACCACGACCAGGGCATCGGATGCGGCGAGCGCGGCGATGGTCGGCTGCACGAGCTGACCGAAGTCGGAGTTGGCGATGGTCCCCTGGGTGACGTGCACGATCGGTCGCGAACCGTCGAGGTCGGACCACCACTCCGGCAGGACGGGGTCGGACGGCGACGGAGGCAGCGGGCCCGCGAAGTGCACGGTGGCGGGAAGGTCGGCGCGCGGATACTCGAACTCGGGCACGGTGAACTGCACGTAGGCGTCGGCGCGGCCGGCCCAGTCGAGCACGAAGCCGCCGAGGTCGCGGCCGACCTCGCGCCGCGCCATCGCATCGGCCTCCTTCTGCACGCCACCGAAGATCGCACGCTCGGCGACCGTGCGCAGGGCGGCGTTGCGCAGTCGACCGAGTGGACCGGGCATCGGGGTGACCCCGAGCCCGAACGGCGCCGTGTCCGCGCTGCGCGCCCCGAGCGGGAAGATGCCGAGCACGACGACGGGCGGCCTCTCGTCTGCGGGCAGCAACTGCAGGAGCGCACCGCCGACGAAGAGCGGCTCGGTGAGGACGGCGTCCACGGGACGGGCGTCGATCTCGGCCCGGACCGCGGCGAGCTGCGCCGCGCCGGGACGGACGAACAGGTTGGTCATGTCGAAGCGCAGGGCGGCCGGGCCGGTGAGCCCGCGGCGCTCGGGGAAGGCGCCGTCGGCGTCGTCGAGGTCGACATCGGCGTCGACGGGCAGCGGGAGGAAACGCGCACCGGCGGCCTGCACGCGTTCGGCATAGCGGCTGCTCGTGAGGAAGCTCACGTCGTGGCCGCGGGAGAGGAGGTGGCGAGCGACCTGCAGCAGCGGCACGACGTGGCCGTGCGCGGGTGTGCAGGTGATGAGGTAACTGGACATGGCGGGTTCTTTCCCTAAGATCGAATGTACCGTCGTAGTATTCATCACCCCGTTAGGAAAGTCAATGGTTGAGGCCGCTCCCCGCGCCTATCGATCGGAACTGCGCGCCCGCCAGGCGCAGGAGACCCGCGCACGCATCGTCGCCGCATCCGCCCGCCTGTTCGCGACGCAGGGGTACCAGGCCACCACGATCGCCGCGATCGGACGCGAGGCGGGAGTGTCCGCCGAGACCGTGAAGACGACGGCCGCGAAGGCGGAGTTGCTCATCGCCGCGTTCGAGGTCACATTCTCGGGCTCGGAGGGCGCGGACTCGCTCACCGAGACCGAGGTCGCGGCAGGACTCCTCGAACTGCCCGACGAGGTCTTCCTCGACGTGGTGCTGTCCCAGATCACCACCGCGAACGCGCGAGGCCACGGCCTGTGGACCGTGCTGCTGGGAGCCGCACTGTCCGACCCCATCGTCGACGCCGCCCTGCACCGCATCCTCGAGCGTCGCGGCGCCGACTACCGCGCGCTCGTCTCGGAACTGCGGCGGCGCGGCATCGCCGCCCCCGGCATCGACGAGGCGACGACCGCCGACGCCCTGTCGTTCCTGCTCTCTCCCGAGAGCTACCAGCAGCTCGTCGCGCAATCCGGGTGGACGGCCGATCGCTACGCCGCGTGGCTGCGCGCGGCGGTGGATGTCGAGATCACGGCGACGAGGCTGTCTCCCGCTGACTAGCGGACCCCGACCACCCGTGACGTCTGCCCTCGCTGCCTCTCGCCTTACAACTGGCCCAATGCGGCGCTCAGCGCGATGTTGGCGACGACGAACGCGATCAGCGTGAGGGCGACGCCACTCGTCGGGATAATCCAGGACCTTCGGATTCGAGACCTGAAGTAACCGTAGGAGCCTGCGGCGACGATGAAGAGCGAGAGATCCGTCCACCAGAACGCGTGAGTGGACGAGCCTATTGCGGGATAGTCGCAGCGAGCCGTGCACCCAGCGATCTCGAGAATCCTCAGGTGACGGGTCCGGCCCGATCGGGATGCGTCGCGTTGCGCGACGCATCCCGATCTGTCCTCACATCAGACCCACCCCGGCACCTCCAGATGAAGGCGGAGGCGCCCCCTGCGTCGGGCGAGCCGCCTACTGGGCGGACCCAGAGGGGGTTACGCCTGCGCTACCGCGCGACGTCGGCGAAGGATCCACATCGACATGAGAACGACAAGTCCCAAAACCAGTACGACGCCATCGATGAACAAGAAGATCCGCCATCCCTCATCGACTGCGGTAGCGGCTGCACCAAACGCCATGCACGCGGCGAGGAAGACGAAGGTCCAGCCGGCCAGCGCACGACCAAAGGACTGCGCGCGAACGGGCTTACGTTCTGTGCTCACGGTTTCATTCCTCTCCATCGTCAGCATGTGAAGTACCCATTAGACATATGCTCCTGAGCCATCTGCCCGAGGTATGCGGCCAGAGCTGCAGGGGACAGCCATGGTGCTGTAACGGTAGTCCCAATCACCACAACCCCTCCACCTACGACCCTGGGGCGATCTCAACCGCCTGCGCAGGAGCAGCAACCCCTAACGCCACCAGCAGAGCAACGGCTGTCGCGGCCCCGATCCCGAATGTTCTCCGAATACGCATAGTGCTCTTCCGTGTCGAGTGAGGCTCCAAGCTCATGGAGTCATGAGCTATAACGTTACGTGCTAAGTAGTTAAACGTCTGTCCCCTCTTCGGCCGACAGACGAACGTCTAGGGCGATCTGTCACGGGACGCGGCAATCGCCCTGCCTCGCCGCCGACCGCAATGACGAACCCGTGGCTGAGCGTCGGACCGCGTTACCCCGAGTGACGAGCCCGGCCCCGCCCCCTTCTGCATGCAGGAGAATTGAAAGTGATGTCTGAACGCGAAGAGCACACCCACTGGCAGGCCGAGCGCCGTGCCTCCGTCACGTCCGCCACCGGCAACCTCGCCCTGGTCGAGACGCGCTGGACCGGCGAGCGCCCCGACCTGGATGCCGCACGGCGCGCCGCATCCCCCACCGAGACCGTGACGCCGATCCAGCGCACGGACATCGAGACCGGCCAGGCGGAGCACGGCCTGCGGGTCTGGGATGCCGATGCCCCCGCGATCCGCGCATTCGACCGCATCGACACGTACGAGTACGACCCGGCGTGGGTGCTCGAGGGCCACTTCACCCCCGTGTCCGGTGACCGCCGGGTCTCGTTCGAGCACATCCGCGACAACGGCGGCACCCGCGACCTCGTCGTTCCCGGCGACATCCGCCTCGAGCTGAACGGCCGCGAGTACGACCTCGCAGCCTTCGACGACGGCGGCACACTGCTGCTCGTCTTCGGCGACGAGACGAACGGCTCGGAGACCTATGGGTCCGGTCGCTTCCTGTTCGTCCAGCTGCGCGATGACGAGGGCTCCGTCACCCTCGACTTCAACCGCGCGTTCGTGCCGCCCTGCGGATTCAGCGCCCAGTACAACTGCCCGCTGCCGCCGGCATCCAACCGCTTCCCCCTGCCTATCCGAGCAGGCGAGAAGAACGTCGTCTTCCGCGACGGCTTCGACATCTACGCGGCCTGAGCCGCGCACTCTCACCCTGGAGTACCCATGAGAAGAACTCGCATCCTCGGCGCGCTCGGCGCCGTCGCCACGCTCGCCCTCGTGGCCGGCTGCGCGTCGGGCACGACCGACGACGCCCCGAGCGAAGACGCCACCATCTTCATCGGTTCACTGTACGAGCCCACCAATCTGAGCAACACGCAGGGTGGCGGCCAGGGTGTGACCGAAGCCCTCACCGGCAACGTCTACGAGGGCCTGTACCGGCTCACGGACGACGGCGAGGTCGAGCCCCTCCTCGCCGAAGACGCCCAGGTGTCCGACGACGGTCTGACCTACACGATCACTCTGCGCGACGACGTGACGTTCCACTCGGGCGACCCGCTCACCTCCGCCGACGTGAAGTCGAGCGTCGAGGCCGTCACCGCCGAGGACTCGGTCTCGGCGCGCAAGTCGAGCTTCGGAGTGATCTCCGACATCGCCACGCCGGACGACACCACTGTCGTGTTCACGCTGTCGCAGCGGTCGATCTCGTTCCTCTACAACCTCAGCTACGTGTGGATCGTCAACGACGAGGCCGGCGACATCACCAGCACCGAAGACGGCACCGGCCCGTACACGCTCGACGAGTGGAAGAAGGGTTCGACCCTGACACTCGAGCGCTGGGACGACTACTGGGGCGAGCCCGCCAAGAACGGCGAGGTCGTCTACACCTACTTCACCGACGCGACGGCCGAGAACAACGCCCTCCTCACGGGTGAGATCGACGTGATCACGAGCGTGCAGAGCCCCGACTCCCTCTCGCAGTTCGACTCCGACGACTACGTCGTGAGCGAGGGCACCTCGACCACGAAGGAGCTGCTCGCGTTCAACGACCGCGTCGCCCCCTTCGACGACGCGCTCGTGCGCAAGGCGATCTACTCCGCGATCGACACCCAGAAGCTCCTCGAGTCCATCTGGGGCGACTACGGCACGCTCATCGGCTCGATGGTTCCGCCGACCGACCCCTGGTATGAGGACCTCACCTCCGTGAACCCGTACGACGTCGAGCTGTCGAAGGACCTGCTCGCGCAGGCCGGCTATGCCGACGGCTTCACGTTCACGCTCGACACCCCGAGCTACGACCCGCACCCCGCCGTCGCGGAGTTCCTGCAGTCGCAGCTCGCCGAGGTCGGCATCACGGTCGAGATCAACACGATCAGCGCCGACGAGTGGTACACGAAGGTGTTCAAGGAGCAGGACTTCGAGGCCACCCTCCAGGAGCACGTGAACGACCGTGACGTGGTCTGGTACGGCAACCCCGACTTCTACTGGGGCTACGACGACGCCGACGTGCAGAAGTGGGTCGCCGACGCCGAACAGGCCACCACGACCGACGAGCAGACGGCCCTGCTGAAGCAGGTCAACGAGAAGATCGCCGAGGACGCGGCGAGCGTATGGTTGTACCTCTACCCGCAGATCGTGGTCGCCTCGAGCGACCTCAGCGGATACCCGGTCAACGGCCTGAACTCCCAGTTCTTCGCCTACGACATCGTCAAGTCCTGACGCGCGAGGGGGATGCCGCGCGTCGGCATCCCCCTCGTCATCCTGAACAGTCATGCTCGCTTATCTGATCCGCCGTCTCGCCTTCCTCGTGGTGTCGCTCGTCGTCGCGATGGTCGCGATCTTCGTGCTGCTGCGCCTGCTTCCCGGCGACCCGGCCAACGCCCTGCTCTCGGTGAACGCGACCCCCGAGCAGATCGCCGCGGCCCGTGAGCAGGTCGGCTCCGACCAGCCGCTGCTGCAGCAGTTCACGACCTGGGCGGGGCAGCTGCTCCGCTTCGACCTCGGCGAGTCGTTCCTGAGCTCGCGCCCGGTCGGACCCGACATCGCCGACCGCCTCGCCGTGACGCTTCCGCTCACGCTCATCGCGTTCACGATCGCCCTCCTGGTCTCCCTCGTGATCGGCATCACCGCCGCCGTGAAGTCCGACCGCTGGTACGGCATAGCCCTCTCCGGCTTCGCGCAGCTCGGCGTCGCCGTCCCGGTGTTCTGGGTCGGCGTCGTGCTCGTCTGGGTGTTCGCGCTCGGGCTCGGCGCATTGCCCTCCGGGGGCTTCCCCCGTGACGACTGGGAGGACCCCGCCGACGCGCTGCGATCGCTCGCCCTGCCGATCATCACGATCGTGATCGTCATGAGCGCCTCCCTCAGCCGCTACGTGCGCTCCGCCACCCTCGACGTGCTCGGCAGCGACTATCTGCGCACCGCTCGCGCGGGAGGCTCCGGCATGGGTGAGGCGCTGCTGCGTCATGGTGTGCGCAACGGGGCCGTGCCGGTCGTCGCGGTCCTCGGCATCGAGCTGTCGACGACGCTGCTCGGCGCGGTCGTCGTCGAGAGCGTGTTCACCCTCCCCGGTCTCGGCAGCCTGCTGCTGTCGGCGATCGAGCAGCACGATTTCCAGGTCATCCAGGGCGTTCTCGTCGTCAGCACCCTCTTCGTGCTGCTCGTCGGGTTCGCCGCCGATATCGTGCAGCGCCTGATCGATCCGCGTCTGCGCACGAGCGTCTCGGGGAATCGATGAGCCGCGTCGCCGAACAGCTGATCACCGGATCCGTGCCCGCGCGGAGGCGCCCGAAGGCGACGCTGCTCATCGGGATCGTGCTCACCGGCGTCATCGTCCTGATCGCGCTGGTCTCCTTGTTCTGGCTCCCGTATCCGCTCGCCGACACCAGTGGCAGCCGCCTGGAGGGCCCGAGCGCACTGCACCTGCTCGGCACCGATCGCCTCGGTCGCGACCTGCTCTCGCAGCTGATGTGGGGCGCGCGGATCGCGCTCATCGTCGGAACCTGCTCGGTCGCGATCGCGGCGGTCCTCGGCACGATCGTCGGTCTCCTCGCCGCGTTCGCCCGGCCGTGGGTGGACGACACGCTCTCGGCTGGACTCGATGTGGTGATCGCGTTCCCGGTGCTGCTGCTCGCGATGCTCGTGGTCGCCGTCCAGGGCGCCTCCCTGTGGTCGGCGGTGCTCGCGATCGGGCTCGCGATGTCGGCGGTCGTGGCTCGACTCACCCGCATCCTCGCGCGTCGCGTGCTGCAGGAGCAGTTCGTCACGGCCGCCCGCACGAGCGGCACCGGCGCGCTCGGCATCGTGTTCCAGCATGTGCTGCCGAACATCGCGCCGACGCTCGCCGTGAGCCTCGCGCTGCAGTTCGGCGCCGCCGTGCTCGCCGAGGCGAGCCTGTCGTACCTGGGCCTCGGCGCACCGCCGCCCAACGCGTCGTGGGGACGGATGCTGCAGGAGGCGCAGGGCACCGTGCTCACGGCTCCCGTCGGCGCGATCGCACCCGGTGTCGCGATCATCGCGCTCGTGCTCGGCGTGAACTTCCTCGCCGACGGTCTGCGCGACCTCGCCGACCCGACCCGCAGGAGGAGCCGATGAGCCTTCTCGACGTCACCGGCCTCACGGTGCGCTCGGCATCCGGTGTGCTGGTGCGAGACGTGTCGTTCTCGCTGGAGCCCGGCGAGCGCCTGGGGCTGATCGGCGAGTCCGGCTCCGGCAAGTCGCTCACCTCGCTCGCGGTCACCGGGCTGCTGCCGGATGCCCTCGTCGCGTCGGGCTCGGTGCTGCTCAGCGGGCATCAGGTCGTCGGCGCTCGGGATGCCGACCTTCGGCCGTTGCGCGGACCCGTCGCGCAGATCGTGTTCCAGGAGCCGCTGACCGCGCTCGACCCGCTGATGCGGGTGGGCCGGCAGGTCGCCGAGCCGCTGCGCCGGCATCGCGGCCTGCGGGGTGCCGAACTGCGCGCGGCTGTCGCGGGGGCGCTCGAGGAGGTCGCCCTCACCGATCCCCGCATCGCCCGCGCCTACCCGCACGAGTTGTCGGGTGGTCAGCGTCAGCGGGTGGCGATCGCGATCGCCCTCGCCGCCGAACCGCAGCTGCTCATCGCCGACGAGCCGACCACGGCGCTCGACGTGACGGTGCAGGACGGTGTGCTCGCGCTGCTGGAGCGGCTGATCGCCGAACGGGGCATGGCTCTGCTGTTCATCAGCCACGACCTGGCCGTGGTCTCGCGCATGGTCGATCGCATCGTGGTGCTGCGCGACGGAAGTGTCGTCGAGACAGGGCCGGTGGCGCAGGTGCTGAGCGAGCCGGCCGAGGCGTACACGCGGATGCTGGTCGACAGCGCCCGCGCTCTCGATGCCTACCTCGACGCCGAGGAGGGCACGCGATGACGATCCTCGAACTGCGGGGCGCAGGCTTCGCCTATGGCTCTCACCGGGTGCTGGACGATGTGTCGCTGAGCCTCTCCGACGGCGACTCGCTCGGTCTCGTGGGCGAGTCGGGTGCGGGCAAGTCCACGATCCTGCGGCTGATGCTCGGGCTCGCCGCACCGCGTGATGGCGAGGTGCTGTTCGACGGCGCGCCCCTGTCGCTGCGTGACCGCGCGCAGATGCGGCGGTTCCGCGCGAGCGTGCAGCCCGTCT
Source organism: Microbacterium sp. NPDC055988 (assembly GCF_042269505.1). Classification (NCBI taxonomy): domain Bacteria; kingdom Bacillati; phylum Actinomycetota; class Actinomycetes; order Micrococcales; family Microbacteriaceae; genus Microbacterium; species Microbacterium sp. NPDC055988. Next base: position 1,115,514 of record NZ_JBHJXY010000001.1, read on the forward strand.
TCCAGGATCCGTATTCGTCGCTCGACCCCCGGCAGCGCATCGACCGGATCATCGGCGAACCGCTCCGCTCACTGGGACTGGCAGCCGGTTCCGACGCCCAGCGCCGCATCACGGAAGCCCTCGATTCGGTCGGCCTTCCCGCCGACACCGCGCGCCGGTACCCGCATGAGTTCTCCGGCGGACAGCGCCAGCGCATCGCGATCGCGCGGGCTGTGGTGTCGCGCCCCCGAGTGCTTCTGGCCGACGAGCCGGTCAGCGCTCTCGATGTCACGACGCGGGTGCAGGTGCTCGAGCTGCTCGACCGACTGCGCCGCGAGAACGGTCTGTCGCTCGTGATGGTGTCGCACGACCTGACCGCGATCTCCGCAGCATGCGACCGCACGGTCGTGCTGCAGAAAGGCCGCGTCGTCGAGCAGGGCGCGACGGCGGATGTGCTGCACGACCCCCAGGATCCGTACACCCGGGCGCTGGTCGACGCGGTTCCGCGACTGCCGCGCTGATCGTCCCCCGGCTCAGGCGACGGCAGGGTGGAGCCGCGGGTCCGCGGCTACCTGCATCAGGAATCGTATTCCGATGTTTCGTCCACTACCTCTCGCTCGACGATTCATCGCCGGGCGTGCCGGGAATACGGTGTCGGAGTGGCCGGGCCGATCTCTCACATGTTCTACGCAGACGACTCCGGAAACCTCGAGGAGGGATGGATCGTCTACGGCTGGGTCGAGCTCGCGGTCGAGGACTGGGATGCGGTGCTCACTCACTGGCTCACGTTTCGGAAGCGGCTTGTCGCAGACTACGGAATTCCGACCGCACAGGAATTGCACATGACTGCGCTCGTCAACGGACGCGGCCACGTCTCGACGGCGCCGCCCTCTCGTTTCGTCAGGGGAGGGGAAACTCTCTGGAAGCCTCTCGGACGCGAAGTGGCGGTGCGCTGTCTCGAAGCAGTACGGGAGTGCCCGCACATCGAGATCGGAGTGTGCTTCAGAAAGTCCTCTCTCCGGAACAAGAAGCTCAACCGCGACCGTGAAGCGGTCTACTCGTCGCTCGTCGCTCTCTGGGATTCCCAACTACGCAGGTCCCGCGAATACGGGATAGTCGGAATGGATGGGGATGGCTCCGATCCCATCTATTACAGCGCGCACCGGGCGCTGAGCCTTTCCACACGTCGGATCATCGAGGATCCGATGTTCCACAGCTCGCGGCGATCTCAATGGACTCAGATCGCGGACATCGTGGCCTGGTCGGGGTTCACCCATCTGAACCCTCATGCGGGCAACGAGTTTGCGTGGACCTGGTACGACCACTACCTCAGGGACTTGAATCCGCTCGGGGATCCGATCGAACTGGCCTGACAAACAGCAAGACCCGCTTATCCACGAGAGTGGGGCGGGCCTGCATCTACATTCTACGCAGCCTGAGCGTCGCTCGTCGGCTCAGCCAGCTTGCATTCCGGAACACGTGGCCTCAAGCTTCAGGCCATACGTCCCTCAGGCCTCCGAAGACGCCAACCCGAAGTACGCCAGCTCCGCGTCGTTCAGCATCCGGGAGCGGATCAGGAACCGCATCCCGGTCGGACCCTCGACCGAGAAGCCGGCGCCGCGCCCGGGCACGACGTCGATCGTCAGGTGCGTGTACTTCCAGTACTCGAACTGCGACTCCGACATATAGACCTCGACGGGTGCTTCCAACCCGACGTCGAGCCGCCCGAGCAGCACATCGCCCGGGCCGGTGAGGTACATGCCGATCGGGAAGCACATGGGTGCGGACCCGTCGCAGCATCCACCCGACTGGTGGAACATGAGCGGACCGTGTTGCACGGTGAGATCACGGACGAGGGATGCCGCGGCGTCCGTCACGTCCACTCGCTGATACGTGCCGGTGCTGACCATGATCCCGACCTTTCGTGCGGATGGTTCCGGGCGGACGCCGAAGCGCCCGCCCGGAGAGGCCCGAACTCAGAAGAAGCCCATCGGCCCTTCGGCGTACGAGACGAGGAGGTTCTTCGTCTGCTGGTAGTGGTCGAGCATCATCTTGTGGTTCTCGCGACCCACGCCCGACTGCTTGTACCCGCCGAACGCGGCGTGTGCCGGGTACTGGTGGTACGTGTTCGTCCACACGCGTCCGGCCTCGATCGCCCGTCCTGCACGGTAGGCGGTGTCGCCGCTGCGGCTCCACACACCCGCGCCGAGCCCGTAGAGGGTGTCGTTGGCGATCGAGATCGCGTCGTCGAAGCCGTCGAACGAGGTGACCGACAGCACGGGCCCGAAGATCTCCTCCTGGAAGATGCGCATGTCGTTCGTGCCCTCGAACACGGTCGGGGCGACGTAGAAACCTTCGCTGAGGTCACCGCCGAGGTCCACACGGTCGCCGCCGGTCAGGAGCCGCGCCCCGCCCTGCTTGCCGATGTCGATGTAGCTGAGGATCTTCTCCAGCTGGTCGTTCGACGCCTGCGCCCCGATCATGGTCGCGGGGTCGAGAGGGTTTCCCTGGACGACCTTGCCGACCCGCTCCAGCCCGTCGGCGAGGAAGCCGTCGTAGATCGACCGCTGGATCAGCGCGCGCGACGGGCAGGTGCACACCTCGCCCTGGTTCAGCGCGAACATCGTGAAACCCTCGAGCGCCTTGTCGTAGAACGGGTCGCTGGTCGAGCGCGCGACGTCTTCGAAGAACACGTTCGGGCTCTTGCCCCCGAGTTCCAGAGTCACGGGGATGAGGTTCTGCGAGGCGTACTGCATGATGAGCCGCCCGGTCGTGGTCTCTCCGGTGAAGGCGACCTTGCGGATGCGCTTGTGCTGCGCGAGCGGAGCGCCCGCCTCGATGCCGAACCCGTTGACGATGTTCACGACACCGGCGGGCAGCAGGTCGCCGATGATGTCGAACAGGAAGAGCAGGGATGCCGGGGTCTGCTCGGCCGGCTTGATCACGACGCAGTTGCCCGCGGCGAGCGCCGGAGCAAGCTTCCACACCGCCATGAGGATCGGGAAGTTCCACGGGATGATCTGGCCGACCACCCCGAGCGGCTCGTGGAAGTGGTACGCGACGGTGTTCTCGTCGAGTTGGCTGATGCCGCCCTCCTGCGCGCGGAGCACCCCGGCGAAATAGCGGAAGTGGTCGACGGCGAGCGGGATGTCGGCGGCGAGCGTCTCGCGCACGGGCTTGCCGTTCTCCCAGGTCTCGGCGACCGCGATCTCCTCGAGGTGCTGCTCGATGCGGTCGGCGATGCGGTTGAGGATCACCGACCGCTCCGCCGGGCTGGTCTTGCCCCAACTCGCGAAGGCCTTCCAGGCGACGTCGACCGCGCGGTCGATGTCTTCCGCGGTTCCGCGGCCGACCTCGGTGAAGGGCTTGCCGTTCACCGGACTGACGTTCTCGAAGTACTGGCCCTTGACGGGCGCGACGAACTCGCCGCCGATGTAGTGGCCGTACTGCGGGCGGTAGTTCGCGACGGCGCCCGGCTGACCGGGAGCGGCGTAGGCGAGGGACACGTCTTCTTCGACGATGCTCATGGGGGTCTCCTTCGACGGAGCCGCGCTTCGGTTCGCGGCTGTGCTCCGAAGGTAGGTCGTGCGAGGTTGCACCCCGATGCGCAACGTTGCAATATATTGCGTCACTCACGGAGGGCGGCGGCGAAGGCCCGAAAGCGCTCGGCCATGGCCTCCGGTGCTTCTGCCACGGTGAAGTGCCCGCCCCGATCGAGCCGTTCGAAGACGCGCAGGTCCGTGTAGAAGCGCCGGGCGAGCGACTCCGGGTAGTCGTGCTCGTGGCGCTGCACGTAGACGACGGCGGGAACGTCGACCGGCGGCATCGCATCCGGGGTGTCGGCCCCCTCGTAGTAGGGGCGGAAAGAAGTCCCGATGCTCTGCGTGAGCCAGTAGATCATCGCCTCGGTGAGGATGCGATCTCGCGAGATGACCGCCTCGACGGATGCGGGATCGTCGCTCGGGGTGTCCGACCACTCGGCCAGCTTCTCGGCGATCCAGGCGAGGAGCCCGGCCGGAGAGTCGTTGAGAGCGGTGGCGAGCGTGTCGGGGCGTGCCCACTGCACGTGCCCGTACGATCCGTTCGGGCCGTGTTCGGCCTCGAGCCGCGCGAAGAACGCCCGGACCTCCGGCTCGTCCGATGCCTCACGCTCGGCGGGCGTGCCGAAGTGGGCGTGCGTCGCGACGATGCCGGCGACCTGGCTCGGATACGCCCCGGCGATGAGGTCGCTGACGTTGGCCGTGACGTCTTCGCCGTAGGTGATGTAGCTCTCGTAGCCGAGCACATCGGTCATGAGCCGGTGCATGGTCTCGGCGATCCGACGCTCGCTCATCGGTCCGTCTGCGTACGGCTGCGAGAAAGCGAATCCCGGGAGGCTGGCGACGACGACGTCGAAGTCGGGCAGCATCGTCGTGATGTCCAGCTGCAGCGCGAAGGTGTGGGGCCAGCCGTGCATGATCAGCAGCACCGGGGCATCGGCGCGCTCCGATCTCACGTGAGCGAAATGGATGTCGGTGCCGTCGATGTCGACCAGGAACTGCGGGAACCCGGCCAGCCACTCCTCGCGTGCTCTCCAGTCCCAGTCGCCCCAGGTCTCGACCAGTTCTCGCAGCCACCGGGCGTTCATCCCCGATGGCATCCGCCTCGGGGAATCCTCGAGGAGCCTGGTCTTTCGGAGTCGCGCTCGCAGGTCGTCGAGCACTTCGTCGGGGACGTGGAGTCGGAACGGCCGGATCTCGGACATGCGTGCACGGTACTCCTCGCCTCCGACACCGGGTGACTACCCTTCGAAGCGAGCCCTCAGTCGGCGGCGAGGCGCTCGATGCGGGCGACCACTCCCGCGCGCTTCGGCGATCGCGCCGGGAGCATCTCCAGGGCGAGGCGCAGCGCTTCGGCATCAGCCTGGCCCTCCGGGATCTCCGCGTAGGAGAGCAGCACGTCGAGGCTGGCCTCGGACAGCATCGCCTCGTGCAGCGCCGCCCGCACCGATTCGCGGAAGTCCTCGACTCCGGGCGACGTCGACTCGGGCAGCACCGGTCCCCGATAGGCGGTGAGCGCCACACGGTGAGCTCCTCGGTCGAGCAGGGAGAGCACATCGTGCGCATCCGTGTCGAGCGCGACGGGCAGTCGATACGGGCGCGACTCCGGTACCAGGTCCGGGGCCGTGCGCTCGAGCACCTTGCGCAGACGCACCATCTCCGGCCGCAGAGTGTCGGGTGAGACGGAGGGGCCGTAGACGAGCTCGGACAGCCGCTCTGCGGACAGCCCCTGACGATGCACGGCGAGCATCAGCAGGATGGCGGCGTGCCTCGCACTGAGCTCGATCACCGACTCGCCGTGCTCCGACTCCGTCTCCAGCCGAGCACGGTCACGGCCGAGCACATGCAGAGTCGCCCGAGCGGTCACCGGCGTGCGCGGCTTCGACGTCGTGGGCTTGCTCCGGGGCGCCTCGCTCCGTTCCCGCAGGCGCGCCACCATCAGCTCCGACTCCACGGCACGTGCGGTCGCGTCGACCAGCAGCCGAGCCTGCGGCGAGACGACATCCGAACCACCGGTGATGTCGATCACACCCAGCACGCGCTTCGTCTCCGGGTCGCGCACAGGCGCGGCCGTGCAGGACCACGGATGCACGAGCCTGTTGTAGTGCTCGGCACCGCGGATCTGCACCGACTGCCCGAGTTCGAGGGCGGTTCCCGGTGCACTCGTGCCGACGGCATCCTCCGACCAGTTCGCTCCGGCGACGAAACCCATATCGTCGGTGAGCGTGCGGAGTCGATGATCGCCCTCGATCCAGAGCAGACGCCCGGCCTGGTCCCCCACCGCGATGATCACCCCCGTGTCCTCGGTGTCGCCGGGCAGCAGCAGTGCACGGATCATGTCCATGGCCGACGCGAGCGGGTGCGCGAGGCGATACTCGTCGAGCTCGTCGCTGACCAGTTCGAGTGGAGGAGCCGCCTCGGGCCCGACCCTGCGCCGCCACGACCGCTCCCACGACTCGCGGACCAGGGGTCGCACCTCCTGCAGGCGCCGGTCGTCGAGGTTGCCGGCGAGGAGCTCCTCATGCGCACGCTCGATGAGCAGTCGCGATGTCGCCGGAAGCGACTCGCCGGGTACCTGCCACGGCGCAGACACAGCGGTCTCCGATCGTCGAGAGCATGCGTTGCCTCAGTGTACGAGCCGCGCGTGCCCGAGGGAACACCCGCCCCGTCAGCGGATGAGCCCGGCGACCAGGTCGTCGATCACCTCGTCGGTGGAGGTGTCCGGATCGATCGGCGAGGTGAGCCGGTCGAGCAGCAAGCCATCGATGGCGTAGTGGAACAGGGCGATCTCCCGGCGTCCGCCCGGGAGGCCGGCCTCGGTGTTGAAGGCGACGTCGCCGTCGAAGCCCGCCCGCTGCCAGGCGCCGAGGACCGCGGCGATCTCGGGCCGACGCCCTCCTTCGAGTCGCAGTTCGAACAGGGCAAGGGTCACGTCCCGGTCCTCGGTCAGCCGTCGCACGATGTCGCGGATGTAGTCGGCGAACAGAGCAGGGCCGGGCGTGGCGGTCGCACGCCGCTCCATGTCGTCGGGGGTGGGTGCGAGGCGCTCCCCGATCCGCTCGACGAGGCCCTCGATCAACGCATCCCGACTGCGGAAGTAGTTCGAGGTCGTGCCCGTCGGAACCTGCGCGGCGATGTCGACCGCACGGTGGGTGAGGCCCCGGGAACCCTCTCGTGCGAGGACCGTGAGCCCGGCATCGGCGATCGTCCGCCGGCGTGAATCGTTCTTGACCATGAGAAGAGACTAGCGCAATCACTACACCTGTTGTACTGTAACTGCTACATCTGTAGTTATTGGAGAATCATGCGAGAACTCGTGTATTACGCCGCCGTCACCCTCGACGGCTACATCGCCGGCCCGAACGGCGAGTTCGACGCCTTCCTCATCGAGGGCGACCACATGGACGGCATCAATCGCCGCTTCGCCGACACGCTCCCCACCGTCGCGGCCGAAGCGCTCGGCATCCCCCAGAAGCGCGACGTGTTCGACACGGTCCTGATGGGCTGGAACACCTATCAAGTGGGCGGGCTGCCCAGCCCGTACTCGCACCTGCGCCAGATCGTGTTCAGTCGCACGAAGACCGCCGAGGCCGAGAACCTCGAGGTCACCGCTGAGAACCCGGTCGACGTCGTGCGGCGACTGAAGCAGGAGGACGGCGCCGACATCTGGCTCTGCGGAGGCGGGGCTCTCGCCGCATCGCTCGCCGACGAGATCGACCGTCTCGTGCTGAAGCGTCAGCCCCTGCTGTTCGGATCGGGAATCCCGCTGTTCGGCGAGCGCCCGTATCACCCCGAACGCTTCGACCCGGTCGAGACCATCGCGTACGAGAGCGGGGTCGTGTTCACCGAATTAGAGCGCCGACGCGAGGGGTGACGCAACGCGGGACGAGTGCTAGCATTGTGCTGTCAGGAGGCAGACATGGCAACCGTGACCATCCGCAATCTCAGCGATGACGTCGTCGTCGCGCTCAAGGAACGTGCCCGGCGAAACTCCCGCTCGATGGAGGCCGAGGTGCGCGATGTGCTGACCCGGTTGGCGAAGGGCGACGCGAGCGGGCTCGAGGCGCAACTCGAGCAGCGGGTGCCCCGGCCGCGGCGGTGGTCCGTTCCATCGAGCGAGATCATGGCATGGATCGACGCGAATCCCTCGACTCCGGAACAGGACAAGATGCGGGAGGAATGGGCGGCGGAACTCGAGGCCGATCGGAAGAACCCGCTGTTCGACGAGTCCATCCGTGACCCGTGGGAGAACCGTGATTCTTCTTGACACGGATGTGCTCATCCGCATCCGGTACGTACGCCTTCCGGCGGACGAAGTCGCCTTGAGCGCGCTCTCTTTCGCAGAACTTCGATTCGGTATCGAGCGCGCGACCGAACCCGACGTCCGCCGCGAGCGCCAGATGGACCTCGCTCGGGTCACGACCATGTTCCACAGCGACTGGCTGCCCTTCGACACCGCCGCCGCCGATTCATATGCCAGACTCGCGGCGCACGTAGCCACAAGACGTCCCGCCCACGCCCGAAGCACGGACATCATGCTGGCCGGTCACGCCTACGCGCTCGGCGCGGCATTCCTCACCTTCAACCCGAAGGATTTCGAGCTCGTGTCCGACGAAGTCGAGATCATCGTCCCCGAGCTGCGTTGAGGCGTCAGTCGCGCGCGGCCCACCACTCCCGAAGCCGCTGCTCGGCGACTTCGGGGCCGAGAACACCCTCGTCCAGACGCAGATCGAGCAGGAACTTGTACGCCTCGCCCACCTCACGGCCGGGCGAGATGCCGAGCACCTCCTGGATGCGGTTGCCGTCGATCTCCGGACGGATGGAGTCGAGTTCCTCCTGCTCGCGCAGCGCTGCGATGCGCGACTCGATGTCGTCGTAGGCGCTTGCCAGTCGACCAGCCTTGCGCTTGTTGCGGGTGGTGACGTCGGCGCGGGTGAGGATGTGCAGGCGCTCCAGCAGGTCACCCGCATCCCGCACGTAGCGCCGCACCGCGGCATCCGTCCACGCTCCCTCCGCATAGCCGAAGAAACGCAGATGCAGTTCGATCAGGGTGGACACCGCATCCGTCGTGGCGGTGTCGAACCGCAGCGACTGCAGGCGCTTGCGAGCCATGCGCGATCCGACGACGTCGTGGTGGTGGAAGGTCACCACTCCCCCGGGCTCGAGCTTGCGCGTGCGCGGCTTGCCGATGTCGTGCAGCAGCGCGGCGAGGCGCAGCGGCACATCGGGGGCGGCACCCGGATGCCGGGAGTTCTCGAGCTCGATCGCCTGACTGAGCACGGTGAGCGAGTGCTCGTAGACGTCTTTGTGGTGGTGGTGCTCGTCGACTTCGAGGCGCAGTTCGGTGACCTCGGGGAGGAACTCGTCGATCAGGCCCGTCTCGACCAGGACGCGGATGCCGCGCACCGGGTCGTCGGTCTGCATGAGACGCACGAGTTCGGACTGGATGCGCTCCGGGCTAACGATTTTGAGGGTCTCGCGCAGTTCGGCGATCGCCCCGGCCGTGGCCTCCTCGACGCGGAATCCGAGTTGAGCGCTGAAGCGGGCTGCACGAAGCATCCGCAGCGGGTCGTCGCCGAACGAGATCCGGGGGTCTGCGGGAGTGCGCAGGGTGCCGGCGAGGAGGTCTTCCACCCCGCCGGTCGGGTCGACGAGCTTGACGGACGGCACCTGCAGCGCCATGGAGTTGACGGTGAAGTCGCGGCGCACGAGGTCGCCGTCGATCGTGTCGCCGAACTCGACCGTGGGCTTGCGGGTCACGCCGTCGTAGCTGTCGGCGCGGTAGGTCGTGATCTCGACCTGCTCGCCCTGCACCCGCGCGCCGATCGTGCCGAACGCGCGGCCGATGTCCCACTGCGCGGTCGAGATCGGCGTGACGATGGCGAGGATCTCGTCGGGAGAGGCGTTCGTCGTGAAGTCGAGGTCGTGCGTCGCCCGGCCCAGCAGCGCATCGCGCACCGGACCACCGACCACGGCCAGATCGAAGCCGGCATCCGCGAACGCCGTCGCGAGGGTGCGCACGACCGGGTTCTCGGCGAGCGCGCCGAGACGGGCGAGGCCGTCGGCCATGTTGAGCATGGTTTCCAGCGTACCCGGGTGGGCCGATGGGGATTCGGCAGGTACCGGACGCACCGTTCACCCGAGATGTTCCTCAGTCAGCAGCCAACGCAGGCGGATTCCACAGATCCATGGCAGTCCAATTCGAGGGGAAGCCCATGCTGTCGATACCAAGGTGCGCAACGGTTGGAAAGGTGGCGATGAGACCCCTCAGGTGCTCGACCCACTCCGCGTGTCCGGAGATGCTGCGAAGCAGATAAGCCATCACAGCCAAAGCGTTGTACAAGCCAAAATCCTTCGTCGGGGTGCTGAGTTCACGAAGGTGCGCGAGTTCGGGCACGCTGTTGCTCTTGGGACGGGTAGGGGCGACGACGAGTCTCCTGTTGAACAGTCGAGCCTGATGAGCCGCGACATTTCTCACGTAGTTCGTACTTGCGATCCAACTCGCGAGCACAGTCTTGCTGGGCACCCGATAGTGGCGAGCGACACGGGTGGCGACGTCGTTCTGCAGTCCGGTGTAGAGCGTCGCGAGGTGCCCGAGTTCGAGGACTTCAGTCAGTGCCCAGATCGGCATCTGACCGTCGTACTTCTTCCGAAAGTGCTCAACGAACGCCTCCTTGGAATTGACGCGTCGTGCATCAACACGGGCCAGCCATTCGGCATGCTTACTCGTCTTCCTATCGCTCACAGGATCGGCGCGAGGCTCGACGAATGATGTCGTGAACGTTCGTTGATCGAGGTGTGCGAAGGCTGACCGCTGACCCAGAATGTAGCCGATTTGGGTGCGAAGCGAGACTTCGATGCGTTCCACGGCTTCGAGGACGTGGAGTCGCAGCGCGCGATCGAACTGGATGAGCGCCGAAGCATGTTCGATTCGTGTGCCATGCCGGTAGTTGCTGAGCACGCGTACAGACCGACGTCCTGACTCCTCGACGACGCTCAGGGACTCGCGGGACGGGTAGAGGTACCCGGTGAGACGGTAGTACCCAACTTCTTCAAGCAGAAGTAGTGCGTTCTCCTCGTCGTCCACGATCAGTCCCCTACCGCACAACTGCGCGACCTGATCTTCGATCGACAGCCATGGTTTGGTGTACTCGACCACACGTCCCCCAAAAGAAAATCAGCCCGAGCCGTGAGGCGAGCGGGCTGATCGTGATGTCACCACTCTACCAGCCCCCGCGCAGGATCACCCCTCACGACAAGGAGAACCAGCCCAGAGCCGCACCGTATATCGGAAGCAGCGCAAGCGCCGCGAGCTCAAGCACCGCCACGGTCGACGAGACGACCCACCCGGCGATGATCAAGCCACGGCGGGCATCCGCTTCAAGGCGCCGTTGCCACGTGGCGGCGATCGCCAAGACGAGTGCAAGAGGGGGCAGCGGGCTCACACAGATCGCTATCCCTGCCAAAGCCCGCCATACCCGAGGTTCGGCCTTCAGTTCCTGTTGCTGCAAACGGGCGATCTGTAACTCGAGATTCTGTCGTGCCACGGAGAACAGAGGCGACGTGACCCGCCCTCGGCCACGCGGGATGAGAAGAACAGCCACGGTCATTGCCGCGGGTAAAGGCAGAGCAAGTCCATAGCCGAGCCCCTGCAAGTAGACGACGGTGTCGTCCTCACCTCCGACTCGCATCGCTGTCGCTGTCGTCGCTGCCTCCATGGCGACGACGACGGTGACCATCGCCGGAGGAACGAGGGTCACCACCACATCGAGGATCTTCGACTGGAGTAGCGACGGGAGCACCTGAACGGCGGTTCCCACCGCGAAGAGCGTGAGCACGAGCGCGAAGATCACAAAGACGCCCGTGAGGGCGCCGTCGTGAAACACCTGGTGGACACCCACACCTGCGACGCCGATGAACACCAGGCCGAAGATCGCACCCTGCATCCCCATCGAGGTCTTCGGGTGAGGATCGCTCCGTCCAATAACGCGTCTGAGGGCCGCTTCCATCTGCCCAACCGTCCGCGCGACGCGCTCCTTCCCCAATTCGAGGCGCGCTGCTTCGGCATCGGCCTGAACCGCTGCGTCCGCCGCGATGAGCATGGTGAGTGTCGCGCCGATCGGCACCCCGAAGACCTCGACGACATTGACGGTGGCCGCGGGCAGATTCTGTGCGCACGCACCGACGAAAGTCGAGAGCGCGACGTAAGAGGAGGCCAGCGCCACGAAGAAGGCCACACGGCCCCAGAACTGGCGGTGCGCGACAGCATCGTCACGCCCGTGGTTTTCCGGATCGCGCGGCATCCTGAGCAACAGTTGCAATGCGATGGAAGCGGGCAGAAGCAGGATGAGGGCGCTGCCTCCCTGCTCGACGGCCAGGGCTGCGGGCTTGAGGACTGCGGTGGCTGGTCCGCCGCCGGCGCTGGAAGCTAACAGTGATGCCAGCAGCGCCTGCATGCCAACCAGAAGCACGGCGAGGGCAGCGACTACGCCCACCGCTCGTCCGAGCGAATGCGCGTATCGGGTCTCGGCCAGCAGGACAGCGTCACTTTCGACCACAGCGTCCGGTGCGGTCGCGGCACGAGGAGTGAACGCGCCCCTCCAGAGACCTGTGAATCGTCGGACGAGGCGGGATCTGGGCACTGGGCTCCCTTCAGTGGCCCCCGCCCAACAGGACCGTAGCGAAATCTCTGTCGACCGGAACGTCGGACCCTCCGATTTCGACAGGCGGCATTCCGATACTCGGCGCGCTGTTCACCTCCCCGTCGCCCGCGGGCCAGACCCCGGCCATCCGACACCGATGGGGTGGAGGAGCCCCGTGCGGCTGAGCACGGAACCCCACCCCACGAAGGACTGACATGACCTCCCCCACCCCTGCGGTGCGGTGGCGGCGTCACGGACTGACGTCCGTCGCGCTCCTCGCCCTGCTCGGCGGCGCCGTCGTCGCCCCCGCGGCCCTCGCCGCCCCGGAACCCGAGGTGCCGACCGGCTCGCTGGTCACCGGCGACACCGCCTGGCACTATCTCGACGATGGATCCGACCCGTCGCCCGCACCGGCCGCGATCCGCGACTGGACGCAACCGACGTTCGACGACGGCTCCTGGAAGACCGCCCCGGGCTCGTTCGGGGCGAAGAACGGCAAGCTCGGCGCCGTGGGCCCGCAGACGCCGAAGACGCTCCTGAACCACTACCTCGACGGCGTGAAGGCGCCGACCGTGCCGACGTACTTCTTCCGCACGACGTTCGAGCTGGAAGCGGGCGTGGCCGAGAAGGTCGCGGCGCTGCAGAGCACGATCACCTACGACGACGCCGTGATCGTGTGGATCAACGGCCAAGAGGTCGCCCGTTACGTCGACGGCCGCATCACCGACACCAAGAACGTCGAGTACGCCGGCGACTCCAACGGCGACCCGCTCACGAGCACGTTCAGCGCCGAGGGGGAGCTGCTGCACGACGGCACCAACACGATCGCCGTGTCGCTGTTCCAGGACCGCGAGACCAGCTCGGACATCTACTTCGACATGTCGTCGCTGACCCTGGTCGAGGCATCCGACCCCGGCACGCCCGTGATCGCCCCGCCGACCCGGGTCATCCTGACTCCCACCGAGCAGCCCGCCGTCTCGCAGGCGTTCTCGTGGCTCGCCGGTGACGCCTCGCACACGGTCGGACAGGTCGAGATCGCCCCGACGGCGGGTGGCGACGTCCGCACCGTCGACGCCTACGACGCCGGCGTGGTCAACGGAAACCCGAACAAGCACTTCTCGGCGACCGTCACGGGGCTGACCGCCGCGACCCAGTACCGCTATCGCGTCGGCCTTCCCGGCAGCTGGAGCGACTGGTACGAGTTCCGCACGGCTGACCCGTCGGCGACCGACTTCCAGTTCATCTACTACGGCGACGCGCAGATCGGCCTCGACACCACGTGGCCGAGCGTCGTGAAGCAGGCCGAGGCGAACGCTCCCCGCTCGATCGGCTCGGTGCACGCGGGTGACCTCATCAACACGTCCAGCAACGAGAACGAGTGGGTCAACTGGTTCAAGGGCATGAAGGACTCGGCCGTACGCACCAACGTGATGGCCGCCCCCGGCAACCACGAGTACTCCGGCGACAAGCTGCTCACGGCATGGAAGGCCGCTTTCGAGTACCCGCACAACAACCCGTCGATGAGTTCGATCGGCGAACTGGCCGACCTCGCCAAGGGCGACACCGAGGTCGCGGCCCAGTACCGCTCGCTGTTCGAGCACTGGAGCGCATTCGCCGCCGAGACCGCGTACTACACCGACTACCAGGGCGTGCGCTTCATCACGCTCAACGCGACGCGCGACGCGACCTTCCTCACCCCGCCGGCACTGCCGTCGTGCTCGGGTGCGGACTGCCCGATCGTGAAGGGCGAAGAACTGTGGATCCGCTTCCAGGGCGCCTGGCTCGACCTGCTGCTGCAGAACAGCCCGTCGAAGTGGAACGTCGTCACCTTCCACCAGCCGGTCTTCTCGGCATCCGAGGGTCGCGACGAGCCGAAGCTCCGCGCCGACTGGGTGCCCGTGTTCCAGCGCAACGACATCGACCTGGTCCTCATGGGCCACGACCACACGTACGCCCGCGGCTACGTGAACACCGACGCGACCGAGACGCCCGGCATCACCACGGGCCCGGTGTACGTCGTGTCGAACTCGGGCGCGAAGCACTACGAGCTCGAGACGCCGGAGAAGAACGTCTGGACCAACAACGGCGCCACCCAGGTGCTGCGCGGCCAGGGCGTCACGACCTACCAGGTGATCGACGTGTCGAAGAACCAGCTCGTCTACCGCTCGTACCTGGCGGAGAAGCAGCCGGATGCCACCACCGATCTCCCCGTCGGAGCCGTGTACGACACGTTCACGGTGACGAAGTCGGATGCCGGCGAGAAGTGGGTCACCGAGAAGGGCGTCGCGCCTCCGGTCACGCCGGAGCCCGAGGCTCCCGCCGAGATCGAGCTGGGCGCAGCATCCGTCACGGCCGGCGGCACCCTCGCGGTCTCGGGCAGCGGCTTCGCGGAAGGCGCTGAGCTGCGGCTCGAACTGCGCTCCGACCCGGTGCAGCTGGGCACGGCCACCGCCGACGCCGACGGGTCGTTCCAGCGCACGGTGACCATCCCGGCGAATACCCCGGCCGGGGCGCACACGCTCGCCGCGATCCTGCCGGACGGCACAGAGGTCACGGCCTCGGTCACCGTCACCGCGGTGTCCGGTGGCGGAGCGGTCACTCCGGGCGACGGTTCGGGCGGCGCGACGGACGGCGACCTCGCCACCACGGGCGCCGACAGCATGCCGTACCTCGTCGCGGCGGTCGTGCTCCTGGCGGCGGGCTTCGGCCTGTTCGCGATGCGCCGCCGTCGGCAGCACGCGGCGGTGGAGGTCGTCGACGCGGAGTAGTCCGCAGCATCCGCTCTCCAGGGCGCCGTCGGATTCGTCCGGCGGCGCCCTTTTGCGCCCCCGTCCCGACACAACTTCGGAGTTCCGCCGCGACACGCCGCAGGCGGCCGGCTCGGTGCGGCGTGTCGGCCGCGATCTCCGAAGCTGTGTCGGGAGCTCGGGAGCCTGGGCGCGAGGGGCGGCACAGCCATAGGATCGCGGCATGGCCGACGATGACGTGCATTCCTCCCCCGCACCCGACACCTCGCGCCGAGGTTTCTTCAAGATCGGCGGTGCGGCCCTCGCGGGCGCGGTCGTCGGCGGCGCGGGGGGTGCGGCGATCGGAGCGTCGGTCGCGGCCGGTGCTCGCGACGGGTTCGCCGACGAGCCGGACCCCTTCGCCGCGCTGACCCCGCGCAGCGAACCCGGGTTCGACCACATCGTGGTCGTGATGGGCGAGAACCGCTCGTTCGACAACCTCCTCGGGTATCTGTACTCGAAGGAGAACCTCCCGGCGGGTGAGAAGTTCGAGGGCCTGGCGTTCGGCACGCACAACAACACGGCTTCCGACGGCACGGTGGTCGAGGCGCACGTCTACGAGGGCGAGACCGATCGCATCATGAGCCACCCCGACCCCGATCCGGGTGAGGAGTATCCGCACGTCAACACCCAGATCTTCGGAACCGTGGACCCGAAGTCGAACGCCGAGCTCTTCGTCGACCAGATGGAGGCGCCGTACAACGCGCCGACCGACGGCGAGAAGGCGTCGATGTCGGGATTCCTCCAGGACTACATCATCAACTTCCGCCGCCTGCGCAAGGGCAAGGAGCCGACCGTCGACGAGGCGAAGCACATCATGGGCTCCTTCTCGCCCGCGATGCTGCCGGTGCTGTCGACGCTCGCGGCCGAGTTCGCGGTGTTCGACCACTGGTACGCCGGCGTCCCGTCGCAGACGTTCTGCAATCGCTCGTTCTTCCACGCCTCGACCTCGCACGGCTTCGTGACGAACCAGGGCGGCGGCGGCTACGACAAGTGGATCGACGCGCCCGCGGCCCCGACCGTGTTCAACCGGCTCGAGGAGAAGAAGCTCGACTGGAAGATCTACATCGACAAGCTCCAGCTCGTCTCCTTCACGGGCATGCTGCACGCGCCGGTGCTGGAGAAGTACTGGCGCACGGACCACTTCGGCACTATGGAGGACTTCTACGCCGATGTGAAGGACGGGAAGCTCCCCGCCTACGCGTTCATCGAGCCGCGGATGGTCTACGACCACAACGACTTCCACCCGCCGTTCGGCTCACCGCGCGAGAGCTTCGTCGAGGGCGAGGAGGTCTTCGACAGTGCGATCTCCGACGTGCGCGCCGGCGATCTGCTGATCCACGAGATCTACGAGGCGGTGCGCACGAGCACGTCTCCGACGGGGTCGAACGCCGTCAACACCCTGCTGCTGATCACATTCGACGAACACGGCGGATGCTACGACCACGTACCGCCGCCCGCGGCGACGAAGCCGACCAAGGATACGAAGGCGGGCGAGATGGGGTTCACCTTCGATCGACTCGGATGCCGCGTCCCGGCGATCGCGGTGTCGGCGTACACGAAGCGCGGCACCATCATCCACGACGAGATGCACCACGGGTCGGTCACGGCGACGCTCTCGCGCCTGCACGGCCTGAAGCCGCTCAACGACCGGGACGCCTCGGCCAACACGCTGTTCAACGTGGTGAATCTCGATCAGCCCCGGCATCCGGCCGACTGGCCGACGACGAAGCCCTCCTACACGCCGCCGAACCCGGAGGAAGCGGTGCCGCAACCCGATCTCAAGGAGCACCTCAAGCCGCTGACGCCGCCGGCGCGCGGACTGCTCGGGCTGCTTCTGGCGCGCTACGGCAAGCCCGGGGAGAAGGAGCCGGAGACGTTCGCCGACGCGTACAAGCTCCTCCATGAGCACGGCGAAGAGCTCTTCGGCCCCGCGAAGAGCAGCTGAGCGCGGTCGCGCACTCTTCGCCTGCGGTCGCACGATTTCCCGGGAAATGTGCGACGCGGGTGCGGTTCTCCGTCGTGGCTACTTCCGCGCGGAGCGCCGGCGGCCGAGGATCAGGAGTGTCGCGCCGAGCACGAGAACGGCAGCACCGCCTGCGGCCCAGGCCAGCGTCTCGGGCCCCAACCCGGTGGCGGGCAACGCATCGCTCCCTCCACCGGCCGGCGGAGTGCTCGGGTCCGGCGGGTCCGTGGGGTCCGGCGGCACCACGACGACATCCGCGGCGAGCGTGAAGTCCTGCTCGGCGATGACGTCACCGGCGGCGGTGATCACGACCGTGCGCGTCGGCGAGCCGACGACGCTCGTGCCCGTCGGAGGAACCACCGTGAGGGTGTAGGTCCCGGGCGGCAGGGCGCCCAGCCCGAACGCGCCGTCCGCGTCGGACGTGAGCTGCTGTGGGGCGCCGGGTCCGGTGAGCGTCACCACCACTCCAGCGACGGGGGCACCGTCGTCGTCGCGCACGGTTCCGTCGATGGCGCCGAGGCGCGCCAGCTCGAAGTCCACGTTCTCCACGTCGACCGCGGCCACCTGTTCGTTCCGCGTGACGGGAGACGTCGCGACGAACCCTGCGGGCGTCGTCATCGTGATCGCGTAGTCACCGGCAGCGAGGCGGGGGAACGAGTAGGCCCCCGATCCATCCGTCACGCGCGTGAGGGTCGCCCCTCCCGGAGCGACCGCAGTCACGGTCACACCGGCCACACCCGTCCCGTCGAACCGAACCGTGCCTCGCAGGTCGGCGTTCTCGGCGACCACGAAGTCGACGTCCGTGATCGGGACCTCGCTGCCGCCCGGAACCGTCACGGGAGACGGCTGAGTGGCGATGGTGTACCCGGGCGGGGTCGTGAGCGAGACCGGATGCGTCCCGACCGCCACCTGGTCGAACAGGTAGCTCCCGTCGGCATCCGTCGTGGTGCTCTGCCCGTCGATCGTCACGGTCGCCCCGGGGATCGGGGCGCCGGTGGTGTCGGTCACTGTTCCGGAGACCGCGACGGGCACGATGTCGCGCAGTCCGAAGTCGGCGACGGCGTCCCCGCCGCTCAGGTTCGCGGCGACCGTGGTCGGCCCGGTCGAGATCTTGCCCGTGGGCGGAGTCACGCGCACGGTGTAGCCGTCAGCGGCGACGAACCCGGGGAAGGAGTACGTTCCGTCCGCAGCGGTCGTCGTG
Source organism: Microbacterium sp. NPDC055988 (assembly GCF_042269505.1). Lineage (NCBI taxonomy): Bacteria > Bacillati > Actinomycetota > Actinomycetes > Micrococcales > Microbacteriaceae > Microbacterium > Microbacterium sp. NPDC055988. Next base: position 1,133,627 of record NZ_JBHJXY010000001.1, read on the forward strand.
GTTCCTACAACCGTGCCGTTCGCATCGGTCAGCGTGAGCGGGATCCCCCCCACCGGGGCGCCGGTGTCGGTGACCGTGCCGGTGACGTCCTGGGCGATCGACGCGAACCAGGTCTGATAGACCGGCAGTCCCGAGCGGCGCGTGAAGATCAGGCTGAGGGAGCTGATCGGCGTGCTCGGCTCGAACCATGCCGCCGCGCCACTGGTGTCCAGGGCCGCCGCGTTGCCGGTGAGGGTGAGGGTGGTGGCATCCCAGCTCGGCACGTCATCGGCAGCACCCGTGCACGACGGCTTGCCCACGATCCCCGGGGCGCAGTAATTGAACCGTTCCCGCAGCCCGATCTCCGTCGCGTCGAGCACGTGTCCGTCGGGGGCGACGGCGTGGATGCGCACCGAGTCCGCGTCGATGTCTCCGACCGCGAAGGCCCATCCCGAGGTCGGGGTCGGCGTCGCGAAGGAGTAGGTCGTCGTCGAGGGACTCGTGGCCTTGTCGGCCCGGGGGCGCAGGTTCAGGTACGGCTGGTCCCTGCTCGAGCCGTACTTCGCCCCGATCGCGGTGCCATCCGACAGCCAGGTCGAGGCACCGCTGATCACTCCCACCTGTCCGCCGCGTGAATCGCTGGTGACCGTCGCGGTGATCGCGGGCTTCGCCGCCACCTGGACCGACGTCGTGAAGGCTCCGCCCACACCGACGAGCGGCTGCCAGGTCGCCCAGGAGGCGACGGTCGCGGCCGAGGCGGGAAGGGCGCCGACGAGCACGGCGATGAGGACGACGGTTCCGGCGATGGTCGCTCTGCGAGAGGCACGCATGCGGTCAGAGTACTGGTATACCGATCGACGGGGAAGTGAATTCCCGTCGACAGGCGCCCGGTGACCGCGCGAGCCTCACTCAGACGGCGTCGCCCTGAACGGGTCCCTCCGTGTTGGGCTTCCAGCCGAGCGCCGGGGCGACGTGCGTCGCGAACGCCTCCAGCACGTGCAGGTTGCACTCCGGTCCGAGCTGGTTCGGTCGAGGCATTCATTTCGCCTCAACGAGTTGCACCGAGTTCGCGTCAGCTCAGCCTTGGTCTATCGCTGCCGGGAAGCAAGGAACTGACGGACAAGGTGAACAGTTGCAAAAGACAGACCGAACAGGGCGAAGAGCAGGCCTAGAAGCGGCTGAGACTGCCACATCCACTGGACCTCTCCGGCTTCAAAAGTGAACGCAACAGCGAGCAATCCGAACGCGATGCCCACCGGCAAGAAGATTGAACCGACTCGCTTGTTCTTCTCCATCGTGGCTCCTTCATTGGTTCCGGATATCCCGAACGCTACACCCGACTACTTTGATGCGTAAGTGCGAGCCTTATCTGCGGCTACTGGCGCCGGATGATTGATCAGTCGATCGCGTATCCCTCGACGGGGCCCTCCGTGTTGGGCTTCCACCCGAGCGCCGGTGCTACATGCTCAGCGAACGCCTCGAGGATATGTACACAATAAGCAACACCCAATTGGTTCGGGATCGTCAGAAGAAGGGTGTCGGCGGCCATCACGGCCTCGTCCTGCTTCAGCTGCGCGATGAGCACATCCGGCTCGGCGGCGTACGTCTTGCCGAAGGTCGAGCGGAAGCCGTCGATCACACCGATCTGATCGGCGTTCTCCTCGCTGCGCAGCCCGAAGTACGCCCGGTCCATGTCGGAGACGAGCGGGAAGACGCTGCGGCTCACCGAGATCCGAGGGCGGCCGGTGTGCCCTGCCGCTTTGTATGCGGAGCGGAACAGTTCGATCTGCTCGCGCTGCAACTCGTGGAACGGCTGCCCGGTCGCCTCGGTCACGAGGGTCGAGCTCATCATGTTGAGCCCCTTGCGCCCCGTCTCCTCGGCCGTGGCGCGCGAACCCGAGCCCCACCAGATGTGGTCGCGGAGGGTCGGCGACTGGGGCTCGATCGCGAGGTACCGACCGGCACCCACCATGCGCGGGTCGCCGGGAGCGATGCCCTCGCCGTCGATCGCCCGCAGGAACAGGTCGAACTTCTCCCGCGCGAGCACGCTGCCGCGCTCCGGGTCCTCCTCGTCGACGTAGCCGAACGTCTCATAACCGCGCAGAGCCGTCTCGGGTGAACCACGGCTCACGCCGAGCGCGATCCTGCCGTCTGCGATCAGGTCGAGGGCGGCTGCCTCCTCGGCGAACTGGAACGGGTTCTCGTAGCGCATGTCGATCACACCCGTGCCGACTTCGATGCGCTTCGTGCGCGCGGCCATGGCCGACAGCAACGGCATCGGCGACGCCGCCTGGCGTGCCCAGTGATGCACGCGCACCGAGGCGCCGTTCACACCGATCTCGTCGGCGCCTTCGGCGATCTCGATCGTCTGCTTCAACATGTCACCCGCAGTGCGGGTCGCCGATCCGGGAACGTCGGCGTAGTGACCGAAAGAGAGGAATCCGAAAGCCTTCATGATCTATTCCAACGCATGAATCGGAGGACTATTCCCCCGGCAGCAGGATGCCGTCGAGGATGAGAGCGCGGATGCGGGGCTCGAGGTCCGCCCACAGGTCGGCGAGCGGCACCTCGAACAGGTCAGCCAGCGCGGCCGCGATCTGCACCACGGTGAGTTCGCCGTCGCACGCGCCCACGAGACCGGCGAGCGCAGGGTCGACCGAGATCGTGCGCCCGAAGCCTCCGCCCTGACGCAGCTCGATCACGCTCGGGTCGTCGTCGCCCGGCATCAGGTGGCGTGCCTCAGTGACGTCGGAGGCCACCACCAGCGTCGTCGGCAGCCCGTCGGCGAGCACGTCCTGTGCCGCGAGACCGGTGGCGAGCGCGGCGCCGACGTTCGAGATGTGCTGGGCGATGCGCTCGGTGCGCCGCAGCGGTTCGCCGGACGTTCCCCGACGCATCAGCACGTAGCCGAAGCCGATCGAGGTCACTCCGCGGGCGGCGAAGTCGTCGAGCCACGCGGTCAGCAGCGGCGTGAAAGCGGGGTCGCGCGGCGTGGTGCCGCCATCGCGGATCCACAGCTCCGCATAGCCCAGGGGCGTGAGTTCCTCCCGCTCGATCACCCACAGGTCGAGGTCGGCGGGCACCCAGGCCTCGAGGCGTGCGAGCCCGGTGACGGCGGCCCTCGACTCCCAGTTGCCGAGCAGCTGCGCGATGCCGTTCCGCGTCAGATGGGCGGGGGCGCTGCGCACGAACTGCTCGACCAGCGCATCCCCGACGAGCCCGCCGTCACGGTATTCGTACGCCGGAACCCCCTCGACGCGCGGGGTGATCACGAACGGAGGATTCGAGACGATCAGGTCGAACGCCTCCCCCGCCACCGGTTCGAACATACTGCCGTGGCGGAACTCGATGTTCGTCACCCCGTTGAGGCGCGCATTGAGCTCGGCGAACGCGAGCGCCCGCGTCGAGATGTCTGTGGCGACCACGGTGCCCGCCCGTCGCGCGACGAGGAGCGCCTGGATGCCGCATCCGGTGCCGAGGTCGAGCGCGCGGTCCACTTCGATCGGGACGACGGTCTCGGCGAGCGTACGCGACGCTCCGCCGACACCGAGCACATGGTCTGGGGGCAACGGTCCGTCGAGCGCGACCTCATCGAGGTCGCTCGCGATCCACCATTCTCCGATTCCCTCTGCATCCACGAACGACTGCGGTCTCAGCAGGGCCGTCGGTGTCACGGTGTCGGCGTCGGTCTCGGCGAGACCCAGCGCCACGAGTCCGTCCACGCCCAGCTGCGGCAGGGCCTCGACCACGTGCGTGCGCGGTTGCGGCATCCCCAGCACGAGCAGACGACCGAGCGTCGCGAGCGTGCCGGAGTCCCCGTCGATGGCTCGTAGGATCGGCTCCCGCATCCCGCGGGCGAGTGCGTCGTCCGCCTCCTCGCCCCACAGGCGCCGCAGCGGCTCGGAGCGGAGGTCCGCGGCGTCGAGATCCGCGGCGAGCGCGGCCGTACGGAGCGGGTCGGGGACGGGAGCGGGGGTGTCGGACACGGCCGTCACTCTACGCGTCTTCAGGGTTCTCTTTCGTGGAGCCTCCTAGAATCACTAGGTCAGTACTCACGAGCAGCCCCGTCCCGGGCGTTCGAGGAAGACCTTCATGACCGCGATCACCCCCGACATCGGCCTCCGTGCGCGCCTGCGACGGCTCGCAGGCAGGACGGCTGTTCTCGCGATCGCACTCGGCGGCTGCGCGTTGGTCGCGCCGAGCGTGGCCGTCGCCGCCGATCAGGCGCAGACCGGCGACGAGCCAAGCGTCGAGCTGCATGTCTCGGCCGGTCTTCGCGGCCTCGTCGCGCCGGGATCCTCCACGTCGGCGATCGTCACGGTGCAGAACGGTGCCGACTCGGCGCTCAGCGCGGGTCAGGTCGAGGTCGAACTCAATCGCACGCCGCTCACCGATGCGGCGGCCGTGTCCACGTGGCTCGACGACGGCGACGCCGCAGGCGATTTCGCCTCCATCGGCGCGGATGACACCGACCCGATCGACGGCGATGCGTCGGCGACGACCACCGTCTTCGTGTCCGAGGCCACCCTGGGCGACCTCGCGCCCGGTGTCTACCCGCTGCGCGCGGAGCTCAGCGCATCGACCGGTGACCCCGCAGCCGAAGACACCGAGACCGTCGACGCGACCGCGACGAGCGTGCTGGTCGTCGCGGCCCCCCAGACCTCGCAGGTCGGAGTGCTCGTTCCCCTCACGGCGACGCCGGAAGGCGGCGCCCTGCTGTCGAGTGCTGAGCTCTCGGAGCTCACCGGTCCCGACGGAGCCCTGACCGCCCAGCTCGACGGCGTCGCCGGGACGACCGCCGTGCTGGCCATCGACCCGTCCATCCCCGCTGCGATCCGGGCGCTCGGCACCGCCGCCCCGGAGACCGCCCGTGACTGGATCACACGACTCGACAACCTGCCGAACGCGCGTTTCGCGCTGCAGTTCGGTGATGCGGATGCGACGGCGCAGGCGCAGGCGGGTCTGCCCGAGCTGCTCCAGCCCCGGGCTCTCGCCCCGTTGCTCGATCCCGCGAACTTCCCGCGCGTGCCGGTCACGGCCACACCGACCGATGCGACCGATGCGACGCCCGGTCCAACTCCGAGTGTCACGGAGTCCCCGGCACTTCCCAGCGACGACGAGCTCGCCGCGATCGACGGAGCGCTGCCGCACATCCTGTGGCCGCAGAGCCCGCTCACCTCAGCCGACCTGACCGCCTTCGCCGGCTACGTGGGCGACGACACCACGACGATCGTCTCGTCGGCGACGGTCGGCGGTCAGAGCACTGCTCATGCAACGGCCGGCGGCAACGACCTCCTGGTCACGGATGCTGCGACGTCCGACGTGTTCTCGCGGGTGGCGGCAGAGCGGAATCCCGCCGAGCGTCAGCGTCTTCTCGCCGAAGCCGCGGCACTCCTCCAGTTGGCACAGGGCAGCGCGCCCGCGGCTCCTCTGCTCATCGGACTCGACCGGGACGAGAACCGCACCTCCGACGCTCTCCGCGACGCGATCACCGCAGCCGATTCGGCCGGGTTCGAGCTCGCGACGCTCCGGGCAACCGCACCCGTCGCGGCGACCGTCGCCGGGGAGCCGGATGCCGCGCGAGCCAACGCCGTCACGACGCTCCTCGCGGATGAGTCCCGGCTCACCGCCTTCTCGTCGATCCTCGCCGACCCGCAGGTGCTGCTCAGCCCCGAGCGTATCCGGATCCTGCGCACGCTCTCCGTCGGAACGTCGGCCGACGCTTTCGCCGAGCGTCTTGCCGATCATCAGGCACAGACGACCGCCACTCTCAACGCGGTCAACATCCCTCAGTCCAGCACGATCCAGCTGCTCACGGCGAATGCCGATCTGCCGATCGCGGTGCGCAACGACCTGCCGTGGCCCGTGACGGTGCAGCTCTTCGTCTCGCCCACGGATCCGCGTCTCGAGGTCAGGTCCCCGGACGAGACGGTCGTGCAGGCTCAGTCCACGACCCGCATCAAGGTGCCGGTTTCGGCGCGGGTCGGCAGTGGCGAGGTCGACCTCCGACTCAGTCTCTACAGCCCCACGGGCGTGCAGATCCAGGGGGATCAGACGCTCAGGGTCGCGGTGCGTGCGGAGTGGGAGACGATCGGCCTCGTCGTCCTCGGCGGCATCATCGTGCTGCTGATCGCGCTCGGCGTGATCCGCACCGTGCGTCGCAAGCGCCGTGAGGCGTCCGAGGAATCGGCCGTCGAAGCGCAGATCGAAGCCCTGGAGGAAGAGGAAGCCGTGGAAGCCCGCCCGGATGCCGCCACGACAGAAGACCCGCGTGAGTAGCCTCGGCCGCGCCAGCGCCGTCATCGGCGCCGGCACGCTCGTCTCGCGCCTCACCGGCCTCCTGCGCAGCATCGTCCTGGTCGGCGTCCTCGGGTCCGTCGCATCCGAAGCGGCAGATGCGTTCACCTACGCGAACCAGCTGCCGAACAGCGTTTTCTCTCTGATCTCGGTCGGAATCCTTACAGCCGTCATCGTCCCCCAGATCGTCAAGGCGACGGCGGACGCTGACGGCGGCAACGCGTTCATCTCCAAGTTGTTCACCCTCGGCACCGTCGTTCTGGTCGTGGTGACGGGAATCGCGACCGCGGCGGCGCCATGGCTGGTGCATCTGGTCGCCGGCAAGGCGAACGAGTCCACTCTCGCCCTCGCCACGGCACTCGCCTATTGGTGCCTGCCACAGATCCTTCTCTACGGTCTCTACGCGATGCTCGGCGAGGCCCTCAACGCACGGAAGATCTTCGGTCCGTTCACGTGGGCACCTGTCGTCAACAACATCGTGTCGATCGCCGGCTTCCTCGCACTCGGCGCCCTCTTCGGCCCCGTGTCCACGAAGGCCGCTGACTGGACGCCGGAGATGATCACCCTGCTCGGTGCCACGGCCACTCTGGGCATCGCGCTCCAGGCCGTCGTACTGCTGGTTTTCTGGCGTCGCACAGGCCTCGCCCTGAAGCCCGACTTCCACTGGCGCGGCGTGGGTCTCGGCAACGTCGGACGCCTGGCGGGCTGGACGTTCCTCATGGCTTTCGCAAGCCTCTCCGCCGGAGTCCTCCAGGGTTACATCGTCAGTGAGGTCGCCGGTCTCGGTGCCTCCGCCACGGTGACGGCGAACGCCTGGCTCATCTTCATGCTCCCCTACTCGGTGATCGTGCTCTCGATCGGCACTCCTTACTTCACCCAGATCAGCGGTCACGCCGCCGCCGGGCGCGATGACGAGGTCCGCGCCGACATCGCACGGAGCATCCGCACCCTGCTGTTCTTCATCGTCGCAGCCACCGCCGCCGTCGCGGCCGCGGCTATCCCCGCGTCGCGGGTGTTCACTGACTCGGCCCCAGACGCCCAGGCTGCCGCCCTGGTGCTGATCGCCTACCTCGTCGGACTCATCCCGCTCACGATCCTGTTCATCGTCCAGCGCACGTTCTACGCGTACGACGACACGCGCACCCCGTTCTGGTTCACGATCTTCCAGTGCGTCCTCATCGTGGTCACCGCCCTCATCGCTCTCGGGATGCGCGAGGCGGGCATCATCCCGCTCACCGCTCTCGCCGCTGCCGTCGCACTCGGACAGTCCATCGCCAGCATCCTGCAGACGATCGTCGCCACCTACCTGCTGCACCGAAAGATCGGCGGCCTGCGGATCCGCTCCTGGATGTCTGCCATCGGTCGCTTCGCGATCGCCGGCATCCCCGCGGGTCTGGCCGGATGGGGCGCTTTCGCACTCCTGGGCGGCACCGCGGGATGGACGATGGACGACAAGATCCAGGGAGCCATCGGCACCGCCATCATCGGCCTCACCGTCGTGGTCGTCTACGTCGCGATCCTCGCCCTCATGCGCGCGCCCGAGCTCAAGGCGGCAGGCTCCCTCGTCCGTCGTTTCCTTCCCGGTCGCTGATCCGCGCGCGGAGGCGTCTCCCAGCCCGGTGGCGCACACTGGCGAGGGAATGCCGCGCGGTTACCATGGGTTGAAGCAGTCGAAGGTCATTCGACCGCAGTTTCTAAGACGGAGAGCACATGCGTCAGGTCATCATCATCGGCTCCGGCCCCGCCGGATTCACGGCTGCCATCTACGCGGCCAGGGCGAACCTCAAGCCGCTGCTCATCGCGAGTTCGGTCGAGGTGGGCGGCGAGCTCATGAACACCACCGAGGTCGAGAACTACCCGGGCTTCCCCGAGGGCATCCAGGGTCCCGAGCTGATGGCGAAGTTCCAGGAGCAGGCCGAGAAGTTCGGCACCGAGGTCCTGTACGACGACGTCACCGAGCTGCATCTCGACGGTCCCGTCAAGAAGGTCGTCCTCGGCAGCGGTGCAGAGCACGAGGCCCAGTCGCTGATCTACGCGACCGGCTCGGCATACCGCAAACTGCAGATCGAGGGCGAAGAGCGCCTCTCCGGCTACGGCGTCTCCTGGTGCGCGACCTGCGACGGGTTCTTCTTCCGCGAGAAGACGATCGCGGTCGTCGGCGGCGGTGACTCGGCCATGGAAGAGGCTACGTTCCTCACCCGTTTCGCCGAGAAGGTCTACGTGATCCACCGCAAGGACACGCTGCGGGCCTCCAAGATCATGCAGGAGCGCGCGTTCGCGAACGAGAAGATCGAGTTCGTGTGGAACAGCGAGGTCGCCGAGGTCCTCGGTGGCGACTCCGTCTCCGGTGTGCAGCTGCGCAACACGGTCGACGGCACGCTCAGCGACCTGCCCATCGACGGACTCTTCATCGCGATCGGCAACGACCCGCGCACGCACCTGGTGCACGACAAGCTCGAGCTGACCGCAGAGGGCACCATCTGGGTCGACGGCCGCTCGTCGAAGACCTCGGTTCCCGGTGTGTTCGCCGCCGGCGACGTGATCGACCCGACCTACCGCCAGGCCATCACGGCTGCCGGCACCGGAACGATCGCGGCGCTGGATGCAGAGCACTTCCTCGCGGATCTCGAGGATGCCTCCGTGGAGGTTCCGGCGGCGGAGGCCGCCGAGATCATCGTCGCCTGAGGCGGCGGGAACACTTTTCCCTCGTCCGCTGTTGTAGCAGGCGAACCCCAATCAAGGAGAACTCTGATGAGTGCAAAGGCTACGAGCCAGGCGACCTGGGAGCAGGACGTTCTGCAGGCCGACGGTCCGGTGCTGGTGGACTTCTGGGCTGAGTGGTGTGGTCCGTGTCGCATGGTCGCGCCGGTTCTGGACGAGATCCAGGCCGACAACCCCGACAAGATCACCATCGTCAAGCTCAACGTCGACGAGAACCCCGAGCTGGCGATGAAGTATCAGATCACGTCGATCCCGGCGATGAAGGTCTTCCAGGGCGGTGAGGTCAAGACGACCATCATCGGTGCGAAGCCGAAGTTCGCGCTCGAGAAGGACCTCGCCGCGTTCATCGGCTGATCCTCTGACGTCGAAAAGGCCGCCATCCCCCGGGGGTGGCGGCCTTTTCGTGTTCTCGGGCGGTCAGGACGCGTCTGCGACGCTGGGGTCCCAGCGACGGTGGCGCTGCTTCTCGTCGAGGAGCCCCCAGACGGCCGAGGTCAGTTCGGGATCCTCCAGCGCGATCTGGCGCAGCACACGGTAGTGCCGAGCGGCGTTCGGGCGCACTCCGTCGTTAGCGTTGATGTTGTCAGCGCGCAGGAGGTAGACGACCAACTCGTCGACACTCGGAAGCTCCTCCATGAACTCCCAGGGGTCCTCCCCACCGAGGAGGCGCTCCTGGATGAGCACCGCGAGTTCGTCCGCCGCCTCCGCGCGCAGCACTTCCAAGCTGGCTCGGCGCTGTACGGACTCGGTCATGCATCCAGCCTACGTCTGCTGTGCACCCCCGCGGCGCACGACCTTCATGTTCTCGGTCATCTCCTCGAGCTCCTTGCCCTTGGTCTCCGGAACCTTGAAGAACACGAAGAAGAACGACAGGAGGGCGAAGAACGCGTAGAAGCCGTAGGCGAACGTGAGTCCGATCTCGGCGAAGGCCGGGAACGTGGTCGAGATGAAGAAGTTCGCGACCCACTGTGCGGCTGCGGCCACGGCGAGAGCGCCGGCGCGGATGGAGTTCGGGAAGATCTCGCCCAGCAGAACCCATACGAGCGGGCCCCAGCTCGCGCCGAAGAAGACCACGAAGCCGTTCGCGCAGATCAGGGCGATGGTCGCCCACGGGTCGGGAAGCGTCGCCGTGCCCTGGGCATCGAGGGTTCCGAACGAGAACGCGACTGCCATGAGCCCGAGTGTCACCGTCATGCCGACGGAACCCACGAGGAGCATGATCCGTCGCCCGATCTTGTCGACCAGGAGGATCGCCACGATCGTGACGACGATATTCGTGACCGACGTGATGACAGAGGTGAGCAGCGCGCTCGACTCGTCGAAACCGACGGACTGCCAGAGGGTCGTCGAGTAGTAGAAGATCACGTTGATGCCGACGAACTGCTGGAACACCGAGAGCAGGATGCCGATCCAGACGATCGGCTTCAGCCCGAGGCGGTTACCCCGGAGGTCCCGCAGGGACTCAGAACGCTCCGTGTTGATCGTTCCGGTGATCTCCTTGATCTTCGCGTCGGTGTCGACCGTCCCCGTGACGGTCTCCAGAACCTCGGCTGCCCGTTCCAGCTCACCTTTTCGCACCAGATAGCGCGGCGATTCCGGTAGCCGCAGCGACACGAGCCCGTAGACGAGGGCGGGGATCGCCGCGACCATGAACATCCAGCGCCAAGCAGTGAGCCCCCAGAGCGGCTGATCGGCGGCGCCGGCGATGTTCGCGAGCAGCGCGTCGGAGAGGAGCGCCGCGAAGATACCGGTCACGATGGCAAGCTGCTGCAGGGATCCGAGGCGCCCGCGCACGGCGGCCGGTGAGACCTCGGCGATGTAGGCGGGAGCGATGACCGACGCCGCCCCGACACCCAGTCCGCCGATCACTCGCCAGACGATCAGATCGATGACCCCGAACGCGAGTCCGGAACCGATGGCGGAGACGAAGAACATCCCCGCAGCGACCACCATCACGGGGATGCGCCCGTACTTGTTGGACACCGGCCCCGCGAACCAGGCACCCACGGCGCAGCCGATGAGGGCCGAGGAGACGGCGAAGCCCTTCAGTGCGGTGCCGAGGTCGAACCCGGAGACGTCACCGGCGAGCGCGTCGACGGCTCCGTTGATCACGGCGGTGTCGAATCCGAAGAGGAAACCACCCAACGCGGCCGCGATACTCACCGCGATCACGCGGCGTTTGATGGCAGCTGGACCTGATGCTTTGGACATGACTGACTCCCCCTCGACGTCAAGATGACGCGAGTCTAGATGAAGGGTGGACGACGGTGGGTGTTACCTGGCGGAGCCGTAACCGCTCTCGCCAAGCTCTTCGAGAATGCGATTGAGATCCTGGATCGAGGCGAAATCAATCGTGACCTGGCCTTTTCGAGCGCCCAGTGCGATCTTGACGCGGGTGTTCAGCCGATCGCCGAGCTTTCCGGCGACCTCGTCGAGGTATGCCCGACGCGCGCCGGGAGTCGCCTTCGTCGTCTTGCCGGCCGAGGGCTGCGACTTGGCCGCCTCTTCCGTCGCGCGCACGGACAGGTCTTCGTTCACGACCTTGTCGGCGAGGCGCTGCATCGATTCCGGAGTCTCGAGGCTGAGGATCGCGCGGGCGTGGCCTGCCGTGAGCACGCCCGCGGCGACGCGCTGCTGCACCGGGACAGGCAGTTTCAGCAGGCGGATCGTGTTGCTGATCTGGGGGCGCGAGCGGCCGATGCGGGTCGCCAGCTCCTCCTGCGTGATGCCGAAGTCCTCAAGGAGCTGCTGGTACGCGGAAGCCTCTTCCAACGGGTTGAGCTCGGACCGGTGCAGGTTCTCGAGCAGGGCGTCGCGGAGGAGATCCTCATCGGCCGTCTCACGGACGATCGCGGGAATCGTGTCGAGACCTGCCTCACGAGCGGCCCGCGTACGCCGCTCCCCCATGATCAGCTCGTACTCGCCCTCGGTGTTCTTGCGAACGACCACGGGCTGCAGCACGCCGAACTCGCGCACGCTGTGCACCAGTTCCGCCAGGTCTTCCGGGTTGAAGTGCGTCCGCGGCTGGCGCGGGTTCGGGACGATCGCGTTCGGGTCGACCTGGATCAGATGGATCCCCGGAACCTCTTCCAGTGCCTGCACCTCGGCGTCGGGTCCGACGGTCGCCTCGGCGACGCTCGGCCGCAGGCTCGCACCGGGGAAGAAGACGTCGACGGGACGCTCCGCCTGATCAGCCGTGGGGATCAGGGCTCCGATACCCCGACCCAGTCCAGTGCGCTTGGCCATCATTTCTCCTTGCTCTGCGTCGCGGTCCGCGACGCGATCTCGACAGCGGCCTCGCGGTAGGCGATGGCGCCGGCGGATTGTCCGTCATAAGCGATCACGGTCTGCCCGAAGCTCGGCGCCTCCGATACTCGGACCGAGCGTGGAATCACCGTCTCCAGCACCTGCTCCGGGAAGTGCGTCCGCACCTCGTCCGCAACCTGCTGGGCGAGGCGGGTCCGGCCGTCGAACATCGTCAGCAGGATCGTGGAGAGATGCAGGTCGGGATTCAGATGCTTCTGGATCATCTGGATGCTGCCGAGCAGCTGGCTCAGCCCTTCCAGGGCGTAGTACTCGCACTGAATCGGTATGAACACCTCGGATGCCGCCGTGAACGCGTTGATCGTGAGCAGCCCCAGCGACGGCGGGCAGTCGATGATCACGAAGTCCATCGGGTTGTCGGCGAGGTAGTCCACGAGCGCGCGACGCAGGCGGTGCTCACGGGCCACCTGTGCGACGAGTTCGATCTCCGCCCCTGCGAGGTGGATCGTGCTGGGCGCGCAGAAGAGATTGGGGTCTTCCGGACTCGGCTGCACGATATCTGCGAGAGGGAATTCCTCGATGAGGACGTCGTACACGCTGGGGATATCGGCGCTGTGAGGAACACCCAACGCCGTCGAGGCATTGCCCTGCGGGTCGAGATCGATGACGAGGACCTTCGCCCCCAAGCCGGCGAGGGCGGAAGCGATGTTGACGGCCGTCGTGGTCTTTCCCACGCCGCCCTTCTGGTTCGATACCGTCAGGACGCGCGTCTCGCCGCTGAACTCCACCGACGTGGCTTCCAGCGCACGCCTCCGGGCTGAAAGGTCGGCGATCTCCCGCGCGAGCGGCGTGTCCATCCCGAACGATTCGTTCGACGATGTCTTCTCGGATTGTTTCACGTGAAACATCCACTCCTTTCGGGGCCGCGTTCCACTCTAATCGCTGCCGGCGACACCGGCTTACGCCCGCACCGAGCGGGATCTCGCAACCCCCAAGAATGGGCCGTACACCTGGCGGGGAAGGACGCTGCGTCAGATCGGTGCGCCCATCGGCCCACCCGCACTTGGATGGACAGGGCGCCATGCTTCACGTGAAACATGGTCTTCGTCTGCTGATTCTCAGTCCGAGACGACATGCCGAGAGGTCACCGGTGTCAGAGTATCCCCCAGCGGCGTGTCGGTTGTCCGGCTCCTATCCGCCCCGCACACCGAAGCGATAGGCGAATGCCGCTGCGCCTGCGACGTCGGCGTCCTATTCCGACGTCCGTGGTGTGCCCGAACGCAGTCTCACGACACAGTGCCCACACGAAACATGCCCCGCCCTCCCCCAACGAGCCACCCCCACAGCTCATTCCCCACGGGGCGCTCCCCCTGGCCCACCGCCCGTGGGAGGCCGCCCGCGGCTCACTCCCGACGGCTCGCTCGCTCGGCTCACCCCCAAGGACACACTCCCAGGAACACTTCCACACGGTGCACTCCCAGGGCGCACTCCCGCGGTTTCCCGCATGCCGCACTCCCCTCCGAGCTCGCCCGCGTGCCGCTCCCGCGCGCGGCCGCCGAAGAAGGCTTCCGTTTCACGTGAAACAATGCCCCAGCCGCGGTGTGAGCCCGTGCTCGTCACATCTGGTCGTCGCGTCCGAACGTCCCAGGTCGGCAGAGGTGTCGCGCGCCCCAGTCGTCGATCGGCACCGCGTCCCCGAGCGTCAGGCGATCCTCCGTCGCAGCACGCACCCTGGAGGACGGCTCGCCCGCCGCGGCCACGCACCCGCCCCACTCGTGTTATCTCAGGCTCCTCATCGTCGCAAACCCCTCGCCGCGCCATCGCATCCGCGGATCGTGCCAGACACATCCTGCTCAGCCCCACCCACGGATGTCGTTCCCCTGAAAGAGGCGTTCGCCTCCTCAACCCGATACCTCGAACGCCAGACTGAGAACGACGCATCGACAACTGCCCTCAGGAGTCGACCGTGTGCCCCTCACCCGACTCGCTTGGGCCTGCAAGCAGTCGAGCAGGTCTCCAACGCCATCGTGTCCGCAAACCGACGCGGAAAGCGCTACTCGGTCCGCTCCCGCTGCCGGTCAGCGCAGGTTAGGTGCGAGAAGACGTCCGCGCCACGACTCGGTGCGACCCCCCACCACGCCGAACAACATCCGACCACCGAGAAGTACTTGTCCCAGTGGCACCGTCTGCGCAGCCCCACGAGGCATCGGACAGCCTCAGCGTCAAGGGGGCATCCAGATCCACCATATGTCGCGCCCCTCAGTTCCCCGCCGGGCCAGCACCCTTCCGTTTCACGTGAAACATCGCGACTACCCACGACACGAAGCTGGCTCCGAGAATGGCGCCCAATGCCTCGGGAGCGATCAGATGGGACGGAGGGTCATCCACTTCCGCATCAGTACTGATTCCGACTGGTCCGTCGGGGTTGCCTCAATAGATCAAGTGTTCGGTGCGCAGTCGCCACGGGAAGCCACCACCTGGTCTTCAATTCCACGAACGTCAGCCACTCCAACGTCCATCGCGCATTCGGCGCTCAGCGCGATGATCGTCAAATCCTGAACAAGCACGGGGTCCGGCGCACAGGACTCCACACAGCACCGATGTTTCACGTGAAACATCCACACCGAAATACCCCCACACACGAAAACGGGGTGTTTCACGTGAAACACCCCGTTAGCGATTCGTGAGAAGTTCAGCGAACGCGAGCTCGCACCACGCGGGTCGTCTCTGGGAGCACGCCATCACCCAGCACTTCCACACGCACGTCAGAGAGACGGAACTTCTTGATCTGCTTCTGGGCGGCCTCGACCTCGTTCGCCGCATTCATTCCCTTGAGCAGCGTGAGCTCTCCCCCGTCGCGCACCAGTGGTGCCGTGATCGGGATCAGAGTCCGGAGCGCACTCACCGCGCGGGCGGTAACCACGTCGAAGTCACCGGCAGGCACGTCTTCGGCGCGCGAACGCAGCACGGTGGTGTTGGTGAGGCCCAGGGCTGACACCTGCTCATTCAGCCAGGTGACTCGGCGTTCCATGGGTTCGACCAGCGTCCACTGCACGTCAGGGCGTGCGATAGCCAACACGATCCCGGGGAGACCGGCGCCGGACCCGATATCGGCGACAGCACCGTGGAAGAGCGGCGCGGCGATCACACTGTTCAGGATGTGTCGAGTCCACAGACGAGGAAGCTCCAGAGGACCGATGAGTCCCCGCTCCTCACCTTCGCGTGCGAGCGCTTCCGTGAAGGCACGTGCGACGTCGATGCGATCCCCGAACAGTTCCGCAGAGATCGCCGGCTCCTGCTCGAGCTCACTCATGGTTGTCCGGAAGGCACAGATGTTTCACGTGAAACATCAACGACGGCGGAGAACCGTGTGACGGTCGGCGCCCTCGCCGTACGACTCGGAGACGAGCCCGCGCTCCGCCGCGATGTCATGCACGAGCTTGCGCTCATAGCTCGACATCGAAGGCAGAGATGCCTGCGACGAACCCTCATCGAGCATGGCAGCAGCCGCGTCGACGAGAGTCTCGAGCTGGCGGCGGCGCGTGTCCCGTGAGCCGGCGATGTCGAGGATGAGTCTCGAGAACGAACCGGTCTTGCTCTGCACCGCCAGACGCGTCAGCTCCTGCAGCGCCTGCACAGTGTCGGGTGCGGAGAGCAGGGAGAGCCCATCGCCCTCCGCTTCGATCGAGACGTAGGCTCGGCCCTGACGAACGTCGAGATTCAGGTCTCCGTCGATGTCGGCGATGTCGAGGAGTTCCTCGAGGTAGTCCGCCGCGACATCGCCTTCGTTCTCGAGCTGAGCAACGGTCGGCTCGGTGTTCTCGGTCATGGTCTCGCTCATGAACCGCTCCCCTTCTTCTTCGCGCGCTTCTTGCCCACCGGCTGCTGACGCTTCGGTGCTTCGGCCTTCGCCTTCTCGGCCTCTTCGAGCAGGCGCTGCTGCTCCGCCTCATAAGCGGCCATCGGGACAACCTTGCCGGAGGAATCGATCGCCTTGCCCTTGCGAGCCAGCCGTTCTTCACGGGCCTTCGCGGCTTCCGAACCAGGCGTGGGCATCTCACGGATGACGAGGAACTGCTGTCCCATGGTCCAGAGGTTCGAGATGAACCAGTACACGACGACGCCGAGGGGGAAGAAGATACCCGAGAAGATGAAGCCCAGCGGCAGCACGTAGAGCATGATCTTCTGCATCTGGTACGCCTGGCCGGTCTTGGCCTCGGGCGACAGGTTCTTCGAGATGATCTGCAGCTGCGTGAAGAACTGCGAGCCGATCATGAGCACCACGAGCGTGACCAGGATGATGATCGCCGTGGTGTTCTGAGCGTCGACCGCGTCACCCAGGGTCTCGTGCAGCGAAGCGACGCCGAACAGCTTGGCGTCATAGAACTCCATCGTGAGTTCCGGGCTCAGCAGCCCGACGCCACCCACGTTGTCCTTCGCATGCTTACTGACGTCACTCAGAACGCTGAACAGCGAGAAGAAGATCGGCATCTGGACGAGAAGGGGAAGGCAGCTCGACATCGGCGTCGTGCCGTGCTTCTTGTACAAGCCCATGGTCTCGCGGCTCATGGCCTCACGCGAGAGCTGATCCTTCTTGCCGCGGTACTTCTCCTGAACTTTTCGCAGTTCAGGAGCGATTTCCATCATCTTTCGCTGGCTCTTGATCTGCTTCACGAAGAGCGGGATCAGCGCAGCGCGGACGACGATGACGAGTCCCACGATCGACAACACCCAGGTGAGACCGGATGCAGCAGGAAGGCCGACGGCCGTCAGAAGCCAGTGCCAGGCGACGAGGATGAGTTCGACGACCCACTTCAGCGGCCAGAGGATGGTGCCGATCAGATCGAAGCCACCCGCAGCAGGGGCATCGCTGGGAGTGGAGCTGGCTAGCAGAAGGTCAAGACCCACCGATCAGTCCTTTCGGGAAGGGACGACGAAACCGTGTGCAGTCAGGTCGTAGCGGAAGTGTTCATGCGGACGGACGTCGTCGACGCCACCGCTGGTCCAGGGATTGCAGCGGAGGATGCGCCATGCCGAGAGCACCGCCCCCTTCACCGCGCCGTGCTGCTGCACCGCACCTACAGCGTAGGCGGAACAGCTGGGGTAGTACGCACAGACATCTCCATACATCGGGGAGATGACCTTGCGGTACGCCGTGAGGAAGCCCAGCACGAGATTGCGGGGGATCACGGGGATGCTGCGAAGGAGGTCTCGCGTATGCAGATGTGCGTTCCCGACGGAAGAGGCGGGCAGCGCGGTCATGCCGACACCGCGGGCTGCACGGGCGCGAGTCTGTTCAGACACCGATCTACGTCGGCACGGAGTTCCGCGAACGACGCGGTCGCCGACGCAGGAAGGGCACGGATGACGACATCCGTGCCCTCGGGTACACGTTGCAGCGCCTCCGCGCACACGGCTTTGAGTCGCCGACGCACGGTGTTGCGCACCACAGCGGTGCCCACCTGCTTGCTGATGATGAATCCGAACCTTGCGGCTCTGCTCTCGCCCGTCGTCAACATCGAGGTGATGACGCGCGCCCCGCCACAACGGGATCCGCGTCGAACGACCAGACGGTAGTCGCTCCCGCGGGTCAGCCGATACGGGCGGGCGAGCACAGTGGACTACGCAGAGAGCTCGGTGCGGCCCTTCGCACGGCGGGCAGCGAGGATGCCGCGGCCGGCACGCGTGCGCATGCGGGCACGGAAACCGTGCTTCTTGGCGCGACGACGGTTGTTGGGCTGGAAAGTGCGCTTGCTCATGGAATCACTCCGGGAATGCTGCCACCGGATTCACTTCGACCGGAGACATGGGGAACTGCCGAAAAAGGCATAAGTCAACCGACTTAGGGTACGTCTTACCGGCGCGCAGAGCAAATCTGCGCGCTTCCGTGGTGTGACACCGGCACGAACCGCACAGCCATTATCCACAACCGGGGCGCGCCCGGCGAGTACAACACGCGCGCGTATTTTCAAGGGCAGGTTGCCGTTCACAGCCGCGATGACTACCGTGGCATCCTAAGTTATCCACAGGGGCACGGTACGTCGACCCCGCCTCGATTCCTCGTCCGGAGCGTCATGTCATCACCTGCCCAGCCCGACGTCCCGATCTGGACCACGGTGCAGGAGCTTCTGGTCGATGATGATCGCGTCACTCCCCAACTGCAGGGATTCCTGAGTCTGGCCGTCCCGGCCGGCGTCATGTCCGCGACGCTGTACCTCGAGGTACCGAACGACCTGACGGCCGCGCAGATCAACAAGCGTCTCCGGCTGCCGATCATGGAAGCCCTCTCGCACATCGGCGACGAGGTCACCTCGTATCGGGTCGTGGTCAACCACGAGCTCGCCGAACAGCAGGCGGCTCCGATCGCGGTCGGTGACTTCGGGCGGCACGAGCAGGTCCGCGTGGAGTCGCCGATGGAGCAGCCGACGCAGCTGCGCCACGAATCGCGACTCAACCCGAAATACACCTTCGACAACTTCGTGATCGGCCAGTCCAACCGCTTCGCACACGCAGCGGCCGTCGCTGTAGCCGAAGCCCCGGCGAAGGCCTACAACCCGCTCTTCATCTACGGCGACTCCGGACTCGGGAAGACGCACCTCCTCCACGCCATCGGAGACTATGCGCAGTCCCTCTATGCCGGGGTCAAGGTCCGCTACGTCTCGAGTGAGGAGTTCACCAACGACTTCATCAACTCGATCGCGAACAACCGTGGCGCCGCGTTCCAAGCCAGGTACCGCGACGTCGACATCCTCCTGATCGACGACATCCAGTTCCTGCAGGGGCGAGCCGAGACGCAGGAAGCCTTCTTCCACACCTTCAACACGCTGCACGATCACAACAAGCAGGTCGTGATCACGAGCGACGTGGCCCCGAAGCACCTGACCGGCTTCGAGGATCGGATGCGGAGCCGCTTCGAATGGGGTCTGATCACCGACGTGCAGGCGCCCGACTTGGAGACACGCATCGCCATCCTTAGGAAGAAGGCGCAGAGCGAGGCACTGCACATCCCGGACGAGGTTCTCGAGTACATCGCGACCGTCGTCTCGTCGAACATCCGTGAGCTCGAGGGCGCCCTCATCCGGGTTTCTGCCTTCGCCAGCCTGAATCGGTCGGCACTCGACATCTCGTTGGCTCAGACTGTGCTCCGCGACATCATCGATACGGCCGAGGACAACATCATCTCGCCGACCGACATCATCACGGCCACCGCACAGTACTTCAAGCTCACTGTCGACGATCTCTACGGCTCCAGTCGATCGCAGCAGATCGCCACTGCTCGTCAGATCGCCATGTACCTCTGTCGAGAGCGCACCAGCCTGTCCCTGCCGAAGATCGGTCAGCTGTTCGGCAACCGTGATCACACCACCGTCATGTACGCGTACAAGAAGATCAGCGAGCTCATGAAGGAGCGCCGCTCGATCTACAACCAGGTCACCGAGATCACCACGCAGCTCGGTCGTCGCTGACCCCGCGACCACACGCACGAGGGGGACTCGGCATCCGAAGGGGTGCCGAGTCCCCCTTTTTCGCGTCTTGACAGGACGGCCAGGCGTCCGATAAATGCTTCTATGCACATGTGGATAACTTGTGGATGACGGGCACTCAGATCGGGACGGATGTGGGTCAATCGGTCAAACCTGTGGATAACTGTGGAAGAGCCACCGCACCTCCAGTAGGCCCTAGCCCCCGGATTCCTCAGGGATTCCACAACTGACAAGCTTGTAGTTCCCTACTCGCTCTTGCTATCCACCGGGTTATCCACAGTATCCACAGCTGTTAACACCGTTAAGGAGTTAAGTCTTTCAAGGCGCGATCCCATCACCAGACGGTGGGGAGAACCGTCGAACGAGTGACAAGAACTCCGGCGTAGGGAACAAGCCGGACTGGGGGCTAGCATGGGAAGCCCTGCACCGGCAGGACCGACGACAACGCGTCACAGTTCGACGACAAGGGAGCACCAGTGAGGTTTCAGGTCAACCGCGATGTCTTCAGCGAGGCTGTCTCGTTCGTCGTCAAGCTTCTGCCGCAACGCAATCCGCAGCCGATCCTGGCCGGAGTGCTGATCGAGGCAGACGGTTCCGGTCTCACGCTCTCGGCATTCGACTACGAGGCTTCCGCCCGCACCACGATCGAAGCCACCGTCGACACACCGGGCACGATCCTCGTGCACGGTCGGCTTCTCTCCGACATCGCCAGCCGCCTCCCGAACGCTCCGATCGAGATCGCGGTCGAGGAAGACGGCGGCATCGCCGTCACCTGCGGCTCCGCCCGCTTCACCCTTGCTGCCATGCCGGTCGAGGAATACCCGTCGATCCCCGAGGTGAGCGGATCGTCCGGCGTCGTTCCCGCCGATGACTTCGGAACCGCGATCTCGCAGGTCGGTTTCGCCGCATCACGCGACGACGTCACCCCCGTGCTCACGGGTGTGCAGCTCGAGGTCTCCGGTCACAGCCTCAGCCTGGTCGCCACCGACCGCTACCGCGTATCGCTCCGCGACGTGCCGTGGGACGGCGAATCCGTCGAGGCGACCGCACTGGTTCCGGCGCGCACGCTGCTCGAGGTCGGTAAGACGTTCGGTCACGCCGGCACGATCCAGATCGCCTTCTCCGGGGCGGGGGACCGCGAGATCATCGCCTTCACCGCCGGCAACAAGACGGTCACATCGCTGTTGATCAAGGGCAACTTCCCGCCGGTCCGCCGGCTGTTCCCCGAGCAGACCGATCACTACGCGGTCGTCAACACCGCTGATCTGGTCGAGGCCGTGCGGCGTGTTTCCCTCGTCCTCGACCGCGCGGCACCGCTGCGTTTCACGTTCTCGAACGACAGCGTGACGATGGACGCTTCGGGCAGCGAGCACGCCAGGGCTTCCGAGTCGGTCGATGCGATTCTCTCGGGCGGCGAAGAGGTCACTCTCGGCCTGAACCCGCAGTACTTGATCGAGGCACTCGGTGCGGTGAAGAGCGAGTTCGTCCGCGTGACCTTCACATCGAGCGACAACGCGAACAAGCTCAGCCCCGTGCTCATCACGAGCCAGACCTCGGTCGATCAGGCCGGTCTCGATTCGTTCAAGTACCTTCTTCAGCCGAACCTCCTCCTCCGCTGATTCCTCACTCCCCGTCATACCCGAACGTCCCCGGATCAGCCAGTAAGACGATCCACGGAACCGTCGCAGGGGACGATGCTCCCGGAGCGAGCATCGGGAGGGGCCCACGAAGTGGGAGGGAACCCGCTCTGCGAGCGAAGGGTGCGTCGTCGCCTGCGACCCACAAGCACCAAAACCGAGACGAACAAGTGTCAGACCCCGAAGGTAGGCTGACTCCGTGATTGTGGAGCACCTGAGTCTGGTCGATTTCCGCAATTACGCGACCGCCGAACTGGCGCTTCACCGCGGTCCCAACGTGCTGGTCGGTCGTAACGGGCAGGGCAAGACGAATCTGGCCGAGGCGGTCGTGTTCCTCGCGACTCTCGGTTCGCACCGTGTGTCGTCGGATGCGCCGATGGTGCGCGACGGCCAGGAGTTCGCGGTCATCCGTGCACGACTCTCGCACGGCGAGCGGCGGGTCCTCGCCGAGGTGCAGGTGAACCGGCAGGGGTCGAACAAGGCCAGGATCAACGGGTCGCCGTCGAAGCCGAACGAGCTTCCGCGCTACGCGCATGTCGTGCTCTTCGCCCCGGAGGACCTGCAGATCGTGCGGGGAGATCCGTCGGCTCGTCGTCGATTCATGGATCAGCTCCTCATCCAGCGCATTCCTCGAATCTCGGCGGTGCTCGCGGACTACGACCGTGTGCTCAAGCAGCGCAACGCTCTGCTGAAGTCGGCGCGGGCTCGCGGCATCCGCGGGGAGGGCCTGAGCACGCTCGATGTCTGGGACGACAAGCTCGTCGCCCTCGGTTCCGAGATCATCACGGCGCGGCAGCGGCTGGCAGCCGATCTTCAGCAACCCGTGGCCGACGCGTACGAGGCCATCGCCGGCGCCGATCATCGTCCGCAGCTGGAGTGGGCGCTTTCGGTGGGCGGCGGGGATCCGGAGGAGGACGACGACGACATGACGGGGGCCGATGAGGCGTCCTCCCTCGGCAAGCTCGGTGACACGCAGCGCATCGCCGAGATGTTCCGCGCATCGCTGGCGGCGAAGCGGTCGAAGGAGATCGATCGCGGTCTCACACTCACGGGCCCACATCGTGACGACCTGGTTCTGCGCGTGCGCGATCTCCCGGTGAAGGGGTACGCCTCGCACGGTGAATCATGGTCGGTGGCACTCGCGCTCCGGCTGGCATCGGCCGAGCTGCTGCGCAGCGAATCCCCCGCCGGGGATCCGGTACTGATCCTCGACGATGTGTTCGCCGAACTCGACGCCGACCGGCGCCAGCGGCTCGCGACTCTGACGGCGGGCTACGAGCAGGTGGTGGTGACCGCGGCCGTGGAGGAGGATATCCCCGAGGTGCTGCATGCGCATGTCGTGCGGATCAGCGCCGGGACGATCAGCGACCAACGGGAGGCAGCGGATGACTGACGCCGCATCGACTCCGCCGGCCGACGTGCCGGAGACCGTGGGCACATACCTGCGCCTGCGTGGCCTTCAGCCGAGTTCGAAGAGCTGGAAGCGCAAGCGTCGCATCGTCACCGACGACGACAACGCGCCGTTCACTCCGGGCCGGGATCCGGGTGCTCTCGGCGCGGTGCTCGACAAGTTGAGCCGCGACTCCGGGTGGCAGATCACGCTCGCCCGCGAGGATCTGGTCCGACAGTGGGCCGATCTGGCCGGCGCCGACACCGCGAAGCACTCGGAACCGGTCTCTCTCGAGCGTGGATTGCTCACGGTGAAGTGCGACTCGACGGCCTGGGCGAAGAACCTCCAGTTCATGCGCGCGACCATTCTCACGGAGATCGGTCGTCGCTATCCGGATGCGGGTGTCGAGAACCTCCGCTTCATCGGACCGGACGTCCCCTCCTGGAAATGGGGTCCCAGAGTCGTTCCAGGGCGGGGCCCGCGCGACACCTACGGGTAGGACACCACGAATGGGGTCCGCAACGCTCAGAGGGCCACACACGGCCGTTGAGCGGCATTTCCCGACGAAACCCCGCTAGAATGGGAGTTCGTGATATCGATGTGGAGAATGCCCTCTGATGACGCCTGAATCCCCTGCTGACGAGACGGAATCCAACACCGGGAGCACCCCCGACCCCGTCGACGGGTCCGAGACCACGAGCAACACGATCTCCCCCAAGATCAAGCAGCCCGGCGAGTACGGCGCCGATTCGATCCAGATCCTCGAAGGTCTCGAGGCCGTGCGCAAACGCCCCGGCATGTACATCGGTTCCACGGGTCCGCGAGGTCTGCACCACCTGGTCTACGAGATCGTCGACAACTCGGTCGATGAGGCACTCGCCGGTTACGCCGACACGATCCTCGTGACGATGCTCGCCGACGGCGGTGTGCGCGTGGTCGACAACGGTCGAGGCATCCCGGTCGACCCGCACTCCTCCGACCCGAACAAGTCGACGGTCGAGGTCGTGCTGACGATCCTGCACGCCGGTGGAAAGTTCGGCGGCGGCGCCTATGCCGTCTCCGGTGGTCTGCACGGCGTCGGCTCCTCGGTCGTGAACGCGCTGTCGACCCGGTTCGACGTCGAGGTCAAGCAGAAGGGTTACGTCTGGCGGCACTCTTTCGCCGAGGGAGGCATCCCGCAGCAGAAGCTCGAGAAGGGCGAGGCAACCGACGAGACCGGAACCAGCATCACGTTCTGGCCGGACGCGTCGATCTTCACCGAATCGATCGACTTCGACTACGACACGCTGCGCACGCGCTTCCAGCAGATGGCGTTCCTCAACAAGGGACTGCGCATCGAGCTGCGCGACGAGCGCGAGTCCTCCGCCTACGAGGTGGAGGAAGACGGCTCGACCGTCACGAAGCAGCCCGGCGATGTGTTCTTCTACGAGCGCGGCCTCGTCGACTACGTCGAGTACCTCAACAAGGTGCGTCACGCCGAGGTCGTGAACGACGAGATCATCGCGTTCGAGTCCGAGGACACGCAGCGCAAGATCTCTCTCGAGATCGCGATGCAGTGGACCACCTCGTACACCGAGAACGTCTTCACCTACGCGAACACGATCAACACCCACGAGGGTGGAACGCACGAAGAAGGATTCCGTGCCGCCCTGACCACTCTGGTGAACAGATACGCCAGGGCGAACAACATCCTCAAGGAGAAGGACGACAACCTCTCCGGCGACGACGTGCGCGAGGGGCTCACGGCGGTCATCTCGATCAAGCTGGGCGAGCCGCAGTTCGAGGGTCAGACCAAGACCAAGCTCGGCAACACCGAGGCCAAGGCCTTCGTGCAGAAGGTCGTGGGCGATCAGCTCGGAGACTGGTTCGAGCGCAACCCGGTCCAGGCGAAGAACATCATCCGCAAGGCTCTCGACGCGGCGACTGCTCGCCTCGCGGCTCGCAAGGCCCGCGAGACCGCCCGCCGCAAGAGCGTGTTCGAGTCGGCCGCCATGCCCGACAAGCTCAAGGACTGCACCAGCAAGGATCCTTCGATCAGTGAGATCTTCCTCGTCGAGGGTGACTCGGCCGGTGGTTCCGCCGTGCAGGGTCGCGACCCGCACACGCAGGCGATCCTGGCTCTCCGAGGGAAGATCCTCAACGTCGAGCGCGCACGCCTCGACAAGGCTCTGGGCAACAAGGAAGTCCAGGCGATGATCCAGGCCTTCGGCACGGGCATCGGTGAAGAGTTCGACATCGAGAAGGCGCGATATCACAAGATCGTGCTGATGGCGGATGCCGACGTCGACGGACAGCACATCACCACGCTGCTGCTCACGCTGCTGTTCCGCTACATGCGCGGACTCATCGAGGCCGGCTTCGTGTACCTCGCGATGCCGCCGCTGTATCGACTGAAGTGGTCGAACTCCGCTCACGAGTACGTGTTCAGCGACGCCGAGCGCGACGCCCTGCTCAAGCACGGCCTCGAAAACGGCAAGCGCATCCCGAAGGATGCCGGCATCCAGCGCTACAAGGGTCTCGGTGAGATGAACCCGAAGGAGCTGTGGGAGACGACGATGGATCACACCACGCGCACCCTGCAGCAGATCACCATCGAGGACGCCGCTGCCGCCGACGAGATCTTCAGCGTGCTGATGGGTGAAGACGTCGAGTCCCGACGCAGCTTCATCCAGCGCAACGCCAAGGACGTCCGCTTCCTCGACATCTGACGCCCCCGCGGGCTCAGACCAGATGTGTGACAGAGAGATTGATTGATGACTGACGAAGAACGCACCGAGCCGGAACACGACCACGGCAAGATCGACCAGGTCGACCTCCAGTTCGAGATGCAGCGCAGCTACCTCGACTACGCCATGGCGGTCATCGTCGGGCGTGCCCTCCCCGACGTGCGCGACGGCCTCAAGCCCGTGCACCGTCGTGTGATCTACGGCATGTACGACGGCGGTTTCCGCCCCGACAAGTCGTTCTCGAAGTGCGCCCGTGTGGTGGGCGAGGTCATGGGTCAGTACCACCCGCACGGCGACTCGGCGATCTACGATGCCCTCGTGCGACTGGTGCAGCCGTGGTCGCTGCGGTACCCGCTGGCTCTCGGCCAGGGCAACTTCGGCTCCCCCGGCAACATGGGGGCCGCGGCCCCGCGATACACCGAGACCAAGATGGCCCCGCTCGCGCTCGAGATGGTGCGCGACATCGAAGAGGACACGGTCGACTTCACCGACAACTATGACGGTCAGACCCAGGAGCCGACGGTCCTCCCGGCCCGCTTCCCGAACCTGCTCGTCAACGGATCGGTCGGCATCGCGGTCGGTATGGCCACGAACATCCCGCCGCACAACCTGCGCGAGGTCTCGGCCGCGGCGCTCTGGGCGCTCGACAACCCCGGGATCTCCCGTGAGGAGCTGCTCGACGGGCTGATCCAGCGCGTGCCCGGTCCGGACTTCCCGACCGGTGCGCAGATCCTCGGAACCAAGGGCATCCACGAGGCGTACCGCACCGGCCGCGGCTCGATCACGATGCGCGCGGTCGTCAACGTCGAAGAGATCCAGGGACGCACCTGCCTCGTCATCACCGAGCTGCCGTACCAGGTCAACCCCGACAACGTCGCGGTGAAGATCGGCGACCTCGCCCGCGACGGCAAGATCACCGGCATCGCCGACATCCGCGATGAGTCGTCCGACCGCACGGGTCAGCGTCTGGTCGTCGTGCTCAAGCGCGACGCGGTCGCGAAGGTCGTGCTCAACAACCTCTACAAGCACACGCAGCTGCAGGAGAACTTCGGCGCGAACATGCTCGCGATCGTCGACGGCGTGCCGCGTACGCTCGCGATCGACGGTTTCATCACGCACTGGATCACGCACCAGATCGAGGTGATCGTCCGGCGTACGGAGTTCCGACTGCGCGAGGCCGAGAAGCGCATGCACATCCTGCGCGGCTACCTGAAGGCGCTCGATGCGCTCGACGAGGTCATCGCGCTCATCCGCCGGTCGCAGACCACGGCGGATGCGAACGAGGGACTCCAGAAGCTCCTCGACATCGACGAGATCCAGGCCGAGGCGATCCTGCAGATGCAGCTGCGCCGACTGGCGGCGCTCGAGCGTCAGAAGATCATCGACCAGGCGAACGAGCTCGAAGCGCAGATCACCGACTACAAGTCGATCCTCGCTGACGAGGGCCGCCAGCGCACCATCATCCGTGAAGAGCTGACGGGAATCGTCGACCGCTTCGGCGACGAGCGCCGCACGCACATCCTGCACGGTTTCGACGGCGACGTCTCGATGGAAGACCTCATCGCCGAAGAGGAGATGGTCGTCACCGTCACGCGCGAGGGCTACATCAAGCGCACACGCAGCGACAACTACCGCTCCCAGCACCGCGGCGGCAAGGGCGTCAAGGGCGCGCAGCTTCGTGCGAACGACATCGTCGAGCACTTCTTCGTGACGACGACGCACCACTGGCTGTTGTTCTTCACCGACAAGGGTCGCGTCTATCGCGCGAAGACCTATGAGGTGCCGGAGGCCGGGCGCGACGCCAAGGGCATGCACGTCGCGAACCTGCTGGCGCTGCAGCCGGATGAGAGCATCGCCCAGGTGCTCGACATCCGCGACTACGAGGTCGCCGACTACCTGGTGCTGGCCACTCGAGAGGGTCTCGTCAAGAAGACCCGCCTCGAGGCGTACGACACCAACCGCCAGGGCGGCGTCATCGCTATCCGTCTGAACGACGAGGACGAGCTGGTCAGTGCGCTCCTCGTGAACGCCGAGGACGACATCCTCCTCATCAGCCGTCGCGGCATGTCGGTGCGCTTCGAGGCGACCGACGAGGCCCTGCGTCCGATGGGCCGCGCCACCGCCGGTGTGCGCGGAATGAAGTTCAAGATCGACGAGGACTGCCTGCTGTCGGCGTCGGTCGCCGCTCCCGGGAAGTTCGTGTTCATCGTCACCGACGGCGGCTACGCGAAGCGCACCGCGGTCGAGGAATACCGGGTCCAGGGACGCGGTGGAACAGGCATCAAGGTCGCCAAGCTGAACGACGATCGGGGCACTCTCGCGGGTGGTCTGATCGTCGCCGAGGACGACGAGGTCTTGGTGGTTCTCTCCAGCGGCAAGGTGGTACGCTCTGCCGTGGCCGAGGTCCCTGCGAAGGGTCGAGACACCATGGGAGTGGTGTTCGCCCGGACGACGGAGGCCGACCGCATCCTCGCCATCGCCCGTAATGGCGAGCGTGGCCTCGCTGAAGACGAGGCGGATGCGGAGGATGCCGAGACCCAGGCACCTGAGACGACAGAGACCCCCGAGGATACAGACGCATGAGTACAGTGGCCGACAAGCTGGCGAAGAAGTCGACACGCAAGACCAGTGGCAAGCAGGTTCGTCTGCGTCTGGTCTACGTCGACTTCTGGTCGGCCGTGAAGCTCTCGTTCCTCGGAGCGGTCGCTCTCGCCGTGGTCACCATGGTCGCGTTCTTCCTCATCTTCCTGGTGCTTCAGGCGACCGGGATCATGAACACGGCCGAGGGCTTCCTGCTCGGCATCACCGGCAACGAGTTCGTGCTGTCGGAGGTCGTCGGCCTGCCGCAGGTCATGGCGTTCGCCGCCGTCGTGGCGATTCTGAACCTGATCGTCTTCACGGTGCTCGGCGCCGTCGTCGCCGGCATCTACAACCTCGCGGTGAAGGTGACGGGCGGATTGCTCGTCGGTTTCATGTCGAACTGATCCTCGGTCATCGAGCCGGATTCACGAAGGGCGGATGCTGCGGCATCCGCCCTTCGTCGTTCCCGAGGTCGTCGGGGTCAGACGACGCCGGTCGTGCCGAGGAGCGTGCCGATCAGCCACGTCGCGACGAGAGCGAGCGCCCCGCCGATGACCAGCCTGATCGATGCCCGCAGAGGCGGAGATCCGCCGATCCTGGCCGACACCGCGCCGGTGATCGCGAGGGCGATGAGGACGGCGACGAAGGTGACGGGAACACGCCATTCCGGCGGCGGCAGCAGGATGGCGAGCAGCGGGAGCAGCGCGCCGAGAGTGAAGGCGACCGCCGAAGAGATCGCCGCATGCCACGGATTGACGAGGTCGTTCTGGTCGATGCCCAGCTCGACCTCCAGGTGGGCGGAGAGCGCGTCGTGTGCGGTGAGCTCCTCGGCGACCTGGCGCGCCGTCTCCTCCGAGAGGCCGCGGTCACGATAGAGCCCCGTGAGTTCGGCGAGCTCCGCGGTCGGCATCGTGCGCAGCTCTTCCCTCTCCTTCGCGATCAGCGCGCGTTCGCTGTCGCGCTGGCTGCTCACCGAAACATACTCACCGAGCGCCATCGAGATCGCCCCGCCGACGAGTCCGGCGATCCCCGCGGTGAGGAGTGCGGCGTTGTCGGTCGTCGCGCCGGCCACGCCCACGACGAGTGAGGCGACCGAGACGATTCCGTCGTTCGCGCCGAGTACTCCTGCGCGCAACCAGTTCAGGCGCTGACCGAGACCTGCGCCGTGAGGTTCTCCTTCGTGGGCTGTCATGCAGCCAGTGAACCAGACCGTGCGTTCGACAGGGGCGGAAAGCACCCGCGTTCGTTTACGGAAAACCCGAAGCGCAGTGTCCGGTTGACTCGGTGTCGTGCGTGTCGGCCCCGCCGTACCTTGGAACCATGACCACTCAGACTGCGACCCCGGCTCCCGCAACGGCGGTGAAGCCGCCGTTGCGCATCTTCCTCACGATCCTGCATCTCGCGGGCGTCGGCGCGCTCGGCGGTGCCATCTTCGGCATGCTCGGTGGCCTTCTCGGCACCGGCCTCGGGCTCCTCTTCGTCGCCGGCGTCGGCCTCGTCCTCCTCGTCGGACTCGTGTACGCCCTGTACGGCCTCGGCTGGTTCGAGGTCGCCCGTGTCGGTGCCCTTTACCGCGCGTCCATCACTCCGCTGCGCCCGCAGCGGCGTGATCGCCCCGGATTCGGCGGCTGGCTGCGCTCCCTCGGACGCCAGGCGATCGACCCCCGCATGTGGCGTGCGGTCGCGAACTTCGCGATCTCGGCCGTGCTCGGCTTCATCGTGCTGCGGCTCGCCTGGAGCGTCGTATGGTCGATCATCATCTCCTTCGCCCCGCTCACCGCGGCGGACGCCGTGATGGGTCCGTTCGGCGGCGGAGGCATCCCCGTCGCCTGGGCGCCCCTGGTCGGCATCCTCGGCATCGCGGCCTCGGTGGTCGGGATGATCGGCTTGGCTCTGCTGCACCGCACGCTGTCACTGGCGATCGTGGTCCGCAGCAAAGAGACGGAACTCACGGAGCGGGTCCGCACCTCGACCGCACAGCGGGAGGGAGCGGTGCGTGCCGCCGATGTGGAGCGCACGCGCATCGAGCGCGACCTGCATGACGGCGTGCAGCCGCGGCTCGTCTCGGTCGGTATGACGCTCGGGCTCGCTCAGCAGAAGATCGACAGCGACCCGGAGACCGCAAAGGAACTCATCAACGAGGCGCACACCTCCACCAAGGCGGCCATCACCGAGCTGCGGCAGCTCGCCCGCGGCATCCACGCCTCCGTGCTCGACGACCGCGGCCTCGACGCTGCGCTGTCGGCACTCGCCGGCCGGTCGCACATCCCCGTGCACCTCGATGTGCGTATGGACCCTTCGACAGGCTCAGGGACCCAGCGGCCTGGAAGGGAGGCCGAGGCGGCCGTGTACTTCTCGATCGCCGAGTCCCTGACCAATGCCGCGAAGCACTCGAGGGCCAGCGAGGCCCGCGTCATCGTTCGGCTCCGCGAGGGCAACACCCTCTGGGCGCGGGTGGAGGACAACGGCATCGGCGGCGCGCAGGTGCAGCCCGGTGGCGGCCTCGACGGCATCGCGAACCGCATCCTCGCCGCGGGCGGAACGTTCCGCCTCGACAGTCCGCAGGGCGGACCGACCAGCCTGGAGGTGAACGTCCCGTGCGCATCCTGATCTGCGAGGACTCGGTCCTGCTGCGAGAAGGTCTCGTCCGTCTGCTCGAGGACGCCGGCCACGAGGTGGTCGCCGCTCTCCCCGACACGCAGGGACTCGAGGAAGCCGTGCTGAACACGGCACCGGACCTCTGCATCCTGGATGTCCGGCTTCCGCCGACGTTCACGGATGAGGGGATCCGGGCGGCGCTCGGACTGCGGTCGATGCATCCGTCGCTCGCCATCCTCGTGCTGTCGCAGTACGTCGAGGAGCGCTACGCCTCCGACCTGATCGCGGCGCAGGGCGGGCCGCTCGGATACCTGCTCAAGGATCGGGTCGCCGATGTCTCGGAGTTCCTCGCCTCGGTGCAGCGCATCTCGGAGGGTGCGACGGTGCTCGACCCCGAAGTGGTGGCGCAGCTGCTCACGCGGCGCAACCGTGACGACAGGATGATGCGTCTCACGGAACGGGAGCGCACCGTGCTCGCGCTGATCGCGGAGGGCAAGTCGAATCAGGCGATCGCCGGCCTCCTCTTCCTCTCGGAGGCGAGTGTCGAGAAGCACATCACCTCCATCTTCCAGAAGCTGGGCTTCGAGCAGGACGAGTCGGGCAACCGCCGCGTGCTCGCCGCCCTCGCCCACATCGAGAACACCGGTGGCCCGACGCCGCCGACCGGCCAGACAGGAGTGGCACGATGACCACCGACAACAACGGCGCCCCGGGCGAGCACACCCCGCTCACCCCGCCGCCCGCTTCTCCCCCGCCCGCTTCCGCACCGCAGCTGCCGTCGCCTCCCGCGCCCGCCCCGCATGCGGCTCCGACGGCACCCCCGCCCGGAGCCTCGGGCGGTCGCTCCTCGGGAACCACCGCGGTCATGGTCATCACGGCCGTGGTCGGCGGCATCGCCCTGCTCGGCTCCGGGGGAACGGCCGCTGCGGCCGCCGCCGGGAACATCATCTCGTCCAGCCGGCCCGACTCGGTGCAGACCGTGGGCGTGGACGGTATCGAGGGTATCGACGTCGATGCGGATGCCAGCAGCATGCGTGTCGAGTTCGGTGATGTCGAGGAGGCGCAGCTCTCCATCACCAACGGCCGCGGCACCGCGTGGACGTTCGACCGCGACGGTGACGAACTGATCGTCCGGAGCCCCGACGGCGTGTTCGGCTGGTGGTTCGGCAACTGGTTCGGTGACGAGGAGATCGCCGTTCTCACTCTGCCGGAGAGCCTGCGCGGTGACGCGCTGGATGCCGACCTCGATCTGGACGCCGGCAGCCTGGATGTGGTGGGAGACTACGGAGTGCTCGACGTCCGGGTCAACGCCGGCGCCCTCGATGTCGAAGGATCGGCCGTCGAGCTCGACGCGGAGATGAACGCCGGCCGCGCCGATATCCTGCTCGATGGAGTCACCCGCGCCGACCTCGGGGTCTCTGCCGGCGACCTCACGGTCGAGCTGACCGGCACGGCACCGACGCAGACCACGGTCGACGTGAGCGCCGGAACGCTCGATCTGACGGTGCCCGATGTCGAATACGCGATCACTCAGAACGTCAGCGCCGGCACGTTGAACGCCAAGGTCGACGAGGCCTCGAGCGCGCGGAGGACCATCGACGTGTCGCTCTCCGCGGGCACGGCGACGATCCGCCCCGGCCGCTGAACGTCGTCGAGGGGGAGGACTCTCCGGGGTCCTCCCCCTCGATTCGGATTTTCCGTGTTTCTCCGGTAAAGTCTTGGAGGTTGACGGGGCTATAGCTCAGGCGGTTAGAGCGCTTCACTGATAATGAAGAGGTCCCAGGTTCAAGTCCTGGTAGCCCCACCCTTTAACTCAAGAAATTCCCTCACGGGGCCTTAGCTCAGTTGGTAGAGCGCCTGCTTTGCAAGCAGGATGTCAGGAGTTCGAATCTCCTAGGCTCCACAGGATCGAGAAGCCCCTGGCACCTGCCGGGGGCTTCTCTCATTGGTCCACGTTTTCTGGCCATCAGCGCGCATCGCCGTCGGGGTTCGAGACCCGACCATAGGCACGGCAGATCTCCGCGAGGTAGGTCAGGGAACCGCTCTCGTCGCCCTCCGGCGACACCGAGGCCAGGGGCTCGACCCACTCGTTCCATCCGTGCTTCTCAGAACCGCCGTTGTTGACCTTGTCGAAGGCGTCTTGCTCGATGACATGGAGAAGTGAATCAGCCTGGGCACCGAAGGGTTCGTCGAGCGTCTCCGGAGGGTACCCGGCACCGTCGAGGTAAGCGGACATCAGCGTGCGTGCAGTATTTGCCCACGGCTGAAGCTGCGCGGACGTCGACGGATCGTGGAACGCTCGTTCATGGATGAGCGTCAATTGCGAGACCATCGTCACAGCGGATTCCCACACTTCCGCCTTCACGTCGGACCAGAAGAACCCGATCGCAGCCGAAAGGTAGTACCGGGCCTTGACGACCCATTCCGAAACGTGATCGTAGAGGTCTTCGGGGTGAACGACGACCCCGCGGCTGATGGGCAGCTTGAAGCTGTCGCCCTTGCTCTTGTCGACGTACTGCTTGACGACGAGAGGATCGAAGAAGCGGTAGTGAACGGCTGTGGGCTCGTGGGAGACGACGGCTATGACGAACGTCGGTGTTCCCGCTTGTGCACCGAGCTGCCACGCAGCCGCCGTCTCTCGCGTGATTGCAGGCAAGCTCGTCGTCCTCGTCGTCTTGACCTGCACATGCGCGGTCGAGCCCGACATCGACCAGGACTCATCATCCGCTTCGGGGACCCTGACGGGAAGTTGGACATGGAGGTCGAGACCGAAATCCATGAACGGCAGGAAGTTGACCGCGCATCCGGCCTTGACGAAGACCTCTGCCACGCGAAGCTCGCCGAGCTTTCCCTGCTGGTTGTTCCGGTCGTTTCTTGCCATCAGGGGTGCTCACTTTCGGGTTGGACCCGGACAGATGCCGGGCTCGTCTCGTCGTAGGTCTCCTCGATCGACGTGTAAGGCGACGTCGGGCGCGACGACCTCAGTCGACCGGACGCAGGTCCCGCAGGATCGTCGCGTGCCGGACGAGGAAGGTGCGCTCGTCGAGCTTCTTGCGCCGGAGCCAACCGGTCACCTCGGCGTTGTGCTTGCTGGCGTTGCAAGAGGCGCAGGCCGGGACGACGTTCTCGATCGTGTAGCGGCCACCGCGCGAGATGGGCTGGATGCAGTCGCGCTGCAACGCAGCCCCCTCACCGCCGCAGTAGGCGCATCCGCCCCAGGCATCCATGAGGTCATGCCATTGTGCGTCGGTGAGGTCGTTGTCGACGCGTGCGAGCCGATTCTTCCGCCGCTTGGCATAGCGGGCTCGGGTCGCCGGCGACGCGTTGGCGGACGAGACCTTGCGGGGGCGGCGCATGCGCTGATGTTACCGCTGGGTGACGACGCTGGAACTCAGGCCAAGCCGACCGCGGTCAGCTCGTGCGGCGCGACGTTCAGCCGCTCGCCACCATCGGCCGTGACGATCACGATGTCTTCGATGCGTGCGCCCCATTCACCGGCGAAGTAGATGCCGGGCTCGATGCTGAACGCCATCCCCTCTCGCAGCACGAGGTCGTTGCCAGGCGCGATGTACGGCTCCTCGTGCACCGAGACGCCGATGCCATGGCCGGTGCGGTGCAGGAACGCCCCGCCCAGGCCGGCGTCGGCGAGCACGGTCCGCGCTGCAGCATCCACCTCGGCGGCCGTGGCGCCAGGGCGCACCGCATCCACCGCGGCCTGCTGCGCCCGCACGAGAACCGCGATGCGCTCGGCCGCTTCGGGGTCGGGGCTGCCGACGACGTAGGTCCGCGTGCTGTCGGAGTTGTAGCCACTCGGCACCGCGCCGCCGATGTCGACCACGACGACGTCGCCCTCTTCGATCACCCGGTCCGAGACCTCGTGGTGCGGGTCGGCGCCGTTCGGGCCCGAGCCGACGATCACGAACTCGACGGTGCGGTGGCCCTCCGCCACGATGGCCTCGGCGATGTCGGTCGCAACGGCGAGCTCGGTGCGCCCGGCCCGAAGCCACTCGTGCACGCGGCGGTGCACCGCGTCGATCGCGTCTCCGGCTCGGCGCAGCTCGGCGATCTCCTCGGCGTCCTTGATCATGCGTCCCTCGCGAAGCACGGGTGTCGCCAGCTCGAGACGCACGCCGAGACGCTCGCCGATCGGGACGACGTGCAGTGCGGGCAGCGCATCCGAGACACCGACGCGGGTGACCGACCCCGCGGCGGCGGTCACGAGCGCGTAGGGATCTTCGCCGTCGACCCAGTCGGCGAGGGTCAGACCCAGCTCGCCGACCGCCGTGGTGCGCACCTTCGCGAGCTCCATCCGGGGAACCACGACCGTCGGAGCGATGTCGGGGCCGATCACCAGGGCGGTCAGCCGCTCGATCGTGTCGCCCTCGACGCCCAGTAGATACTGCAGGTCGGGTCCCGGCCCGACGATGATCGCATCCAGGCCCGATTCGGCGGCGAGGGATGCGGCACGGGCGAGACGGGCGGCGTACACGGAGGCGGGGAAGGGCAGTGTGCTCACGGGTTCCACGCTACTGCGCGGGTGCCCGCAGCGGCACGCGGGTTCTGTGATCGAGGGTCAGCGGCCGCGCACCGCGCGGGGAGGCACTCCATACTGGGCGCGGAACACGCGGCTGAAGTGCGCTGCATCGACAAACCCCGCGCCGATCGCGATCTCGGCGATGGAGCGGTGGGCCTGATACGGGTCGATCAGAGCGTCGTAGCACCGCTGCAGTCGCCGCCGTCGGATGACCGTGGACACCGAGGCGCCCTGCTCGCTGAACATCGAATGCAGGTGACGCACCGAGATGTAGTGCGCAGCCGCGATCTGCGAGGGAGACAGTTCGCTGTCGGCGAGGTGCACGTCGATGTAGGTGAGGATGTGCGTCAGCGTCGTGGAATGCGCGCTCACCGGGCCGTCGGTCGCGGCGAGGTTCGCCTCGAGCACCGTGCTGAGCATGTCGACGGCGGTTCGCAGCATCCGCCGGGCGACGCGGCCGTCGAGGTGGTGCGCACCTTCGGCCAGCGAGCCGAGGTAGGGGCCGACCATCGCGCCCAGCGCCCCACCGGCGTTGAGGCGGGTCGCGGTGATGCGGCTGGTGTCCTCCGTGGGGATGTCAAGGAGGACCTTCGGGAACATCACCACCGACATCTGCACGGCGTCGTCGAAGAGGAGGGAGTACGGGCGGTCGGTGTCGTACAGGGCCATGTCACCGCTGCCGAGGGCGGTCTCGCGGCCGTCCTGCACGATCATGCCGCTGCCGCGCTCGATGCGGGAGAACTTGAAATACTGCTGCGGGGCACGGGAGATGAGCGAGGGGGTGCGGTGCACGCCATGCCCGTCGGCGTCGATCGCGAAGACGTGGATGTCTCCGGCAGCGGTGGCATCGATCGCGCCACGGAAGCGATCCTGCTCCGGCGCCGTCACGTCGAGCGCGACGACAGCGCGGGAAACCGCATGGCGATAGTCGAGGAACGACAGACTCTGCATCAGGGCTCACCTCACTGTGGCCGATCATATACGATGACGCATTTTAGCACTCGGTCGGTGTGCCCGCGTAGACAAGTGTTCTGCCCTCGCCGTCAATCGACGACGGCTCCCCCTGGCGAGTATGAGGACTGACCCGAGCATCGAAGGAGCTGTGCCATGGTGACGTCCCCTCCCACAACGTCGACGACGAGAACGGCCGAACATCGGCGCCTCGGCGTCTTCGCGGTCGCTTTCATGATCATCGCGGCCTCCGCGCCGCTCACCGTTCTCGCCGGCGGAGTGACCAGCGCCTACGCGGTTACACACGTCGACGGCATCCCCTTCGGCTACATCGTGCTCGCGGCGGCACTCGCCGTGTTCGCGATCGGCTACGCCGCCATGAGCCGGTTCGTCACGAATGCCGGTGCGTTCTATGCGTACGTCGCGCAGGGAATCGGTCGCCCGACCGGCGTCGGGGCGTCGGTGCTCGCGTTCCTCTCTTACAACGCCATGCAGATCGGCATCTACGGGATGCTCGGCTTCCAGATCAGCTCGTTCATCGAGGCGAAGACCGGGTGGGCGAGTCCGTGGTGGGTGTGGGTGCTCCTCACGATCGTGCTGGTCGGTGTGCTCGGCGTCCACCGGGTCGATCTCTCGGCGAAAGTGTTGGGCGTGCTCGTCGCGCTGGAGTTCGTGGCGGTGATCGTGTTCGACCTGTTCGCCTTCGGGAACCCGGCTGAGGGATTCACGGCGGCACCCATCACCCCCGCGGCCCTGTTCGTTCCTGGAGTGGGAGCGGTCCTCGCGTTCGGCATCGCCGCGTTCATGGGCTTCGAGTCGGCAGCGATCTACGGCGAGGAGTCGAAGGATCCGAAGCGCACCATCCCGCGCGCGACATTCCTCGCTGTCTGCGTGTCCGGCATCTTCTACGCCATCTCCTCCTGGGCGCTCGCGCTCGCTGTCGGCCCGAGCAAGATCACCGACCCCGCGGGCATCTCGCCGGAAGAGGCCGGCCCTCCGCTGTTCTTCAACTTCGTCGCCGAGCACCTGGGCGTGATCTGGGTCGACGTGATGTCGATCCTCTTCATCACCAGCCTGTTCGCCGCCCTCGTCAGCTTCCACAACGCGGTCGCCCGGTATGCCTTCTCGCTCGGTCGCGAGGGTGTGCTGCCGCGCGTGCTGGGAACCGTCCGCATCACGAGCGGTGCACCGTGGGCAGGGTCGTTGCTGCAGTCCGCGATCGCGGTGGTCGTGATCATCGGCTTCGCGATCGGCGAGCAGGGCTGGAATCCCGAGAACGGCCCGTATCCGGTGATCACCCTCTTCACCTGGCTCACCAATCTCGGTGCCTTCGGGCTCGTGCTGCTCCTGGTGCTCGTCTCCGTCGCGGTGATCGGCTTCTTCCGACGCGACAGCCGAGAGGTGGGCGCCGGCAGCAGGCTGGTCGCACCGATCATCGCGTTCGTGGCGCTCGGGATCGTGTGGGTGCTGATCCTTCTGAACTGGGACGTGCTGCTCGGTCAGGCCGAGTCCACCCCGACGACCTTCATCCTCCCGGCTGTGCTGCTCGTGCCCTCGGCGCTGGCCGTGGTGTGGGCGCTGTGGCTGCGCAGGGCGCGGCCCGAGGTCTACCGCCAGATCGGCCACGGCACCGAGCTGCCGGAGGCATCACTCCTCGGTGAGCCAGTGGTCGACGCGACGAGAGGAAACCTGTGAGCGCCCCCGACACCAGGCTGACGTTCCGATATCTGTCCGAGCCGGACACGGTTGCGGCGGGCGTCACAGACATGAGTCTGTGCGTCGACGTGATGGAGGAGACCCTGCGCCTCGTCGACGCCGGTGACTACCGGATGGGTGGGCCGGACGGGAACTCCCACGGGTCGATGGTCACCTTCCCCACCGAGTCCCCTCACGACGGCATGCCCCTGGACGGTCCGCATCGACGGATGATGGCGATGCCGGCGTATCTCGGCGGCACTTTCCAGACGGCCGGATGCAAGTGGTACGGGTCGAACATGGCCAACCGCGAGAACGGTCTGCCGCGATCGATCCTGATGCTCACGCTGAGCGACAAGGACACCGGTGCACCCCTCGCACACATGTCGGCGAACCTGCTGAGCGCCTACCGCACCGGCGCCGTGCCGGGTGTCGGCGCGCGACACCTCGCGAACGCCGATGCCCGGAGCGTGGGCATCGTGGCCCCCGGCGTCATGAACCGGACGACGCTCGAAGCCTTCGTGGCCGTGCGCCCCGAGCTCGACACGCTGAAGGTCGCCGGCCGCAGCCGATCCGGTATCGACTCCTTCATCGAGTGGGTCCGGCGCGAGTACCCGCAGTTCACGACGGTCACGGTCGTCGACAGCGTGGAGGATGCCGTGCGCGGCAGCGATCTGGTCACCATCGCCCCCACGACGGCGGCCGGGTCGGCGAACTACGTGCGCATCGAGAAGCAGTGGATCAAGCCCGGCGCGCTGGTGAGCCTGCCCGCCGACATCATGATCGACGACGAGCTGCTCCACGGTGCGCGCCACATCGCGGACTTCCGCGGCCTGTACGAGGCGTGGAGCGAAGAAGTGCCCCATCCCGCGCACGAGCACATCGGTCTCCACGGCATGTACCTGCTCGACCGCATCCGCTCCGGCGACGTGGGCGCGGAGACCCTCGAGAACCTGCCGGCGATCATGAGCGGCGAGGCCGAGGGCCGCCGGGGTGACGACGAGATCTTCCTGTACTCCGTCGGCGGGATGCCGGTGGAGGACGTCGCCTGGGGAACCGTCGTCTACCGGCGCGCGGTGGCCGAGGGCATCGGCGCCGAGCTGCTGCTCTGGGACACGCCGGCTCTCGCATGACCGGCGTCCGTCTCGCATCGATCATTCGTCAGGAGTACCCATGAGTGCGCAGGTCAGGAAGCGGATCGTCATCGTCGGGCTGGGGGCGGTGGGTGCGCTCGCCGCGTGGCGCCTGTCGCAGCGCGATGATGTCGAGGTCGTCGGCGTCGAGCAGTACGGCAAGGTGCACGACAGGGGCTCGTATGCCGGGGAGTCGCGAGTGTTCCGCACTGCCTACCACGAGGGCGGGCGCTACGTGCCGATGCTCCAGGAGTCGCGGCGACTGTGGCGAGATCTCGAGCAGCAGTCCGGCCGGGAGCTCTACCTCGAGGTAGGGGCCCTGTCGATCGCCCAGCCCGACCGGGTCGAGATGCGCACGACCCTCGAGACCGCGCGCGAGTTCGACCTGCCCCACACGCTGTACGACACCGAGGAGCTGCGGCGCGCCCACCCGCAGCACAACGTGCACGACGGCGACGTCGGGGTGCTCGACCACCACGGCGGCGGCATCCGTCCGGAGGTCTCGCTCCTGGCAGCACTCGACCTCGCCGAGGCCGCCGGCGCACAGCTGCACTTCCATACCCCGGTGCTCGCGATCGAGGAAGAGCCGGGAGGCGTGGTGGTGCGCACCCCGAACGAGGCGATCAGGGCCGACACCGTGATCCTCGCCTCCGGCTCCTGGTCCACCCGACTCGACGGTCGCCTGCGCGATCTGTTGCGGCTGCAGGTGCTGGGTCTGACCTGGTTCATGCCCACGGACATCGCCGACTTCCTTCCGGCGCGCTTCCCCGCGTTCCTGCGCGATGTCGGACCTGTGCACTTCTTCGGGGCGCCGAGCCTCGACGGCTACTCGATCAAGGCGAGCAGCAACCCGACCTGGCCGGTCGCCCGCGACGTCGACGAGGTTCCGCGGGAGTACACGCGACGCGAACTCGCGAAGATCGGGCAGCAGGCCAAGGAGTTCTTCCCCAGCCTGAACCCCGAACCGGTGCGCTCCAGTGTGCACCACTGCGCCTACACGCCCGATCGCACGCCGATCGTGGATGTGAGCGAGAGTGAGCGGGTCGTGACGGTGACCGGACTCTCCGGGCATGGCTTCAAGTTCGCGCCCGTGCTCGGGGAATGGGCGGCTCGGCTCGCCACCCAGCCGAGCGCATCCGACATCGACCCGCACTTCTCGCTGGGCGCCCACCTCGACCGCTTGGCGACCGTCGGTGCATACCGCGGCGGTGGACACTGATGGCTTCCGTGCGACGCCCTTCGGTCACGGACCGGCAAGCGCGCCGCGCGGGCAGTCAAACTCAGCTCGACCCGTGAGCACAGACTCGAACTGCGCGATGAACCTGTCGTGCATCCCATCGTGAGGAGACAGTGATGTCGGAGATCGCCCCGGTTCTGGATGAGGCCGCCCTGCTGGAGCGCGTCGGCGTGCCCGCGGGTCAGGGTCGCGAAGTGGTCGATGCGGCGACACGGGAGCCCATCGGTCGGGCACCCGTGGAGACGGTCGAAGAACTCGACGCCGCG
Source organism: Microbacterium sp. NPDC055988 (assembly GCF_042269505.1). Classification (NCBI taxonomy): domain Bacteria; kingdom Bacillati; phylum Actinomycetota; class Actinomycetes; order Micrococcales; family Microbacteriaceae; genus Microbacterium; species Microbacterium sp. NPDC055988. Next base: position 1,174,119 of record NZ_JBHJXY010000001.1, read on the forward strand.
GTCGCGCGGGCGAAGGCGGCTCAGCCGGCGTGGGACGCGCTCGGCCATGCGGAGCGCAGTGCGCTCCTGAACCGCGTGGCCGATGCGATCGACGCGAACGCCGAGCCGCTCGCCCGCCTGCTGTCGCGGGAGCAGGGGAAACCGCTCAACGGCCCGAACGCCCGCTTCGAGGTGGGCGCGTGCTCCGCCTGGCTGCGCACCGCGGCCGCGACAGCCCTCGAACCCGAGCTCGTGGTGGACGACGGCGACACGCATGCGGAGCTGCACTACCGCGCGATCGGCGTGGTGGGCGCGATCGGACCGTGGAACTGGCCGCTGATGATCGGCATCTGGCAGATCGCCCCGGCGCTGCGCATGGGGAACACGGTGGTCGTGAAGCCGAGCGGGTACACGACGCTGAGCGTGCTGGCGTTGATCGAGGTCATGAACGAGGTTCTCCCCCGCGACGTGCTGATCGGGGTCGCCGGAGACCGAGAGGTGGGAGCCCGGATCGCCTCGCACCCCGACATCGGCAAGGTCATGTTCACGGGCTCGACCGCGACCGGCCGCAGCATCGTCGAGAGCTCGGCGAAGAACCTCGCCAGGCTCACGCTCGAGCTGGGCGGCAACGATGCGGGGATCGTGCTGCCGGGCGTCGACGCGGCGGCCATCGCGCAGGACCTCTTCTGGGGCGCCTTCATCAACACGGGTCAGACCTGCGCCGCACTCAAGCGCCTCTATGTGCATGACTCGGTCTACGACGAGGTCGTCGACGCGCTGGCGGATGTCGCGCGGCAGACGCCGATGGGCAACGGCCTGGATGAGCAGAACGTGCTCGGTCCGCTGCAGAACCGTGCGCAGTTCGAGATCGTTCGCGACCTGGTCGACGACGCGGCGCGAGGCGGCGGCCGGATCGTCACGGGCGGTGCACCCGCGACCGAGCTCGGCGAGCTCTTCTACCCGATCACACTCGTCGCAGACGTGACCGATGGCGTGGCCCTGGTCGACGAGGAGCAGTTCGGTCCCGCGCTGCCGATCATCCGGTACACCGATGTGGACGAGGCGATCGCCAGCGCCAACGGACTCGATGTCGGCCTCGGAGCGTCGGTCTGGGGTGAGCGCGAGGAGGCCCGCAAGGTCGCCGCGCGCATCCAGGCCGGGACGGTCTGGATCAACTCGCACGGCGGTGTGCATCCGATGATCCCGTTCGGTGGCCACAAGTCGTCCGGCTACGGCCTCGAGTTCGGCGTCGAAGGGCTGAAGTCGGTCGCGGTGCCACAGGTCATCAACGGCTGAGGGAGAGGGTGCGCGGCGCCTGGCCGCGCACCCTCTCGGCAGAGGAGAGTCAGCTGATCGCGAGGCGGATGCGCTCGGCGAGGAACTCGAGGTCGGCCTTGGTGAGATCTGTGACCGCATAGGCGGTGGGCCAGACGCTGCCATCGTCGAGGTTCGAGATCGGCTCGAAACCGAACGTGCCGTAGCGCACCTTGAACTTGCTCGCCGGCTGGAAGAAGCAGAGCACCTTGCCGTCGCGACCCCACGCCGGCATCCCGTAATACGTGCGGGGCACGAGTTCCGGAGCGACCTCGGAGACGAGAGCGTGCAGCTTGTTCGACAGAGCCTGGTCTTCGGGCGTCAGCTTCTCGATCGCCTCCTTGATGTCGGCCTCCCCCGCGGCGCGCAGCTCCTCGGGCGACTTCTTCGCTCGAGAGCGGCGGGTGCGGGCCTCCTTCGCGGCGGCCTGCATGGCCTCGCGTTCCTCGGCGCTGAAGTTCTTCTCTTTCTCGGCCATGATCGGTCCTCTCGAAGTGCTGCCGGTGTGGGATTCACACTACGGAGGTCGATCCTCCGTGTGCTTCTCGATTCGTGATCGATCCCCGAAGCCGCCCCGGCTGCCAGACTGGCGCCATGACGACAGTCTTCACCGGCCGCATCCGTCCGCTCTCGCCGAGCGCAGACGCCGAAGCGGAGGCGATGGCCGTCGACGACGGCACGATCGTGGCCGTCGGGGCGGCGGACGAGCTTCGCCACCGTTTCCCGGACGCGGAGACCATAGCCCTCGACGGATGGGTCATGCCCGGGCTGATCGAGCCGCACGGGCATCCGGGCTTCTCCGCGATCCTGCTGTCCGATCTCGTGGTCGACCTGCGTCCCGTCATGATCCCCGACGCGGAAGGCGTCCTCGGGGCGCTCCGAGCGGCGGTCGAGGATGCCGGTGGCGAAGCGATCTTCGCGAACGGGTGGGATGCGCTGCTGCAGCGCGGACTCCCCGACCCCGACATCCGCTTCCTCGACGAGCTCGCCGGCAGCGTGCCCCTCGTCGTCATCCACAACTCCGGTCACTCGGTGTACTTCAACACTGCGGCCGCGCTCGCCGCGGGCCTCGATCGGGACACCCCCGATCCGGTCGGCGCATCGTTCGGTCGCGACGCCGCGGGGGAGCTCACGGGGGTCGCCCTCGAGGCCGCCGCGGTCGAGCCGGTCGTGGCGCCGATGCTCGCGAAGGCGAAGCAGCATCTCCCCCGGATCCTCCCCGCGCATCTGCACGACCTCGCATCCCGTGGCATCACCACCGTGTCGGACCTGTCGTGGAACCCCGAGCTGAACCCGCTCATCGACGCTCTCCGTGCGCAGGGCGCGATGCCGGTACGGCTGCGGTGGTACGAGATGTCCCGCCCCGGCGGTGTCGCCGCCCCGCGCAGCGATGACGATCCCGTGTTCCGTCAGACAGGCGTGAAGACCTGGTCCGACGGTTCTCCGTGGGTGGGCAACATCGCCACATCCTTCCCCTACCTCGACACGGCGGCGACCCGCTCGCTCGGGCTCGAACCGCATCACATCGGGCGGGCGAACTACACCGCCGAGCAGCTGCGGACGATCGCAGAGCCCTATGCCGCCGCCGGCTGGCAGCTCGCCTGTCATGTGCACGGAGACCTCGCGATCGACGCGACGCTCGACGTGTACGAGCAGCTCGTCGGGCAGCACGAGCTCACCGACCACCGTTTCCGGTTGGAGCACTGCGGGGCCATGACGCCGGCGCAGTTCGAGCGAGCAGCCTCTCTCGGCGTGACCGTCAGTCTCTTCGTCGACCACATCACGTACTGGGGAGAGGTGCTGGTCGACGACCTCTTCGGTCCGGAGCGCGGCGGTGCCTGGGCCGATGCCGGAGCAGCCTTCGCCACCGGTCACCGGGCGACGTTCCACAACGACGGATGGGTCACCCCCAACGAGCCCTTCCGGAACATGGCCGTCGCCGAGACCCGCACCACGCGCAACGGATACCGGATGCCGGGCGGAACCCCGGTCTCGCGCGAGCAGGCCCTTCTCGCGCACACCGTGAACGCGGCGTGGCAACTGTTCAGCGACCATGAGGTCGGCGCCCTCGCCCCCGGACTCCTGGCCGACTTCATCGTCGTCGACCGCGATCCCCTCACGGTCTCGGCCGAAGACCTCGCCGAGACGCAGGTGATGGCGACCTATGTGAGCGGCAGCAGGGTCGCCTGACACACGGTCATCGGCGGTCTGCGCCGCCGGATAGTGTGTGAGCCATGGACCTGCGTGTCGCGGCGTACGCGGTCGTCACCGATGACGACGGGCGGCTGCTTCTTGCGCGCTGGACCGAGGGCCGTCGCGTGGCGTGGACGATGCCCGGCGGGGGACTCGAGCCCGGTGAATCGCCGGAGGATGCGGTGCGCCGCGAGCTCCGTGAGGAGACCGGCTACACCGTGAAGGTGGGCGAGCTCCTCGGCATCCACTCCCGGGTCATCCCCGCGGGACGCCGCGTGCAGAAGGCCGCGGATCCGCTGCACACGCTGCGCATCGTCTATCGGGCAGAGGTCACGGGCGGCAAGCTGCGCTTCGAGACCGGGGGTTCGACCGACATGGCCGAGTGGTTCCCTCTGAAGGCTGTGGCCGAGCTGCAGCGCGTCAAGCTCGTCGACATCGCGATGCGGATGGCCGGCCTTCTCTGAGGTCAGCGCTCCTCGGGAACCGAGATGTCGGAAACCGTCGCTCCGTACGCGGCGATGAGATCGTCCGCGTCCACGAAGAGGCTGTAACCGTGGGCACCCGCGCCCATCGCGATGCGCTGACCGACGATCGACTCGTCGGCGTAGATCGGCCAGTCCGTGGTGCTGCCGATGGGGACGATGGTGCCCCGCTCGTAGCCGGTCGCCTGGAGCGCGAGTTCGGGCTCGGGCAGACGTAGCTTGTTCACACCGACCAGGGCGCGCAGCTTCGGCCATGAGATCGAGCGTCCGCCAGGCACGAGGGCGAACAGGAAGGTGTCGTCCGAGCGCTTCACGACGAGCGTCTTCACGATGCCGGACGGCGGGATGCCGAGCAGCTCGGCTGCTTCGAACAGGCTGCCGGCCGCGGGGCGTTCGCGGATCTCGATGTCGAGCCCGCGAGCAGCGGCCGCGTTTCGCACCCGCGCATGCTGATCGCCTCCGTCACCGGAGGCGACGGAGGCGGGATCAGACGGGGTCACGCGTCGGGCGCGGCGAGCGGGTCGTCCGCGACCCAGAGCTCATCGTCGGCACGCAGCGCCTGCCATGCGGCGTAGAGCACGCCCACGGCAGCAGCAGCACCGAGGATGATCGCGATGACCGAACCGAGGCCGGGGCCGGACTTCTGCTTCTTGCCGAAGTCGCCGCGACGCGCGGGTGCTGCCACGCCGTGACGCTTGGCGTTCGCGACATCCCAGGCGGTGAGCGCCGAACCGACGACTCCGCCCACGATCGGGACGACCTTGTCGTCGACGACGTGCTTGCCGATCTTCACGCCACGGTCGACGACCGGGGCAACACGGCGGTTGTACGTGTCCTGGATGACGGGGACGACCTGCTCGCGATTGATGTTTCCGAGCTGACGTCCGGCCTCGCGGGCGACATCGGCGGCGTGACCGACGAGCACCTGCTGGTTCTCCCAGAGCTGGTTCGCGTCGTTCTGAAGACGACGCAGTTCCTTCTTCCGCTTGCGGCTGAGGCTCACGATGCTCTCCTGTCCATTGGAGTACGGGTTCCCCATCTTGCCACGAGAGGCTGGATACCGGGCGGGAATCGCCCGGCCCTTGCGCCGCTGACGGATCCGCGGTACACCGGGCGAACTCACCGAAAGCTCTGCGAGAATGAGGGCATGGCTCACGCTTCCCACGTCGCAACCCTGCACACCAACCACGGTGACATCGTCATCAACCTCTTCGGCGATCACGCACCGAAGACGGTCAAGAACTTCGTCGGTCTCGCCGACGGCACCCAGGAGTGGACCGATCCCGCCACCGGCAAGCCGGGCGAGGGTCCCCTCTACAAGGACGTCATCTTCCACCGCATCATCCCGAACTTCATGATCCAGGGCGGCGACCCGCTCGGACAGGGCGTCGGCGGCCCCGGCTACAACTTCGACGACGAGATCAACATGGAGCTCGACTTCAACAAGCCGTACATCCTCGCGATGGCGAACGCCGGCCTCCGCCGCAACGCCATCACCGGCAAGCCCGAGGGCACCAACGGCTCGCAGTTCTTCATCACCACCGACCCGACTCCGTGGCTGCAGGGCAAGCACACCATCTTCGGCGAGGTCGCCGATGACGCCTCCCGCGCTGTCGTCGACAAGATCGGTGCGGTTCCGACCGGCGGCGGCGACCGTCCGGTCGAGCCCGTCGTGCTGCAGTCGATCGACATCGTCGCGGCCTGACGACAGCTGCGGCCGATCCGGATGACCACGCCTGAGTTCACGAGCAATCGCGACAACTTCTGCTACCGGCATCCGGATCGGCAGAGCTTCGTGCTCTGCCAGCGGTGCATGCGCACCATCTGCCCCGAGTGCCAGACCCAGGCGCCCGTCGGCGTCATCTGCCCGGAGTGCATGAACGCCGAGCGCAAGAACCGCACTCCCGCGCAGAAGAAGGCCCAGCGTCGGTGGGGCGCTCGCGGTGGCAGCACCATGGCGATCGCCCGCAGCGGCAAGCCGATCGTCACGTACGTGCTGCTCGCCGTCACCTCGTTCATCGGTCTGGTGCAGCTGATCCCCGGGATGAACGGGCCGATCACGCAGGCACTCGCCTTCTATGCGCCCTACCTCTACCCGAACCTCTTCGGTGCGGGCTTCGAACCCTGGCGCCTCCTCTCCGTGCTGTTCGTGCACGGCGGCTTCATCCACCTCGCGCTGAACATGCTCGCGCTGTGGATGCTGGGGCAGAGCCTCGAGCCCATGCTCGGTCGCGCCCGCTTCCTGGCCCTCTATCTGATCAGCGGCCTCGGCGGATCGGTGGCGGTCGCTCTCCTCGCACCCCTGGACCCGACGGTCGGCGCATCCGGTGCGATCTTCGGAATGCTGGCCTCACTGCTGATCATCGGCCGCCACATCGGCGCGAACGTGACCGGGATCCTCGTGATCCTCGGCATCAACTTCGCCTTCGGCTTCTTCGCCGGCGGCATCTCCTGGCAGGCGCATCTGGGTGGAGCCATCGTCGGCGCCCTGGTCGCCCTCATCTACACCAAGACGAGGCGTCGAGACCAGCGCACCTGGCAGATCGTCCTGCTCTCTGCACTCGTCGTCCTGTTGATCGTCATCGTCGCCTTCATCCCGCCGCTGATCCTTTTATCCTGATCCCGAGTTGTTAACAGGGTTGTTAACCCCTGTGAATAACACCGGTGTAATTCTCCCCAGGCTGGGGATAGATCTGTGGATAACTTTCTGCGTGGGACGGCCGCAGGCGGATTCCCTTCGCTCGCAGAGCGAACCCGGGGGGATGCAGGGCCCTTATGGCAGCTGGCAGTGGACCAGTTGCCCAATGCTGCGGATGAGGCCGATACACTGGCCGCGCCATCGTCCGAAGGACTGAACCGTGTGCTTGAGCATGAGGTTCCTAGCAACGCGGTGGGGTTTACGCGGTCGCGTCTCACGCATCTCTGGCGAAAGACCGGGCCGCACTGGAAGGTCAAGTCACCGCCGCGCCGACCCCGCGCAAGACGACGGCGATCGGTCGCAGTAAGGGGGATCGGTCGGTGGTGTGCTGAAGAAGGCGGTGCCGGCGCGTCCAGGAGGCTCTCTCGGTCTTCTCGACATCGCCTCCGAAGAAGCGTGGGAAACGCTCATCGCGAGCGGACTCGGCTACGTGATGGTGGGCGGTGCCCAATCCGGGGTGCTGGAACCTCTCCGCAATCAGAAGGCGACCGCGGCCGACGTTCTCAGCTGCGCACCGTGCCGATCGGCGGAGCCGAGACCGACGCTGACATGCGCTAGGCCGTCGCCTGGCTCGCTGATGGCGCTGCATCCGAGCAGAATCACGAGAACGAGCAGCAGAACGCGACAAGCTCGTTCTACGAGGCTGACGAGATGACCGACAGTCGCCGGGGATCACCGCTCTCGTCCTCGCAATCGTGTGAGCACGCGACTATGCTCTTCAGCTCCGTCGCCCGTCGACGAGCACTGCTGGCTTCTGATGCAGGCTCAGGAGGGACGCCGTGTCAGACGCTCCCTAGTTCCGTTTAGACCGCCCGCGCGCGGCCAGCCCCAGCAGGACCACACCGGTGACGGCCAACGCGATGTTCACGATGAGGTAGGTGGCTCCGTCCATACCACCTGCACGCACGACGGAGTACGACGTTACTGAGCCGATCGCGGCCAGGCCGATCGCGACGAAGCCCCAGCCCCGTATTGTGGATGTTTTCATCGCATCACGGTCCTTTCTGTGCCCCCAGGGTAGCCCCTGCAATTTGCTGGGTGAAACGCAGAAGCTGGTCGTGTAGGTCCTTGTTAGCATCGAGAACTTGATGCCCCGCGTCAGGCACAATCGTGACCTCCACGTTGGCACCGGTGTCGCACAGCTGCGCTGCCATTTCCTCTCCGAGTTCAGCAGGGATGAGGGGATCAGCGGGTCCCTCCCGATGCTCGGCTCCGGGAAACCGCCTGCGACCTTCGGTCGGACGGTGCCGCGGGCGCACAACCTGGCGGAGAAACTCGGCTGGCAGGAATGCGAAAGGCCCCTCGCTGTGCGAGGGGCCTTTCGGGAAGAAGGAGTGGCGTCAGCGCCAGCGCGTGGTCATCAGGAAGCCGATCAGGGCGATGCCGAGGCCGATCGCGAGGTTCCAGTTGTCGAGACCCGGGATCGGGAACTGCATGCCCGAGATGTAGAAGACCAGGATCCACGCGAGACCGAGGAGCATGAAGCCGATCATCACCGGCTTGAACCACACGGCGTTGGGAGCAGCGTCGCCTTCGGCGCGCTCGACGGCGGGTTCTTCAGTCTTACGGTCACGTGCCATGCCGTCATTGTACCCATGAGACCTGTCATCCGACGAGGCGGCGATCGCAGCGGACGAGCGGGGACGAGGGCATCCGTTCAGCGTCCCGGGATATGATCGCGCCATGACTGCATCCGTCGTGCCTGGGGGGCGACGCCCGCGGCGGGAGCGACCACGCTCTCGCGCGACTTTCGCGAGCGTGCTCGGCGAACTGCTCCTGACCGCGGGAGTGCTCGTCCTGCTCTTCGTCGCGTGGCAGATGTGGATCGGCGACATCATCATCAGCGCTCAGAAGAACGACGAGGGTGCGGCGATCTCGCAGGAGCTCGCACAGGGTGAGGCCCCCGAGCTCCCGCCGGTCGTCGAGAGCGACGACGGAACCACCACCTACGTCCCCCCGGTTCCCGCGGCCCCGGCCGACGCCGAGTGGTTCGGACAGATGCACATCCCCCGCTTCGGCTCGGACTACAACTTCGGGATCTACGGGGGAACGAGTCGCGCGCGGACCCTCGACCAGAAGGGGATCGGCGTCTACACCGACTCCAAGATGCCCGGCGAGGTCGGCAACTTCTCGATGGCCGGACACCGCACGACCTGGGGGAAGCCCTTCAACCAGCTCGACAAGCTTCAGCTGAACGATGCGATCGTCGTCGAGACGCCCGACGGCTGGTACACGTACCGCTTCCGCACGCTCGAGTACGTGAAGCCGACGCAGACCGACGTCCTCGCCGACGTGCCGCAGATGCCCGCGCAGCAGACCGGCGAGCAGTACATCACGCTCACCGCCTGCTCTCCGCTCTACTCCCTCGCGGAGCGCATCGTCGCCTACGGGGTGTTCGAGAGCTTCCAGCCCCGCGCCGAGGGACTCCCCACCGCGCTGACCGACCCGCCGCCTCCTCCGGCCGCCCCATCGGTGTGACCATGGACACCCACGAGGGAGAACACTGATGTACGCCGCACTCTGGCGCCTGCTGCCCGGTCCGTGGTGGCTGCGCGTATTCATCCTGATCGTCCTCGTCGCCGCCGTGCTGTGCGGACTGTTCTGGTACGTGTTCCCGTGGCTGAGCCCGATCATCGCCCCCGGCGAGGTCGACGTCGAATGACCCGAGTGCTCGTGGTGGACAACCACGACAGCTTCGTGCACACCCTCGTCGGCTACCTCCACGAGCTCGGCGCCGACACGACGATGGTCGAATCCGACGCGCTCAGCGCCGCCGAGTTCGAGCGGATGCTGCCCGGATACGAGGCGCTGCTGCTCTCCCCCGGCCCCGGGCGCCCTGCCGATGCCGGAATCTCCGTCGAAGCGGTGCGGATCGCTGCTCGACTGCAGACGCCGACGCTTGGGGTATGCCTCGGGCATCAGACCATCGGTGAAGCTCTCGGCACCGCGGTCAGCGAGGCACCCGAGCTGATGCACGGCATGGTCTCCGGGGTCACGCACGACGGATCGGCGCTGTTCGCGGGAATTCCTTCGCCGTTCGACGCCGGCCGGTACCACTCCCTGGTGCTCGCGGCGTCCGACCTCCCACCCGAGATCGTCGTCACGGCCTGGACGGAGAGCGGAACGGTCATGGCGCTCTCGCACCGAGATTTGCCGCTGCACGGTGTGCAGTTCCACCCGGAGAGCGTGCTCACGGAAGGCGGGTACCGGCTTCTGGCGAATTGGTTGCAGCTCTGCGGCGACACCGATGCCGTGGCTCGATCAGAAAGACTGCATCCGCTCACTCGCTGGCGCCGCAGCGCACGAGGCAGCCTGCGAGAGGCTCAGGGCGCTGCGCAGTAGCGGAGTTCGACCGGAGACCCGATCGGCACATCACCCGGCGCGACCGACATCGAGTGCACGGTCGGGGGCTCCGTGGGAGCGCAGTCCGCCTCTTCCACGGGCACCGGCGTCAGACCGAGGTCGGTGAGGTTCGTGGTCGCCGCCTCGACGGTCCAGCCGACGAGGTCGGTCAGCGTGACCTTTCCGCTGGCGACGACGAGGTTGACGACCGTATCGGGAGCCACTTCGGTGTCCGCCGCCTCGCTGGCGGAGATCACGGTTCCCGCGGCGAGACCCTTGTCGTTCTTCTGGATCACCGTCCCGAGTTCGAGGCCGGCGGTCTTCAGCGCCTTGGTGGCATCCTCGAGCGCCATGCCTTCGATCTTCGGCACCACCACGGTCTCCACGCCAGAGGAGACGTGCACGGTGACCGTCGAGCCCTCCTCCACCGAGACTCCTGCCTCGGGGTCGGTGCGGATGACGTTGCCCTCGGTGATCTCCGAACTCGACTCGATCACGATCTTCGCCGTCAGATCGAGCTTGGCGAGGTCGTCCTGCGCGCGCTCGGATGACACGTTCACGAGGTTGGGGATGATGCGCGAAGTGCTCGGCACCTCGGGCGGACGCATGCTGATCGTCACGACCCAGAACAGGACGGAAGCGAGCAGCACCGCGAGCAGAGCGACACCGGCCCAGATCCAGGCGACCGGAGGGCCGGACTGGGTGCGGGTCATGGTGGTGTCGGAGCTGAGCTGGCGCAGCGACCGCGCCGTCTCCTGCGCCTGCCGCGGGCTCGGACCGTACAGTTCGCTCGTCAGCGCACCGAGTTGCTTGCGGGTCGGCGCGCTCCCGGTCACGGCGGCATCCAGTGCGGCGCGGAAGTGCGCGGCATCCGGGTAGCGCTGATACGGGTCCTTCGCGAGAGCCCGCAGGACGATCGGGTCGAGTGCGCCCGGTGCATCCTCGTTCACCTCGGTCGGCGGGATCGGGGTCTCACTGACGTGCTGGTAGGCGACGGCCACCGGCGACTCGCCACGGAACGGCTGGCGGCCGGTGAGCAGTTCGTACAGCACGACGCCGGTCGAGTACAGGTCGGCGCGGGCATCGACGGGTTCACCCTTGGCCTGCTCCGGCGAGAAGTAGGCAGCGGTGCCGATGATCTGCGTGGTCTCCGCCACGGTCGACGAGGAGTCGGAGACGGCTCGGGCGATGCCGAAGTCCATCACCTTGACCTGGCCCTTGTCGGTCACCATGACGTTGCCGGGCTTGATGTCGCGGTGCACGACACCGGCGCGGTGCGAGTAGTCGAGCGCCTCGAGGATGCCGTCGACGTAGCGCACCGCGTCTTCGACCGGCACCGGTCCGTCGGCGATGATCTTCTTCAGCAGCGTGCCCTTGACCAGCTCCATCACGATGTACGGGGGCTCATCGGACGACGGGTCGTTCGATGAGGGGTCACCGGCATCGAAGACGCGGACGATCGACGGATGCGACATGCGGGACGCCGCCTGCGCCTCCAACCGGAAGCGGTTGCGGAAGGCGGTGTCACGAGCCAGCTCGGGGTCGAGGATCTTGATCGCGACCTCACGGCCGAGGGTCAGGTCGTAGCCGCGATAGACCTTGGCCATCCCGCCATGCCCGATGAGCTCGTCGACGCGGTATCGACCCGCGATGACTCGTGGCTCTGTGGACACGTACTACCCCCTGGAAAACGACTGCGGCTGAGCTGGATTAAAGGCTACCCTTCGGTGCCGCCGCCTCCGTCACCCTCGCCGGGGTCGGTGGCGGCGACGATCGGAACCGAGAGCGGCGGCGACGCGGACGAGGTGCGCTGGTCGCCACCCGAGCACATGCCCTGGTAGGTGACGATGAGCTGCTGGCCCGCGGCATCCGCCACCTGCACCTGCGTGTTCCGCTGCGTCGGCTGGAAGTTCGGCCCGCCTGACACGAACGTGCCGTTCTGCAGGGACACGACGTATCCGGAGAGGGTCGTGCCGCTCGGGCACGTGAACCCGGTGCCCCAGGAGATGGTCACCGTGCTGCCGGCGACCGGGTCACCCGTGATGGTCGGGGTGTCGGTCGGGGTCGGCAGGGCTGCGCGCGCGGCGTAGACCGTGAGGGTCATCGGCTGGGTCGTCTCGACGTTGCCGGAGGGGACGACGCGGTACACCTTGCCGACTTCACCGTCGCTCGGAGCCGGGTCTCCCTCGGGGCAGGTGATCTCGCCCGTGAAACCGGCCTCCTTGAGCGTGGATGTGGCAGTGCCGCAGTCCATGCCCGCCAGGCCCAACGCGGTCACGTCGACGCGGACCACCTCGGGCGGCGGTGTCGTCGCCGGCGCCGACGGCGTCTGCGACTGCGACTGCGATGGAGACGCCGAATCCGACGGCTTGGCGTCAGGATCGCCCTGGTTCATCAGCATCGCCCACACGGCTCCGCCGAGCACGATCACCAGCAGTGCGATCAGTGCGATCAGCGGCCAGGTCCACGGGCTCTTCTTCTTCTTCTTCGTCTCCTCCGTCGTCTCCTCGGTGGAGAGCTGAGCGGTGGTGGGAAGGATGCGGGTGGTGCCGTCGTCGCCCGATGCCGTGAGCATGCGGGTCGCGTCGTCGTCTCCGGCGATGCCACCGGTCGCGATCGCGGGAACGGCGATGGCCGCGGAGTTCAGGTCTCCGCGACGCAGGGCCTGTGCTGCACGCGCCACGGTCGCAGACGAGGACGGGCGGTCGCTGGGCTTCTTGGCGATCATCGCCATGACGAGGTTCTGCACCGGGATCGGCACGGTCGGCGGCAGCGGCGGCGGCTGCTCGTTGATCTGCGCCATCGCGATCGCCACCTGCGACTCACCGGTGAACGGACGCTTGCCCGCCAGGCACTCGTACGCGACGATGCCGAGCGAGTAGGTGTCGGTCGCGGGAGAGGCCGGGTGACCCGATGCCTGCTCTGGCGACAGGTACTGCACGGTGCCCATGACCTGTCCGGTCGCCGTCAGCGGCACCTGGTCGGCGATGCGGGCGATGCCGAAGTCGGTGATCTTGACGCGACCGTCGGGCGTGATCAGCAGGTTGCCCGGCTTGATGTCGCGGTGCACGAGACCGGCCGCATGTGCGGCCTGCAGGGCCGATGCCGTCTGGGCCACGATGTCGAGCGTCTTGTCGGCGCTGAGCGCACCGTCGCGCTCGAGCACGGTCGAGAGCGCCTCACCAGGGACGAGCTCCATGACGAGGTAGGCGCTGCCGTTCTCCTCGCCGTAGTCGAACACGCTGGCGATGCCCTCATGGTTCACGAGAGCGGCGTGACGTGCCTCAGCACGGAAACGCTCGAGGAACCCGGGGTCCCCCATGTACTCGTCCTTGAGGATCTTGATCGCGACGGTACGTCCGATGACGTGATCCGTCGCTTCCCACACCTCGCCCATGCCACCGATCGCGATACGCGACTGCAGCTCGTAACGACCACCGAACGACACACCCTGCGTCGGCCTCATCTGCCCAGCACCGCCTCTATGACCTTCTTCGCAATCGGAGCGGCGATGGTGTCGCCGCTGCCTGATTGTCCCTGTCCGCCGCCGTCTTCGACGACGACCGCTACTGCGACCGCGGGGTCGTCCGCCGGCGCGAAGCCGGTGAACCACAACGTGTGCGGTCTGTTTCCGTTCTCTGCGGTGCCCGTCTTACCGGCCACGTCGATCCCGTCTATTCTTGCACCCTGGGCTGCGCCCGTAGCGACGCTGGCCACCATCGACGCGGTCACGTCGTCGGCGACATCGGCTTCCATCGCACGGCCGAACTCGCTGTCCTGGAAGGCCTCGATCACCGACAGATCGTTCCCGATCACGGCATCCACCATCCGGGGGTTCATCACGACGCCGTCGTTCGCGAGACCCGCCGACACCATGGCCATCTGCAGGGGGGTCGCGGTGACCTTGCCCTGACCGAATCCGGTGAGTGCGGTCTGCGCGTCGTCGAGGGCGCGAGGGTAGCTCGACGGGGTCGATTCCAGGGGAGTCTCGAAGGATCGGTTGAAACCGAGCTTGTCGGCCATCTCGCGGATCGTGTCGTCGCCGAGCTCGACGGCGAGCTCGGCCATCGGGATGTTGCAGCTGAGGCGGATGGCCTCGGCGATCGTGACCGTGGCTCCGGGACCGCACTTGCCGCCCCAGGCGTTCGACACGCGATTGGAGGATCCGGGGAGGGTGTAGGATGCCGGGTTCGGCAGGGTGGACTGCGGAGTCCAGTTCCCGCTGGCGTAGGCGGCCGCCGCGACGACCACTTTGAATGTCGAGCCCGGAGGATTGAGGTCGCCGGCGATCGCCCGATTGGACAGCGGCTTTCCGGGGTCTGCGGCGAGCTGATCGTAGGTCGCATTCGCCGCGTCCGCGTCATGCGTCGCCATCTGATTCGTGTCGAAACCGGGGGTGGAGACCATCGCGAGGATGCGTCCGGTCTTCGGTTCCATCGCGACCACGGCGCCCTGGAGTCCGCCGAGTGCCTCGTAGGCGGCGCGCTGAGCCGCCGTGTTCAGCGACAGCTCGACGCTGTAACCGCGCTGCGGCTGGCCCGAGATGATGCGCTCGACCTCGGCGAGCAGTGCGTTCGCGCCGGTACCGGAGAGTTCCGCGTTCATGGCGCGTTCGATGCCGGTTCGCGAGTCGAGGGCGGCGTTGAAGTAACCGGTCACCGGTTCCCACATCGCGGCATCCGTGTAGACACGCTGGAACTGGTACCTGTCGTCGCTGGGCACCGAGTTGGCGATGGTGGCGCCGTCGACGATGATCGCGCCGCGCTGGATCTCATAGCTGTCCAGGCGGGTGCGCTGGTTGTTGCTGTTCTGGGCGAGGGTATCGGCCTCCACGACCTGGATCCAGCTGGTCGCTGCGAACAGCGCGATGAACATGAACAGCATGATGATGCTGAGACGGCGGAGCTCTCGGGTCATCCGATCACGACCCTCGGTTGGCGGCGGACGCCGTCGGAGATGCGCAGCAGCAGCGCCACGATGAGCCAGTTGGCCACGAGCGAGGATCCACCGGCGGCGAGGAACGGCGTGGTCAGGCCCGTCAGCGGGATCAGACGGGTGACGCCGCCGACCATGATGAACACCTGCAGCGCGATGGTGAACGAGAGGCCGGTGGCGAGCAGTCGTCCGAAGTCGTCCTGACCGGCGAGGCCGATGCGCATGCCGCGACTGACGAAGACCATGTACAGGCACAGGATCGCGAACAGCCCGATCAGGCCCAGCTCTTCACCGAGGCTGGTGATGATGTAGTCGCTGTGGGCGAGCGGGGTGACCTCCGGTCGGCCCTGGCCCCAGCCGGTACCGATGAGTCCGCCGCGGGCGAGCCCGAACAGGCCCTGCATCGGCTGATAGCCGGCGCCGTCGGGGTCGACCTGGTTCGGGTCGAACAGGAACAGCCAGTTGATGAAGCGGCCCTGCACGTAGCTGAGGATCTGCGTCGCGAGCGCGACGCCGGCGACCACGAGGGCCAGGCCGATGAGGACCCAGCTGGTCTTTCCCGTCGCCACGTAGAGCATCGCGACGAACATGCCGAAGATCAGGGTTCCGGTGCCGAGGTCGCGCTGGAAGACGATGATCCCGAGCGAGATGAGCCAGACCACGAGCACCGGCCCCAGCTCCCGCATGCGGGGCCAGGTGATGCCGAGGACTCGTTTTCCGACCGAGGTGAGGCTCTCGCGGGTGCGCACGAGGTATCCGGCGAAGAAGATCGCCAGGCAGATCTTGGCGAGCTCGCCCGGCTGGAAGGCGAAGGCGCCGCCCAGCGACACCCAGACGGCCGCGTTCGCGTCGGGGATGCGCAGCCCGGGAACGAACGGCAGCAGCAGGAGCAGGATTCCGGCGAGGCCGAAGATGTAGGTGTACCGGAACAGGATGCGGTAGTTGCGCAGCAGGATCACGACCGCGATGGCGCCCGCGAGAGAGATCGCGGTCCAGGCCAACTGCTTGGTCGAGTACGCGTCCCAGCCGGTGTTCTTGAAGGCGATGTCGATGCGGTAGATCATCGCGATGCCGAGGCCGCTGAGCAGCGTCGCGATCGGGACGACGAACGGATCCGCATCGGCGGCGACGAAACGCAGCACGATGTGCAGGGCGAAGGCGAGCGCCGCGAGGCCTCCACCGATCGCGAGGATCATCGGGTCGATCACGCCGAGCGCACCCAGTTGCACGAGGGTGAGCGCGGCGCCGCTGATCACACACGCGAACAGCAGCAGCCAGAACTCGCGGTTGCGCTGCGTCTGCGGCATCCGGAGACGCTTGAGAGCCTTGATGACGGTGGTGTCGGCCTGCACGTCGGTGCTCATCCCTCACCCCCAGCCGGGGTCGGTGCGGGGGTGGGCAGCGGCGTCGGCAGCGGGGTCTGCTCGATCACGTTCGCGTCGGCGCCCGCCCGCAGGCGATCGACGATCGCCATCGCGTCGGACAGTGAGCGCGCGTTGATCGTGCGCTCGACGGACGCCCGCTGATACTCCGGGAGGTTCGCGAGGAGGATGTCGGTGTCCTCGATCGGGGTCGACAGCGTGATCGGGCCGATGTTCTGCTGCACGCCCTGGAAGATCACGACGCTGTCGTCGTCGGCGCCGATGAAGTAGCGCGTCTGGGTCCAGCTGTAGGCGGCGAAGGCGGCGACCACGAGCATCGCGACGACGAGGAGCGCGGCGGCGATCCAGCCCACGCGGCGGCGCTTCGCGCGACGGCGATCCTCTTCGATGAGCTCTTCGAGGTACTCCGGGGCCGGCTCGAAGTGGCTGGGCTCGTTCGCGGCCTGCCGCACCGGGTGCAGCCAGTTCCCGCGAGGCGGGCGCACCGGCGGCACGTAGACGCCGTCGGGGTTCGACGCCGAGCCCACGATCGTCGGGGTGCCGGAGTGGATCGGATGCTGTCCGCCGACGTCGACGAGCACGATCGTGACGTTGTCTGGGGCGCCGCCGTCGAGAGCCTGCTTGAGGAGGTAGTCCGCCGTGCGACCGGGGGCGACACCGAGCTGCATCGCCTTGAGGATGCGAGTCTCGTCGACCACTCCGGACAGGCCGTCCGAGCAGAGCAGCCAGCGGTCGCCGGGCTGCGTGTGCATGACGAACATGTCGAGCTCGGGGTCGGCGTCCATGTCGCTGAGGACGCGCATCAGGACGGATCGGCGCGGGTGGTAGCGCGCCTCCTCCGGGGTGATGCGACCGGAGTCGACCAGGCGCTGCACGAAGGTGTGGTCGGCGGTGATCTGAGTCAGTGCGTCGTCGCGGTACAGGTAGATGCGCGAGTCGCCGATGTGGCCGATGACCGCGTACTCGTCGACCATGATGATCGCGCTGACCGTCGTGCCGAGGCCGGCGAGTTCGGGACGCTCCTTGGCGGCGCGGATGAGGTCGCCCGCGGCGGTCGTCGCGGCGGCCTGCAGCGAGGCCTGCGCGTCTTCGACCGAGGAGTAGCCCTGGTCGAGGGGCTGCAGCCGCTGGATCGCGATGCTCGAGGCGACGTCTCCACCGGCGTGGCCGCCCATGCCGTCGGCGACGGCGAACAGGTTCGCTCCGGAATACCCGGAGTCCTGGTTGTTGGAGCGGATCTTCCCGGTGTGGGAGATCGCGACGCTCGAGCCTTCGAAGACCATGCCGGGGTCAGGCTCGCAGCTCGAAGGTCGTGGCGCCCACCTTGATGGGGGTTCCGAGCGAGAGGGTGACCGGTGAGCCCGAGACCCGCTGGCCCGCGACGAAGGTGCCGTTGGTGGAGTCGAGGTCCTGGATCGCCCAGCTGTCTCCGCGCAGCATCAGACGGGCGTGGTGGCTGGACGTGTAGTCGTCACGGATCACGAGCGCCGATTCGCTGGAGCGGCCGATCGTGAGCGAGTCGGCGCTGAGCGGCAGCTCGAGGCCGGCCTTCGGGCCGGAGGTGATGACCAGGCGCTTGGCCGTGGCGACGGTGGCCGGTCCGGTCGAGGGGCGTGCGGATGCCGGCTTCGCCGCGGGGGCCGCTGCCGGTGCTGCTGCGGGAGCGGATGCGCCGGCGGTCGCCTCGGCGGGAAGCTTGCGCACGCGGACGCCGAAGAGATCGGCGCGGAGCGAGTACACGACGCCGAACACGAAGAACCACATCAGGACGAGGAACCCGATGCGGAGCAGGAGGAGGATCAGTTCACTCAACCGAGGGCTCCGAACGCTCGGGTGGCGTCGTCGCTGCGCGGGGCAGGACGCGACGGGCTGGCCACGGGGACGATCCGGAACACCAGGTCGGTGCGGCCGATGGTGATGGTGGTGTCGGTGGGGAGGGCGGCTTCGCGGAGCTTCTGGCCGTTCACCTTGGTGCCGTTCGTGGAGCCGAGGTCGCGCATCATGGCGCGCTCGCCGTCCCACAGGATCTCGGCGTGCTTGCGGCTGGATCCGGCGTCGGCGATCGTGATGTCGGCATCCGTCCCCCGGCCGATGACCGTGCGGGCGCGGTTGATCGCGTGGCGACGGCCGTCGACGTCGACCACGGCCTGCCAGCTCACGCGGCCCTCGACCGTGCCGGAGTTCACGCGCACGGTTCCCGTGGCGACCTTCTCATCCGCTTCGAGGTTGATCGACAGCGCGCCGGAGAAGCTGTATCCCTGAGCCTTGGCGTGCTTGGTCAGCAGCGCGAGCAGCTCGTCGGTGAGGGCGCCGCCGAGTCCGCGCATCCGCTCCGCGTCGTCCGGGCTGAGACGCACGACGAAGCTGTTCGGCGCGATGATGCGATCGCGGCTCACGACCGCCGCCTTCGTGTCGGCCTCGCGGCGGAGCGCCGAAGCGATCTCCACCGGCTGAATGCCGCTGCGGAAGGTCTTCGCGAACGCGCTGTTAACTGCGCGCTCGAGACCCTTCTCAAAGCTGTCAAGTAGTCCCACTGGGCTCCTCTGGCATGCCGACCGGTAGACACATCGTAGCCAGGTGACCTGGGGGAACGCCGCCGATCGGGGTCTGAGGTGTGCATCAGGGGGTGAAATCGCGTGATATCTTTGGGAAGTTGAGTTCTTCGGAACGAGACACTCGCGCGAGTGGCGGAATGGTAGACGCGCTGGCTTCAGGTGCCAGTGTCCGTAAGGACGTGGGGGTTCAAGTCCCCCCTCGCGCACAGCGAATGACACAAGGCCGGGCCCAGAGGGTTCGGCCTTTGTCGTCCGAAGAAGGCCCGGTTCCATCCAGGAAGCCGGGCCACCTCCGTCTCCGAGCGCCGCTCAGGCCCCCGGAAGGTACCGGCTCAGGTGCTCGAACGGCGGCTGGGACGACAGGTGCGACACGGCCGCGGATCCCACCGCGCAGGCGGCGGCCAGCGCATCGGCGGGTGCATGGCCGGCGCGCAGCGCGAGTACGAGCGCCGCGCAGAAGGCGTCACCGGCTCCGACGGTGTTGACGGCCTCGGCGGGGACGCCGTCGGTCCGGGCGATCTCCTCACCGCGGCGGTACAACGCAGCGCCGGCCGCGCCGTAGGTGACCGCGACCAGTTCCGCCTTGGCCAGCTCGGGCATGAGCTCCCGCTCGGTCTCGTTCACGATGAACAGGTCGACCCGGCGCAGCAGGGCCTCGGGCAACGGCTGGGCCGGGGCGGCGTTGAGCGCGATGAAGCCCTCCGCCGTGGCGACGACATCCTCGACCACCGCGAGCGAGATCTCCAGCTGCATGAGCACGGCTTCGTCTGCGCCGAAGGTCACGCCGTTCAGCGAGACGTGATCGTTGGCACCGGGGCAGACCGCGATCTGGTTCTCGGCATCCGCGTCGACGACGATGAGCGCGGTTCCGGTGGCGTCATCCACGGTGCGCAGGTCGGTGATGTCGACGCCGGCCCGCGTCATCTCCTCGCGGGTCCAGGATCCGTCGGCGTCATCGCCGACAGCGCCGACCATCCGGACTCGCCCGCCCAGCTTCGCCGCGGCGACCGCCTGGTTCGCGCCCTTCCCGCCCAGATCCCGGGAGAGACGCCCGCCGGCCACCGTCTCGCCGGCCGTGGGGAGACGGTCGACGAACGCAGTCACATCGACGTTCGCGCTGCCGACGACGACGACGGACGGAAGAGCAGGAGAGGTCATAGCAGCAGCTTTCGGTTCGAGCGGAGGCATCGGAACGCGGACATCGCGGCCGACTTGACGTTCATGTGAGAAAGTGTAAACGTTTACGCACGCACATCTGCAAAGGAGCACCATGACTATTCCCGTCCTTCTCGACTGCGATCCCGGCCACGACGACGTCTTCGCCATCTGGCTCGCGGCCGGAAACGACGCCATCGACCTCCGCGGTGTGACGACGGTAGGCGGCAACGGCTACCTCGAGCACACCACCCGGAACGCGCGGATCGCACTCACCGTCGCCGGCGTGACGGACGTGCCGGTCGCCGCCGGAGCCGACAAGCCTCTCGTGCGAGAGCTGACCCCGGGCGCGTGGATCCACGGCGAGAATGCGCTGGGTGGACCGGTCCTCCCCGAGCCGACCGTGCCCCTCGACCCGCGCCATGCCGTGCAGTTCCTCGCCGACACCCTCGCCGCCGCGCCGGAGCCGATCACCGTGATCCCCACCGGCCCGCTCACCAACATCGCGCTGCTCCTGCAGCAGCACCCGGAGGTCGTCCCCCAGATCAAGGAGATCATCTGGATGGGCGGCTCCACCGGACGGGGCAACGTCGGCGCGTACCCGGAATTCAACGCCTGGGCCGACCCCGAGGCGGCAGCCGTGGTCTTCGCCTCCGGCGTTCCGCTCACCATGGTCGGGCTCAACATCTCCCACCAGGCGCTGATCACCGAAGACGTGATCCAGCGCATCGGTGCGGTCGGCAACGAGACCTCGGCGTTCGGCGTCGAGCTGCTGCGCTACTTCTGCGGCACGTACGAGAAGGCCGAGGGGATGCCGGAAGGCCCGCTGCACGATCCCATCACCGTCGCCATCGCGATCGATCGGGCCGTCGCCACGATCCAGCGCTGCCACGTCGACATCGAGACGACCGGGGAGTTCACGGCCGGCGCGACCTGCGTCGACCTGCACGACATGCTGGGCAAGGAGCCGAACACCGACGTCGCGATCACGCTCGACGTGCCGAAGTTCTGGGATCTGGTGACGGATGCCGTCGGCGCGCTGGCCTGACGCTCAGCGAGGCGAGGCGGGAGTCGTCGATTCGGCGACCCGCAGACTCGGCGCGAGCCGACGGAGGACGAACGCGGCGTCGGGGTCTTCCATCCGCCGCACGAGTGCCTCCGTCGCCTCGCGCGCGAGCTCGTCGAACGGCTGGACCACCGTCGTCAGCCGTGGCTCGCAGACGTCTGCGAGCATCGTGCCGTCGAACCCGGTGACCTGCACGTCGGCGGGCACGCTCCTGCCCGCACGCTTCAATGCGGCGATCGTGCCGGCCGCGACGAGGTCGTCGCCCGCGATGATCGCGTCGGGAAGCGGGCCCCGTGCCAGCAGCGCTTCCGCGGCGCTCTCGCCGAACGACAGCAGGTACTCGCCGAAGATGTTCTGCTCCTCGGGCAGGCCGCGGGTGCGCACCGTCTCCTCGAAGGCGGCTCGTCGCTCTCGACCCACCGAGGTGACGTCGTTGCCCGAGACGAGCACGACCCGCCGCGCGCCGCGGGACGTGACGTGCTCCACGGCGAGGTCGATGCCGGCATCGTTGTCGACCCCGACGAAGTCGGCCGGAAGATCGAGCACTCGCCGGTCGAGCTGCACGAGCGGGACCCTCCGCGCGGTGTCGGCGACCGCCTCGAACGAGAGCTCGGCATCGGCGGGCACGACGAAGATGCCTTCGACGCGCCGCTCGACCAGCATGCGCAGACGGTCGCGCTCGCGGTCGACATCGCCGTGCGAGTCCGCGATGACGAGGTCGAGACCGCGGCGCTGCAGGTGGTCCTCGAGGCGGTGTATGAGCTCACCGTAGAAGGGATTGCTGATGACGGGGACGACAACGCCGATGGTGGCGCCGGTGCCGGCGCGCAGCCCACGACCGATCAGGTTGACCCGGTAGCCCAGCTGCTCGGCCACCTGTGCGACATGCTCGGCCGTGCGTCCGGACACGCGGTCCTTGCCGTTGAGGGCCCGCGAGACCGTCGCGATGGAGACACCGGCGGCGGCGGCGACCTCGTGCAGCGTGACGGACGCCTTCTTCATCACGACCTCGATCTCCCCCGGCGCCGCTGTGGCACCACGACTCAAAGATAGAGCGTGCGTAAAGGATTACGCACGCGAACAGCCAACGATTCGACACGAAGAAGTGAGTAATGACCAATCACACAGAAGCGGTTCGCACCCGGACCAGCGTGGTGTCGCTGATGATCGCGCTCCTCGCCGCCTGCCTCGCCTTCCAGCTGAACGCCAGCATGCTGAGCCCCGCGCTGGTGACGATGGAGCGCGAACTCGATGCGACGGCATCCGAGATCGCGGCGACGCAGACGGTGTTCTTCACCGCCGCCGCCCTCTTCACCCTGTTCCTTCCCCGACTCGGTGACCTGATCGGTCGCCGTCGCGTCCTCGTCGGCATGCTCGTGGTCATGGCGGTGGGCTGCGTCGTCGCGGCGCTGGCCACGAACGTCCCGATGCTGTTCATCGGCCGCCTGATCCAGGGCGTCTCGGGACCCGTCGTCCCGCTCTGCCTGATCATGCTGCGTGCGGCCGTCAAGGATCCGAAGGTCTACGGCACCCTGCTCGGTGTCGTCACGGCGGTCAACGGGGGCATCGCCGGCGGCGACGCGCTGCTCGGCGGCTATCTGGCGACGAACCACGGCTTCGCCTCGATCTTCTGGACCATGGCCGGTGTGGCCGTCGCCGCGGCTCTCGTCGTGCGTTTCCTCGCCCCCGAGACGATGGCCGAGGACCGTCCGCGGATGGACTGGTGGGGATCGCTGCTGCTGGTCGTCTCGGTCGGTTCGATGCTCGTCGCGCTGAACGAGCTCGGGAAGCTCGCCGATGCGGACCTGATTCTCGTGATCGTCCTCGCCGTGGTCGCCGTCGTGTCGTTCTTCTCCTTCTGGAAGCTCGAGGGCAGGCTCGATCATCCGCTCGTCTCGATCCCCCAGCTGAAGCAGCGCGCCACCTGGGCGTTGAGCGCCACGTCGCTCCTCACTCTCTCCGGGATCTTCGCGATCATGAACGGCGTCGTGCCGGCCCTCGCGCAGGACTCCTCGATGAACCTCGGGATGAGTGCCGAGGAGGTGTCGCTGTGGATCCTCATGCCGTACGCCCTCGCCGGCCTGTTGATGGGGCCGCTCAGCGGGAGGCTCGCTGCCACGGTCGGATACCGGACGATGCTGCGTATCGGCCTCGGGGGCACGATCGTGGTGCTCGGGCTCATGGTCGCCAACGTCGAGACCGCCTCGCGTCTCGTCCTGCTGCTGCTCTCCGTCGCCGTCGGCATCACTTACGCCGGAATCGGCAACATCATGCTCAACGGCCTGGGCGTCGTGCTCTCGCCGAAGGAGCGCCCCGGGTCGCTTCCCGGGTTGAACACCGGTGCCATCAACCTCGGCGCGGGACTGAGCTTCGTCGTCATCTACGCCGCACAGACCTCGTTCGCCTCGGAC
This sequence comes from Microbacterium sp. NPDC055988, assembly GCF_042269505.1. Taxonomy (NCBI): domain Bacteria; kingdom Bacillati; phylum Actinomycetota; class Actinomycetes; order Micrococcales; family Microbacteriaceae; genus Microbacterium; species Microbacterium sp. NPDC055988. The sequence continues at coordinate 1,197,631 of NZ_JBHJXY010000001.1, forward strand.
TCGGCGGGAGCGGGTGCCGGATACGTCGCCGCATTGGTCACCGGTGCCGTCGTACTCGTCGGAGCGCTGGTCTTCTCGATGTTCATCCCGAAGCCGGTGCACGCCGAGCTTGGCACTTGAGGCACAGAAAGTAGTGTGGAGGCAGACAGCCCGATCACCCCCACTCCGCGGTCGAGGCGCGATGCACGTCTGACCGAGGTGCGCTAACCGGGGGGTTTCATGACCGACGGCAGGACGACCGACCACAGCACGCCGGACGCCGCGATCGACATGGCCACGGTCGCCGTCGCCACGGCGACCGCATCGTTCGCGATGCGCGTCGTGGAGGGATCATCTCTCGTGCTGAGCAGGGTCAGGATCCCACCCGGCGGCACGACCGGCGAGCATCGTCACGACTGCCCGATGCTCGTGATCGTCGAGTCCGGTTCCCTCACCCACCATGCCGCCCTGCACCCGGCCGGCACGCGGTTCTACCGCGCAGGAGAGGCGTTCCTCGAGGGCGCCGACCATCTCCACGAGGGCGTGAACGATGGTGCGGAAGCCGTGGTCCTGTGGATGGTCGCCCTCGGGCCGGCATCCTGACTCCGGCGGTGACGTGACACCGCTAACGCCGCCACCGCCTGTGCGACGACTCAGGCGACGCTGACGTATCCGCTCGAGGAGTCGTCTTCGACGAGGAGGTACGTGATCACGCCGTCGGCTGACGGTCGTCCTCGCCGCCACACCCGCTCGTGTCCGCCGGTCGAGTACCCGAGAGCGATCCACTCGGGAGCGTCGGGGTCACGCCGACCGACCACGAACGAGACGCTGCCGAGGCCCGTCGAGCACAGCTGCCCCACGAAGCGGCCTTCATCCAGGGCGGTCGGGGGCGTGCGGCACAGGTCGGCGGGGCGGATGCGCATGGTCACGTCGGCCGGCGCCGTCCGCGCCCTCATGCGGAACCTCCGGCACGAGCGCCGAGGTCGGCGAGGTCGCGGAGCCCGTGCGCGTCGAGGTAGGCGCGGATCGTGTCGTGGACGAGGCGGATCTGCGCCTCGTTGCCCATGGCTGCCTGCATGGTGCCCATCGTGGGTGCCGGCTTGCCGTTCACGCGGTCGAGCGCCTCCCAGACGATGTCCTCGCGCGAGCCGCGGCCCATCGAGTGCGGCATCGAGCTGAACACCGGATTCGGCTTCCAGCCGGTTCGGGTCTCTTCCATCAGCGGTTCCTCTCATCTCGCACCGGGGCAGGCGGATGCACGTGCATGTGCTCTGCGCGGCGGGCGCGCCGAACACCGCCGTGGGGCGATGAGCCCCTGATGAACGGCGCGATGTCTGCCGGCCGGGAGCCTCCTGTTCGAGTGCCATCGGCGATGGCGGGGAGGTTCGGATCCGGCCGTCCGGTTCCCTCCGACCGTACCACGTTATTTTGAGTCATTCAAAATAACGTGAGCTGTCGAACGTGCTCGCGGTACGCGAACCGACGTCAGGAGAGGTCGGCTGCGGTCTGAACCGCGACCGCCGGACGCCGGGGGACCCAGCAGGAGACCGCCGCACGATACGCGCGGAACTCCGCGCCGAACCGCTCCTCGAGGTCGGCCTCCTCGAGCGGCCGAACCAGCGTGTTCCACACCAGGGAACCGGCGAGGGCATAGAGCACCACGAGCCACGAGCCCGCGATCAGGCCGATCGCCACACCCTGTCCGATCCCGCCGACCGCCATCGGGTTCCGGACGAACCGGTACGGCCCGGAGATCACGAGCCGGCGCGGCATCTCCGACGGCAGCGGAGTCCCTGCACCGCGCACGGACATCGCCGCCGACGACCAGAGCGACAGCGCGAGCGCCGCGGCGAACAGGACCACCCCTCCGATGCGCAAGGCCGCCGGGAAGTCCAGGTGCAGACCCCAGCGCCATTCCAGCGCCAGGATGATGCCGGGGAGCGCGACGAGGAAGATCCCCGAGAAGACGAGGGTCTGCACCGCGGCTCTCACCATGAGCGCTCCGGTCGTGGTCGGCGCCGCGGATCGGAAGCGGAACGGGCCGATCAACAGCCATTCCGAGGGCAGGCGACCCACGAGGACGACGATCGCGGCAGCCGTGGAGCCGGCTGCTGCCGCCACCATCAGCAACGCGCCCCACCCAGCGCTCGCCGTCACGGTGGCGTACAGGACCATGCCGGCGGCGACGAGCACCGTCCAGGGTGCGGCGATCCATGCGGCGAACCGGAGCCCGCAGGCGACGAGGGCCGAGGCGATCACGAAGAGCGGGATGTCCAGCGCAGCGAGGAGCCGGGCGTCGAGCGTGCCCAGCGTCGCGGTTCGCACCCAGGGGAGCGTGAACACCCCGATCCACCAGCCCGCGCCCGCCAGGGCTTGGGCGGCGAAGTACACGCGTCCCCACGTCGCGGCAGCCGTCGCGGCCGAGTTCGCCGCTCGCCGGATCGCCTCCATGCGGCCAGTCTAGGTCGGCCGCCCGCTCCATCGAGCAGGCGGCCGGAGCCTCAGCTGAACAGGACGATGACGTAGACGGCGAACGTCACGAGGTGGGCGGCGCCGTGCATCGCGGTCACCCGCTTCGCCGCGAACGTCGTGACCGAGAGCAACAGTGTGACGCCGAGCATGAGCAGGTTCGCGGGCGATTCGGCGAGGACCACCGTCTGGCCCGTGAGCATCCCGATGATGAGCACCGCGGGGATGGTGAGGCCCACTGTCGACACCAGTGCTCCGTGGCACAGGTTGTTGACGCGCTGGGCTTCGCCGCCGAGCGCCGCGCGCACCGCGGTGATCGACTCGGGCAGGAACACGATGCCCGCGATGAGCACCCCCGCGAGGGCGACGGGAGCGCCGAGTCGGCCGAGCCCGTCGTCGAGCAGCGCCGCCATGTCGTGCGACAGGAGCACGATCGGGATGACGGTGACGACCAGCAGTGCGAGGCGGACGAGGATCTCCGTGCGGTGCTCCCTGAGTACCTGCCGGATCCCGCCCGTCTCCTCCGCCTTCTCCTGGCGGTCGACGCGCTGATGCAGCCGCGGGTCGACCTCGGTGAAGTCGCTCGCCTGCGCGCCCATCTGGCGGTAGAGGAAGAACGCGTACAGCGCGAGGGTCAGCACCACGATGGGGATCTCCTGCGCGGTCGTGTACGACCCGTCCGTGCCGATCAGGGCCGGGAGCCCGAACGCCAGGGCGACCAGCACCACCAGCATCGACAGGTAGGCCGAGGTGCCGGTGCGGTTGTGGGCCATGCCGCGGTGGCGGAGCCCCCCGACGAGCAGTGCCAGGCCGATGACGAGGTTCATGATGATCATCGCGACGGCCATCACCGAGTCTCGGGCGATGGTGGCATGCTCACCTGGTCCGAGCATGACGGCGGAGATGAGGATGACCTCGATCAGCACGATCGAGAGGGTCAGGACGAGGGATCCGTAGGGGTCGCCGAGTCGATGGGCGAGCGCCTCGGCCTGCTTCACGACGCCGAACGCGCAGACGAGGATCACGGCGATGATCGCGAGGAGAGCGATCACGAGGACGGGCCCCGGCACCGGTGCGACCAGGACCGGGTGGAGGATCAGGATCGCGACGAAAGCGCCCCATCCGAGAGCGACACGGACGATGTCCGTCGGTCCGATCAGCTGCTTCCATTCCGTGCGTGACATCGCCGGACTCCTTCGAGGTGGGGCCGTCCCCGACTGATGACCACGAGCGGGTCGTCCCGGTCGCAGCGTTGTGTCAACGCACTTTCTGACTCCGCAAGCTTAGCAAAAATTTCCCGATCAGGGGGAAATTTGACTTCCTCCGGCCCGTGGCTATGGTCGGAGGTTACGCCAGCCACCGAAGGGGAAGCGAGTAACCATGTCCGGAAAGTCCATCCAGGGTCGCGACAGCAAGAAGGCGCCGCAGCTCACGCTCAAGGAGAAGCGTGCGGCGAAGCGGGAGAAGAGCGCACCCGACGAGTTCCTGAAGCCCCGCAAGGGCGCGAAGGGCTGACGGGAATCCGGCCGGCGGCGCATCGTCCCGGATGAGGGTGATGCGCCGCCGGCGTCCGGTCTTCAGCGGAACACGCGGGTGATGCCGCTTTCGAGCTGCGTGAGCTGGATGAAGAGCACGAACCGAAACAGTGGCTTCATCAGTGCTCGGACGATGCGACGGCCGCCGCGGCGCGGAGGGGTCAGCCATGTCAGAGTGACGCGGAGCTGCATTCCGCCGGCGGCATGTTCAAGCGCGAACGCCACCGACCGCGGGTTGGAGCGTGCTGCATCGGGGTATGTGAAGAGCCACTGGATGCTCGTCAGCTCCTCGCGCTGGGCGAGGTGCACGCGCTGGCGCCGAAAGTCATCCTCGACACGCATCGGCTTGCCGTCGGGCATGGTCGTCGCGGTCTCGGCCTCCCACGGCCCACTCGTCTCGTGGTCCGCATCGACCGCGGCGATGCCCTGGTCCCACTCCGGGATGCGCGCGGGAGCGGACAACAGCGCCCACACGTCTTCCATCGGCGCGGGCACGAAGATCGAGCGGGAGCCGGAGATGTTCTGGTCGGCCGATAGGGACGGCGTGGCGAGGCGTAGCCGCTGCACCTCGTCCAGCCGGGTTCGCAGGGTCTCGGGATCCGCATCGAGCCGCCTCAGGATCTGATCGATGAGTCCGCTCGGCTCGTCGACCAGAGCGCGGACTACGGCCGTCGAGTCGCCGCGGCGCTCCCCGCTCGAGGCGTCTTTCAGCACGGCGATCGCGCGATCCGTCCATTCATATCCGCTGGTCTCGTGGAAGACGATGCGCCCCGCGCTGTCCTGGGCGGCGGCGATGCCCACGAGTCCGAGCTGAGTCGCGTGCTGCGCCGCGACAGCCGCGCGCGCCGCCTCCAAGCTGACGCCCATTCCGCGGAGAGTCTGACCGCCGGTGTCGGGATCGAGGGTCAGCGCGAGGAGGAGGTGGTCGATGTCCGCGTCACGGACGCCGAACCGGGACGCCTCCTCCATGGCTGCCAGCGAGAGGGTGTGCATCGTGGCGGCGGCCTGCGTGAACCGGCTCACGAGTTCCTCCGGGGGACGGTGATCGTGGGGTCGATCCGCTTCGAGTGCTTTTTGTGCACGGCCTGTCTGGTGACCCCCAGGGCATCGGCGACCGCCTGCCAACTCATGCCAGCGCGCAAGGCGGCCTCGACCTGGCGCAGTTCGAGCGTGTCGGCGAGGGTGCGCAGAGATGCGACGGCCCGCAGCCCCGCTCGGGGGTCTGTCGTATCCGCGGCGATCTGTGCGACGTCGAGGGATTCCATGCCGTCAACCTACGTTGCTTACCGGCCCCGTGTCAACCTGGGTTGCTCACGCTCGAACCCGGGTACCCCGCTCTGGGCGAGGTGTCAACGGTCCTGCGGCGCTTCGGCATCCGAACCAGCCTTGTCTCTCCGACGAAAGGACGTAGCATGTCGATTTCAAAGACTCACGCGAGTGCGCGGAGAAGCGCGCGATGAGCGGCATCGAGGACCAGGGCGAGCGCCCGGAGAACGTCCGATCCGCGGCCGACGCCGATGCGGATGCGCGGATCGCCGAGCATCTCGCCGAGCGCACGGGTGAAGGCACCGATACCGCGGAGCAGGTTCCGGCCGGCGGAGCCGGTGCCGACTCCGGCGCCGCCGGGACCGTGGGAGTGGAGCCCGGATCGAGTGCGTCCATCCCGGACGAATCCACTCACAACGACGAACCGGGCATCGGCACCCGCCGCGCCGACGTCGACGCGGCGAACCGCGACGACGGGGACCCGGGCAGTCGCGCCTGAGCCCCCTTCGTCATCACACGGTCGACGGATGCAGGACGACCTTGATGCAGCCGTCCTCCTTCTGCTGGAACGTGCGGTAGAGGTCGGGCGCGTCGTCGAGGGGCGCGTGATGGGTGGTCAGGTCCATGACGCCGAGCGGATCGGCGGCGTCCTCCACCAGCGGCAGCAGGTCGTCGACCCAGTTCTTCACATTGCACTGCCCCATCCGCAGGGTGATCTGCTTGTCGAAGAGGGTCTTCATCGGCATGATGTCGGCATCCCCCGCATACACACCGCTGAGCGACACCGTTCCGCCGCGGCGCACGACATCGATCGAGGCATAGACGGCGGCGAGGCGGTCGACACCGGCCTTGTCGAGAACCTGGCGCGCGGCGGGATCGGGCAGGAGCCCGACCGCCTTCTGCATGAACTCGACCCCGGAATTGCCGTGCGCCTCGAGTCCGACGGCATCCACCACCGAGTCGGCACCGCGCCCCTCGGTCAGATCCCGCAGCTCTTCGACGACGGAGTCGGTCAGGTCGAACGTCTCGATGCCGTGACGCTCCGCCATGGCCCGCCGCTCCGGAACGGGATCGACCGCGAGCACCCGGTATCCGCGATGCCGTCCGACGCGCGACACGAACTGTCCGACCGGTCCGAGACCCATCACGGCGAGCGTTCCGCCCTCCGGCACCTGGGCGTACTCGACGCCTTGCCAGGCCGTGGGAAGGATGTCGCTGAGGAACAGGTAGCGCTCGTCCGGAAGGTCGGGCCCGACCGGGATGTGGTTGTAGTCGGCGAGCGGCACCCGCAGATACTCGGCCTGCCCGCCAGGAACCTGCCCATAGAGCTTGGTGTAGCCGAACAGCGCCGCGCCGCTGCCGTACTCCCGCACCTGCGTGGTCTCGCACTGCGACTGCAGTCCGCGGCGGCAGAGGAAGCACTCGCCGCAGGCGATGTTGAAGGGGATCACCACGCGGTCGCCGACCGAGAGGGTCGTGACGCCAGCGCCGACCTCGACGACGACGCCCATCGGCTCGTGCCCGAGGATGTCGCCGCGGTCGAGGAACGGACCGAGCAGCTCGTACAGGTGCAGGTCCGATCCGCAGATCGCCGAGGACGTGACACGGATGATGGCGTCCGTGGGTTCTTGGATGACCGGATCGGCGACCTCCTCGACCGTCACGCTCCGCTTGCCCTGCCAGGTGAGTGCCTTCATGATCGTCCTCCGCGTCGTCGGTTGCTGTCGTCCTGTCCAGGGTCGCCGTCGCCGGACGACCCGCCCACCCAGTTGACAGGCGCGCGCGATCGTGCGGCGTCGCCGATCAGTGGAACGGGCAGCCCCGGCCGGAGTCCGACGCCGCGCGAACCCTGCCGCCGGATGCCGGCTTGGTCGGCAGACGCCGGCGGTTCACATCCAGACCGCTGTCGAGGATCTGCAGTCGCGGATCGCTCAGCACCGCGATCGCGGCGGCGAGCCCGGCGATCACCAGCTTCTCTCCGGGACAGCGGTGGCCGGTCGTGACTTCGGCGCCGCCCTGCGGGATGAAAGTCGGCAGCTCCTCGTAGTCGTCGACGTCGGTGAAGCGCTCCGGGGCGAAGCGATGCGGGTGCGCCCAGGAATGCTCATCCGTGTCAGTGCCCAGGATGTCCAGCACGACGCGTCCGCCGGCCGGGACCTTCACGTCGCCGATCTCGATGTCCACGAGCGCCCGACCGGGCAGCATCGGCACGAACAGTGCGGTCCGGCGAACCTCCTGCGCGAACACCGTCGCCAGGGGGCCACCGACCAGGTTCCCTCGTTCGACGGCTTCGGCGGCGATGCGTGCCCGCCACTCGGGGCGCTCCTGCAGCTCCTTCGCGGCGAACGCCACGAATCGAGCCGCCGCGATCATCGGACGGATGCTGTTCTGCAGCTCGACCCCCGCGACCCTCGCGGGCAGAAGCGCACCGTCTGGTGTGCGGTGCGAAGCCCACAGCGCGAGCGCGGTGCCCTCGGCGGCGTGGAGCGAACCCGCTCGCACGGCCTCGATGAGTCGGCGGGAGTGCCGGTCGGACCACAGTCGGTTGACGGCGGCGGCGACGAACTCGGGCGAGTAGGGGACGCCGAAGCCGTCGACGATCTGCGCGAGCCGTGCCGCCCACCGCGTCTTGGCGGCCGGCGTTCCGGGAAGGCCCGCCCAGCCCATGATGGCGCGACCGAGTGCACCGACCGCTGCGTCGTACGCGCTGCGGGCGCCGCCGTCGAGCCAAGCCTCGCGCTCCGATTCCCACTCCCGCTCCAGCCACGGAGTGAGGCGCTCGACCTGCGCGTCTTCGTAGGCGACCTCCACGAACGTCGCCTTGCGGTGTCGGTGCTCGGCGCCGTCGAGGCTGTGCACCGAGCCGTGCCCGAACAGCGTCTCCTGCACGATCGACGGCATGGCGCCGTGGCGGGCGATGCGGGTCTCGTCGTAGAACAGCTCCACGCCTTCGACTCCGCGCACGAGGACGGCTTCGTCGCCGAGCAGGCGCATCGGCGCGGAACGGGCGCCGGGTCGCGCGCGACGCCAGATGCGCTCGCCGAAGTCGTAGCCGCGGGTGAGGAGCGAGAGGGAGTCGTCGCGAAGGACCGAGGTCGAGGGGTTCGACGTGGGTGTGGCTGATCTGTGGCGCATGGGTCGACCATGACAGGCGGTACCCGGGCATTCCAGGGGGCTGTCGACCGCGACCGAGTGTGCTAGCGCCCGCGCCGCGCCGGTTGTCAAGCACCTCGCCCCGCGACATCCTCCGGCACAGGATGGTGCACGAATGGAGGCATGATGGCGACGAACACCCGCGACATGGCGTGCACACCGGAGGATGTGTTCCGAGTGCTCGCGAACGGCTGGCTCTATCCGGGATGGGTGGTGGGCGCCTCCCGGATGCGGGACGTCGACGAAACCTGGCCCGATCCCGGTGCCCGCCTGTATCACTCCTTCGGCGTCTGGCCCGCCCTCCTGGACGACACGACCTGGGTCGAGGAATGGAACCCGCCGCACCGGGCCGTCCTGCGCGCTCGCGGTTGGCCGGTCGGCGAGGCGCGGGTCACGATCCGGGCGCGCACCACCCCCTCGGGCTGTCAGGTGCGCATCGACGAGGAGCCGGTGAAGGGGCCCGCCACCTTCGTCCCTGCTCTGATCACGACCCCGATGCTGCGGTGGCGCAACGCCGAGACGTTGCACCGGTTGGCGTACCTCGCCGAGGCCGGGGCCGGTTGAGTCGGGGGGAGTGACGCTCGGGGCTCACTCCCCCGAGTTCTTCTTGAACTGACGCTCCCAGTCGCGCAGTTCGGAGCGTCCGATCAGCGAGTCGAGCGACACCTGGAACAGCAGCCCCTTGCGGGCGTTGACCTGTTTGATGTTGTCGACGATCTGGGTGGTCACGGCCGCCAGTGCCTCTCGGACCTCGGCGATCCGTTCTCCCGGCGCATCCCACAGGTCGGGCCGGGTGAGCAGATCGAGCAGATAGTCGCGCTCGAGGGCGGCGACCAGGCGGGCGAGCTTGTCCGAGTACTCCGCCTCGGCCAGCGCGACCTGGTCGGTCTCCGCCTTGGCGTCGAGTCGCACGAAGAGCTGCTCCACGTGGGAGGCGAGCGCATCGATGCCCGCGGCCGTCTCCGCCGCCACCGGGTTGTTCGGCAGGTTCGCGTAGTCGACCCGCAGTTCGCGCAGCCGGTCCACCCGGAGCCGGATTCCGGGAGGGACGGGATCCGCCACGGCCTTCGGCGTGCGACGGCGACGGGCGAGCAGTCCGATCGCCGTGCCACCGGCCGCCAGCAGGACCACTCCGCCGATCACGACGGGCAGCAGCCAGTCGGTCCCTCCCCCGGCTTCCCCACCCGGAGATGACGGAGCCTCTTCGACGATCTGCTGCACGGTCTCGACGAGCGCGGTCTGGGTGTCGCCGCCGGCCGCTGCCTCGTTCTCGTTGGCGATCCGCAGCACGTCGTTGCCGTCGATCACGGTCGAGCCCGCCTGCACGTCGTCGCCCACGGCGAGGACGACGGTGGTCTGCGGTACCCGCTCGCTGAGCCGATCGAGCAGTTCCAAAGGGTAGACGGTGCCCAGGTCGGCATCCTCCGGGAGCACTACGACGGCAATCGTCCGGTCACCCGGCACGGCGGCCAGCAGAGCATCGGTCATCGCCGACTGTCCCTGCACGCCGGGTGCGACGTAGACATCACCGGATTGCAGCGCGGCGATCGCGTCGGTGACGCCGCTCGGGTCGGATGCCGTGGAACTGATCATTCCCACCTCAGAAGTTGTTGATCACGGAGGCGAAGACGAGGTCGATGCGCTCTGCGTCCGAGGCGTCGAACATCTGGCCTCCGGTGGCATCGGCGATCCGCTGCAGCACCGAGGTGTCGGCGGCCGAGCTGTAGGCGATCGGGAAGATGCGCACCGGGGCGTCCGTGCCGCCCTCCTTCGTGCTCTTGCCGATCTTGGCGATCAGCGAGTCGAGCGATGTCGTGGAGTCGGTGTCCTCACCGTCCGAGAGCACCACGATCGCGTTGATCCGTCCCGGCTCGGCTCGCTCGCTCATGGCCTCGTACGCGGTGAGCACGGCGTCGTACAGCGGCGTGCCGTTGCGCTCGGCGTAGCGGAGGTCGTCGAGGGAGGAGTCGAGCTTCTCGCCGTCGGCGCCCAGCGGGGTCACACCGCGGAGCACCTGGATGTGCTCGCCCTCGTCGGAGGAGACGCCGGTGGTGAAGGCCCAGACGCCGACCTCGTCGGTGGAGCGGAAGTGGTCGAGCGTCGTCTGGGCGCCCTGGATCGCCCCGTCGAGCCGGGAGCGGCCGTCGCCGATCGGCTCATCCATCGAGCCGGAGATGTCGATGAGCTCGAGCACCGATGAAGGCTTGCGCACCTGCGTCCACTGGTCGATCGCGGTGGAGATCACGTCGACCTCGGGCTTCGGCAGCGTGACGGTGGGCTGTGCGGGATCGACACCGAAGTTCGCCGTGAACAGGTCGCCCAGCGGGACGGATTCGTCGAGCGGACGGAAGCCGTACTCGGGAAGGATCTTCTGCGCGGCCTCGGTCTGGAGGAAGGCGGCGAAGGCCTCACCTGCTGTGCGCTGCTCGGGCGTCACCCAGTCGGCGCCGAGCACGGTGACGGGGTTGTCCGACCACATCGAGCCGCCCGCGGGGTACACCGCGACCAGCTTGGTCTTCGGCGGGACCAGGGTCTCTCCCGGCTGCACGGTGTGCGAGTCGGGGTTGCCCTTGTTGTAGTTGAGTAGCGAGGTCTCCTCGAGCGCGACTGCCGAGACGTAGGCCGAGCCGTTGGCGCCGTTCTGCGTCTCGTCGTACAGGGTCGACAGCACGTTGCCGGTGGTGTCGCCGTAGTGGATCACGCACTCCTCGAACACGCGGGAGAAGTCGGCCGCGGCATCTACATCCGCCGATGTCAGCCCCTCCGCCTTGCCCGATGCCTCGTACGACTGCATCAGGATGGTCGACAAGCCCGTGGTCGAGGTGTTCGGGTTCGTCTTCGAGATCTTGAAGGCGCCCCAGATGTCCTTGCCCACGCTCCCCCAGCCGTCGGGGTCCTGGCACAGGCCCTCCAGGTCGGTGATGCTGATCGGCTTGTCCGGCCAGCCGAGAGCCTTGGCCATCGGCTCCGGCATGCCGAACACGACGGGTGTGCGAGTGAAGGATGCGGGCGTGCCGACGAGGTTCTGCGAGGCGGCAGCCGCGACCCGGTCGGTCCAGACCGTGGAGGCGGGCGACCACAGGGTCGGCCACAGTGCGCGGTCGTCGCTCGGCCAGTCCTCACCGGATGTCAGGTAGCGGGCGGCGTTGCCGGACGAGACGTTGGTGGGCCGCACGGTGGCGCAGGTGTCGAGCTTCTCGTGCTCCGGGGATTCTTTGAACGCGGTCGACAGCTCGTCGAGCATGTTGACCTTCTCCGACGAGGTCGCCACGGTGATGTGCGTGCAGCCGTCGTCGGGAAAGCCCTGGCTGCCGTCGGGGGTGGGCTCTTCTCCCCCGCCGGTGCAGGCTGCCAGCACCAGTGCGACGATCGCCGCCGTCGACAGGGCGGCAGGTGTTCGCCGGATGGTGGTCCTTCGTGCGGTGCGAGGCGCGCTCATGCGCCAAGGGTACCGATGTATCGGGCTCCCGATCACGCGGTTCCGGCGCGCATGAACTCCTCGGCCGCCTGCACCTGTTCCGCGCTCGGGCGGATGCCGGTGTAGAGCACGAACTGCTCGAGCGCCTGCAGGGTCGCGACCTCGGCGCCGGTGATCACGATCTTGTCGGCGTCGCGGCCCGCGGCGATCAGGGGTGTCTCGGCCGGCAGTGCGACGACGTCGAAGACGACGGATGCCGCGGCGATCGCCGCCTCTGAGAATGACAGCGACTGCTCCTCCGGGCCGCCCGCCATCCCGATCGGGGTGACGTTGACGAGGATGTCCGCCGTCGAATCCGACGCGTCCGCGCTCCAGTGGAACCCGTACAGGTCGGCTAATGCGCGCCCGTTCGATTCGTTCCGGGCGACGATCATGACATCGGCGAAGCCGGCGTCGCGGAAGGCGGCCGCGGTCGCCTTGGCCATGCCGCCGGAGCCGCGCAGCAGAACGGAGGCTTCGGGGTCGAGCTCGTTGCGTGCGATCAGCTGCGCGATCGCGGAGTAGTCGGTGTTGTACGCCGTGAGCACGCCCGCGTCGTTCACGATCGTGTTGACCGAATCGATCGCGCTCGCAGACGGGTCCATCCGGTCGACCAGCGCGATCACGTCCTCCTTGTACGGCATGGAGATCGCGCAGCCGCGGATGCCGAGTCCGCGCACGCCGGCGATGGCCTGGGCGAGGTCGGTCGGGGCGAAGGCCTTGTAGATCCAGTTGAGCCCGAGCGCCTCGTAGAGGTGGTTGTGGAATCGCGTCCCGTTGTTGCTCGGCCGCGCCGACAGCGAGATGCAGAGCGTCATGTCCTTGTTGAGCAGCGTCACCGCATCAGGCTACCTTCGCATCGTTTCCCTTGCGGCGGATCGGCGTCCGCGCCTCGTCCGGACTCGCCCGGGCGAGGCCCGTGACGGGACCGTGCGTCCTCCCCTAGGGTGAAGGTGCGTGCACACGGGGATCGATCGTCTTCGTCTCTCCCCAGGAGACGAACCGCCCACCCCAGGGGCAAGACGATCCGTGCACGCGATTGGGCCCCCTCGAGTAGCTCAGTCCCCAATGGGCTGCTCGAGGGGGCCGCTATCGCGTCCCGCGCCCCGATTTTCGGATTTGTCCCCCAAAAGGGGGACAAGCACTCCGAAAAGGAGCTAGGCTGTTTCTGACGCACCCTCCGGTCGTCTTCGGCCCTCATCGCTCCCCCCGCGGTGAGGGCCACACCATTTTCTCGGCGCCTTCCGCTCGTGTGCCGCTGAATCCCACCGGATGACGGCCGTGTGCCGCTCGTGCAACATTTGGATTACCTTCTTGCAGCGGCTATTCCGCTCGGGGGCTCCTCCACTAGCGTTAGCGATGTCGGGGCATCCCTGCGTCGGCTTCTTCATCAGCAGAACAGGCAGTACATGAGCACCCAGGGCACGGTCAAGTGGTTCAACTCGGAGAAGGGCTTCGGCTTCATCTCCCCCGACGAAGGAGGCGCTGACGTCTTCGCGCACTACTCCGCCATCCAGTCATCCGGCTACCGGTCTCTCGAAGAGAACCAGCGAGTCGAGTTCGATGTGGCACAGGGCCCCAAGGGCCTGCAGGCAGAGAACATCCGCCCCGTCTGAGACGGGCGGGAACACGAACTCCCCGACCGGAGCGCCATGACGGCGTCATCCGGCGGGGAGTTCTGTGCTTCCGGCGGGTCCGCTCCGGCGCGGAGGCATGGAGAGCGTCAGGTGCTCGCGGGTGCGGTGGCCGGTGTCAGCCGATGAGGAGAGCGCGCAGCTCGGCCACGGTCGTGACGCGGAACTCCGCCTCGTCGCCCTCGTGCGAGTCGCTGAAGCCCCACTCGACGAAGATCACGGGGACGCCGTTGGCCTTTCCGCCTTCGACATCGTGATGACGGTCGCCGACGAGCACCGGCCGTGACGTGTCGGCGCCGAGCTCGCGGAGCCGGCGCAGCGCTTCGGCCACGATGTCGGTCTTCGAAGCGAGCGTCGCCTCATCGGGTGTCGCACCGACGGTCGTCAGGAACGACGGGCGGAGGCCGAAATGGTCGACGAGGGCGTCGACCTGGATCTCCGGCTTCGAGCTGGCCGTCGCCTGCGGGATGCCCGCCGCCGCCAGCTCGTGGATGAGGTTCGTGACGCCGGGGTACGTGGCCACGTCGGTGGTGTAACCGTCGGCTTTGCCCAGCGTGCGGTAGAACGTGACCGCCTCGCGGGACTCGTCGGGGGTCATGCCCGCCTGGTCCTGGAACGACTGGAACATGGGTGGCCCGATCCAGTGGACGAGCTCTTCGCGCGTCGGTGCCGGCCGGCCGAAGTGGGTGAGGGCGACGTTCAGCCGTCGGAGGATGCCGACGGAGGCGTCGATGATCGTGCCGTCGACGTCCCACAGCACGCAGGAATAGGGGGAGTGGGGCATGCTTCCAGCCTATGGGCCCGGCGGCGACGGTCATTCTTCCTGCACAGCTGTGCCCCGAAAAAGCTTGCTCACACCTTATGTGAGAGCGCAATGTCCTCATATAAGGTCGTGACAAGAGCGGAGTCACAGGTGAGAATGGGGGCATGTACGTGTCGGTGGAAGTCATCACGATGCTGGCGACAGCAGCGGCGACTCTGGTCGCGATCGTCAGCGGATTCGGCTGGATGATCACTCGGATGGACGCGCGCTTCGCGGCGCAAGATGTGAAGCTCGAGGTGCGCTTCGATCGCATCGACCGCCGCTTCGAACGGGTGGATGAACGGTTCGAGCGGATCGATGAACGGTTCGAGCGGATCGATGAACGGTTCGACCGAGTCGATCAGCGGCTCCGCCTCGTCGAGCTCGAGATCACCGAGGTGAAGATCGCGGTCGCGCGACTCGAGGGACCGACTCCCCGCCTGATGGCGGCTCGCTGAACGGCGCGGGGAGGAGGCCGAGGATCAGAACAGGCGGGGGATGCCCGACTCGATGCCCTTCATGTCGTCGTAGTCGAGCACCAGGCAGCGGATGCCGCGGTCCTCGGCGAGCACTCGGGCCTGCGGCTTGATCTCCTGTGCGGCGAACACACCCTGCACGGGGGAGAGGTGTGGGTCGCGGCCGAGAAGCTCGAGGTACCGGGTCAGCTGCTCGACGCCGTCGATGTCGCCGCGGCGCTTGATCTCCACCGCGATCGCGGCGCCGTCGGCATCCCGCACGAGCAGATCGACCGGGCCGATCGCCGTCGGGTATTCGCGGCGCACGAGCGTGGCGCCCTCCGAGATGCGCTCGACCTGCTCGGCGAGCAGTCGCTGGAGGTCGGCCTCGACGCCGTCCTTCTGCAGCCCGGGATCGATGCCCAACTCATGGGAGGTGTCGTGGAGGATCTCGTAGATCTGCACCCGCAGCGCATCGCCAGTCTTCTTGTGGGTGACGCGCCAGACCTCGACGACGCCGGCGCTCGCCTCCTCCTCGCCAGGGTCCTCGCTCGACAGCGAGCAGGGCGGGCTCATCCAGTTCAGCGGCTTGTAGCTGCCGCCGTCGGAGTGCACGAGCAGACTCCCGTCTCCCTTGTGCACGAGCAGACGCGTGGCGAGCGGGAGATGGGCATTGAGCCGGCCGGTGTAGTCCACCGAGCAGCGGGCGATGACGAGACGCACCCGTCGAGCCTACTTCGTCGCTTGGTGCACTTCGTCGCACCCGGCGGTTCCCGGTGGTCACCGATCGAGGAAGGAGCCGAGTGCCTCGAAGAGCCCGAGCTCGGTGGCCGCGGAGCGGGCGATGAGGAACCCGATGATGCCGATGATCCAGGCGGTGCTCTCCGCGCCGGTGCGCTCCATCCAGGCGGCGAAGCGCTCGAGCGGACGCTGCACGAGAGGAGCGGCCACGATGCGGAGGAGGAGCAGCACGATCGCAGGAAGGATCATCAGCGCGCAGTATCCCGCCAGCGACAGCACCCGCACAGGAGTGTCGACCGCGGCATCCGCGAGCATCGTCATCGCGACGATGTACGGCAGCATCGTGGCGACCTCCACGAGCCCGGCGGCGATAGCGACGGCCATCACTGCCGTACCCCGGGTGCGTGGATCGAGCAGGCGCTCACGCCATCGCGTGATGCGCCCGGGGCGGGGAGCTGCAGCCGCTCCGGTCCGGTCCGCAGCGGCAGGGGGCGGGGGCGTCGCCATCGTCGCCGGAGCAGGGGTGTCACGCACGGGCATCCCCGTCCACGGCGAGACCTGCGGCGCGGGCGCGACGGAGGCGGTCTCCGGCGAGGCGGCGGCCTCTGTCGGCTGCTTCTCGCCCGTCGGCATCACGAAAGCGGTGATGAGGAGAGCGGCTCCGACGAGGAGGCGGACGACCAGTCCGGCTGGAGACGCCAGGAAGTCCGCGGCCACGTCGACGAGGTTCACCAGTCCCCACAGGAAGAGAAGACCGACGACGAGGTAGAACGCCGCGATCGTCGCGAGGTAGAGGAGGATGCGTCCGGCGCGCACGCGCCCGGGGTGGAGGAGGAGGAAGACCGGGATGAGCAGTGTGCCGACGCTGAGACCGTCGATCAGCGCCAGCAGTGCGAGGGAAAGGGGGAGCGGGAGCCCGCCGAAGAGTTCCATGCCCCCACTGTCGCTCGGGGGGGCACGGCCGCGGATCGGGCGAAAGTAGCGTTCGCCGAGGGCTGCTCATCCCTTCGACGGATGCGACCGCGCCCGCCCCGTGGTTGCATGAGGTCATGCACGAGCAGGTCGACGGCGGACCCGGAGCCTGGTATTCCCGGCATCGCTGGTGGGCGGACCCGGTCGCGATGGCACTGCTGGCCGTCGTGATGGCGGCGCTGGGATTCCGCGGCGTGTGGGGGTCGTTCTCCCTCCTGTCGGGGCCGGTGTCGCCGTGGTGGGCGCTCGCCTTCGCGCTTCCGGCCTGTGCGCTCGCGCTCGCCAAGCGACGCCTGCCGATGACCGTTCTCGGCCTCGTGACGCTCCTCTTCGTCGCCGACCTCCTCACGGTCGGCGGCATCGGGACGGTCGTCGTGCTGCTCGACGTGCTGTGGACGGCAGTCTTCCTCTCCGGCCCGCGTCGTCGTCGCGTGCTGCTGGTGCTCCTCAGCGCATCGACGGTCATCCTCTTCGTCGTCGCCTGGCTCTTCACCGACATGCCCTTCGCGGTCGCCTTCCTCGTCGGGGTGCAATTCGGCGCGATCTTCGGCACGGACTACTGGTGGGCGGTCGCTGTCTCGCAGGCGCAGGAACTCGCCGAACTGCACCGGCAGCGAGCGGATGACGCGGCGGCCGTCGCCGAGCGGGATCGCGCGGAGGCCGTGCAGCGCGAGCGCGAGGCGATGGCGCGCGAGTTGCATGATGTGGTGGCCGGTCACGTGATGGCGATGGCGATCCGAGCGGAAGCTGCCCTCTCCACGACGCCAGACCAGACGAAGGACAGGGAAGCACTGCAGGCCGTGCGCGATGCGGGCCTGGACGCCCACGGCGCCCTGCGTTCGATGATCTCGGTGCTCCGTCGCGGCGACGGCGCCCTCGTCCCCGCACCGCGCTGGGCCGATCTCGACGGCATCGTGCGCGATGCCGAGCGTGCGGGGCTCGTCGTCCGCTTCGATGCCCCGGACGTGCCCGAGCTCGGAGCCGCTGCAGAGCAGGCCGTGGTCCGCATCGTGCGGGAAGCCCTGACCAACTGCATCCGGCACGCGGGCGGGTCCGTGGTCGACGTCGAGATCGCGGAGCGGAGCGCGGAGGTGCAGGTGCGCGTACGATCCCGCGGCGGTGCCGCCAGCACGGCGGCCGCACACGTCGGCGAAGGGTGGGGCCTGCAGATGCTGCGGGAGCGGGTGGGAGCGCTCGGCGGATTCTTCGCTGCCGGTCCTGTCGCGGACGGATGGTCGGTCGAGGGTCGACTTCCGCTCGAGGTGCGGGTGTGAGCGCGCCGACCGTGCTGCTCGCCGACGACCACGGCGCCATCCGGGCGGGGCTCCGCATCATGCTCGAGGCGCACGGGATCACGGTGGTCGGCGAGGCGGCAGACGGCGACATCGCCGTGCGCAATGCGGCCGCGCTGCGACCCGACGTGGTCCTCATGGATCTGCGGATGCCCGGCCGGGACGGCGTGTCCGCCACACGGGAGATCGTGGAACGCGGGCTCGGAGACGTGCTCGTGCTGACCAGCTTCGACGAGGATGAGCTCGTCCTCGGGGCGATACGTGCGGGTGCGGTCGGCTTCCTCCTCAAGACGGTCGATGCCCCCGCGCTCGTTCAGGCGGTGCGATCCGTCGCCGCGGGGGAGGGCGCGCTGGACCCGCGGGTGACCCGTCGCGCGCTCGCCGCCGTGGCCCAGGGGCCGCGCCACCTCCGCCGGCATCGCGTGCGACGGAGCGCGCCGACCTGACCGGTCGCGAACGGGAGATCCTCGACGGCATCCTGCAGGGCTGGTCGAATGCGCAGCTCGCGGCACGGCTGCGCATCTCGGTGCCCACGGTCAAGACGCACGTATCGAACGTGCTCACCAAGCTCGGCGCGCGCAGCAGGTCGCACGCGGCCGCGATCGTGCGGGGCCGCGAGGACTGAGCGCGCTCAGCCCTGCTCGGCGCTCGCCGCGGGGATCTTCTCGTCTTCCCGCAGCGGGCGGGCGGCCCCCGAGAACAGCCCGGAGAGCACGACCAGACCGACCAGGATGAACAGCGTGTTCAGCAGGCCGATGTGCTCGCTGATGACGCCGAGCACGGGCGGGCCGCCGAGGAACGAGATGTAGCCGATCGTGGCTGCCGCGCTCACGCGAGCCGCCGCCTTGGCGGGGTCGTCTGCCGCGGCGGACATGCCGAGGGGGAACCCGAGCGAGGCGCCGACGCCCCACAGCGCCGCTCCCACCAGCACGAGCGGGAAGGTGGGCGCGAGGATGAAGAGCAGGATGCCCGACGCCGCGGCGACGGCGAGGATGCGCAGCACCGCGACGCGTCCGAATCGGTCGACGAGGGGCCCGCCGAACAGCCGCACGGTCGTCATCCCGATCGAGAACACGGCGAGCGACACGGCTCCTGTGCCCTCCGCGAAGCCATGACCCTGCTCGGTGCCGAGCGCGATCCAGTCGTTCGCGCCGCCCTCGGCGAAGGACATCCCGAGCATCACCGTGCCCAACAGGTAGGTGCGGGGTTCGCGCCAGGCCTCGAGCGCGGTGTGCATCCGCTCGCGGAACGGAGGCTTGACGTGGTCCTCCGGGTCGAGGGCGGCCTCGCGCACCGGCACCTGGAAGAAGCAGACCACGGCGATCACGGCGATCAGCACGCCCATGGAGACCGCATGCGTCGCGACGTCGACCGCGAGGTGGGCGGCGAGGGCGCCGATCCCCGCACCGATGACGGTTCCGAAGCTGAAGAAGGCGTGGAAGACGGGGAGGATCGTGCGGCCCATCTGCTGCTCGATCGCGGTGGCCTCGACGTTCATCATCACGTCGACGCAGCCGTTGCCGAATCCGAAGAGCGCCATGCCGATGAGGACGACGGTCACTGAGCCGAACACGGTCGCGCCGAGGCCGACCAGCGCGATGCCGACCGCGAACATGAGCATCGCCGCCAGCATGCCGCGGCGGGCGCCGGTGCGTGCCATCACCGCCGGGCTCGTCGAGATGCCGATGATCGAGGCGACACCCATGCCGAGCAGCAGCATCCCGACCTGCGCGTTGTCGAGCTCGAGCGCCAGTTTGATCCCGGGAACCCGGGACGCCCAGGTCGCGATCGAGAGGCCGCTCGCCAGGAAGATGGCGAAGATCGCGGCGCGCCATCGGACGAACTGCGAACGGGTCAGGGCTGCTTCCATGCCGGACAGCTTATCGAATCGATTCGACCCCGGGGAGCGGAAGCGAGCTATCCTCGAAGCATGAGCAGTCAGGAGACGCCGCGTCGGCCCACGATCGCCGACGTCGCACGCGAGGCGGGTGTGGCGACGTCCACCGCCTCGGTCGTCTTCAGCGGAAAGGCGAAAGTGGCCCCCGCGACCCGCGAGCGCGTGCTCGCCGCGGCCGCCGACCTCGGCTACGCCGGACCGGACCCCCGCGCCGCGTCGCTGCGACGCGGACGCAGCGGCATCGTCGCCGTCGTGTTGGAAGGGCACCTGCGCGCGGCCTTCCTCGACCCCGTGACGACGGCCATGATGGACGGCCTCACCGACGGCCTCGCCGAACTCAGTGCCGGCATCCTGCTGATGCGCGACGAACCGGGGGAGGGCTCGGCGATCGCCGACGCCCCCGTCGACGCCGTCGTGCTGATCGGCTGTTCCGGACGCACCCGGGCATCTCTCGAAGTGGTCGTCGGCCGCGGACTCCCGGTCGTCGTGATCGAGGGCGACGCCGGCGAGGCGATCCCCCGCATCACGCTCGACAACGCGGCGGCCTCGGCCGACATCGCGAAGCACGTGCGCGGCCTCGGCCACCGCGACATCGCGCTGGTCACCTTGCCACTCGACAGCGACCGGGAACGTGCGGCGGTCACCCCGGAGCGCCTCGCGAACGCGACCGTCGACGTCACGGTCCACCGGCTGGCCGGCACCCGGGAGGTGTTCCCCGACGCCCCCGCGATCTCGGCATCCGGGAGCCTCATCGACGAAGGAGTGCTGGTCGGACGCATGCTGCTCGCCGACCCTGACACCCGGCCGACGGCGGTGCTCGCGCAGAGCGACCTGCTGGCCGTCGGCGTCATCCGTGCGGCCGAGGAGCTGGGACTCCGCGTCCCGGAAGACCTCTCGGTCGCGGGTTTCGACGGCATCGCACTGGACGGTCTCGGCGACCTCACCCTCACGACGAGTGTGCAGCCGGCTGTCGAGAAGGGACGCGCGGCGGGAGAACAGGTCGCCCGCATGCTCCGCGGGGACCCGGGGATCACACAGCATCTCACCTGCCGGTTCCGCGCCGGCAGCACGACCGGCCCTGCGCCGCGCTGAGCGGCGTCCTCCGACGCGTCGGCAGCCGCGGTCAGTTGCGCTGCGGTCCGAGCGGTAGCACCGTATCGCCCAGATCGAGGATGCGGTAGCGGCCGCAGTCGATCACCTCGTCGGGGATGCCCGGTACGGGCAGGTTCCACGGGACGGTCTGAGCATCCTCCACGAGGAAAGTCACCTCGCCGACGTCGAAATCGTGACGGTTCGCCAGCCAGGCGTAGCCGCGCAGCTCATGATCGACCTGCACGAGCTGGGCGGGGTCGTCGAGGTGCAGCTTCGGCAGGCGGACGGTCCAGAACTGGCCGGCTCCGGTGCGCCCGGAGGCGTTCACCCAGTCGGTGACGCAGGTGAGGTCGGGGTCGCCGCCCTCGGCGGCCGCAGCGAGTCGGGGGATGCTCAGGATGCCGCCGATCGCGAGCAGCACCGCGACGACGGTGGCGAGCACCGATCGGACGCGGAGCGGCACCCGCACCACCCGCGGCACCGCGACGAGAGCGAGGACGGGAGCGAACACGAGCGGCTGCAGGTAGCGGGCCGCGTGCGTGCCGAGTGCGATCGCGCCGATCACCACGAGCACCGGCATGAGCCAGGCGAGCGCGGCGACCAACCGTGAACCCTCGTCCGAGGCGCGTGCCGTGCGGACCACTGCGAGCACGAGAAGGGCGAGCACGATCAGGCAGCCGAGCACCCCCGGTGGGGTCGACAGGCGGGCGGAGACGAGCTCGGAGTAGTAGCCGAGCGACTCGGCCCACCGCTCGGGCTGCGCGTAGCCGGCGCCGGTGTTCGCGATCCATGCCTGAAGTGGAATACGTCCGACGAAGCCGAGCGCTGTGCCGGTCAGGAGCACAGCGAGCAGCAGTGTCAACCGGAACCGTCGCTGTGATCGGATGGCCAGGAGGGCGAGCAGCACCGTGATCGGCACCGTCGCCCAGGCCGCGAAGAGCGGATTCGACAGTGTCGAGACCGCCGCGGTCACGCCGAGAGCCGCAGAGAGACCGACGCTCATCGACTCGCGATCGAGCATTCGACGCACCAGCCCGACGGAGAGCACGACGGCGACCACCGACGCCGAATAGTAGGTGGTCGTGAGCTGCAGGGAGGCGAGCTCGAGAGCATCGCGGGACGCCGAGAGCTCGGTCACGGCGATGACGCAGAACGCGGCGAGTCCGACGAGGGCCCATGCCACAGGTGCGCGGCCCTCTGTGCGTCGACCAGCCACGAGCCGAAGGGCACCGTACAGGGCGATCACGTTGATCACGGCGTTCACCGCGAGCAGCGCGTTCACGTCCAGCGGGAAGATCGCGTCGAGCGCGGCGAACACCGTGGATTCGGGGAGGAAGAGCACGCTCGACATCGCCCAGTCCATCGGTTCGCCGGAGAGCACGGAGCGCGCGAACATGCCCACGATCAGGGAATCCCCGTCGCGGAACAGCAGCTCCGACCGTGCCGATGATGCGACCTGTGCGGCGGCGATCAGTGCGAGCCCCAGGGCGCCGGACCACCCGGCCAGCTCCCGCACCCACACCCGCCGCATGCGACCACTCTCGCACGATCGTGCAACCGCGCGCCGAGCGGACTCTTCGCCCGGGTAAACTGACAGAGACACCCCCCGCCTGGCCGCAAGGCCGACGACCCCCGAGGGAGCCGCGTATATGCTGATGCTCCTCGCCGTGTTCCTGCTCGGGTCGCTGTTGATGCCCGTTCTGGTGCGCTGGCTCGGAGCTCAGGCCTTCGCCATCGCCGCCCTCGTCCCGGCTGCAGCGTTCGTGCATGCGCTGGTCATGACGCCGCAGGTGCTCGACGGTCCGGTCCCGTTCGAGTCGGTCGAGTGGATCCCGCAGCTCGGGCTGAACCTCTCCATGAACATGGACGTGCTCGGGTGGGTGCTCACGCTGATCGTCACGGGTGTCGGCGCCCTCGTGCTCCTCTACTGCCGGTGGTACTTCTACGAGGACTCGGCCGGCGTGGGCCAGTTCGCCGGGGTGCTGCTCGGCTTCGCGGGGGCGATGTACGGCCTCGTGCTCACCGACGACCTCGTCATGCTGGTCATGTTCTGGGAGGTGACGAGCATCCTCTCGTACCTCCTCATCGGTCACTACCGCCGCCGTGCGGCCAGCCGCCGTGCGGCACTGCAGGCCCTGCTCGTGACCACGCTCGGTGGACTCGTGATGTTCGTCGGTGTCGTGATCCTCGTGGTCGACACCGGAACGTCCAGCATCCGGGAGATCCTCGAGATCGCACCGACCGGTCCTGCGGTGGATGCCGCGATCGTCATGCTCCTGATCGGCGCGATCAGCAAGTCGGCCCTGTTCCCCTTCCACTTCTGGCTTCCCGGCGCGATGGCGGCGCCCACTCCGGTGAGCGCGTATCTGCACGCCGCGGCGATGGTGAAGGCCGGCATCTATCTGATCGCGCGATTCGCTCCGATCTTCGCCTTCAGCGCTCCCTGGCGCCCGATCGTGATCAGTCTCGGCATCCTGACGATGCTGATCGGCGGCATCCAGGCGCTGCGCGAGACCGACCTCAAGCGCATCCTCGCGTTCGGCACGGTCAGCCAGCTCGGCTTCTTCGCGATCGTCGTCGGCTACGGCACGCAGGCTGCGGCGCTGGCCGGACTCGCGCTCGTGATCGGGCACGCCCTGTTCAAGTCGGCGCTGTTCCTGATCGTCGGCGTCATCGACCGCCAGCTGTCGACGCGTGACATCACCGAACTCTCCGGTGTCGGGCGGCAGGCGCCGGTCATGGCGACGGCGGCATTCATCTCGGTGGCGTCGATGGCCGGTATCGCTCCGACCATCGGCTTCGTCGCCAAGGAGTCCACCCTCACGGCTCTGCTCGACGACGCCCAGGGGGGTTCCCCGTGGGGTCTGGTGGCCCTGATCGGCGTAGCGCTCGGTTCTATGCTCACCGCGGCATATGGGGCGCGCTTCCTCTGGGGAGCCTTCTGGAAGAAGCGCGACGACCAGGGCCGGCTGCCCGACACCGCCTGGCCGGATCCGCCGGTCGGATTCCTGTCCGCGCCGATCATCCTCGCCGGCGTCACTCTCGCTGCGGGCATCGGCGCTCCCGCACTCGACACGGCTCTGCAGGGATACGCCCTCACCGCGACCCCCGGGCTCGACCACGCGGGCGAAGCCGTCGAGGGACCGGGGCATCTCGCGCTGTGGCACGGCCTCGAGCCGGCCCTGGGCATCTCGATCCTGTCGATCCTGCTCGGCATCGGGCTGTTCCTGCTCACCCGCAGAACGGGCTGGGATCGCCGACCTCGCGTCCTGCCCTTCACAGCCGCCGACGCCTACTACCTGGTGATGCGCGGCATCGACCGTCTCTCCGTCCTCAGCACGACACTCACGCAGCGGGGCTCGCTCCCGGTATACGTCGGCACCATCTTCGTGGTCTTCGTCGCTGCCGAGGTCACGGCGCTCATCGCCAGCGACATCGACCGGTACAACCTGTCCGCCTGGCACACGCCGGCACAGATCGTGGTCGCCCCGATCATGGCGATCGCCGGGGTGTTCGCGGTGCGGGCCCAGAAGCGCTACACGGGCGTCGTGCTCGTCTCGGTCACGGGGCTCGGGATGGTCGTCTTGTTCGCGACGAGCGGCGCACCCGACCTGGCGCTCACGCAGATCCTCGTCGAGACGGTCACGATGGTCACGTTCGCGCTGGTGCTCCGCCGCCTGCCCGCGCGGATGGGCGAGCACAACGCCTCGGTGGGGCGGGTCCCCCGGGCGCTCCTCGCGATCGGCGTCGGCGTGACCATGGCCTTCGTCGCGGTGGTCGCCACGCAGTCCCGCATCGCCGATCCGATCTCGGAGGTCTTCCCGCAGATCGCATACGAGATCGGTCACGGCAAGAACGTCGTGAACGTGGCCCTCGTCGACCTGCGCGGCTGGGACACGATGGGCGAGCTGTCGGTGCTCGTGCTCGCCGCGACCGGCGTGGCCTCGCTGGTGTTCGTCACGCACCGGGCCGACCTGCTCGCCGCCACCAAGAACCTGCCGAAGGCGACGCGCAAGGCCGCACGCAGCAGGCCGCTCGTCGAGACGACCGAGGGCATCCGGTTCCAGAACTCCGAGAACGAGAGCAGCCCGCGGGCGTGGCTCGTCGGCGGCCAGAAGATGAAGCCCGAGAACAGGTCGATCCTGCTCGAGGTCATCGTCCGCATCCTCTTCCACACGATCATCGTGGTGTCGATCTTCCTGCTGTTCTCGGGACACAACCTCCCGGGCGGCGGCTTCGCGGGCGGACTCGTCGCGGGCATGGCCCTGGTCATGCGCTACATCGCCGGAGGTCGCTGGGAGCTCGGCGCCGCCGCCCCGACGGATGCCGGCCGACTTCTCGGCACCGGCCTCATCCTCGCCGTCGGCACGGTCGTGGTCCCGCTCTTCTTCGGACTCGCGCCGCTGACCAGCACGTTCTGGGAGTGGGAGATCCCCGGCATCGGGCACATGGAGTTCGTCACCTCGACCATCTTCGACGTGGGCGTGTACCTCGTCGTGATCGGGCTCGTCCTCGACGTGCTGCGCAGTCTCGGGGCCGAAGTCGACCGGCAGGCGGCGCTCCGTTCGACGCCCGGCCCCGAAGGCTTCCTCTCGCGCGGAAGGGAGAGCAGCTGATGGATGTCTCGCTCACCCTCATCGTCATCATGGCCATCCTCTTCGCGTGCGGCGTGTACGCGATGCTGGAACGCAGTCTCACCCGCGTGCTGATCGGATTCCTGCTGCTCGGCAACGCCACGAACCTGCTGCTGCTGATCGTGATGGGCGTTCCGGGCAATGCGCCGTTCTTCGGCACCGAGGGCGAGATGAGCGACCCGCTCCCGCAGGCGCTCACCCTGACCGCCATCGTGATCACGTTCGCGGTCTCGGCCTTCCTCCTCGCCCTGATCTACCGCTCCTGGCAGCTCGGCCAGGCCGACACGGTCGAGGACGACGAGGCCGACATCGCGCTCCGCGAGCGCACCGACGCCGACGAAGACCTCATGGACGACGAGTCCGAGACCGACGAGGACGAGGCGACCACCGACTTCGTCGGTGTGCAGACCGCACCGATCACGGTGCTGCACATGCGCGACCACCCCGCCATCCACGACGATGCGCCGTTCGATGCGCCCACCGGCTGGGGAGACGAACACTCTTCGGGCCCCGCCGAGAGTGATTCGAGCACCCCCGACGAACCCCACGACCACGACGAGAACGAGGAGGGCCGCCCATGACCTCTCTCGTTCCGCTCCTCGTGGCTCTGCCGCTCCTCGGAGCCGCCATCACGCTCGTGTTCGGCCGGAACGCGCGCCTCCAGGTCGTCGTCACGGTGGCGACTCTCGCCGCCGTCTCGGTGATCGCCGCCGTCCTCCTGGTGGTCGTCGACTCCGGAGACCCGCTCGCGGTCTCGGTCGGCGGGTGGCCGGTGCCGTTCGGCATCGTGCTCTACGTCGACCGGCTCGCGGCGCTCCTGGTGCTCGTCTCGAGCATCGTGCTGCTCGCCGTGCTCCTCTTCTCGATCGGCCAGGGAGCCGCGGACGGAACCGACGAGACCCCGATCTCGATCTTCAACCCCTCGTACCTGATCCTCGCGGCCGGCATCTTCAACGCGTTCATCGCGGGCGACCTGTTCAACCTCTACGTCGGCTTCGAGATCCTGCTCGTCGCCTCGTATGTGCTCATCACCCTCGGCAGCACCGAGTCGCGCATCCGCACCGGCGCCGTCTACATCGTGGTCTCGCTGGTGTCGTCGATCCTGTTCCTGGCCTCGATCGCGATGATCTACGGCGCACTCGGCACGGTCAACATGGCCCAGATCGCCGAGCGCATGTCGGAGCTGCCGCAGGAGACGCAGCTCGTGCTGCATCTGATGCTCGTGGTGGCGTTCGGCATCAAGGCGGCCATCTTCCCGGTGTCGTTCTGGCTGCCCGACTCGTATCCGACCGCCCCCGCGCCGGTCACCGCGGTGTTCGCGGGCCTGCTGACCAAGGTCGGTGTCTACGCGCTGATCCGCACCGAGACGCAGCTCTTCGCCTCGAACAGCATCGACACCCTGCTGCTGATCATCGCGCTCGCGACCATGATCGTCGGTGTGCTGGGCGCGGTCGCGCAGGCCGAGCTCAAACGAATCCTGTCGTTCACGCTCGTCAGCCATGTCGGGTACATGATCTTCGGCCTCGCGATAGCGACCCCGGCCGCGATCGGCGCGACCGTGTACTACATCGTCCACCACATCGTCGTGCAGACGACCTTGTTCCTCGCGGTGGGGCTCGTGGAACGACGAGCCGGCAGCACTTCGATCCTGCGGGTCAAGGGACTGCTCAAGGTCGCACCGGTGATCGCCGTGCTCTACTTCGTGCCCGCGATCAACCTGGGTGGGCTCCCGCCCTTCTCCGGATTCATCGGCAAGTTCGCGCTGTTCGAAGCGGCAGCATCCGTCGGCACCCCGATCATGATCGTGCTGATCTTCGGCGGCATCGTCACCTCGCTGCTGACGCTGTACGCCCTCATGCGCGCCTGGAACCTCGCCTTCTGGCGCGAGGAGGAGGACTCCAGCGAGACCGAGGGGCGCATCTCGTACCTCGGCAACGCGCCGGCCGCCGACGAGCAGCAGGAGCGTCGTCGTATCCCGAAGATCATGACGGTCGCGACGGCGGGCATGGTCGCGGTCACCGTCTCGCTCACGATCTTCGCCGGGCCTCTGTACGCGCTCTGCGACCGCATCGGCGCCGCACTGCTGCAGCCGGTCAGCCTCGTGCAGCTGCAAGAGGAGGTGGGCGGATGAGACGACAGACCAAACGCCACCTCTGGCGCGACATCCGGGTGCAGCTGCCCTTCCTGGCCTGGCTCGTCGTGCTGTGGATGCTGCTGTGGGCGCAGTTCACCGTGCTGTCGTTCCTCACCGGACTCGTCGTCGCGATCTTCGTGACCCGCGTCTTCCGGCTGCCGACCGTCGAGCTCTCCGGCCGGATCAACATCGGCTACGCCGCGCTGTTCGTCGTGCAATTCCTGTTCGCGGTGCTCAGCGGAGCCATATCGGTGACCGTGCAGGTGTTCGACTTCCGACGCCAGCCGGGAACGGCGATCATCGCGGTGCCGCTGCGCTACGCGGACGACCTGGTCATGACGCACGTCGCCGTGGTCTCGTCGCTCATCCCCGGCTCGCTGGTGGTCGAGACCGATCGCGACAGACGCATCCTGTACCTGCACGTGATCGGGGTCAGGAACCTCGACGACGTCGAGAAGCAGCGCGCCGGAGTTCTGCGTTGGGAGCGACGGGTCGTGCGGGCTCTCGGCGACCCCGCGCAGTACCGTGCGCTCAAGGCCGACCAGCGCGCCGGCCTGACCGGATCGACGGGAGGCGCCCGATGAACATCCTGCTGCTGCTGATCATGGTGGTCTTCGGCATCGCCGCCATCCTCACCCTGATCCGCATCGTCCGTGGGCCGTCGATCCTCGACCGCGCCGTCGCCTCCGACGTGCTCCTCACCGAGGTCATGTGCGTGCTCGGGGCGGAGATGGCCATCAATGGGCATACCCGGAACATTCCCGTGCTCCTCATCATCGCCGCGATCGGGGTGTTCGGTTCGATATCCGTCGCCCGGTTCGTCGCGAGAAGGGACAACACGACCTCATGAACATCCTCGGTTTCATGATCCCCGATCCGGTCATCGACGTGGCCGTGCTGGTGCTCATCCTGCTCGGCGCGCTGCTGTGCCTGTCGGCCGCGGTCGGGCTGCTGCACTTCCGCGACGTGCCGTCCCGTCTGCACGCGGCGACCAAGCCGCAGGTGCTCGGCCTGCTGCTGATCTGCATCGCGATCGCCCTGTCGCAGCGGTCGATCGGCGGCATCCTGCTGGGGTTCGTGCTCGTCGCCCCCGTCGTGCTGATGCAGTTCGCTACCGCCCCGCTGTCGGCGCACATGGTCGGGCGGCAGGCTTACCGCAACGGCACCATCGAACAGCGCGGTCTCGTCGTGGATGAGCTCGCCGAATCGAAGCAGACTCCTCCCGCCGCCGGCTGAGCTACCCGCCGAGTTTGCATCAGGACCCGCGCGGGATCAGGCAATCGCGCGGGATCAGGCAGTTCGGCGCAGAAACAGCCTGAATCGGAGCGGTTGCCTGTTCTCGCGTGAACACCTGCCGCGACAAGCCCGCGCGAGCACGGACCGAGCGTCAGAGCCGGGCGGCGAATTCGTGGATCAGGCGGGCCGCGGGCTCGGAGTCGCTGATGAGCGTGCCGTGGCCGTGGTCGGGGATGACCTCGAGCTTGGCCCCGGGGATCGCGTCGAGGATCTCCTGGCACCAGCTCATCGGGGCGAGCGGGTCGTCCTCACCGCGCAGTACCAGCACCGGGCACTCGATGCGGACGAAGGCGTCCTCGGGCTCGTGCACGACGGTGGCGCGGATCTTGCGGATCAGGTGCGGGCCCCCACGGAGGTACTCCCGCGCGCCGCGCCAGATCACCAGCGGCCGCTCGCCGACCAGGTCGGTCAAGAGGTAGCGGGCCTGAGACGCGATGTTGCGCGCCGCCTTGTTCACGGTGGGTCCTGCCAGCACGACCCCTTCCACCAGCGAGGGATGCCGAGCTGCGAGTTCCGCCGCGATCTGGCTGCCCATCGAATGGCCGATCACGACCACCGGGCCCGAGTCCACGTGTTTCAGGTATGCCGCGACGAGGTCGGCGTGGCGTTCCATGGTGAACGTGCGCTCCGGCTCGGGTGCCTCGCCGAAACCGGGAAGGTCCAACGCGATCACCCGGCCGTCGAGCCGCTGCACGACGTCGAGGTAGACGCTCCGCCCCATGCCGATGCCGTGCAGGAGGAGGTAGGTGTGCGGGCCTTCGCCGAACGTCTCGGCGATCAGTGTGGCGCCGGAGTGCTCGAACTCGAGGAGCGTGACGGTGGTGCCCTTCGGGGCGAGGTAGCTGGATGGCACCCACCCACGGTATCGGAGCAACCTGCGCCGCCCTTTCAGGACGGCGCAGCGCACGGGTCAGCCGGCCGGCGACAGGATCAGCGTGTCCACCGTCGAGCCGTCCACCGCCTTCGCGGAATATGCCCACGGCTTCTGAACCCCGACCGCCCAGTCGGCGGTCTGGTCGGTGTAGTGCTCGTGGAAGGCATGACCCGATGCGCCGGTGAGGTGGTTCCACGTGGAGGCGTCGAAGTCGGACAGATCGATCACCATCCGCATCGATGGCACCGTCGTGGTGGCGTACGAGACGCCGAGCTCCCACCCGGTCGCGTTCACCACCGATGCTCCGCCGCCCACCGGGTACGGTCCGCGGTTGAAGAGAGCCTCGATGGGGGCGATCCCCGAGGTGCCGAGCGTGTCGCTGGTGAGGGTGATCGCGTGCAGGTCGCCCCAGCTCCACCGCGCGGGGACGTCGCCCTGCAGGGACACGAGTTCGTCGTAGGCCTCTTCGGCGGACAAGGCCAGCATGGCGTCCATGCCGTCGACGTCGATCTTCGGGTTGCTCCAGAGTGGATCGGACGGGTCGTCGAGCATGTCGGCGACGACGGTGAACAGGCGCGCCTGCCCGTCGATGGGCAGGGGCTGCTCGCGCTCGCCGAAGATGTTCTGCACCAGGTTCGACCAGACCACGTTCGCGTAGGCGGCCGCGGGCGAGGAGGCCGTGTTCTGGGCGTCCCAGGGGAGGAGGAGGTCCACGGCCTCCCGCACGTCCGCGCGGCTGACGTCCACGTCGGCCATGGCGGTCGCCAGCTTCGTGCCGATCCACATCTCGTCGTCCATCTGGATGTCGCGCATGTCCTGTGCCGTCAGCGGAGCGGCAGCCGCGCGTCGTTCGATCAGGTGGGCGATGCGCGCGGCGCGGTAGCCGTAGTCCCAGTCGCGGGAGAGGAAGTAGGCGTAGTCGTCGGTCACGATCGCGTTGTTCGCGGTGACGATGTACCCCGAGCTCGGGTTGTACGAGACGGGCAGTTCTTCGAACGGGATGTAGCCCGTCCAGTCGTAGCTGCTGTCCCATCCCGGCTGCGGCATCCATCCGTCGCCGGCACCGCGGATCGGGAGGCGCCCGGGTGTCTGGTATCCGATGTTCCCCTCGGTGTCGGCGTAGATGAGGTTCTGCGCCGGAACGTCGAAGAGGGAGGCGGCGTAGCGGAAGTCGTCGAAGTCCTGGGCGGTGGAGAGGGCGAAGATCGCGGTCGCGGTCGTGCCGGGGTCGAGCGCGGTCCAGCGCAGGCTGACGGCGTACTCGGCGTCATCCCCCGCGGGCGGAGTGGCGGGCGCCTCGGTTCCTTCCGCGAGCGCCGACTCTGGGTCGTCGGCGATCGCGGTGAAGTCGTCGGTGAGCCCCGAGATGATCGGTCCGTGCACGGTCGACCGGATTGTCAGCTCGATGTCGTCGCCGCCTGCGACCTTGATCGTCTCGGTGCTCTGATCGAGCGGGACCAGTGCCCCGTCGCGCCAGTACTCGTCGCCGACCACCCGCTCGACGTAGAGGTCTGTGACGTCGGTCGTGAGGTTCGTGAACCCCCACGCGACGTGCTGGTTGTGGCCGATCACGATGCCGGGGAGACCGGAGAAGGAGAATCCGCCGACATCGAACGGGCAGGCATCGTCGACCGTCGAGCACTTCAGCTGCACCTGGTACCAGACCGACGGCAGTGAGGCGCCGAGGTGCGGGTCGTTCGCGAGCAGCGGCATGCCCGTCTCGGTGAGGTCGCCGGAGACGACCCAGGAGTTCGACCCGATCCCCTCGCCGACGTCCCCGACCAGTTCGCTCGCGGCTTCGATGACGCTCGAAGTCTCCTTCCACTCGATCGTGGTGGTCGCCTGCTGGATCTCGTCGTCCGATTCGGTCGGGGTGTACGCGGCCGGTTCGGCGCCGGTGTCGAGTGCGGGTACCGTCGAGATCTTCGGGACGATCACCGGATTCTCGTCGAACGGGTACTCGGGGTAGAGCTTCGCGAGCATCTCCCCGGTGTCGACCACCTCGCCCGCGTCGTCCGCACCGGCGTCCAGCTCGGCGGCCAGGAGGGAGCGTTCGGTCTCATCCTCGATGTTGCCGCGCAGATCCCAGGCCATGGCCTTGAGCCAGGCGACCGAATCGGCAGGCTCCCACTGCTCGGGCGTGTAGTCCGGGTTCTGGATGCCGAGAACGGCATATTCGAGCGAGAGCTCCGCGCCGGATCGTGTGGCGAGGTACGCGTTGACCCCGTCGGCGTAGGCCTCGTAGTAGCCGCGAGTGGTGTCGTCCATCGCCTCGACCTCAGCTTCGGCGACGGCGCGCCAGCCGAGTGTGCGCAGGAACGCATCGGTCGCCGCCTGGGAGTCCCCGAACATCTCGGCGACGCGCCCCGCGGTGACGTGCCGGCGGAAGTCCATCTCGAAGAACCGGTCTTGGGCGTGTACGAAGCCCTCCGCATAGAACAGGTCGTCGGTTGAGTCCGCGGTGATCGTCGGGATGCCGCGGTCGTCGCGCTGCACCGTGACCTCGGCTTTCAGACCGTCGAGCTCGATGGCACCCGAGGTCTGCGGGAACGACCGCTGGATCGTCCAGGTCACGAAGAACGCGGCCGCGACGGCGATCACGATGATCCCGGCCACCGCGAGGAACGCGATACGTCCGATGCGAACGCCCACTGAGGGGCGAGAAGGTACGGCGGACTCCTGCGAATCGGTCATCATCGTCGAGAACTCTTTCGGGTAGACAGGTGGAACTCAGTCCCACCGAGCCCCAGTGCGCGTACCAGGGTCGCGCCCTCGCATCATATCGGCCGGAGCGCTCGCCGCGGGGGCTCCACGACGATCGCTCGGACGTGCCCGATGAGGCTGGACTGCAGGAACTGCACAGACCGAGGGGCCGTTCGGTTCCCATTCAGGTGAATGTGTTATGTTACCCGTTGCGCTACGCGCGAATAGGGGACGATGCGGAGGCTCGGCGCGAGAGTGTCGGGGCTGCCGGTATCGGCCGCATCGAGTGGTGGGGGAACCACGGTGGTCGAAGGAGGGTGTGATTTTGTTGGGCATGGATGGTGCGCTGGAACGGCGTTCGGTGAGTGAAGACGTCTATCACCGGCTGCGGGATGCGATCGTCAGCGGCGAGCTGCGGCCGGGCGAACGGATTCGCGATTACGAGCTCGCGGCGGATCTCGGGACATCGAAGACGCCCGTGCGGCACGCGCTGGCACGGCTCGCCGAAGGGGGACTCGTCGAGATGCAGCGCAACCGCTACACGCGGGTGGCGCCTCTCGACCTCGACCAGATCCGAGACGCGATCGCGCTCTTCGGCGACATCTGGATCGGCTCGGTACGCCATGCGATGCCGCTGATCCAGGCCGACGACGTCACGTATCTCGTCGACCTCACCGAAGACATGTCCGCCGCGGTCCTGAACCAGGATGTCCTCGAGTTCGGGGGAGCGCTGCGCGCCATCACGATCGGTTTCGCGCGCATCGAGGGCAACTCCACGCGCGTGAGCGTCATCGAGTTCCTCGGGCCGCAGATCCGCCGCTTCTCGCAGCACGCACGTGGCTCGTTCGACTGGGCGGCCGTCGAAGAATCCACCATCGCCATCCGCGAAGCCGTTCGCCAGCGCGACGCCGGCGCCACTCGCGCCGCCATCGTGACGCTCTTCGACTCGGTGCTGCCGAGCATCATCGACCGCACCGAGGAGCTCGACCGCGCCGACGAGCGGCGCTGATCGAGTCGATCACAGCGAGGTCTGCCGCCGCGTCGGCAACCCTCCGGCCCCGCGCGCGGCCATACGCCGTCGCGCGCGGCGCGTGCGACGGACGAGCGACGTCAGTCGGTGCCGGAATCGAACGCCGCGCCCTCGGACACGGTGTCGACCGCATCCGCCAGGCTCTCGTCGGCTTCGGAGATGGAGCCGTGGACCGACTCGGTGATCTCGGCGGACTCGCCCGCTGTCACGCGACCGACCAGCTCCCCGGTCGCGCCGCCCACGAGGCCGAGCCCCGCGTACTGCTCGAGGCGGGCACGGGAGTCGGCGATGTCGAGGTTGCGCATGGTCAACTGACCGATGCGGTCGACCGGACCGAAGGCGGCGTCGCCGACGCGCTCCATCGACAGCTTCTCGGGGCCGTACGACAGGTTCGGCGAGACCGTGTCGAGGATGGTCCAGTCGTCGCCGCGGCGCAGACGGATCGTCACGGTGCCCGAGATCGTCAAGCCGACCCAGCGCTGGATCGACTCGCGCAGCATGAGCGACTGGGGCTCGAGCCAGCGGCCCTCGTACATCAGGCGTCCGAGGCGGCGACCCTGCTCGTGGTAGGTCGCGAGGGTGTCTTCGTTCAGGATGCCGTTGACCAGGCGCTCGTAGGCGATGAACAGCAGCGACATGGCCGGAGCCTCGTAGATGCCGCGCGACTTCGCCTCGATGATGCGGTTCTCGATCTGGTCGCTCATGCCGAGGCCGTGGCGTCCGCCGATCGTGTTCGCCTCCATGACGAGGGCCACCGGGTCGCTGTACTCCACGCCGTTGATCGCCACGGGGCGGCCGCCCTCGAACGTGACGGAGACGTCTTCGGTCTCGATCGCGACCGACGGGTCCCAGAACTTCACGCCCATGATCGGGTCGACGGTCTCGAGCGAGACATCGAGGTGCTCGAGGGTCTTCGCCTCGTGCGTCGCGCCCCAGATGTTCGCGTCGGTCGAGTAGGCCTTCTCAGCGGAGTCGCGGTAAGGGAAGTCGCGGGCGACGAGCCAGTCGCTCATCTCCTTGCGGCCGCCGAGCTCGGTGACGAAGTCGGCGTCGAGCCACGGCTTGTAGATGCGCAGACGTGGGTTGGCGAGCAGACCGTAGCGGTAGAACCGCTCGATGTCGTTGCCCTTGTATGTGGAGCCGTCGCCCCAGATGTCGACG
Organism: Microbacterium sp. NPDC055988; assembly: GCF_042269505.1. Classification (NCBI taxonomy): domain Bacteria; kingdom Bacillati; phylum Actinomycetota; class Actinomycetes; order Micrococcales; family Microbacteriaceae; genus Microbacterium; species Microbacterium sp. NPDC055988. The sequence goes on from NZ_JBHJXY010000001.1 coordinate 1,232,207, forward strand.
CCGTCTTCCTTCATGGCACGCACCAGGAGCGTGCCGGTGACCGCGCGGCCGAGGGGCGTGGTGTTGAAGTACGTCTTGCCGCCGGAGCGGATGTGGAAGGCGCCGCAGGAGAGGGCGACCAGGCCCTCTTCGACCAGCGCGGTCTTGCAGTCGATCAGGCGCGAGGCTTCGGCGCCGTACTCCAGCGCGCGGCCCGGGATCGACGCGATGTCGTCTTCGTCGTACTGTCCGAGGTCGCCGGTGTAGGTGAAGGGCACCGCGCCCTTCTCGCGCATCCACGCGACGGCGACGGAGGTGTCGAGTCCTCCGGAGAAGGCGATGCCGACGCGCTCGCCGACGGGCAGGGACTGGAGGACCTTGGACATGCTTTCCAGTCTATCCGCGACCGGCGTGTCGCCCCGTGCCGCGTCAGATGACGGAGACAGCCACCCCGAGGGCCGCGTATGTCACCATGGCGCGGCGGTCGCAACTGAGGAGCTTTACACCAGCTGTGCGAGCGCAGAGCGCGACCAATCCGTCGTACACCGCTCCGCCGGAGACCCCGGCGTCGGCGAGAACGTCGACGGCCGTCCGCGCAGTCTCTTCTGGGAGGGAGACCGACCGGGGGAACGCAGTCCGGATCGCGCGAGCCGCGGCGGGAGGAGTCAGACGATTCGGGCCGGGGAGGCGCGTGAGAACGGAGTAGGTCTCAGTCGAAGCGTGGCCTGCGAGTCCGAGGACTGCGCCGGCGCAGGCGGTCTGGACAGCGAGGTGCGCGGTGTTGTCTTCGACGAGGAGAGCGACCGCCGCGCTCGTGTCGAGAAGAAGGTCAGCGCTGGTCGGCAAGGCGCAGCTCGCGGATGTCTTCAGGCGTGAGCGTGGTGCCGGACGACGCGATGACGAGGCGCCCATCCTTCTCGATGAGGTTGTCCGGTGCATCGATCTCGATCCGGATGCCGTTGCCGTCGAGGATGAGATCGACGGGCCCCGGAACCAGCCCCACGCGCTCACGGAGCGGCGCGGGGATGACGATCCGTCCTGCCTTGTCCATGGTTGCCTTCATGCCATCAGAATACCATCGAGCAGGCATCGCCTCACCTCGCTCCCGTGCTGCATATCGGGCTTGGTGCAGGAGTTCGCCCGCACCGGGAGAAGGAAGGCGTCTCCGTTTTCGCCGATGCCGGCGTGCGTCGAGCCGGGAGACGTCGGACAAGGTGGGAGAGTAGGCCCCACGGAGGTGCGATATGGGTGCAGCAGTGCTGTGGGGGGTGGTCGCGGCGGCGCCGCTGTTCATCGGCGCGGTGCTCGCCCTGCTCCGGAAGTGGCCGCCGCGGTGGCTCGGCATCGTCCTCGGGTTCGGCGCCGGCGCCCTCATGGCCTCGATCGCGTTCGAGCTCTGGGAGGAGGGGCTCGACCTCGCCGGCCCCGTCCCGCTGGTGATCGGCGTCGCCGCCGGCGCCATCAGTTACTACATCGCCGACCGCATCCTCGATGCCCGCGCGGCGAAGACGAAGTCGCAGGCGGGTGGGGGCCAGCTCGCCGTCGGCGCCCTGCTCGACGGCATCCCCGAGCAGCTCGTGCTCGGCATCGGTCTGGCATCAGGCGAGCCGGTGAGCATCGCGCTGGTGGTGGCCATCCTTGTGTCGAACCTGCCCGAGTCGATCGGGTCGGCCGCCGACCTGCTCGAGGGAGGCATGGCCAAGTCCCGGGTTCTACTGCTCTGGGCAGGAGTGGCCGTGATCTGTGCAGCGGCCACGGTCGCGGGATTCGCGCTGGCGAGTGTGACGGGTGACGCCTTCCGATCCGCGTCGAGCGGGTTCGCGGCGGGAGCGCTGCTGGTGATGCTCGTCGACTCGATGATCCCCGAGGCCCAGTCCAAGGCGAAGGAATCGACGGGGCTCGCCACCGTGCTGGGCTTCGCGCTCGCCGCAGGGCTGGCCCTGGCGTGAGAGCGCGCGACGGCAGACCCGCCGCCGCGCCTCAGATCTTCCCGCGCGTCGAGTCCCGGCGCACGCTGCGACCGGAGATGCTCTCGATGTGCAGGACCAGAGGAAGACTCCGATCCTCACCCGCCCAGGGGTGGACGCGCGCGGCGACGGCGGCGGCATCGCCTTCCGGCGCGCGGGAGAGGCTGCCGTGCAGGAGCACGCTCCACGCCGTGCTCCCGAGCGGATCGTGGTAATCCACCTCGAACGAGACGTCGACCGTCGCGCGCGTCAGCTCGGCCAGCGGGCCATCGGGCGACGTTCGCAGAAACAGATCGCCTGCGGAGACGGCGAAGTTCACGGGATGGATCAGCACACGTCCGTCGTGGACGAAGCCGATGCGTCCTATCGTGGTCGTGCTCAACAGGTCATAGGACTGCTGTTCATCGAGTTCTCGGATCATGCGCGTTCCTTCCCTCTGGCGCCAGTGTAGTCAGCGCTGCGGAAGCCTTCGAGCGAAGCGCTCCGTCGATCGCGACCCCGCCACCCGGCGGACGGGAAGCGCCGGATACGCCTCGACTGGCGGGTTATCCTCGGGGACGACGTGCACGAGGCTGGCCCGACGCCGCCGCTTCGGCGGCCGAGGACAAAGGAGTTCTGATGACTGATACGACCCTGGCACGCCCGCCCTTCGACCCCGAACTCGAAGCCGCGCTCGCCCTCGTCGGCGACCAGCTGCCGTCCACTCTCACGCCGGAGATGATCCCGCTCCTGCGCCAGTCGCCGGTCGGTGGCGAGGACGAGATCTTCGCCGCGCTCGCCGAGCGCGGGTTCACCTACCACGACGTGACGATCCCCGGGCACGGGGGCGACGAGATCGTCGTCTCCGTGATCGAGAAGGAAGGACGGACGGGCACCGGCCCCGGGTTCTTCCACACCCACGGCGGCGGCATGATCATCGGCAATCGCTGGCTCGGGGTCGTCGGCTTCCTCGATTGGGCTGAGCGCTTCAACGGTGTGATCGTCACGGTCGAATACCGGCTCGCTCCCGAGTTCCCCGATCCGTACCCGGTGGAGGACTGCTATTCCGCGCTGCTGTGGGCGGCCGAGAATGCGGGGGAGCTCGGCATCGACCTGTCGCGACTGATGATCGGCGGCGGCAGCGCGGGCGGCGGTCTGGCTGCCGGCACCGCGCTGCTGGCCCGCGACCGGAGGGGCCCGGAACTGATCGGGCAACTGCTCATCTACCCGATGCTCGACGACCGCGACGAGTCGGTCTCGACCCGACAGATCGACGGCATCGGCGTCTGGGACCGCGGATCGAACGTCACCGGGTGGACGGCGCTCCTGGGCGACCGAACGGGCACCGACGACGTGTCGATCTATGCCGCCCCGGCCCGCGCCACCGACCTCAGCGGTCTGCCGCCCGCGTTCATCGACTGCGGCAGCGCCGAGGTGTTCCGAGACGAGGACGTCGCCTACGCCACGAAGCTCTGGGAGGCCGGGGTCCAGGCCGAGCTGCACGTCTGGGCCGGCGGCTTCCACGGCTTCGACATGTTCGCCCCGCACGCTGCCGTCGCGCAGGCCATGCTCGCTGCGCGCGACAACTGGGTGAACCGCCTGCTCTCCTGAGCCCCAACCTCCCTACGCGGCTTCCTCCCGTCGCACTTTCTGTCGGTTTCAGGGTCTCAGAACGACGGAAAGTGCGACGGGAACCCGGAGGGCAGGACCCCGTAGGGTGGAATCCCCGCGCGCGATGGAGCCCGACATGCAAGATCTGCTGGGGCGGCTCACCGCCCTCGACCCGGATGCCAGCGAGACGCTCAAGGTCGTCACCTATTTCGACGCCCTCGTCGCCCGATCGGTCGGCGTGGAGAGCATGCTGCGCGGTGCCGCGGTGCTCAGTGGCGCGACTGTCGGGCAGCGCGATGGCCGACAGATAGTACGTGTGCGTGCCGATGGGGTGCGCATCGATCCGGTCGAGCCCTCGCATGCCTGGCCGGTGCGGGAGAGCGGACCGGGAGCGATCGCGTGGATCGAGCGTGACGGCGCTGCGCACACCAACGACGCGATGATCCTGGAACGTCTCAGCCTCGCCCTCGGCATCATCCGGGCTCGTCGCTCGGTCGGCCCGGAGAGCGCGGTCGAGCTCGCGATCAGTTCATATGCGGGAGCCGACGAGCGGGCTGCTGCGCTGCCTCGGCTCCGGCTCGGCGCGAGTGCGCTGCGGCTGGTCGCCTCGCCGCCCGATCCCGCGCCCCTGCCGCAGCATCCGTCGGCTGTGGTCGCCACCCGGCACGGCCTCACCCGGGCGACCATCCTGGATGCCGAGACGGAGGCCGTGAGCGCCTGGGCCGACGGCGAAGGGCTGCGACTCGGCCTCGGAACCGCGGGACCGGGGGAACAGCTTCCCCGGTCGTGGTCCTCCGCACTCGTGGCGGTCCGACTGACCAGCCCTGCCGAACCGGTCGTCGACGCCGCCGACCTCGGCGCCCTTCTGCTCGTCGCGGAGGCCGCCGAGCAGGGATCGCTCCATCCGGATGCCGCTGCGCTCGCCGCCCTCGACGACCGCGGTCGCGAGCTGCTCGATGCCGTCGCCGAGGAGCAGAGCGTACGTGCCGCCGCCATGCGCCTCGGTCGGCATCACTCGAGCGTGCAGGAGCGCTTGACGGCGCTCGTCGATGGCCTCGGCTATGACCCGCGCACACCTCGAGGGCACGCACGGTATGTGCTCGCCCGGATGCTGCTGACGCTCGGGTCCTGAACAGGTCGCCTCAGTTCAGCGCCGACGTCAGGCGGAAGACCCCGTCGAGGAACGTCGACTTCGCGGGCTCGCGCAACCACTCTTCGAGGGTCAATTCACGCCCCGCCGCGCGGTACTTCTGCTCGACCGCGCGCATCTGAGCCACGAAGGACTCGCCGCGCACCATCAGCGACATCTCCGAGTTCAGGCTGAACGAGCGGATGTCCATGTTGCTCGAGCCGATCACGGCGACGTCGTCGTCGATCGAGAAGTGCTTCGCGTGCAGGATGTACGGCGCCGGGTAGAGGAAGATGCGCACTCCCGCCCGCAGCAGCGTCTCGTAGTACGAGCGCTGAGCGTGATAGACCATCCCCTGGTCGCCGAGTTCCGAGACGAACAGCTGCACGTCGAGTCCGCGCTGGCACGCCGTGGTGATGGCGTAGATCATGGCTTCGTCGGGTACGAAGTACGGGCTGGTGAGGATGACCTTCTCGGTGGCGCCGTGGATGAGGGAGAGAAACATCCGCAGATTGTTCTCGGTGCCGTACGCCGGACCGCTCGGCACCATCTGGCAGTGCAGGTCCGCGCCCGCGGGCTTCGGCACGGCGGATGCCGGGACCCGTTCGACGGTCGACAGATCCTCTCCGGTCTCGATCAGCCAGTCGGAGAGGAACACGGCGTCGACTTGGGCGACGACCGGGCCCTCGACGCGTGCGATCAGCTCCTGCCACATCAGCCCGCGCTTGATGTTCTTCTCGGCGTTGTAGTCGCGCGAGATGAGGTTCTGGGAGCCGACGAAGCCGACCCTCCCGTCGACGACGACGAGTTTGCGGTGGTTGCGCAGATCGGGGCGCTGGTACTGCCCCTTGAACGGCCGCACCGGCAGCATCCACGACCAGATGACACCGATCCGGTCCAGCTCGGCGAAGGTCTCCTCGGACTTCGGGATCTTGCGTGACGCGATGTAATCCGCCAGCAATCGCACGGTGACTCCGCGTGCGACTGCCCTCTCCATCGCCGTGAAGAACCCGTGGGTGGTGGCGTCTCGTGCGGCGATGTAGAACTCGACGTGGACGTATCGCTCGGCCGTGTCGATCGCGGCGGCCATCGCGTCGATGGATCCCTGATAGTCGTCGATCAGTTCAGCCGACGAATCCCCGACCACCGGCAGTCCCGTGAGCGCATGATTCTGCTGAGCCACGCGTTGGAGCCAGCGCGGGGCCCCCGCGTCCGGATGGTCGACGGCTTCCGCGGCGATCATCTCGGTGACGCGCTGCTGCTCTTCCCGGCGCTTCCTGGGCAACCGGAAGTTGCCGATCAGCAGGTAGAGACCTATGCCGACGAAAGGCACCAGGAACACCAGCAGCAGCCATGCCATCGCCGCGGTGGGCTTGCGGCCGCGAGGGATGTAGATGAGTGCGACCACATTGATGGCGAGGGCCGCGAGGGCCAGGATCGTCCAGATCAGGTTCGCGGAGACAAGCGCGTCCATGCATCCTCCTTCGAGGTGATGCCTGAGTGTGACACGCGGCGCAGGGGTGCGGGTGCGACACTCATCCTGTGCGGGTGGGGCGCTCGTGGCGGGGCGGATGCCGCGCCCGATCACTCGAAGCCCGGGTACTCCTGGAGCTTCTTCTCGAACTCGGCTCGGTCGGCCTCGCCGAGCACACCGCTGGCGATCACGACGAGCTGCAGACCCTCGAGCGGTTCGCCGGTACGGGCGCTCTGCGCTTCGCGTGCGGCGAGGAAGCCGCCGTCCCGGTCGTTCGACAGGTCGTAGATGTTGGCGTAGAACCGCATCGGATCGGGGTAGTTCTCGGTGTAGTACTCCCACGTGTGCTGCGTGCGGGGATCGTCGCTGCCGTAGAGCTTGGCGATCATCGACGGGTCGATGCCCGACCCCGTGGGGTCGTTGAAGGAGTACAGGTTCCACAGCCCGTGCTGCACGACCACCTCGTCGATCGCGGCCATCACCTCCTGCTTGCGTGCGTATCCCTGCACGGGCTGATCGGTCGCCCATGCCGCCGAGGTGTACTCCACGAGCATCGACTCGCCGCCGTAGCCGTTGCGCTCGGGGCGCAGATCCTCGTCACCCACGGGGACCCACGTGTATCCGAACTCCTGCGTGAGCCGAGTGCGGATGTCGGCGAAGAGCTCCTCGGACTGCGCCCGCACCTCCTCGAGGGATTGCTGCGACAGGGTCTCCTGCGGATCGGTGCCCTTGATCCCGGGGTACGCCTCGGCGTGCTTCTGATCGGCGGTCTTGGCGCCCTGATAGCTGCCGGCGGCCGAGGTCTGCAGGGCGCTCATGCCGCCGACCGTGGCGACGTTGAACAGGACGGTGACGATCAAGGCGATCGCCCCCAGCTTGCGCGCCTGCGGCGAGAACAGTGCGGCGACGACCACGGCGACGACCACGAGCTGCGCGGTGAGCATCGTGACGCCATAGAGGAGGTCGGTGCCGCCGGCGATCAACGTGCCGAGCAGGGTCAGCGCGAAGAGGACGGCGACGGCGAGCGCGATCCAGCCGAGGGCGCTCGCGGAGGGCTTGGGTTCCTCTGTGAACGGCATCGGGGCGACGGCGGGCGCCGGAGCGGGTGTGAACGCTTCGCGTCGCGCACCGCGATAGCCGCCGGGCGGAGGGACGGGAGGAGCGCCCTCGGTGCCGGCCAGGTAGCGGGCCCGCTGCTGCTCGGGATCCATCACCACGGCTTGTCCGTTCCCGTGCCGCCCGGATCGTCGCCCTGCTGCTGATCCCGCTCCTGCGTGCCCTGCTCGAGCTTGCCCTCGAGCTCGTCCAGCTTGCCCTCGGAGGGCTGTTCGTCTTCGCCGGGCTGCTGCTCGGGTTCCTGCGGCTCCTGCTGCTGCTCCTGCTGCTTCTGCTTGAGGCGATCCTCGGTGCCGTCGAGGGTGTCCGACATGTCGCGCTGCGGGTCGGAGGACTGCTGCTGCGCCTCGTCGCTGTGGCATTCCTCCGGAGTCTCGACGGTGATGGTCAGCGCCTCGCCGTAGAACTCGGCCGCGGCGGCACCGTCGCCGTCGGCACGCGCGGCGTCGCCCATACGCTCGACGACGAGTGCGAGGTTGATGCGCACTCCGCACACCTCGAGTCCGGTCGCGAGGTCGAGTGCCTCTTCGAGCTCGGTCCTGGCCTCGGGAAGCTGCTCGGCCGCGCCGAGGGCGGTCCCGATGTTGAACGGCGCCTTGTACGGCTCGAACCAGTTGAGGAAGTCCTGTCCGCGCGCTGATGCTTCGGATCCGGCGAAGTCGTCGACCACGTAGGCGGTGATCGCCTGGTGTGCGAACGCGTACATGCTCAGCAGCTTTCCCACGAAGAGCAGGGCGGCGAGGGTGAGCGGGATGGTCCCGATCGCGACCCAGCGGCGGATGCTGCGGCGACGACGGTTCGACCGGAGCAGCGCGGCTGCACGTTCCGCCTGATCCGAGGGGCCGGACGAGCGCGTGACGGGGTGTGTGCGAAGCTCGGTCACGCCCACCCCCTCACCGGTCGTCGACCGCGCGGTGGGAGACGAGTGATCCTCGGAATGGGCGCGGACGAGGCGCTGAACATCCTATCCGCGGATGCTTTCGGCTTCATCCCAGAAGGGGCGGGGTGGGAAGACCCCGCCCCGCCCCTTCTCTTGACGCGTTCGACTAGGCCGCGGGGCGCAGTTCGAACTTCAGGTAGTCGGCTCCGGAGGTCACGCCGCAGTTCCACTGGCCGTAGCTCGCTCCGTCGGCGATGTTGCCGTCGCGGAGGGTGAGGCATTTGCCGGAGTGGCTGGCGACGAGCTGGCTGTAGCCGTTGCCCACGTCGTTTCGGCTCCAGAGGAAGTTCGGGCTGTCGGAG